>JADJHD010000024.1 GCA_016707705.1 Bacteroidales bacterium
GTTTCCCATCACATTATAATCAGCCTGTACACTAAGTGCTGTGGGTAATCCGATGGTGATTTCATTATCGGCAACCAGCTGATTTGGGTTTCCGAAAAAGTGAATGCTCGCCTGATCAACAAATTGCTGAATGCTGGCATAATGGGTGGTATTGATTCCCGGCCAGAAGGTATTTCCATCGTTAACCACAAGTTTCATGGCATTCCCATTGAAGCGGATTCTTCCAATATCCAGAAGAGAGATACCTATCCTGTAGCGATAGGGCTCGTATAGTTGTGAGCAAAGTGAGCTATATCTGAAATTATGATTTGATGATCTGAGTTTTTGCTGAATCGTAATTCCAATATCGAAACCCATTCCCTTACCTCGAAACAAGGGAGAAGAAGTGAACTGGTTAGTCTGGTAGTTTGCAGGAAGAGAGAATCCACCTTCTCCGGTAGCATGGTAAACAATAAGGGTATCCCTGTCAGGTACCATGTAATCCAGTGAGTTGAGATTCACATATCCTCCCGCATATCCAAGCAGGCGCTTGACAGTTATTCCGGCAGTCCAGTAATCCATATCCCGGTTTTTAACCACATATGAATAGTTCAGCGCTACTTCAGCAAAATTGAGACTTGCTCCTGTCATTTTCTGGTTATGAACAAACTCTATATCATACTGGGGTGGGAATGTCAAACCTTCAAAAATAAACTTTGCCAGCTGAAAGGGAATATTTCGGGCAGAAGTTACAGAGCGGGCATCAGTGTAAAATCCAACGGAATGCCTACCAAATATCATGGATGCAGAGGGCCCCATGGCTCTTACATTCACATAGCCCTTCTTATCAGGCGAAGTGTAGTAATCGTAATAGAATTTTCCATCAGGAGGATGAGTAGGAAGTTGTGGATTCAGCGAAAGAAAATTCTTGAATCGGTATTCATTCTTTGAGAGATACACATAGTTATTCTGGAAAAACAGCCCGGCAGAAACAATGTTGATATCCAGATAGAATGGTGATGCGACCGTAAAGGAAGGATTTATTATCGCCCCATTGATTCCTGAATACTTGCTGTTTGCAATACCCAGCATCTCCTGCGAATGCAGTTGCTTCACACTGAAAAGCATGAGCAAAATAAACAGAAGAGAATGTGCCAGGGCTCCTTTCTTCAAGCGACAATTATTATTACTTAATTACGACTAATACACTTTTAACGGGAAATACACCTATTATAGTATCTACAAAATGTCCAAATGTAATCGCTCAGGACTATGATTTCTTTTTTATTTCGATAACTAGAACAGTCCCTAAAAGTTCATTTATAACCCGAAATCCTTTATTTACTGCAAAGCAATCCAATCGAATTCAAGGAAGTAAGTTTGTGAATATGATGAGTTTTTAGTAATCTTGCCGCATATTTCTGACCCATTTTTAAGCATAATTTCAATCAATACCTAACAGATGAGCACAATCTTGAAGTCAATTCTTTGGTGGATATTTGCCGTAATATTCACAGTGGCTGCAGCCAAATATCAAAAGATGACAGGACCCACCTACCCGGTTTCGGGAAAGGCTCAATTGGGAACTGAAACTATTGAATACGAACTGATCAGAACCGCCAACAACGACAAGGATGCTGAAATCAGCATTACTGTTCCCGATACAGCGGTTAAGGGAGAAATTGAATTCAAGAGGTATAAGAGCAACGACAGTATTTCAGTAGCATCAATGATGCGCAATGGCGACAAGCTGGTTTTCATGATGCCCAAGCAGGCCGCAGCAGGAAAGATGATGTACAAAATCAATCTTACCAAAGGAACTGATAAGGTTACCATTGGAAAAAAGGAAGATTTTGTGGTGATGAGGTTTAAGGGACCAGTTCCTGCATACATCCTTATTCCGCATATTCTGTTTATGTTTCTGGGATTGCTCTTCAGCACCCGCACAGCTATTGAAGCTTTGATCAATGGAAGCAGGACTTACAAACTTGCTTTATGGACTCTGATATTCCTTATTCCCGGTGGATTGATCCTGGGACCGATTGTACAGAAATTTGCTTTTGGCGCTTACTGGACTGGATGGCCATTCGGACATGACCTCACTGACAACAAGACACTTATCATGGTTCTTGTTTGGGTATTTGCCATCTTCAAACTGAAGAAAGACCCCAAAAATAAAATCTGGCCTGTGGCTGCTGCAGTTATAGTACTGGTAGTTTACCTGATACCGCACAGTATGTTTGGTTCAGAGATTGACTACACCAAAACCCCTGTGAAATAATGTCTGCCTTCATTACGGTCTTCATTATTCTTGTGACCTCGGTTGTTTCGGTTCTGTCGTTCAGCAACAGGGACCTTTATCGCCGTTTGCTGTTCAATCCTTACGATATCAGGCATTTTAAGCATGGATACCGATTCCTGTCTTACGGGTTGGTTCATGCCGACTGGATACACCTGCTTATTAACATGATGGTGCTGTATTCCTTCGGCAGAGTGGTTGAAACCAATTATGGAATCTATTTCGGAACCAAGGGCATACTTTATTATATACTGCTATATGTTGGAGGAATTGTACTATCATCCACTCCTTCGTATGGCAAGCATAAGGATGATTTTACCTACAGTGCTGTAGGGGCTTCAGGAGCCGTTTCAGCAGTGGTTTTCGCCAGTATTGTATTTGACCCTCTGAATAAAATTTACCTGTTCATGCTGCCCATTGGAATTCCTGCGATAATCTTTGGAGGACTATACCTTGCTTACTCCTGGTATATGTCGGAGAAGAACATGGACAACATCGGGCATGATGCCCATTTCTGGGGAGCCGTCTTTGGTTTCCTGTTTACCATTGCTATGAAACCAGCTCTGATACAACATATGTTCAACTCAATCAGGATGGCATTTGGATGATGCTGAAAACGCTAAAGAAAAGAGGCTGTCTCATAAGCGGGACAGCCTCTTTTTATTTATTAAATATCTTATGAGTCAATCAATTAAGCTGAGGATCTTCGGGATAATTGACCCATTTGGCGTACTCCTCTCCCATTGAGATTACAATACGTCTCCAGGCTGATTCTGCCTGAAACTTGAAGACTTCATCAGCGGTAGTATTCAGAACCAGCCAGGAGTTTTCAGAAAGCTCCTTGTCGAGTTGGGTAGGTTGCCATCCTGCGTATCCAATAAAAAAGCGGATATCCTTTTCGGTGATTTTTTTTTGATAGATCAACTGCCTGACTTTTTCCACATCGCCACCCCAGTAGAGGCCCTCCATAATCTTCATGCTGCCTTCAATTTCATCACCCTTGGTATGAATAAAGTACAGATTCTCAACCTTTACAGGTCCACCAAGATAGATATGAGGATCAAATCCGGGGAATTCATCAGTAATCTGGCTAAGACGAATTTCGGAAGGCTTGTTAACAATAAGTCCGAAGCTGCCGTCATCATCATGTTCGGCAAGAAGAACAACCGAACGGGCAAAAAAACGGTCAGTGAGTGAAGGTTCACTCACCAAAATTCGTCCGCTTGCCGGTTTCATCGTTGTTTTCATAGCTTTTTACAATGCAAAATTACGTAATCTGCTGCAATTCCATTTTTGAACTTCTGTTAACAGTTGCTAAATCAATCTGCTTAAACCGTTCTTTGCAACTAAACATCAATGAGAGATACCGAATCGTATAAGATTTGAGTTCCACCAATCATCGGAAAAACTACAACTCCCGGTATTAATCATTCTAACCAGCTATGTAATCGCAAACCTGCCAAGAATGAGTAAATAACGCCAGCAGCTTCCAATAATTGTCTTCAAAGTGTTACTTTTGAGAATTGGAAAGAACTCCTGATACTATTTAATAAACGATTGAATCCAAGGTAATATGGAACGTTCAGGTCAACAGACATTTGAGCAGCTGCGAAAAGATTATCCCTTTTTTACCTATGAAGGTTTCAGGACTGAAGTGCAGGCAGATTATTTCCAGGTTGAGTATTCATTTGACATGTCGGGCAAGCATAAGTTTGCTCCCTCATTCAAGATCCCTTTTAAAACAGGGATGAGAAAGCAATTCACTCAAAGTTTCCTCGAATCATCCGGAGTGCAGAGCCTGCTGTTTCACATTGGCTTGATTGAACTTATAAGCTACTGGAAAACAGCCTGTCCGCCACTGGTAATAATCAAAGGACACAGGCTGAATAATCGCGAGGAAGCTTTCTGGAAAAAGACCTATTACCACGGACTGGGAGAATTTTTCCATACCAATGGCATCAAGACTACCATTACTGATTTTATGAGTTTCCAGTCTTCTGGAGAAACATTAAAACCTGAAACCTTTCAGCTGGAAGATTCAATTATTGTCCCCATAGGCGGAGGAAAGGATTCTGTGGTCAGTCTGGAACTTCTTAAGGATAAATTTGAAGTCAGACCGTTCATCCTCAATCCGAGAGGTGCAAGTCTTGAAACCTGCTACAAAGCCGGCTATTCAGGGAATATGATACTGGAGATCAACCGCAGGCTTGACCCCCATTTACTTGAATTGAATGCCGAAGGTTACCTGAACGGGCATACCCCGTTTTCGGCGATGCTGGCCTTCTACACCCTGCTGATGTCGGCTGTTACAGGATTCAGACATATCGCACTTTCCAATGAATCCAGTGCAAATGAACCCACGGTAGCCGGGACGGATGTGAATCATCAGTATTCCAAATCATCTGAGTTTGAGAAAGATTTCCGCGAGTATGTAAGAGAAAGCATTTCCGCAGATTTTAACTATTTCAGCTTCCTGCGCCCCCTGAGCGAACTGCAGATTGCCATGCTGTTTGCAAGGAATGTTAAGTATTATCCGGTTTTTAAGAGCTGCAATGTTGGAAGCAAAACCGATATCTGGTGCGGACATTGTCCGAAATGCCTTTTTGCCTGGATCATTCTCTGTCCCTTCATTCCTGTCAATGAGCTGGAGATGATATTTGGGCGCAATCTTTTTGAGGATGCCAGCCTTATTCCCTTTTTGAAGGAGCTGACCGGACTTGAAGAGAGCAAACCCTTTGAGTGTGTGGGGACCATAGACGAGGTGAATATTGCACTACAAATGTTCATTAAACAGCATAGCGCTGAGAAATGGCCGGTGCTGGTGGATTATTACAGCAATACTTCATATTACAGCATGTATAGAACTAATATTCAGGAAGATAGTTTGACAGAGTTCAACGAAGAAAATTTCCTTGAAGAACGATTTGCAAGTATTTTGAAAGAATCGATAGGATGCAAGCAATGATTACCGAAAAACTTAAGGACAGGAAAGTTGCCATTCTGGGATTCGGAAGGGAAGGCCGTTCGACATACCGCTTACTCAGAGCTTATCTGCCGGAAAAGGAGTTGTGGATTTTTGACCAGAATGAATCAATTATGGAAGACCCTGAATTGATGCAGGATTCAGGTGTCCATTTGTTTTTCGGCGAGGGATTTGAAAAAGGAATTGAAAAATTTGACCTGATCATAAAAGCTCCGGGAGTGCCTGCCAGGATATTTCCCGAAGGCATGGATCCTGAAAAAATCAGTTCTCAAACCAGTCTGTTTCTGAGTGAATACGGAAGTCAGGTAATTGGTGTGACCGGTACCAAAGGCAAGAGCACAACAGCCAGCCTTATTTATCACATACTCTCCAAAAGCGGGATTCCCTGTCTGTTATTGGGCAATATCGGACTGCCGCCTTTTGAAGGCATCCCTGATATCAGTCCGGATACCAGAATTGTGATGGAATTATCGTCCCATCAGCTGCAGTTTATCACACGCTCTCCCCATATCTCCATCTTGCTGAATATCTTTCAGGAACACTTGGACCATTACGCTTCTTTCGAGGAATATCAGCTGGCGAAGATGAATATTGCAAAATATCAGTCGAAGGAAGACTATTTCATTTATTCGGCAGATCAGCCACTGATTTTAAGTCATTTAAGTGATTCTTCAGTCAGGCAGCAGCTACTCCCCTACAGTTTATCTTCATGCTTTGAACAGGGAATATTCAGGGATGGAAAAAATGTATGCCTGAGAGATGGTGGCATCAGCAAATCAGTTTTCCCACAGAATATTGAATTTCATCTGCCCGGGGAGCATAATTTCTCCAACCTGATGGCAGCAGCATCTGCATGTATGCTTGCCGGCGCCAATGCAGAACAGATCAGTGAAGGGATACAAACGTTCAAGGGACTTGAGCACCGCATTGAATTCGTGGGAGAATATGAAGGCATTCGCTTTTACAATGATTCAATAGCCACCATTCCCGAAGCCTGCATTGAAGCCGTGAAAACCCTCAAGGAGGTTGACTCCCTGATTCTTGGAGGTTTTGACCGAGGAATTGATTACAGCATACTTTACCCTTTTCTTGAAGGTTCAGGCATCAGAAACCTGATTTTTGTTGGGAATGCCGGCAAAAGAATGATGATTGAGATGGGAGAATTGGCAAGCGGCAGCGTTCAGAAAATTGAAGCCGGTGATTATGAAGAAGTTGTAAGAATTGCAAAGAAGGTCACGGCGAAAGGGAAGATATGTCTTTTATCGCCGGCGGCTTCCAGTTATGATATGTTCAAGAACTTTGAACACAGAGGGGAGATATTCAAAAAAAATGTGAGGGGTTAAGCCTCACATTTCCGATTCGATTCTTAAAGTATTATTCCGAAGCAGTTTCTTCCTTTGCTTTCTTTGTGGTTTTACGAGCGGTCTTCTTAACTTCTGCGACTTCCTCAGCAACTGTTTCAACAACTACTTCAACGGGGTTTGCTGCTTTTGGTGCCGGCTTTTCCTTCAGCCCCGCAGGAGGGGCAACGTAGGTTTTAACTCTTTTACGGGGCCTGCGAGCTCCATGGCTACCGATATGAATCTTGCCCCTGCGCGACTTCTTATCACCTTTTCCCATAGTTTTATATATTTAATGATCAATTCGTTAAGATTATTCCAAAATTAACAAATTATTCATTAAACTCAAATAGCTTCCTCAATAAATTTAGAAAGAAATACTTTTTCAATCCTTTCCGATTCCTTGATTGAAGTCCGAAGCCATTCCAACTGAACATCTAGTACTTCCTCTTCCGATAGCTGCCAGTTGACATCAGAGGCACGTATGGCTGAAGTAAAATGATACAGGCAGAGGGCTGCAGATACAGAGATATTGAAGCTTTCGGTAAATCCAACCATGGGAATGCGAACAAGCTCATCGGATAGTTCAATTGACTGATCAGTGAGTCCGTCGAGTTCAGTCCCGAACATAAGCGCAAATTTTCCCTTGCTGATATCAAAATCCTGGATAGGAATGGAATTGGGGTGAGGAGTAGTTCCAACGATTCTGTACCCCTGTTTCTTCAGGCTGTTGATACAATCCCTGGTATTATCCTTTGATGTATTATAGTGTTGAAGGGTAAGCCATTGAGAAGAACCCATGGCAATCTGAGGATTCACTTCATATGGATTTTCGTTTTCAATTATATGGAGGTCCTGAACCCCGAAACAATCACAGGAACGCATTACAGCGCTGGCATTATGTGATTGGTAGATATCCTCCAGTACCACAGAAAGATAGCGTGTGCGGCTTGCTATTACGGTATTGAACAGATTAAAACGGCGTTCCGTTACAAAATCGGAAAAATAGTTGCGAAGCTGTCTTTTCTGTTCGAGATTCAAAGTCCTATTCATAATCATCATACTTCTGATCATTACTCTTACCGCGTTTCAGCCAGTCTTCATAATTAAGCTGCTTGCAGAGGCTTGGAGTATAAAATTCATATTCCGGAATATTCTTTTCTTCCATTTTATTTACCTGAACTTCATTTCTGTACCCATCACGAATGAAAATCCTGCGTGATGGAAATCCCTTATTGAGCAGTTCAAGATAGGAATCTGAAACCATAAAGTTGAGTTCAGGAATATCAGGTTCAACCAGAGCAAGAAAATTAAGGTATTTGCTCCAGGAGAATTCCTTATTGACATTGAGTCCGGGAGAAATCCAAAGCTCTTCCAGCTTGCGATTTTTCAGACTAATCAGATATTTTTCGGAAGGCATGCCCAGAATCCTTAGGGAATCAGGAACCCGGGTAACAATCACTGAATCGGTTATCTGCTTAACCGGAGAACCAATTGATGTAATTCCTGCCAGATACGTTTCCCTAACCTTTTCCTTTTGTTCAGCGGGTACATCTTTCAGGAGAATTTCGAGCTGTTTTTGCCGATAGGATTTCATATCCTGAATAAAACCACTGAGAGTATTGCGGTAAAAGACAAGATTTTCCGGGTCCACAAGAATTATGGATTCAGTTTTGGAATCGTAGGTATAAATAATATTGTACTGTTCAAACTTTACCTTGCCATCCTGAATAAAGTACCTCTGCATATAGGTTTTACCGTCCGGTCCAATGTATTTTCCGGTCAGCAGCCAACCGGCGCTTGCTGAATTGAACATCAGAAGCAGGAGAAGAAGGATAGAAATGAACAGAGTATTTTTATATACAATCATAATGAAGTGCTTCGGGGAACCGTGAATTTAAGAGTTATTGTTTGACAATGAACGTTTTTTCAAAGTAAAAAATGTGTACAAGATGTGTTAATTCAGAAAAAAAAACTACTTTTGCGCCTCAAAATTAAGCAATATGGCCAAAAAGACTGATACTACGGAAGATAAAATCCACGTCGTTGAAGAAGCACTCAGTAAATCAGAACAATTTATTGAAAAACACCAAAAGACCCTGATCATCATTATTGGGGCGATTATAGTAATCGGACTTGGTATTTTCGCATTTCAGAGGTTGTTCATTGTTCCAAGGGAAAAAGAAGCACAGGGACAGATGTTCATGGCTCAGAAGTACTTTGAGCAGGATTCACTCAACAAAGCTCTCAACGGAGACGGCAACTATGTTGGTTTCCTGAGTATTATAGATGACTACAGTATGACCAAAGCCAGCAATCTGGCCAAATACTACACTGGTATTATTTACCTGAAACAGGGTAAATATGAAGATGCTATCACTTATCTGGGCAAATTCAATGGCAAGGATGAACTCGTTGGCCCAATGGCTACAGGTGGCATAGGCGATGCTTACACTGAACTAGGTCAGAAGGAAAAGGCTCTTGATTATTATCTGAAAGCAGCTGATCAGCGTGAAAATAACATGACCACTTCTCTTTACCTTATGCGTGCTGCCTGGACTTATGAAGACCTCGGCAAGTTTGACAAGGCTCTGGAACTTTACACAAAAATCCAGAAAGAGCATCCAAAGAGCATGGAATCACGTGATATCGATAAATATATTGAACGTGCAAAGGCAATGGCCGGTAAATAATCACTTACCCGCATGTTTTAAGAAATACCTGAATAGCCTTCAGGTATTTTTTATTTACAGACAATCCATTTCATTCACAGGGTCGGTATCTTTGCTGACCAATTGAAATATCAGCAGAATGGACGAAAAGAGCAGGCATCTGAGAATTGTTTTTCTGGGGACTCCCGAATTTGCTGCCGTACAATTAAAGGCTGTGATTGAAGCAGGTTTTGAGGTGGCAGCAGTTGTTACCGCTCCCGACAAGCCAGCCGGCAGGGGAAGAATCCCGAAAGCATCTGCTGTTAAGGAGCTGGCTCATAGCTTTGGCTTGCCGGTTTTGCAGCCAACCAACCTCAAGAATGAAGAATTTCTCGAAGAATTAAGGTCTTTTCAGGCTAACCTTAATATAGTAGTAGCATTTAGAATGTTGCCGGAGGTTGTATGGAAGATGCCGGAGCTGGGTACCTTCAATCTGCACGCCTCCCTTCTACCTCAATACAGAGGCGCTGCACCCATTAACAGGGTTCTGATGAACGGAGAAACGATGACAGGTCTCACCACCTTCTTTCTGAGCCAGGAGATTGATACAGGCAGTATTATTGAGAGAATTGAAATACCCATTTATGATTCGGATGATGCAGGAAGCCTTCATGACCGGATGGCAATCGCAGGATCAGATCTGGTTGTCAGAACTCTTAAGGATATTTCAATGGGCAGGGTGAATGCAATTGATCAGCAGCAATTTTATTCTGATAGCTCTGAATTGAAGCAAGCTCCCAAAATTTTCAAGGACGATTGCCTTATTAACTGGAATCAGAACAGCAAGGCAATTCATAATCAAATACGTGGACTCAGTCCTGTACCAGCAGCCTTTACAGTGCTCAGCTCACCCGAAGGAACAAAGTTCAATCTTAAGGTATTTAAGGCTACAGAAGCCATAATTGAGGATGAAGGAGATCCCGGCAGCATTTATACTGACGGAAAGCAAATCATGGCAGTAAAAACCCTTGATGGTTATCTGGAATTGCAGGAACTTCAGCTTGAAGGCAAGAAAAGGATGGAAATCCGGGAGTTTCTGAGAGGCTTCCGCGTGGACAAGAAATGGATGGCTGGCTGAAAATACAGGGCTTAGAGGGGGAAAAAGCCCTACAGACCGCTGATAGCAAGTGGAGTTATCAACAAAGTACCGGTTTTATTAACATTTTGAAAGGTTTTTTAACCAATGCATTGAATTCATTTTGCAAAAGACTATATTTGTGTTATATTAATTAACCATTATTAATTAAAACCTCAAAAAAATGAACAAGGCAGAATTAATCGAAGCAATGGCCGCTGAAGCCGGTATGACCAAAGCTGATGCCAAAAGGGCATTGGATTCATTCATCGTAGCTACTCACAAGGCACTGAAAAAAGGTGACAGAGTTGCTCTTGTTGGATTCGGATCATTCTCAGTTGCAAAGCGTGCTGCCCGTAAAGGCCGCAATCCACAGACTGGCAAGGAAATCAAGATTGGTGCCAAGAAAGTTGTTAAATTCAAGGCTGGCGCTGACCTTTCAAAAGCTGTTAAATAATTTAGCTTTTGATCATACGAAAAGAGCTTCGGTAATCCCGAAGCTCTTTTTTTTGCCCCTATTTAAATCCTGACCCTGGAATGGGAGAAAAATCTGTATGGAAGATGAGCATCCTCTCCGGCATACTCCACTCCTATCCTGCTGCCGATCTGTATCTGACTGCTGTCAATGTTGATTCCCCGGTCTTCTATCCATATCCTTGAATCTTCCTTGGTGTCCTTTATATCCTGAAGCATATCCATTCCGGTCATATTATAATGTATCCCCAACAGCTTTGAGACTTTTCCAGGACCAATAGAATGTATTGGTTTCAGTTTGACTGCATTTATCCTTTCAGCCATCACTTCCTTTCCATCCAAAGGGTCAATTGCCCTGATGAGTACGGCATGAGGATTTCCTTCCACGGAGGTTACAACATTAAAGAGGGAGTGAATGCCATAGCAGAGGTAAACATAGGCGGTTCCTCCCCTGCTGTACATGATTTCTGTCCTGGGAGTCCTTCTGTCCCCATAGGCATGGGAAGCCTTGTCAGTAACACCGGCGTAAGCCTCGGTTTCTGTTATGATTCCTGAGGTGAGCACTCCATTGATTCGGGTGCACAACACCTTGCCAATCAACTCCCTGGCAATCAAGACAACATCATTCCCCTCATAAAAAGAGCGATCAGGAATCAAAGAAGTCATATGAGAATTATTTGAGGAAATATTTTCCATCTTCAGTTAAAATCAATCCGGAATCAACCATCCATCGCAGTACACCCAGAACCTCCCTCTCCGGGATAGATGGAAGAGCCTGTATCAACTCTTCAGTAGTTTTCGACCCAGTTCCCATTAATGACATTATATGCTGCCTTAGACCCTCAAAAGTGGCTTCCTGAGTCGATTCCTTTTTCCTTGAATGACATAGATCACAAACCCCACATTCCTTGCCAGTCTGGTCACCGAAATATTTTAACAGAGCCTGACTCCTGCAACCGCTCTCCATAGACACATAATCAATGAGTTGCTCAACTTTATAAAGAGCGTCCTTCTTCCTCTCGAAATAAAAAGTCTTTGAAAGCTCGATATTTTCCGGAGCCATTCGTTCAGAAGTGAAAATAATCTGAGGAGACTTTTTCCGGGGTATATACTCCAATATTCCGGTCTTAGCCAGATTGATCAGCATCAAATGTACATAGGAAGTATCTGCCTGAAGTCTTCTGGCAATCTCATATTCATTTACGGAAGTGAACTCCATGAACAATCCCGAATAGGATCTCAGGAGGACTTTTATAATATTGTCGGCTTCACGGTTCTCTACCTGAAATTTGTAGAGTTCTTCCTTGCCAACCTGAAACATAACCCTGGGAGGAGAATCAAGGGCATCGGTAAGCGCCAGATAGCCTTCCCTCTCCAGTATTTTCAGCACATTATAGACTGTGATTGGCTTCAGACGATATTGGGATGCAAACAGCTCAAGATCGAAATCGAATGCCATTTCCCTGCCGCTTCCAACAGCAAGCTGGAAGAAGTTACCAAGGGCTTGATAAACCTGTCTGATGGTTGGAGGATCGGGCCAGGCCATTTCAACAAAATGCCGGGCATCCATAAGATCAGACTCCTGATAAAGCAGAATTGCGTAGGAGTTCTTCTCATCCCTGCCTGCCCTGCCGGCTTCCTGAAAATAAGCTTCCAGGTTTTCGGGCAAATCCATATGGACTACAAAGCGGACATCAGGCTTATCGATACCCATTCCAAAGGCATTGGTGGAAACCATTACTCTGGCTTTGCCGGTCATCCACTCCTGCTGACGAGAAGAGCGAACTGCAGGCTCAAGTCCGGCATGGTAAAAATTCGCCTTGATTCCGCTTCTATTGAGGTATTCGGCAATTTCACGAGTAAGTCGGCGATTCCTGACATATACTATTCCAGTCCCGGAAATGCTGTTTGCAATTTTTACCAGTCTGCGATACTTATCCTCTTCCTTATAAACCAGATAGGCAAGATTATCGCGCTTAAAACTCTTTCTGAAAACATTGGGTGAGGCGAATCCAAGTTTGGACTGGATATCATCCACCACCTTATCGACGGCGGTAGCAGTAAGGGCCAGAACCGGAACGCCCGGAAAAAGTGGGCGTATTGCCTCAATCTGAAGGTAAGGCGGACGGAAATCATATCCCCATTGAGAGATGCAATGCGCTTCATCCACTGCTATGAGGCAAAGCTTCATACTTCTGGCAAAATCGCGGAACGACTGGGTTGTCAGCCTTTCCGGTGAAAGATAAAGAAAGCGGGTTCTGCCCTCCATGCATTTATCATAGGAGAGCCGGATTTCATGGGGATGCATGCCTGAATGAATCTCAACAGCCTCCACACCCCTTCGGACAAGATTCTGAACCTGGTCGGCCATAAGAGCAACCAAAGGAGTGATAACCAGACACAAACCATCCATGCAAAGAGCAGGAACCTGGAAGCATATTGACTTACCTCCGCCGGTCGGCAGCAATGCAAGTGTATCCTTACCCGCCAGTACAGAAGCTATAATATCCTCCTGCACAGGGCGGAAGGAATCATATCCCCAATACTGCTTGAGTACCTGATGTGGCTGCAAAGTCATATCTGCGAAGATACAAATATTAGCTGCCTCGTTTCAATCTCTCATCAAAGCAGGTAAGCCTATGAGTGATTTTCTATCTTTGCAGTATGCGGATTTTTATCGTAGGATATATGGGAAGCGGGAAAAGCACATTTGGCCCTAAGCTGGCGAATGCGCTTCAACTGCCATTCTATGATCTTGACATTCTGTTTGAGGAGCGCTACAAAATCAGCATTCAGAATTTCTTCAGCAAATACGGCGAAAACCATTTCAGGGAATTTGAGCATCAGATTCTAATTGAAGCTGCTGAAATGGAAGAATTTATATTATCGACAGGAGGCGGGACGCCCTGTTTCTTCGATCAGATGAATTTCATGAACGAAAGAGGAGAAACACTCTTTCTTAATCCTCCTTTTGAAGTCCTGGTAAAGCGATTGAAAACCTCTGCGAAGAAAAGGCCTTTGCTGCAAAGATTTGGAACTGCAGACTTTGAGAAAAACCTGCATGAGCATTTTGCTGAGCGGGAAATCTATTACAAACAAGCCAGTTTCATCATTGATGAAGCTTCACCAGTTGAGGAAGAAGTAGCTGAACAAATCAGGCAATATTATCTGAAGATTTCCTGAGGCTTAGCAGACAAACATTTTCCACATGATGGGTATGCGGGAACATATCAACCGGCTGAGTTGCCAAAACCTCGTATTTTGAATCGAGCAATGCAATATCCCGTGCCTGGGTAGCGGGATTGCATGATACATATACAATGCGTTCAGGTGAAATCTCCAGCATCTGCTCAATCACTTTTTCGTGCATTCCCGAACGTGGAGGATCTGTGATAATCACATCAGGACGTCCGTTGGCACTAACAAAATCTGCATTCAGGACTTTAGCCAGGTCCCCGGCATAAAACACTGTATTGCTGATTCCGTTCAGGACTGAGTTTTCATGAGCATCATCTATTGCCGACTCAACATACTCAACACCAACTACTTTTGCGGCATGGGCAACCACAAAGTTTGAGATGGTACCTGTTCCGCAGTAAAGGTCATAAACGATTTCATTACCTTTTAGTCTAGCATATTCAAAGGCAGTGCGGTAGAGATAGTATGCCTGAAGTGGATTTGTCTGATAGAAAGATATGGGGCCGATCTTAAAATTGAGATTGGTTTCTCCCTTGATTGCAGCTGGCATTTCCTCAACAATAAAAGGATCCCCTTTCCAAAGATGAACCACCTGATCGGTAATCACATCATTCTTTTTCTCATTCACTACATACATGAGCGAGGTAATAGCGGGAAATGAACTTGAAATGTGATTCATGATGCCGTCGAGAGTCTCCGGTTCGTTACAGTTAACAACCAGAATGACCATCAGATGTCCGATGGTGGTATTGCGGATAAGCAGGTTGCGGAGATATCCCTCATGTGTCCTGGCATCAAAGAACTCCAAACCCTTTTCAAGTGCATATTTTTTTATCGAGAGGCGGATTTCGTTTGAAGGTTCTGGCTGCAGATAGCAATGATCTATATCGAGGACCCTGTCGAACAACTGTGGAATATGAAACCCAAGGGCATTGGTATTTCTTTCTTCTATAGGTAGTTGCATGTCATCCTGACTGAGCCAGCGACGATTGGAGAAAGTATATTCGAGCTTGTTCCTGTAGTAGGTTGTGCGAACTGATCCAAGAATCGGAGATATTGGAGGAAACTTGAATTTTCCGATTCTGGTAAAGGCATCTTCTACTTGTTTTTGCTTGAATTTCAGCTGATCTTCGTAGGGCATTATCTGCCATTTGCAACCTCCGCAGGTACCAAAATGGTGGCAGAAGGCATCAATTCTTCTCTCTGATTTCTGATGGAATCGGATAATCTTTCCTTCGTAGAAACTCTTTTTCTTCGCTACTACCTGTATATCCACCACATCTCCGGGAACGGCGAATGGAACAAAAACAACCAATTCATTTACTCTGGCAACTGCCTTGCCTTCCGAGCCGGCATCAAGGATTGTAACATTTTCTAATAATGGAAAGGGACGACGGGCCATGTTTAGTTGTTAGTATTTAGTTGTTAGTGTTAAAAGTTCGGGGTTCGAGGTTCAAAGTTCGAGGTTCGGAGTTTGGGGTTCGAGGTTCGGAGTTTGCAAGTAGCTAATATTAGAACACTGATGACACTGATTACACAGATCTTCACAGATTCCATTCTCATTCGCCAGCTGTCACACACATTTTCACATTTCTTCTCCATCTCCACACTCTTCTCCACATCCCACATCTCCACATCTCCAGCCTCACTTCCCTCTCATGCGCTCCCAATCTCCCCCAGTCTCTATCGTCTCCCCATCTCATTGTCTCCCCCCTCCGTCTCATTGTCTCCCTCGTCTCATTGTCTCTTAGTCCCCCATCTCATCTCTCCCCATCTCTCATGTCCCCCCATCTCATTGTCTCCCCATCTCATTGTCTCCCTTTCCCAATGTCCCTCCCCTGCCGGGCGGCGAAATGACGGGAGTCACCCCATTCACCATATCCGATTTCATCACCGGCAATATGGATGCGGGCTTCGAGGCAGTTTTTGCATTCCGAGGCTTCTTCATTTATGCAGGGTTTGTCTTCATAAAGAAGGTAACCTTCACGGTATTTTACGGGGGTAAGATTGGGCATGATAATGTTTGCTCCAACTTTTAAAGCTTTTTCACGACCCTGTTTATCAAGTGTTTGCATTGCTGTAGTGGCAGCGATATTGATATCCTTCATCATAATCCTGAGGATAGCAACCATTTTAAGCGCGAGGTAGAACCTTTCGCTTTTAGGCATGAGCTGATCCCGGAATTCATAGAGAGGTGTATCCTTATGCTCGATATAGGGACCCATTCCGGCCATATCTATATCAAACTCCTTGAAAAACAATAAATCACCGGCAAGGTCATCCAGAGTTTGGAAAGGCAGGCCAATCATCACTCCTGTTCCGACATTATATCCCAATCTCTTGAGCAGTCGAAGGGAATTGAGGCGGTATTCAAAATCATGCCTGGCATTTTTGGGATGGATGCGATAATACAGATCAGGATTGGATGATTCGATGCGCAAAAGGTACCTGTGGGCACCGGCTTCATACCAGGCCTTATAGGTTTCTTCGGTTTGTTCACCCATGGAAAGAGTGATACCAAGCTTTCCTTCAGACATTTCCTTGATGCTCTTCAGAAGTGAGGTAACACGGTTCACGAAAACCTTATCGGTACGCTCTCCAGACTGAATAACCATTGATCCGTAGCCGTTCTTAAGTGCATATTCAGCAGCCTCAAGGACTTCTGCATCCTCAACAAAATAGCGGTCTACGATCTTGTTTCCCTTGCGGATTCCACAATAGAAGCAATCCTTGGAACAGATATTCGACAATTCAACCAATCCCCGGAAATAGACTTTGTTTCCGACATACTGGCTTTTAATCTCAGCTGCCTTCCTGAAAATCAACTCCATCTCCTCTTTATTTGCAGAAAGGAGAATTATCAGATCTTCCCTTGAGAAAGAATCCTGATTGAGAATTTCCTGAATTGATGATTGCATAACGTATTTTGAGACTGCAAATTTACATCTATTCGGTTTACCAATACCTAATTAAGGTGTATACAAATTCACTGAAACACTGATATTCCATGAATCTGTCAATTCAATTCAGGTCCCGAATCCTTACCTTTGATTGATTAATTTCCGACCATGATTAAGATATTCCCGGTTGAGGCTATTCGCAAGGCCGATGCCTATACCATTGAAAACGAACCGATTTCATCCATTGACCTGATGGAAAGAGCTGCTTCCAGCTGCATTGACTGGCTTGACACAAGGCTTTTCCTTGACAAACCAGTGTTCTATATCTATTGCGGTCCTGGCAATAATGGTGGTGATGGTCTCGCCATTGCCAGAATGCTGACTGATAAGGGCTACACTGTTCATATCGCTGTTCCGGGTGAATCAACGGAGTACTCAACTGATGCCAGGTTGAATCTTGAAAGGCTCAAGGAAAAAGGAATAGCAACTTCAGGCTATGATGAGGCTTTGAAATGGACTCCGGCATCAGAGGATGTTGCAATTGATGCATTATTCGGATCAGGATTATCAAGGTCAGTCGGAGGAAACTACAAGGAGTTGATTGTGGGATTCAATAGGCTGAATTGCATTAAGATAGCCATTGATATTCCCTCAGGTTTATTTGCTGATAAAGCAATTTCGAAAGGTGATGCTGTGGTAAAAGCTGATTACACCTTGAGTTTCCAATTCCCGAAACTGGCGTTTTTCTTTCCTGAAAATGATGAATATATAGGTGAATGGAGCATTCTGCCGATAGGTTTAGACGAGTCGTTTATTGAATCAGAACCCAGCACACATTACTTTCTTGATAAATACTCTATCCACAAACTTTTAAGGCCCAGGAATAAATTCTCTCATAAAGGAACTTTTGGCCATGCCCTGCTGATTTCAGGTAGTCTTGGAAAAATGGGTGCAGCAATACTCTCATCAAGGGCTGGACTCCGTTCCGGTTGCGGACTTCTCAGTGCACATGTTCCTCGTTGTGGTTATGAGATTATGCAAGTATCTGTTCCGGAAGCAATGATTTCCATTGACAAGGAGCATGACAGCTGTTCCGGAATCCCTGATCTTTCCCCCTATTCTGCAATCGGTGCAGGCCCAGGTATGGGACAATCGAAGGAAGCAGGTAATTGCATCAAATTATTGCTTCAGGAGGCTAAAGTTCCATTGGTACTGGATGCAGACGCCATTAATATTCTTGCAGACCAGAAGACCTGGCAAGCATTTATCCCGGCTGGAACGATATTAACTCCTCACCCAAAAGAGTTTGAAAGACTGGCAGGCAGAACCTCCAGCTGGTCAGATCGCCTTCAGTTGCTTAAGGAATACTGCATCAAACAAAAGGTTTACATTATTCTGAAAGGCAGCTATTCAATTGTATGCACTCCCGCAGGGCATTGTTATTTCAATTCAACGGGAAATCCGGGCATGGCAACCGCAGGCAGCGGCGATACACTTACCGGAATAATCCTGGGATTGCTTGCACAGCAGTATACTCCGGGAGATGCATGTTTGTTGGGGATGTACCTTCATGGATTAGCCGGTGACCTTGCCAAGGATAAGACTGGCAAGGAAGCTCTGTTAGCAAGTGATATCGTTGATTCCATTGGTGCAGCATACCTAGACCTGCATGATTACTGGGAATAATGAAAAATGCCCGAATTGAGTCCGGGCATTTCTCAATATTCATTTACGTCAGGATCAGGCTACCACAGCCGCTGCAGCTTCCTTAGCTTTCGCCTGAGGAAGGACATCCTCTTCAAGTCGCAGGTTATCAATGATAAACCTCTGTCGTTCAGGGGTATTTTTTCCCATATAGTATGACAGGATAGCATCTATCTCTCCACTATGTTTCAGAATAACTGGATCCAGTCGCATGGATGGTCCAATGAAATGGCGGAATTCATCAGGGGAAATTTCGCCGAGGCCTTTGAATCGGGTTATTTCAGGATTCGGACCCAGCTCATTAATGCTTGACACTCTTTCCTCATCGGAATAGCAGTAATTTGTTTTCTTCTTATTACGAACCCTGAACAAGGGAGTCTGAAGGATATACACATGTCCACCCTTCACCAGATCAGGAAAGAACTGCAGGAAGAAGGTTAAAAGCAGAAGACGAATATGCATACCGTCGACATCGGCATCAGTTGCAATCACGATATTGTTGTAGCGAAGGTTTTCGATATCGTCCTCTATATTCAAAGCTGATTGAAGCAGATTGAATTCCTCATTCTCATAAACCACCTTCTTGGTCATACCATAGCAGTTGAGAGGTTTACCCTTCAGACTGAATACTGCCTGAGTATTAACATCCCTGCTTTTAGTGATGCTTCCGCTCGCTGAATCACCCTCAGTAATAAAGAGTGTTGTTTCAAGACGGCGTTCATCATTGGAATTGTAATGTACCCTGCAGTCGCGCAGTTTCTTGTTATGCAGGCTGACTTTCTTAACGCTTTCCTTGGCCAGTTTCTTGATGCTGGCTAGATCCTTTCGTTCCTTCTCATTCTGAAGAATCTTCCTGTACAAGGCTT
This sequence comes from Bacteroidales bacterium, assembly GCA_016707705.1. Lineage (GTDB taxonomy): Bacteria > Bacteroidota > Bacteroidia > Bacteroidales > UBA4417 > UBA4417. Next base: position 19,530 of record JADJHD010000024.1, read on the forward strand.
CTGCAACATCTGCATTCATATGCAGGTAGTTATCGAGGCGCTTTTTCAGGATATCGGTAACAAACTTATTTACAGTCACTCCACCCGGTTCAATATGGGAAGAGCCAAGTTTAGTCTTGGTTTGGGATTCGAACACCGGCTCAGAAACCCTGACACTTACAGCTGCTATTACTGAAGAGCGGATATCTCCTGGTTCAAAATCCTTATTGTAGAATTCTCGGATTGTCTTGACGAATGCTTCACGGAAAGCTGCCAGATGGGTTCCACCCTGAGTGGTATGCTGTCCGTTAACGAATGAATAATACTCCTCCCCTGATTGCCTTGGAGAGTGGGTAAAGGCACATTCAAAATCGTCTTCCTTGATATGGATAATCGGATAGATAACGGAGTTTCCGTTATTCACCCTGCTGAGCATATCCATGAGACCATTACGTGCAACGAAACGCTGTCCGTTGAGGTAAATCACCAAACCATTATTCAGGTAGCAATAATTCCAGAGCATTTGCTCGACGTACTCAGGAATAAAATGGTAATTCACAAACAGAGATTCATCCGGTGTGAAGGTTATCATTGTACCATTTCGATGTTCAGTCGGCTGCTCCCCTGTTTCATGCACTACTTCACCCTGAGCGAATTCTGCCGTATTGGTCTTGCCATCCCTGAAAGCCTGAGCCGTAAAATGGCTGGACAATGCATTAACTGCTTTTGATCCGACACCATTCAGTCCGACAGCCTTTTTAAAGACTTTTGAATCATACTTGGCGCCGGTGTTCATTTGTCCGACACATTCAATGAGTTTGCCAAGAGGAATCCCGCGACCGTAATCCCTAACGCTTACAGTATGCTCCTTGATTACAACTTCAATTGAGCGGCCATGACCCATTACAAACTCATCGATGGCATTGTCAATGATCTCCTTTAAAAGAACATAAATACCATCATCGTGTGATGAGCCATCACCAAGCTTGCCAATATACATTCCGGGGCGTTGCCGGATATGTTCATTCCAACTTAAGGACCTGACACTGTCCTCATTATAGTTTCCTTGTGTTTCCATAGTCTGGCCGCAAATATAATTCAAATGGACCATTGAAACAGCTATGAAACGTGAGTTTTAGGAACAAGTTATGCACAGGAGCCTGTTCCTTTCAGGGCAAAATCAACATTAAAATCAGAGTATGGAAAAGAGATTAAAATTTCGTGATCAGGCAAAAAAAGAGTCAGCAAATCATCACTGAAAAGCAGAATTTTAAGTCAAGAAAATAATTGTGGTAAAATAAGATTATCAGTTACTTATGCAGAAGCCAGCAATCAGGGAAGCGGACTTTCAATTCCTTCATCCTGCTTTTTGCTTTAGCTTCGGTTGGATAAGAGCCTATTGAGATGCGGAATTTACCTTGCAGGGTAACAAGAATTATATCCTTATACCCTTCCAGTTTGAGCTCTGCGATTTTTTCCCTGGCAAGCTGTTCTGTTTTAAGGCTGGCTACAATAACATAGAAGGGATTATCACTTGATGCCGGGGTCTGTTTAACCTGTGAGATTTCAGCAGGTTTTGCTTCTGTTTCTGAAGGTTTTCTCCTTTCGGCAGCAGGAACTACATTTGGATTTACATTTCCCTTCTTCATGGATTGAACCAATGTATCCGAACCACAAATACCAATATCCATCAGAACATCCTGCTTATCTCCAAGCCAGATAAGTGCATATCCGTCCTTTATTGAGACTCCTATTGCCTTCCATGATTTCGACTGCCATTTTCCCTTGCCGAGAAGCATTTCCCTTGAGGCATCAAGTTGTTTCCAGGATTCATAAGCTTCATAGGCTGTTGCTGACTCCTCTTCCCAATATACAAGTTCAAAACCAAGGCCTGAATAAGAAGTTAATTCAGAGGGTTTATTATTCATGCAGCGTGTTGAAGAAGGATCCTTTCCATTACAGCATGCTGACCATTTACCGTTGCTGCTCCAGCTATTCAGAGTACAGCCCTGATCCTGTGGCTTCCAGCTAATCAGATCTTCAATATGAGTACGTGCAACAATGCAGAGATTTCCTGACAAAGGAAGTATGGCAAGCTTATTCTGCTTTCGCATATCATTGATAAGGTTGTAGAGCACCATTTCGTCCTGGGTGAGACAAATCCCTTGCTCGCCTTTACCTTCCTTACGGGAGACATCAGACTGTGCCGATGCAGTTATAGTGGTGAGGAAAAGCATGAAGGCAAATGCCAGGATAATCTTATTCATAGTGGTCTGCTTTTTCAAGTAAGCGGAAAAGTTCAAGGAGTTCCAGTTTGGCAGAAGGGTCGAGATCGTGCCACCTTATACCCCGGATTGCTCCTTCAATGGCATAAAGTGTATTAATGCATGCTGCAGAATCATTAGCCCGGACAAGTAAAAATGCCCTCCAGCTGCCTAGTTCCTTTAGCATAGCCGGCGATGAGATGCCAGCAGTTTCGAGTTTCTTTTGCAGGACAAAGCCAAGATTTTTCATCCGGGAAAACCCATTCTCATCCATCTGAAAGCTCTTATTTCTTCATTAAGTGCAGCCCTGACAATAGCATTGAAACAGAGTGTAAAGATAAATTTATTCAGGCTTTCAGCAAAAAATCAATTAAATCGCCATTACAGTTAACGGTGAAATAGCTTAACGGATTGTCAACGAACAATAAACAATTTGATAAATGCCTTAGTATGTTGCCATCCATTCACTTTCCGGAACCCGGGATCTTTGCCTTTGTCAATGTCGAGAATCAATTTCTTCATGTAATCAATCAACATTGCTTCCCCTTCGTAGTTGATAAGATTCGCATCATCAGCAGGCTTGTGGTATTCCTTTTCAAGTCCGGTTGTAAAATAAAGTACAGGGATTCCATGCTTCAAAAAGGGATAATGATCGGAATAAGCCGGACCTCCCTTGACTTTAACCAATTTCATCGTCCTGGAAGGATTATTCCTGATTAGAGGCTTCCACATTTTTGAAGAAGCCATTCCCTGAATCAAAACACGCTTTTTCCCATTCCAGTTGAATCTGCCAACCATATCCAAATTGAGCATCCATGCAACCGAAAGTTCTTTAAAAAGATCGCTGTTGCAGAAATGAGCAGAACCAAAAAGCCCTTTTTCCTCAGCGGTAAAGGCAATAAACATGTAATTGTACTTTAATCCCTTCTCTGTTTTAAGCTGCCTTACCAGTTCAATAACAGCAGCTGTTCCGCTGGCATTATCATCAGCGCCATTATGAATATTGGGGTCGCCATCCTTTGGATCCAAGTTACCAGGTACTCCTACATGGTCAAAATGTCCACCGATAACCACAGTCCGGCTTGCACCGTTATCCATAAAACCGATGACATTATAGGCTGTTTTGCGTTTCCTTTTAATCTCAGCCTTGATCGATACAGGGGGCATGTCCCCTTTTGTGAGGGAAGCTGCTATCGCCTTGGATACATAAAATACCGGAATTTTTGAGGCTGGAAGGGAATCGGGACTGAAGAGTCGTTTTGAGAAATCTTTCTGGTCGGCATTATACAGCAATAATGCAGAAGCTTTGATAGTATCTGCCTCCTGAAGAGCCTTGCCAAGTCCTTCACGACCAGTATACCCAAGTTTTTTAAGGTTAATCATCAGGATTAATTTCCCAAATGGAACATCAGTTTCTTCGGTTGCCGATAATCCGGGATTAAACTCAATAACATTGCCAGCGAAAACAGAACCATTGGCCGATGCCGGTATTGCCCCAAAATCCCTGGATTGAATAAAAGATTTCCCATCAATTGTAAGTTTGCACTCACCGTAGGAATAATCACCGAATTCAAAGGGTTGAAGGAAACCTTTTTCAGAATTATGATACGGTTTTAATCCTGTTTCCCTGAATTGCTCTTCAATGTATCGGGCTGCATTAAGTTCAGCAGGAGTACCGGCTTCTCTTCCAAACATGCTGTCATGAGCAAGGGCTCCTATATCCAATGTAAGATTTTTGACCGATTGCGACAGGTCTGACTGAGCCCTGGATGTTAAAAAAACGACCAGAAGTATTGCCAGCAAAGAGATTTTTCGAAATCCTTTAATATAGATTATAGCCATGGGAGGATAAAATTCTTTTCTCAAAATTGAATTAACAAAACCTTGAATACAACTGTCTTAAAAAAGCATTTGATTTAGAAACCCGAATTTAACTCTATTTTGACGTCCGGCAATTCAAATGCATGCAATTTCACTATTTTTGGTCACTTAAAACCCCTTCTCTATCTTTACCTACCAATTTCTGAAAGGTCTGCATGGAAAAAATTAGAAAAAGTTGGAAAGCAATCAGGATGATCCTGGGTAATCCTCGACTCCTGAACCTGGTGCTTGACGACAATGAAAACTGGAAGAGTTACATTGCCAAAAAATATGCAGGCCAAACTACTTTGAATAAAATAAGTTTCGTAGATATTTTCGGTGAGTTTGAAGGTATTGTCAGTCCTTACACTTTTCTTGATGGTGGCTCCATGGTAACTGACCTGCTGCTCTTGCGCAAACTTGCTTCCCGTTTTGAAGACTGTTCCTATTTCGAAATAGGAACCTGGAGAGGTGAAAGTGTTGCCAATGTTGCCCAGGTGGCAAAGGAATGCTTCACCGTAGACCTTCCGGATACCGATAAGAAGAGGATCGGAATGACTAAGGAGTATATAGAACAGCATGGAATACTTTCAAAATCATTCAAAAATGTCACACATCTGAAGGAGAATTCTATGCATTTCGAGTTCGGGACTCTTAACAGGAAGTTTGATCTGGTATTTATTGACGGAGATCATCACTACAATTCTATAATGAATGATAGCAGTGAAGTGATGAAATACCTCTGTCATGACAATACAATTATTGTGTGGCATGATGCCTGCTATAATCCGGAAAAGCCAAGGCATGAAGTAATTGCTGCTATTCTTGACAGCACACCAACCCGGATGCATGATAATATCTTTCATGTCGAAAACTCCCTTTGTGCTGTCTATCTTCCGGGATTCAGCTCAAAGACTGCTTCCGTTCAAAGCTCATTCGAGTTGAATGTAAAAGTCAGCCGTAAATAGAAGGAGTTTATTCTGAGTCAGCTTTGCCTTGCTTTGCAGCAAACCCTTTAAGTTCCTTTTCAGTTCGGAAAAATCTGACACTGAAGGAATCATTTCCCGAATTGCTCCGGGATATTCTTTCCTGAAGTAAAGCAGGAACATGAGGCTTGTCAGGAAGTAAGAAATGGAAGTAGCAATACCAGCACCATAAACCGAAGCAGACTGGAATCAGGAGGAAATACAGTATTGCAGAAAAACCTAAACCCAGGGCAGAAACCGTAGTGTTTCTGTAGTATCTGCCTGTTCCGGAATAATAATGTCCAAGAAGTATAGAAACGTTATAAATCAGAATCCCGGGCAGTAAACTCCATATTACTGGCCTCACACCTTCAAATCCGGTTCCGAATACAAGAGTATAGAAAGAAACAGGCAGTAAAGCCAATGGAATTATCAGCATTAAACTAAGCAGGGTTCCACCTTTGATCAGTTGCACCGACATTCGGGCAGATCTGGTTCTGTCATCGGAATTGGACACCCAGGAGTATTGAACCACAGCCATGCTTTTAGCAACCAGCCATATGGATTCAGCTATTGAGACGCCGTTGCTGTAGACTCCAACTGCTGCCAGACCATTATACTCCTCCAAAACATAATAGCTTAACCTGAAACTAAGCAGTTGGGTGATATGGGCAACCTGATTCTGAAATCCAAGCCTGATCATCTGGCTAATTACTCGCTTGTAATCACTTAAAGCTGAGATAAACGGAAAATCAATTAATTTACGGATGAGGAAAAGACTCAAGGCAAGACATGCACCGATGGATATGTACAATGATATGATGTAATCTTGTATGCTTGCGGCTCCATTCATGGCAAATGTCAGAAACAGAAACAGCATCAATAATACTGACTGAAGCAAAACAAGGTAGTTTGATGCAATGATTTTCTGCTTCCCTACGAGTAAATTTGAATGGATGCTCAGGAAAGCACTCATGAGTGAGAGCAGGACAATATGCAGGATATATGCATGATCAACCAGTCCGGTAACATATAGAAGAACATAGGAGAAAGCAGCGATCAGAACCGACCATGCATAGGATGGCAGCAGTAGCAATGAAACCCTGAACCGCGGAACAAGATAAACAAGGGTGGCTCCTCCTACCAGATTTGAAAAGATCAGAATAAAGCTGATTGTAGTGAGGATAATGCTCTGGGTTCCTTTACCGCTTGGCCCCAGATATTGGGAAAGTAATATCGCAATAAGAAGATTTATCACTGCTGAAAAAGCACGGAAACCAAATGTATGTAGGACTTTTTTCAGCATGCTTCTTAACGGGAAAATTGATTCTACGATTGTATGGTATGTACCCTCTTGAAACTAAACGCGTGATTTTAAGGTTGTGTTGCCCAGGACCTTTTGATATACAGCAGAAATCTGCTTGCCGATCACTTCCTTGCTAAAATGATTCAATGCATATTGCCGGATCACTTCAGGCTGATAACGTTCGGAATGCTCAAGCATAGTTTCAATAGCATCAAGAAGGGCATTCTCGTCGCCGGATTCAAGAAGTATTCCAAGTTGGGGGTGAATATGTTCCGCAATCCCTCCAACATTGGTAGAAATGAAAGGAACACCACAGGCAAAACTTTCAGGAATCACCACCGGTAAGTTCTCGTAACGACTGAACATCAACTGAAATTGAGCTTTCTGCATTAGTTTAACCAGTTCAAGATTCTCCTTAAGTCCGGTAAACTGGACGAATGCATCCTTTAGTCCAAGTTTTTCGGCATAGGATACCAATTCCCTGAAATGAATCCCATCACCTACCATTATGCATTTCCAATCCTGCCTCTTTTCAGATAGTTTTTTCAGGACATTAAGAATCCCTGAAATATTTTTTTGCTTGTCGTCGAAGCATGAAACATGCAGGAACATTCGTTCCCTTTCGGCTGGTGGAAGCGGAAAAGGCTGAAACAAAGAAGTATCAACAACGTTCGGAATCACGACATAATTGGAATTTGTCAGTCCATGTGACTCCATTGCCCTTTGAAGGTTCAGGGTAACAGGCAAAACTGCGGATGAGTTTCTAACAACGAGTCTGCTAACCCATTTCCTGATACTTCCCTTGAATGAATCCATTCCCGGAAGATAGCGGGTCCAGTGCTCTGTTATCACGTACGGAATCCCCTTGAAGAACTTAAGGAACAAGGCAACCATCCCACAGCGCGTGAGCACGTTAACATGGGTAAGTGCCGGGGTTGGCATTGTTTCCCTGAGTATGCGATAGCCTTTCAGGTGAGCCCTAAAAAAGCGGAAGAAATTCAGCAGTGAATCCAGTTTTGCAATTCCTGTACGAAATGCTCTGGCATAGACGATTACCTCAGTGATTCCATCGTTATGGAAAGCTTCAATCTCGTATGCTGATTTTATTTTATTGAAATCGGTATGCACATAAAGCACAGATACCTGCCATTCCTTAGCAACCGAGAGAGCGTGCCTTCTGATGAACAGTCCGGGCATGGGGTCATAGCGATTGGGATACCAACGCGGCAGATAAAGGACATGCTTTCCGGGTTCAGTCTTGGTTGTCATAAATGGAATAACTTCCAAAAGTAAGGAATTAGGGGGAAACAATGGGCAGGCAAAAGTCAGGTGATGGTCAGCATGTGATATACGAACGTCAAGGACATTTTGATCTAAGGTTCATTTGTGCTAATTGCAAGTGTATTTCTCGCAGATATTTACAGCTAAAACACTGATTTCCGCATATTTATATTCCACAACTCCCAACACTTAACAATCGCATGACAATCATCTGACTATCGAATGACTATCGAATGACCATCGCATGACAATCGTCTGACAATCGAATAACCATCGTATGACAATCATCAGACTATCGAATAACTATCGAATGACTATCGCATGACAATCGAATAACTACCGAATGACTATCGAATGACTATCGCATAACAACCGTCTGACTATCGCATGACAATCGTCTAACTATCGCATGACAATCGCATGACAATCGTCTGACTATCGAATGACCATCGTATGACAATCGCATGACAATCGTCTGACTATTGAATGACCATCGCATGACAATCGCATGACAATCGTCTGACTATCGAATGACCATCGCATGACAATCGTCTGACTATCGAATGACTATTGTCTGACCTCCAAAGGGCTACAAATTACCCTTTAGGTTGTCTAATCCAGTGACCATTTATATTTTTTTTAGATGCTTGCTGGAAAAATATGCTCAATTTTGTGGTTCCCAAAATTGATTCTACTAAAATTAAACGAATGAATTTTACCCGTCATACCTTCGCCTTGCTTACAACAGTAGTGTTATCATCTGTTCTTAGCTTCAATTCTTATGCCCAGCAACCTTCTGATACTGTTATCCGTTGGAAAACGCCTTCAGAAGTGCAGGAGTTGATGAAGACTAAGCCCAGGCCCATCATGGCATTCATTTATTATCCGGGAGAAGATTCTTCCAATCAGATGATTACCAATACTCTGGCAGGAAGGGAGATTTGTACATTCCTGAATTCAAGGTTTTATGCCATCAGGATTAAGGCTAATGACAAGTCAGACCTGGTTTGGATGGATGGAAAGACCTACAGCTTGCCTGCTGATGGAAAACTCAATGATCTTGTGCCGCATTTGTTAGGACCACAGCCTGTTTTCCCAAGTTTGTTGTTTTATAATACTTCAACTGCAGGTTTCCTTTTCAAGGGGTATCGGGATCGGTACGAATTGCTATGCCTCCTCACTTATTTTTCGGAGGAAATTGACAAAACCACGCCTTACGATCTTTGGGCAAAAGCATTCCTAAAAGCCTTCCCTCCTTCCGGAAAAGCTACCACTCCCAAAACTGTTATCAACTGGAAAACCCTGGCTGAGGTAAATGAATTGCAGAAAACCGCACCCAGGCCCATATTCATTGCTTGGTATTCTCATTTTGATGCCAGCTCAAAAGTGATGATGTTCAATACATTTGAAGATGAGCGCAATGCCACCTATCTGAACGATAACTTCTACAGCATAAAGATGGATGTCCAGAACCATGACAGTCTTTTCTGGAAGAAACCCTACATCTATCAGACGGGAGATAAATTCCATCCTCTGGCTGTAGAACAGATGGATGGTAAACTTAAAGTTCCAACCCTGTTATTTTATACTCCTGAAGGAGAAAGAATAAGTATTCTGCAATCCTATCTCGGGCCAATGAATTTATATGCACTGGCAAATTACGCCGGCAGCGGGGCATTCAGAACACAAAAACTTCAGGAATTTATCAGAACCTTTAAGGTTGAATAGCAAGATTTTATATTGGATCACCTTAATAAATTCTCTAAGCTTTTTTAAGAAGCAGAATTTTACTTTTTTTCGTGGTTCTTCAGAAGAGAATCTACAAATTCAATGGCATTTTTAAGCCTGAGTTCACCTGTTCCGGACACAACAGAATAATTGACATTCAGAGCATCAAGCGCTGCCTTGTACTTGTCGTAAAGAAGCTGCCTCATTTCAGGATGCTCGCGCAAGGGGTCATATTCCCATGGAAGATCAATATCACAAAGCAGATAAAGGTCATAGCGATGCGAAACAGTCATATCCTCAATCCAGGGATGAACTTTGCCAAATCTTACCTCACACCAGATTCGTGTGACAAGAAACTCAGTATCTGAAAACAGCAGCCTGCTGGCTTTCCTCAATTCGATATTCTCAGTTTTGAACTGTCCTTCAGCAATCGTAAGGATATCACCATATGTATACTCCCCTCCAGTATGACCAAGAAACTCTCTTGCATATTCCGGTACCCAAGTGGTGTTGTAATATTGGGCAAGATTTTGGGCAAGCCAAGATTTTCCGGTAGATTCGGGACCTGTTATGGCAACTTTAATCATGATGATGCTCCTTCCTTCAAGCGCTTCCTCCATTCAACAAATCCGCTAATGGCAAGGGCAAGGAAAACCATGTACTGAACTCCTGTGAATGCAAGCCCCTTATAAGCAAATAATGGAATCACCAAGGCATCTCCAACAATCCAGAAAATCCAGTTTTCAATCTTCTTGATTGCCATTAGCCACATTGCTATAATAAATATTGCCGTAGTGAATGCATCAAAATCAGGCACTGTGCTGTCAGTAAATTTAACAAGCACGATTCTGACCAGCACATAGAATAATGCAGTTGCAAGGAGAAACAACAGCCCGCTTTTTCGGGAAAGATTGGAAATAGGCAAGAGTTTTTCCTGTTTGTCCTTTCGGGTCCAGCGGTACCAGCCATATACACTCATCACGAAATAGAAGGCGTTTATACCCATATCTGCATACAAACCAGCATGATAACACAGATAAACATAAATCAAAACATTGATAATTCCGGTGGGATAAACTGCAATCTTTTCTTTTCGGGCATACCAGACACTGGCTAAACCAAAAGCCACCGCAACAAATTCAAGCCATCCTGTTGCAAGAAGATTATTATAGAACTGCGTAAAAAACGAAAGAAAATCCATGTGCCTTGATTACAAGTCAAAGGTAGAAAAGTTCACAATCGAAACTCCTGAGCTCAGCAGGTGGAAATTGAAGTGAATTCCTGATAACTTAGAGGTGCATTCATTTACCTTTTTGTACTTTTGAAACAAATCCTCTTGAATGACCCGAAAGATTCTTCTTTTTGCTTTTCTTGTTGCAATGCTGACAGGATTAAGCTCTTGTCTCACCTGCGAACGAAAGGAATATATTTTCCAGTTCACCGGGGAAAATTCAGGAAAATTGACCATCAGGTATATCAACATATTTGCAAACTCCCTGGATTCAACGGGTGAATTGAAGGTTGATTATGCTGAACTCACCGATATGTGGCTCAATGGCGAGAAACTGGAACGGGATTTCCCCAGGGCAAAGCACTTTAAGAAGCGCCTTTATGAGCAGGATGGACAGTTATGTGGAGAAGTGGTAATGGAATTTGAGAAATTATCTGACGTAAGGCTATATCGTTACCAGCAATCAGGTCCGTTTATGTTCAGCATGAGTGCCGTTAATGATGACGGAGAAAATTTCCAGCAATGCAATGGTGATTTTGGTGGCGATCAGATGCCGGTTGTATTTTGGCCAGCTGATACCAAAACCCTTCGTTTTTCTACAATTATTGCTCGCCCCGATTCTTCAACGGTTAGTCTCTTAAGCATGTGGAAGAATAAATAGCACAGCTGCATAAGAGTTGCCTGCCGGAAGACAATTTATAGTAAAGCAATACTTTCCTGATACTTCTCAAGTTCATTTGTAAATAACAAATCATCCTACTCAGATGAAAACTAATCTGTTTATCAAACATTTAGTTGGCACTGTGGAAGAAGCTTACTGTATTCCTACCTTGTCGACAATGACTGAAATACCTTCGCCGAGATTTCTCCCAGAACTTTGGACTGCTTGCTCAAATCCTTACCCTTAGTCATGATGGTAATGAGGTATGGTGAATTTTCAAGGTATACTATTCCTGATTCATGCAATTCCTGATTGTTTACATTGCCTTCTTCTCCAAATTTATGAGCTACCTCTACTCCATTTGGCAGGCCCTGTACAATTCCATTTTTGTAATCACTTTTTGTGAGAAGTTCAACCGCGTATTCTGAATTATTGGGATCCAGATAGCTTCCATTAAATAAAGCCCTCATGAAGTTTGAATACTCAGTAACGCTCATTTGGTATATACTAGACCTGCTATCTGGAACTGAAAGTCCAAAATCAGAAAATACCTTATTGAAGGTAGCTACATCCATATTCCTGTTTAACAGAAAGGTAGCATCGTTGTCAGAATATTGAATCATATACCGTAACAGCTCCCTGACAGTGTATTTCTGTCCAATCTTTATTGATTCTGAAACATTTACAGCTTTTCTTTCGCTGGTATATTTCTTATCAAAAAGCAGTTGCTTGTCAAGCACCCCCGGAGTCTTTTCATCCATTTTCAGAAATGCGATCAAGATAGGTACCTTCAACATTGAGCCCGGTGAATATCTTTCGGAACCATTGAGGCAAAACCATTCGCTGTTTATAAAATTCCTTACATACACCGAGGCTGAAGTCAAGGTGCCATCAGCAGAGTAATTCAAAATTGTATTGTTTACTTCTTGCTTAAGAAGCTGGAGGTTTTCTGACTCACAACTGCTCTCAATGTATAAAATGGGCTTGATCAGGTTATGCCCGTTAAGTCTTTTAACCCTGTATCCACAATTTTCAGAAGGAATTGATTGGTTTGAAGACAATTCAGCACTTGATTTACTTATCGCCTTTTTGGTTACAATAAAAGTTGCAGCACTTGAAATTACAACGATGAGAACAAGATAAACAATAGAAACTTTCTTAACTGGAAGGTTGGACATATCGTAGAAATTTGAATCAAAATTAGTCCATTTATAGTAGTCTTTCAGAAAAATATGAATGATTTTTTCAAGTCTGTATCATGCCTTATTTCGAGTAGCAACTATTTCTCATTTAGCTGATTTACTATTACTTAAATCTTCCCTTTTATTTTAAATAACTAAAGCTATCAATACGATATCTCTTAAAAAAGCACAAATCCTGAGTGAGAATTGTTTTCTAAAGGTATATTTGAGTGCTGATTCAAATTTTAAGCAAGCCCCTTCGGTTCAAATCCCACATTACACTGGTTAGTCGCTTGCTTTTGATTAATTCGGTAAACCAAAATCATATTAATGGAAAGCTCAAATTTAGAAGATCTCATCCAAAGCTCTTTATGATTGAAAGCCTGATCATAATCCGGTTCAGACAAATTGGGAGGGAGCTACAGTTGATAGGATTCCTCAAATCCCTGTTAGTATTGATTGTACTTCTGCCTTTATCGGGATTCTATCTTTACAAACAGCTTGACAATCAGGGAATAAACTTAGCCATTATCGCGGCAACTGCATTCCTTATATTCATGATGCATTCAAGAAGGAAAGATCACAATTTTATTTCGAAGCTAACTGATTCGCCCTTTAGGATATACCTGACCGAATATCTGCTTCTCTCCTCCCCTTTCCTTCTGCTTCTGCTGCTAAAAGCATTATTCATTCAAGCTTCAGCATTTGCGTTGGCATTGGCTATAATTTCCGCCACTGTTCCGAAAGTCAGGAAAGAATACACCTATCATGTTATTACGAAACTCATCCCTGATAAAATATTTGAATGGCAGAGTGGTATCCGCAAAAGCCTGATTGCATTGATCCTAATCTATGCAATAGGACTTCTGGGACTTTTGAACATTTGGTTTGTAGCTGCATCTGCATTCTTCCTGGCTCTTGTAATCAGCACATTCTACTCAGAATGCGAACCTGTTAAAATTCTGGAGGCTAGAGAAAAAGCACCCAAGCAGTTTCTGACCTCAAAACTCTTTGAGAACAGTAAACTGATTCTCATTTCATTGCTTCCATTACTACTGGTTGCCTGTTTCCATTTTGAGCAGATACTATGGATTTTCATTGTTCTGCTTGTAATAATGAACTTTATGATGGCTAGCATATTGTTAAAGTATGCCTACTATATCCCCGGCAATACTTCGGGGGCACATCAGTTCTTTTGTTCTGTTTTGCTGATGGCATCCATAATTCTACCCTTTTCAATTCTGATTTTCTTCCTGAACTTGTTTCTCTTCAAAAAATCACTACAAACACTAAATCAACATCTTCATGCTTATCGTCAATAACTTATCTGTTTCCTACGACAAGAAAAAGGTACTCGAAGGATTGGATATTGAATTCCAGGCCGGAATGATTCATGGATTGGTTGGCTTGAACGGGGCCGGAAAGACAAGCTTTCTGAACTGCCTTTATGGTTACAAAACCAAGGATTCGGGGATCGTTCAGTTTATGGGAGCTGAATTGAAGCGAAAAGACATGGCTTATCTTGAGACTGAAAATTATTTCTATTCCAATATTACAGGCCGTGAATACCTAAGCCTTTTCAACAGTCCTGAGTCCAATTTCGAACTGGATGACTGGAATGCAATCTTCAAACTTCCTCTCGAACAACTCATTGACAGTTATTCAACCGGAATGAAGAAGAAACTGGCCCTGCTTGCAATGCTTAAACAGGACTGTAAAATAATGATTCTGGATGAGCCCTTTAACGGTCTTGATATAGAATCAAGCAAAATATTGAGCATGATCCTGCTAAGGATGAAAGAGAAAGGACGAACAGTTATTGTGACCTCACACATTCTTGAATCACTGACCAGCATCTGCGACTTTATCCATTACTTGAATCAAAAGACAATCTGCTTCAGCCGCGATAAGGAACATTTTGAAAATCTTGAGCATGAAATCTTCAGAGAGATGAAAGAGGAGCATTCACAACTGCTGGATAAGGTTCTGTGATTGAGGACAAAAAAAAGGCGGGATAAACCCGCCTTCTTTATTATAGTAACTCAGATCTTAGGAGCCTAAGGTTGCAACCATAACGGCCTTTATTGTGTGAAGGCGATTTTCTGCCTCATCAAAAACAATTGAATTATCTGATTCAAAAACGTCCTCAGTAACTTCCATTCCATCCAGACCGAATTTCTGGAAGATGTCCTCTCCAACCACTGTTTCACGGTTATGGAATGCAGGAAGGCAATGCAGGAATTTCACATTTGGATTTCCGGTCATGGCAACCATTTCCTTATTGATCTGATATGGCTTCAGCAACTTGATTCTTTCAGCCCATACTTCAGCAGGTTCGCCCATGCTAACCCAAACATCGGTATAAAGGAAATCACATCCCTTAACACCTTCCTGAACATTGTCGGTAACGGTGATTTTGGCACCTGTTTCCTTAGCAATTTCAAGGCATTGTTTAACAAGCTCGGGATTTGGCTGGCAATCCTTTGGAGCAACAGCACGGAAATCCATACCCATCTTGGCTGCACCAACCATCAGGGAATTCCCAACGTTATTCTTTGCATCTCCCAGGAAGGCAAAAGCAACTTTATTCAGTGGCTTGCTGATATGTTCCATCATGGTCATGAAGTCGGCAAGCATCTGTGTTGGATGAAACTCATTGGTGAGTCCGTTCCAAACAGGAACGCCTGAATATGCTGCAAGAGCTTCAACAATTTCCTGACCGTAGCCACGATATTCGATGCCATCATACATTCTTCCAAGTACACGGGCGGTATCCTTCATTGATTCCTTCTTGCCCATCTGACTGCCTGAAGGTCCAAGATAGGTAACATGAGCTCCCTGATCCAGAGCAGCTACTTCGAAAGCACAACGGGTACGGGTTGAATCCTTTTCGAAAAGAAGAACAATATTCTTTCCTTTCAAACGGGGTTGCTCGGTGCCGGCCCTTTTTGCCTTTTTGAGTTCAAAGGCGAGGTCAAGCAGATATTTGATTTCCTGTGGAGTAAAATCCAGTTCTTTAAGAAAATGTCGGTTTCTAAGATTGAAAGCCATATACTTGGTTATTAAAGGTTTATTTAAAGAAACAAATCAAAATTAACTACCCCTGATGTGAAAGGGACAGGAATTAATTACACAATTGAAAGCCTGGTTCCACCATTATCTACTCCCAGAAGTTCTGATGAAGTTATAATCGCATCACGACCTGTATGCTTAACAAAATGGATTGCTGCACGAATTTTTGGAGCCATAGAACCTTCTGCGAAATGTCCTTCCTCAAGATATTTCTTGGCAAGCTTAACACTCATCCTGTCGATGGCTTTCTCCTGAGGTGTATTAAAGTTTATGCATACCTTAGGAATATCTGTAAGAATGAACAACTTGTCAGCATTGATGTTTCCTGCCAGAAGCGCTGAAGCAAGGTCCTTGTCGATAACTGCATCAATACCCTGAAGCTTATTTTCAGAAACATAGTAGGTTGGAATTCCACCACCACCTACAGCAATCACGATCTGTCCGTCGCGGGCAAGATTCTCGATTGAACGCTGGTTGCTGATAACGAGAGGTTTTGGAGAAGCAACAACTTTTCTCCAGCCTCTTCCACGTGGATCTTCCTTGAAGACTGAGCCTGTTTCGGCAGCCATTGTATCAGCAGCTTCCTTTGTATAATAAGGACCAATTGGCTTGGTTGGATTTTCAAAAGCCTTATCATCCTTGTCAACAAGTACCTGGGTAATAATGGTGATAATATCACGATCAAGTTCATGTTCCCTCAAAACGTTGCGAAGCTGCTGCTCAAGAACATAACCTATGAATCCCTGTGAATAGGCAACACAGATATCCAATGGCATTTCAGGCAATCCATGAATCTGGTTACCAGCTGAATTGGAAAGCAGAATATTACCAACCTGAGGACCATTACCATGTGTAAGCACAACATTGTACCCACGGTTGATAAGAGTTAACAAACGCTCACAAGTATCTCTTGCATTCTTTTCCTGTTCGTCAATTGTACCTTTCTGATCTCCTCTTAATAATGCATTGCCTCCAAAGGCAACTACGGCTAATTTCTTCATAGGGTTTTCTTTAAATGGGCTGCAAATTTAGTAATTTAAGTATGCCATGCAAGTTTCTTTCATTTTCTGGAAAATATATTCATATTACATTATATCAATAAGTTAGATATGACGACTTTATAAGTGTGAAGCCGCTCTGAAGTCAGTTTTACTGCAAGATGATTATGTTTAACTTAGCAATTCAAAATTACTCTTCACATATGGTTATGTCAGTGATGCTATATACAGTTGGCAGTCCATTCCGAGATCCAAAATCCTGACCTTTTATGCAAAATCAGTCGAAGGCTTATTTGTACGCATTGCTGGCAATATTGTTCTGGTCAACGATGGGGACTGCCTTCAAACTGACTCTGAATGAAATTCCAATTAACACTCTTTTACTGATAAGTTCGCTTGTCGCATTCCTTTTCCTGGGTTTATTCTGTTTGCTTACTGGAAGATTTCAACTATTAAGGAATCTGACAGCTCGTGAAATTGGGTATTCAGCTCTGATGGGTTTGTTCAATCCTTTTCTTTATTATCTGGTTCTTTTCAAAGCATATTCCATGATACAGGCACAGGAAGCTGTTGCGCTGAATTATATCTGGCCGGTAATGCTTGTGGTGTTTGCAATGATCTTCCTAAAACAGAAAGTAAGCCTGATTTCCATTCTGGCCATCCTGATCAGTTTTGCTGGAACCTTTGTAATTGCGACTCATGGCAATATTTTCTCCTTCCGCCTGACCAACCCATTGGGGACTGCCCTTGCAACAGGAAGTTCACTTTTCTGGGCAGCTTTCTTTGTGCTAAACATGAAGGATAAACGTGAATCCTATTCAAAAATGTTCCTCAACTTTGGTTTCGGCTTTTTATATATTGCAATCTGGAACCTGATAAAAGGAAACATTGCTGTTCCCAGCGTTTATGGGCTGTTCGGATCCATTTACATTGGAATCTTTGAGATGGGCCTTACATTTGTTCTCTGGCTGACGGCATTAAACCTCTCAAAAACAGCAGCCAAAGTTTCCAACCTCGTTTATTTATCACCTTTTATTTCATTGATGCTTGTTTCAATATTTGTGGGAGAAAAAATCCTGCTATCCACAATTGCAGGACTTCTGATTCTCGTTAGCGGAATCATACTGCAACAGTGGAGCTCTTACAAGGGTCGTTAGCTTCGGGAGATTCAATTATCTTTGCAGCATGCAAAAAACGAGGATCGCATTTCATACTCTTGGATGCAAGCTTAACTTTTCTGAGACTTCCACAATTAGCCGTCAGTTCGGACTGCAGGATTTTGAGGTTGTAGATTTCGGACAGGAAGCCGATGTTTATGTTGTCCATACTTGTTCAGTTACCGCAACTGCCGAACAAAAGTGCAAGGCGTCCATCCGACAGGCGCACAGGCGCAATCCCGCTGCCCATGTAGCTGTTATGGGATGTGCTGCCCAATCGAATCCTGATATGTTCCTTAAAATGGAAGGTGTTTCCTGGGTTCTGGGGAATGAAGATAAATTCAGACTTGAAGAGTTCGTGAGAAGCAGCTTGCAAACTATTGAAAACGAAGACTATCATCATATAGCAAGGCAGGAAACCGGAGATATCAGCAAAACCAAAAAATTCATCCCCTCCTACTCCATGAACGATCGTACCCGATCCTTTTTTAAGGTTCAGGATGGATGCGACTACTTTTGCACTTACTGCAGCATTCCTTTCATGAGGGGAAGAAGTCGCAGCGAGTCAGTAGAGAATACCATGATAGTCGCCAGGGAAATTGCTGCAACCAGCATAAAGGAGATTATTCTTACCGGCGTGAATATTGGTGATTTCGGAAGGCAAAATGGTGAAAAATTCATCGATCTGCTCAGGCAACTTGATCAGCTTGATGGAATTGAAAGAATCAGGATATCCTCCATTGAACCTGAACTGCTTACCGATGAAATCATTCATCTTGTTAAGGATTCCAAAAAGCTTCTCCCTCATTTTCATATTCCCCTGCAATCAGGAAATGATAGGATTCTGGACCTGATGAAACGTAAATACAAGCGCGAGGTATTCAGCAACAGGGTAAACACTATCAAGCAGTTAATGCCGGATGCCTGCATTGCAGCCGATGTGATAGTTGGCTTCCCCGGAGAAACTGAAGAGGATTTTCAGGATGCATTCAGTTTCATTGAAAGTCTTGATATCACCTACATGCACCTTTTCACCTATTCGGAGCGCCCCGGAACAAAAGCACTCCAAATGGAGGGGAAAGTACCGGAACAGGAAAAGAGAAGAAGAAGCAAGGTTATGCATGAACTCTCGGAAAAGAAAAAACTGGACTTCTATAAAAGTCAAATAGGCAAGGAGTACAATATCCTATGGGAATCAGATCGTTCCGGAGAGTATATGCTGGGCTGGACCGACAATTATGTTCACTGCAGAACCAGATTCAATCCGGATCGTGTAAACAAAATTGTAGCATGCAGACTAACTGCAATCAATACTGAGAAGGAAGCAATTTTTGATGTTGAAACAGTTTTCTGAACAAATATAGAAGTACCCTGACGAAAGACCAGGCCAACTCAACTGCTTCACTTTCTGTTAATTTGGTTCAATTCAACAGAATTTAAGTAAAGATATACAGCGATGATTTAGATCAACTTTGGACTAAATTCTGAACCTGACACTTACCAAAACACTGGAAAATAAACTATGTTCCCAAGGATAAGCGACTTATTCAATTACTTGTTAGGCACAAAAATGGATTTGCCTGTTCAGACCTACGGCTTCTTTCTTGCGCTGGCATTTCTGATTTCCGGTTTACTGTTGCGCAGGGAATTAGGAAGAAAAGAAAACGAAGGGCTTATGCCTGTCAGGATTCGGCATGGCCTTACAAATAGCGGAAATACATTCACAGAGGTTCTCCTTTCAGCAATCCTGACCGCTATAATTGGCTTCAAGGTCTTTGATATCCTTCTCAATTACAGGGAATTTCAATTGCACCCCCAGCAATTTCTGATTGCACCCAGAGGAAATGTAACTGCAGCACTCGCTTTTTTTGTGTTTTCGATTGGATTTGCCTTGTATCAGAATTATAAACTTGGCAAACTTCCGCATGAACCAGAGGAAACCTTGATTCATCCGGCTTCTCATACCTGGAGCATACTGATTGTTGCTGTAATTTCCGCCCTGATTGGCTCCAAGCTGTTTGATATTTTCGACAATTTCGAGCCATTTCTCAGAGATCCGGTTGAAAGTTTGACCTCATTCAGCGGACTTACATTCTATGGCGGTTTAATCACGACTGTGATTGTCCTTATTATTTACATGAGGGTTATCAAGTTGGACTGGAAATATGTTATTGATGCCACAGCACCTGCAATAATGCTGGGATATGCTATTGGCAGGCTTGGTTGTCATTTCTCAGGTGATGGATGCTGGGGAATGGTTAATGAAATGAGCAAGCCCGGATTTCTTTCATGGCTCCCCGATTGGGCATGGGCATACAACTATCCGCATAATGTTCTTCAGTCCGGAATACAAATTCCAAACTGCGAAGGAAGTAATTGCTCCATGCTGGCAAAACCTGTCTGGCCAACCTCCCTCTATGAATCCCTGATCTCATCAGGTTCATTTGTAATACTTTGGGTGAGCAGGACGAGGATGAAAGCTCCGGTAACTTTATTCGGACTTTTTATGATCTTGAATGGAGTTGAAAGATTTCTGATCGAAAAAATCAGAATCAATCACAAGTATGATGTCTTGGGAATGCAGCTCACCCAGGCTGAAATAATTGCATTTTTCCTCATCGTAGGAGGAATTGCAGTAATTGTCTTTTTCAACCGTCTTTTTCAAAAACAACAAAAAATGCTACAGAATAAAGAATCATAATAATCTATTCAATAAGACTTTAACAAGCATGACTTAAAGTATCAGATTTGATTAAACAAATTAGATAACTACACAACCGGCCAAATTACTCTTCCACCCGTTTACTAAAATCATCGAAAACTATGACAGAAGTTCAACTGAATACCCTTTGCAAGGAAGTGATATCTGTATCACATGAAACAGGCCTTTTCTTTCTTGGGGAAATCAATAAAGTTTCAGCCTCGGATATTGAAGAGAAGGGTGTTCATGATTTTGTTTCCTATGTTGATAAAACTGCGGAATCCAAGATTGTTTCCGTTTTACAGAAACTACTTCCTGAAGCCGGTTTTGTTGCTGAGGAAGGTACGCTCACGAAAAAAGGAGACCGGTTCAACTGGATTATCGATCCTCTGGATGGCACTACCAACTTTCTCCATCATATTCCGTTATATTCGGTAAGTATTGCACTGATGGATGGTGACAATACCATCCTTGGAGTGGTTCACGAACCTAACCTGAACGAATGTTTCTCAGCTATTGCAAACGGACCGGCACTGCTTAATGGCAGGGAAATAAGGGTTTCAGCTGAATCCGAACTGCGAAAATCATTGATTGCCACAGGATTTCCCTATTACGATTATGGGAAGTTGCAGGAATACATCAATTTATTCATGCATTTTGCCCGTAACACCTCCGGACTTCGCAGGCTGGGATCAGCGGCAGTAGATCTGGCATATACCGCATGTGGCAGGTTTGAAGCCTTTTATGAATATGGACTTCACCCCTGGGATGTAGCCGCAGGTGCATTTATTGTGCAGCAGGCTGGTGGACAAGTAACCGATTTTGGTGGTGGAAATGGTTATGTCTTCGGTGGTGAGATGCTGGCATCAAACACTGTGCTGCATGAAGATTTGCTGAAATCAGTAAGAGATCACTTTGGAAGACAGCTCTAAGAAAGGAAGACGAAAAACATTCAAAAATCTCACAACAGTTAAGGAGTATGAAGTCAGAAAATCAGAATACCAAAGCACCTGCTGCTTTCCGCGACAGTCCGGGAAGAAGCTTACTAAAAACCATTACCTACAGGATATTTGCCTCCGGGGCAATGTTTGTCGGAGTATTCATTTTTGCCCGGCAATATCAAAAACTTACAATGGCAGAGAGCCTGACCAATGCGAGTTTCATAGCTTTCCTAGAATTTGTGGTTAAATTGATCATTTACTACATCCATGAAAGAATCTGGTCAGGAATTAGTTGGGGAAAGTATTGGCAAAGAAAGTTCTGGGCAAGAAAAGCCTGGAAAAAAATGTATCGTAAAGCTCATGATTAATCGATAAAGACCTAATTGAGGCGAACCAAGCTTAATTCAATAATGTATACACCAAAACTTGAACTAATAATCGCCGACATCACAACTCTGGATGCGGATGCAATTGTAAATGCAGCGAATTCAAGCCTGCTTGGAGGTGGTGGTGTGGATGGTGCAATTCATCGTGCTTCAGGACCGGAATTGTTGGAAGCCTGCAGGGAAATCGGCAGTTGTCCAACCGGGGAAGCAAGGATAACACCCGGCTTCAAACTCCTTGCCAGGTATGTTATTCATACGGTTGGACCAATATGGCATGGAGGAAACAACAATGAGGAACATCTTCTGAAATCCTGCTACATCAACTCGCTTCAGTTGGCAGTCGACAGCAATTGCAGGTCAGTAGCCTTTCCGAATATCAGTACCGGTGTTTATGGATTCCCTAAAGACAGAGCCGCAAGTATAGCAGTTACTTCTGTGGTCGAGTTTCTCAAGACACCTTCATCAATCGAAAAAGTAATCTTTTGCTGCTTTGGCAATGAAAACTATGATTTGTACAAAGATCTGCTAAATGAAAAATGAAACTGAACAGTCAAAATGGCTGAAGGTTGCACTGATACTAAGCGTAATCACTATAGTCTATAATCTTGCTGAAGGACTGGTTTCCGTTTGGTTTGGAGGTACAGATGATACTTTGACCCTTTTGGGCTTCGGAATTGACAGTTTTGTCGAAGTAATATCAGGGATAGGAATCCTTCACATGATTAGAAGAATGCAATCAACTGCAATTACTGAGCACGACCGCTTTGAAAGACAGGCACTGAGAATTACTGGTGCAGCATTTTATATTCTTACTGCTGGGTTGCTTGTTGGGGTGGGTCTGAATCTCTGGAGAAATGTTCAGCCGGAAACCACATTCCCGGGAATAATCATTTCCGTGGTTTCAATACTGACAATGTTCTTCCTGATGAAAGCCAAGCAGAAAGCAGGACGAATTTTGAATTCAGAAGCAATAAAGGCAGATGCCGAATGCACGGCCACCTGCCTTTATCTGTCTGTTATTTTATTGGTATCCAGCTCCTTGTACTACTTCTTCAAGATACCTTATACTGACCTTGCCGGCTCCCTTGGAATTGCTTGGTTTGCATACAGGGAGGGTAAGGAAGCCTTTGAAAAGGCATTAAGTAAATCCCTTACTTGCAACTGCCATAAATGTTAAAAATCGGCTTTGTTGGTCGATTATTAACAGTCACATGAGCCTCCGCAGCAGGATATTGCAGGTTTGGAAGCAAATACTGTTATACTGTATATTCCGGTTCCACTCTTCTTGAATTCTTCAAGTTCAACAGCTGATATAAAGTTCAGCAAAATCTCATCCGGAACAATAATCTTCTTTTCCTTCTGAATTTTTACATCCTGAAATCCGGCATCAGCAATAGTCGACAGGTAGTCAGACTTCTGCATTGCACCCGAGATGCAGCCTGCATACATGGTTGCTGCCTTTGCCAGTTCCTGGGGAAGTTCGCCGGTAAGTACTACATCACTCACACTGAAATGTCCGCCCGGTTTTAATACCCTGTAAATCTCCGAAAAAGCTTTCGGTTTGTTCGGGACAAGGTTTAAAACACAGTTGCTGATTACTACATCCGCTACATTTGAGGTCAGGGGCATGTTCTCAATATCACCAAACCTGAACTGCACATTTGTGTATCCAAGTTTCTGTGCATTGATTCTTGCCTTTTCTATCATGGCCTCAGTAAAGTCGATGCCAATGACCTTACCTGTTTCACCGGTGACAGCCCTGGCAACAAAGCAATCATTTCCAGCTCCTGAACCAAGGTCCACAACAGTGTCACCGGGTTTGATCAGAGCATATTCAGTAGGCAATCCACAACCAAGTCCAAGATCGGCCTCTGGCACATAACCACCTATATTTTCATAACTGTCGCTGAAAACAGTAAAATCAGGAATACTGCTGCTGCCTGAGCAACCACCTTCTCCACAGCAGGACGCCATATTGAGTTCTTTTTCTTGTTCAGCAATAAGGGTGTAGCGATCACGCACCATCCCTTTAATGTTTTCTGAATTTTCCATTGATGATATTTTATATGCTTCTTTTTATGAATTAATTGCTGCATCCGCAGTTACAACCGCATCCACCGCGCATATCGCGGCTAATGTATGCCTGATAAAATCCAAGGAATGCTTCCTCAATTTCACCTCTCACTTGCCTGTAAACTGCAGTGCGTTCCTCTTCTGTACCCGTTGCATCAGCAGGATCATCAAAGCCAATATGAATTCTTTGCTTCACATTTCCTGTAAATACTGGGCAATTAGAATTTGCATTGCTGCAAACCGTAATTACATAATCCCATTCCTGTCCGGTAAAATCATTCACCGACTTTGGGTATTGAGCGGAAATATCTATATCACATTCCTTCATCACTTTAACAGCCAGAGGGTTAACTTCCTCTTCAGGTCTGGTGCCTGCAGAAAATACATCCATTCCTCCGCCGAATGATTTGAGAAAGCCTTCAGCCATCTGGCTACGGCATGAGTTGCCGGTACAAATAATCAGAATTTTTTTGTTTGTTTCCATAGTCTATTTACAACATTTATCAGATTGAACTTTACACATAAAATCATTGAACAACTGTTTCAATTCCTCAACAGTTTCTGGATTCAGACAGTAGTTAATCTTAACACCATCTATCTGCCCCTGAATAAAACCCGCTTCCCTCAGTACTTGAAGATGCTGAGATACCGTTGTTCGACTTAAAGGAATCTCATTGGAGATATCACCTGAGATACAAGCCTTCACTTCAGCCAGATATTTCAAAATCGCCAGCCTTGCAGGATGGGACAGGACTTTAGCATATTTTGCAAGTTCCTGATATTGTGCATCAAATGCTTCTGTTCTTGGATATGTCATTGCTTATGATTTATGTCGCAAACATACGACATATTTTCATTAATTATTCAGTTCATTAAAAAAAATTATGATACTTTAAATTGAGGCAGAAACAAAAAAGCCCCACAAATCTGCAGGGCTTTTAAATAATTATGAGATTGTAGTCTAGTTTAATACCTTATTCACAAGGTCAGCAGCTTCCTGAAGTGAAACAGCCGAGTAAACTGCAAGTCCTGAATTGGTAATCAGTTCCTTGGCTTCTTCAGCATTGGTTCCCTGCAGACGTACAATAATAGGAACATGGATGTCACCGATGTTCTTATAAGCATCAACAATACCCTGGGCAACCCTGTCGCATCTTACAATACCACCAAAAATATTCACGAGGATTGCTTTTACGCTGTGGTCCTTCAAAATAATCCTGAAAGCTTTTTCAACGCGTTCAGCATTGGCGGTACCACCTACATCAAGGAAGTTGGCAGGCTCTCCCCCACTCTGCTTGATAATATCCATGGTTGCCATGGCAAGACCAGCACCATTAACCATGCAACCCTACGTTTTCCATTAAGTTTACAAATGAGGTTATATTGTCCGGCTTCAACTTCTGCAAAATCCTCTTCATATATATCGCGCATTGCAACATAATCAGGATGCCTGTAAAGAGCATTCTGGTCCAACCGCATTTTGCAATCAACTGCCATTATCTTATCATCACTGGTTTTCAGAACCGGATTGATTTCAAGAAGCGCCAGATCAGCACCCATGTAGGCATCATAAAGTCCTTTAACGAACTTCACCATATTCTTGAAGGATTCACCGCTCAGTCCGAGGTTAAAGGCAATATTCCTGCACTGGAAAGGCTGCAATCCAACCTTACGGTCAATAACTTCCAGGAAAATCTTATCTGGTTTGTGTTCTGCCACTTCCTCAATATCCATTCCACCTTCAGGGGAATACATTACCATGACTTTTCCCAAAGCGCGGTTAAGTAACAGACTGATGTAGAATTCACGCGTTTCGGATGCTCCGGGATAATAAATATCCTGCTGAATCAGAACCTTGCGAACGAGTTTGCCTTCCTTACTCGTTTGAGGAGTTACCAGCATCATTCCCAGTATATTGGAGGCTTTCTCGCGAGCATCTTCCAGTGATTTAGCCAGTTTAACTCCACCACCTTTTCCTCTTCCACCGGCATGTATTTGGGCTTTTACCACGCAAAACTGTGAGCCGGACTGCTCCTGAACCGATTTAGCGGCTTCAACAGCCTGCTCAACGGTTTCTGCCATTATTCCCAGCGGGACCGGAACACCAAAACTTGATAAAATCTGTTTTGCCTGATATTCATGAAGATTCATCGTTCTGCAATTTAGTTGTTACGAACTGTTATTTTTGTAAATTTGATTCTTCAAAAATAAGGGAATTATCCACAACCCCAAACCAGCTTTGAAATATATTTACCGGCGTATTTACTGCTTTATGCTGACTTTCATTATTCTATATTCAATTTTACACTAATGCGAACATACTTTATTATCCTACTTAGTTTCTTGATATTCCCTGCATATTCACAGGTGGAAAAAAGGTTTGCCAATGCCTGTAAAGTTGAAATTCCACCAAAAATTGATGGCAATCTGAATGACATTTGCTGGACCAAGTGCAATGTAATTGAAGACTTTACACAGTTCTTGCCGAATATGGATGCTTCACCAAGCTTCCCGTCAGAAGTAAGAGTGGCCTACGACGATCAGGCTCTTTATGTTGCCGCATACCTGAAGGATCCTTTTCCTGACAGCATTCCCATGCAATTGGGAAACAGGGATGATGAAAACCTGAATGTTGACTATTTTGGAATTGGTCTGGATACCTATGATAATCAACTTGATGCCTATACCTTTATAGTGACTGCTGGTGTACAGATCGACTATCGCGAAAAGGATGACACCTATGATGGCGTCTGGCTGAGCGAAGCAAGGCTTACCCATGATGGCTGGGTTGTTGAAATTAAAATCCCCTATTCAGCAATCAGGTTCCCAAAAATCCCTAATCAGGTATGGGGATTACAGTTAATCCGATCTATTCGCCGTTACAGGGAAACCGATTATTGGGCAATGGAAAAACCCGGGGCTGACAATAACCTGGTTTATTGGGGCGAACTAAGGAATATTGAAAATATCGAACCTCCGGTAAGGCTTTCCTTTACTCCCTATCTGGCTTCTTCAATTCAGCATTACCCGGATTCAGTAAACAGACACATTTCCACTTCATTTGTTGGTGGATTGGACCTGAAATACGGTCTGAATGAGAGCTTTACCCTTGACATGACCTTGTTACCCGATTTCAGCCAGGTTCAATCCGACAATCAAATCAAGAATCTGACTGCTTTCGAGACAGTTTATACTGAACAGCGGCCTTTTTTCAAGGAAGCTGTCGACCTGTTTCAAAAAGGCGATCTGTTTTATTCGCGAAGGATTGGCGCTGTTCCTCAGAATTACTACTCTGTTGAAAGCCAGGTGCTTGACGAAGAAGAAGTTAGTAAAAATCCAATTCAGCAACAGCTTATCAACTCCACGAAGTTTTCAGGACGTACCAGTGGCGGTCTTGCTATTGGTATCCTGAATGCAGTGACCGGTAATACCTATGCCACTCTGAAGAAGCCTGACGGCAGCAAACGGAACTATCTTACCGATCCTGCTACCAATTACAATATGATAGTCCTTGCTCAGGCCCTTAAAAACAATTCTGAAGTATTTCTTTCAAACAGCAATGTCATCAGAAGCAAAGGCTATGACGATGCCAATGTGACTGCTGCCGGAATAAAACTTAATGACAAGTCAAATACCTATGTCCTGAATATTAATGGCGGACTTAGTCAGAATTACAGTCGTGAAGATTCAACTTCAGGAAGGGAAATTGTGGAACTGGGATATAAAGCATATGCCGGAGTTGGCAAGACCAATGGTAACTTTCAGTTTACGCTGGTTAAGGGGGCGATGAATAGAACCTATGATGCCAACGACATGGGACTAACCTTCTACAATAACTATCATTACAATTATGCAAGTTTCTATTATAATCTTTACCAGCCCTGGTGGAAATTCAGGGATATGCATAATAGTGTGATACTCACCAATGAGAATAATTACACTACTGGCAAGGTTCAGAAAGCAAACCTCAAAATCAGCAGCTTTTCAACAACACTTAAGTACCTTTCGTTATGGACGAATATCAGGTATGACTTTCTGGAAACCTTCGATTATTACGAGCCCAGATATGATGGAAGGTATTTCCTGCAACCCAGGTCTTTATCCGTTGATTGTGGATTCTCAAGCGATTACAGAAAAAAATTCGCTTTGGATGCAGTTTTCCAGAGGGCTGTCACAAGCCGCGACAATGGCACTGAGAGCAGCATTGATATTCACCCAATCATAAGGTTCAGCAATCATTTTCTGTTCAACTATATCTTTAGCTTCTCCAGAATTAATAATCAGGTGGGATATGCCTCAACTGTCAGTAATGGAATTTCCGATAGTATAATCTTCGGCAGCAGAGATGTTGTTACAGTCATAAATACCATCTCAGCAAAATACCTTTTCCGGAACAACCTCTCACTGAATCTGAACACAAGACATTACTGGGCTAAAGGCAATTATGATAATTATTCGCTGCTGCTTGACAACGGCCGGATCTCAGAGCCTATCCTTTACAACAACACCCATAATTTCAACTTTAATGTATTTACAGTTGATATGGTTTTCTCCTGGATTTTCGCTCCCGGCAGCAGCTTTAATTTTGTCTGGAAAAACGCCATCAACCCTCCTGACCAGGGAGATGCAGTGGATAATTACTTCAATAACCTAAAATACACATTTGATTCACCCCAGAGAAATACCCTTTCCTTCAAGATACTCTATTATCTGGATTACCAACAGATTAAAAAGAGGGCTAAAAGGTAACTCCCTGCCTCAGAAACCAGGATTGTAAACTGAGCAATTGAACTTCATACCTTTGCAGTTCATTCAATAATTATGATTGTAGGAAAGAATATTTTCAAATCGTTCAATAAGCTGGAAGTATTGAAGGGAATTGACCTGGAGATCGTCAAGGGTGAGATTGTTTCCGTTGTCGGAGCTTCGGGTGCAGGTAAAACTACACTGCTTCAAATCCTGGGGACTCTGGATAAACCTACATCTGGAAAAATCCTTATCGACGGAATTGAAGTTCAATCCCTTGGAGAGAAGAAATTATCCGCTTTCAGAAACAAGCATATTGGATTTGTCTTCCAGTTTCATCACCTCCTTCCTGAATTCACCGCAGTTGAGAACCTTTGCATTCCCGCCTACATTGCGGGCACATCAGCAGCAGATGCAAAGAAACGCGCAATGGAACTACTTGAATTCCTGCACCTTCAGGATCGAGCAACCCATAAGCCGTCTGAACTCTCAGGAGGTGAGCAGCAACGCATAGCCGTAGCCCGTTCCCTGATGAATAAACCCTCTGTCATTTTCGCAGATGAGCCCTCGGGAAATCTGGATTCAACAAATGCCCGGGAACTCCATGACCTTTTCTTTTCACTGAGAAGGGAGTTCAATCAGACCTTCGTTATTGTTACACATAATGAAGAATTTGCCAACGGCTCTGATAGAAAACTGACCATTGTAGATGGCAGAATTCAATAAGCAGATCCTTTTGGCTCTTTTTCCAGTATAATTTTCTCAAACTGCACAAAAAGAAGGATAACTTTCTAATGATTTTGCCATTAATATAGTAAAGCTTAGTTCCAGCTTTATAACTGACTTCCCCCTACTCTCCCCGCTACTGTAAAACCTGATTGACGCTCATGTCTGATTCCAATCAGAATGAATCTTAAAAATGATATGATCTCAGGGCAAACTCCCAATAAATCAGGTAAAAAATCGTTTAAACATCAGGATTCTGCATATCAAGCTTAATTGTTAGAATTGAAAGTCAGAAAACAGCTCAAATAATAGTAAAAGAAGAACCGAAACGTAGGATAAGACATGAAATTGCCGATACAAAAGAACATCTACACTCATATATTCATTGCAATCCTTATTCTTGGCAGCCTAATCTTTCAGGCATCACCCTGCCTTGCCCAGAATGCGGCTTCTGACAATTACAGCAGTCTGGTAAAATCAGCTGAAGAGTCCTTTACTGCTAAAAATTATTCTCAATCACTGGATTTCTACAACAAGGCTCTTGTTCTCAAGCCCGGCGATAAAGCTGTTACTGCCAAAATTGATGAACTACGCAAACTCATTGCAAATACTGACGCCCAAAAGAACAAATCCTTTGAAGACCTGGTTCTTGAGGGTGAAAAATTCTACAAATCAAAGGATTACCCCACTTCAAAACGTTATTTCCAACAGGCTCTTGATCTGGATCCTTCATCTCAATATGCTAAGGACAGGCTTGCAGCAATCCGACAGGTTTACACAGACCCTTCTGACCTTGCCAGATACAACGAAGCTATACAGAAAGGGAATAAGGAACTCGAATCAGGGAACTACGATCAGGCCAACTCCTGGTTCGTAATTGCCCAGGGAATGCAACCTGAACAGAAAGTACCTAGGGATAAAATTGCAGAATGCAACAGGCTCAAAGCCGAATCCATTACTAAAAAAGCTCAATATGATGCTTTCGTTGCAGAAGCAGATAAACTTCTGGCTGCTGAAAAACGTGAGGAAGCAAGAGCAATTTATGTAAAAGCTGCCGCCTTGCAACCGAAGGAAATGGGGGCCAACCTCAAAATCAAGGAAATAGATGATTGGTTTGCCGCAAAGAAAGCCAAACAAGATTCATATGATAAAGCCATTGAACAGGCTGACCAGTTCTATGTAAGCAGAGATTTTGCCAACGCAGTCCTGAAGTACAAGGAAGCCCTGAAAGTGAAACCGGAAGCAAGGTATCCGAAAGAAATGATTGAAAAATCGTCGAACGGAGAAACCCAGCTGAAGTCAATCCAGGAAAAATACGATGCAGCAATTGCTTCTGCTGATAACTTTTTGAAATCAGGAGATCAGGATGCAGCTCTAATGGGTTATCGCTCTGCACTTGAATTCAAGCCTTCGGAACCCTACCCTGCTGCAAAAATCAAGGAGATTGAAACTGCTGCATCTGAGCGCAACAGTCGTGTTGAAGCCTACGATATTGCGATACACAATGGCGATCAGGCTCTTTCTGAACAAAAGCTGGATGTAGCCCTCAATCACTACAAAAATGCACTTACCCTCTTCCCTGATAAATCCTATCCCAAGGATAAGATTGCTGAAATCAACTCCATGAGCAGTGACAGGAAAGCAAAGCAGGCTGCATATCAAAAAGCAATTGCTGATGGAGATGCCCGTCTGAAGGAAAAGAAGTATCCTGAAGCACTCACAGCTTACAATAAAGCTTTGGAGGCAAAATCTGAGGATAACTATGCTCAGGGTAAAATAGCTGAGATAAATACTATTGTTGAAAGCCAGAAATCAAAGAATGCTTCTTATTCCGATGCAATTGGCAGGGCTGACCTCGCCTATACCGGCAAAAAATATGATGAAGCACTGGATGCATACAAGGAAGCAAGTCTGGTAAAACCTGCGGAATCCTATCCCAAAGAAAGGATTAACCTTATCAACGGAATCCTTTCAAAGGAAAAAACCGCAAGCGACAAGTACAATAACTTCATTGCAACTGCTGACAATGCCTATAGTTCACAGAAATTCCAGGAAGCACTGACAGCCTACCAGAATGCGCTGTCTATCAAACCGGCTGAACAATATCCATCCGACAGAATTACAGCTATCAACCTGATCCTGAAGGATAACAAGGCACGTCAGGAAATGTATCAGCAAGCCATCATCACAGCTGATAAACTCTTTGGCGAAAAGCAATATGAAAGGGCAACAGCAGCCTATAATGAAGCTAAGAGCATTAAGCCTGAAGAAAAATACCCACAGTCCAAACTCGATGAGATTAACTCCCTTACTGAACTCAACAGGAAAAAGGATTCAGATTATCAGCAGTTTATTGCCAAAGGTGATTCAGCCTCAGGAATTGGAGAATATGCCACTGCACTGACAGCTTTCCAGTCTGCTCAAAAGTTGAAACCGACTGAAAATTACCCAAAGGAAAGAATAACAGCTATTAGTAAATTAATTGCTGACCAAAAGCAGGCAGATCTGGATTATAAGGCAGCAATTGCTTTGGCTGATAAAGCCATGCTGGCAAAAAGCTATTCAGATGCTCTTGCAAAATATCAGCAGGCAAGCAGTATAAAGCCTGCTGAAACCTATCCAAAGACAAAATCTGACGAAATCAGCCAGATTCTCTCCGAACTGAAGAATAAGGATGAATCCTATGCATCAGCTATCGAAAGAGGAGATAAAGCATTTGCGGAAAACAGGCTGGCTGATGCAGTTTCAGCTTTCAGCGAGGCAACTGCCATCAAGCCTTCAGAAAAATACCCCAAGGATAAAATAATTGCAATTAACAAACAGCTGGCTGAAGAAAAAGCTCTTCAGGACAATTACAACAATACTGTTGCCATGGCTGACGCTTTCCTCTCAGGAGGTAAGTTACCTGAAGCATTGGCAGCCTATCAAAAAGCATCCGGCTTAAAACCAGCTGAGCAATATCCAAAGGATAAGATTGAAGAAACCAACCGTCTTATTCTGGAAGCAAAAAACAGGGATGAAGCTTATCAGAAAGCAATCACTTCAGCCGACAAATCCTTTACAGAGAAGGACTACGAAAACGCAAGAACCTCTTACAATCAGGCTCTTGCACTAAAAGCTAACGAAGCATATCCGTCTGCCCAAATTCAAAAGATAAATGTGATTCAGGATGGTATCAAAGCTACTGATGCAAATTACGCAAAAGCGATAGCAGAAGCTGATGCTTCCCTGGAACAGAAGCAATACGACAAATCACTTGCTTCTTATCAGGATGCATCTCAGCTTAAACCAACCGAGTCCTATCCAATTGAAAAGATAAAGCACATTAATGGAATTCTGGAAAATATCAAGGCCACAAATGCAGCTTATGATAAGGAGATTGCAGTTGCTGACCAGTTGTTTTCTGAGAAAAAATACACTGAAGCTATCAGTGTTTACGAAAAGTCCCTGCTTATAAAACCTGGGGAGAAATATCCTCCATCAAGAATTACTGAATGCAATACTGAGTTAGCGAAGATAAAGGACACTCAGGAGAAATATGACAAGGCGATTGCCGATGGGAACACTCAATTCACTCAAAAGAATTACAGTTCAGCGCTTGAATCCTACAGGCTTGCAACTACTCTTAAGCCTGAAGAAGCACTGCCACAGCAGAAAACCAGGGAAATCATCCAGATCATGGATGAAATCAGGGTTCGTGATGAGAACTATACTAAAGCAATTACTGACGGTGACTCTTTCTATAATGCCCGCAAATTCCGTGAGGCACTTGAACCCTATGAAAGAGCTTCAACTATAAAACCTGAGGAAACCTATCCGAAAACACAAAAGGAGAAGATCAATAAGGAACTGGCTGATCAAAAGAAAGTGGATGATCTCTACAATCAGATGATTGCAGATGCCGACAAATATCTTGCTGAGAAAAAGTATCCTCTTGCATTAAAAGCATACGAAGAGGCTTCTGAAAGCAAGAAGGAAGAATCCTATCCAAAGGAAAAGATTAAGGCGATTCAAACAATCCTGGCAGAAATTCAGGCAAAGGATGAGGCCTACAACAATGCGTTGGCGGAAGGAGATGCACATCTGGCTTCCAAAGATCCGTCAGGAGCTCTTGTAGCCTTCCAGAGCGCTTTAAAAATTAAACCCGGGGAAGCATACCCTACTGAAAAGATCAGTAAAATCCAGGCTGAGCTGAAAGCTATTGATGATAAATACATGAAGACTGTTTCAGATGCTGACGCACGACTCTCAGCCAAAGAATACTCAGAGGCACTGAATTTCTACCAGCAGGCATTGGATATTAAACCCGGAGAAAAGTATCCTCAGGATAAGATTGCAGAAATAAATGAAACGCTGGTTCGCGAAAAGGAAGAGCAGGAAAAGTTATATGCTGCATCTGTCGCTGATGGTGACCGTCTCCTGGCAGCATTGAATTATGTTGATGCAAAAAGGGCCTTTGTTAAAGCATCCGGGATAAAGCCTTCTGAAAAATATCCAAAGGATAAACTAATTGAAATTAACCTGGTACTGGATGAAAGAAACCGTGCCTTAAAAGGTGAGTATGACAAGGCCATTGTTGATGCAGATAAGCTGTATCAGCAGAAAATCCTTGACCAGGCTATAGATGCCTATGAAAAAGCCGGCAATATCAAGCCTGATGAGACCTACCCCGGTGAAATGATCAGGAAAATAAGGCAGTACATTGCAGATCATTCAATCCTTGATGTTAATACAGCGTTGGTCCTGATTCCTGCAGGTGATGAGCATAAATTCACTTTCAAGGGAATTGAACCCAGACTCAGAAACAACAATTATGTGATGATTCGTGCCAAAGCAATAGGAACCGTAATTCCAAAGGTCTATTTCAACTATGGACATGATAATGCCAAAAACGGTGGAGTTGTACTTCGGACTATCACAAGTAAGGAAGGCGTCGATTACCTGATTCGCCTTGCAGGACAGGATAAATGGTATCGTGAGGACAACAACTGGTTCAGCATCTATACTGAAGGATGCGATATTGAGGTCAGTAAGATCCAGATCTCTCAGGGAGAATAATAAACAGAATCTGATCCAACAAAAGATATAATGTCTGAAAGCCTCAAAACGAGGCTTTCTTTCTTTTTGTTTATCTGTATAACAGTCAAACATGTTTCACTGAATTTCATCAGCAGAAACTATTATAATAGCTGAATTTTACTGAACTTCGCAGCCCAACCATCGCTAAATTATTGAACATGTCGCACGAGACGGAGC
This sequence comes from Bacteroidales bacterium, assembly GCA_016707705.1. Taxonomy (GTDB): domain Bacteria; phylum Bacteroidota; class Bacteroidia; order Bacteroidales; family UBA4417; genus UBA4417. Next base: position 54,042 of record JADJHD010000024.1, read on the forward strand.
ACTTTGCCTTTTTTCGAAACCAGACGATTGGAAATGAGATTCAGTATTCAACTCCATACGGCATAAAAACAATGGTATATGCCGATTGGGTTGCCAGCGGCAGATTATACAGGCCGATCGAAGATAAACTCAGTAACATAATCGGTCCCTGGGTTGCAAACACCCATACTGAGACCTCTGAATCAGGCCAGCTCATGACAAAGGCCTATCATCACGCACAGCATATTATTAAGGAACATGTAAATGCTTCAAAAAATGATGTACTGATTACCACCGGTTCCGGCATGACATCAGCATTGGTAAAATTCCAACGAATACTCAACCTTAAAACCTGCGGCCGAAAGGAAATCCATGAATGTGTCCAACCTAAGGATCGCCCGGTGGTGTTTATCACCCATATGGAACACCATTCCAATCAGACTTCCTGGTACTATACAATTGCTGATGTAGAGGTAATCCCACCAGGAAAAGGTTTGCAGGTAGATCCTGAAAACCTTCGGGAATTGCTCAAGAAATACAAGGACCGCAGTCTTAAGATAGGATCTTTCACAGCTTGCAGTAATGTAACGGGTATTGAAACGCCATATCACGAACTAGCGAAAATAATGCATGAGGCAGGAGGATATTGCTTTATCGATTTTGCTGCTTCTGCCCCATATGTCCACATGAATATGCACCCTGAAGATCCTATGGAGAGCCTGGATGCTATCTTCTTCTCTCCTCACAAATTCCTAGGCGGACCTGGGTCATCAGGTGTTCTGATCTTCAATGCATCTCTTTACCATCGAGAGGATCCGGATCAGCCTGGAGGTGGTACTGTGGACTGGACAAATCCATGGGGTGAATTCAAATTTGTGGATGATATAGAGACCCGCGAGGATGGAGGAACACCAGGATTTATGCAGGCAATCAGGACAGCCCTTTGCATTAAGGTAAAGGACCAGATGCAAGTTTCAAAAATCAGAAAACGTGAGGATGAACTGGTTCATAAAGCTTTTGAAGGCTTGAACAAAATCCGTGGCGTACATATTCTTGCGGACAATATAAAAGAGCGATTAGGAATCATTTCATTCTACATTGATGATCTCCATTACAATCTTGCTGTGAAATTGCTCAGCGACAGATTTGGTGTTCAGGTCAGAGGCGGATGTGCTTGTGCCGGAACTTATGGACATTTTCTCCTTGATGTAAGCTATGAGCAATCCAGAGAAATCACCGATCGCATAACCCATGGTGACCTTTCCCAAAAACCGGGATGGGTTCGGCTTTCATTGCATCCTACAATGACTGATGCTGAACTGGATCTAGCCATGGATGCAATTGATCAGATCAGCAGGAAACATCAGGAATGGGGAAAAGAGTATCTCTATAATAAACACACCAATGAGTTTATTCATTTCGATGAGTGGCATCAGAAGGATAAGCAGGTAAGTTCCTGGTTTTCACTTGAGGAGTACCCTGACAATTAGCATTAATTAGTAACATTCCAAATAATCTGGGAGCATTTGTGTGCTCCCTTCTTTTTATATATTTGCTGAGTTTCAAAGCTGTTACTAATATTTCCAACCAAATATTACCAGTGGTATGATCAATAATTCCATTCAGGATGAAAGGCTATCGTCAAAGTTTCGTGAACTCTGGCGAATAGTTGGCAACTCCCCCCTGCTCGTAATCAGTTTCCTTTACAAAGGCGAACCAAGGCAGATTTATGCCAAGATGGAGCAATTCAACATAACAGGCAGCATCAAGGACAGGATGGCGCTTTATGTGCTTCAGAAAGCCTATGAAACCGGTCAGATTAAACCTGGTGACACCATCGTGGAAGCAACCAGCGGCAATACAGGAATTGCATTTGCAGCTATCGGGCGTGCTCTTGGTCATGATGTTCATATTGTCATGCCCGACTGGATGAGTAAGGAAAGAGTCGATATAATCAAAAGTCTTGGAGCTACTATCATTCCCATTTCGAAAGAAGAAGGCGGGTTCATTGGAAGTATCAGAAGGACAGAAGAAATAGCAGCCTCTCAACCTAATGTATTTCTCCCAAAGCAGTTTGCAAATACGGCCAATGCCTACGCACATATGGAAACCACCGGTCCTGAACTATATTGGCAATTGGATGCCCATGGACTAAGACCCGATGCTTTTGTTGCAGGAGTTGGTACAGGCGGAACAGTGATGGGCGTCGGGAAATTCCTGAAAAGCATGGATCCTGCAATCAGGGTCCATCCCCTGGAACCCACTGAATCCCCTACTCTGACAACAGGATGTAAGGTTGGGAATCATCGCATTCAGGGAATATCAGATGAGTTTATCCCGGATTTGTTAAGTCTGAAGGATCTTGATGAAGTCGTTATGGTAAATGACGGTGATTCCATTCTGATGGCTCAAAAGCTTGCAGCCCGACTTGGACTGGCTGTAGGAATCTCCTCAGGCGCCAATTTCATAGGAGCTTTAAAAACACAGAATGATTTGGGCGGCAATGCTACAGTGGTGACTGTATTCTCCGACAGTAACAAGAAATACCTGAGTACTGATTTAATGAGAGTTGAACCGGTAAAGGCAGGCTATTATTCGCCTGATATTGAGCTGATTGACTACACTGTCTTCAAGAGGGTATGCAAAACATGCTGCGATAAACTGCATTGCACTCTTCATGGAAAATCGAGCTGTGAGAGTTGCAGCAATTAATCAGTTTCTACTGTCTTTTTAAAACCAGTACTGTAATCTCTGGCCTGAGGATTATCCTTGAAGGAATCCCCAAATGCCCTAATCCAGTATTTACATAAAGATACTGTACCTCACCTGATTGTGTGTTGTTGTAAAGTCCGCCCCATTCGGGAAAAAGTAAACTGGCCGGACTCCATTTAAGCTTTGAATTCATCACACCCAATTGCATTCCATGAGTATGCCCTGAAAGTGTCAGTAAGATGTCAGGGTAGGTTTTAAGTACTTCGAAACTCCAATGGGTTGGATCATGTGATAGCAGTATTTTAATTGAGTTAAGTCCAGCCTTTTCCCTGGCTTTTTGCAAGTCCCCTTTCCTGCCCCACAACTTGCTTTTACTCCAGTTTTCAACACCAATAACTGCCAGAGAATCTTCTCCATGACGAATTATATAAGATTCATTCTTCAGAAGGTGCCACCCCATTGAATGATAGAAGGTCTCAAGTTCCTGATTATTTTTTTGCTTTGCTTCAGGAGTTTTCCAATTCAAGTAATCGCCATAATCATGATTGCCAAGAATTGAGAAAATCCCCTCCTTGCTTTTGATTCCCTTGAGTGTAGATTGAAAGGGCCAGGCTTCGGAAGTGGCATAGTTTACCATATCACCTGTAAACATTACAAGGTCAGGGTTTTCCTTATTAATGAGGTCAACAGCTTTTTGGAGGGTATGTTTTGAGGTCCAGCTTCCCAGGTGAATATCTGATAGATGAATGATCCTGTATCCGTCATACGATTTGGGAAGATCCTTAACCGGCAGTTCCACCTCAACGACTTTAAAATTATAGATCCAGAATACAAATCCCGAGAAAAGTACCAGATTGGAAATAAATGCCAGGAATAAGCCCAACCAGCTAAAAAAACTGAAGCGAGCCCAGCCATGACGTGCAATCATACCTCGTATGGCATTGATAAGATTGACCGGTAACAGAAGAAGCTCTCCAAGAAGAAATAAACTGATAAACAGAAACTTGCCAAAATACATGACAACCATAATTCCTGGCAGGTATACCCTCAAGAAAGAAGGCCAGAGTTGTATCGATAAAAAAAGTGAAATCAGAAAGAAAAGAGTTAACAACACAAGTGGAAGCCAATACCAAACTCTTAATATCCTCGACAGGAATGGCTTAAGAGATTTTGTGAAACTAATGAATGCCTTCCAGCATGCCAGGTCAATCAACAGAAATATGCCTGCAGAGGCAATTCTGGCATCGTATTTTGGAAAAAGGTATGCTCCCAATGCAACGAGGAGTATGATGAATATCACTAAAATTCCTCCCTTTAGCAAATGGTGGGATGCCTTGCGCTTCATACGTTTTTATTTATTGAGAAATAAGGATAGTTCCATCCTGACCAGAACTTTTAAGTTGCAAATATCCACAATAATAGCGTAGCTGAATCATATTGCGAAACTATGTCCATCATCACGCCTTCCTGTTTCTGAAATACAACAATTCTAAAAGATCCACCTTGCAAATAGAACCTGATTGACCAGAATGTGGCTGGTTGACTCAAAGCCGAACATAAAAAAACCGGAGTGCATAATGATTGCAGCTCCGGCATTAATATTTATTAAGCGATTAGCCGTTGGCTTTCACGTAATTAACAAGACCTTTTGCCTTGAAAATCCCAACCAGTTTGTCGGGTAAAGGAGAAAACTGATAGACTTTCCCAGAAATAGTCACCTTACCAGCTTCAAAGTCTATGTCAACCTGATCACCCTGCTTATAGGCATCTACAGCTTCAGGAAGCAGAATAATAGGAAGACCCTGGTTTACAGATGATCTGTAGAAGATTCTGTTAACGCTCTTGCAGATAACAGCCTTAATACCGGCATAAGCCAAACCTACTGAAGGATGCTCACGGGATGAGCCACAGCCAAAGTTTGCTCCTGCAACAAGTACATCACCTTCCTTGACTCTTTCTGAGAAGCTGTCATCAAAGCCTTTAAAGAGATGGGGCATGATCTTTTCAGCTTCTGAACTCTTTACATTATAAGTGAGACTGCCGGCAAACATCTGGTCAGTATTCAGATTGTCAACATCGGCATAGTTCCATGTTCCGTTTGAATAGCGATCCTCTCCTTCCTTGATATCAACGGTCTTGCTTTGTTCAATGGTATAAGGGAATACTTCGTTTACATCCTTGTTTCTGGGATCTGCAATTTCGCCTTTTAGAGCTGAGTAGGCCACTACTGCAGGGGATGCGAGATAAATTGAAGAATTTTTATTCCCCATTCTGCCCTTGAAGTTACGATTGGCTGTAGAGATAATGGTATAATTATCAGCAGGAATTCCCTGTCCGGTTCCCAGACATGGTCCGCATGAAGGAGCAAGCACACTGGCACCTGCCTCCATGAAGATGCGAATCATTCCTTCTTCCATAGCCTGAAGATAGATCTCCTGTGAGGCTGGGATTACCAGCAGCTGGAATCCGAGCGGTAATTTCTTATCCTTCAATATGGCTGCAGCCTGACGCAGGTCATCAATACGACCATTGGTGCAGGTTCCAATCATAGCCTGATTGAGTTTGGTTCCCTTTACCGATGCCAATGACTTAACGTTATCAACGTGATGAGGCGCGGCTACAACAGGGAAAAGATCGCTTAAATTGATCTCTATCTCGCGAATATATCTTGCATCAGGATCAGCCCAGGTTCCGTCTGCCTTATAACCAAAATGAGCTGAAAGGATCTCATCAGCAGGAAAAACAGCATTCTTAGCACCCATCTCTGAAGCAAGATTGGCGATCGTCATTCTGTCAGAAATCGATAAGGATTTCACTCCGTCTCCATGATATTCAATGCTCATGTAATCAGCGCCACTGGAACCCATCATCCCGATGATCCAGATGGAAAGATCCTTACCATAAACACCTTCAGGTAGTTTTCCGTTGAGGGTTATCTTGATGGATTCAGGAACCCTGAACCAGGTTTCACCCTGTTTCCAAAGTCCTGCGGTTTCAGTACGGTCAATTCCGGCGGCAAATGAGTTGAAGGCGCCTGCAGTGCAGGTATGACTGTCACTTCCAACAATAATCATATTGGGTTTGGCATATTCAGCCATAATCTGATGACAGATTCCCCTGCCAACATCATGAAACTTCTTGATACCCTGCTCAACGGCTATATCACGGATTTTCTGATAATCATTGGCCAGTTCAGCATTGGTTGGAGGAGCATTATGGTCAAGTACAAAAAGGAGCTGATCAGGATCCTTTACTTTTTCTCCGCCCATTTTCTTAAATGTATTGGCTATACTGGCTGTATTATCGTGAGTGAGGATAATATCAGGTTTTCTGAAAACGATAGCACCTGCTTCGGCACCCAGAATTTTTTCTGCAAATGTTTTTCCGCTCATAGTGGAATATATTAGTTATGAAGAATTTAACTAGCTTTTCAATTAGGTTGCACTCAATTGGATTTGGTTGTAAATTTCAAAAAAATCGGTTAATGAAAATCATTGTGCCCTATTTTATATTCATTCAAAACAACAAACAGATTTATTTCATAACATCTTTATAATCAAGTATTGTCCAATTCGGTAATGGCAAAGCCAAGAAAGAAAAACGCCCGGATTCCAAATAGGAAAACGGGCGCTACCGAACAAAACTGTTGCGAAATTATATCAAGTTATTTCATCTAAATGTTTTGATATGCTCTCAAGCGGAGGATCAGTATTTAGAACCAGAATCCAACATCAACCCCCAGACGTGGGCTGATACCGCTATAGCTATAATCCCATACATCAGAGTAGGTGTTGCTGTTTACATTGAAGGCTTTTCTTATTCCTCCACCTGTATATATATCCAGGTTGATTTTATTGGCAAATGAAAATGACCATCCGAAAATCACCCCGGCACCTACAGCTGAATATTTATCATTTTGAACACTGCTGTAACTGTCGTTTCTGTCGACCTCCTGATATTGCGAGAGGAGATATGGCGCAAAATAAAGCCTGTGACTTTTTTTAGGTAAGATCTGGGTATAGACATGGAATTTCAACTGTGCTTCTCCACCATATCCCCACATCTGCTCATAATCCGTATCCCTGTAATTCATCCCTGCACTGATCATAAAGCTGCCTGTGGGTGAATAAAAATGTTCAAATCCCATTTGGAAGGTATTACGGGTAAACATGGCAGCCGATACCTTGAATATATTCCGGTAATTGGCAGAAGCAGCTGTAGGTTGGGTTTGTGCATACGTAATTGATGCAAAAGCAATCAGCAAAACAATAATGAGGTGTTTTTTCATTTGAACGAGTTTATTAAAATTAGCTGGATATTTAACAAAGAGTTTGCCAGTTTTAGTGAAATCACAGAAGAAAACAGAATGCTAATCTAAGGCTATTTATCGTTTAGAATTCAGACAAATCTGAATTTCATAGTTTATTCTTCAAGAACTTTATTGTTGCACTGTTTAGTATTTATTACAAAAGAAAAACAGACCATAGAAATAAGGGTAAAAAAATCCAAAACAGGTTGCATGTTGGTAATCAGGAAGTAAAATCCTTACTGAATGGGTATTTTACAATCGAATAGAGAAATTTGATTCTCATGCACAAAAAAATTTGCAGAGTTCTCAATTAAGTGTAAATTTGCAGCCCGCAAAGGAAAACCGTGGATGCCTTGTTTTAGTAGATTTCCTTTGTCAGATTCCGGAAAGTCGGAATTTCACCGGAACTTGGAGACCGGTCAACAATTTAGCAATTTTTCCACTTGGAGAGGTGGGTGAGTGGCTGAAACCAATCTCGTCACTGGTGACGAGACTAAACTGTCGGACTCGATTAGGGTTAGACAAAAATAAGATTTAGCAATTTTTCCACTTGGAGAGGTGGGTGAGTGGCTGAAACCAACAGTTTGCTAAACTGTCGTACTCGATTAGGGTACCGGGGGTTCGAATCCCCCCTTCTCCGCAGATGAAGATTCAGTAAATAATCTTCACTTATAAAGGATTCGGGGTGTAGCGCAGTCCGGTTAGCGCACCTGGTTTGGGACCAGGGGGTCGAAGGTTCGAATCCTTTCACCCCGACTACTAAAGCCTCCTGTCAATCGACAGGAGGCTTTTTTATGCATTTTATTCAAAATTTGACAGTTTATTCACCGGGAGAGGTGGGTGAGTGGCTGAAACCAATCTCGTCACTGGTGACGAGACTAAACTGTCGTACTCGATTAGGGTACCGGGGGTTCGAACGGTGAAGCCTTCACGATAGGCGCGATAGCGACTGAGTAATCCCCCCTTCTCCGCAGATGAAGATTCAGTAAATAATCTTCACTTATAAAGGATTCGGGGTGTAGCGCAGTCCGGTTAGCGCACCTGGTTTGGTCTAGTCACTCGTGACTAGAGAAGGTTCGAATCCTTTAACCCCGACTACTAAAGCCTCCTGTCACTCGACAGGAGGCTTTTTCATTTATAACCAAACGGTTAGGGACGCGGCTGAATTAATTTATCCACAGGGGACAGAAAAGGATTTGGGTTTCATTTCACATATCCTATGCTTCCTTAGAAAATCTAAGATCA
>JADJHD010000025.1 GCA_016707705.1 Bacteroidales bacterium
TCGGTGAGCCCGGAACTACCTGATGAAGATCCCATAGAATTTCCCGGCATAGCCGAGGAAGACTGAACGGAAACTGAACCGGCTGAATTTCCCGAACTACCACCCATGGTATTCATTCCGGAAGAGCCGGAGGAAGACGACTGAGAAGATACAAGAGCAGGTGCATTGCCAGAAGAAGAAGGGTTACTCGATGAAGGACCGGCTTTAAACCTGACAATGGCTAATCTTTCGATGGTTTGCAGGATTTCGATGTTATTTTGTGAAATGCGGATATTCTGCCTGATCTTATGCATATCGTACCATGAGCGTTGTACATCAAGGAATACCTGCAACTTGGCATCGCGAAACGATTCGAACTTCGCATTTGCCATCAGGCTCATTTCATCTTTGGCATTTTTCAGTACACCAAACCAGGGGAACATCTGCATAAGCTGAATATCAGCCACCTGGTTACCCGCTACAAGTTCCATGGGTTTGAGGAAGACTCCTACATTAATTGTGGGATCGGGCAAGCTGCCAACCTGCGGTACTTTTTGCAAAGCAGCTTCATATTCAAAATAACGCTGAAGCACAGTCGGATTGTTTTTGGCAGCAATTTCGAGATAACTATACAGTGAATCAGGTTGTTGCTGAGCACTACCAACTAACCAACTGACAAGTGCCAGCAGCGAAAAATAGTTTTTTAAATGCCTTATTTCTCATTATTATCCGGATTATTTAGGTTTTGAACTTCTAATTGGATATGGCGGGTAACGGCCCTTTCTCTCCACATAGCCTGGAATAAGGGAACTACATAAACGGTCATTACCTGTATTACCATACCACCAAACATGGGTATGGCCATGGGGATCATAATGTCGGAACCTTTACCATTAGAAGATAAAACAGGCAGCAACGCTATAACTGCAACTGCCGTTGTCATCATGGCGGGCCTTACACGTTTCATGCCGGCAGTAACAACAGCCTCACGAACATCGTGAACGGTTGAAGGATGCCGGTCTTCGAAAACCTGGTGAATATATGTGCCCATGATTACTCCATCGTTGGTTGCTATTCCAAACAGGGCAATGAAACCGACCCAGACCGCTACACTCAGATTTATAGTGTGCATCTGGAACAGATCGCGCAGGTTAATGCCGGCAACAGAAAAATTCATAAACCAGCCCTGGCCATATAACCAAAGCATGATAAAACCACCGGCAAAGGCCACAAATACACCTGAAAAGTGAATGAATGAGGCAGTAACCGTGCGGAACTGGAAATACAGCAGCAGAAGGATCAGTAGCAAACTAATAGGTATTACAATTGCCAGTCGTTTGGTTGCCCTGAGCTGATTTTCGTAATTACCGGCAAATTTATAAGAAACTCCATCCTGCAATTTGAGAGAACCTGAACTTAATTTATCCTTCAGGATTTTTTCTGCTTCCTGAACAACATCCACTTCTGCTTTTCCTTCGTTTTTATCGAAAATTACATAACCATTGAGGAATGTATTTTCGCTGCGGATCATTTGCGCACCTCGGGTGTAATCAATATCAGCGATTTCGCTTAACGGCACCTGAACACCATTCATGGCAGGGATGAGGATGCGTTGCAGATCTTCGGGATTATCGCGGAGTTCACGGGCATAACGAACCCTGAGAGGGAAACGTTCGCGCCCCTCGACGGATGAAGATAATGCCATGCCTCCAACTGCAACCTGCAACACTTCCTGAACATCGCTAACTGTCATGCCATATCGTGCCATTGCTTCGCGGTTGAGTTTGATTTCGAGGTAAGGAGCGCCAACAGCACGGTCGTAGAATACAGAAGATCTCTTGATTGAAGGTACATCCTTCAGTGCCTGTTCCAGTTGCATGCCAGCTTTTTCTATTGCGTCAAGATCAGGACCATATACTTTTAATCCCATTGGAGCTCGCATACCTGTTGAAAGCATGACAAGGCGGGTTTCGATAGGCTGCAATTTAGGGGCAGAAGTAAGACCGGGAATATTGGTTACTTTAACAATCTCGTTCCAAATATCATTTGGTTTTTTTATTTCAGGACGCCACTGGCGGAAATATTCACCCTTGTTGTCAGGAACAAGGCTATCGGCCGGAATGGAGCGGAAACCATTCTTATCGAGGCTGTATTTTGATCCACTCTTAAAGATATAATTTCCATCCCTGTCCACTTTGAAGCGTTTACGCTGTCCATTTTCATCGAGAATATATTCGGGACGGTAATTGATAGTATTCTCGAACATCTGAACCGGTGCCGGATCGAGCGCTGAATTTACACGGCCCCATTTACCAACAGCAATTTCGACTTCGGGAATAGCGGCTAAGCGTTTATCAAGGGTTTCGATGTATTGCAGGTTTTTTTCGATGCTTGAATGCGGCATACTTGTAGGCATAAGCAGGAATGAACCTTCGTTTAATGAAGGCATAAACTCTTTGCCAGTGCCAGGGAATGTTTTAGCAGGACCTTGCCAAACGGCTGTTTGCCGGAAGTTTTTCCAACCCACCTTTTCAAAGCCAGATGCGACAAAACCAAAACTTTTATCATAGCCTTGCCAGGCTAACAATCCGAAAATTAATGTAACTAATGGAATGATGAGGAACTTTAGTTTGTGTTCCAGCGCCCATCTCATTATATTCTCATAATAATGTACCATCGACATCAGGACTGCAAGGATAACAGCAATGATACCACCTACAAAGAGAAAGTTTACCAGCAAGCTATTGTGCGCACCCAGAGGCAGCCACTCGACAGAGAGATAATAGGCTGCAACCAGCACCGTAATGGCAATATTGATATAATTCGGAAATTCTTTACGGCTCTCAGGCCAGCGGTAATCGAGTAAATTATTAATACCTACGGCAATTAATGCCAATGCAGGCCATGTTTGCCAGAGCATTATAAATATTATGCCAGCTGCAATCAGGACACCGTTAAAGATTTTGCGAATCTTCTTTGTATCAATGTTTATCGAAAAGAAGATATGCGTTAAGGTAGGCAATACAATAATACCGAGCAGGAAAGCAGCAATCAGGGCAAAGGTCTTTGTGAAAGCCAGAGGGTGAAACAACTTGCCTTCGGCAGCCTGCATAGCAAAAACAGGAAGGAAGCTGACAATAGTGGTTGCAATGGATGTAACCACGGCAGCACGTACTTCGGTAGTTGCCAGGTAAATGACATCCATTAATTTACTACCACGGATACCTTTATTTTCAGGCATTTCGAGATGCCGGAGAATGTTCTCGACATCCACAATCCCAATATCTACCATTACTCCAATAGCAATAGCGATGCCGGAAAGAGCGACAATGTTGGCTTCGATACCGAAAGCCCGCATCAGGATAAAAGTCATTAATACGCCAATTGGCAATAAACCGGCTACGATCAGGGATGCCCTGAGGTTCATAACCAGTATGATTATTACAATGATACTGATCAGGATTTCGTGCGAGAGGGCGGATTCGAGTGTGCCGATGGTTTCTTTAATAAGGCCGGTACGATCGTAGAAAGGAACAATGGTTACTTTGGAAACGGAACCGTCGGGCAATGTTTTCTGAGGCATTCCGGCTTCAATTTCTTTAATTTTGCTTTTCACATTGTTGATTACATCCATAGGATTTGAGCCATAGCGGGCAACCACAACAGCGCCTACAGCTTCGGAACCGGCTTTATCAAGACCTCCCCGACGGGTAGCGGGTCCAAAAGCTACATACGCAACATCTTTAATCCTTACCGGAACATTATTACGGACAGCAACCACAGAAAGTTCAAGATCTTCCAGGTTTTTAACATAACCAAGGCCGCGGATAATGTATTCCACATTATTCAGCTCCATGGTTTCGGCACCAATATCGAGGTTGCTTTTGCGAACCGCATTCATCACATCCATAACTGACACGCTGAATGCTTTTAATGCTTCGGGATTTAAATCAACCTGGTATTCCTTGATGAAACCACCTACCGATGCTACTTCGGAAACACCTTCGGCGGTAGAGAGCCCATATTTAACATAAAAGTCCTGGATGGTTCTGAGTTCCTGGGGATCCCAACCTCCGTTTGGTTTTCCTGTTTTAGGGTCACGACCTTCGAGCGTGTACCAGAAAATTTGCCCGAGGGCAGTTGCATCAGGACCAAGTGTAGGCTGAACTCCAACCGGAAGTGTACCGGCAGGCAGCGAACTAAGTTTTTCGAGAATACGGGAGCGGCTCCAGTAAAATTCGACATTATCCTTAAATATTATATAGATAAATGACATGCCGAACATGGAAGTACTCCGAACGGTTTGAACACCGGGAATACCAAGTAAAGCAGTAGTTAAAGGGTATGTTACCTGATCCTGGATGTCTTTGGGTGAACGTCCCATCCATTCGGTAGCAACAATCTGTTGATTTTCGCCAATGTCGGGGATAGCATCTACAGCAATAGGATCGCGGGGCAGAAAACCCGAGTTCCAGTTAAAAGGCATGAAAACTATACCCAGAACAATAAAAGAGATGAGGAAGATAAAAGTTATCAGCCGGTTTTCGAGAAAGTATTTGACAAGGCGATTAAACATGTGTCATTTAAAATAAGGTAATTTATCTATTAAAAGAAGTTATTGAGGTGACTGGACAACTTATCCAGGTTCCCGGATAAAGTTGCCGTCGTCATCCTCTGACCTTATTATTTATGTGACATTGTATCCGAAATGTTTTTGCATATGCGTTGTATCAAGAGTAGATCAACAAAACGAGTTTCATACCGCATTTAGGGCAATCGCCGGGTTTGTCGCTGTGCACTTCAGGATGCATTGTGCAGGTATAGACTTGCTTTGTGGTAGTAGTGGATTCAACAGCTTTGTTTTGGGGAGTTGAATTATTGCAGGCACTGAAGGTAATAGCTAAAGATGCTATCAGTATTACTGTTAAAATTGAGTTTTTCATTGTGATGAGAATTATTGTTTAACAAAATTAGCTGTTTTTTAAACAGTTAGAAATTATAACATTTATTTGGATTACATACAACATCCCATTTTCATTTGATGATCCTGAGACTTTGTTTTCTTCAGTTTCATCCCACATTTCGGACATTTGCCGGGTTCCATGGATGTAACTTCGGGGTGCATAGGGCATGAATAAAGTGCTGAGGATTTCACCACCAGGTCCATTTTGCATTTAGGGCATTTGCCCGGTGAATCACTAATAACCTCAGGATGCATAGGGCAGGTATATTGGATGCTTGCTTTTTGAACAAGATCCATACCGCATTTAGGGCAAGTGCCTGGTTTATCACTGGAGATTTCAGGGTGCATGGAACAGGTATAGGTTATACCTGGCTTGGTTGCTGTATTATCAGTTTGAGCAACAGTGAGCCCAATGAATAAAAACATTGAGCTTATTAAAATTATTATTTTTTTCATTTTAATTAGTTTTAGTTTAATGATATATCAATGAATGGATTATTTAATTGGATGATGCGAAGAGTGACCCAGGCGCATTGTATTTAAATTGCGGTAGCATTGATTTACTATTGCGGTATCACCCATATAGGTGTGAGTTGCCATCATTGCACTGCCATGCATAGTATTTCCACCCATCATATTTCCACCCATCATATTGTCGCCATCCATCATATCCTTGCAATACGTAAGGTAGAACTGGTTACAGAGAGAATCATTCAAATGATAAAAACTATCTTCCATCATTACATTGGGTTCGGTAAACTGTCCATCAGGGCTAACGTGCAGTTTTAGCAGATTATCATTAGTTTTTGCTACCTGATAGCTCTGTTGTAAGAGTGTTTCGGTTTTTTTCAGGTTTGCGTTTAGTATTTCCTTTTGGCTCTCTTTTTTACAGCTAAAAGCAATAAAAAACAGGAAGGAGATCGCTATTGTCATTACAATATTCTTTTTCATTTTTCTTATTTTTAAATGATTCTGTTGGAGTTTTACTTTGAATTGATTAAATGAACCCGGTATTGTAATGAATAACAATTCCGGCTGCATAAAAAACATTAGTTGACAGAACTGAGGCGATTGATGCCAGAATTCCGCGCAATTGATTTCGGGTTGAGGATTTAGGGGAAGGGAGAGTGTATTACAAAGAGCCAGATGAGGCTTTTTTGCACAAAGACAAGGTTAAATTTGCCTGTGGTTACAAGTTATACCACTAAAAGTGATTACTCCCTAATTGAGGAATTCAACAGCGAAAAACGCCCAGGGAGGCCGGTGAGAAGCAAGTTTTAAAATCAAAAACCGCTCGATGATTAAATAAAGTATAGGAGGAGGGAGGAGGAATTAAGGTCAAAAAATCAACAAAAAAAAATGGTTGTAAAGTGAGAAAACTTTGAGGAGCATTAATAATATTGATAATTCCGGACTCGAACTCACTTTCAAGTTTCGAAAACTTAAAAATATTGTGGCATTTGTCACAATGGTTGTCGCGACAAGGTTCTGGTGTTGAAAATACTGAAAAAGACATAACAGTGGAGCCGCAATAATGCCGGGTAAAAGGAATCCCTGCTGTTGCGATCAACAACAGAAACACAATGACAATATTTCCGGCTTTTTTGAGCATAATTTTATTACAAACTACAAAGGTAACGTATAAAGATGCAGATTGTTATATGTGTTATTGATTTTAACTTTGGATTAGCAAGAATAGTGGTTAACATGGAAGAAAGTAATTGTTTATCAATAGTCCGTTAAACTTCTATTTCACGCCTGTTTGTCTGAGCATTCAGGCAGGAATGTCTTCGTATTGCAAACCTGGCGGTTGACTGTTAAACTTCCATCGCTGGGCAAGCCGCAAACCTGCCTGCCGTCTGGCAGGGCCACCGCAAAAGTTGCAGCTTATCCCACTCTTCATGCTGGAGACAGGCAGCAAAGTGATGATCTTTAAATGTTTATAAATTCAGAAGGCATATTTTTAATTACTTGAAAATAAAATATTCAAAAAAGATTAAAGTGGTAATGTATTTGTCAAATAGTAATAATGTGCTAATCGCATGGTTATCATTGAATTGAGATTATACTATTGCTAATTATTTTAAATGGAATGCATTGGAATAAATAGAAAGATGTGGTCAGGATGCTTCCCCAACCACATCTTTATTCATATCCTATATTTCAATAATGAAGATTGTGCATTGAACTATGGTTGGCCCTTACCGTTTGCATTTGGTCGTAACAGGCTTTTATGTTTGCTGACATGTATTGTACTAAGTTGTTACTCATCATGCTTTGATACATTAAGCTGTCGGTATGGTGGTAATTATGGGTTGCATTCATATTGCTTTGATATTCAATAGAATCTAAACCACACATTTCTCCTTCATCATCACCATGCATGTTCATGTGATGATTTTCGGCACCATTTACGTGCTTGGTATAGATATCATGATTATACTCGTAGAAGTGAAGCGAATAAAGACTGTCACAATCATGATAGATATTCTCCTGAGCATAGCACAAACTATGGTCATTAACTGCATTTTTGTGCAATCCAATCATAACGTTGGTTGCATCAGTAGATTTCTTTAAATCAAGCTGAAGATTATCCAGCGCAACCGTTGATTGATCGTCATTGTTTTTAGAACAGGATACTGTAATCAGTATTCCTGTAGCAACTATTGCCAGAATCATTTTATTCATAAGAAGTTTTTTTATGATGTGAGTATTCCTGTTTGAATTTGGCGTGTAGCAAATTGTACTGAAGGATAGAAACCAACATTAACAAAATAGCTTATTGAACAAATCGGAGGGCGCCAGACCTGGTGAAGACAATTTATATAAATGCCGTCAAAGCGACGGGAGATGTAATTTACCCAAATTGGGGCAGGAGTGTATTGTGCCATCACAGGTGTTGTAACAACCGGCTTGCCGCTACAGTTACAATGGCAGAATGGCGAACATAAACAAGGGCTTTCGTTACATTCCAAATCGTGAGTACAATCTATAGAAACAGTATTAGAAACTAAGCACAGATGATCATTGCAAGTGTCGTACGACAATGTAAGGATGTATATTCCTAATAGTAAATACCAGAGTTTCATCTGCACGAAAGTACTTGTTTATATATGTGATAACGTAAATGAATTTAATTATTGTTGATTGTTTGAGTATTTAGAAGTGATTTAAACTGAGGTGACTATTTTAATTATATTCACAGTTGTCATTTCCACAACAAGCCTTCCCTTTGGCTTTCTCAAATGCTTCCCGGCCTTCAGATACCGAAAAGTAAATTAACCCGGCAGCGCCAATAGCATCCGCATAAGTGAATCCAGTCAGTTCGTAAACAAGGCTTGACGCAAGTAAAACGATTGACATACACACAGACTTTGGTGCAATTCGCATCGACAAGAATTGGTTCGGAATTTAACTGCCGGCCGGCTTTCTTCTTTGCTTTCATAAGCCAAATCATTACAGCAATTGAAACCAGGGATATGATTACTCCCCAAAGTGTTGTTTCAGGTTTATGATGGTTGATTATGTTTACCACAATGCCTGCCAGTAACCCTACTGAGAGCAGATAGAATGAGGTGCCGGAAATTTGAAGGGCTTTTATTTCGAAATTGCTCTTAGGACTGTCTGGGTTTTGCCTGATGCGTATGATCATAATAGCAATACCAATCCCTGAAATTACTTCAATAAAACTATCAACACCAAAACCGAAGAGTGCCAACGATTCATCCTGAACCCCAAACCAGATTGAAACAAGACCCTCGATGATGTTATAAATGATTGTAAAAATGGCAAGACCTGTAGCAGTTTTATATAGATTCGTTTCCATTGGATTTTACTTCTAAATTCATGGTTAACTAATTATGTGAATGCCTGTGATGCAGATCAGGATAGTGCGGATGTTCGTGGACCAAGGGATTATGGGTGTGAAAATGTGAATGCCATTTGCCCTCAGGAATCGTTATACCCTCATGTGTATGGTTGTGATGACCATCGGCGTGCTGATGATAATGGATGTGTTCCATTGCAACATGCGTGTGCAAATGCTTATGGGATAACAGGTAGGTTACAATTACTGCCAATGCCAGGAGGACAATAGAAATAACATGCACCCATTGAAAAGATCCCTGGTATAATATATAAGATAAAACCACGCCCCATATCGGAGCCGTCGAAAACATAATCTGTCCCCTGGTTGCACCTAGATTCTGTGCCGAAGTAACATAAAGCATGATACTGAATCCATAAGAGAAAATTCCTACCAATAAAGCAGGGCCAACATTTCCCATAGTTATAGGTTGATTTGCTATCAGGCAACCGATGAGCAGGTTGACTGAACCGGCCACAATGCCTTTCAGGAAAGTGACCGACTGAGGCGAAGCTCCATCGGTCAGGGCCTCAAATGGTTGTCAATGCCCCCAGGAAATACATGCTGCTGTAATAAGTAAGGCCGAAATTAACCCGCTTGAACCTTCACCCAATGTAGTAACTATCCCCGCTATGACCGTAAGACCAACGCCAATCCATGTATTTCTGTCGAGTGTGTCTTTAAAAATCAAAATTCCTAAAATGGCTGTGGCTACCAGTTCCATATTCAGCCAGATAGAAACCGATGCTGCATTGGCTGTTTTTAATCCGGCCAATAAAAGCACTGGTCCAAGAAAACCACCAAAAAAAATAATTCCCAAAGTCTTAGCCCTGCTACCCTTGTGAAATAACAATTTTAGGTTGTTGTTTTTGCGGAAAATATATGGCAACATTGCCAAAGCCGCACCAAGATAAAGCAAGCCTGCCAACTGAAAGGAATTTAGCCCATTTAACAGCAGTTTGCTGAAAGGTGTTGCAACTCCAAAAAGGAACCCGGAGCAGGCCTGTAATTATTGCAAAACGTTTCATAGTTGTGCCATATTCAAATTTACTCAACTAAACCACAAATTTAATAATGAATTAATGGTTTCGTTCAGTTTAATGCGGTTTGTTTGATCCTTTAATAAAAACTTTCTATGAACTTTCTTGCTATACTCAACATGAGATTTTCCGTGTTTTTTGCCAAATATTTTGCTTCAAGTCGCATCTGCACCTGAAATAACAAGGTAAAGACGTTCGGAATAATCGGGAATAACCTATTTTCGTAAAATCCTCAGGGCATTAAAAATCGCAATTAAAGCAACACCCATATCTCCGAAAACAGCTTCCCACATGGTTGCGATTCCGAAAACACCGAGAATGATGAAAACCAGTTTAACTCCCATTGCAAAATAGATATTTTGCCAGACAATGTTCCTTGTCCTTTTGGCAACCTCAATTGCAATGGCAACTTTGGAAGGCGAATCAGTCATAAGCACAATATCGGCAGTTTCAATAGCAGCATCTGAGCCAAGAGCACCCATTGCTATTCCGATATCGGCACGGGCAATTACCGGTGCGTCATTTATACCATCACCTACAAAAGCCACTTTTCCGCCTTTGCCTGCCTGCATTAAGTTTTCGATATGTTTAACCTTATCTTCGGGCAACAATTCGTAAAAGTATTTATCGATGTTGAGTTTCTTGGCAAAAGCAGCGGCAGCAAATTTGTTATCACCTGTGAGCATTACTGTAAGAATATTCCTGGCTTTTAGTTTTTCTATCGCTTCGACAGCATCATCTTTGAGTGCATCAGAAATAATTATGTAACCGGCATAGACATTATCAATAGCAACATGTACCACTGTTCCTTCAACATTGCATAAAGGGTGTGCAATATTTTCTTTATGCAATAACTTGTCGTTACCCGCAAGCACGGTTTGACCGTCAATAACTGCTTTAATACCATGCCCGGAAATTTCTTCAACCCGTTTGATTCTTTTACTGTCAATATCATTACCATAGGCATCCGAAATTGATTTAGCAACCGGATGGTTTGAGTTGGTTTCAGCATAAGCTGCATATTCTAATATTTGCTCTTTTGTAAAACCATTGGAAGTAACAACTTCTGAAACCTTAAACTCGCCTTTTGTGAGTGTGCCTGTTTTATCGAACACAACGGTTTTCACCTCTGTTAATGCATCCAGAAAATTGGAACCTTTTACCAAAATTCCTTTACGTGAAGCAGATCCAATACCGCCGAAATATCCCAAAGGAATACTTATGACCAATGCACAGGGGCAGGAAATAACCAATACCACCAAAGCCCTGTATATCCATTCGCTGAATGTTTGCGCTGAAAATAAAAGAGGTGGCACAACGGCAAGCAAAAAAGCACCGATAACCACAATTGGAGTATAGTATTTGGCAAACGTGGTAATGAACTTCTCGGTTTCAGCTTTTTTCGCAGTCGCATTTTCGACCAGCTCAAGAATTTTTGAAACTGAAGATTCACTGAATATTTTGGTTACCTTGATAGTTAGTACCCCGGTTTGATTAATAGTACCAGACAAAGCAATATCCTTTTCTTTCAATTTACGTGGCACACTTTCACCGGTAAGAGCAGAGGTATCGACAAACGAAATACCATCAGTTACAACACCATCAAGAGGGATTTTTTCTCCGGCTTTTACAATAATTGTATCTCCAACCTTTATGCTTTCGGGCGAAACTTTGGTTGTTTCACCATTAACCAAAAGATTGGCATACTCCGGTTTTATTTCGAGTAATGCTTTGATTGATTTCCGTGAACGATTAACTGCAATATCCTGGAATAGTTCGCCAACCACATAAAACAGCATTACAGCCATTGCTTCGGGCATTTGATCTATTGCAAAAGCTCCAAGTGTGGCAATGGTCATTAAGAACTGTTCGTCGAAAAACTGCCCTCTTATGATGTTTTTTACTGCAGAAGAAATGACTTTCCATCCAACAATAAGATAACCTGTACCAAATATAAGGTACTCGCCAATGTGAAATGGAGTGTTATGAATTTCATCTTCAAATACCATTCCTGCAATTAAAAACAAGATACCGGTAACGGCTTTAATAATTGTCCATTTGTTTTCGGCAAGTTCGCTTGTTGAAACTATTTTAGTTTCCTTTTCATTATCTTCTACCTCCACTTCCGGTTCTATTTTCTTGATATGTGCTTTGACCATTTCAATATTATCTGTATCAATGGTCATGGTGGCGTTTGCAAAATTTACAGATACAAATTTCACATCACCTAGTTTTGTGAGGTTGTCTTCAATTTTTGAAGCACAAGCAGCACAATCGAGATTTTAAAGTGTTTTTCATCTGTTATTTTTATTTTTAGGGTCAGAAGACCAGGACAAATAATCAGTGTTTTTAACTGTTTGTATTTCTTTCATCTTCGCGTTTTGTTAAATTTCATTCCAATTAATTCTTTTGCCTTTTTAA
The DNA here is from genome assembly GCA_016707705.1 of Bacteroidales bacterium. Classification (GTDB taxonomy): domain Bacteria; phylum Bacteroidota; class Bacteroidia; order Bacteroidales; family UBA4417; genus UBA4417. The sequence goes on from JADJHD010000025.1 coordinate 12,269, forward strand.
TACCAACTGATCAAATTGAACACTGATGTCTTCTTTCAGACCGGTTAAACCAAAATTAAACTGAGAAGTATTCAATCCAACAAAGCCGAATAAACGACACACATAAGTTATAGGTTTCTTACTATGCTCAATAGTTGCTACCAAAATGAATTGCTTCTGAATATTATTAGCGTTAACCGTTATAGGAACATTTAATTTAAGTACCGGATGTTCCCATGTTATAAAATCGTCATCAGGTATTGTTCCGGTAAAATCAACCCAAACCGAATCTTTCTTAGCCTGAATCAGCGAATCAAGAAATGCAACTCCTGTTCTAAGTGTTTTTAAATCAACTTTACCAACAAACACTTTGGTTGTATAATTGAGGAAGAATTTAAGGTTGCTGCTTTGAGCAACAACTCTTTTCCCCTTATACTCGCCGGTAATGACAATGTTCCCGTCAACTGTGCGATATATGGTTTGCGCCTGGCTATAATATACGAATACAAAAAACAGGACTAAAATCAAAGTTGCTTTCAAGGCTTTACCATTTTATTAATTGCTTTTGTTACATATTGGGCACCAGTTACCCTGCTTAATATAGTCGGGTGTTGATTCAAACCGGTGACCGTTCCTGCAAAGCCAAAGCATTTTAGTTTTGCAATTCTCGTATGTAGTTGAAAGGCACTCCCCTTCATGTTCTTTGGCTAACTGATGCATGGCTTTCATCCCAAGAGGTTGGTTGCCCGCACAAACCGGGCACCAACTCTTGCGAACTTTTATGCTAAAAGGGGTTGCAAACCATTGATGCCCCATTTCGCACTGCCAGAGAAGTTTTCCTTTATTATTGGAATATTTCTGTGACAAACAGTTTCCACCTTTTTTCGTTGCAATTCCTTGCAATTCTGAAATCGGTTCCATGGCATTCAAATTATTATTCTCAAACCTCCAAGCCTGTTTTTACCCGGAAAACCTTATACAGATCTGATATATATATAAGACCATCGCCGGGATTGCCTGTACGGCCATTTTCGGAAATAATGCTTACGATTTTTTCGACTTCAGTATCATTGCACACAACGATAATAACAGCTACTTTGCTGTCAGTAATTGAAAAATGCATTGAAAGTGATGAATCTTCGTTGTTAAAGTTTCCTGTACCCTCGGCTAGTGTAACAGTTAAATTTTCATAACCGGACTGAATCAATTGGCTCAGGATATCATTTGCTTTAAAAGGCTTTACTATTGCTTTTACTTCTTTCATAATAGTTATGTTTTATCTGATTTAGCAAGCCATTTCACCGGCATTTTTCTTTGCTGACAGGAGGTTGTAAGCACCTTTTACAACGACTTTAGCTATCTGAAAGTCAAAACCTTCAGGTAACACGATTTCAGTAAAACCTTTGTCGGAGACTCCTTTTTGTACCTGTATCATACGGTATTCCGTGAAGGGCTTACCATCTTCAACTTTGTTTTTTTCGAAAACAAAAATGTAGTCTTTCTCATCGAAACTGGCAATTGATTCGTTAGGCACAGCAGTTACCTGGTTTGAGGATGCTTCAATTTCTGCATTAACATACATGCCTGGCAGAACGTTTTTGCATTTACCGGAAACAGTAGCATATACTTTATAGGTTTTATCATCACTGATTGATTTGCCTGTCTGATAAATTACGGCATCGTGTTGTTCAGATTCGTTGTTAATAAAGAACCTGATTTTCTGGCCAGTTGAAGCTTTATCCGCATCTTTCTCAAACAAGGTAAGTTCGAGGAAAAGATTGTCGCTGTTCACAATTTCGAATAATACATCGGAAGGGGAAACAAACTTGCCAATATTTACATTAACTGTTTTTACATACCCGCTGATCGGTGATACTACTGGTATTGAACGAGAAATATTATCATCGGTAAGATTTGAAGGATTAATGCCAACGAGTGCAAGTTTCTGCTCTAAAGCCTTCAATTGAGTTTTAAGACTTTTATATTCAGTGGTTACCTGTTGCAGGTTTTTTTGAGAGTAAACATCGTCCTTATACAGTTCGGTATGCCTTTTATATTCGGCTTCGGCGTATTCGAACTTGTTTTTAGTTTCCAGGTAATTTTGCTGAATATCAATAAATTCCTGGTTTTCGAGTATTGCCAGTGTTTGGCCTTTGGTTACGGTACTACCAGGCATAAGTGACGCGCTCTTAACGAAACCGCCCAGTGGAGCGGAAACAGTCGCAAGGTTTTGCGGGGCGACAGCTACCAACCCACTTACTTTAAGCGTACCGCTGAGAGAGCGCATCTCGATAGCACCGGTTTCGATACCTGAGAGTTTCACCTGATCGTCGCGTAATTCGACAATGCTATCTGGGATTACTTCGACTTCTTCTACCTCCATTGATTTCTTGTCATTGTTACAGGAGGATAATGCTACAATGAATGCTGAAAGGATGATGAATGATTTTATGCTATGTTTTATCATGATTTGTTGGATTTATAGAGTTTTACCTGAAATGTATTCGATGTTAATGATGGTCTGGATATAGCTGTTGAGCGCATCGATGTAATTTTGTTTGATGGAAAGCGCACGGTTTAAGTTCAACACATAATCCAGGTAGTCCATGGCTCCGGCTTTATAACTACGACCTGCCTGCTCAATGATATACCCTGCTTCAGGGACAGCCTGTTGTTCGTAGAAATCGACGCTTTTATTGTATTTATTGTAATCGTCGAGAAGTGAACGATACTCCGAAGCGAGCGTTTTAGAATATGCCTCCGCATTGGTTTGGGCAACATTTTGCCTGATTCCGGCTGCTTTTGCTTTGGCTGTATAAGGTTTGAACCAAATAGGAACAGTGATGCCTGCCTGTATGCCATTGAAACGGTCGCCAGTGCCAAAAGTCCGGGGAACTGAGTTTATCTCCTGTGTCCCCTGCATGGTCTGACTAAAGTAACCGATTGAAAGATCGGGTAAGGCACGGCTTTTTTCCAGCTTTTTCTCAAAACCTGCAACTTCGACCTGCTGGCGGATAAATCCCAATGCGGGATTTTTGGCTAATGCCGAGGAATCGGGTAACAAAACCATCATCTGTTGCCTTGCCAGTGTATCAGAAGGCAGGTAAGGCTGTGATGTATTTAAAATAGTTTGAAGTTTACGGATATAGATGCCCACATCAGAACTCACTTGCTGAAGCTGGTTTTTTACTTCAAAACTTTGCGATCGGGCAGTGATCATTTCGAGCTTGTTGGTTTCGCCTGTTTTTGAACGCAGTTCGGCTGCCCGAAGAAAACCGGAAAAGAGGCTATCCTGATAAACAAGCAGGTTTTGCTTTTCAATCAAATATGCCAATTGCCAATACGCCTGTTTTACCTGTGTAGCAATTTCAAGCTGTGAGCCTTTCAACACCCATTCACTGCTTCGAATACCGGCAGCTGCCAGCTTGTTCTGGTTGCTATACACCGTAGGGAAGGCGAAGGACTGCGATATTGTAAAGCTGTTATCCTTGTTGTATGAATTAATCTGACCATACTCTCCGTCAATTGCCGTTTTAGGAATGTCCCACGAAGCACCTTTTAATGTTTTTTGTGCTTCGAGAGAATAAACTGATGAACGGATTGACAGGTTACTGTCTAAAGCCATCTGAACTGCTTTCTGCAGGCTGATGCGCTCAGTCTGTTGAGCTTTTGCAGTATTTAACAGTGACGTACCTAAAATAAGTATGAGCAGCATTGAGATTGGTTTGGCAAGTTTCTTCCTGAACAGGTTTTTGAATTTGTCAGAAGAAAAGATGATGTAAAACACGGGCAGTATGACCAGGGTAAGGAATGTTGCCGAAATAAGGCCACCAATAACTACAGTTGCCAGTGGCTTTTGAACTTCGGCACCCGCTGAAGATGATAATGCCATAGGCAGGAAACCGAGCGAAGCTACGGCAGCCGTCATGATCACAGGGCGCAAACGGGTATGTAAGCCTTTACGAACACGTTCGTAAATGTCAGTAATACCTTCTTTTTCGAGGCGGTTAAACTCAGCTATCAGTACAATGCCATTGAGTACAGCAACACCAAACAAGGCTATAAAGCCAACTCCGGCAGAGATCGAAAAGTTCATGCCTCTTAAATATAGCGCAAACACCCCGCCGATGGCCGACATCGGCACAGCGGTATAGATCAATAATGTTTGTTTTACAGAATGAAACGTAAAAAACAACAATACAAATATCAGGAGCAATGCTACAGGAACAGCAACAGCTAAACGGGCTTTTGCTGCCTGAAGGTTTTGAAACTGACCACCATACGTTACATAGTAACCTGTTGGCAGTTTAATTTTTGAGTCCATTTGTTTAGTTACCTCGTCGATAATACTCTGTACATCACGGTTACGAACATTAAAACCAATGGTAATACGGCGTTTGGTGTTTTCGCGTGAAACCTGTGCAGGACCCGATTTTATTTCAATATTTGCTACCTGTTCAAAAGGTATCTGTCCGCCATTGGGAAGTGCGACTGAAAGATTTTTAACATCATCGAGGCTTTTGCGGTAATCTTTATCTAACCGAACTACAAGCCCGAAGCGTTTTTCTTCGTCAAAAACAACCCCTGCCTGGCTTCCTGCAAAAGCAGCCCGCAAAACACGGTTTACATCTTCAATTGAAAGCCCGTATTGAGCCAGACGGTCGCGGTTATATTCAACCTGCACCTGTGCAAGACCGGTAACTTTCTCTACATTAATATCTTCGACCCCTTCAATGCCCTGAATGATTTTCTCAACTTCAAAACCTTTTTCAGATAATATATTCAGGTCGTCGCCAAATATCTTAATCGCAACATCCAGTTTGGAGCCTGACAGCAACTCATTGAAGCGCATTTGAATAGGTTGCTGAAACTCGAATTTGACACCAGCCAACGGAATCAAAGCTTCTTCCATTTTCTCCACCAGTTCTTCACGGGTTTTGGCGCTGGTCCATTCACTTTTATCTTTCAATGTGATAACATAATCACCTGTTTCCATAGGAGTTGGATCAGTAGGAATTTCCCCTGCACCGATTTTACAAACCGTATGTTTTATTTCCGGGAAATTGTCGAGCAATATTTTATTGGCTTTCTGTACCTGCTCAACAGTATTTGAAAGTGAACCTCCCTGCAACGTAATTACACCTGCTGCAAGGTCGCCTTCTTCGAGCTGAGGTATGAACTCGCCACCCAAACGGGTAAACATTAACAAGCTGACTAAAAACAGCATGATCGCTGAGATTGAAACCAGCAATTTATGCCTGAGGGCAAAAGCAATAACCGGATTAAACGCCCGGTGAAACCACTCCATGAGGCGATCGGAAAAATTACGTTTGTGTTCGGTATTTTTACTCAGGAACAAAGCCGAAGCCATAGGCACGTATGTGAGGGAAAGGATTGCTGCTCCCAATAAAGCGAAAGAAACTACCTGAGCCATCGGACGGAACATTTTGCCTTCGATACCCACCAATGCCATGATAGGAAGGTACACGATCAGGATAATGACCTGACCGAAAGTAGCCGAACTCATCATGCGTTTAGCAGACTCGAATACATTTTCGTCCATTTGTCGCTGCGAAAGCCTTGTAACACCGGGATGGTGGTGCTTGCTCATGGATATACGGTGTACCACGCTTTCGACAATGATAACCGCTCCATCCACAATCAAACCGAAATCAATCGCTCCCAAACTCATAAGGTTACCCGATACCCCAAAAAGCTGCATCATCGATACAGCAAAGAGCATAGCCAGAGGAATAACCGAAGCTACGACGAGTCCTGCACGCAGGTTTCCCAACATTAATACGAGAATAAATATGACGATCAAAGCCCCTTCTATAAGATTCCTGGAAACGGTGCCTATTGCACGTCCCACTAAATCGGAACGATTAAGGAATGGCTCGATTGTAACACCCTGGGGTAATGATTTCTGGATGGACTCAATACGTGTTTTAACGTTTTCGACAACCTCGTGTGCATTTGCACCTTTCAGCATCATCACCACCCCGCCAACAGCCTCGGCAGTATCTACAACCAAAGCACCGTAGCGTGTTGCGCTTCCGTATTGAACGGTTGCCACGTCGCGAATCAAAACCGGGATGCCGGAAAGATTGTTTTTTACTACAATTTTTTCAATGTCCTCAATAGTTTTAACCAAACCAATACCACGGATAAAATAAGCAGTTGGCTTTTTATCAATATAAGCACTCCCGGTATTCTCGTTGTTTTTTTCGAGTGCCTGAAAAATATCCGTAAGGGTAAGATTCATACCCCTGAGCCTTTCGGGATTTACAGCAATTTCGTACTGTTTTACAAAACCACCGTAACTGTTGATGTCAGCAACGCCCGGAGTACCAAGCATTTCGCGGCGTACAACCCAATCCTGAATAGTTCTCAGTTCCAGCGGGGTATATTTTTTTTCTAAGCCTTTGTCGACGGCAAGGCGGTATTGGTAAATTTCGCCTAAGCCGGAGGAAATAGGAGCAAGCTCAATTTTAGCTAATCCGGCAGGTATTACGTCCTCTGCTTCTTTCAGGCGTTCGCTTAATTGTTGCCGTGCCCAATACACATCCACCCCATCCTTAAACACAACGGTAATTACCGATAATCCTAAGCGGGAAATGGACCGTAGTTCAATGATATCAGGTATATTGGCAACAGCTACCTCCACAGGTGCGGTTATGAAGCTCTCAACTTCCTGCACTGCCAGTGATGGGGCAAGTGCAATAATCTGCACCTGGTTATTCGTAATGTCGGGAATAGCATCAATGGGAAGGCGAGTTAAGGAATAGGTTCCCCAACCGATTAATGCCACCACAAAGAGCCCGACAATAAACTTATTTTTAATTGAGAATTGAATGATACGTTCTATCATAAGTATTTTATTTTAATGAAAGTGAACAAAATGATATATTCTGGCTATGATGGCAGCAATAACTACAATTGATCCCAGGGTAATTAAGAACCATCGGAATACCAGACTGAGCGTGATTTTTTTTCTTTTTTTCTTTTTAACTTTTTTCTTTAACATTATGTGTTCCTGAATTATGGAATAAACATTCATTAAATTTTCAGCATTGAAATTGAAGAAGACAAAGCGAATGGATATTACTTTCAGCTTATGCCCACGCATGGATATAGCCCAGAAAGATGAAACGCCTTAACGAAAAGAAAAAATTAAGCTTTAGGAGGGACTTGAAAATCGAAAATAACCGGGCTCTGGAAATTTGGAGCGAAATTATAAAAATTGATATCTATTGCACCTATAGGTGTTGAAACTATGAAATAGGCAATATCAATTAGACTGGCAACAATTACATGTACAGAATGGAGAGCAATGATCAGAATCATCCTGATGCCGGGTATCCTGATTTTGATTTGATATTTCAATTTTATGCAAAATATTATCCTTAGGCACATCAATACAGGGTATTGTTGTGAGCCACATTACAATGAGGGCTAATATGAATGCGAAAATCTTCATATGACGAATAAACCGCAAAAGTAATGGAAAAGTTCATGCAACCAAGTTGCAAAGTTACTTTTTGCAATTTGAGCATATTCCTTTCACTACCATTGAGATACTTTCGAGATTAAAATGCACCGGCAAATTGACTGACGGGATCGGAATATCGTTGAGGCAAAATGTGTGATGGCATAAAGTACAGAAGAAATGCACATGCAAATCATCCGGATTGCATTGGCAGGATTCGGTGCAGAGCGCGTATTTAACAGAGCCGGTGCCATCGTCGATACTATGAATGAGTTTATTCTCCTCAAAGGTTTTTAAGGTACGAAATAATGTGACTTTATCGGCTTTATGAAACTTATGTTCAAGTTCAGCCAGGCTTATTGCAGTGGTTTGTTCGGTAAGCACCTTTAGTACCAGTTCGCGCATGGCGGTTGGCTTAATGTTTCGGTTGTTGAGGAGGTTATCGGGGTTTTGGGCCATGAGAAGAAATATTTAGAGAAACCTCAAGTTTTATCAGGTAGTATTGAGCATTAGTAGATCAATAAAATAATTGAACCGGGACATGAACGAAAAAATCTAGCCCCAACGAAGAAGAGCCAAATCACTAAACTTCTGAAGCCGCCGTCACAACATTAAAATCCGTTCCTATTGCTTCGAAGTGCCTTCTGCCGCAACGGATTTTGTCGGCTTCGGAGTTGCGGAGCTTTTCAAAGTTTTTGATGCTCTTGGTTTCGCGGACTAAATATATTGTGCTGTCTTCGTGTTTTACAATAGCCCAATCCGGATTATAGGTGCCAATAGGTGTTTCGATTTTAAACCAGGCAGGCAATTTTACAAAGAGTTTTATATCCTCACGTTTGTCAAGTTCTTCAACAAACTTACGTTCGATTTCGCTGTCGTAAATTACTCTTTCGAAAACGGATTTACCCGCCGGAATACACTGTTCAAAATAATCCTTCAACTCATCGTCCCTGAAAAGTTGCATACTCCATTCGGTTTGTCCAATGGTAAGTTTTTCGTACTTGATGCCATCGATCATGAGTTTATGCAATTCCCGGGAAATTATGGCTGATAATTCATCCATGTATTTCTGCGGATTAATTGCAAATTCAGCTATCCGATTGCTACCGGCAATTATTTCGACTAATGTTTTACGGGTTAGTTCTGTTTGTTTCTGCAAGTATGCAATAACATCAGGTAATCCTCCTGAGAATTTGACGGTGTATTTGTTTGCCCTTGTTTCCTGGACGGTAATTCCTTTTGCTTCAATATCAATTATTGCTTCTTTATAACTGACAGATACCGGCTCAATCTTTTCCATTTTACCGATAGCTTCGATACAATTGGCTATCAATTTTGGTGTATCGTATTCAACCTGGTAAGTGGTCCGGATCTTGATTCTGTCCCATAGCTTTTCGAACTCAGGATCGAGAAATACCAGCTTATTGATCTTTAACCTTTTGGGCTCTTCATCTTTACGGATATGCCGGTCTAACTGGTAATTTTGTAAAATAGTAATGATCTCGGCTTCGGATTGTGAATAATCACCGGATAAATCAAGCGTAAAATCTTTTTCAGTGGGTTTAAATACCGGGAGGATTTTTCCGGTAGAATCGATAAATCCTCTTGATGCGAGTTCAGCCCATATGCTTTCGGATTGTTCCCTGGTAAATGTTATTTCAACATCATCAATTAACTGAACTAATCCTTTGAATGCCAATTTTGGAACCTTACCAAAAGTAACCCCACAATCTTCTTCATATTCAGTTTGCAGTTTTGCAGCGAACTCGTCATAACTTTCGTTAGCAACTATGGTCAATTTGTTGATGTTGTCATCGAAAACCCTTTCGCCGTCCTGGTTTACCGGTAAACGTAAACCGCGGCCAATTTCCTGACGTTTTTTCATTACTGACCTGGTTTCGTTCAAAGTGCATATCTGAAACACATTGGGGTTATCCCAGCCTTCGCGCAGAGCAGAGTGAGAAAAAATAAATTTGAGGGGTTCTTCGATGGATAATAAGCGTTCCTTATTGCGCATGATCAACGCATACGTATCATCGTCGGCCTGTGTGTTACCATTGGTATCTTTAAGCACACCTTTTTTGTCCTGTGAAAAATACCCATCGTGCAACAATTCAACCGGATGAATGCCTAAATGCTGATATTGCGGGAGCCGGATTAATTCATTGTAATGCTTTTCGAAAATGGTCGAATACTTTCCTTTAACAGGTTTGCCATCAGCATCATAAGCCCGGTAATTTGCAACCTTATCAATAAAAAATAAACTTAATACCTTTATTCCACGATCCCGAATCTGTAATTCTTTATCAAGATGTTTTTTAATCGTATTCCGGATTTGTACTTCTACCAGATCTTCTTTTATGCCCCCTCGTTCCTGCCCTTTATATAAACGGCCGATGGTAAAATCAATAAACTCATTTCCTGGCTCTGCACTTATGTCCAGCACTTCGAATCCGTTCCGGTATGCAGCTCTTTCATTTGAAACGGTATATAAATCAGTACTTTGCTTAACCCATTTATCCTGTTCTGTTACATTGGTATTTCCCTGGACTTGTAAGCGTATTTTAGCCCTGATCCCGTTTGAATTATCAACTTCAAGCAGTTTTACATAGGCATCGTTCTGCGCATTAGCTCCGGTAACAGAAGCAACAACAATTTGTTTTACCAGTCGCAATTCATATGCTTTTACCGGATCGAGTTTATACAAAAGGTTGTACAAGTTTTTGTGCGTGGCCGAAAAACGGAAGATACAAGCGGGATTCAAGGATTTGATTGCTTCCTGGGCTTTGGGCGTATTATCAACACTTTGAGGCTCATCAATTATGACGAAAGGATTTGTTGCCTGAACAAATTCAATAGGCTTACGCCCTGAAAGTTTATCACTTTCTTTAAAAATCACATTGCTCTTTTTATCTTCTTCATTATCTGAAAAGTCCTTTCGGAAAGCATCAATGTTAATTACCATAATCTGCAATTGATTGCTGGTAGCAAACTGCCGCAGGCGATTTGCTTTGCGGCTGTCGTAAACAAAATGCTCAAACTCTATCTTGTTGAACAATGCCTGAAAATGATCCTTCGTAATTTCAATATTCTTTACTGTTCCTTCGCGGATGGCGACAGTGGGTACTACAATAATGAACTTTTTGAAGCCATACTTTATACTTAGTTCGAAGATGGTTTTCAGGTAAACGTAGGTCTTTCCAGTTCCTGTTTCCATCTCAACCGTGAAGTTTAACCCATTTTCCAGGAACTTTGTATTATCAATAGGGTCAAGGTCATTCCTTTCCTGGATAACATTAAGGTTATTGAAGATTGCCTCATTATTAATTGCTATATTGTTGCCAATGCCCAATTCGGACTGGAATATGCTACTTTGCCCGGCTGCAGCATTGGTATTTATTTCAATTGTAAACTCACCCTGATGCAGCGGCTGGCCTTCGAACAAATCAATAAAGGATGCTACCGCCTGTTGCTGGTAAGCTTGTGAGCTATCGAATTTTATTTTCATTCCGCTGTTTTAGTCTTATATGCCTGTTGTGGATGATTAGTAGTTGGATGTAATCTTTCCAGTTTACCGCTTTCAACTAATGATGGGAGAATATAGTTCTTCAGATATTTTGGCGTCTTTTTTACCAAGGCTCCTATTTCCTCAGAGGTTTTGTATTCTGCCTTGCAAACATCCAGTATACTATTTTCTAAATCAGCTTTTTTCATTCTTTCTTTAACCGAAGTATCCTTCTTTTTTATTGAGGTGTCCATATTAGCACCAGAGGTGTCCATGTTAATTTCAATTGAGGTATCCCTATTAACAGAAGAGGTATACCCATTATCAGAAGAGGTATCCTTATTACTATCAGGAGAGGTATCCCTATTAATTTTATAAACAGAGGTGTCCATATTAGTATTTGTAGTTGTGACACCTGAAGTATCTTCAAGCTCAACAGATTTAAGATATTCAGTATTCAGATGGTAAGCTGTCCATCTTCCCTTATTGTCAGAAAGGAGGTATCCTTGTTTACAAAGATCTTGCAGAATCTTTGTAATATCAGACCGATGCATATCAATCATATATTGCAGCCTGCTGTTGCTTATTTCCCCTTCGATATGGCAAGCGGCAAGAATAGTAAGTTCATCTTTACCTAAAGCATCAATTTGGTCCCCAAAGAGTTCACGAAGGTTTTCAAGTGTTTCCTCAGGCAGGATACTAAACATAGGAAGCTCAAGTACAACACGATCAGGCTGTGAAAAAATCAGAATATAAGGTGTGCGCCAATGTGCATATTCCCAACCAGACATAATTTTGCTTACACCACTTCCTGCCTTTTCAGCACTTCCGATAAACATAAACATTTTTTGAAGACTGGGATTTCGACATTCGCTAATCCCACCCTGATAGTATTGCCTAAGTGAAACTAATAATGTGCCTGGATTAGAAAATTGAAATGTATCTGCTTTATGCTCTATAATAAGATTACCAGGAGCAGAATAATCAGTGTGAACCAATGCATTCACAAAGGCTTCGCGCAGAGCAATGTGAGCAGGTGTTTCATCCTGACGTCGCCCTTCTTTTAATTGAAAAGGTTTTGGCAAACTGGAAGAGAGACGAGGCCAGACTTTATAATAGAACTGAAACAAGTTGGACTCCCAGGTTCCGTCCGGATGAAAGCGATCTGTCCATCTTACATTAGGATCAGTACTCAAGATTTCACGAAAATCAGGAAAAAAATTCGGAGCACATTCGGGGTCGGTTATACTGGTCCCTTTACCAAACATAAGAACACCTGCAAGGGTGAATCCTTCCTTTTTAGAAACACGGTCTTTCCTGTATCCACCCAGGTTTCTTAACAGCTCCAAATTTTCGAGAGCTAACCAGGGATGAGTTGGCTTTGCGGCAGCAAATAATTGCCGGTACTGTTTCAGGCTATTCAGATCAATATCTTCGATAGTAAAGCCTTCCAGTATCCGGCTATCGGGATGAGTATTTGTGTCGGCATCAGCCATCATACGCCGAACTTCTTCCTTAGTACACCTATAATCGCCTTCGTGATTACGCTTGAAAGTTGTATCAAAAGGTTGCCGGGTTAAATGCACAGGCCTTTGAATACGTGTTGCTGAAGGAATATAAAATGCCAAAACATCTTTGTCGTCCGTTGTAATAACCTTTACGTCTTTATCAGATAACAGATTAATACTGATAGTATGAGGGTTGTTTATATTATCCCAGAAGTATTTCTTGTATTTATTGATAGTAGTTGTATCAAGACCTTCGATCAGAAAATCGCCTTTGGTCTCTTTAACCCCAAGAATAATTACTCCTCCTTCAGTATTGGCAAAAGCAGAATATGTTTTCCAGAAATCTGTAGGAAAGCCGCTTTTTGCAGATTTGTATTCTAATTCTTCAGACTCATTATTTGGGAATTCACCGTTTATGATAAAAAACAGAGGGTTATCCAAATAATCAAATAAACTTAATTGCATGTTTTCCATAAGTGCAGACATTATACTGTCCTGAAATTTACAACTCCTTTGCTTTTCATAATCTGAACAGCATTGGTTTTTAACTGGTCGTTATTGTGAAAACCTTCGTCGAGACAAATAACCCTGGTGGGTTGAAGTTCGGCCATGGATTTAATCAGATCATTGGTCAGATCGTGTTCGAGACAAATAAGCAATTCACCTTTGGCGATTGAGAACACGGTTTTACCTTCGATACTAAGCTTTTCGATGTGGGTGGTTAGCTCAAAACCTGATTTGAGCAATAACTCATACAGGATTGCTTCCTGGGTGGATTCGGGATTAATGTGGGCGATATGTTCAAATAAGCTTTTCTGAATTACTTCCGGATCTTTTGAAATATTTGCATCCCAGATTTTGAAGTTGGAGGGTTGAAGTTTGAAAACTTTAAAGCCCTTGTCCATTTCATTTGCCCTGTTGTATTTTTCAAGTATTTCCTGAGCTTTCAATTCAAATACCTGAAATTCAGATTTAAGCTTTTCAATCGCCTTATTTGTCTTTTCATCCCCAAACATATTAGCAGGAACTTTATCTTCTTCCAGTTTGATCTGGATAGACAATTCAGCCATTTTCAGAATCAATGATTCTCTTTGTTTGTCAAGGGAAACGACTTCTTTATTAATTTTAATAATAACCTGCCTAATGCGCTCTTTGCAGATACCGGCTATGTGTTTATATCCTGCTTTAAATGCTTCGCTTTTTTCATCAGTTGGTTCGGGAAGCTGAACACAAATAAATTTACGGCTGCCTCCGTATTCCTTATTTTGTTCAAATACAGCATGAGCTAAAGTACCTGAACCTGCAAAAAAGTCAAGAATAATAGAATCTGAACAATTAATGATAGAAATAAAATGCTTGATAAGAGTATGCGGTTTGGGGAAAGAAAAAATCTTTGATCCAAACATTTCTATGATTTCTTTATTCCCATCTTCGCTCATGCCTACTTCTTTTGGTAAAAAAGTAGATGCTGCTTTTTTCTGTTCTTCGGACCCAAACTTTTTTAATGCTTTGACTTTATCCTCACTTTCAAAGACACGGAAAGCGGGAATAGAAATGTTTAGAAAGCTATAACTATCAGGAAATACAATCTTCCCTTTATCATAATAGTCTTGAAATGTGTCTTTTGTAACACCCCATATCCGATTTGGGTTAAAAGGGTATTGTTTGTCTGTTTTTGGATCTATCATTACAAACGCTGAATTTGGCCTCTCTTCAGCGGATCGTTGTGTAGTTATATCAGAAAGCCGCCACCTATCATTTGGATAATCATCGGTTGAGTAATACTTCCTTTCAAATTCAATTCCGGCATTTAAATTTCCTTTTGTATATGATACTATCCATTCATAATCTTGTGAAACCCCAAAAGGTACATCACTTTTAGCAGTTCTTTTCTTCCAAGGGAAAACCGCAACAAAATTTTCTTCCCCAAAAATCTCATTACATAAAGCTCGTAAATTATGAACTTCATTATCATCTATTGAAATAAAAATAACTCCATCCTCGAGTAACAGGTTTTTAGCCAAGAATAACCTGGGATACATCATATTCATCCACTTACTGTGGAAACGCCCGTCTGTATCCGTGTTTGTTCCAAATTTCCGGCCTTCGTAATCAATCTGGCCGGTATATTCGAGGTATGTTTGTAGATTTTCGGAATAGTTATCAGGGTATATAAACTCGTTTCCTGTGTTGTAAGGCGGATCAATGCAAATCATCTTCACTTTACCCAAATAGCTTTTTTGCAAAAGTTTTAGCACTTCCAGGTTGTCGCCTTCAATAAAAAGGTTTTCGGTTGTATCAAAGTCAATGCTTTCGTCGCGGGCAGGTACAAGTGTGGCAATGCTGGGTTGTTGAATGGTTTTGAAGCAGTCGGCTTTACCCGGCCAGTTCATGCCGTAACGTTCCTTGCCTGCATCAATAGTTTCGCCGAGAGTTAAGCGTAGCTTGTCCCAATCAATCTTATTACCTTCGGTAAAGGTTTCAGGGAAAAGTTCTTTAAGCTTTTGAAGCTGATCATCAACGATATTCATTGAGGTAAGGGGAAGTTTTTCTATTTCTGACATTGACAGATTCGGTTTTCGTGATTTGTTTTCAAGCTAAAAATATGGAAAGAAAGGATGGTAAAATTATGAAAATGGTTTCGGGAAAGCAATAAGATTAAAAAGACCAGTTATAAATTAATTGGTTGGCGCTTTTCAATTTAGATTAAAAACACATTCTTTTCCTTCGTCGTCGCAAGTGCAAAAAAAAAAGCCGGCTTAACCGGCTCTTTTTCAATCTTCATTTGGCTTCATGATAAAAATGGCAGGACTGGGATCGTCAAAATCCCTTCCTTGAATTACTGCTTTCAATGTTATTTCCCGATGTTCGGGCATATCTGAAATTCTTTTTTCGTGACGTTCCCAGTTTCCTGCATCCGGCATCATACAGATAAATTGAAAATCAATTTGAGCGGAGTCGCTTTTGGCTGCTTTACGGGTAAACATATAAATAAGGTCCCAAAGGCGGCCAGATTCGTCCTGGAATCCTTTGAGCGTTTCCGGGACTTGGACGTATTTTGTAAAAACCTGCTGCGTGAGGTAAACCGGGAATTTTATCCCGGCTTCCTTACTTACGTTTTCATCCACTAAAATTAAGCTGCCATCTTCCACGGCTTCGGCTGTTGTATATGTGTGAATAATTTCCCACTCCTGATTTTCGTTTTTCATGTTGTTTGAGTATTTGGATTTGTGATTATTTCATAGTTTTCGGGCCATACAACGCAATGGTATGTTGATCCGTTTTTGTGGACATCAAAATTCATTGCCCCAACTTTCGAAACCGAATCTTTCACGGCTCCAACTTCATCACCTGGCTTTAATCCGAGCGAACAAAGTTCCTGCTCCAGGTCGCCAATAAGTTTTATAATCATGGTTTTTATTTTTTAGTTTGTTTGCTTTATGATTGCTTTATACAAAAGGGAGATTTTCGAGCGTATAATAATGTGGCTTTCCCTCATCGCTGAAAAGGCCCCGATGGTAAACACTCCATTCATGTTTTGTACAATGGGTTTCACTTTGTACCCTTGTTTTTCTATTTTCTGCAGAGTCGTCATAATTCCTTATTTAGATTTATTCTTAATAGATTACTGTGCGTAAAGCGATATTTTTGCTTTTACAAATTCTTCTCATGTGGTTTGTGCCTGGGCTTTTTCCATCCCAAAAGCACAAACAAAAATCCGCTGTTTTTGCCATTTCTACATTTCGGATAATTCCGGCACTTCTTCCATGTTTCAGCCAATCCGGATTAAAAATTTCAAAAGGCAAATTATTGAGTTTTGCAAATTTTATCCCCAGGCTGTCCGCTCCTCTGGCATTGCCTGATAAAATTGTAAACTCATACCCGTTTTTCATTCCGAAAAAAAGAACTTTTTTCATTTCGTACTCCAGCAGCAGGGAGCCGGAAAAATTCCGCCCCCCTGCCAGTATTATCCTTTTGTTCATCCTCCAATAAATTGACTTTTTACATTTCCCCCTTTTATTTCTTCGGTTCCCCACAAATTCCGGATGTCATCCAGCGACATAAATTTGCTGCTTCTTTTTACATATTCGTCACAATGCCAATACCACGACATTTTATTATGTGAAAATCTGAAACCTGCTTTTTTAAGTTCTGTTTTAACTGCAAAGGTGTTGCCGGTTATCCAAAGCCATGAACCCATAATTTCAATAAGTACCCCAGGCAGGTTTAAAATTTCGTCAATTTTTACTTTCATGTTTTTTGCAACTTCATGCTCATAGGTTTTGCGCCCTTCCGAAAAATTGGCATTTCCATTTATAAGGCTGGCACTCAGTTTTTCATATTCGTTATTGATTTCCTGCATGTTCCTAACGTCTCCGCCCTTGTCCGGGTGGTGTTCAAATGCTAACTTTCTGTAAAGTTTCCGGAGCTCGTCTAACGTTCCAATATTTTTAAACCATTTCATTTTTTTACTGCCGTATTCCAGTTGCCGCCTGTTTTAGTTTTTAAAGGTGCCCGGTTTCCCGGGCACCGGTTACAAATTACATGAGCCCTTCATCAGCAAAGGAATAAAAGCCGGATTCAGTATAAATAATATGGTCCAGTATGGAAATATCCATGAATGTGGCTGCTTCCTTGATTTTCTTTGTGAGTGAAATATCAGCCTCTGAAGGTTGCAAATTTCCGGATGGGTGATTGTGAGACAAAATAATGCTCTGGGCTGCAATTTTCAGGGCTGTTCCTAAAATGATTCTGATATCTACAACGGTTCCCGTCATTCCGCCCTGACTGACTTTTAACCAGCCAAGTGTATTATTTGCACGGTTCAGAAAAAGTGCAATAAAGGATTCCGTTAATTCGATGGTGTCCTGATCATAAAATAATTTGAAGGCTTCAAATGAATCTCTTGAGGTTTTAATTTGCATTTTTTTTACTTCTCCCCGTTTTAGTTTCAATTCGATTTCAGGGCAATTTGTTTTATATGTTCTCATTTTAAAGTTGCCGTATTGCAGTTGCCGCCTGTTTTTGGTTTTTTAATTTATAATTGAATAGTAGCCGGCATTTATAGCCATGTCCAAATCCGAGTTATTAATTTCAAAGGATGGGTTAAACTCGTTTTCGTTTTCCGGTTTCAGTTTGGTTCTGTATGCACCCACTTTTGAAACTGTAAAAATTAAACCATCTGAAAGGCTGCCAGGGCATTCCGTGTGGTATTGCAATTTTGTGTTTTTTACTATTTGCATATTGAGAAGTTTTAAAAGGTTTTTTGTTAGTTGACTAGCTAATAATTAGCACATACCCAAAGCAATTAACCAGGATGGGAAGCCGTGAGAATCATGTCCGTCCGGTTCCACGTCCTCGCCGGTGATTGAAGGGCAATAACAATCCATTACAGCCTCTTCCAGTTCTTCCTCTGTTACTGAATGAAAATCAGTAAATAATTTTGGCAAACGTGAATAAGGAATTTTGAAAGCTGCCCCACCTGAAAGAGGGAAGCAAAGAGCGCCATAATCCGGGCGATCAATTGAGGGTACTACATTAAAATTTTCGCCGGTTGAAAAAATTCTGCCGTCCTTTAGTTTGATTTGGTTTTTTGATGTTGTGTTCATTTTTGTTAATTGCCGCATTGTTTCAGTTGCCGCCTGTGTTAGTGTTAAAATTTGCCGTATTGTTTCAGTTGCCGCCTGTTTTTATTGATTAACTTCGTTAAAGTTACAATTTAAATACTTATATAACAAGTATTTAGCAAATTATTTTCACTAAAAATGTAAAATATTTCAACTATTTTTGTTAGATAAATGTGCATTTTTCTGCATGCTTATTTTTACAATTTTTCCTTTTAAGCTTGTTTGCAACTCTACCGTTGTAAACAATTTTCATTTATTTTTTATTATTTCTCAAATCCATAATATTCAGGTATTTAGATTTCGTTTTTTTCAAACGAAATGTAAATATCTGTAATGGCATCCAGAGCCTGCCCTATCCGGAAAAGCAGAAAAAAGAGCAGAAAACAGGAAATATGCCAGAATGTGCATATGTTCGTTTGGCAGAAAAAAGGCAACCGCTGCCGACTGGCTGAGCTGACCAACTGGCCGACTGCCGAAGGCAGTCCTAAGCAATGAGTGCAGCGAAGCGGAACACATTATCTTTTGAGGAGTCCTAAGCAAGGGGTGAAGCCTAGCTCGACAGGCTCACCATCCTTATATCAATCAGTCTTTAGACAAGTAGTGAAGCAAAGCGGAACTCCCTTTTGTCACATAAGTCCTGAGGCTATTAATAATACTAAGCCGAATATCTGATCAAATAAGCATTAATCACAAAAAAGTTTGTTAAAGTGATGACTAAACTGATACCATACGCCGGTGGCTCGCGCATATGACCGACTGGAAGGAGATGCGCACACGAATACCATACGCTGTGGCTATGGGAAGTGGGCAGTCCTTGGCAGCTTATGAGACTATGGAAGCCGAATGCGGGTTGAAGGCCGTTGCCAGGAAGCATTGCTGACTTTTGGAAGACTTGTGATAAAGGTAGAGCGCTGGCAGGGGGTCGGGTGGGCACGAACCTGAGCTGACGAAGGAGGCTCTGGTGAAGCCGTTACTTATTCCCGGCTCCTACCAGCCTGGAATAAGTAAATGCTGCTTTGACTCTTATCAGGCAAAGCTGCATTAGGCGTGTGCCTACCTGACCACCGTAGCAGAGAGAAGCAAAGGCAAAGGCTTACGAAGGCTGCAATGCGTATGTGAGTTGGCAGGCGAAACCCGGCAGCAGGCTGAAATAGGCTCATGTGCTGCCGTGGGAATGCGAAAGGCAGGGAGTGAATATCCGACTGACTGAACGCAATGTAGAGAAATGGAGTGGAGACGAAATGAAGTTCAGCTGGTGAAGACGCTGCTTATTACGGGCTTTTACCAGCCGGTAATAAGTAAATACTGCTTTGACTTTTACCAGGCAAAGCTGTATTAGGCGTGTGGATTTGTTTGGTCGAGAGGAACGAGACCAAAACAAATTCACGAACCTGCTGAACTGTAATGCAGGTGTAACGCAATGAAACGGAATGGAGAGAAGAAGAAGGATTGAACGACATGGCTTGCAGCATTGTGTAAGTGGGTGGTGTCCTGCCCTTGCCTGGTGTGGTAGGTTTTAGCAGCTTATGTTGACATTCTACCATGGCGACATGTGCTGCTGTGGGAGCCGTTATAATGTGTTTCAGTGTACGCAGAAAGTCCTTAACACTAGAGTGGAACAGATTATACGGCTGGTATTTTTTTTGCCCTTGCCCTGTTCGTTGAATCGGAATAGTCGGGGATAATTTAGACATGATCAAAGAAAAAGCCCTGTTTCCAGGGCTCTTAGCTTTGAAGCTGAATTTATTTTTTAGCTGAAGCTCTTCTCTTTTTTGAAGGTTTTGCAGGAGTTTCCGGAGAAGCTGGTTCCTGAACTGTTTCAGGTTCTGCTACTTCTTCCGGAACTGTAACATATACAGTGTGTGTGCGCTCAAATTTATCCGGTTCTTTGAGGGCTGCAATTTCGAAGGTGATATATTCAACGCCTTCCTTTTCGTATTTGTATTTTAAAATTTCTGAGATTGGGATTGACACTTTTACGATTGCAAAGTTTGAGATTTTTCCTTTTCCGATGTACTTTTTAACGAATGTTTTCATGGCTTTAAAATTTAAGTTAAATTATTTGCGATGTATTTCGCCATGGTATAAAGAAGCACAGCAAGGAGGAATTGGAATACCGGAATGCAATGAGGATATGCCGAGAAAATCCTTGTGTGACAGAGTGAACTTCTGACTACTATGGCACATTTGCTAAATAATTAAATGGAATTAGCCTTGAAATACGTTGTTAAAAAATGGAAAGGGGAAACCCAACTTATAATGTGAAGGTGATGCCTGTCAATTTTGGAATATTGGGAAAGCGGGGTTGAATATTAGCTTGTTGCAGTCTTAAACGCAAAATAGTGATGCATTCTAATGACAAGGTTTTGCAGACTGGTGATAGTGAGACTATAGTGAGTAAGAGACAATATTTGATTAGTCAAATGGTATAAAAATGCTGGTGGTTTTGGGGAAATACAGATGAAAAGTTGAGCGGACTTTGAAAAGGTATTTTACAGGAACTCGAATATTTTAGTTCAGTTTTATAGTTCGTGCTTTATGTTATCTATATTAATTTCTAATTAAGTTCAATCATATAATGCCATAGAACGATATTATCTTTTGAATACTTTCGGGAATGACGCGAAGATAGTTTTTCAACTTTAGGAAATGAATTTGATCCTACTAATAGCTCTGCTTTATCAGTCCAGTCAATCGTTTGATCAGTATCATTCCTTGATAATTCATCAATCCAATCATTAACTTTTGCTACCCATTCTTGAGTTGTACGACTTTGAACATATCCAAACATACCGCAAACAGAGAGATGTGACGAATGATGCCCTCTTTTAAAGCGTTCAATACCACCTCTTTCTCCACAAACATATTCTTTATTATTGGAGGCTTCTGAAAACCTTTTTGCTTCAAACTCAATAATAGGAAGAGGTTTTGCGCATCTCGTATTAACATAAACACCAATGTCAGTTTCTTTCGCTGATAGAGATTGTGGGGGATTTTTACTAAAGATATAAGGCAAAAAACCACCTCGTTCAATATTACAAAGTTGTAAATGAAGTACAAGCAAATTACTAATCCAGTTCTCTAATACCGAATCTTTATTATTCTGATAATAAAGATAAAAACTCGAGATATTGTTATCGATAAATCCCAATATCTCATTAACTTCAAAATTATGACCAATATGGAGATCATTCATATGAGGCGGCTGATATGAAGGCAGACTATCTTTAAGCATTATGGTAGCGGGCTATTATATAGTCACCGAAAGTATCATCTGCATCTCTAAGAGCAATAGATGGCAACCAGTATCTTAATTGTTTAGGCTTAGCTAGTATAATGCAATCTTTGCCAAATACTTTCAAAATTCTTTGTATATGAATATTTTTCTGATTTTCCTTTCGTGTTGGGATAGCTTCATTTATATATTGTTCTAAGTCCTTTGTTTGTTCTATTTCGGGTATGATATTTCCACTCGAATATTCAAAGTGCAATGCATAATATTTACCTGAGTCCAGTATTTTGAATAAATGAAAAGATTTTCCTTCAGATTTGTAAATACTGTTTAATGTTAAACAAAAAACTTTCGAGAATATCTCTATTTCTGTTTCTTGTACTTCGGCAGAAAGTCCTTTTCCTAAATCATTTATAAAATAGGAAAGGGCATCTCGCAAAACTATTTGTTCCGCTTCTGAAACTAAGTATTTATTGTCATTGTATTGGTAAGGAAGGTTTAGTATATCCTCATTATAAATTGCAGTTGCTCTATTTACTAATATTTGAGCACTTGTGGAAAGTATATAAAAACGTATTAAATCAGAATAATGTACAAAGTATTCATGTAGAGATTGCAATTCATCTTTGCAAAGTTCAGGAGCATGAATGCCCATAATTTGATCCCTGAAAGAAATCTGCTTATTAGAAAAAAAGGCAGGTATTGAAGTTTCTCCAATTACTTTCTTTATTAGCAGTAAAGGCGGTTCAAATAATTCTTTTACTCTTCCCCATTGATAATATTTACCTTTTAAAATGAAAGTATTGCCAATTCCTTGCTCAGTAAAAGTTTCAGTTTCAATACAAAGGCTATCATTTAGATAGGTAAATTCTTTATATCCACCTTTTTTCTTAACAAAATCTGAAGGAACTAATTCTGTATCTGGTTTTCCTTTAATAAATCCATCTCCGAATACCCACTGGTTTTCTTTTCGTTTTTTCTTAAGATAATCCTTAAGTGTTGGCAATTTAGATAACCTCTCAATTAATTGTACAATCCTTCCTCCTCCCAATAAATTCGCTTTCCAGATATATGGGTTTTGCAAAATTACATGTTTGCTAACTATATGAAAATCATAGTGATCAAATTCCAAGAATAGGCGATTTGTGTTTGAAAAAGTGCGATTAGCAACTAAGTGAAGCACATCTTCATCAGTTGGAGATGAATTTTGCAGAAAAATAGCAACTGTGGCAACATTTTTCCTACCCCAGAGTTTATCTGCTAGTTTTGTAAAATCTACAACTTGCAACAAATTGAATTTAGAAAACAAGTCTTTTTTAAAGTTGAGTCCTTTTTGGTAGAGTAGAGGTCCAGAAGGCTGGATAAGACATAATAAGGCATCCGGATTAAGTAACTTCATAGATTGAACCAGAAAGTGTAGTGCAGGATTTTCATCAGGGATGCTTATATCGCTGTGGAATCCAATACTGCTTTTCAGTTCTTTAAAATACCTTTTCCTGTCTGGCTCTTTCCCATTGTCATGTTGTAAATTAAATGGAGGGTTGCCAATTACTAGATTAAAGCCTCCATTAGGAGATAAAGTTATGTAATGGAAGAAATCTTTGGTAATAATATTTTCGCTTAAGTCTGGGAATTTTAATTTTCCCCATGTTGGGGGGTCTAAATTTACTTCATCTAAAATTGCTAATGCCAGACTGAATACTGATAGTCTAATTGCATCTTGCTCTATATCAATACCATAAATACTTTTTAAAAGTAGATCCTTTAATACAGAAAGAGAAGGTTTTACTAATACACCTGTTTTCAACCAATAGTCATATCTCCACCATTGTACAATTCGTTTATATGCCTTAACAAGAAATATTCCAGAACCACAACTCACATCAATCATCTTGAAATTAGGTTGAGGATTTTTTAATGGCATACATTCATCTACCAGGGTACTAACTATCATTTCTGGAGTATAAACAATGTCTTTACTGTCAGTTAGTAATTCCTCATATACTGAACTAATTACCTCTACAGGTAAATGAGAGAATGAATACAACCGCCAAAGTACATATTGGCTGTTCTGATTGTTTCCATCAAGATAATCTGCAAGTTGTTGTACCTCAGTTTTTTGAATAGCAGTTCTTTCTTCTTTCTCGAATTCAAAATCCCATTCAAATATTTTACCATTGAAATCTTTTGCCAGTTGGTCTAATAGATCCAGTAGTTTTCCCTTTCGTATTGTTTCACAAAAATTTTTACACTGGAAATTATTGTAGAAATATGTGCCTGCAAAATAGCCGCTTGCACTTTTTTCGTCACGTTCCTCAAGATATTTTATCAGGAGACTCTGTACTAGTAGTTTAAGAGCTACATGCCGGTTTAATCCAGATTGTTTTTGGAACTTGATATAAACATTTTTTAAACCTCGGATTAAATCCTTTGTGGCAGATTGATCAAATTTAAAATCATTTTTATATTCCTGTTCATCCCAAAATAAACCATCATCAAAACTCTTTGCTTGAAAGTTCTTAATGGCTTCACCAATATAGGTAATAATTTCTTTAGCGAAGACTTCTCTCTTATCATCAGGCTTCTTTCTGGAATCAAAAACGCTTACAGAAGATTTTTCGATAATAATGTAAATAGGTACCTGATATCCGTTCCACATTTGGATATGTATACGGTTCTTTTCTTCATTTGAAAGATGCTTTTGTGTAAAATCAAACAGGTATAATTGAGGTACAGCTGATCTTCCATCTTGAAAATAACGAAAATAAACGGCATCAGCATTGAATTTGTTCTTTGCTGTTTCTAATGAAAATAGAATTTCAGGCGAAGCGATTTTCGAATCTATTTTCTCAAAATTATTTGTCAAAATTATTCCACTCTCTTGCTTTTCAGTTAAAAAAGAAAAGTTGAGTTCTAGAATATTTTTCTCAAATAATTCTGTTGCCATATTTGTATAATGCCGTATTAATTCAATAAGCGAATTTACAGTTTTATTGCTTCACTGAAGTATAAATATCTTGCCTTATACCCTTTTTTCTTAGTAATTAATTTATTTCGATCACAATCAATTGACCAAAAGTGGAATAAATTAAACTTCAATGTTTTGCAGTTCAAACTTATCTAGCAGCAAAACAAAACTTACCTGATTTATTGGCTTGGATTCAACTCTGATAAATTGCGAACAAAACTATGGCATGTTTATCCAGTAAGAAAACTTGATTGGAAAATGCAAATTTAGATATGCAGCTTTGTATTGTTCAAATGCTCCAATGCAAGTATTAAAAGGTTCAAAAAATCCCATTGTGAACTATTTTCTATTATGTGAAAATAAATATTCATAGGCCAGCAAATGGCATATAGTAGGCTGCGTTAAGGATTGCAGCGGCATCCTTTCACATGGAAAGCATGTGTGATGGCGTGAAAGATACAGCGGAAAGCCTGACCCATAGGGGAACGCCCTACTTAGTATTAATTTAGATTTTATATCCTCGGGCTTACAAAAGTTGAAGATTTTAAAAGCAGTCCTCCATATTTGGTCCAGATGCGTTTATCAACGGCATCGCCAAAATGGGTAGCTTCCTCCGGCATAACAGAATTTTTGCGTTCGGAGCTTTTATCCTTTTCGAATTTCCCTTGTTTATCCACCACCTTTGTATTATTCATAGAGATAAGGGTAAACTTGCAGTTTTTGCCGTTAATGATCACATTCGGATACCGTGGATTGTTGCCCTGCATAATGTTAGACCAAAGCAGGTATTTCTCATGCTGAGGCGGCTCCTGGCCTTTATGGACTTTAGTTGTAACGCGCCATTTGTTTTTAATGAAACGATCAATAGCCTGCTCATTGTAAGGCTTTGAATTCTTGATATTTGGCTGCCGGTTATTCCCATACCTATCTACAAAATAGACAATCTCTTTACAAGTGTGATGCTGGTAATACTCGCAGAACTGATCCACCAGCTCATTGATCATAGTATCATTCACTTCTTCCGGCTTGACAAAGAACTCATTAATAATGCAGTCCACATGCTCATTTTTCTTTGTGGCAAAGTTATAGAATCGTTCCTGGCCGACTGAGAAAAGGCAGATTTTAGCTCCCCAGTCCGGGCATATCTCCAGAGGCTTTGAGGAATCGCAATCCAGGTCGAATCGGCTGTCGATTTTGGAAAGCTTGGTATAGTCGAAGTTGTTTTCTTCTGCATAGGAGCGGATAAAAGCATCGTTGGAGGCATCGTAATAAATATGGCGGGAACTATCCAGATGGTAATAGCAGTCCTCAACCTTATCGATAACCCAGTTCATAATTTCAATAAGAAATATCAGAAGCGGCAGCTTCTGATATTCTCTTGCTATGTATGAGATCCCGAGGTTTGCTATGTTATCGAAGGCATTCGAGAGGGTAAACAGGATTTTGTCTTTCGAAACGAAAGGCACAATCTGATGTTTCAGGCGGATAATTTCGTTGTGGATATTTTTATACAGGCAGGCATCTTTAACGAGGTATGCTTTTATAAGTTCAATCTGCATCATGACGATTCGATTCCATACATCGAAAAGCATAATTCCGGCTTCCTGCTCGTAGTATTTGCCAAAATCCAGCAACCAGCGTTGATCCTGTGAGTAAGGCATGGAAGAAACGTACCGGAAACCGTGGTGTTGTTTTATGGGTTTCGCGGAGCGAAAGCCAAAGTATTCTTCATTTCCACGGTTTGTTGGGCTGACTTCCTGATCGTACTGCGCTTTGTCCAGGGTAAGGGCTTCATCCACAATTTCACGATCGATATTTGGACCTCGTGCACTTCCTGACCTGTCCTGACTTAGCAGCAGAAATCCGGTTCCATTACGGAAGCTGATGAAGTTTTTGTATTTAGTAACCTTTTCATACGGCGAATCCCAGCCTTTGGGAGGCTGACAATCTATGACATAATCCTTTCCTTTTTCATATCCCAGGAGTTCGAGGCATTTGAGGGTAGAAGGGAGAGTGCGGGTCATGATCTGGCCGTATGTTTGCCCTGTAATGGCAGATATGCTTCGGGGCATTTTCCTAACAATGCGGTCCATATCCACGCCGATGATATAAGATTTCCCGGTACCACGACCGGCGATATCCACTTCACTTTTGGCATCGTTAATTACCGGTGCCATCTGAAAAGTATTCAGGTTTAGAAATTCGTTAATCATGTTTTGAATAATTCTTCTGCGTCCGCTTCCGTAATTTCATTCCCGGTGAACACAATACGGTTTATCTCCCGTATAGTTGCTTCAGGAAGTTTATGCAAGTTGTCCACATCCAGTTTTACAGTGGTTTTATTATTCTGGATTAGAATATAGAAAGACTGTTTCTCCAGGCGTTTAGGATCTTCCAGATCAGTAGGCCGTTCACCGATTGCCTTCAGTAAGTTGGCATGTTCCATGGCAATGATTTTCCGGGCATTGGGAGAACCGTCGTTGTTGCATTTGTTGATGTTGGCTACAATGTCATTAATAACCCAGGTGTGCCAGAAATCATAGTCGAATGTATGTAAGGTATTGAAAAGACGGACAGCCATGCGGACATCGTGGTATGCATGGGAATTTGACAAATCCGGAAATTTCGACTTGTGAAGGGAAATAGCTGCTTTTTGAAGTGGATTTTTATCCAGGATTTTGGCTATGGAAACAATCCGATCCAGCAGGTATTGCTGGGACTCAGAAAGGGGAGATAAATCAGGGTCCAGGATATGAGATTTTATAGCCTCATAATTCACTTCTTCCAGGGCTTTTCGGCTCATTTTTTTAATGTGCTAATGTGATAATGTGATAATTTGTTGAGCTGTTGATTTGTTGATTTGTTGAGGTGGTAATGTGTAGATCATAGTTGGGAATCTTTAAAGTAGTTGACGAAAAGGGTTTGTGCCGGAGTGCTCCCATTCATAGCCGCCTGCCGGATAGCGGTTCGGAGTTCAATTTCGGAACGAAGTCGGCCGCTGCAATAGGCTTTGAAGGCTTCACCGATTTTATTCTGAATGAGTTCAGTAAACTCTTCAGCATCACATTCAATGTTATGGGCGATGGATTCAGGATCGAAGAAAAGGGCAGCCATTTCTTCAATTTCATTAAGTTGTTCCTCTGAGAAAAGCATCCGTAAGGTTTTTATGGTCGAAGTCGAAAACAGCAGGATCAGTAAATATGATCCCACGTTCCATTTTGGGATTATCCGTTGCATTCTGACTGGTAACGATAGATATTTTCCAGTTGTCGTTCCAAAGCAAAGCGATTTTCGCATGAACGGAAGTGCAGCGATAGTTGAAGCAGCTGGCAATCATCTGAAAAGGTTTCGGGCTGATGCTCCGGACGCGGTTATCAATAAGAAGTTGAAAAGACAACAGCTTATCATTTTCGATATGGTTTTGAAGTTGCTGTATGCTTTTGTTGGAGAAGGAATAGGATGTCATGAAAAGGTGAACCGGGCCTGTCTGCTTAAGCAGGTACAGGATTAACCTCACCAGGTTAAAATTCCCGAAACTGTAAAAGTGCGTATTTATGCCAGGCTTAATCAGTCCGATAGCTTTTGTAAGGGAGATAGCCATATCAGAAACAAATTCAGTGGAAGCATCGGTAGTGGCGAGCAAAGTTTCAGGCTGTTGCTTCGTATTTTTTTTAACGACAGGTTTATTTACCGGCGCGATACTTTTAGCAGAAATTTTGGAAGAAACCAGCATTGGGGAATTTGAAGATTTGAAGATTTGAGAATGTTGTAGTGTGCTAATTGTTGTTAATTCCGACAAATATTGGCACATGAACATCAGCAAGGTTGTTCTCAGGGTTATTCCTAAGCACATTTAAAGTTGCATAAATGGTTTGGTAGGTGGTGGCTATGTCGTCAAACAGGATGACACGCTTACCTTCAGGAAGTGGTTTTTGCTGAATGAAGTTCGGATTGAATTTACTTTTACTGGTTGCGATAAGTACATCCGGGATAAATTCCAGGTTAATTGTTTTACAAGCCCGGATGCAAATTTCTGAAGCGAAATGGTAGCCAAGTTTTTCCGAGTGGGCGCGTTTTGGTGTTGTAATGAGGACAGCGTTTTCAAGATCAGGGATATAGTATTTCAGGAGAGTGGCAAATAAGGGAGCCAGAATATCGGCATTAGCGATATTCCCTTTAAACTTTTCCAGGTTCTCCGTTTTGTAAAATGCGATGATGAATAAATCCCGGCGGGATACCAGGCTAAATTTGGTGTAATGGATATAGTCCTGGTAATGGTTATCCGCTGAGTTTTCTGAAGAATTATAAGCTTCCTCCGGAGGATTATCCGGTTTAAGAGCCGTAATAGATGATGATCGTACCAGCATTAGAATGAAGATTAAAAAAAAGGGCCCGGGTCGCTAAGGAAACCTGAACACTTTTACACCTGGAGACAATTAATTTGAAGAGTTCACGAGTTTGTAGTCGATAGCTTCAATTGCAGTATCACGTTGTTTCATGCGAAGTTCAATTTTGATACGTTTAGGGCTATCAGGGAGCGGGTTCTTTTTCTCTCCTTTTGTAGTTTGGCGGTAGTCCAGCATGCATTGATCCTTAGTGTTTGCCGATTGAAGGTTTTTCTTCATTTTCTTCAGTTCATCCAAGTCATCTGGTAAATCGACAACAGGCTTCACTTCTGCCTGTTTTTCAGCTGTGAGGGCTTTTATGTCCGGAATGATATTGTTTACATAATAATCCTCTTTCGCTTTCCACATTGTATCAATCATTTCGGAGCATTCGGCGATCTGATCGCTTAGTTCTTTACGTTGAGCAATGAGAGCATCTGTATTATCGTTTGGCAGGTTCGCCATAGCTTCATGAAGGATGGCGCGGGTTTTAAACGCATCAGCATGAAATTTTATGACCTTTTCAACTTCTTCAGGAAGCTGGTCTTTTGCAGCTGATTTGTTTTTGGTCGAAACAGCACCTAACTGAGGTTCATAAATATCACCAGAGGCCATAAGTGTATGACTGGGTTTATTGACGGGCAAGCCAGTATTTAACCCGGCAGCTTTCAATAATTCATAATGCAGTTTTTCCGCATAACGATGAGGACGGTTTGACATAATCCTGACAAGCTGTTTGTGCCGAACTGAATATGTTAGAATAGCGATTCCTTCATTAAAATCACAACCTTCAGCTATCCATTTATTTACTTTTTCCTGCATTGTTTTTCTTATTAGATTTTGAAACAGATTTTTTGGTGAAGGGTACGATAGTGCCTTCGGGAGGCATTTCAGTAGGGGGACCTGCGACATTTTTAGTAAGCAAGGCATTTTTGCCTTCTGAAGTTAACTTCAGGTAGGGGAAACCATCATCATACAATGATTTCAACGTTTCGAAAGAAACCTGCTGACGAAAATCAATAGCACCGAACCGGGCAGTTATTACTTTGCCTGGTTCGATGCCTATCAATTTAAAAAAGGGATGTAACATCATAGATTTCTAGCTGACAACCGCCACTGTTAAAGGAACTGAACCAATGTACTGGTATACATTTGAAGTTTTGTAAACGAACTCCATTGAAATGCCGCGGCGACCAGCAGTTTCTTTTCCAGTACCGGCACCGTCCGGTGAACCGGAAAAGACAGAAGCACGGACAGCATCGCCCATAAGGAACATCTGGCCGTTGTTGTCAGGAACGATGAACACCATATTGCCGTTTTTAATGGAATTCATCAATCCAAGCAATTTTGGTTTGAGGCCAGGATTGAAAAAAGAAAGGTGCATGACAAAACTTTTACCATCCAGTTCACCAACGGATTCAATTTTAAACTCGCCGGTATCGTCAGTGACGTACATTTCGAACATACGTTTTCCAGGTTTCATTTTAATATCGCCGGTTAGCGATCCAAGAGCCTCAAGGGTTAACGCATTCAGCGGTTTTACCGGCCAGGTTGCCACATCTTCGAACAGACCGAAATAGATTTTCATTCCTATTCCGCCCATGTTTTCTCCCTGATGGAGATCTTTTGTTATATCTGTAAATTCCACAGTGGTATATTTATAGAGTTTTAAAAAGCCGGACTGGGTACCGGCCTAAACAAGATTGAGAGTAAAACTAGCTGGTGACTTTTTGGATATTAGTCCAGACGGCTGCATCTATACCAAAGCCGATACCTTCCCACCAGTCGCACATGAAAGATACATTACGGCGGTATTCTTCAATTTTGATATTTGTTTTGTTTGTGCCTTTTTTAGTAAGATGGAGGATGTTGGTTTGAGGAGATGCGAAAATAACATCAGTACCACTTAATGAAGGAAGAGCAATTACCTGCTGAGGAGTGAAGTCGACACCATTAGTTACTTCGCCGGCTGTTTGCAAGGTAAAGAAACCAGCTGCCCGTTTGTCACGGAGGTAAAGGCGATGCCATTTGGGAGACATACAGATATTCATTTTCACACTTTGATACACTTCAGAGATGCCATCAGCAAAAAGTTCAACCTGGTCGAAAATAGATGTTGCATTCAGTGGTTGGATGTTAATGCTATTAATGGTTTGAGCTTCGACACCTGTTTGTAGCAGTTTAATGAGACCGTTCATGGATTTGCCTGTATCTCCGGCAACTCCGGGTGTAGGGGCAACATAAATACCCTTTCCGTACTCGTTAAGTTCCATATCC
Organism: Bacteroidales bacterium; assembly: GCA_016707705.1. GTDB lineage: Bacteria > Bacteroidota > Bacteroidia > Bacteroidales > UBA4417 > UBA4417. Next base: position 43,239 of record JADJHD010000025.1, read on the forward strand.
GAATTGATTTTGGAGAGATAGCCAAGTTCGGGATATTCGATAAGGAATTTGATAAGAGGCCAATCTTTACGGTCAACTCCGGCACCTCCAAGAAAACCCAACCAGGTTGCTTCGATATCGTCAGGATTGATTTCTTCATCCACTTTGAATTGGTACAAGCGCAATTCGTTTGGAGTGAAAGCGGCAGCATTTTTAGGTGTCCAGCCTTTCTGGAAAGACTGTACAATATTTCCGATAGTGAGCTGGCCAAGTTTAAAAACGGTGTCGTCCGTTTTTACGGGAGTGCAGATTCCGGGAGTAACAAGTCCCTGGCTTAACATGCCAAGGATTCGTTTCATATTCTGACCGGAATTTTCATAATACGCGCCAAAGGCGGTTTTGATTTCGGATACGTCCATTGTAGGAGAGTTTTAAGGAGGAAAGCAAGAAGAATTATTTAGTCGGCGGATTTCATATGTGGCAATGAGTTAAGCGTATCCCAATCCACGCCGTCAGCGCCAGGAGTAGGATCCTTAATGGATTTTACTCCAATGGAAGCTGCAGCAGGTTTTTTAGCAAGCATGGTGCGTATGGCTTCAATTTTTGAAGGGATATCAGCGGAAGCTGCGATATCAGGATGAATTTCATCAATTGCAATGGTAGCATTGGTGAGTGCTGATTCAGCAGCAATACGCAGGTTGTCTGCATTAGTAGTGGCGGATTCAGCATTTGAAACAGCTGTTTGAGCATTGAGAGCTGAAGTTTCTGAAGCAGCAGTCATACTATCAATAGAAGCAGCGTTTTCTTTAAGCATGTTCTCGATGGCCTGAAGTTGCTGTTCATTCAGATAAATACCTTCATCAGTTGTTTCAATAGAAGAAACCTGCAGCAGGGAAATAAGGATAGGAAGATCCATGGTTTTGAGTATAGGTTTGGGGATTTGAGTGGAAGCGGATGAATCTGACGTAGTACCTTCAGAAGCCGATAATGAGCTAACAGCTGCAATAGCTATATCGAGTGAACCTATTTCATCAATAAGTCCAAGTGAGAGCGCATCTTCAGCAAAGAATACTTTTCCAGTGAAAACTGAATCGGGGAGATTTGGGCGGTTCGCTTTTACGGCAACGATAAACTGTTCGGCCAATGGATTAAGCTGTTCATTTTTTATTCCGGAATAATCACCGTTAAGTGCATCCGTGAATGTTTTGTTTTTATCCCTTGACTGGTCAGCATTGATGCGATGGAATTTAACACCTTCCAGTTCCCACATGGGCTGCATATCAGCAAACTGGACCATAACACCAATACTACCTATTTCGGTAGTGGAGTTTTGGGCGATGATGCGGGAAGCAGAAGACCCTATCCACAAAGCGGCAGAAGCCATAAGGCCGTCAATAAAAGTTACGACAGGCGTTTTGCAGGCTTTAACTTTATCGGCAAATGCCTGGGTTCCATCGACAGTTCCTCCTGGGGAGTCGATGTAAAGAATGATGCCGGAAATATTTGGATGCAGATCCGCTTCCAGTACGCGGGTTCCAAGTGTATCCATTCCTGCGGATAGAACACCGCAATCCTGTTCATCATCCTTCATCAAGGGACCACGTACAGGAATTACTGCAATGCTTCCTTTCGGCGCTTCATCAAATACTGAATATTTACGTCCCGGAGTTGCAGCATAAAGAGCATAAGGAAGAGAATTCTTTTCTTCAGCGTATTCTGTATCTTTTGATGATTCGAAGTCCAGGCCGTTGATCAGTCCTGCTACAATACCGCCATGCGCAATGGCGAAGCGTTCGTCAATTGCCCAGGCTGAACGTAACAAAGCGGAAAGGATGCGAAACTTCATGAGTCTAATTTTTCAGCAATATTACAGGCTGAAAAACGATACTGAAAGGACATAAAACTGATTCGACAGGCTCACCAATCCCTGTTTTACAGACTTTTCAGCTTATTTACAGAGGAATGGCAGGCATATTTACCGGTTTGAAGGAGAAAGTGAGTGGTCCGGAAATTTCGATATTGAAGCCATTCTTTCCGGATGGATCTTTTGAGGAATCAAAATCGAATGCCAGACGAAGACCTTCACGGTTATCCCCTATATGATAATATTCCCCTAAGCCATTCCTTAATACAACTACAACTGAGTTGTATTGGCGCAGCCGGGTAAGCATTTCAAGAGTATCCCTGTTATACCCTGGAAGGAAAGCAGTAATTGTATGTGTGTACAAATCACCGGCGCGGGTTTCCGAAAGCTTGCAAACATGCTGAATACTTTCGGCAGCACATTCAATTTCATAGGTTGGGTTTGTTCCGACGTACAGGATTGTTTCAGATAAAATAGAATGGATTAAAGTTGAAGGGATAACGAAGAGGGCGACATTTCCACCCAGGTCAATCTGCTTTTTTAAGGTTGTCATAATGGGAGATTGCTTTGTGTGAAAGTGTCCCCAAATTGGACAGATTCACCAAGATTATTTTTTCAATTTTGGTTGTTAATTCTTTGGAGTAATTAGAATTTTCGAAATCTACTTTTCTATAAAAATCCTTTTTAATGCTGTCATAACTCCAGATATCCTCGGTGAAGCCGAAGGTTTGTTGGAATTTCAGAATAGCATCTCTTTTTATCAGATAGGTTAAGTAAAAGCTTATCATATTGCGCATGAAGAATTTTGCCTGGTGTTCCATGATTTTGCCGAAAGCAACAGTATCCGTTGGCGTAAGTTCCCATCCATGCCTATAAAAATCATCCTGACTTATTTTTACTTTGATGCTGGATGAATAGAAAAGCTCTGAGAGTTCTTTGTAACGGATATTGTAACGGGTACAGGGTTTGGTAAGGCACCGGCGGAATTGGCTGTTAATGTATTTATCTGAAGAGAAATCGGCAGGATTGCCATAGTTCAAGGTAATATACTGTTTTACATAAGCTTTAACAGGGAGATCGACTGAAAACATGGGATAGAAGGAATTTCGGAGGTGTTGGTAATTCAGGAAGTTCTATAAATTTGAAAATGTCAGGAACTGTAAAATGTGTTTTGTTTGAAATGCATTCCTAAAACCGGAATGGAATAAACCGGATTAACGGACTGATATTACTATTTTAATTGTGCCTGCAATTGAAGTAAATATTCACGTTCCTGTATACTCCAATGTGAGGTGGCTTCACTGACCGGCACATGTTTACCAACATTGGCATAGTCAGCAAACTTCCAGATATTGACATTGGTTTTCACATCAGTAAACAAAGGTTTTTCGGTAACAACTTCAACCGGATCATAGCCATTAAAAACGAAGTTCATTTCACTTACGAAATCAAGTCCCATGGTTTGATCATCATTAAACAAGTTGAATTTAGGGCTGGAAACCATATCAGCATATTTCATTTCAACCATATAGTGAGCCTGGTAGTGCGGGATTGTAACCGGTCTGTCCGCATAAAACTGCACTCCGAGATGCTTGTAATTGTTTTTTGGTTTGATGGTACTTTGCCAGCCGGTTCGTTCAAGAGCTGTCCGGCTAATCATTTTGCCGCAACCCATTAACTTTGCTACAGAGTAGGGGTATTTGTAGAACACTGCCTGATTGTTGGAAGCATCGAGAAAATAAACCTGTTTAACCCCAAAAAGTGGAACGCCTTTTTTAATAAAAGGAGTGTAAACTTCAAGTAGATTTGATGATACAATATCATCATCGTCAATTTTGAGCAGGTAATCGAATTGATAATTTTTAAGCAAGAGTGTGATTCCAGTGTTCATCTTTTTTCCTAATGGTGCTGCACAGGTAAAAATCATATCAATACTGTATTTTCGGCATACTGCTTCAGAAGGAGCATCGCTGACTAGAGAAACAATGGTGACATCGAATTTCTTACGGCTGGATTCCTGAAGTCTTAATGCTGACAAGCAGAAAAGCTCGCTTATTGCAGGGCGTTGGTGCATTTGAGTTAGTAGTAGGATTTTAGGCTTCATTTTTTGTGCAGGCTTTTGAGGTTGGGTTTTAGGTGTTGTGGTCATTCACTTTCAAGAAGTATATTGATAAGTTTTGGCATTGGGATATAGGAGTATGTCCCTGATTTTACATTTTTGATGGTATGGGTTACATCATAGATCCCTGGGCCGGTTGATTCGCTACCAATTACACGGAATTGAACTCCGTTATTATTAAAATCACAGCCACAGAGCGACCAGAAGCTTTCAGAACCCATTCTTTGTTTATGTAAAATTTTAGCCGGCATTTTTTATTTTTAATTTTTCACAGACAGGGTATATATATTGCCAACTACAGGAACTACAACAACTACACTTGATAACAGGCTGATTTCCATTTGATAAAGCATTTAGAGAGAAACTACAATTACTCATATTCTATATTTTTGTAGTTTAAAGTATAAATTGTAGTTCTGTGTAGTTGGCTTTTAGCTGCTTGTAGTTTTAGTAAGTTGCTGATAGTTAATTCCATGAGTGCTTGTAGTTGTTGTAGTTGTTGTAGTTGTTATTTTCGCGTCAATCTGCGGATCATTATTTTTTTAACGAGGTAAAAGATCCGTTACATTCTCTTTTTGCTTTTCTTCGATGGGCTCAACCATATTATTTGACAGATTGATATCCAGTTTATCATACTCGAATACCATGGCTGTTGTTACTTTCCGTTTTTTAATTGTATCGCCATTAAGCTGGTGTATATCTTCAACTATGCGACCGTTATCTTCAACCCTGAATGAAACTGATAACTTTCGTCCTAAATATTCTTTACTGTGTTGCAGGTAATACTCCAGAGTTTTGAGAGGAAGAATGTTTTCCCGACTTTTATTGCCATGAACCCGATATAGCTGAAAAAGACGGCTGTGGTTAATATAGATTACATTTTTTGCTTCAGACCATTTAGCGTCCATGGTATCCGTTTTCAATTGATCCACACAATCAATCCGAAAATCAACATCCTCTTTAATTAGCCCATCGTTGGCCAGGAATTCAACAATGCTCCAGAAGATTGAAAGCTCGTTGCTCTTTTTGGTTTCCTGATTCTGTCTTGATATAAGGATACACGCATGTGTGAGCAGATCCTTTTCATTGAACGGAACATGGATCCTGTTCATAAGCGTTCGGTACGATGCTATAATGATGAGCCAGTTACGGAAAATACGATCCTCAATGACGACGTTATTGAGTTTAGAGCCTAGCAGTTTTGATGATTCCTGGTAGTTTTCAAAGAAGTTGGCAATAAACTCAGCCCGATAGCTTAATAAATCGTGAGTTATATGCGTTAGCCCTGTCTTTTCAACTTCTTTCAGGTTATTGAAATCGTTTTTCTCCTGGTCAGAATACTCCACTTTTGTAAAGCTGAGAAATATTAATCGGCTGAAAAGTGCGATGTCAGCTGTAGGCATTTCCTGACCAGATAGAATGACGCTGCAATCGACATTGCTGGTCTCATTACGTTTATTCATCTCCATATTTTTGCGTGTCCTGCCCATACCATCCCAAAGGCCTTTGAGGTATTCGATTTTCTCATATTCGACATTATTTTTATACTCATCGATATGGCAAAATGCGTTTGAAAACATTCCAACATGATCAGCTAATGCAGGGCGTGTTGTATTTGTAAGGTTCAGCCCTTTTGATTGGTTTCCAAAAAACTGAAGCATGCTGATGGCAAGTTCTGTTTTACCAGCACCTTTGGGCCCAAATAGATTGAGGATAGGGAAAAATCCGAAGAGTTTAAAAATATGGTCGCGGAATAAAGTGGCAATATAAAAGCTGATGGCAAACATGGCGTTTTCGCCGAATACTTTTGTAAGTTTCACTGTATAGTCGTATAACGAAATATTCCCATCGCTGAACTTAAAGCGGCGTTCAGTTACAAATAAAGAATCCTCTAATTGATAAACGGTGGAGCTTGCCGGAAGGTAAAAATTATCATTTTGAAACTTGACGATGCCATTTGCATCCGATTGAGAAAATGCGCCACTAAAGATTCCATTACTCCAGGCCCAGAAACCCTGTTTTTGCCAGCCTAGCTGTGTAATTTCGAAGCATGAATCTGTTTTTTCATACAGGTAGCGTTTCAGCTTGTTTAATTCCGTTTCGGAAGCTTCAAACAAAAAGTTACCCAGGCTTTCCACACGGAGGCGAAAGGAAGCTAGCCCTATCAAGTCTTTCTGAAGAAGCTCGATTACCTGGCTAAATCCAAACTCGTTTGTGATTTTGTATAAGCGTTTGGCATTAAGTACACTACTGATGTGGAAGAGAGGCACCATAACGAAGTTAGTGCCACGAACTACGCCTTTTGCCGTTTTAAAATAATAGCAATTTTCATCCTTGTAAAAGCCATACTTTTCGAAATCGCTAAGAAGCACGTTATCAGGAATTTTCCATCCTTCTTCTTTGGCCGGTGCTTTTTCGGTATTGCAGGATTTAAGTGCATCCTGCCATGCTTTTTTAGGTTTAATTAATTTGGAAAGCTGTTCGATATATACTTCATGGCTGGAAGCGGGGAGCAAGGAAATCAAATCAGCAAAACTTCCGATAATTCTGCTTTTAAGATCAGGATTTTGCGCTTTAGGAATATGCTCTGTAACCTTCCAGATAATGTAGTCCTTCAGGTTTGCTTTTACGAATAGATCAAATTGATTTTCATTACTAAAAAAGCTATCCGGATCTGTTTTCTCATCCTTTATGTCCTTACCATCTTTTACCTTTTTATCTATCAGATATTCAGATATCCGGCAAGTAGTTGGCATTTCCACTATGTTGACAAACAGACCGGCATTAATCAATAGTTCTGCTGAGCGGTCAACGGCTTTTTTACCTGCTTTATCGCTATCGCCAATGATAGTAACGGATGGGCAGATTTGTTTAATGGATTCTATCTGTGCAGGTGTGAGGGATGTTCCGCATGTGCCGACAGTATTAAGCTTTCCAATCTGGTGAAGTCGGATAACATCAGGATTACCTTCTACCAGGTGAATGAACCCTTTTTCTTTGGCAGCACGTTTGGCAAAATTGAGGCCATATAAAACTTCGCCTTTAGTATACGCAACGGTTTCATGGGAATTGAAATACTTTGGAGCATCAGGAGTGCCGGAGAAATCCCGGCCAGTGAAGGCTGAAATGCGTCCCCGGCTGTCAGGGATAGGGAATATGATACGGTTACGAAAATAGTCGAATACTTTGTTTTTGCTTTCGCTGAGAAGGCCGGCTTCTAAAAGTATTTCTTCACGGATTCCCTGTCCTGCCGCCCATTTTTTCAGGTTATCCCAGCCATCAGGTGCAAAACCGATGCGAAACTGCGCTATGGTATCATCGTTCCACCGTGAGCGGACATATTCAAGGGGTTTGATGTTTTCCGGTAGCAGAAGGTTTTGCTCAAACCATTTACATGCTAATTCGTTAGCAATTTTAATACCTTCAAGCTTTCTGTAATTTTCCAGTTCAGCCTCGTTTTGTTCCACTTTTGGAACATCAATATTGTGGTCTTTGGCAATTTTCAGAATGGCATCCGTGAAGTTAATCTTTTCGTGCTGCATAACGAAGCTGATAGCATCACCTTTTGCACCACAGCCAAAGCATTTAAAAATGCCTTTTTGTTGGTTTACCGAAAATGAAGGTGTCCTTTCATTATGAATAGGACAACAAGCTGAGTAATTGTTTCCCTTACGTTTTAATGAAATGTACCCGGAAAGTATTGTAACAATATCGAGGTTTTGAACACTATCAAGGGTAGAGCTGGGAAGCATAGGATTGTTTAAAAAGTTGAATTAACATTACTTAATAAGGGAGGGAATCAAATTTTAATATCGAATTTATGTGTCAGAATTGTTCTTAAGAATCTCGGAAAGGATTGGTATCAATAATTCGAGCTCCAGAATTTTACGCTTAATATCATTTCGATGTTGAATATCAGCAGCCGTTGGTAGCTTGATGTATAGTTCGACGTTAAAATTCTGACAAGCCTCAAGTAGTAGTTCCTGTAATGGAATGCTTGAGATAATTATATCTTTCATACAGCTCGCCAATATAATTTTACAGGAAACTTCATTTTCAAACCTTTTCAGCAGAATGAATTTTGAAAGTGCAGGAAGGTTCTGAAAAATTTTGCAGCATTTGAGTACATTGTAATTCAGCATTATCAGAAGACGTTGCCATAAATGGTTCAACTTTCGGATATTCGTTTCCGTTTACAAACAGCGAATATTTCACATTGAATTTGAATTTTTTCTTCATAGTTATGCTTTATCCTTTAGTTCTGGTTAATATTTTTTTTAAGCTCTGAGAAAACATTCGATATAAATTGTACTCCTGATTAATTTGGCATATTACAGCACACAATATTATTTTTGGTAAGAGTGCTGATAAATTTATTTGTATGTCCAATCAGAATAAGGATTTCATCTAGCTGTCAATTGTTTAATTCAAGATTATTGATTTTATGCTTGCGGGAAATGTTCCTGTTCTCAATTTCAAGAGCCCAGGCTATTGCAGCATCAATAACCGGGTCACTTTGCCGTGTTCCATTCATGGTTTTGGAGACAGTGCTTTTACTCATGCTGGAGCGATCCATTAATTCAATCAGGAACTTGCGAGGTAATTTATTTCTTAGTTTTTGAAGAGTTTCTTGATCCATAAAATTATTTTTTAGGTTTTGTAAATAAATGTGCTACATTTGTGCTACAAAAAGACTATATTTGTACCACAAATCATTGATGTGTAGTGATTCGTGTTATTTGGGTGCGAATAAAAGGCTGCGAAAGTAAACTAATATTATATTCTGTAAATAAATAATGATTTACGTTGAGTAATTTATTTCGATTCTAAATGAAAAAAATATGGATTGCACTATAAATGTGAGATTTATGAAAATACTTGCAGAGAAAAAAATTTCTCAGGTTGAGTATGCCAAGAAGATAGGAACATCCAGGGCCAATATCAGCAATTGGGCGACTCATAAAAGTGCAGTGCCCCTGGACAGGATTATTGAGCTATTTGGTAATTTCCCGGATGTGGATATCGAATGGCTCTTAACTGGGAAGGATAGACAAAATAAGCCAGAACTACCACAAAAGGAATTTACTGGTTTAGTTCAAGATCAAAATATAGATGACAAGGATTATATAATACAGCTACAAAGAGAGGTAATTTTCTTGCAACAGAGGGAACTGTCAAGGTACAAGCAACAAGTTGGTTAAGCATAAACCCATCAAAAAAAAGGATAAAACGAGAGATTCTCTGAAATAATCTAAAGTTAGTGAATTAAAAATATGGCCTAAACAAGTGGACTCGAACTACTTGGTTCGAGTCCAATCCGGGACGGCAACGGGACAAACATAGTGAAAAATGATTTTTTAAATAATTGCAATTCAATTAGTTATAAACCAAAAAAGGTAAAATAAGAATCACTGGTTCGAATCCAGTACAACGCACAAAACAAAGGCAGCCTTTTGGACTGCCTTTGTTGTTTTAAAACTTAAACGGATTCTCAAACTTCTTCACCGACTTATCCGGATAATGAACCAGGAATTCGGGAGCCTTTAAAAGCTTGTTGATCTTTTCTGTATCGGTTATTGACGGGACATACCAGATTTTAATTCCGGGTTCCATTCCGCTTAATACCATCTGGAATCTTACCACTCCGTCATCATTGGAGAGATGTGATATCAGGTAGGGAATCCATTCCTGCATTTCTGGACTAATGATTTCCTGAGTTGGCAGCATTATAGTCTTCAACTCTGACTCCTTATAGGTATCGTATTTATTGAATGAAACATCCTGAGGCTCCAGGAATTCAGTAAGGAATTCCTCCTTTGGAAGTGAACTGTATTTGAGATCCTTTCTGTTCACCATGAAATCGAGTTCCACTTCAACCTTATCATCTCCCTCTCCAAAAATGACTTTTTTCTGCTCAATGGAGGCTTCAATGGTTTTTGGATTGATAAGAGTGGTATCGTAGAAAACTCTCGCATGTATGGGTTCTCCGAAAGAAGTCTCTACTGCCAGAATCCCTTTCTGAAGACTGAGTACATCAATTAGAAGGGATTGATCCTTTGGATCAAAACAGCGGTCGATTCCAAGACTAACTGTTTGAATAACACCCACTGATACCGATGGAACTGCCAGATAACTTGCAAAAGGACGGAAGATTGCAGCCTTCAGAAGTTCCGGATTGGTCAGGCTGGCATCATAATACACACGTACTTTGTGATGTTTTACATAAGTTTCAACACCCAGTACCCCTTTCACTTCCTTCATCTGATTGGCAAAAGCCCTGGAGCTGCCAAAACATTTGATGTTCTTGAGTCCTGACATTTCAAAGATTTCTGCCTTCTTTAACTGTTCCGTGGTAGTCCAGCGCTCACTGATTGTAGGCAACTCATATCTTGAAGAAAAGAAGAGGGCTGCAGCAATGAGAACAATAACAGCAACAGCCGGCAGCCATTTCATGCTACGCTTGTTGATGGTAAGGGCACCTTTTTCAGGACATTTAGCAACACAATCAACACAGAGGTGGCAGTCTATATGATTGACAGTTTTAACCGTTGAAATTTCCAGCGCCATGGGGCATTTCTTGTCGCAGATCTTGCAATTGGTGCATATTTCCTCATTTCTGGAAATTCTCAATGGAGGGAAAATCAGGAAGCGGAGTGTGGTAGCCTCAAGGATGAAGCCCATTAAACATAAGGCTCCGAGTAACCATACCCAACTGATATCCAGGGAAAGTGCCTGGTTAAGAAGTACCCACAATAAACTTAGGGTAACAGCAGGAAGGGCATAAACAGCAATATTGGTAATGGCTCCCAGCGGACAAAGGTATTTACACCAGAATTGCCTGATAAAGAAGGAACCTACAACTGTCAGCAACAAGGCCGGCAATGCAAAATACCAGACTACATCGCCTGAAAAGCCTGTAAGAGATGCATAGAAAGGGTCAAACTTCCTGCAGAATAATTCACTGCTGGTTATGGAATAATAGAAAGTAACGAATAACAAGGCATATTTAAGAACTCTCAGATACTTATCTGCAGCTCCCTTGAGGGTAATCTGAAGCTTGAGTTTTCTTGCTCTTTGTCCAAGCCATTCTGTGAGGGTTCCCAAAGGACAGATATAGCTGCAAAAGAGTTTGCTCAGTATCAATACAGCAAGGAACAGCGCCAGTCCCATGGAGATTTGCACAGTGGTCATGGAACAGGTAAGGGTATTGCTGTTAAAGAAACTGCCAAGGGCCTGCATGCCTCCAAATGGACAATACGCTTCAAAATCAGCCATATAGGAGCGGTCGAAAATTGGCCTGAGAAGCATATAGGCGAGGAGTACCATTATGCCCCACTGAAGGATAAGCCTTAAAGAATTGGGTCTGCGATTTCGTTTTGCCGCCATGATTATTTTTTTGAAGATCAAACCGTTGATGCGATTGAGTTATTTGCCTTGATTTTATATGGAATGCAATATTTAGTCTGCATTCCTGTTTTTGGGATGACGAAGTTAAGGAAAGCGAATAAGCCTTACTTAGCTGTTTTCAATTTAGAATAATTCCACCTAAAGCCTGTTCAAAAGTCTATAAGCCGGAAATTGTTACCTTTGTATCCTATCGAAGTAAGCATGCGTCAACCCATGAATTCAAGGCTTTTTTCCATATTCGTTATTCTGCTTTCCTTGCAGATAAGTCCTTCTTTTGCTCAATTGCAAAAGGTTTCGAAGATGGATGAAATGGCAGCACAGCGAAAAACAGAAAGCAGGCGCGGTAACTCTGCAGTGAGGGTTATGTTTTATAATGTAGAGAATTTGTTTGACGTGGTGGATGATAGTCTAACCACTGACGAAGAATACACACCGACCGGAAAGAGAGCCTGGACTTTTACGAAGTTTCAGCGCAAAATCAATAATCTGTCCAAGGTTGTGATCAGGACCGGAGGCTGGGAAGGCCCTGAGATCATTGGATTGTGTGAGGTTGAAAACCGCTATGTGCTTACTGATCTTACCCGGAATTCGCCACTCAAGAATTTTGGATATCGGATTATCCACAAGGATTCACCGGATCCGAGGGGCATTGATGTTGCATTGCTTTACCTGCCTGAAAAGTTTTCACCTGTTGAAACTGAATACATTCCCATTCGCTACCCTTTTGATTCCAGAGCCCGCACCAGAGATATTCTTTATGTAAAAGGTGTTGTTTTGGACAGAGATACTGTTCACTTTTTTGTCAACCACTGGCCTTCGCGGTTTGGCGGATATACTGCCACTATCCCCAAACGCAACTATGTGGCGAGTGTGCTAAAACATAAGGTGGATTCATTACTCAATATGGATGCCGATGCCAAAATCCTTATCATGGGTGATTTTAATGATGAGGCAACAGATGAAAGCATTACAAAGGTGCTTGGGGCAGGTTCTGATTCCCTCTGTCAAACTCCCGGTAAACTCTATAATATGATGTCAGGGGCAGGATGCAGCTGGGAAAGAGGCTCCATAAAAGACAAGGAACTTTGGATAACGATAGATCAATTTATAGTTTCACCGGGTTTGATAACTGATAATGCTCATTTATCGACAACTCCCCATTCCGTTCACATACTTGATGCACCATTTCTGCTTCAGGATGATGATGTCTGGTTCGGGAAAAAGTCATTTCGAACTTACAATGGGCTGAAATACCTTGGCGGTTTCAGTGATCATCTGCCTATTTATATGGACCTGTTTTACCCTTCAAATTAATACCTGATGAAGAAGAAAATAACACTGTTTAGGATTGCCTTAAGCCTGATTTTGATAACAATTCTGTCGATGTCGGCATTGCTGGTTTTCTTCCGTCCATCCAATAAGCCCATTCGTAAAGTGATTCCTTATACTGATACTGTTACAGAAACTCCTAATCCTGTTTTCAGGAAAGATGGAGAATTGATTTTCCGGAAGGATGGAAAGGCTGATAAAGCGCTGAAGATAGACATTGAAATAGCCGATGATGAACCTGAGCGCATTCAGGGACTAATGTACCGCGACAGCATGCCTGAGTTTGCCGGAATGCTTTTCTTGTTTCCAATTGAAGAACCACTGGATTTCTGGATGAAGAATACCCATATCTCACTTGATATTATGTATGTGAACAGCGATCGGCGCATTGTGAGCATCGCTTCCAACACAATTCCCTATTCGCAGGAACAAATACCTTCGATTAAGCCCGCACAGTATGTAGTTGAGGTAAATGCAGGCTTCGTTGCACGACATGGCATTAAGGAAGGAGACTATATCCAGTTCTAGTCGAAAATCTGCAAATCAATATTAATTTTTCTCTCAATAAATATCAAGCATAAGGGCGCCCTCATCCCTTAGATTAATCATTTCTACACTGTTTTCCGTCACCGATTCTTGCCATTTATTGCATCGGAATGCAGAGTTACTGCAATCAAGAATTATTCGACTGGACATAAAAGCAGTGTTTAGTTTTTTGTATTCCGCATAGATATTTCCTGTAATAAACAGATTGTCGAGCTGTATCTTTCTTTTCCCAGCGGGTATATCAGGCAGTTGATAAAGGATGAAATTTCTGCTTTGTCCAAATTGAGTATAGCTACCACATGAAACGGTGTCAATTTTCAACCGGAGCTTCTCGGAGAAGTAAGGTTTGAACAAGCCTGAATACTCAATATTCTTTACACCCAATTCAATGAGTCCCGGCAGAACGGTTTGTTCCATCAATTTTTGATTCGACAATAATCCGGTATCGGCAGTTATCAGGCAGTCGGTCCCCTTAATCCATGCGATGGCAGTATGTTTGTTAATACTAAAGGCCATGATTTTCTGCTGTTCAACAGCTTTGATTTTATGGACAGAACCCACCGCCAGGGCGAACAATAGAAATGCGAAGGCAGCGAAAAGAGCCAGCTTATGTTTGGTGTGTATGAAAACTATTGCAGAAACAATCAAAGCATAAAGCAGCAGTAGTTGGGGCATTCCTATGTAAACCGGCTGAATCAGGGCAAAAGGCAACTTGTCGATTACCGATGTTATAAGGAAAAGCAGTTTTAGCATCCAGCTGGTTATGAGTCCAAAGAAACCGGAAATAATGGGTATGAATGAAAAGATCAGTATTGCCATGCCTGAGTAGATGATGAGGTTTGAAAGTGGGATTACAAGCAGGTTTGCCGGCAGAAAATAGGTTGGAAACTGATGAAAGAAATAAAGTGTGATGGGTACTGTTGAAATCTGGGCAACCAGTGTCATTGCTATGAGGCTCCATATCTTATCCATCCATTTCCATCTGAATTCAATGATGGAGTAGAGAGGTTCATGCATCAGTACAATCCCCAGGACAGCCAGATAACTGAAGAGGAAACCGATATTTGTAACAAGGTAAGGATCAAAAACCAGCAGGAAAAAGGCAGAAGCTGCGAGTGCATTTATGATATGCATGTTTCGATCACCCAGTTTGCCCAGTAATACAAAACTGAACATGGTTGCAGCCCTTAGAGCAGCCGGAGATAGCCCTGTTATCAAGGCATAAAACCAGATAATCAATAGAATAATTATGGTTTTTATCAGTTGATGCCGGGGTTTCTTATTCAGGAAGGATAGCACGAAATTCAGGACGAGATATAGAATCCCCACATGCAATCCGGAAATGCCAAGAATGTGAACTACTCCTGAGTGCGAAAATTCGGAGCGGGTTTCATAGTCCAGCCAATCATCCTGTCCCAGAATCAATGCTGCAGCAACCGCATATTCCTTACCGCCGATATTGCTTTCGGCCATTCTCTTCAGCAGATAGCTTTTAACCTGAATTGAAATTCCTTTTAAGTCTGATGTACTTCGACAGGGAAGTAGTTTCCATTTACCAGTTTCTAGAAAGAGTTGATGGTAAACAGATTGTGTTGCCATATACTGCCTGTAATCGAAAGTCCCGGGATTGGAAGGGGGAGGAATCAGTTTTGCTTTCTGCCTTATCAGGATCCAGTCGCCGTAATTGGGAATAGTTTGGGCTTGTTGTTTCTTTGAGAGGTAAATCAGGATTTTGCCCATTGATGGCTCAAGGCTGCCGGTTTTACCACAAAAATGAACCTGAACCTGAAGCTTCCATGTTTTTTCTTTTTCCTGATGCTCTTCCGTGACCCTGGCGAGTAGCAGATCATACGGCCTGTTTGAAAAATGGGAGGGGGTTTGTTGTTCCCAGTTTTGCTGAACCACAAATAATCCCAGTACAAGCAGGGTAAGACTGATTCCAGCACCATGCATCCAGCGCTTGTGGTAGTTTTGATTTAGATTTTGATTGAGGATCAGGAAGAAGGACACAAGAAACAATGCCAACAGAATGATCGGCAGAAAGGGAATTGGGAACTGAAGGTTAATCGCCAGAATAATGCCGGCCAGCAATGGACAAAGTAACCTGAGCATTGGTAATTGATGAAGAAATGACATAGCTGAAATAAAATTGAAATTCCACTCCAATAGAAACTGGAAAGAAACCAGGAAGTCTTCGGGGATGGGAATAATTAATAACTAAATACTTATATATAATTAAATGGTAATCTTAGCCGGAAAATCTTTTTCTTAACGTGCTATACAAAGGTAATCACTGATTCTTTATTTTCTTTGTTACTTCCTTTAAAAGAAATGAACAGACCGTAACTGGCGGATGTAAACTTGGAACATCATAAAATGCTCTTTGCAATTGTAAGAAGAGTAATAGATGAAAAACCTGTTTCTGGATCTGGATTTAAGCACAACATAAATCATCCATAGTTTGGCACTAGACTGCATTAGTCAGGCCATTTTTCTCTGCACCTATGATTTGTTTAAGCTTTCAAGAATTTCCGATTCTTTATTTTCATTGATGACTTTGATGATAAGTGTCCGATATTGATCCTGTTGATAAAAATACCTGAGTGTTTCCAGGAAGGCGACTTTGATTTTATAATTCCAGTGCGAAGCTCCTTCCAGAAGATTCAGGATTGCATCATTATTCAGCAGGTTTAATCTCCGAAGCGCATTTGCAGCATTGATCCTGGTCTCAAATTCATAGCTTGAAGAAGTGTAATCTGCAAGTTCTTTAGAATACTTTATCTCCCCGTTTGAAATAGCAATCTCCAGCCATGATATCCTGATATTCAGTCCTCTCCATCCGGTTTCATTTTTGGTAATATCAAGATATGTACGATATTTTTTTGGAAAGGATTTGCAAAGTTTTACAAGGGCAAGTTGAATAGTCAAATAAGCAGGGTCATTGAGCATTGAAACTATATCCTTCTCCATTTGAGCGGGGATAACTTTAAGGTTCTGAATCACAGCAAGCCTTACCTTGTCATTTGTATCCCTGACAGCTTCCTTTAATACTGAAATTGATGCATTGGTCAGACTATCGCAAAGCTGTGCAATGATTTCCCCCTTTATCATTGAATAGGTTTCCTTGTGGTAGCGCTGGATCAGGTCTTCCTGCTTCAATTTTGAGGGCGTGTTTTTCATGGCAATCAGCGCATCATAGCGATCAATCATTAGCTCAGCCTGAGATGCTTGCAATTTCAGTTCTTCATAGCTTCTGTTGAAACTCAGCTTTTTAATGATTCTTCTTCCCGGGTCAAATATCACGAAGGCAATCTTTTTTGACTTGGGATTGTTTATACGGATTACTTCTGATGGTTTCCGAATCCAATTAGTTTCCTCCGTGGATGAGCCATCCACATAATGAACCTTAATCTTCACAGGCATCTGAAAAGGACGGCTGATTTCATTGATTTCCTGTATTTGTTCAACCTGAATATGGGTAGTTCCTTTCCCATTATTATCCGTGAGAGGCTCATATTTCACCTCGAAATGAGGTTCCCCTCCCCGGTAAATCCATTCTTCAAAGAACCATTCCATTGATCTTCCTGTTGCCTTGCGGATGCATTGCAGGAAATCATAGGTCTCGGCTGTCTGGTAAGGGAAGGATTCCAGATAAAGCTTGATGGATGCCCGAAAATTCTCATCCCCAAGTACATCCCTTAGCATATCCATAACCAGTGAACCTTTGGGATACCAGCGGTTTCTGCCTCCCATATAATGTCCTACTGCATAATTGTCGTGCAAGGCGGCTTCCAGAGTTTCAGCCAGTTCCTTGTTTCTTACTTCTTCATGGTAATCCTCACCGAAGATATGTTCTTCAAACCGCTTGGCCCAATAAGTAGCGAAGGTTTCAGTCAGCCAGAGGTCCTTTCCCTTCAGATGTGAGATATAGTTTCCAAACCATTGATGCGCCAACTCATGTGAGTTAACATTAACATAGTTTCTCCCGAGATATCCTCTCTTGTCAACCATGAGATAATCTCCAAAAATGGTCGCGGTAGTGGTCTCCATTGCTCCATACATATAATCAACTACAGGAGATTCACGATAGAGTTCGTATGGATAGTTTAATCCGAACTGATCTTCAAAGAAGTCAAACATTCGGGTAGTATACCTGAAGGTGGGTTCAACATGATCTTTCCAGTCGGGGTAATACCAGAACTCAAGCGGCAATCCTCTTGCAGTTGATAAATTGGTGTATTCCATATCCCCAACCACCATACAGGTTGAAAAGAAGGGGTGGGGACTCTTCATTGCATATTGCCAGGTTCTGGTTCCATCCGGATTGTCAATGATTCCTTCCCTGATACCATTAGAATATACTTTTAGAGCTTTCTCAATGGTAACCTGCATGTTTACAGTAATGATTCCCGGGAAGAAAGGAATCCAGTGATCAGGACGATGAGCCCAGATTTGTTTCCTTTTCAGTTGTTTCGGGTCATTCCATCCTATAAAATATAGTCCTTCAGTTGGTTTTGATTTATACTCGAAAGCAAGTGAATGCTTGCTTCCACGCTTGAATTCACCCGGAAATCTGATATTTGCAGAACCTCCAGAGACAGAATAAGAGCAGGCAGATCCATCAAGCAAAACTGAACTGATTTTCAGTTCCGGAACATTGAAAATAATGGAATCTGAAGAAGTGCTGAGCATGCTGAACTGAAATACAGCCCTGCCATCTACAAGTGTATCATAGGGTTGGATAAGCAGTTTGGCATCAAGATGTTCAAGTTTTATATTGTAGTCGGGATAGATATAGGAGGCATCATAGGGGTAGCTGACTGCTTTTTCCTGAGCTTGTGTTTGCGTGCAAAAGAATAAAATCAGAAGATGAAAAAGCAGACTTGTTTTGACCTTAGAATAGTAAAGATGCATATTTTTCTTGCTTAAGTCGGGATTAATAATCAGGCTGATTTGATGCCTCAATTCTCAAAAGTACGATTTATTTGGTGAGCCGGAAATTCAGATTGATGCAGAAATTTCTTTCCGGGTCTAGTGATTTCATTGATTTTCATACATTCGCATTCAGAGTTCAGGTACTAATAAAATCTTCACTTAATTAGCAATTATCCCAATTTAAAAACTATAATTAACGAATGTAATGGTATACAGAGGTTTGATTTTCTGCATCTTAATTTCCCTTTCAATTTCTGTATATGCTCAGCATAAGTTTAAGGCAGCATACATCATTAACAATTCAGGAGACACACTGTTGGGGACAGGTGCGATGGGGAAATCGCAGGATTATGCTTTATTCAGGCAAATTGGATCCTCAGACTTGAAGAAAATCAATCCGGGTGAGATCAAAGCCTTCAGGGAAGATGAGGGTAAGTATTATGTTTCAGGAATAGTTTGGACTGAGGACAGCCTCCTTCAGCCAAAGTTTCTTGAATATCTTGTTAAGGGGAAAATCAGTCTTTTCAGTATCTCCAAATACGACAGATTTTTTATTCAAAAGCAGGAGGATTCGCTTATTGAGTTACCACATAGCATCAAAGCCTATTCTGACCGCTATGCGCCGGCACATGCATACAGGGATACCAGCGGGAAAGCGGGAACCAGCACCCTCGATCTGTCGAAGGAATATAATATACAGGACATGAGGTATATAGGGGTCCTGAAATATTATATGCAGGATGCTCCTCAGTTGAATTCAAAGCTCGAGAACATGGGCTTGCCCAAACAAAGGGAACTGGTGAAACTGATGAATGATTACCATAAGGCTGTATGCTCTGACTGGGCATGTGTCAATTATTCAAAGGTAATTCCCGATGCAAGGTTTACCCTTGAACTTTATTCAGGAATGAGTCGTCACAATGATTATTACACAACACACTATGGGGTGATGGTCCATTATTGGGAACCCTTGCTTAGTACTAAACTTTATCTAAAAACCGGACTTCTTTATGCGCAAACGCCCTATTTTAAGCGTAATTTCTATATGAATCCTAAGTATAATTATCATCTCAGAATACCATTGAGTATCTATTACGCATTCGGAAACGGCTCATTCAAACCAACAATAGGCTTTGGATGGCCTACCGGATTGTTTACTATAAGTTCACTGGAAGTTGGATTTCAGTATTCTGTTACCAAGAAATTCGGGATAAATGCAACTGCTTCAATGGATGCTTTGCAAGCCTGGGTTCAACACAGGCAACGGAGGTTATTCGATAATACTTTTGGACATTCCATCAATGCAGGATTGCTCTATAAACTGCATTAAATCAATTGTGTCCTAAAGGCTTAATCTTTTATCTTCAATACAGGTTATTGTTCTGGTGTTTTCGTAGTTGTTTTTTGAAGGAATGAAGTAAAAACTCAGATTATCTCATACTTCTGATCCCATTCTCAATTACTTCGGAGATGCGTGTGAATACTTCCTCAAAATCGCCCATGCCATTTACCTTGGTAACCCCATGCAATTGATTGTATTTTTCAATTACCGGGACGGTTTTAGTTTCATGCTCATGCAGCCTTTTCACAATTTTAGAAGTGCTGTTGTCGTAGGGCATGCAGCTGTCGGTCTTGCTTCTGGCATCCAGTCGGCTGATCAGTTCAAGGGTTGGTACCTCGATTTCGATT
Source organism: Bacteroidales bacterium (assembly GCA_016707705.1). Taxonomy (GTDB): domain Bacteria; phylum Bacteroidota; class Bacteroidia; order Bacteroidales; family UBA4417; genus UBA4417. The sequence goes on from JADJHD010000025.1 coordinate 63,107, forward strand.
ATCTGTGATAGAGAAGAACCATGTTTTCTGAGAAGTCCGTCCAGAATATAGGATTGCACAAGTGTTCTGGGATATCCCTTGAAGATAAAGCCCTTTATTTCCTTGCTGTTAGCCAGTTTTTTCTCAATCAGTTGAACCACAATCTCATCAGGCACCAGTTGCCCGTTTTCATAGAGTTCAGTGATTTTCTTGCCGGTTTCGGTATGCATTCTGATCTCCTGATCCAGCATGGCTCCGGTGGCAACATATTCAAGTCCGAAATGCTTGGCCAGTGCTTTCCCCTGCGATCCTCGCCCTGAGCCCGGATACCCGAACAATACAACGTTGAAAAGGCTTTTGCTGAGTTCCTGACTGATAATAGCAGTGATCTGCTCATGCACCTTTTCAATGGAAGCAGTTCCGTCTACCTCCCTGTATATGCCTTTATCCTTGTAGAATTGAAGAACAGGCAGAGTTTTCTGATTGTATTCATGCAGCCTGTTCCTGATTACTTGCTCATTATCATCAGAACGTCCGGATGTTTTGCCCCTGTTCAGCAATCGGCTGACTGACTCTTCTTCAGGGACGTTTAAACTGATCAGACAATTCAATGAGGTGTGTAGCTTTATCATCAGTCCTTCAAGGATATAGGCCTGAATGTAGGTTCTTGGAAACCCGTCAAAAAGAAACCCATTGGATCCGGGGTTTTCAGTAATGGTTTTCTCAATAATCTGGACGATAATTTCATCCGGAACCAGCCCTCCCGAAGCTATAATGCTCTGAGCTTCGTTACCGAGTTTACTCTTCGCAGCCATCTCTTTACGGAGCAGATCACCTGTTGAAATGTAATAGAGATTGTATTTCCTGACTAGGAATTCTGACTGGGTGCCTTTTCCTGCTCCCGGAGGGCCAAAAAGTGCTATGTTCAGCATATATGGAAGAATAAGATTGTTTAGATAATATGTTTATCAAATTTATATGAAATACTTAGAAACTGTCTATAATTATTTGGAAGGCAAAAAAGAATTCATCTGCTGGCTGGTGGACAGAATTCATCCGCCGGCTGGCGGACAGAATTCAGAATAGATAAATGGAACCATTAATGGGAAAATTATTTTATCCGCCCAAGCGGATGGTTCCTGCCTTCTGGATTCTGACTCCTGACTCCTGACTCCTGGATTCTGACTCCTGTCCGCCAGCCGGCGGATGGCTTCTGTCCGCCTAAGCCGATGACTCCTGGATTCCTTTGGTAATAGTGTTTTTAGACAATCTCCAATAGTTCTATAAAAAAAACATCCCGGATTGTTGACTAACCGGGACGTTTATATTTCAGAGAAACTATTTTCTATTTGCAGTATTTATCAAGCATAGCTTTTGCAGAGCGGTTACCCATCGATGCTGCCTTACGCCAGTCGGGGCACATTTTCTGATCTCCAATAAAATAATGAACAGCCCCGCGATTATAGTAAGCGTCTGAATTCTTTGGATCCAGTTCAATAGCCTTGTCGAAATCCGACATAGCCTGAGTATAGCTCTTCAGTTGCACATAACAATTGCCCCTGTTCATATAGCTCATAACATCCTTTGGTGACAACCCGATTGCTTTTGTAAAGCAGTCAACTGCAGCTTCAAAATCACCCAGTGCAGCCAGTGATGTTCCTTTATTGTAGACAAATAATGCGTAATCAGGATTGTAAATGATGGCTGAATCATAATCCAGGATTGCTTCCTTGTGGAATCCCTGTTTGGCTTTTTCTACTCCCATAAAATTCCATGCATCAGGGAAATTCTTTCTTATTTTGACAGCCTTGTCAAAATCCATAAGCGCTTTTCCTGATTGTCCGATATCACTTAACATCTTTCCCCTGTAATAATAATAGAGGGCTTCATCTCCCTTATTCGCAATTGCATTGTTAATGTCCTCCATTGCACCGGTAGGATTTCCGGATTCTATTCTGGCCTTCGAACGATAGAAATAAGCATTGTAGTTTCTGGGATTCTTTTTAATAGCTGCCGTAAAATCGACAATAGCACCTGCCAGATCTCCAGCCTGAGCCTTTTTAAGTCCATCCATTAATTCCTGGGGGCGAAAAGGATTTACCCTTATTGGACTAACTGGTCCTTGCTGGCCTTTTTGATTGGCGGCATTAATAGTTCCGGCTTTTACAATCTTGCTTTGAGTTTCTGGATCCTGAGGACCGGCTTTTTCATCCGACATGGTTTGTACGGCCTGACTCCAGCTGGTATCCAGTTGAACAGTATTTTTTCGAACTGAGTCAGGAATGATTGTCCTGCTTGTATCCGGGGCTTGGGTATTTACCGAATCAGTTGAAGCTTCAGTTGAATTTGCAGGGCTATGGCTGCATGCCGTAATGGCAATTGCAACAGTTGTCAGTGCTAAGTAATTCATAAATGGGTTCACCATATTTAAATCTGAGGTTATTTATTTACAGTTTCAACAATTAGTTTGGCAGCTTTTGAAGAGGCTCCCTGTTCACCGAGTTTAATTTTCATCTCTGCATAATCACCGGTCAATTTTTCCCTGTGTTTTTTGTCTTCAAGAATAAGCCTTAATTCCTTTTCAACAGCACGGTGAGTATATTTGTATTGAATGAGTTCAGTCACTGCTTTTCTGTCAAGCACTAAATTAACCAGTGAGATAAATTCAACTTTCACCAGCATCCATGCAAGCAGTGCAGTAAGAGGACTCGTCCTGTAACATACAACCTGAGGAGTGTCCAAAAGTGCAGTTTCAAGGGTTGCTGTGCCTGAGGTTACCAGCGCGGCTTCAGAATGTGAAAGCAGATTATAGGTTTCACCAATTATCACCCTGATATCGTTCTTTTCAGTAAAATGCTTATAATATTTTGGACCCAGTGAATTAACACCAGCTATCACAAACTGATATTGGGGGAAGTTGGGGATAATACTGAGCATGGTAGGCAGAATCCGTTTAATCTCTTGTTTCCGGCTTCCTGGTACCAGGGTTATCAGTGGCTTTTCACCAAGATTGAACTCAGTTTTGAAATTTGGATCAGGAGTGAAATCACCTATCGTATCCAGCAGTGGATGTCCTGTGAATTCTACATGATAGCCAAATTTCGCATGGAAATCCTTTTCAAAAGGAAGTACCACAAAGGCAAGGTCTGTAATTCTGTGGATATTGTGAACCCTGCTTTGTCTCCATGCCCACACCTGTGGTGAAATGTAATAAATCACCTTAATGCCCTTGTCGTGGACGTATTTGGCAATGCGAAGGTTAAATCCCGGATAATCGACCAGTATAACTGCATCCGGCTTCCATTGGTCAATATCATCCTTGCAAAATCGTATGTTCCTGAGGATTGTCCGAAGGTTCAGCAACACCTCAAGAAATCCCATGAAGGCGAGGTCCTTGTAGTGCTTGACAATTACTCCGCCAGCCTTTTCCATGCGGTCACCTCCCCAGCATCGGAATTCAGATCCGGGCATGAGTTTGCTGATCTCACGAATCAGTTTTGACCCATGCAGGTCACCTGAAGCTTCTCCTGCTATAACATAGAATTTCATAGAATGAGCTCCTGTTAGATAGGTAGGTTAAACGGATGTCCGTGAACAAAAATGAAGAACAATGCCATCTCCAGCACTGTGAGAATCAGAACCCCTTTACCTGTTTTCTCAAGACGTGCCCTGACTATGTAATACCTCATCACCAGTAGATTGGGAATGAGACACAGCAGAAATAATCCTGAATCATAGAATGTCAGGTTTTGAGATGAATACAACGCTAAGCGTCCTGCAGGAATTATCAGGCAGGCTGCCAGTACCGGGATCAGTATTCCAAGAATAAGTCCGGTTGGATAATCATCTCTTTGCAAATATTGCTTCAGGCTCATATCAGAGTCGGTTTATGGGCTAAAACTTCCAGGAATTCAGGATCTCAATGGCATGATGGGCTGTGAGGTCAATCTGGGTTGGGACAATCGATACATAGTTATTGCGTATCGCCCACTGATCTGTATCTTCTCCGGCATCCTTATCAACAAACTGACCCTGAAGCCAATAGTAATTTCTTCGATGCGGGTCTTTGCGTTCATCAAAACTTTCATCCCAGATAGCCTTTCCCTGGCGGGCAACCTTGATACCCTTGATGGGTGATCCATTCTTTTCGGGGAAGTTGACATTCAGGCAGGTTCCGGGTAGTAGTCCGTGCTCAAGAACATTCAGGGAGATCTTCTCAATGAAAGGGCCACAATGACTGAAGTCGGCATGATAGGAATAATCATTCAAGGAGAATCCTATGGCCGGAATATCTTCCATGGCACCTTCGATAACAGCAGCCATTGTACCTGAATAAAGCACATTAATGGATGAATTGGAACCATGGTTGATTCCGGATACAATAAGGTCGGGATTTGCCTTCAGAATAACTTTCTGTCCAAGTTTTACACAGTCAACAGGTGTGCCGCTGCAACTGTACTCCTTGTACCCGGGTTCATTGGCAATCTCATGAATGCGAAGCGGGGTTTGAATAGTCACTGCATGTGCCATTCCTGATTGTGGCTTGTCGGGTGCAACAATAACCAGATCTCCCAATTTGCGCATTACTTCAATCAAATAGCGCAATCCAGGAGCGAATATACCGTCGTCGTTGGTAATCAGTATTTTAGGCTTACTCATTTAATTTAGGATAATGGTTGATTTGTTTCTTCTGTGCCTGAATTCTCCTGCGATTTCTGATGGGTATCAGGAATACTGGTCACCCCGGCGGTTACAATAAACTTCATTACTTCAGTGGGTGGGGCATCAATCGGTCTTACGTTTTCAATCGGCACTATGAAGAGATTTCCTGAAAAGTTATAGGAGTGGGGGAGGTACACTGCGACCTTGTTCCCACTGATTCCCATCTTGCTTAAATCATGTTGTGTAATGAATCCAAGCTTCTCAAGATCGGCATCCTTGCTCACCTTTACCAGAACGGGTTCAGTAAATTTCTTGTCCTTGCCAACAAATGCCGACATAAAATCCTTGATGGAGGTATAGATGATTTTAACGAGAGGTGCCTGACTGATTAATTTATCCAGGGCACTGATAAATGGTTTGAACAGTATGGTGCTACCCATTAATCCTATCAATGTAATGGTTACCAGAATTATGAGCAATCCCAGCCCCGGGACTTTAAACCCAATCAGGCTGGTGAGCCATCTAATCAGCAGTCCATCCACAAATTCGAACAGCATCACCAGTGCATATACTGTTATAGCAAGCGGAGCTATAAGAATTAGTCCCTGAAGGAAATAGCGAATGATTTTAGCCATGAAGGAATTTGAAAAATTGGATTGCAAAATTACTCATTTAAATGCCATGGTAAAAGAGACATTCAGAGAAACATTCATTGAGTACTGACAATCATTGTATTATTCAAGGACAGAATCTTTAATTGTTATAATACACCAATGCAACCAATAACTGATATTTCATACCTTTAAGTGGTATTCTCCTATTAATTTGTAACTAATAAATATTCAATCATGAAAGCATTAGTATTATTCTCTGCCCTAATTATTTTGTTTGCAAGCTGTAATAAGAATGATGATGATATTGATCCTGTTATCATCATAAGCTATGACAGCCTCAACCTCAAAGCGTACAAATCAATTTATACCAATACTATTGAAGGTGTTGATTACATGGCTTTCAGGCCCTCTGATACTTTAGTTTTTGCAGCAATTGATATTGATGATGTTATTGGTGCTGATTTATATATCAGAATAGGATCCAGTGTTTTCAGTCAGAGTCCTCATTTCATGCTGCAGCAATATGGTGTTAGCATAGAAGCTATTGATACCAGTAAGTTCGCTTTTGCCATGCAGTCTGAAGATGCCTGGTCAGGAGTTAAGGTATTCCCTGTTGGTTCTGCTGTTAATGCCGATTCGCATTATTCGCCTTCAGCTGACATCGATGTACTGAGTGTGGGAAATACCGTCACAAATAGAGGTAATATATTTATTGGGATCCGTAAGAAAACTGATCAGGGAGAATTTCGCTATGGCTACCTGAATCTGATTGTTGAAATGGCAGAAGCAACAATCCTGAGCTCCAAATTGAGAAATGACGGAGCAGAATGCATAGTTGAATAATCCAGGCCTTTAACCAGATAAAAAGGGTTATTTCAAATAGGTATTCAATTCCTCCCAGAACTTCTGTACCGGGAATCCCATCACATTGTAATAGCATCCTTTGATTCCAATTACCGAAGTATATCCGATCCAATCCTGAATCCCATAGGATCCGGCTTTGTCGAAGGGTCTGTGATGCTCAATGTAATATCTGATTTCATCCGGACTAAGCGTTTTAAACTTAACCTGAGTTTCTGCAGAAAATACCCTCTTTTTGGATTTGGTTCTCAGGCAGATACCGGTGTAAACAGTATGTTCCTTTCCTGATAATTTGCTGAGCATTTGAATTGCATCTTCCCGGTCCTTGGGTTTGCCAATACATTCATTTTCAAGCCAGACAATTGTATCAGCAGTTATCAGGACTGAATTATCAGGATATTCTTCCATATCAAAGGCCTCTGCCTTCAATTCGCAGAGATACAATGCTATATCAGCCCCCTGAAGAGAGTCGGGATAGTTTTCTTCTACTTCCATCTGCACAATCTCAAAGGGCAAACCTACAGACTTAAGCAATTGCTGGCGTCTGGGTGACTTGGAGCCAAGCAGGAAATTATATTCGGGATAGAAATTTATATCCATAGTGTTTTACAATTCTCCTGTAATGTGGTTTACATCCTGAAATTAATCCAGATAATTGCCATCGAAGCTATTCCTCCCACCATAATCCATTTAATTAGTGTGCTTAAACGATGATAACTCTCTTTGCCAGCAGCCTTCCTCAACTTTATGGTGAAAAACAGTAAAGGTAGCTGAACCGCAGGAATGAGCCAAAGAACTACCATTGGGAAGTACAAGGTTGTTAGTCCTAACTGACCGATAACCAGCAATATAAATAGCAGGATTGTTAGGGAATAAATCAGGTTTCTTGTAAATGCTATTCCCTTAACTATCGGAATAGATTGGCAATTATTCTGCCTGTCGCCTTCCATATCCTCGAGATCCTTTATGATTTCCCTGATCAGGCTCAGCATGAATGCAAATACCACTATTCCTATGGCAATCCTGCTCAGTGGCTTGGTTTCATAAATATGGATGTCAGCCTTGTTCAGCATCAGCCATTCAAAAAGCCATGCCATTCCCAGTGTGAGCGATGACATAAATGAAACGGCCAGATTCCCCAGAAAAAGGCTTTTCTTCAGATAACGTGCATACCACCAAACGGTAATCAAGGCTAACAGTAAAACAGGCATCGGCCAGAAACTCTGCATCCTCAGGCTTAACACTATCATTCCAACTATTGCTAACAGGCTAAAGGCTCCTGCTATTGAAGGCAGCGTTGAATGGTCTATCTTCCCTGAAACAGCGGGCCTGTCGGGACGATTTACCTTGTCGATCTCCAGGTCATAGTAATCATTGCTCACATATCCTGCAACTGCGATCAGCATGGTTACAATCACCATCAGCGAATAGCTTATAGAATCCATCTGGAATTCAGTTCCGCTCATCCCGTAATAGGGCTTTACCACCAAGTACCTGAAAGCATAAAGTGTGAGTGCAATGATTATCAGGTTGGGTAGCCTTATGAGTTTAAATATTGCTCTCATTTATATTGCAGGTTTGTGATTTCGGGTTTCGGATTTCGGGTTTCGGATTTTCGGTTGTTGGGGATTTGTGCTTGAGTGAGGGAGACAATGGGGGACGGGGATTGGGAGACGAGGATGTTAGTGGGTGGAGTTGACGATTTATTTCGGATTGCGGGCGGCGGGTGTTCGGGGGGGGGGGGTTGGGGTGGCTGAAGCGACAAGGGGACTGGGAGACAAGGAGACAAGGAGATTATGGACAGGGAGAATTGAAAATGTGGAGATATGTCCGCTGGCTGACGGATCAGTCCGCCGCGGCGGACATCAGTGTTCTAATTCTTGCAATTAGAACACTCTAGAACATCATTGGTACTAATGGCATGATGAACACTAACAACCAAAAACTAACAACTCCTTCTGGCAGCAATCAGCCCTTTGCGAACCTTGAACCCCGAACCTTGAACCCCGAACCTTAAACCTTAAACCCCGAACTCCAAACCTTTCAACTCTCACCAATGATACGCATCCTCATTCATCCACTTTCCCTGAACCTTCATCACCTGTTCAATCACATCACGAACACAGCCCTTGCCTCCGGTGTGATGGGAGATGTAAGTTGCAAGAGATTTGATCTCTTCAGCAGCATCAGCAGGACAAGTTGGTACGCCTGCCTTGCGCATGATTTCATAATCAGGGATATCATCTCCCATATATAGAATCTCATCCACTTCAAGTGAATGATCCTTCAGGTACTGCTCAAAAACTTCAATCTTCCGCTCAACACCAAGAAATACATCGCTCACCTTCAGGGTGTCAAACCGTTTCTGAACCGACTCTGAATACGCCCCAGATATGATAGCAATGCGGTACCCCTTCTTCATGGCAAGCTGAATGGCATATCCATCCTTTACATTGGCCGTGCGCAAAGCCTCTCCGTTGCTCATCAGAATAATGGTTCCATCTGAAAGCACTCCATCATAATCAAATATGAAAGTGGTAATCCTTGATAGTTTTTCCCTGTAATTTGACATTTTTATATTCTTTTTAATCCTTGAATCGTTCCTGAATCATCAATGCAAGTCTTCTGTATAATTCCTGGTGTTCGGGCATTTCGGACAGAATCTCCATATGCTTGTCAAGAACAGGCTGGTCACCACGTTTTGCAGGACCGGTCTGAACCCTTGATGGATCATTGGTTTGGACCTTCCTTGCCGTTTCTGCGACCAAAGGTTTGAGCAATTCGAAATTCAGTCCGGCAGGCTTTAATATTTCATTTGAAAGTATATACATCAGATTGCTGTAATTCGATGCAAACACTGCTGCCACATGGAGAAGCAACCTTTGATCACTATTGGTGGGCTTAACCACATTGCTCAGGGTAGATGCCAGTTTACCCAGCAAAACCAATTCCTGACTGCCGCTGCCTTCTATACAGAAAGGCACTTCCGACAGATTCAGTGGAATATGCCTTGAGAAAGTCTGTAGAGGATAGAATACCCCAATATGGGATGAAAGAGGTTGCAATACGCTCATTTCAATGGATCCTGCAGTGTGGACGACCATCTTGTCGCCGGAATCAAGAGTGGATACAACCCAGGGAATCACAGAATCAGAGACACAGACAACAAAGAGATCAGTGTCGTTGCTCAGATCCGACACTGACTCAATAGCTCTGCTGTTCACCTTTGAAGCCAGTTCCCTGGCATTTTCAAAGGTTCTGCTCCAGATTTCCTTTATTGTATACCCCTTTTGGTAAAAAGCCCTGGCAAGATGCCAGCCTACATTGCCTGCTCCGACAATGGTGATACTTTGGATACGTTGGGGTAGGGGCATTTGCTTATTTTTCGCGGCTGACTGCTGCAGTACTCTCAGTTTTGGATTTTGCCTTTACCCGACGCATAATCGAGTAGGTTAGTCCAGTAAACATAATGATTGTTCCGAGCCAGAGTACATTCATATATGGGAATACAACAGCTTTCAGAACGATGAAGTCTTCCTGTTTTTCGTACAAACCTACCATGATTTCCTGAGAGTCAGGTGATACACCTTCAAATCTAACCTTGAGTCCCATGGGCTCAATAAAGGCATCTTCCTGCTTCAGGACTCCGTTCTCGATGAGATATTTCATCTCAGCTTCAATGATTCCGGCGCTCATGCTGAGAATCCTGAATCTTGCCGTTAGCTTTGCATTATTCACATCATCGTCCTTCATATCGACGATCAGGCTGTCGAGGATAATGAAACTGCGTGAGTGAACAATGGTGTCACGCAGATTCATCTTCTCAACTGCAACCTGGGAGAATCCGGTACTGTCGGCTGGCCCTGATGCTTCCTGAGCAAAGCTGATAAATGTGTATATGTCCTTATTGAAGAAATGCTTGGTATCAGGATTGAAAACATTTCCCATCCTGCTATTATGGTTGACAGAAGGATAAACAGAGAATGCAATCTTACCCGATTCAATGTCGTTTTTATTCACGAAATCAACCTTGTAAAAGGATTCCCGGCCCTTATCTTCTTTGCTGCTGTATGTAACCATATAATCACCCATAGGCTGGCTTACACCTTTCATAAGGACAAGGTTTTCTTCATTGTCCTTGGCTTCACCCAGATCCATTCCGGAGGTGTTCTTCGAAATAATGAGTGTATTGCTGAATGCAAGAAGCACTCCGAGGATAAAAATAGCGAATCCGGCATGGGTCATTGAGGCCCCGATGTTGGATGTTTTCTTGATATACTGGATTATGAAGCCGATGGATATCACAGCGGCAAGCACAACGAAGAAAAGCAGAAGAATATGGTCAATTCTGACAATTCCGTCACCGAAGGCAACAATGGCGGTTACAAACAGTGCAATTAGGGAGTTGAATCCAAGCTTTTTCAAAAATGGTTTGATTTCAGTAGTTCCATAATACATAAACTGGCTGATACCAATCAGGAGAACAACCAGCAACGCAAACGGGAGTTGCCAGGTATTGTAAAAGTTTACGTTATCAAGGGGAGGAGCAATGGTTGTTCCCAACACCTTGTTTATAACCGGGATTGAAGTTGTTATGGTAACCTGGAAAGCAGAAAGGGCAACTACCACGGAGCCGATAAGCATCCAGAACTCGCGTGACATAACTTCATCGCCGTCTTTTGCAGCAAATGCTTTTTTGTGAATAAGCAGAAATACAAAAGGAATGATCAGGAAAATACCGTTGAAAACAAGCATATGCAATGCCATTCCGCTGTCGCCGAAAGCATGTACGGAAGTTTCACCCAGAACACCTGAACGGGTGAGGTAAGTGGCATAAACTACGAAAACCCAGCCCAGGAAGGAGAACATATAGGTAGTAGCATAGGAATGCATGCGCTTGTAGGCAATAATCATCAGATGCAGTGATGCTACGAGGAAAAGCCAGGGAACAAGTGAGGCATTTTCAACGGGATCCCATGCCCAGAAACCACCAAATGTGAGTGATTCATAAGCCCAGCGGCCCCCGAGAATAATTCCTATTCCAAGGGTGAGTATGGCAGCCAGTGTCCATGGCATTGCCGGCTTCAGCCAGGAATGATACTCCTTGCGGAATATTGACGCAACTGCATATGAGAATGGGATCAGTGCAACCGCATAACCAAGGAAGAGTGAGGGCGGATGGATGATCATCCAGATGTTTTCAAGCAGTGGATTTAATCCGTTGCCTTCAGTTATCATGGATATGTAGTTAGGCTGACGGAAAATTTCTTCACCAGCATTCTGTGGCATTTCCCTGAGGAGTGTAAAAGGACTGCTGCCAATCTTGAAACTACTGAATTCCAATCCAAGTAACATCGACATCAGGAAGAACTGTCCAAAAAGGAAAATTGGCATTACCCAGGGTTTCCAGTCCTTAGCCCTGCCAAGTAAAATAAAGCCTAGCGAACCCTGCAATAGTGCCCAGATCAGGAAACTACCTTCCTGTCCGGCCCAAAAACAGGATAGCAGGAATTTGGTTGGCAAATCGGTTGCAGAGTATTGCCATACATAGGAATATTCAAAGTAATGATTGAAGATCAGGTAGTAGAGTGTGACAACAGCAGCTATCAGGGTCGCAAAATGAAGCAGGAAAAAAGTGTCACCAAGTCGCACTTTCGATTTTAGCTGTTCTTTTTTCCGGAGGGAGGTAACATAAAAGAATCCGGAAACGAGTAGCATGAAAAAGCTGGTCCAAATAAAAGTCTTTCCAAGTATACCTGGCAGCAGATGCTCGCCGATGTATTGTATGTCCATAGTTTTCAGGGTTATTTGAGTGATGATTGAATTGAATTCGCCAGGGCTGAGTCTTTTGGACTAACTACTGGCCGGATTTATTCATATATGTTGATGTGTAATTAAGGGACAAAATTAACTTTTCTGACTTAATGTATGTAACTCTTTATATAAATTGATGGTTTTCATATGAAGAATTTCATACATTATTATCTGAAAGATGCATTCATGAGGTCACAGAAGGCTGGTTGACCCGGCAAGCCGGGCAGGTATTAACAGACTGACATATATTTGTTATTATTGCATTAAGTTTGGCAATAATGTCCGATTGGAATACAAAACAGATTGCATGGCTATTGAAATCAAGGAAGTAAAAAGCAGAAGGGATTTGTATAAGTTCATACATCTTCCTGCCTCTATACATAAAGGTCACAGTAACTGGGTGCCACCGATTTACATGGATGAATGGACCTTGTTCAGTCATCGTAAAAACAAGTCGTTTGGATACAGCGATACCATATTGGCATTGGCATACAGGGATGGGGTTTTGTCGGGAAGAATAATGGGCATTATCAATAGACGGTATAATGAGATTCACAATGAACAGGATGCCAGGTTTTGTTTTATGGAAACCTGGGAAGATCCTGAGGTGTTCCATGCCTTGATTGCATATACGGAAGACTGGGCCCGTAAAAAGGGGATGCTCAATCTTGTGGGTCCGCTTGGATTTTCCGACAAGGATCCTCAGGGTTTTATGATTGAAGGGTTTAATGAACCGATTGTCCTGGCAACCAACGCAAATTTACCCTTCATGCCGACGCTGCTGGAAGCTGAAGGCTATGTCAAGAAGGTCGATTGTGTTGTTTACAAAGTGCTTATACCAGAAGAAATCCCGCCTTTTTACAAGGCAATTTATGAGCGGGCGATGCAGAAAAATTCCATAGAGATACTGGAGTTTACAAAAACACGCGATATCAAGCCATTGATACATGAAGTTCTTCACCTCTTGAATGAAACCTTTTCAGGCATTTATGCATTTGTTCCTTTTGAAGAGTGGGAGATGGATAGTTTTGCCAATCGTTACCTGCCACTTTTAGATCCGCAGTTTATCAAGGTAATCAGGGATAAGCAGGGCAGGGTTCTATCCTTTATAATAGCAATGCCTGATATAAGTAAAGGTATTATTGCTTCCGGAGGGCGGGTATTGCCTTTCGGGATTTTCAGGATATTATCGGCCAGAAAGCATACCAGGCAATTGAATCTGTTGCTGGGAGGGATAAAGGAAGAATTCCGCGGACAGGGACTGGATGTAATAATGGGTGTTCGCATGCTTGAAACTGCAAGGGAAAGAGGCATGGAGTTTATTGACTCTCATCTTGAACTGGAGACAAATACCAGAATGCGAAGGGAAATGGAGCGAATGGGAGGGACGGTTTACAAAAGATACAGGATTTTCCAGAAGCCGCTCTGATCAAGCTGGTATGCAGTGCAGTCCGGTACAATCCATCAGGAATAATCAGACTTTCTGAAATATTATTCTCCATCATGCATTTATATTCAAAACATTTCACTAATTTTGCACCCCTCTAAATAATTCAGTATTAATCACTAACCGAAAGGAAGTTTATCCATCATGATCATTGTTCCTGTAAAAGAAGGCGAAAGCATCGACCGCGCGTTGAAGAAACTGAAACGTAAATTTGAAAAAACCGGTGTTGTTAAAGAACTCCGTGAAAGGCAGAAGTTTACCAAACCTTCTGTAAAACGTAGGGAAGAGATTCTCCACGCTGTTTACGTACAGCAGCTGCAGCAAGCTGAGGAAAAGTGATTTTAAGGTAATTTTTTTACCTTTTAACAGGAAGTAAGACTTGTTATTCCCGAAATAAAGTTGTATTTTTAGCGTTGACTAAGTACAAGTCGGGAGAGCGAGGTTTACTTCCTGTTGATTTTTTAGGATGCTGAAAGATAGATTTCTTGATTATCTGAAGTTTGAGAAGCGGTTTTCGCCGAATACCCTTATATCCTACGAGCTGGATCTGGCTCAGTTTACTGCTTATATTCAATCGCAATACAATATAAATGACCCTTCGGAAGCTGATCATCAGATAATCCGTTCATGGGTTGTTGATTTATTGGAGCATTCTATCAGTCCGCGCTCCGTAAACCGTAAGTTATCCTCGTTGAAGTCCTTTTACAGGTTTTGTCTGAGAAGTGGTTCCCTTCATGCTAATCCCATGCTTAAGGTTACAGGCCCCAAAACTGCCAGGCATTTACCGGTATTTGTTGAAAAGGAGAGAATGGATAATCTGTTCAGCCGGATACCGGTTGAGGATACCTTTGAAGCTCTTCGCGACAGGCTTATTGTAATGGTATTGTATGCAACCGGGATGAGGCGGTCAGAGTTGCTGGGGCTGCAACTTGCTGATATTGATATGTCAAAGAATACATTAAAGGTATTGGGCAAAAGAAACAAGGAAAGAATTATTCCAATTGGTGATTACCTTTCACGTGAAATAGCAATATATCTAATGAAGAGGGGAGAGAAGGAGGCAGCAGATAATGGGAAAGGCGCTCCGGAAGGTACACATGATCAAAGAATTTCAGGATTGAATATTGATAATTCAATAGGGCAGAACAATCACGAACTCCTGTTTGTTACAACAACAGGTAAAAGGATGAATGCCCGTCAGGTTTACACTATTGTTCACCAGGCACTGGCTCAGGTATCTTCGCAATCGAAGCTGAGTCCACACATTCTTCGTCACAGTTTTGCTACTCACCTCCTTAATGATGGGGCTGACCTTAATGCCATCAAGGAGATACTTGGTCATACCAGCCTTGCAGCCACGCAGGTATATACTCACAATACGATTGAAAAATTAAAAAAGATTCATAACCAAGCCCATCCAAGGGCCTAAAAAAAGGAGGAACTATGCGAGTGAAGATCAATTCAGTTCATTTCAAGACCGACAAGAAACTAGATGAATTCATTTCAGAAAAGATGGACAAACTCCTCAACCTTCATGATAACATTACGGGTAGTGAGGTTACACTTCGGGTAGACAATACAGATGAACCGGCAAATAAGATTGCAGAAATACGATTGATGGTTCCCGGAAATGACCTTTTTGCGCGCAAACAGAGTAAATCATTCGAGGAAGCAACTGATACAGCGGTAGAAGCACTCCGCCGCCAGCTTGCAAAGCACAAGGAAAAACAGCGGGGAGAATAAATATCTGAAAAAATATTTACCTGACGTTTGGTAATTAAAATAAAGTGTCTAAATTTGCAGTCCTTTTTGAAAGGACTGCTTTTGTTTTAAAAAGAGGCTCTGTAATCATCTGATGGAAAGATAGTTGAAAAGTAGATTGATTCTAAAGAGGCGAAAATAGTGCAAAAGTAGGGATAAGCCGATGTAGCTCAGTTGGTAGAGCAGCTGATTTGTAATCAGCTGGTCGGGGGTTCGAGTCCCTCTATCGGCTCAGGTTCTTTGAATAAAAACATTACTGGGGGGATACCAGAGCGGTCAAATGGGGCAGACTGTAAATCTGTTGGCTAAGCCTTCGGAGGTTCGAATCCTCCTCCCCCCCACAGTTTTTTTGCGGAAGTAGCTCATTTGGTAGAGCGATAGCCTTCCAAGCTATAGGTGGCGGGTTCGAGCCCCGTCTTCCGCTCTTGATTTCAATGATTACCCGTTGGCGGAATCTGGTGTCAACGGTAGGCAGACTGGAATAACAAGCCTTTGTAGCTCAGTGGTAGAGCACTTCCTTGGTAAGGAAGGGGTCAGGAGTTCAACTCTCCTCAAAGGCTCCATTTTTTATGTTCAAACACCAAATCAGTAAACCATAAACATTAATTATCATGGCAAAAGAAAAATTCGATCGTTCAAAACCACACGTGAACGTCGGTACTATCGGTCACATTGACCATGGCAAGACCACGCTCACAGCTGCTATTACTCTCGTATTGGCAGATGCAGGTCTTTCGGAATACAGGTCATTTGATTCAATTGACAATGCTCCTGAAGAAAAGGAAAGAGGTATTACCATCAATACAGCTCACGTTGAGTACCAGACAGCTAATCGTCACTATGCTCACGTTGACTGTCCAGGTCACGCCGACTATATTAAGAACATGGTTACAGGTGCTGCCCAGATGGACGGCGCTATCATCGTAGTTGCTGCTACTGATGGTCCCATGCCACAGACCCGCGAACATATCCTTCTGGCTCGCCAGGTTGGTGTTCCCCGTCTTGTTGTATTCATGAACAAGGTTGACCTTGTTGATGATGAAGAAATTTTGGAAATCGTTGAAATGGAAATCCGCGACCTGCTGACTTTCTATGGTTTTGACGGTGACAATACCCCTGTTATTCAGGGATCAGCTCTTGGTGGACTGAATAAGGAGCCAAAGTGGGTTGAAAAAATTATGGATCTCATGGCTGCAGTTGATTCATGGATTCCATTGCCAGAGCGTTTGGTTGACAAACCATTCCTCATGCCTATTGAAGACGTATTCTCAATTACCGGCCGTGGTACTGTTGCTACAGGTAGGATTGAAACAGGTATCATCCACGTTGGTGATCCAGTTGATATCATTGGTATGGGAGCAGAAAAACTTAAATCAGTATGTACAGGTGTGGAAATGTTCCGCAAGCTGCTCGATACTGGTGAAGCTGGTGACAACGCAGGTCTGTTGCTGCGCGGTATCGATAAGGATGCCATCCGTCGTGGTATGGTTATTGCAAAACCAGGTTCAATCACTCCTCATAAGCATTTCAAAGCTGAGGTTTATATTCTGAAGAAAGAAGAAGGTGGTCGTCACACTCCATTCCAGAATAAATATCGTCCCCAGTTCTATTTCAGGACCACTGACGTAACAGGTGAAATTACCCTGCCAGCTGGTGTTGAAATGTGTATGCCTGGTGACAACCTCACGATTGAAGTTAACCTCATCGCAGAAATCGCTATGAATATGAACCTCCGTTTCGCTATCCGCGAAGGTGGTCGTACCGTAGGTGCAGGTCAGGTTACTGAGATTCTTGACTAGTTTATTTGAATAAAACAGGAATGGTGTTCCCGTCATGAGGAACACCTTTCCTGCCAATAATAATTAATGTTTTTGGTTGTCTGGCCAGTTTTGAGGCTGACTATCTAAACAGGCATGGACTACACGGGTGTAGCTCAATTGGTAGAGTGGCGGTCTCCAAAACCGTAGGCTGTGGGTTCGACTCCTACCACCCGTGCAAAATATTAGAAAAATGGCAAAGAATAAGTTCGTTGAGTACGTCACTGAAAGTTATGATGAACTCGTGCACAAAGTTTCCTGGCCTACCTGGAATGAATTACAGAATAGTGCTGTTGTCGTATCCATTGCTTCCCTAATCATCGCGCTTGTCGTGTTCATGATGGATGAGGCGTTTCAGCTTTCGCTGAAGCAGTTCTATCTGCTGTTTTAACAGTGCATTTCAGTCTAATATTTTTTGATCAACCTTTAAATCACCATCCGGCATGGGCGAGCAAGTGAAAAAATGGTACGTAGTTAGAGCCATAAGCGGGAATGAGAAAAAGGTTAAACAATACCTTGAAAGTGAAATCAGCCGCCTGAAATTACAGGAGTTTATTTCACAAGTACTTATTCCTACGGAAAAGGTTTACCAGGTCCGCAACGGTAAGAAAATCAGTAAGGAGCGTAGCTACCTTCCCGGTTATGTTCTTATCGAAGCTGTTTTGGTAGGCGAAATTCCGCACACTATTCGTAACATCCCGGGGGTCTTGGGTTTCCTTGGCTCGAAGGACGAACCCGTTCCCCTGAGGCAAGCCGAAGTGAACAGAATACTTGGTAAGGTAGATGAGCTCTCTGAGCAAGGTGCCGAACTGAGTGTCCCTTTCATTGTTGGTGAAACCGTAACAGTAACAGATGGACCATTCAACAGTTTCAGCGGAGTAATTGAAGAAATCAACGAAGAGAAGAAGAAACTGAAAGTAATGGTTAAAATCTTTGGCAGGAAAACCCCTCTTGAACTTTCGTTCATGCAGGTTGCCAAGGAATCCTAAACTGCTGTTACGAAATTCCGCATTTACAAATCCTTTAAGACAACTGCAAAATGGCAAAAGAAGTTGCTGGCTTAATCAAACTGCAAATTAAAGGAGGAGCGGCTAATCCTTCACCCCCTGTAGGACCTGCATTAGGTTCGAAAGGTGTGAACATCATGGAGTTTTGTAAACAGTTCAATGCACGTACGCAGGACCAGGCAGGGAAAATTATCCCGGTGGTCATTACTGTTTTCAAAGATAAATCATTTGAATTTATCATCAAGACTTCACCGGTAGCTGTTCAACTCCTTGAAGCAACAAAGCTGAAAAGCGGCTCAGCCGAACCTAACCGTAAGAAAGTAGCTTCTGTTTCCTGGGAACAGGTACAGGCTATTGCCGAGAATAAAATGCCCGATCTGAATTGCTTTACTCTTGAATCAGCCATGAAAATGGTTGCAGGAACGGCACGCAGCATGGGTATAACGGTTAAAGGCGAAGCCCCTTTTGCAATGTAATGCTGAAGTTTCAGTATTACATCCAAATAAGTGTAACATTTCTATAACCTTAACGTGAAATGGCTAAACTGACTAAAAATCATAAACTGGCTTTAGCTAAATACGACAAGGACGCTGCTTACGCGCTTGCTGACGCTGCTCGAATTGTTAAAGAGATTACGGTATCAAAATTTGACGCTTCTGTCGATATTGATGTCCGTCTGGGTGTGGACCCCCGTAAAGCTAACCAAATGGTGCGTGGTATTGTTACCCTGCCCCATGGAACTGGCAAAGTGGTTAGGGTTCTCGTACTCTGTTCTCCTGACAAGGAAGAAGAAGCTAAAGCAGCCGGAGCTGATCATGTAGGATTAGATGATTATATCCAGAAAATAAAAGACGGTTGGACAGATGTGGACGTGATTATTACCATGCCCTCAATCATGCCTAAAGTCGGAGCACTCGGACGTATCCTCGGCCCTCGCGGACTGATGCCAAACCCGAAGACCGGTACCGTTACAATGGAAATCGGAAAAGCCGTAGAAGAAGTGAAAGCCGGTAAAATTGACTTCAAAGTCGATAAATATGGTATCATTCACGCTTCTGTTGGTAAAGTGTCCTTCTCAGAAGATAAACTCATTGATAATGCAAAGGAACTTATTTCCACCATTATCAAACTGAAACCTTCCTCTGCTAAAGGAACCTATATGAAGAGCGTTTTTATGTCCAGTACTATGAGTCCTGGCGTACGTATTGATCAAAAATCGATCACAGCCTAAACCTGGTAAGAGTAAGTACTTGATCCTTAAGAACAAACATCCTTATGAGAAAAGAAGATAAGAATCAATTGATCGATACCCTTACCGAAGAATTAAAGGCAAACAATTACCTTTATATTACCGATATCTCGGACATGAACGTAGAAGCAACAAATCGCCTTCGTCGTTTATGCTTCAAAAGGGAGGTCAAGTTACTTGTTGTGAAGAATACATTGCTCCATAAGGCAATGGAAAATTCAGGCAAGGACTTTAGCCCGTTGTACAATGTTTTGAAAGGTCATACTTCCATTATGATCGCTGCTCAGGGAAATATCCCTGCGAAGTTGATCAAGGAATTCAGAAAATCAACTGATAAACCTCAGCTGAAAGGTGCCTATATTGAGGAAATGACATTCATCGGTGATAAGGAACTCGACGCTCTGATTGCAATCAAGAGCAAGAATGAACTTATCGCAGACGTCGTTGCCCTTCTTATGTCACCAGCGAAGAACGTTATTTCTTCACTTCAGTCAGGAGGACAAACATTATCAGGTGTGCTCAAAACCTTATCAGAACGTCCTGAATAATTTCAGGATCAACGAGCCCCACAAAAATCACAATCAAACAAATTATTGTAAAACACTTAAAACAAAAATAAAATGGCAGATTTAAAAGCTTTCGCCGAACAGTTAGTTAACCTGACAGTGAAGGAAGTAAACGAACTGGCAAAAATCCTCAAGGACGAATACGGAATCGAACCTGCAGCAGCAGCTCCAGTTATGATGGCTGGTCCAGCCGGTGGCGGTGACGCTCCAGCAGTTGAAGAAAAATCCAAATTCGACGTGATCCTTAAGAGCGCCGGACAGTCAAAACTGGCTGTTGTTAAGCTCGTGAAGGAACTCACAAGCCTTGGTCTCAAGGAAGCTAAAGACCTCGTTGATGCAGCCCCTAAGGCCATCAAGGAAGGTGTTTCCAAGGACGAAGCCGATGCCCTCAAATCACAACTGGAAGAAGCAGGCGCTGAAGTTGAGGTTAAGTAAATAAAAGCTATTTGGCACAATTACCAAACAGACTGCTTATTTATGCCTTACGCGTAGATAAGCAGTTTGTTTCCTTCCCGATTCATAAATCGGGATTAATTGTTTAAATACTTTATTTGTTTTAATCCTTAAATTTTACAGCCTTGGCTTCAAATAAAATCGAACGGATCAACTTCGGTACTACGCAGATTCAGGCGGAATATCCCGATTTCCTCGAAATTCAGATCAAGTCATTCCAGGATTTTTTCCAGTTGGAAACTAATCCTGACAATCGTATTAATGAAGGACTGTTCAAGGTTTTCGCCGAGAACTTCCCCATTACGGATGCCAGGAATAATTTCGTTCTGGAGTTTCTGGATTACTATATTGACCCCCCCAGGTATACCATCGAGGAATGCCTTGAGAGAGGGCTGACCTACAGCGTTCCGCTAAAGGCCAAATTAAAACTTTACTGCACCGACCCGGAGCATGAGGATTTTGAAACCATCATCCAGGATGTATATCTTGGAATGATCCCCTACATGACTCCTAAAGGTACATTTGCTATCAACGGCGCAGAAAGAGTGGTTGTTTCTCAGTTGCACCGCTCACCCGGTGTATTCTTCGGAACCAGCTACCATACAAACGGGCAGCAGCTCTATTCCGCAAGGATTATCCCATTCAAGGGATCCTGGATGGAGTTCACCACGGATATCAATAACGTGATGTATGCCTACATCGACCGGAAAAAGAAATTACCTGTCACAACCTTGCTGCGTGCCATCGGTTACGAAAGCGATAAGGATATCCTCGAGATATTTGACCTCGCCGAAGAAATCAAGGTTAGCAAGGCCGGACTCAAGAAATATATTGGTCGCCGCCTCGCAGCCAGGGTTCTTAAATCCTGGATCAAAGATTTCGGTGATGAAGATACAGGTGAAGTTGTCTCCATTGAACGTACCGAGGTTATCATTGACCGCGAAACCGTTCTGGAATCCAATCATGTTGACATGATCGTGGATTCAGGTGCCAAGTCCATCCTTCTGCATCGCGAAGATGTCAACTCCCAGGAGTTTGCCATTATCTTCAATACCCTGCAGAAAGATACCGCCAACAACGAAAAGGAAGCTGTGGAGTACATCTACCGCCAGCTTCGTAACGCTGAACCACCTGATGAGGAAACTGCCAGGGGTATTATCGAGAAGCTCTTCTTCTCCGATAAGCGCTACGATCTCGGTGATGTTGGACGCTACAGGATCAATAAGAAACTGAATCTCGACATTGATCTTGAAACCCGCGTTCTTACCAAGGAAGATATCATCTCAATTATCAAGTACCTGATTGGACTTATCAATTCCCGTACTGAAGTTGACGATATCGACCACCTTAGCAACCGTCGTGTCCGTACCGTTGGAGAACAGCTGTACAATCAGTTCGGCGTTGGTCTTGCCCGTATGGCCCGTACCATCCGCGAACGCATGAATGTGCGCGACAACGAAGTATTTACCCCGATGGACCTGATCAACGCAAAGACTTTGTCAAGCGTTATCAATTCATTCTTCGGAACCAATCAGCTTTCACAGTTCATGGATCAAACCAACCCGCTGAGTGAAATCACCCACAAGCGCAGGGTTTCCGCTCTCGGACCAGGAGGTCTCTCCAGGGAAAGGGCAGGTTTTGAGGTTCGTGACGTTCACTACACCCACTACGGTCGTTTGTGTACCATTGAAACACCTGAAGGACCGAACATCGGTTTGATCTCCTCCCTCTGCGTTTATGCAAAGATCAATAAGCTTGGCTTTATCGAAACGCCATACAAACGCGTTATCGAAGGTAAGGTTGAGCTTAACGATACCATTTACCTGAGTGCTGAAGAGGAAGAAAACAAGATTATTGCTCAGGCAACCACTGACATTGAAAAGGATGGTATGATGGTTTCGGAACGCGTTAAAGTGCGTTACCTTGCCGATTACCCACTTATCGAGCGTGAAAAGGTTGACCTTATCGATATCGCTCCCAATCAGATTGCATCCATAGCTGCATCACTTATCCCGTTCCTTGAGCATGACGACGCGAACCGCGCCCTCATGGGATCGAACATGATGCGTCAGGCCGTTCCCCTTCTCAATCCGGAAGCTCCTATCGTTGGAACCGGTCTTGAAGGTAAGGTGGCTCAGGATTCAAGAGCTCTTATCAATGCCGAAGGTGATGGTATGGTTGAGTATGTAGATGCTACCCAGATCGTTATCCGCTATGCAAGGCTTGATGAAGAACGCCTGGTTAGCTTCGACGATGATGTGAAAGTATACAGCCTTACCAAATTCTCACGTACCAACCAGAATACCTGTATCAACCTGCGTCCTATTGTTCGCAAGGGTGACAAGGTTAAAAAGGGCCAGGTGCTTTGTGAAGGATATGCAACCCGTGGCGGAGAGCTTGCTCTTGGCCGTAACCTGATGGTGGCATTCATGCCATGGAAGGGTTACAACTTTGAGGATGCTATCGTTATTTCAGAGAAAGTTGTTAAGGAAGATATCTTTACCTCCCTGCACATTGAAGAATTCACTCTTGAAGTTCGTGATACCAAGCGTGGTGTTGAGGAACTCACCAATGATATTCCAAATGTCAGTCAGGAAGCCACAAAGGACCTCGACGAGAACGGTTTGATCCGTATCGGTGCCGAAGTTAATGAAGGTGATATCCTGATTGGAAAAATCACTCCCAAGGGAGAAAGTGATCCTACTCCTGAAGAAAAACTGCTGCGCGCCATTTTCGGCGACAAGGCAGGTGATGTTAAGGATGCATCTCTCAAGGCACCTCCTTCAATGAAGGGTGTGGTTGTTGACAAGCGTCTCTTCTCACGTGTTATCAAGGATAAGAAGCTCAAAGCCAAGGAAAAGGATATCGTTAAGGATCTTGACGAAGAATTTGGAAAGAGCACAAACGAGTTGAAACAGAAACTCGTTGATAAACTCACAGTACTTGTAAGTGGAAAGACCTCACAGGGTGTTTACAATAACTTCAAGAATGAGGTTGTGCCCAAAAAGGTGAAGTTCACACAGAAAATGCTGCTTGGACTGGATTACAATAGCATCAATCCTAACAAGTGGACCACCGACAAGGATGTGAATGACCTGATCAAATCATTGATCAACAACTTTATCATTAAGTACAAGGAGTTGCTTGGCGTATACAACCGCAAGAAATTTGTTGCAACCGTTGGTGATGAACTCCCCAATGGCATTGTGCAGATGGCAAAGGTATATGTAGCCAAGAAACGCAAGCTCAAGGTGGGTGACAAGATGGCCGGTCGCCACGGAAACAAGGGTATTGTAGCCCGTATTGTCCGTGAGGAAGATATGCCGTTCCTGCCTGATGGCACGCCTGTCGACATTGTACTGAATCCTCTTGGTGTACCTTCACGTATGAACCTTGGCCAGATTTTCGAGACTGTTCTCGGCTGGGCAGGAGCTAACCTGGGAATGCAGTTTGCAACCCCGATCTTCGACGGTGCAGATATTGAACAGATCAACCAGCTGATGGACAAGGCAGGTTTGCCTCACAATGGCAGGGTATTCCTCTGTGATGGTGGTACAGGCGAACAATTTGACCAGCCAGCTACCGTTGGTTACATCTATATGCTGAAGCTTCACCATATGGTGGACGACAAGATGCATGCCCGTTCAATTGGACCTTACTCGCTGATTACTCAGCAGCCTCTCGGTGGTAAGGCACAATTTGGTGGACAGCGCTTTGGGGAAATGGAAGTTTGGGCACTGGAAGCTTTCGGTGCAGCAAATATCCTGCAGGAAATCCTGACGGTTAAATCCGATGATGTTGTAGGCCGTGCCAAGGCTTACGAAGCCATCGTGAAGGGCGAAAATATGCCTACACCGGGAATTCCTGAATCATTCAATGTGCTTGTGCACGAATTAAGAGGCCTCGGACTTAACGTAAGTTTTGAATAAATATAGCGGAAGGCTTGTATCTGCCCTGTAAAAAGGGTAGATACAGCTTGTCGCAAATTATTCATTACGAGGCATTCAACAATTAATCAATAAGTAAATCCTTTCTTGATATATGGCTTTCAGAAAAGAAAACACTGCCAGCAGTAATTTCTCCAAGATCAGGATCAGCCTTGCATCACCGGAATCCATTCTGGAACGTTCGAGTGGTGAAGTGCTCAAGCCCGAAACCATCAATTACAGAACCTATAAGCCGGAACGCGATGGTCTGTTCTGCGAGCGCATTTTTGGTCCCGTAAAGGACTGGGAATGTCATTGCGGAAAGTACAAGCGTATCCGTTATAAGGGTATCGTCTGCGACCGATGCGGTGTGGAAGTCACTGAGAAAAAAGTCAGGCGTGAACGCATGGGACACATCCAATTGGTTGTTCCTGTTGCCCACATCTGGTATTTCCGTTCACTTCCGAATAAAATCGGTGCATTGCTTGGACTTCCTTCCAAGAAACTGGATGCAATCATTTATTATGAAAGATATGTGGTTGTTCAGCCAGGTGTTATGGATAGCGAGGGTGTTAAATACCTCGATTTCCTGACAGAAGAAGAATACTTTGATATTCTGGATAAACTGCCTAAGGAAAATCAATACCTCGAGGACAGCGATCCGAATAAATTTATTGCCAAAATGGGTGCTGACGCCCTGGCAGATATACTCAACAGGATTGACCTGGATGCTGTATCCTACGATCTTCGTCACAAGGCTAATACCGAAACATCGCAACAGCGTAAGTCGGAAGCCCTGAAGAGGTTGCAGGTTTTTGAAGCATTCCGCGATGCCAAGAGCCGTGCCGAGAACAGGCCGGAATGGATGATCGTGAAAGTGGTTCCTGTTATCCCACCCGAACTCAGGCCTTTGGTGCCACTGGATGGCGGACGTTTCGCCACCTCTGACCTCAATGACCTTTACCGCAGGGTTATTATCCGTAACAATCGTCTGAAAAGACTTATTGAAATCAAGGCTCCTGACGTTATCATGCGTAATGAAAAACGTATGCTTCAGGAAGCTGTTGATTCACTGTTTGATAACTCACGCAAGGCCAGCTCCGTAAAAACGGAATCAAACCGCGCCCTGAAATCACTCAGCGACAGTCTGAAAGGTAAACAAGGACGTTTCCGTCAGAACTTGCTCGGTAAACGTGTTGACTACTCAGGCCGTTCAGTTATTGTTGTTGGTCCGGAACTTAAACTTCACGAATGCGGTTTGCCAAAGGATATGGCAAGCGAGCTTTTCAAGCCATTTATCATCAGGAAAATGCTTGAAAGAGGTATTGTAAAGACCGTTAAATCAGCAAAGAAGATTGTTGACAGGAAAGACCCTGTTGTATGGGAAATCCTTGAAAATATCCTTAAGGGGCATCCTGTTCTCCTGAACCGTGCTCCTACACTTCACAGGCTTGGTATCCAGGCTTTCCAGCCTAAACTTATCGAGGGCAAGGCTATTCAGCTCCACCCATTGGTTTGTACGGCTTTCAACGCCGACTTCGACGGTGACCAGATGGCAGTTCACGTTCCACTTGGAAATGCAGCTGTTCTGGAAGCCCAGATTCTGATGCTTGCCGCTCATAACATTCTTAACCCTGCAAACGGTGCACCTATTACCGTTCCTTCACAGGACATGGTATTGGGCCTTTACTACATTACAAAGGGCCGCAAAACAGAAGGGGACTTCATTGTAAAAGGTGAAGGAATGAATTTCTACTCTGCAGAGGAAGTAATCATTGCTTTCAATGAAAAAAGAGTTAATCTGCATGCCCATATTAAGGTAAGGGTACCTGTAGAAGAAAACGGAGAATTTGTAGAAAGGACTATTGAGACTACAGTTGGACGCGTTCTGTTCAATCAGGTAGTTCCAAAGGAATACGGTTTCATTAATCAGCTGCTCACCAAGAAATCCCTCAGGGATATCATCGGTGACATCCTGAAGAAAACCGGTACTGCCAAAACTTCAGCTTTCCTTGATGATATCAAGAATATGGGCTACCAGATGGCTTTCAGGGGCGGACTTTCCTTTAACCTCGGTGATGTAATCGTTCCGAAACTGAAGGAAGAGCTTGTTGAAAAAGCCAATGGTGAAGTAGAAGAAGTGATGAGCAACTACAACATGGGATTCATCACCAACAACGAACGTTACAACCAGATTATTGATATCTGGACCCATACCAACTCCAACCTTACCCGCAAGGTAATGGATGACCTTTCCAAGGACAAGCAGGGATTCAACCCGGTATATATGATGCTGGATTCAGGAGCCCGTGGTTCTAAGGAACAGATTCGCCAGCTTTCAGGTATGCGTGGTCTTATGGCCAAACCACAGAAGTCAGGAGCTACAGGAGGTGAAATTATCGAGAACCCGATTCTTTCCAACTTTAAGGAAGGTCTTTCGGTTCTTGAGTACTTTATCTCAACTCACGGTGCCCGTAAGGGTCTTGCCGATACTGCTCTCAAGACTGCTGACGCCGGTTACCTTACCCGTCGTTTGGTGGATGTTGCTCAGGATGTTATTATTTCGGAAGAAGACTGCGGAACATTGCGCGGACTGATGACCACTGCCCTCAAGAAAAATGAGGAATTGGTTGAATCACTCTACGACCGTATTCTTGGACGTGTTTCCCTGCATGATATTTATCATCCACAGACTGGTGAATTGATTGCTGCTGCCGGATTTGAGCTTACTGAAGAAGTTTGTCAGAAGATTGAAGAATCACCTGTTGAAGCAGTTGAAATTCGTTCAGTACTTACCTGTGAATCCAAGCAGGGTGTGTGCGCCAAGTGTTACGGACGTAACCTTGCAACAGGCCGACTGGTTCAAAAGGGAGAGGCTGTAGGAGTAATCGCAGCACAGTCAATCGGTGAGCCAGGAACACAGCTTACACTTCGTACATTCCACGTTGGAGGGGTTGCCGGTGCAAACATTGCATCCTCATCACGCATTATTGCCAAGTACGAAGGTATGATTGAGATTGATGAGCTTCGTTCTGTAACCTATACCAATGAAGATGGTAAGTCCTACGATATTGTTCTCGGCCGTTCAGCGGAAATGAGGATTATCGACAGGAATACCAATATCGTTCTTGCTTCCGGTCATATTCCATACGGAGCCAATCTGTATCTTAGGAATGGTGAAGATGTAAAGAAGAACGACCTGATTACTGAATGGGATCCATACAATGCGGTTATCCTTTCAGAAGTTACCGGTAGGATTGCATTTGAAAATATCATTGAAGGGGTAACCTTCAAGGTGGAAGCAGATGAGCAGACCGGTTATCAGGATAAGGTTATCATTGAATCACGCGTTAAGACCAAGAATCCTGTTATCAAGATCATCTCAGAGGCAGGTGAGGAATTAAGGAACTATGATATTCCTGTAGGATCGCATCTCCAGATTGAAGACGGAGGAAGCATCCGTGCCGGTGAAGTACTTGTTAAGATTCCTCGCGCTGTTGGTAAGACTGGTGATATCACCGGAGGTTTGCCAAGGGTAACCGAGTTATTCGAAGCACGTAATCCATCCGATCCTGCAATCGTAGCTGAAATTGATGGTGTTGTTTCCTTCGGCAAGAAGCTGAAACGTGGTAACCGTGAGGTTATTATCACCACCAAGACTGGTGAAGAACGCAGTTATCTCATTCCAACCACCAAGCAGATCCTTGCACAGGAGAATGACTATGTAAGGGCTGGTACTCCTCTTTCCGACGGTGCTGTAACTCCTGCCGACATCCTTGCTATCAAGGGACCAATGAAGGTACAGGAATACATCGTTAATGAAATTCAGGAAGTTTACCGTCTGCAGGGTGTAAAGATCAACGACAAGCACTTTGAGGTAATCGTCAGGCAGATGATGCGCAAGGTTGATGTTGTAGATCCCGGAGATACCAAGTTCCTTGAAGGCGAATTGGTTAACAAGACCGATTTTAATGATGAGAACGACTGGATCTTTGGCAAGAAGGTAGTTGTTGATCCGGGTGACAGTGGAAACATGAAGCCAGGACAGATAATAACTGCCAGAAAGCTCAGGGATGAGAACTCATTGCTGAAACGTCGCGATAAGAGACTGGTTGAAGCCAGGGATGCCAAGCCGGCTACCGCAAAACAGGTGCTTCAGGGTATTACCCGTGCATCATTGCAGGTAAGAAGCTGGATTTCCGCTGCATCATTCCAGGAAACTACAAAGGTTCTGACACAGGCTTCCATCCAGGCCAAGAGCGATGAACTGCTCGGACTGAAGGAGAATGTAATTGTCGGTCACCTGATTCCTGCCGGTACAGGTTTACGTGAGTACGAACATTTGATTGTTGGTTCACGTGAAGAGTACGCAAGAATGCTCGCTTCAAAAGCAGAATAAGCTTTAAAATGTAAACATACAGGCTTATGAAGGATAAGGCTCACAATTGTGAAGCTTACTTTCATAAGCCTTTTTTCTTTAACTGTAATTCCATTTATCATGAATGATCCAAAGAACCAGAACCAGATCAATATTGAACTGAGTGATGAAATGGCTGAAGGCGTTTATTCCAACCTTGCTGTTATTACACATTCAAGCACTGAATTTGTGGTGGACTTCATTAAAATGATGCCGGGAGTACCCAAGGCTAAGGTTAAATCCCGCATCATTCTTACACCTCAGCATGCAAAGAGATTGTATCGTGCTTTGAAGGACAATATCACAAAGTATGAAGCAGCTCATGGACCTATAAAGGAATCGGAGGGTGGCGATATGCCATTCCAACTGAGCGGTCCTGTAGGACAAGCATAAAAAAAAGCAGCCTCAGGCTGCTTTTTTTATGCTTAATCTTTTTCTTGCCTAGTAATTGACAACATATTTATATACCAGGTCAACCTGAGCTTTGTCAAGCTTCGCTTGTGGCCCCATTTTTTCGAGAATCTTTGTCCATTGTTGTGAACTGAACGACTTAGGATTCGGAAGTTTGTGGCAGGCACCGCATTTGTCACCATAAAGTTTGTGCCCTTGCTTTAGCTCTTCAAGTGAAGCAGTTTGACGTTTGTTAACGTTGGCATCAGAAGGAACATAAATCTGTGTTGTGCAAGCTGCAAAAGCCAGCAGAAGGATAATTACAATTGTTGGTTTCATAGGATTTATAGGTTAAAGGAAAACAATAATCTAGCTTCAATTTTCTCGTGTCCATCAAAGATAAGACTGCTTTCGGCATTTTTATCCTTTTGGTATAAACTTGGCAATTGCGGCATCATCGTAAAATTAATCCAGAATTTCTCAGTTGAGTAGGAGAGGGCCGGACCTATAAAAACAGCGGCATACTCAAGATGTTCATCCATTGCGTATTTATTGATGTTCATCAGCTCCACCCCTGCATTCCAATGAGTATTTATATTCCATGCCAGGCCGTAATTCAGTCCAAACTCGAATTCAAATTCCTGCAGAATTTCATCAGTTCCAGCTTCAGCCTCCCACTCAGGTTCCATTGTAATGTTTATTGCATGATAGAACTTATCATACTGTTTATCAAGGATGAGTTTTGTTTCAAGGGCCATTTCACTTGGGGAAATTTCCAGTTCGGCATAAATTGCCGAGCCAATCTTATTAGCTGATGGATCGGATAATTTTAATTTCCACTCATTAGAAAAGCCAAACTCATAATTTGAGCTTAGCATTCTTTCTGATGATTCTCCCGGAACTACTAACCCGGAAGTTGAAGATGAAAAATTCAGGTAAAAGGATGTTTGCAGTTTGGAGGCGAGTCCCATTTCAAATTCGATCCGGCTCTTTAATCCACGATAGTAGTCATTCCTGCCGGAATGCAGGGTATTCCAAATCTCTATCTCCCTTTGTCCCTTATTCAGAGTTGAGCTTTGATAAGTGTAGGTAAAAATCCTGTCCTGAGCATTTGCAGTGTAAGCTGATAGCAGCAGGGTTAACAGTAGTACTGCAGAGTGTCGAAGAGTAATCTTTCTTTTCATATTTATATTTTATAATTGGTGGCACAAATGATGTGACAAAAGTATTTGTAATTAGACTAAATAAAAATAAACCCCGATGACATTTGTCAACCGGGGGATTGAGATTAATAAAGAAATGCAGTACTGAAATTATCCGTATTTTTTAGACTGATAATTCAACGGTCTGAGGAACGGTAGCAGATGTGAGGAGAATCGAGATATCCGGATTCTTTGCCCAATCACTGTTGATTAATTTCTCAAAGTGAATCTTGCCTACTATATAATTTCCTTCAAGTGATTTATATTTTTCAGTAACGCTGATGAAATCGGAAGAGGGGACATCCCCTGTGTTGTTATACCTTACGAATACATCAATCAGGAAGTCGTTGGAAAGGCAGGATGATTGCTGGGCCATCTTCTTGTATTCATAGCGATAATCATAGGTTAAGGCAGAAATATCACTTAATACGGCGGAGGCAGTAGGGAAGGCACCTGCGCCCTTACCCATGAAGAACTGCTTGTCGGCGAAGCTGGTTTCTGTTTGCACCCCATTGAACACATCATTCACCGAAAAGAAGAGACTTTTCTCGTTCACCAGCTGTGGCATTACGAAGGCGGCAACCTTATTGTCGCTCAGCCGGCAAGCCTGTGCTATCAATTTGACCTTGTATGACTTTTCAGCTGCAATCCGAAGTTCCATTGGGCCGAGGCGTTGTATCCCCAGGTTGTATATCTGCTCAGGTTCTGCAGTGATTCCAAATGCATGCGCCAGCAGGATCGTGAGCTTATATTTGGCATCATATCCTTCCACATCCAGTGCAGGGTTGCTTTCAGCATAGCCTTTCTGCTGAGCCAGCATGAGGGCCTCTTCATATGAAATTTTGTCTTCTGCCGTTTTGGAAAGGATATAGTTGGTTGAGCCGTTAACAATGCCTGCCAACGATACAAGCAGGTCGTTATCGTAATACTCTTCCAGGTTTCGGATGATTGGGATACTGGCACAGCATGCTGCTTCATAGAGGAATGGAACCTGGTATTTCTTTTGGAGGTCCAGAAGTTCTTCCAGATGTTCAGCAATCATCTTCTTATTTGCACTAACAACCCCTTTGCCATTGCTCATGGCAACTTTCACAATTTCAAAAGCAGCTTCCGAGTCGTCAATAAGCTCGACAATTATATTTATGCCAGGATCAAACAGAAGTTCATCCTTTTCGAAGGTGAAATATTTAAGGTCAATCGGGCGAGGTTTGTCGTGATTCTTAACACAAATTCTGCGGATATTGGCTTTTAGTCCCGGTGTTTGCTCAAGTACATCCCAGAGACCTTTGCCTACAACACCAAATCCAAAAAGGCCAATGTTTATATTTTGCCTGTTAATCATCTGTTTTAGTTTAGTTTTCGGAGTAAGTAATTAGTATTAAACATTTTGTAGAGCCTGTGCCAGGTCTGCAACCAGGTCTTCAGCCTCTTCAAGTCCTACCGACAAGCGAATAAGGCTGTCGGAAATGCCGGACTGCTGTCTCATTTCTGCTGGTATGGATTTATGGGTCATGCTGGCGGGATGGCAGCAAAGGCTTTTGACTCCGCCCAGACTTTCAGCCAGTTTAAAGAGTTTGGTTGATGTTACCAAACTGGTAGCAGCATCAATGGTATCAGTTTTAAGGGAGAAGCTTACAATCCCGCCGAAATACCGCTGCTGCTTTTTGGCTACCTCATGATTGATATGAGAGGTAAGTCCGGGATAATAGACATTCTTCACTTTCGGATGAGTTTCGAGGAAGCGGGCGACTTCGAAGGCATTGAGTGCATGCTGCTTCATGCGAAGATGCAGGGTTTCAATTCCTCGGATTACCAGCCAGCTATCGAAAGGGGAGAGGATGTTTCCGCTTGCATTCTGGATGAATTTGATTTTCTCAGCAAGTTCAGGGGAAGAAGTAACCACCAATCCTGCAATCAGGTCAGAATGTCCTCCCAGATATTTGGTTGCAGAATGAATCACAACATCGGCTCCAAGTTTAAGCGGATTCTGGGAAGCCGGGGTTGCAAAAGTATTGTCTACACCAAGCAAAGCTCCATGCTTATGGGCAAGATTGGCAATAGCCTCGATATCGGAGATCTTGAGGGTAGGGTTGGTAGGGCTTTCAATCCAGACCAGTTTGGTTTGAGGCGTGAATGCCTTTTCCAGTTCTGCGAGGTCCTGAGTGTTTACATACTTGATGTTAACGCCGAACTGAGAATAAACCATACTGAACAACCTGAATGCTCCGCCGTAGATGTCGTCAATGGCAACGATTTCATCACCGGCAGAGAGAACAGTTTTTACAACAGTATCAATGGCTGCCAGTCCGGATGCGAATGCAAATCCATGGGTACCGGATTCCAGCACAGCAATCAGGTCTTCAAGAGCCTTACGGGTGGGATTGTTGGTCCTGGAGTAATCAAAACCCTTGTGAACACCGGGTGCTTCCTGGACGAATGTTGAGGTTTGGTAGATTGGAACAGAAATAGCGCCTGTAAGGGGATCGGAGGGGATGGAGTGGATAATTTTGGTTTGCTCTTTCATGGTATTAAGGAGTTTTAGTTTTTAATTAAATCTCCACTTACCTGGAAAAGCTTGCTTCAGGGCATAAAAAAAGCCCTTCGGCAAGTCAGAAGAGCGTGCGCTGGGCAATTTCATCTGACTTATCTTTTTCCGATTTCTCGGAACAGGAATTGGCACCTTGCAGTTCATGCAGGTTGCTAAGGCATCACAGGGCCAGTCCCTCCGCCTTTCTAGATAAGTGGTATGCAATGAACGAACTGCAAAATTACAAAAAAAAGCAATATTGCAAGCAAGTATGAAAATTCCTGTGATAATCAGAATGATATGAGGATAAAGTTTTAGTCTGAATCCCTTTAGCAGTGCTAGTTTTCGTCAATTTGAAAAATTATCTGATCAGACATCGATTTATGGACAGGCTATTCCGGGTTATGAGTCAAATGAAGATCAGTGCAGAACTTTGTTGTCCAGTAGTCTGGAGTTTAATTTACCAAGCGGGGTCTGGAACGGAATGGATTAGATAAAGACATATAAAAGAAGAAAGGCCACCGGATGTCGGCAGCCTTTCTGTGTTATGAATTATTTGGATCAGTCTTGTTGTCTGACGAATCACCATGATAGGGAGTATGCTCCCTGGTTGGTCTAGCTAGTCAGACATTGAACAAAGCGTTCACAATAGGATCATTTTTGCTGGTTCTGTCGTCGATGCGTTTATCCATCATGATAGGATAGACACATTCGTCGATAAGAGCCTGGCTTGTGCGGGTAGTAACCTTGTAGGTTCTTCCTGCTGAGGAGGTGGTTTCGTAATTGAAATCCCATCCTAGTACCATAACGCGTGTACCCAATCCATTGATTTTGCGGATAAGGGGAACATAATCGGTATCGCCTGCGATCAGAACGACCACATCGAATTTCTTGAGAATGGTAAGCTCATAGGTTTCGAGTGAAAACCACACATCGATTCCTTTTTCTTCAGCTTCTCCAGTGCGGGAGTCAACCAGCAAAGGATAGTTGTGAGTGACAATGCCTTCATACATGAAGATATCGTCAATACGGCGTTCATTTGTCATTTGGGTGAGCCGATAGGTATCGTCTGGGTACTTCTTTTCCAGCTGACTGGTAGAATAGCGACCCCTGAACCAATGGACTTCAACAACCTGGCAATACTTTTTGTCGCAACCTTCGAGTTTTGAGACTTCATCGCGCAGGAATTCAGCAAGTCCGTTAAAATTAATGGTGCTCTTTCTTTCGTGATGATAGCGATAGTAGGAATTCACCTTCAAAAAGAAAGTGCCATCGATGAACATCGCGATTTTTTTGATTTTCTCTTCCATGGATTAGATTATGAATTAAAATTTGGTTGCTAAACACCGCTCAAACGAACATAACAGAAATTATATTTTAGAAATGTCCGCCCACCAGGAGCTTAGTGTTTGAAATATTGAAATTAACTTTGAATTACTACAGAAGTAAACAGGATAGAACAAACTGCCTAAATCATTAATGGTAACAACCTACAAATATACTACATCTTCAGAATTAATAAATTATTTTAGTAATTATTGTGGACATTATATCCGTTTTTATTCTCTGAACTTTCTATTATGCTATAATTATCAATTGATTATGTTATTATTAATAACAATTGAAGTACTCTCTATCTTAATCGTATTTTATAAGTGCCTCTTTTATAGTAACATGCATTTAATCGATATGCATTAATCCTGCTTTACAAGTGAAGTGTGGACAAAATGTGGACAGGCTAAAATATTCTGCTTACTTAGTTGACGTTGTTTAATAATAACAGCAATCTTAATAAAGGCATCATTGTGCTTTCTTTTTCAGATTCCATATACCTTCTTCAGATTTGCTTAAAGTAAAGAGTTGAGTATCGAGATTAATTGTTTTGAAAAAGGATTGGAAGTATTCCATAAAGAAAACTCCTCCAAGCGTAATTGCTTTACAATCGCGGTAATTCAGCCAAAGAACTCTGGGCTGACCAATCCAGATTCCCTTTACTCCAGCACAATATAAACTGACGTCCTTTACCTTCTTAAGTTTCGAGTCCCAAATCCCTTTCCATTCGCAGCCATATATTGCTTGTCCGCTGGGCTGGAATGCCGGCAGGAAGTATACTTCATATTCACCTTCGGCCTTTTTTCTTATAAACTGATTAAAATGAACTCCAATTGTATCGGTTACTTCCTTAAATGATGCATAGCAATTTTGAAGGGCGGATGCATAGCTGGATAAATCCGGATTTTGTTCCAGACTGCCTTCGCTGATCTTTCCATCCTGAAGCAAAATTCTGTGCATTGCTGGGATGAAATTTCCTTCTGACATTTTGCCTGAAATAACATGCCAACTACTTTCCCCATCCTGGTATGCAAAACCTGTCTGACCAGCACGCACAATGGGTGTCTTTTTGTATTCTTCCTTTTCCTCAGTCATATACAAGGAGACTTCCTCATATTCAATCAGCCATCTGGAAAGGACTGTCATCCTGGCTAGTCCTGCAGTGTCAGCACTGGCATCAAGAATATCCTGTGCCTTCCCTGAAGAGCATGCTATTATGACAACAAAAAGTGCAAGCAGTATTCTAAGCATTCGTCCTGTTTTGGTTCATTGCAAATGTATGGGATTTTGGATGCTGTTGAATGGGTTCGGGGTTCGGAGTTTCGGAGTTCTGAGTTCCAGATTTTGCAAGTAGCAAGAATTAGAACACGGATGTCCGCCGCGGCGGACAGATCCGACTGATCCGCCAGCCAGCGGACTGATTTTGATTGTACCTTTTAACTAACTTTCGCCAACTGGCAGCCCCAGCTCCACATTTTCAATCTCCCCGTCCCAAAGCCTCCAACCCCCCCCCCCCGCCCCCCGGCCCCCGGGGCAAAACACAACCCCCCCCCCTAAATCGTCTCCCCAGTCCCCTCTGTCCGGTCTCCTTGTCCTCAAACCGGAATTTTCCAAAGAAATCACCAAATCTCCAACAATCCCCAACAATCCGCAATCCGCAATCCGCAATCCGCAATCCGAAATAAATCGTAAACTCTACCCACTAAAATTCCCGTCTCCCTGTCCCAAGATCTCCTTGTCCCCCAGTCCCCTTGTCCCCTTGTCCACAAGCCGGAATTTTCCAAAGAAATCACCAAATCTCCAACAATCCCCAATCCGCAACCCGCAACCCGCAATCCGCAATTACTTGCTCTTATCAGGGGCTGCAGGGATAGGCGGAACAGACTTATAGTTCCTGAGTTCTTCCTTGATTACCTCGATGGCTTTGTTTAGCTGGTCATCGATACCTGCATATTCACGTGCAGGGTCATTATCTATTTCGATATCTGGTTCTACGCCGAATCCTTCAATAATCCATTTGCTTTCTTCGGCTGAGTAGGAAGCGAATTCAGGCTTGCGCAGATCGGCGCCGTCCACGAAGGGAAGGCTGCCTCTGATACCGACAACTCCACCCCAGCTTCTCTTTCCAATCACCTTACCCAGTTGATGTTTTTTGAACGCATAGGGGAACAGGTCTCCATCGGAGGCTGAGTAGTTATTGATCAGCAGCACCTTTGGTCCAAGCATCATCTGCTGCGGGGTATAGCCGGGAACTTCAACATTCCTGACGATATTTGAGCGGGTAAGTTCCCTTTGCAGTCTTTCAATGAGCATTGGTGATACATTTCCACCTCCGTTGCCACGGTCATCGATAATCAGAGCCTTCTTCGAAAGCTGAGGGTAGAAATACTTTACAAATTCATTTAGCCCTTCAGGACCCATGTCCGGTACATGGATATATCCAACTTCTCCGTTTGTGGCCTCATTTACCTTTTTGATGTTGTTCTGCACCCATGTATAATAGTAAAGTTGTGCCTCATCCTTTATCGGATTTATCAGGACCTTACGACCGCCTTCTTCAGGTTTTGCATTCAAGGTGAGTTCAACATTCTTGCCGGCTCGGTTAATGAGGGCTTGATAAATATCCTTCATATCCTTTGTCGACTTCCCATTGATTGAGGTGATAAATTCACCTGTCTTGGCACCTACACCCATTGCAGTGAGTGGTGATCGCAGACTGCCTGTCCAGTTTTCTCCCATCAGGAGGCTGTCTATTCTGTAGAAACCGGAGGCATCCCGGCTAAGTTTTGCTCCCAATAATCCCAGATCAATGCGTTCCAGATTCGGGCGTTCGCCACCACCAATATAGGCATGGCCCACATTCAATTCGCCGATCATTTCACCAATCAAGTAGGTGAGGTCGTTCCTGTGGTTGATATAGGGCAACAGTACTGCATACTTATCGTGCATGGCTTTCCAGTCGACTCCATGCATGTTGGAAACATAAAAGAAATCGCGCATCTGCCTCCATGCTTCATCATAGATTTGTTTCCATTCCTGACGGTAATCAACAATGACTTTGACGTCACTCAAATCGATGTACTTATCGAGGCTGATTTTCGAAGATGGCAGGTCAATTACTGCAAAGCGGTTATTCTGCCTGACGAGCATTTTCTTTCCGTTAGAGGTGATATCAAATACAAGTCCATTGCCCAGTTCAGTTTTTTTCTTGGCCTTGAGATCGAAGAGATTTAGGGTAAGACCGTCATTTCCCTGTTCGTTGTAATAGATTTTGTCGTCTACAGCCCAAAGATTGAAATAATTGGAGGCATTAACAGGTAATTCAACAATACGTTGCCTGATGCCTTCGATGTCTATTTTAACATCTGCAATAGCTGGTGCTGCATCTTCCTTCGATTTGTCATCTTTCTTCCCTGCCTTGCCTTTGGAGTTCTCTGTCTTGGGAGTAGCTGCTTCTTCAGTAATTTTCACCTCATCATTGGAAAGGGCAAATGGGGAAGGAGTAACGGCAGCCAAAGCCACAAGATAGATTTTTGTCATCTTTTCATAGGCATAATTCCATTCAACTGCTGAATAAGTAGGGTTGAAGGTGCGATCGGAGGTGAAAACAAGATATTTGCCATCAGCACTGAAAGTTGGCTCATCGCTGTTAAACCATTCATCAGTCACTTCATACTTTTTACCTGATTCCAGCTGGTAAAGCATGATCTGGTTAAATTTATTGGGTAGAAGCTGGCTGTAGGCTATCCATTTACTATCAGGTGACCAGTCGAAGCTTCCGTATTCCCAGTACTTTGATTTGTCAACAAGTGTTACCTTTTTAGTTGAGATATCGATATACTGAAGTCGGAGCATCTTGTCATTCCACATGATCTTCTTGCTGTCGGGCGACCAGCTTATTGTAAACTTATAGGTATCAGCTCCTTCTGTGAGTTGGGTTGCCTGTTCACTGCCATCCTGCTTCTGGATATAGATTTCATATTCCCCGCTTTTATCGCTCAGGTAGGCAATCCATTTTCCATCAGGTGACCAGATGCCTTCACGGTCGTGGGCGTTGCTTGATGCGGTGAGATTCCTGGTAATACCTTCCTTAACAGGAATAGAGAAAATATCTCCGCGACCTGCAGCAACAAGTCTGTTACCATCGGGTGAGGCATTTACAGAACCGAGAAAGCGGGTTGCATCCTTTAATTCTGATCTGCTGGTAAGAAAATCATCTTCTATTCGAATTGAAACTTTCTTCTCAGTTTGAGTTGCGATATCGAAAATGTGAATTTCTCCGGCCTGTTCAAATGCAATTTTATTGTCTCCGGCAGAAGGGTATTTGATATCATAATCGGTGAAATTGGTCACTTTCCTTATGGCCTTCGTCTTAAGATTGTAGCAAAAGAGGTTCATTGTCCTGTCGCGGTCAGAGCAGAAGTAGATTTCATCTCCAAACCACATCGGGAAGATATCCTGTGACTTGTTATTGGTAATATTTTCAGTCTTACCGCTGGCAGGGTCAAAAATCCAGATATCATCAGCCATTCCACCCTGGTAGTATTTCCAGGTTCTGAATTCCCTGAAGACCCTGTTATAGGCAAGTTTCTTTCCATCAGCCGACCATGAACACCAGCTACCGGCAGGGAGTGGAAGTTCCTTCGACATGCCGCCTTCATTGGAAACCGAGAATAATTGTCCCACAAAGTCATTGAAGGTTTGTTTGCGTGAGCGGTATATGATCTGTTTCCCATCCGGGGTCCATGCCATTACAATATTGTTCGGGCCCATTCGGTCGGAAACATCATCACGAC
This sequence comes from Bacteroidales bacterium, assembly GCA_016707705.1. Taxonomy (GTDB): domain Bacteria; phylum Bacteroidota; class Bacteroidia; order Bacteroidales; family UBA4417; genus UBA4417. The sequence goes on from JADJHD010000025.1 coordinate 101,927, forward strand.
CTAGTGTTGCCGTAATGGTAAGCCTCTTTGGTATTCCACCGTTTGCAGGAATGGCATATATTTCCGTATTGCCATCATACTGTCCGGTAAAAGCAATCTGACTGCCATCAGGAGAGAATTTCGGAAACATCTCATAACCTGGATCAGAGGTGATTTTTCTGGCAGTTCCCCCGCTTGAGGCCACCTGGTACAAATCGCCGGCATAGGAGAAAACAAGGGTGTTGCCAAACACCGCCGGGAACCGAAGGAGGCGTGTTTCATTCTGTGAGGATGCGGCTAAGCTGAAAATCAGCAATAGTGCAGGAATCAGGTAGGATATTCTTCTCATTGCAATCAGATTTTAGGTATGGAATTCAATTCCTCAAAGATAGGATAAGCATTCTGCAGGTGTTGTATGCTATATGGGCCTTTTACCGATTTGTTTTGGGGTTTTATCGAATAGGCAATTTTGCAGAATTATGAAGTTGTGGAATTAGTAACATCGATCGCCCTTAAATGTTTAGCATATTCGCTTTGGAAAGGGACGGCTTATGAGCCTGAATAATCGTATTTTTACGAGGTAAAAAAGAGCATTATGCAATCATTGTTTCAGGATTCTGAGTTATTTGCGTGGGTGATACTACCCTTACTGATTTTTCTGGCGAGGATTTGTGATCAGAGTATTGGTACCCTGCGACTTATATTCATTTCGAAAGGAATGAAGTACATTGCCCCCTTACTTGGTTTCTTCGAGGTGATCATCTGGTTGCTGGCGGTTGGACAGATTATGCAGCATCTGGATAACTGGGTATGTTATATTGCTTATGGGGCTGGATTTGCGATGGGTAATTTTATCGGGATTCGCATTGAGGAGCGACTGTCACTTGGCACTGTCATTATCAGGGTTATACTTTCCAGTGAATCTCCGGAACTAGTTTCTAATTTAAAGGAGCAGAATTTCGGGCTTACGCTTGTGGACGGAGAGGGTGCAAAAGGAAAAGTGAAGCTGATATTTTCGATTATCAGGAGAAAGGAAGTTCAGCGATTTGTGGGAATCGTTCAGCAATACAATCCCAATGCCTTCTACACTATTGAGGAAGTAAAAAGCTCGAATGAAGGAGTATTCAGAAGGATAAAGGAGCGTTCGGTTCTGGATGGGTTTGGTGCGAGATTGAAAAAAACCAAGTAACTGAAATTATTGCAATTAGCCTTGCAGATATCTTTTAAAATCCAAAAGCGTTGGCAGGAAAAATAGTTATTCTGAGTTCTGAAGGTTCAACTGGCCGTACCCTGCTCGCATGGAAGCTCTTTTTGACGATAAGTTCCCGCAGGGAAAAGATGGTTCATCTTCTGGGCTATGATCTTCAAAAGCCGGATTTGCTTCCCGTACTTGACGCGAAAGATATTAAAACCAGTGATATCCATATTCAGGTACCCAGAGTAGACAAGGATCGTTGCAGGTTTTGCGGAGCCTGTATAACCGCATGTGACTGCGGCGCACTTCATATCGACAGAAGTATACCAGCCCTTGTTACCGATCCCGAAAAATGTGAAGCATGCGGGGATTGCGAGGCTGGATGTAATCTAAACGGGATATCCTATAAACAAAGAATATCAGGCCAGATACTTCATTATCACCAGGATAATTTTCAGATTAGCATAGGCACTGCTGATGAAAGGGAAGAGTTTCTGTTACCACTGATCTGTTCCCTTAACAGGATGGTTAATACTGAGCATATCAGTATTTGCGATACGGGCCCCGGTATGGGAGGAGATGTGCTTACCACACTTCGGGATGCTGATTTCGCAATTATATTGGTTAATCCTGAAGAAAACTGGCATAGGAAACTGTTACCGTTAACAGACAACCTGAGAGAGAAGAATATCAAATATGGATTGCTGGTAAACAAGCACAGAAAAGAATCTGGTTTTATTGAAGAGGTTGAAGACACCTGCCTTCGTGAGAGCATACCCTTTCTTGGAGCCATACCCTTTGACACACAGTTTGAGAAACTTGAAAAGACTTTTGATCAGAAGGCCAATGATCCGGAAATGGAATCTATATTTGCAGCGGTTTGGGATAGGATTTCTCTGGTCGTTTCCTGATCCGTTTTATGGAGTCAACATAACAGTCTGACATATTAAATACAAAATAAATAATGGACACAAACGATCTTGGTTTCAACTCGAAACTCATTCATGGCGGCGGTTTTAAGGATCCTCTGGGAAGTGCTACCGTTCCCATTTACCAAACTTCAACTTTCAGGTTCGACAGTGCTGACCATGGAGCAGCATGTTTCTCAGGTGAAAGCAACGGATATATCTATACCCGTATTGGGAATCCTACAATCTCAGCACTTGAGGCTCAGGTAGCCCTTCTTGAAAAAGGTTTTGGCGGAATTGCCACCAGTTCAGGAATGGGTGCCGTTAATACCATTTACTTCACCCTGCTTGGTGAGGGTGCACATGTGGTTAGTTCGGCAGCAGTGTATGGCCCTTCAAGGGTAGTCCTCGAGCAACAATATTCACGCTTTGGAGTAAAGGCGAGCTTTGTGAATACTGCAAATATTGAAGAAATCAGGAATGCCATCAGACCAGAAACCAAACTGCTCTATATCGAAACGCCTTCGAATCCAACCATTGACATCACAGACCTCAGGGCCTGTTGCGAGTTGGCACATCAGCATGGTATTCCGGTTGCCATCGACAATACATTCTGCAGTCCATACCTGCAAAGGCCTATAGAAATGGGTGCCGACATAGTTCTGCATTCCATGACAAAGTTTATCAACGGACATGCCGATATTGTTGCCGGAATGATTGTTGCCAAGGATGAAGCCATGTACAAGAAGCTTCGTGCCAATATGGTGAATATAGGCTTCAATATGGATCCACATCAGGCGTACCTTGTCATCAGAGGACTCAAGACTTTGGGTATCAGAATTGAAAGGGCTCAGGCAAATGCTATCAAGATTGCCGACTATCTTGAAAATCATCCAAAAGTTGAATGGGTGCGTTTCCCCGGACTTAAATCACATCCGCAGTATGAACTTGCCTGCAAGCAAATGGATGGCCCTGGTTGCATGATCAGTTTCGAACTCAAGGGTGGACTCAAGGCAGGTAAAGTGTTGATGGACAATGTGAAGCTTGCTGTACTTGCGGTTTCATTGGGTGGGGTTGAGACCCTGATTCAACATCCAGCATCCATGACTCATTCAAAGGTATCAGCAGAAGGAAAGGAGAAAGCCGGCATTACTGATGGTCTTGTTCGTTTCTCAGTGGGTATTGAAGATCTCAGCGATATCATGCATGACCTGGATCAGGCATTGGCTAAAATCTAAATTACCATCCAGCCCTCTGCTTTGAAATTACCTGTTCAAGGTCGTTTTTCCTGCAAAAGCATATAGATTAAGTTTTAATACTTGCAGCCGCTTTTAAAGCGGCTGCAGTGTTTTTGCAGGTTGCTTTATTGTATTTTTGCTATTGTTTTATATTGTGTGTTTTCCCATGAAAAAGCTATTTTTCAGTCTTGCTTTCCTGTTCCTTCTTTCAGGCTTTCCTTTCACGGGATTATTCGGCCAGAAAGTAGCTGTCGTGCTGAGTGGAGGAGGAGCCAAGGGCGTTTGCCACATTGGTGTCCTGAAAGCGCTTGAGGAAGCCGGAATTCCGATAGACTATATTGCGGGAACTTCAATGGGAGCAATTGTTGGAGGCTTGTATGCTGCCGGCTATTCACCTGGTGAAATGGAGCAGCTTGTAACCTCACCCGAGTTCACTGAATGGGTTTCGGGACGCATTGACCCACAGTATATTTACTACTTCCGAAAGCCTTATGCTGATGCTTCCTGGATGACCTTCAAGTTCAAATATGATTCTGTTCTGCAAACACAACTTCCTACCAATATAGTGTCACCAGTGCGTATGGATTTTGCATTCATGGAATTGTTTGCAAATGCATCGGCGGCAGCAAATTACAATTTCGATAGTCTGATGGTGCCATTCCGTTGTGTGGCATCGGATGTGGATGCAAATAAACCTGTTGTTCTGAAATCAGGTGATCTGGGCTCATCTATCAGGGCATCCATGACATTCCCATTTTATTTCAAGCCAATCCGAATTAATGGAAAACTGCTGTTCGATGGTGGCATGTACAATAATTTCCCTTCCGATGTTGCCTATGAAGACTTCTTTCCGGATATTATTATCGGAAGCAAGGCAGCACAGAATGCCCAGCCCCCATCAGATGACAATGTAGTTTCACAGCTGACCAATATGCTGATGGAAAAGTCGAACTACAATGTAATCTGTGAAAGCGGAGTTATGATTGAACCTCAGCTGAAGGTGGTAAACGGGTGATTGATTTCAGCCATACCCAGGAGTTCATTGATAGCGGATATGTAGCAGCCCAGCGAAAAATTGCCGAAATCAGGCAGTTTGTGCTTGATTCGGTTAGTCCGGCTGAAAGAATCGCAAAGCGCAAAGCCTTCAATGACCTGAAACCAGAATATCTGGTGAAGAATTATTCAATTACAGGACTAACATCTGGACAATACACCTATATCAGGCGATTGCTTCAGA
>JADJHD010000026.1 GCA_016707705.1 Bacteroidales bacterium
TCCCATTACCCTCCTGTGTTGCAAGGGAGTAAGACAGTAATGAATCCGAGATTCGTCCGGTAACCAGGCCTCGAATGGGACTGTTACTACTTTTCCCATTGTATTGATATCTGTCGAAATGGTAGAAATTTGAATATGTCTAAGATAACAAACAATAAACAAAGCAGAATGCTAACAACGGATTATTTAACTTTATATTGGTTACCTAAAACACAATTCAAATATGAAACTCTAACGAACTTGTAGTACTGAAATGCCGAGCGGAGATCGTATAGTACTTGAAGCAACTAATGAAAGGCACTCGGAGTTCCTGGAATCAAATGTTAGACCAGGTTCAAGATTCTATTTTTGGACTAATCTCCTATAGGGTTATTAGTATGGAGGCAGTCTGTCCTAAATTGGGCATATTCTTGATGACATTTAGACAAAATATTAATTATGACTTTAATAGTTCTCTGTCTTTGGCTGGAAAGAACCTGAAGTTTAACTTCAGATGAGTTCTTGTGATATTTCTGCCCATTGAATTGTTAAGGAAAAAAGAACCAATATGCTTCAGTCAAAGAATTAAAAAAAGGATGTCAATTTTTAACGACCCTTCATAGGAGATGAAGATTCGCGTATGATTTGGATAACTCCTGATCAGCCGCACTGACAATACAACATATACTTTGTGCTCAGTCAATCAAAATTACAATCTAAGAGCAATTCACAACGACCGACCCAATGGACATAAATATGTTCCGTTGTCCTCAATAAAAAACGGTAGGGGCAACAATTTAGGTTTCATATAACCGCTCCTCACCCTTGCTTCAGTTTGAGGGTTCGAAGAGTTCCATCCTTGAAGCATTGCTGTCTGTTCATTAAGTATTTTATGGTTGATTAATTCGTCAATGGATCCGCCAACCTCGAAGAGGTTGGAACTGGATCAGAGGTTCTGGTAGTATCAGACCTTTTAGTAGACTTTGTTCAATCTCTATACCGATTCTATCGTCACTTATATTAACAAAACTCCTGCTATATAATTCATACGCATCGGTGATTTTCCTGTGAATGTAAAAAAAAATTATTGCAACAGGTTTTGGGAGCAATCGAAAAAAAATGGGTAGCTAGTATTTGATTAAAAGCATGTTACGTATCATGATACACTACTTGGATCTGAAAAGTTTTTCAAAAAGTGATTTTAGTTCCATTTTAACACTCTCATAATCAACTAATAGTGCAGGTGGAAGTTGGTGAGCTAAGCTATTATTCCATGCAGCTTTCAGACTTTTGTCGTTTGCCGGATTGATGAGTTGGTCTATTCCAGTGAACGATAATCCTTTGAATGCCATTTTTCGTTGGAAGCTATCGACCACCAACGAATAATCAATATCAGGATTGTTACGGGTAAGGTACCAAATATCGAAGAAATCTCGGGGAGCCGTGTAAGAACGTTGAATAAGTGCCCGAATCTTTTCAGAAATGACTTCTTCAATTGAATAGCAGGGCACCCCGTTAGGCTCAAGGAAGATTTGATCGGAGTACCCATGATTAACAGGCCTGAAAACAGGTGGGAAAATCAAAATTTCGAAAAGAATTATTTCGATTTTGATACTTGTAAGCCAGCGTTCGGGAGTTGGTGGAGTTTCTCGTTCGGGGAATGGTCTGCTCCCCAGAACTTAATAATCGCTTTAACCTGTGAGTTCATCTTTAAATCTTAAAGACCTGAGTGAAACTATATATGTCAACAGGCCTACATGTGTTTTCAGATGCAAACAGATTGATTCCAGGTGTTTTCTGGTTAATTGAAAGGATGATGTGCGACTAGTGAAATCTAAATCCTCCGAAAAACGATAATCGGGAAACCAGCATTTACGCAGACAAGTCCCCCCTTTAAAAACCAATACATCTTTTAGCTCCGGGTCAGAATAAATAGCTGCCAGGTAATGCCCGAGTGCCCAATCTTTATCGATAGTGCTTTTAGGTATTTTCTGTTTTTCAGCTATGATGGCAATTTCCTTCTGGAGAATCATTAGACTGAGATGTTGCTGGTAGCTATTATTTGAGGGATTGTCATATTCATCCTTAATTTCCAGGCTCCTAATGGTTTCACCAACACGTTCACCTGGAGGATCAAAAACATCATATGAGTTGTTTAGTTCTGATTTTGCGTATCGGATAAAAGACTTCATTCCTTTTTTATCCAACAATTCGGCAATAAACCCCATACGCTTTAGAGCTGCCTTATTGTGAACGGCCTTGCTGTATTCAATAAGCTTCTCTCCTGAAAGGTTTGTATTGGCAAATGCAGGCAAAAGTTCCTCGAGACCTCCTGAATATTCAGGCAAATCGAAACAATCAATAATTGTTTTTTCGACATCGGTAATGCGAAAGGCGTTGTTCCCATAACCTTCAGTAATAATTCCAGTCATTTTTCCTGGAGATACCCAAATAAATTTGTATGATGTCCCTTGAACAATTTTCTCCTTCTTTTTGAAAGCAGTCTGGATAAAGATGCTATTTGGAAAACGGGAAGTAATTCCATGCTTATTAAGCGCTGACCAATAGGATATAGTTCCATTTTTGGCAAGAAAACAACCGATCACATTCTCGTTCCGAAAATTGGACCGACAATACCTACCCCGTTCGATACGGGTGAGAAAGTTTTTAGATGCCAGGTTTTCGAGTATTATATTCAGGTTTTGAAACTTAACTCCAACCAAAGATTCAATCTCCGTCAGGTTGAAGATTTCAATTTCAAAATCATCGAGCAACCGGATAAACCGTTGTTGTTCTTCTGAAATATTAATTGATTTGTAGGTACGTGGCATTGTTTTTTACTTATTAATATGGGGTAAAATTTACCCCATATCTGGAAGAGAAAAGCAGAACGAATATATGAACAAAATCTATGAAATCATACTCCGACAGAAAAATAAATTTTAGTTGGCTGGGAAAAAGAGAAAAATGGGTTTAGCGCAGGATGTCCTATTTCAAGTCCAGTATTGCACAAACCTGAATGAGAAGTCTTGGAGTTCTCTAGTATTTATAGTATCTGGACTTGATCTGATGGCTAAATAAAAGTTAGACCTAAGTTGTATGCAAATTGTATGCAAATAAAAAACCACTTACTTGATATTATCGCCGTAAGTGGTTGATTATTTTGTCGGAGTGGTCAGACTCGAACTGACGACCATCCGCCAGCTGGCGGATAAGCAAGCCAACTTCGCCACTGAGATAGATTGTGATTTTTGGAAACAAAAAAAGGTGCCAAATGGCACCTTAATTATGTCGGAGTGGTCAGACTCGAACTGACGACCACTTGCACCCCATGCAAGTACGCTAGCCAACTGCGCCACACCCCGAACAATGTTTTTATATAAAGAACTAACTCAGACTCGAACTGACGACCATCCCGCCAGCCGGCGGATACGCTAGCCAATCTCGTCACCAGTGACGAGACCACACCCCGATCCTCAAAAGAGTGTGCAAATATACATTTTTTTTATTTTCATCCACCTTGGGACAGTATTTCAGCCATTTTGACATGGAAACCGGATTTTAGTCCTTGCGTAAATATCTTGGAATCAGACAGGTAATATATTGGTATAATTTATGTTAAGCAGCAGAAAATTTATAATTTTGCGACTTAATTAAAACCTGAAATGAACGCTGATACGAATGTTATCGAATGCCTGATCATTGGATCAGGTCCCGCAGGTTACACTGCTGCTATCTATGCTGCCCGCGCTGACCTTAAACCTGTACTATATACCGGACTTCAAATGGGTGGACAGCTTACCACCACTACCGAAGTTGATAATTTTCCCGGATACCCGAAAGGGGTCACCGGACCAGAACTGATGCAGGATATGCAACATCAGGCTGAACGCTTTGGTGCAGATATCCGCTTTGGAATCATTGACCACGTTGATTTTTCAAAAAGGCCTTTCAAGGTTACCACTGATGATGGCAAGGATCTGTTTGCCGAAACAGTGATTGTTGCCACCGGTGCTACTGCAAAATGGCTGGGACTGGAATCAGAGAAAAGATATAACGGAAATGGAGTTTCAGCCTGCGCTACCTGCGACGGATTCTTCTTCCGCGGAATGGATGTAGCAGTTGTCGGAGGTGGTGATACCGCCTGCGAAGAGGCTTCCTATCTTGCCAAAATGTGCCGTAAAGTTTACCTGATTGTCCGCCGCGACGAGCTCAGAGCTTCCAAAGCCATGCAGCACAGGGTAATGAATGCCGCCAATATTGAAATCCTCTGGGATTCCTCGACAAAGGAAATTCTGGGTGACGGTAAGGTTGTTACCGGAGCACTTGTTGGAAACAGCAAAACCGGAGATCTGAGACAACTGGAGCTGCAGGGATTTTTTGTAGCTATCGGACATCAGCCCAATACAGCAATGTTCGCCGGACAACTGGAACTAGATGATCAGGGATATATCAAAACCATTCCGGGAAGCACCCGCACCAATATTGATGGTGTATTTGCCGCTGGAGATGTTCAGGATCATGTTTACCGTCAGGCAATTACAGCTGCCGGAACAGGTTGCATGGCTGCCATTGAAGCAGAACGCTGGATGGCCACCCAGGAATAATCATTACATATTACAAAAGAGAAACCCTGAAGTGATTACCAATGGTAGTCAATCTTCAGGGTTTGCTTTTTATATGGGCTTGTCAGTCCTGATTACTCTGGCGACTATTCTACCATTTTTTCTTGCCTTTCAGTCTTCCGGTTCCATCCTTAGGAGCGTCACTGGAAGTGGAGGTACTGCTCTTTCCCTTACCACGGGCGGCATCATACCATTTTTCTTCCTTGTTATCGCTGCCTCTGCGGCTGTCACCACCACGGCTGTCACTACGGCTATCGCCGCCTCTGCCATAGGAACTGCTGCTGCTTCCGCCTCTCCTTGGGAAACGGCCTGAATTGCCGGAGCCTGAATCACGGTCGTTGCGGCCTCTGCTTGGTCTGCCCTTACGGTTCTGTTCTTCGGAAACATCCACCCTGATGGGGCGGTCGTTGATGAACTTACCATTGAAGGATTCGATGAATTGCTTAACAAAGTCGGAATCTACTTCGATAAAGGTGAAGGTATCGCCTATATCAATCTTACCGATTCTGAGGTCTCTTTTCCTGGTGTAGTCGTTGATGAGTCCAAGCAATTTCGGAGGTAAGATACCATCTTTGCGGCCGATGCTCATAAAGAGCCAGGTGAAATTTTCCCTTGAGGAGTATGAATTGCTTTCACGGCTTTCGTCAACATTGAGGTCGCCGGCATTCCTGTAGTATTCAAGGAAGCGGTTAAACTCAACGGATACGAAGCGCTTAATCAGTTCTTCGTTACTCAGCCACTGCAGTTTCTTAAAGATAACCGGCAGGAAAGGCATGATTTCTTCTTCGTTTACTACAACATTTTCCATCCTGTCGATCAGGTGGTAAAGCTGCTTTTCGCAAACCTGTGTTCCACTGGGAATCTTCGACTGGTTGAATTCCTTGCCCACCTGTTTTTCAAGCTGCCTGATGCGGCTTTTTTCCTTCAGGTTAACAATGGAAATACAAACTCCGGTTTTTCCGGCTCTTCCGGTACGTCCGCTTCTGTGGATGTAATTATCCGGTTCGTCAGGAAGATTGTAGTTGATAACATGGGTCAGGTCATCCACATCAATTCCACGGGCTGCAACGTCGGTAGCAACCAGCATGGAGAGATGTTTCTGGCGGAATTTGTTCATTACATGATCACGTTGGGCCTGTGAAAGGTCGCCATGCAGCGAGTCGGCACTATAGCCGTCGCGGATCAGTGATTCAGCAATTTCCTGTGTTTCCTGACGTGTTCTGCAGAAAATGATTGCATACATTTCAGGATGATAATCGCAGATCCTTTTCAGGATATTGTAGCGATCCTTGGCATGCGCAACGTAATAGTTGTGCTTAACGTTAACAGCGCCCTTGTTGCGTTGTCCAACACTGATGGTTTCAGGTTTGTGCATGTACTGCAGCGCAATCTGTTCAACTTCCTTGGGCATGGTAGCCGAGAAAAGGAAGGTGTGGCGTTCTTCGGGAGTACTTTCAATAATTCCTCTAACCTCTTCTTCAAATCCCATATTCAGCATTTCATCTGCTTCATCAAGGACGAGCCATCTAATTTCGGAGAGGTCCGCTTTCTTACGCATGATCATATCCAGCATCCTGCCTGGTGTGGCAGCGATAATGTGTGATCCTGCTTTCAATTCTTTTGCCTGAGCTTCAAAACCGGCACCACCATAGATAGGGGTGACGCGGATTCCTGGCATGTACTTCGCAAAGCTGCGGATGTCGTTGGCAATCTGTACGCAAAGCTCACGTGTGGGGCTAAGGATAATTGCCTGAGTCTTGTTAAGTTGCGGGTCAACCATCTGCAGCAGTGGCAAGCCAAAGGCAGCTGTTTTACCGGTTCCGGTTTGTGCGAGACCAACAAGGTCAGAATTGTTATCAAGGATTCGGGGGATCAGTGCTTCCTGCACCGGCATGGGGTTTTCGAACCCCAGTTCATTCACAGCCTTCAGTATATTTTCCTGCAGGCCGAGTTCATCAAATTTTTTCATTAATTAATTTTAGTGCTGCAAAGGTACTTCCTTTAAGATAGCAAATAACATGAAGTAACTAATAATCAGTATTAAATGAGTTTTTTACCCTTGTTTTTTGCCTCATAATGTGCTTTTTGAGTGGGGGAAGTTCTTTGATGAATGGTAATTAATTCAAGATTTTCACTCTTATTGTAAAGTTCGGGGTTCAAGGTTCCAGGTTCAAGGTTCAAGGTTTAAGGTTCCAGGTTCAAGGTTCGGGGTTCAAGGTTCAAGGTTCGAAGTTCAGCTCGAGGTTCGGGGTTCAAGGTTCGGGGTTCGAGGTTCCTTGTTCGAGGGTTGATTGTGCAAGTAGATGAAAATAGAACGATTCGCCAGTCGGCGGAATGAAACAACACAGATTTGAATTCTACCAAGTTGCAAGACACTTCGACAGGCTCAGTGTGACACTAATGTTCTAGTTATCAACTATCTTCAGGCTCACTTTTTCATCCACCAGCCGGCGGACTCACCCGCCAGCCGGCGGACTCCACTTCGCTTCGCATCCTCACATTTTCACATCCTCACATCCCCACATCTCCACATCCTCGCATCTCCATCCTCCAGCCGGCGAACTTCGCTTCGCTTCGCATCCTTGCATTTTCAAATTCTCAAATTCTCATCCGCCAGCCGGCGGACTCCGCTTCGCTTCGCATTTTCAAATTCTCACATTTTCAAATTCTCAAATTCTCATCCACCAACCAGCGGACTCCCGCTTCGCATCCTCACATCTTCGCATCCTCACATCTTCACATCTTCACATCTCCACATCCCCACATCCCCACATCCTCACATTTTCACATTTTTTTGTCTTTTTCCTCCCCTTTCTATTGCCTATCTTTGCAGCAGAAAACAGACTCCTATGATCCTATTCTTTCGGAATCCCGGCAATGTTTATGCTGTCCAGTTATCCAATGATCCGGCAACTGGCTCAATACCACAACTGGAATGGCTTTTTGGAAATGCCCGGCTTTACGACCACCAAACTGTAGCCGGGTTTTTTATTGGTCCCAGACGGGAAATGGTAACTCCCTGGAGTACCAATGCAGTGGAAATTACCCAGATCATGGGAATCGAAGGAGTGCAACGCATTGAAGAATTCCGCGAAGCCGGATCAGTTGATGCTGCTCATGACCCCATGCTTGAAAGAGTTTATAATGGACTGGATCAGCATCTTTTTACAATTGATAAAACTCCGGATTCAATTATCCTGATCGAAGATATCGCCGACTTCAATAAAAAGGAAGGACTGGCACTCAGTGATGATGAAGTGAATTACCTCAGAGGACTCAGTGATAAGCTGGGAAGAAAACTCACCGACAGCGAAGTATTCGGTTTCTCTCAGGTTAACTCGGAACATTGCCGTCATAAAATATTCAATGGCACCTTTATTATTGATGGCGTTGAAAAGGAAAAAAGTCTTTTCCGACTGATCAGGGATACAGCTGCTGCAAATCCCGGGACTATCGTTTCAGCTTACAAGGATAATGTAGCATTCATCATGGGTCCCCGCTCGGTGCAGTTTGCTCCGGCTACACACGATAAGCCTGATTTCTTCGAAACGAAACCCATTGATACCGTAATTTCCCTTAAAGCTGAAACCCATAACTTCCCAACCACTGTAGAGCCTTTTAATGGTGCTGCCACAGGTTCAGGGGGAGAGATTCGTGACAGAATGGCAGGAGGAAAGGGCTCTTTCCCGATAGCTGGGACAGCAGTCTATATGACCTCATACCCAAGATCCGAAGAGGGTAGAAGCTGGGAAAATGCCGTTCCCGAAAGGAAATGGCTCTACCAGACTCCGGAAGAGATACTTGTGAAGGCTTCCAATGGTGCCAGTGACTTTGGAAATAAATTCGGACAGCCCCTGATTTGTGGTTCTGTCCTAACTTTTGAGCATCGGGAAGAAGGACGTACTTACGGATACGATAAGGTAATCATGCTTGCCGGTGGTATCGGATACGGAAAGAAGGAAGATAGTCTCAAGGGACATCCCGCAAAGGGAGATAAGGTGCTGGTGATGGGTGGCGACAACTACCGCATCGGAATGGGCGGAGGTGCAGTCTCCTCAGTGGCAACCGGTGAATTCCACAGTAACATTGAGCTGAATGCCATTCAGCGCTCCAATCCTGAGATGCAGAAGCGTGTTTACAATGCAATCAGGGCACTTTCGGAGAGCGATGTAAATCCGATTATTTCTGTCCATGACCATGGAGCCGGAGGACACCTGAATTCACTTTCCGAGTTAGTGGAAGAGCAGGGCGGAACCATTGATATTACAAAACTCCCTGTTGGTGATCCAACCTTGTCCTCAAAAGAGATTATCGGCAATGAATCGCAGGAGAGAATGGGCCTTGTAATGCATGCCAAGGATTCAGCTTACCTCTCGAGAATAGCTTCCCGCGAAAGGGCTCCAATGTATGAAGTGGGAGAAATCACCGGCGACATGCATTTCAAAATCGAAAATCCCGGGAATGGTGAGAAACCACTGGATCTTCAACTTGAAGATCTCTTTGGAAAACCTCCCAGAACCGTTATTAAGGATACTACAGTCAATTCAAAATTCGGCGAACTGACATATGCTCCTGAGAAACTTCTAGAATACCTGAGGGCTGTACTTCAGCTTGAATCAGTAGCCTGCAAGGACTGGCTCACGAATAAGGTCGACAGATCAGTGACCGGTAAAATTGCCTTGCAGCAATGCGCCGGACCATTACAGCTTCCGTTGAACAATCTTGGTGTCGTAGCCATGGATTACCAGGGCAGGAAAGGCATTGCCACTTCACTGGGACATTCACCTGTTTCAGGTTTGATTGATGCAGCAGCAGGTTCAAGACTATCCATTGCCGAAGCTCTTACCAATATAGTTTGGGCTCCTATTGAAGGTGGCATTAAAGGTTTATCACTTTCAGCAAACTGGATGTGGCCCTGCAAGAATCCGGGTGAAGATTCACGCCTTTATTCAGCAGTTGAGGCTGCGAGTGCATTTGCAATTGAATTGGGAATTAACATCCCAACCGGTAAGGATTCCTTGTCGATGACACAAAAGTATCCTGATGGAACAGCCGTTCTTTCACCCGGAACAGTAATCATTACTGCTGTTGGAGAAGTCAGTGATATCACAAGCTGCATTTCTCCTGCATTGAAACCTGAGTTTACCTCCAGTCTGGTGTATCTGGATTTCTCTGGAATGCCGCTTCAGACAGGTGGCAGCAGTTTTGCCCAGGTAGTAAATCAACTTGGTACCTCAGTCCCGGATGTAAAAGATGCCACCTATTTCAGCATGGCTTTCAATGCTGTTCAGCAGTTGATCAGCCGGGGAGTGGTACTTGCAGGACATGATATATCCTCCGGAGGAATAATTACAACCCTGCTTGAAATGACATTTTCCCAGCCGGGAATTGGAGCATCGGTGAGTGTTGATGGTCTGGAAGCCAAAGATTTAATAACCAAGCTATTTGCCGAAAATCCGGGAGTGATACTGCAGGTGAAGGATGTTGATTTCACAAGTATTTTCCTTCATGAGCTTGGACTGAAGTTCCAGGTGCTTGGAAAGCTAAGTCCGGGCAGGGAATTAAAAGTTATCAATGAGGGAATTGAAACCAGCTTCGATATTGATTCACTCAGGAATGACTGGTACAGGACTTCCTATCTTCTCGACAGGAAACAGAGCGGAGAGGTAAAAGCCGGCGAGCGTTTTGCAAATTATGCAAAGCATCTCAGGTCGTATATCTTTCCAGACAATTTTACCGGGAAGTTTGAGCAATATGCAATTGACCCTAAGCGTGATTCCTTCACTGGAATAAAGGCAGCAATTATCAGGGAAAAAGGTTCAAACGGCGACAGGGAAATGGCCTGGTCGCTGCATCTGGCGGGATTTGATGTGAAGGATGTCCATATGACTGACCTTGTCAGCGGAAGGGAGACTCTGGATGATATAAACATGATTGTTTTTGTCGGAGGATTCTCAAACAGTGATGTACTTGGGTCAGCAAAGGGCTGGGCCGGGGCATTCCTATACAATGAAACGGCAAAATCAGCACTCGACAGGTTCTATGCAAGGAAGGATACCTTATCACTTGGTGTCTGCAATGGCTGTCAGCTGATGGTAGAACTCGGATTGCTTAATCGTGATCATGAGGAAAAGCCAAAAATGCTGCATAATGATACCCATAAATATGAATCCTCCTTCCTTACAATAGATATACAGGAGAATTCCACGGTTATGCTGAGCACTTTGGCAGGTTCCAGGCTGGGAATATGGGTAGCGCATGGAGAGGGTAAATTCTGGTTTCCTTATGAAGAAAAGAAATACTCACTTCCGGCGAAGTATTCATACCCTGAATTCCCGGGAAATCCCAATGGATCCATGTTTAATGCGGCCTGTCTTGCTTCTCCTGATGGAAGGCACCTGGCCATAATGCCGCATCTTGAAAGATCCATATATCCTTGGCAATGGGGACATTATGAAAGCAGCAGGAACAAGGAGCAGGTAACTCCATGGATCGAAGCTTTTGTAAATGCCCGTGAATGGATTTGGGATCAATTGTAAATCTTTATTTGCTTTAGCCACGGATGTTAATCTGTGTATATTTGCACACATTTTTTTCGATACAAATGAGTATACATCTTGAAGCAAAAGCTGGAGAAATAGCGGATTTTATCCTTCTCCCCGGTGACCCCCTGAGGGCCAGGAATATTGCAGAAACACAGCTTGAAAATGCGGTTTGCTACAATAACGTACGTGGAATGCTTGGTTTTACCGGGTATTACAAGGGAAAAAGAGTTTCGGTACAAGGTACGGGAATGGGATTGCCTTCACTTATGATATATGTTACGGAACTCATCAAGGATTATGGAGTAAAGACTCTGGTAAGGGTTGGGACCTGTGGTGGAATCCGTAAGGATGTCCATGTAAGGGACCTTATTATGGGTGTCAGCGCATCTTCTGATTCAGCTGCCGTTTCCAGAGCATTTGGCGGAATGACTTTTGCTCCAACCGCTGATTATGAGTTACTCCAGAAAGCCAGCGCAAATGCTGCTGCTCTTGGGATAAATGTGAAAGCCGGAAATGTTCTTTCATCCGACTTATTCTATCATGAACCTGATAATGGAGACAGCTACGAGATTTGGAGAAAGTATGGCACCCTGGCCGTTGAGATGGAATCAGCCGGACTCTACATGCTTGCAGCACGCAATGGTGTAAAGGCCTTGTCACTTCTAACTGTCAGCGATCATCTTCTCACCGGTGAACATGTGTCGGCAGAAGAGAGGCAACTCAGTTTTAATCAGATGAGCAATCTGGCACTTACCCTCGCCTGATTTTCAACCATCATTTCTTTAATTGCATTCTCCCAACTGAACCTGCGGAGTCACTTTAACATTGCACTTTTGCTTCCGGGAGCTGCAAGTGAATTGGTTTCGAGTGGTGACATTGGAGGCAGAATGACTCAAAATTCAAGGGTTTCCAGTAGATGCAATTATCCTTGTTAACCATCTATAGTATTGATTATTAAATATATAGGTATTTTATGACGTCATATTCTAAATATTGAATGTTTTAGTATCTTGTGACACTATTGTAAGCTTACTGACCATTTTTCCAATTTCCTCAACAAAACTATGCATCGTACTATATTAATCACAGGAGCAACCAGCGGAATAGGACGTGCCTGTGCCATCAAATTTGCCGGCGACAACGACAGACTGATACTTACCGGCAGAAGAGCTGACCGCTTAAATGAATTAGCAGAATCCCTGCAAAAGGAATTTGGAGTTGAAGTTTTAAGCCTGAATTTTGATGTTAGGGATAAAGAAGCAGTTAAAAGGCATCTTGGGGGACTTCAGGGAAAGTGGGCCAGCATTGATATTCTGATCAACAATGCTGGATTGGCAGCCGGGTTCGACAGTATTCAGGAAGGAAGTACCGATGATTGGGATCAGATGATAGATACCAATGTTAAAGGCCTTCTTTATGTTAGCAGAATGATTGCACCCCTTATGATAAAGCAGGGGCGCGGACATATTATCAACGTTGGGTCCATAGCCGGAAAGATGGTTTATCCAAAAGGAGGTGTATATTGCGCTACGAAATTTGCGGTGGATGCAATTACTCAAAGTATGAGAGTGGACTTGCTTGCTGACGGAATTAAAGTGTCGCAGGTTTGTCCCGGAGCAGTTGAAACGGAGTTCTCAGTGGTCCGGTATAAAGGCAACAAGGAAAAAGCAGATGGAGTTTATAAGGGATTTCAACCTCTTACTGCTGAGGATATTGCCGGATCGATTTACTGGATTGCAGGATTACCTGCGCATGTGAACATTAACGATTTGGTCGTGATGCCTGTTGCTCAGGCAAGTCCGGCTTACTTTAATAAAAAGCTGTAAGCTTATTACCGGGTTCATTTTCTTGCCCGTTTAAATAGGAAGATTCTGATTTGATTAGCAGGTATTATTATCAGGTCAGGATGTTCTTTCCTCATTTACAAGTAAATAAAGTGTTCCTCAAAATCATTGGATATGAATAGTGTAACCCGGATTTTTGATCTTCAAGCCCATATCAGGGATAGTTTTCCATTGAAGACTGACCTGCTTGCAGGAAAAGAGAATGGTACCTGGACCAGGTATTCCATCAATGATTATATCCGCATTTCTACCCATATCAGTTTTGGGTTAATGGCTTTAGGAATAAAGAAAGGGGATAAGGTAGCTACCATTTCAGGAAGCAGGCCGGAGTGGAATTTTGTTGATATGGCCATCCTTCAGGCTGGGGCTATTCATGTTCCGGTGTATCCTACTATCAGTGAATCTGATTATCGGTACATACTTACGCATGCCGAAGTAAAGGTGGTATTTGTTTCCGGATGGGATACCTACAGGAAAATAGAGCATATTGTTCAGGATATTCCTACCCTTCAGAAGGTATACGCCTTCAGAGAAACCGAAGGAGTTCCCCTTCTTTCGGAACTGATAAGCCTTGGAATCGAGAATGATGTTCCTGAACAGCTTGAGGCTGTTAAAGATAGCGTTAAGCCTGATGATCTTGCTACCATTATCTATACCTCCGGCACAACCGGAAATCCGAAAGGTGTAATGCTTTCTCACCACAATATTATCTCAAACTTTTTAGCCTGCGAGCACATTCTTCCCTTTGGTGATGAAGGTAAAGCCCTGAGTTATTTGCCACTATGCCATATTTATGAGCGCATGCTGGGATATCTCTATCATTACCGGGGTGTCTCCATTTATTATGCTGAAAGTATTGCCACTATTGTAGATAATATGAAGGAAGTTAAGCCTGATATTCTCTCAACGGTTCCGAGGCTGCTCGAAAAAGTATATGATAAAATTATGGCTAATGGATTGAAGCTTAAAGGCTTCAAGAAGATGGTGTTTTTCTGGGCGGTACATCTTGGTTTGCATTATGAAATGTATGGCGGCAATGGCTGGTATTACGAAATGAAGCTCAAACTGGCCCGCAAACTGGTGTTTTCAAAATGGCAGGCAGCCCTTGGGGGAAACCTGAAGGTTATGGTCTCCGGAGGTGCAGCATTGCAGCCCAGGCTGGCTAAAGTATTTTGGGCAGCAGGAATGCCGGTGCTTGAAGGTTACGGTCTGACTGAAACTTCACCAGTAATTTCTGTTAATAATTTCAGTCCAAACGGAGTTAAATTTGGCACCGTAGGGCCAATTATCAGTAATGCGCAGGTATTGATTGCCGAGGATCAGGAGATTCTTTGCAAAGGTCCTTGTGTCATGATCGGATACTATAAGGAACCTGAACTTACCATGGCTGCAATTGATGAAACCGGTTGGTTCCACACCGGTGACCTTGGCCGTATTGAACCTGAAGGTCATCTGAAAATTACCGGAAGGAAAAAGGAAATATTCAAAACCTCCTTTGGGAAATACATCAGTCCTGAACTTATTGAGAATAAATTCAAGGAATCTCACTTCATAGATACCATCATGGTTGTGGGAGAGAATCAGAAGTATGCTGCTGCAATCATTGTTCCTGACTTTGCTTTCCTTAAATCATGGTGTGCCCGCAAGGAAGTTCCTTACACTACCGATAGCGAAATGGTCAATGTTGAAAGGGTTCGCAAGCGTTTTGAGAAGGAAGTGTCCAAATTCAATAAGGGTTTTGGCGCTACTGAACAAATCAAGGCATTCGAATTGCTTGATTCCGAGTGGACTACCGATTCAGGCGAACTTACAGCTTCTCTGAAACTCAGAAGGCCATTTATTCAGGATAAATACAAGCAGAGGATTGAGAAGCTCTTTAATAAGGGCGAAGATTAATTGCTAGTGCAATATCTTGAATATTAGTTCTTTCATCAGCTCCCCATTTTCAACGGAGTAGTTGTCGACGCCTAATGCCTTAACATTGGCTTCTCTTAGCCATGAAACTATATCCTGCAGCTTTGTTGGACTATAGTTGTTTGAGGCTTGAATATAATCCTTTGCGAAATAGCTTCCCATCTTTAATTTTGAAGCAATCTCTTCCTCTGTTTTTTTATCAAGGGAATGGATTATGAGCGTTTTGGTGAAGAAACCAAGCAGGATTGGAATAACCTTAAAAATAGGATTCTCTTTTGGGTTGGCAGCAAAATAGTTTACAATCTGGTTGGCTTTGAAAACATCCTTGCGGGCAATTGCCTTCTGAAGTTCATTAATATTGTAATCCTTGCTTATACCGATATTATTCTCAATTATATCTTCAGTAATCTGCTTGTCCTTAGGCAGATTGATATAGAGCTTTCCTAATTCATTGGATATTTTTTCCAGATTATTTCCAAGGTATTCCTGAAGCATAATGCTGGCCTTGTTACTTATGGAGTATCCGTTTTCCCTTACCTGCTCGCTTATCCATACCGGAAGATCGTTTTCACCTTTCTTCTTCGATTCAAACAAAACAACTGATTTCTCCTCCTTTTTGGCGACATTCATCAGTTTGATGGGTGGTGATTTGTATTTATAGCCAAGGACAAGGATGGTGGTGGGTGACGGATTTCGAAGGTAAGATATCAGGAACTGGACGGTCTCATCTTTTTTCATATCCATATCCTGAGCTTCGCGGAGTACAACCAGCTGATAGTTCCCCATCATTGGGAATCTGCGGCAATAATCAACCAAAGTAGGAGCGGAGGTGTCACGTCCGTACATTACGAATTCATTGAAAGCTTTTTCAGTTTCATCGAGCACATTATCAATCATGAAATCTGATGCCTTGTCAATATAGAAGGGTTCATCACCGTACAGAATATATACAGGCTTGAAATCCCTTTTCTGGAGATCCTTCGACAGCTGGCTGAAATTAACTATCATTCAGGTTGTTGTTTACAGGTCAGAATTTGAGGTGCTTCAAGGTCAGATGCTTTTCAATCATTTGCTTGAGGGCATCAATTCCGATAGTCAGGTGGTCATTCATGAACTTCTCATTCACAATCTGGTCACTTTTCTCGGTTTTAACTCCGGAAGAAATCATGGGCTGGTCGGAGACAAGCAACAGGGCACCTGTAGGAATTTCGTTGGCAAATCCAACAACAAAAATAGTTGCAGTTTCCAGGTCAACTCCCATGGCCCTTGTCATTCTCAGGTACTTTTTGAAATCATTATCATGTTCCCATACCCTGCGGTTGGTAGTATAGATGGTACCTGTCCAATAATCCCTGCTGTGCTGACGTATTGATGATGAAATTGCCTTTTGAAGGCTGAACGCGGGTAGTGCAGGTATTTCGGGAGGGAAATAGTCATTGGAAGTTCCTTCACCTCTGATGGCAGCAATCGGGAGAATCAGGTCACCAAGCTGGTTTTTTCTTTTCAGTCCACCACATTTTCCCAGGAAAAGGCAAGCTTTTGGATGAATGGCTCCAAGCAAGTCCATAATGGTAGCAGCATTGGCACTACCCATTCCGAACTTGATCATGGTAATATTACCGGCCGTAGCACTGGGCATTGATTTGCCGACTCCCTTGATTTCTACATTATTGATTCTTGCAAATTCATCCAGATATGCACTGAAATTTACAAGAAGTATATATTCGCCAAATTCTTCAAGTTGTGTACCTGTATAGCGCGGTAGCCAATTCTCAGTAATCTCTTTCTTTGTTTTCATAAATGGGAGTTTCAGATACTTGGCAAATTTAGATTTTTTCGGTCATCTTTGTAACTGCTAATTTAATGTATCGGCGGTCGGTAATTTCAGACTGGTAAATAAGTAAAGAAGCAAAGAGGTTAATTGATATTCTTGAAGTATCTGCCTGATATAGTGATAATTCAACTTCTTGAAATGGTCAAGCTCAACTTTCCTTCCTTTGAATTCAAGATGATTGTGAAAGAGAATCAGGACTGGATTTTTGATCCAATCAGGAAGAAATATGTCAGGTTAACTCCTGAAGAATGGGTTCGGCAGCATCTGATATCGTACTTGCTGGAGACCAGGGAAGTTCCGGCTGGTTTACTTGGTGTTGAGAAGCAGATAAGTGTAAATCGTCTTTCCAGGCGCTTTGATGTTTGCATCTTTGGCCGGAATGGATTGCCTTTATTATTAGGTGAATGCAAGGCTCCTTCTATAGCTATAACTTCAGAGGTGTTTGACCAGGCTGCAAGATATAATCTGGTATTAAAGGCCAACTATTTTATTATCACCAATGGACTGGATATATTCTGCTGTAAGATGGATTTTGAAAATAAAAGATATCTGTTTCTTGATGAAATTCCAGTATTCAGTGAGATGACCATATAGAATATGACAAAAAAAAGCCGGGAATCAAATCCCGGCTTTTCATTATAGATATCTTATTCTATTTGCATTTCAGCACTGTAACAATTTGGTAATCTGCAGCAGCCTTTTTAGGTCCAACTGTTACCTTCTTGTAATTTGCACATGCATTTGCATTGTCCTTTTTGCCTTCATAGGCTTTGCCTGTTTCAAAATAGAAATCAGCCTGTTTTTCCGGCTTGGTCTCAACTGCTAATCCCTTTTTAGCTGCATCAATAGCCAGGTCAAATTTTGAAGTGGAATTGTAGCTGACAGCCAGGATAAGAAAAGCAGGGCTGTTGTTTGGAGTATAGGAAAGGGATGAGTTGGCCAACTCAATTGCCTGGGCATAGCCTTTCGTGGAGAAAGCCTTGTTGGCGCGGCTCAGGAAGGTTGAGCCCATTGCATCCCTTGCTTTTGCTGCAGTAGCGGTATCATTGGATTTAGTTCCGAGTTCAAAGGCTTTATCCATTGCTTTCTGCATATTTTCATAGTCATTTTTCTTCTTGAAGGCAACACCCTTGCTGTAATAGGCCTTGGTATAATCAGCATCATATCCGATGGCCTTATCAAAGCTTGCCAATGCTTCATCAAGTTTTTCAGCTTTCAGCAAATCCTGCCCCTTAAAGAAATACAGCTTGGGCATCTGGTTCAGTGACTTTTCCTTCTTCTCAGAATCACCATACTTGTCAGCATATAGGATAGTCTGATCGAAAGCGGCAATTGCTTCATCATACTTTTTTTCTTTCAAAAGGTCATTGGCAATCTGATATTGCCAGTCAGGAATAACTGCACTGGCCATTTTCTTGATGTCATCGGCTTCGGCACCAACTTTTTCACACATTGAAACAACTTCGATCATCCCTTTCAGAGCACCGGATTTATCGGTAGCAGCGAGAGTACGGGCATTATTATAGGCATTGCCTGCATCGTCCTTGGTTTGGGAAAACAAACGCTGATTGGGGGCCAGGAATAGAACTGTCATGGCAGCAGCAAGGATCAGGGTCTTTTTCATAATTTGTTTAGCTGTTATGGTTTTTATAGTAGTAAGTATCTTCAGGCTACAAATTTAAAAAATTTTTGCTTGTTCCTGAAGCGGGTTGGGAGTTGCAAAAAGCGTTCCAAAAAATAACGGCCACCATCAGATTTTATTTTCCCTATTCCCAATCGTTATTCCTTCAGAATTCCATTTTGAAAAAGTAATGAATTCAGCTTAAGGTTAGCCTTTAGAAAATGCATGAAGGAGATAAATTCCTCACTTTTATTGTTTGATAATCTAATGGAGAAGGGGATTGAGGTGTCAGGTTCTGCCGGCCAAAGATTTGAAATGATTGTACATTGAATAAATTAGTGGGGTACACATATTTTTGAGTCAGCAGACCCATGATTTTTATAGAAATTGTTTTACATTTGCACACCTCTCAATGGCATTGCCGGAAATAGAGCATAGCGAGTGGCATTCAAGCTGAAAAATATTTAATCGAACATATTATGAAAAGTACAATTCTAAAGGTTAGCCTGGCTGTTGTGATTGTTGTGCTGGGTTACTTTATTTACAACAGCATCAATAAGCCACTCATATTCGAACAGGAATTGAAATCGCGTGGAGATGTTGTAATCGACAAGCTCAAGGATATCCGTACAGCTCAAACTCTTTTCAAGGCTTTGCACAAACGTTATACAAGCAGCTTTGATACTCTGATTATGTTTGTTCGTGAAGGAAAAATTCCTGAAGTAAAGATGGTTCCAGATCCAAAGGATACCACCAATACCAGAACTATCAGTGATACCATTGGTTTTATAAGTATCTTCGATTCCATTTATGCGAAGAAGAACTACAAGCTTGAAGAACTTTCACTGATTCCTTTTTCAACCAGTGAAAGGTTTACCCTTCTGGCCGGTAAAATTAATAAAGGCGGTGTTGATGTTAGTGTATTTGAAGTAACTGCCCCTATGGAAGCCTACACAAGTGGGCTGAACCAGCAGTTGATTATCAACAGGGTGCAGGAATTAAAAGATAAGAGCAAGTTTCCCGGTCTCAAGGTAGGCTCAATGTTTGAGGCCTCCACTGACGGGAACTGGGAATAATATATAATTCTAATACCTTGGAATGTGTCCTGAACTTATTCGATCCCGCTTTTGATCAGGGGCATACAATGAAATACAGACTATCCATTCTGCTTCAGCAGGATGGATTTTCTTTTTGTGTTGTAGATAACAGGACACGACTATACCTGGCAGTTTATGAAGCAAGAATTACGGCACCCGCCGGAGCAGCAAGTGATAAGCTTTGCAGTCTTGTGAAAAAACAACTTGAAGGTATCGGGATTTCCAGATTGCCATTTGGAGGGATTGATATTGCCTGGGTCTCACCCAAAGTGACCCTTATCCCTGCTGGTTTTGTTCATAACCTTAGTATTGAGGATTATTTCAGGTTCAATCATACTCTGGATATCTCTGAGATTGTAGTAAAGCAGGAAATTCCGGTGGCTGAAACAACTGCCGCCTTCTCGCTTCCGGCTTGCCTTAAAACTCTCGCATTGGACTGGTTTCAGGTAACAAAAATCGGATGTTCTGCCAATATTCTTATTCAGTCGCTGCTTCGAGCCAATGCTCATATACTGGCCCGGCAAGTTTTTATAAACCTTTGGGGTGGACATTTTGACATCATTATCATTCAGGGGCGCAAATTGTTGTATTACAATACATTTAAAAAGTCAGTTCCTGAAGACCTAGTTTATTATGTGCTGTTTGTACTTGAACAGCTGGGCTTTATTCCCGCTGAAGAAGAATTAACCCTTTTGGGAGAAATCGACCAGGAATCCAGTGATTACAAATTGCTTTATCAGTATATAAACAGTTTGCAATTTGGTTCAGCCATGCCTTATGCAGAATTCAGTCCGGTTTTCAGGGAAGTGCTCACTCATAAACATTACACATTATTTAATCTCCCGTTTTGCGAATAATCAGCGGATTATACAGGGGCAGGAAACTTAATCCTCCCAGAGGACTACCCGTGAGGCCAACAACTGACCTGGCGAAAGAGAGTCTTTTTAATATTTTGGTTAACCGCTCCGGTTTCGAGGGACAGTCAGTTCTGGACTTGTTTGCCGGGACAGGAAGCATTTCTTTTGAATTTGCTTCAAGAGGTGTTGAAAGCGTTGTATCTGTTGATTTGAACCATCGCTGCACAGATTTCATTTCAAAATCAGCACAGGAATTCAGAGTAGGAAATATTTATGTGGTGAAGGCCAATGTGTTTCAGTACCTGAAATCGGTTAAGCGGAAATTTGATATCATCTTTGCTGATCCTCCTTATCAAATGGAAGAGGCTGCTTCTCTTCCAAGAATCATTTTTGCAAATTCACTCCTCAATGATGAGGGCTGGTTGATTCTCGAGCATGATGCTTCATTGAAGTTCCAGGACTATAAAGGTTTCGTTGATGTGAGGAATTATGGGAAGGTGCATTTCAGCTTCTTTCAGTTCCTTTCTGAAGATGGCAGTCCTGAAGAAATGCCTGTTTCCTGATTCAGACTTCAATAAGATCCAAGAATCCTTAAATGCTGTTGTGCATTGCCTGCGGGACAAACTGACGCACATCGCCACCGCATTTGTGAACTTCCCTGACAATGGAAGAGGTTATCATTACATGCTCAGGTTGTGTCAGGAAGAAAATAGTTTCAATTCCCTGCACAAGGCGCATATTCACCTGTGCAACACTCCGTTCAAATTCAAAATCAGCCGAAGTCCGCAAGCCGCGAATCATAAAATCGGCACCTTTTTCCTTGCAGAAATCGACCGTAAGCCCTGTATAATTGGCAATTTCAATTTTTTCGACACCGTTGAAGACTGACCTGATCCAGTCCAATCTGCGTTCAAGTGGGAAATAACCTGTTTTATCGATATTGGTCCCAATGGCGATGATTATTTTATCGAAAAGCGGAAGTGCACGCCTGATAATGGATTCATGTCCCAGAGTGATAGGGTCAAAGGAGCCGGGAAAAACAGCAGTCTTCATCGTTTTAAGCTTTATACAAAGGTAAGCTAATCTGTTTGATTGGGAATAATGTACCAGATGGTTGAATTTTGTCAATCAGGGGAAGAGTTCGGGGGGAGTTCGGAGTTCAAGGTTAGAGGTTCAAGGTTCGGAGTTCAAAAAGGGTAGATTACTGCTAGTAGGAGTTGTTAGTTGTTGGTTGTTAGTTGTTAGTGTGTCTTATCATGATTTTGGTTGACAGAAAAGACTAAACTTCTACTTTAATTGTTTGTAACTCAAATTCATCTTTTGGTTTTGTTCACTTAACTTAGTCTGATCAGATGAAGCGGAGGCGAGCTCTGCCGGGGGGCAACTAGCCAAGGAATAATCTGATCCAGGGGAATAACCAGCCGTAGTTTTGGTACTCAAAGCTACGGCATTCTTATTCAGGTACATTCTCATGGATTTATACCTTAAAAACCCCAATCTGGTATTTTCTTCATAGGATTTGGTAAAATCATAGAGTTTTAAGATTGGATTTTCATTTGCTGAACTTTGTTCAACAGCAAGTTCAAAATCAATAGGGGTAAGCATTCCAAGACTTCCATTAGGGCAGTGATTATAAAGGGCAACAGCTTTATTCAATGCTGTTTTAAGTTCGTTTAAAGAACTGATTTTATTTTTTATCATGTAATCATTCTTGATGATTCCATTAATACGTTCAGCATAAGGATTTTCAAGACAGTTTTCTGCCATACTTATACTAATACTATGATCTTTAAGTACTTTGGTGTACTCATTGCTCCCGTATTGGCTTCCTTTGTCTGAATGATGGATCAACTTGTTATACTTGCTGTAACCTCTTAATTTCAAGGCCTTCAACAAAGCAAGAACATTGTTTACTGCAAACATATTGTCACTGGCTGAATGACCGATAATCCTTTGGCTATAAACATCAAGAATAAATACAAGATAAAATGTTGTTCCGCTTGTAAGAAAGTAGGTTATATCACTTACCCATAACTGATTTAGCCCATTGATTTTCATGCCATGCGTAAGGTTTGGATAAATGTTCTCGCCTCTATGGGTTGTGCGAAGAAATGACCGATGCTTCTGTACAGTTAGTCCTTGTATAGAGACGAACTGTTCGAACCTGTTGATTCCGACCTCATTGATCCCAAGCATATAATGAATTTTCCTTGCACTGATTCGTGGATAATCCTTCCTTATCTCGTAAATCATTTCCAACATGCGTTGCCACATCATCTGGTCCTTACTTGACTTAAGGAGAGACTTGTGATATCCCTGGCGACTTATCCCTGATATTTGATACAACGATTCCATCATTATTCCTTGGTGGGCTTCACTTGACCTAAACCATGTGAGAGCTCGGATTCGAACTTTTTTTTCATGTCTCCTCCTATCTCCTGATCAATGAGCTCAATCAACTTCTTTAAGTAATCAACCTGCAGTTGCTTTTGGCCTACTATCCGCTCCAGTTCTGCCACCTGCTTCATCAAAGCCAGTGTCTTGGCTCCTTCTGACTCTTTCTCCACAACTAGCTTCTCACTTGGACAAAGCTTTATAGAGTATTTTCTTATCCACTTATAAATCGCTGTCTCTGATACTTCATAGATTCGACTCAACTGTTTCACAGTTACCTGTCTTTCTTCCAGCATCTTGACCTTCTCCTGCTTAAAAACGTCGCTAAACGTCCTTCTTGTTTTATTCTGCTCCATATCTGACAAAATGTAAAGTTATTAACTAAACTTCTTGTCAACCTATTTCATGATGGGACAGTGTCGATTGTTCGGTGTCGGGGTTGCATAATGTTAGACTGTGCAAGTAACAAAGGATAGAACATGGATGTCCACCGCGGCGGACTGAAACGTCACTGATATGCCAGCTGGCGGACTGATTTGGATTGTGCCATGATCAAAGACACTTCGACAAGCTCAGTGTGACAACCAAAATTGATCAATCCATTTATTCTCATCCGCCATCCTGCGAACTCCGCTCAGCAGCGCATCTCCATCCGCCAGCCGGCGGACTCCGCATCCTCACCTCTCCATCCGCCAGCCGGCGGACTCCGCTCCGCTCCGCATCCTCACCTCTCCATCCGCCAGCCGGCGGACTCCGCTCCGCTCCGCATCCTCACCTCTCCACATCTTTTCCCTTTTATCTTAAAACAGCAATAGGTTCGAAGTATCTCACCTGTTAAACCTCCGTGAGATAAAATTCCAACAGTTCGCGCAGGGAAGCATAGGTTTCAGTCAGACGGGCTTGTACTTCTTCGGGTGAAAACCAGTCTGCAATGCTGATATCTTCTACCGTTTCCGGAATGGGTTTTGCATTTCCGGAATACATCATCTCAAACCAATAGGTGGTTTTCAGGATTTCTTTTCCATGGCGATCGGTGTAGATGTGATAGGTTGAAGGAAGCTGCCGGAGCATTTCGATTTCCATAAGTCCGGTTTCTTCCTGTACTTCCCTGATGGCAGTATCCTGAATGCTTTCCCCGGTTTCAGCCTTTCCTTTGGGCAGATCCCATTTGCCAAGGCGATGAATCAGAAGTATTTGTCCGGAGGCATTTCTGATTATACCTCCAGCTGCAGTTATCGGTTGGAAAAGGGTATTGAAGGCATCTATTGCTTTCTCGTGATTTAACCCGGAAAATATCGTTAATTGATTACAATTTGAATCATCCCTGAAGCGTTTATATGCTGATTCAAGTTCATTGCCTGATACGAAGTCATGGAATTCCTCAGAGGAATGAAGTTCTGCGGTGTTGATAATTTCTGAAATCTGAATTACCTTTTCATTCAGAAAAACTCTATACCTTTGACCCATATTAAGACGAATTTTTAACAAAAATCTATTGGCTGTGTTTTAATATACCTTTAGGTCCGCACATACATTACCAGCCTGAAAGCTATTATTTTTCAAAGAAAAACAACACCCTGATGAAATCGAAGTTTGAAGAAACCGCGTTGACAGTTGCTGAATCCTTGTTGCAAATAAAAGCAATAAAGCTGGATAATGCCAATCCATTTACCTGGAGTTCAGGTATCAAGTCTCCCATTTATTGCGATAACAGGAAGACTTTGTCCTACCCTAAGATTCGCACCTACATTCGTCAGGAATTCGTGAAAATGATCAATGAGGAGTTTGGCACTGTTGACCTTATTGCCGGTGTTGCAACCGGTGCTATTGCTGCAGGTGTTCTTGTTGCTCAGGACCTTGGACTGCCATTCGTTTATGTTAGATCAGAGAAGAAATCCCACGGCTTAACCAATCAGATTGAAGGTGTGGTTGAAAGCGGACAATCAGTGGTTGTAATTGAAGACCTTGTATCAACAGGACAAAGCAGCCTCAATGCTGTTCACGCGCTTCGTGAAGCAGGTTGCAATGTGAAGGGAATGGTAGCTATCTTCACCTATGGCCTTCCCGAAGCTTTAGAAAACTTTAAACAAGCAAATTGCATCCTTAAGACTCTCACCAATTACGATATCCTCATTAAGAAAGCCCTTGAACAGAACATCGTTAAGGACTCTGACCTGCAGTCGCTGGTTCAGTGGAAAGAAAATCCAAAAGCCTGGGGAGTTTAGGTATGGGTAGGATAATTGCAAGCGATACCATTACTGTTAACCGTTCTGCAGCGGATATATTTTCATTTCTTTCCGATTTCAGAAATTTCTCCCCTCTCATGCCTGAGCAGGTCAGAAACTGGGAAGCCACAAATGATGCGTGTTCATTTGAAGTCAGCGGACTTGCAACACTTGGAATGAGAATTACCGATCGCCAGCCCAACAGTAAAATCCTGATGCTTGGTGAAGGTAAACTGCCTTTCGGTTTTACCCTTAGTAGTCTGATAAAGCAGGAAAGCGACAATTCAGCAACTGTAAGGCTCGAAATGGATACCGATATGTCGGCCATGATAGCAATGATGGCGGAAAAGCCATTGTATTCATTTATCAATATGCTGGTAATCAAGCTTAAGGAAGTAATGGAGAATCCTTCCTGACCTCAGCTCAATTAATCTTCTTTCATTCTGTTATTTTTAAGGCAACTATGCCGGGAATTATTTTTGTTAATGCTGACCTTATAATATCCTCTCTTAAGCTAACACATCATTCCCATACTCTTTATCTTTGCTTTGCTGCTTGATTCCAATTAAGCTGGAACCAAACTCCGTCCCTAATGCTTCTTGAATATTAACAGAAACTTTTCATGGGAGAGTTGTATGAGAAACTGACCACTGATGTCAGGTTTATTGAAAGCCTAAAAGCCTGCATAAATTGTGGAACCTGCACTGCTATATGTCCGGCAGCAGAATTCTACAATTATGATCCCCGGAAAATCGCTGTGGCTGTGCAGTCGAAAGATGATTCACAGATTCTCGAATTATTAAAGAGTGAGACCATTTGGTATTGCGGGGAATGCATGTCATGCAAAACCCGTTGTCCCCGTGGAAATGCGCCCGGATTGCTGATAATGGCATTGCGGGCTTTATCCCAGGATCTCGGATATTTTACCGATTCTGAAAAAGGCAGACAGCAACTGGCCATTAAGCGAGCCATTGGTGATAAAATACTATCTCACGGCTATTGCATTAATCCTGAATCTATAAGTCCGGAAAATCACCCTGAACAAGGTCCTGTTTGGAAATGGGAGATGGAGCATATCCATGAAGTAATGGACAGGTTGGGTGCCAATTATCAGGGGGAGGGAGCAGGTGCCTTGAGAAAAATCCCGGAACAGGATCTGGAAGAGATCAGGAATATTTTTGAGGTAACTGGCGGACTGGAGCGATTCAGAAAAATTGAAGAATTCTCGAAGTCCAAGGCCGCTGAAATGGATATTCAGTTCGATGAGACAGCACAAAACGATTATTTTCAGATGATCTATACAAAAGATAATCAAACGCATACGAAAGAATGAAGATAGAAGGGAAAAAGCTGATCTGGAAGGAGTATCAGAAAGAGATTGCAACTGACGATTACTTTTATGCGCGTTCATGCATCCGGCAGAATTTCTTCCCCGGATCAGAAAAGGCCTTCACCAGAATTCTAAAGGATGAACTGGGAAAGAATCTTTACGATAGTCAGCATCACACTTCCTGCACGGGAATAGGTTATCATACTGATGTGGTTCCCTTCGAAACAACGATGACAGTTGTTGCCCGGCAGTTTTCTCTCATGCAGGAAGCTGGTTATTCAAACTATATTGCATCCTGCATTACTTCCTTTGGACTATATACCGAGATTATTGAGACCTGGAAGCATTTTCCAGAGACGCTTGAAAAAACCAGGGAATATCTCTTTAAGGCTACAGGCAGGGAGTTTTCGATACCCAATAATCTGGCCCATGCCAGTGACATCATCTATAAATTCAGGAATGAGATTGCTGCCAAGGCTAAATTCAGGCTTGTGGACAAGGAAACCGGCTGCCCACTGAAAGTGGTTGAACATATTGGTTGTCATTATTCGAAGATGTTCCCACATAAAGGAGTAGGTGGAGCAGAATTTCCATATGTCCTCACCGGGATGATTGAAGCATGGGGAGGCGAAGTTGTAGATTACCCTGAACGCAGACACTGCTGTGGGTTCGGTTTCAGACAATATGCAATTCAGGCCAACAGAGGGTTTTCAATTTCCTGTTCCCGCAAGAAATTCGAATCAATGGCTCCGTATGAGCCTGATATGATAATAACCAATTGTCCCGGCTGTCCGATGTTTCTTGACAGATGGCAATATGCACTTAGCGAAATGGAAGGGCAGACCTACGGCAAAAATGGAAACGGAATTCCGGTATTTACCTATGAAGAGGTGGCTGGATTGGTTCTGGGATATGACCCCTGGGATTTAGGTCTTCAGGTTCACCAGGTTCCGGCAGAACCATTACTCGATAAGATCGGGATACCCTATAATCCTGAGAATAAATTTAAGGGCGCAAACGGTGAAGACCTTGGACAACCCGATGCTCCTAATTTCTTGAAATTCTATAAGGAATGAATAAACAGGTAGCAATCATCGGAGCCGGAATTGCAGGTCTGGAAGCCGCATCCATACTTGATTCAATGGGATTCAAGGTCACTTTGGTTGAAAAGGCTGAACATACAG
Organism: Bacteroidales bacterium; assembly: GCA_016707705.1. Lineage (GTDB taxonomy): Bacteria > Bacteroidota > Bacteroidia > Bacteroidales > UBA4417 > UBA4417. Next base: position 27,450 of record JADJHD010000026.1, read on the forward strand.
GTGGCCATATCCAAAACTGGCACCAGCTTTTTCCCGACCGGAGAAACGCAACAGAGGTAGCTCAGGGAATTATCTCTAAACCACTGGCAAATGTTTCAACTGAGTTTAACAGGGAGGTAACTTCAATTCAGCCGTTTGCTGAAAAATTCATTATTTCAGCGAAGGATGGTTGGGTGTTCAATGCTGATGCTGTATTGATAACTACTGGTTTTGAGTTATTTGATGCAAAACGGAAGGAAGAATATGGCTATGGGATATATGATCATGTAATTACCTCTGCTGAGCTGGAAACCCTGTTTAAAAAAGAAAATGGGGTGACATTAAGGATTGGAAGAACTCCTTCCAGAATAGGATTGGTTCACTGTGTTGGTTCAAGGGATGAGAAAATAGGCAATATCTTTTGCTCAAAAGTCTGTTGTGTAACAGCTGTTAAGCAGGCAATTGAGTTGAAGGAATTGTATCCTGAATGCGAGATATACTGCCTGTACATGGATTTGAGAATGTCAGGAAGGCATTATGAAGAGCTGTACAAGCAGGCCCAGGAGGAATATTCCATTCAGTTTATAAGAGGAAGATTGAGTGAAGCGGCTGAAGATAAATCAGGAAAGATTATAGTTAAGGTTGAAGATACCCTGCTTGGTCGTCCCCTGAAAATGACAATGGATATGCTGGTGCTTATGACCGGAATGGTCGCATCAGCTCAAACGGCATCAATTTGCAGTTCTGCCGGTATTCAAAAGGATTCAGATGGCTTCTTCAAGGCTTCTGACCCTCATCTGTATGGAAATATTACCGGGATTCCCGGGATTTTTCTTGCAGGGACCTGCAGCGGCCCCAAAACAATTAGTGACACATTGTCAGATGCCAGGTCTGCAGCACTTGCTGTTCAGTCATACCTGAGTGCTGAAGCAAATAATTAATGGATGCTGATAAATAATACTCTTCTTCTGAATGCTTAACCGCAAATGGGAATCATAGGATGAACGAAAAGAAGCTTGCTTTTGGATATACGGTGTCGAAAGATCGTCAAATCGATTTTGACGAGGCAAGTCTTGAGCTTTACAATAAAGTTTGTGCAGCTGAGCCAAGCATCAGGCTGTGCATTTCATGCGGAACCTGTGCTGCCACATGCAGTGCAGCCAAATTCTCCGATTTTAGTCTCAGGAAACTTATCCTTCAAGTCAGGAGGGGAATCACCAAAGGCTTGCAGGCTGAGGTTTCAAAATGTATGCTATGTGGAAAATGCCAGCTTGCTTGTCCAAGGGGTGTAAGTACCAGAGCCTTGATTATGCAGATTAACATGAATCTTCAAAAAACAGGAAAATGACCTTTGATCTTTTTGTCATACCGTTTTTCGGAGGACTGATTTTTCTCCTGGTTGTACTTTTTATTAAGTATAGCCGATGGATTGCCCTGATTGACAGAAGCGGGAGACGCAAAATCGGATATGGATTATTCAGTTTGCAGATTTTCCCTGCCACCTGGGAAGTATTTCTTGAAAGCCTTCTTCACCGCAGGATGTGGAAGCAAAATAAGTTGCTGGGCTACATGCATATGAGCTTTGCTTTTGGCTGGTTGCTGCTCATACTGCTTGGTAATCTTGAATCCAGGATTTATAGTGGAGGTCATTTGAATCCACCGTATTATCCGATTTTCCTCAAGTTTTTTGTGCATGATAAACGGGTACTGCCATTTGAGTTGAACACTCTGCCGGGCTTCTTTCGTTTTATCATGGATTTTGTTCTTCTTTATATTTTGTCAGGATTGGTTCTGGCATTCTTCAAAAGGATTCATTCCAGATGGTTTGGGATGAAAAATACAAGCAGGCACAACAGGTTCGACCAATGGGCTATCACTTGCCTGTGGCTTATTTTCCCCTTAAGATTACTGGCTGAAAGTCTGACTGCGAGCATTTACGGAGGAGGTGGATTTCTTACCAATTCTGTTGGAGATACGCTTGCAATGATTCTCCCGGCAGCTGTGACACCGGGAATGGCGTATGTTGCCTGGTGGGCATATTCATCTGCCCTGGGTATCTTCTTCATAACCTTGCCGTGGTCGAGGTACATGCATATTCCTACTGAAGTGGTGATGATTTATCTGAAGCACTTCGGGGTGAAATCAGGCAAGCATCTGAACAGTTTCAGCGAGATCGAAATGCGTGCCTGCCCTAAATGCGGGGTATGCATTGATGTCTGCCAGATGAAGGATGCAGGAGCCGTCGGTTCTACTCCTGCCTATTTTGTGCGCTCGCTCCGAATGAAAGAAGGCAATTCCCTTCTCAATAATAATTGTATGCTCTGCGGCCGATGCAAGGAAGTCTGTCCGGTTCAGATTGATTTGCTTGATTTGCGAATTGCTTCACGAAATCTTGAGAATCAGTCGATTGATAAGCCGTTTTCTTACCTGCCGGCAGATGTTCCTGACAGCAAGGGTATCAATGTCCTCTATTTTGCGGGTTGCATGGGTCATCTGACACCTTCAGTCAAAAAAGCAATGGTAAGCATTATGGATGCAGCCAATGTGAAGTATAAGTTTCTTGATCAGGATGGTTCTGTCTGTTGTGGTCGTCCCCTGATGATGGCTGGTATGTTCGAGGCAGCCCGCTCTCTGATGGAGAAAAACCGCCAGGCAATTCATGCCTCCGGTGCCCGAATTCTGGTGACTTCATGTCCGATATGCTATAAGATTTTCAACGAAGAATATAAGCTCTTTGGAGTGGAAGTTCTTCACCATTCACAATATTTGCTGCGGTTGGTTGAAGCCGGAAGCCTGTGGATTAATCATAGTGGCCTCTCTGTTGTTTACCATGATCCTTGCGAGTTGGGGAGAGGTTCTGAAGTGTATAAGGAACCCCGGAAATTGCTTAAGAGGGTTGCAAAACTTATTCCTATCGAGCAGGAAAGGGAGAATGCCCTCTGCTGTGGCGGAAGTATCGGGGATCTGGCTCTCAATCAGGACCAGCGAAATATTATCAGGGATGCAGCTTTGGATGTATTGCTGGAGCCAAAGCCTGATTTTCTGGTGACAGCCTGTCCGTTATGCAAGAAGACATTTTCATCAGCTGGAACTGCCAAAGTCATTGATATTGCTGAACTTGTAGCTCAACAATTGGAAAAGGCTGATAACCTTATTGAAGAAACTGTTGAGGAATCAATTCTGTAATTAGCGTATTGTCAGCTTAAGGTGGCTTATTCCTTTCTTCCCATTGATTTTCAGGATATAGATTCCACTTCCAAGTCCGGAGACATCAAGAAAAGTTTCTTCCTGGTCAGCATATTTCTCCTGAAGCATTGTTCCTCCCAAGGAGTATACTTGAATTTTTGCAGGAAGCATATCCGAGGACTGAGCAATCGTCACGAAATCTATGGCTGGATTTGGGAAAACATTGGCTTGATGTTTAATTTCCTTAAGTCCAACAGTACAATTTCCATAAATATTGGAGCCGTTTGAGGAGAAGCATAACAGACTTGTGGTATTGTTCCCCCAGCTAACATATGAATAGTCCAGTTCGATTCCCCCAAAATTGATATCACCTATTCCGCTTATCCAAAGCGGACCTTTGCCATAAGAAGGGAAATTACTGAACTGTATTCTTTTTCTGGTCTCCCCTCCAATCATTACGCTGTCGGTACTAAGCACAATTCTTTTCAGATCGGCATTTCCATACGCATAACTGGGACCATAAAATTGGAAACTGTCGCCTGGATTCAGACCAAAATCAAAAAGTGTTCTCAGGCTGTCGGGGTGGGTGCCACAGAGCACCTTTAGTCCCTCATTAATCATCAGGTTAGAGAATACTCCATTTTTCAGGAGTTTGCTGTAGCTTACCGTGTTGATTATAGTGTCTTCCTGAATCTCATAATTTGTATACGTAGTATAATCCCAAAGTACTTCGCCCCCATGCCCCCAGGCAATTGAATGATATTTCTGTTTCCAGATACCATTATCAGGAAATACGGTTTGAGCAGAAAGGTGGGAGAGCATGAAGAAGCAGACAAGAAGTGCGGCTGTGAGGGTATAATTCTTCATGGCTGGAGTTTTGGTAAAGAACATGTGTCTTGCTTCTCATAAGACACTTTATCAGTACATTACCCCTACAATAAAAACGGATTTTCCAATAAATCCCGGGATTTATGTGAGTTTATAGAAATCGTTCGGATACTCTATTACTCCGGACTTCCCTGTTAGTGCACCTTCTATGAGTTCGATCGCCATGAAGTTCTCATCCGGGGCTTCGAACGGAGAAGTTATTTTCCATGCTGAAGCAGGAGTAAAGCCAAATTTTGGATAATAGTCGGCATGTCCGAGAACAACCACAGATTTATATCCAAGTTCCTTTGCTTTTGCCAGACCTGTTTTAATGAGTTCGCTACCGATTCCCAGGCCTTGGAATTCCGGCATTACCGACATGGGGGCCAAAGAAAGGGTTTTATAGTTGGATGATTCACCTTTAATTATGACCGGGAATAACAACAAATGTCCAACCGGTTGATCGCCGAAAAGAGCTATGAATGATAATTCAGGAATGAATTCCAGTCTCTTCTTCAGTGAATTCACCAGGTTTCCTTCATCTTCCCTGCCAAATGCCATATCGTTAATCTGTGTAATAATTTCACTTTCCGATCTGGCTTCAGGTCTTACTTTTATTTTCATTACTCTTTCGTCTTTAAATTTATAAGTATTTGATTTCCTTTAAATCGCATGTATAGTCTCTGCCATTCCTGTCTTCAAGCAGCAGTTGCCCCATTTCACTAATTCCGGTAATTCTGGCTTCTAAAGGCATTTTTCTGATTGAATACATATGCCATTCCAGAAATTGATAAAGGCTACTCATATAATCATCATACAATGAAGTCCATTCGCCATTTCGCAACTGCGAATATCTGAAGTCTAAGCAAGCACATAATTCCGATAATTTTTCACTTAACTGATATTCTTTTCCTGTTAGCATTTTAAGGGAAACCGGATTAGGTGCGTCAGAAATGAACTCAAGCTGATTGACATTAAGCCCGATACCGACAACGGCATATCCAAAACGACGGCCCTGAATGGCAGTCTGAATCAGGATTCCGCAAATTTTTTTGTCAGCAACATAGATATCATTGGGCCATTTAACCTTAACGCTGCTGATTCCCTGGTTTTGCAGAAAATCTTTGATAGCTAAAGCGATAGCCTGAGTTAATGAAAAGTGCTTATCGGCCGCCAGGAAGGAAGGGTAAAGGAGCAAACTAAATGTAAGATTCTGACCGGCTGCGCTTTCCCAGGAATTGGATTCGGTTCCCCTTCCTTTTGTTTGAAAGTCTGCTACATAAATGCTGCCTTCAGCGGGATGTGATGAATTCAGGATTTCCAGAACATGCGAATTGGTGGAGATAACTTCATTGAGCCATTCCACAGTATTGCCAATTTTCCTGACAGGAGTTGTTGAATTCATTGGAATAAAAATACAATAATTACTGCTGCCTGAGTGTTTATGGAGAGCAGCAATCCAAAGAAAGTGCTTATAAATTTTATTTGATGAAAAACAGCTGCTTGAATAGAATGTTATATCCTTTTGCGATCAGGAAGGTGGTATATCTTCAGCGGATGAACTGACAGTTTGTCGGAAATGACAGAAAGGCTTAATGTTTGTTATATAGCTGGCACTGTATTCCGGTCAAAAAAGACGGAAAACCTTATATTTGCATAAAATACTGAATTCATGGCTAAAAGGAAGAAGATAGAAGCACCTGAAATGTTGGCTGATATAGTTGTACAAGGCATGCTTGAAAGAAAAGCAGTTGATATTGTAAAACTTAATTTGCAGAAAATACCAAACAGCATAACTGATTATTTTGTTATCTGTCATGGCAATTCGAGATCACAGGCTGAAGCTATTGCTGAATCCGTTGAAGCCGAAGTTAAGAAAGCAGTTGGTTTGAATCCCTGGCACAAGGAAGGTTTTGAAAATGCAGAGTGGATTTTGCTGGATTATTTTGATGTTGTTGTTCATATTTTTCAGACAGAATCCCGGGGTTACTACAAGTTAGAGAAATTATGGGCTGATGCAGGAAGAACCGATATTCCTGCCGAGGGTTAATGTTGAATTTTAAGGAATTAAAAATTATGAGTGAAGAACAGGATAACAAGGATAAAGGCGGTAAAATTCCGGGGAATAACATTCCCGGGAAATTCAAGTCACCAAAGTTCAAATTCAATTTTTACTGGATCTATGGCATCTTAGGGGTCATCTTTTTTGGCCTTTATTTCGCCAATATGGGTGCAAGTCCAAAGGAAATAGATTGGGGGCAGCTTAAATTACTGCTTCAGAACCAGGAAGTTGAGAAAATTCTGCTCGTGAACAAAGAGCAGGCAGAAATTTATGTCAAGAAAGATAAGCTGGCACTCGATAAGTTCAAGGATGTCAGACCTACGAGTAATCTCGTGAATGCAGCCCCCCAGTATGTTTACCAGATTGGTTCGGTTGAGACTTTCGAGAAAGATATAAGGGAAGTTCAGTTAAATATGACCACGGTAGTTTACCCACGAAACGTCAATAGGCGTAACTGGGGGAGTGAACTGCTGGGATGGCTTTTGCCTGTAGTTGTATTGGTTGGATTGTGGCTGCTGGTTATGCGAATGATGACCAGGGGCGGAGGTGCCGGTGGCGGACAAATTTTTAATATTGGCAAGTCGAAGGCACAGCTTTTTGATAAGGATACCATGGTGTCCATTAATTTCAATGATGTTGCCGGATTGCAGGAAGCCAAGGTGGAGGTAATGGAGATTGTTGAGTTCCTCAAGAATCCTAAAAAGTATACTGACCTTGGAGGAAAGATTCCGAAAGGAGCGCTTCTCGTTGGACCTCCGGGTACGGGTAAAACCTTGCTTGCAAAGGCTGTTGCCGGAGAAGCCAAGGTTCCTTTCTTCTCAATTTCAGGTTCCGATTTCGTTGAAATGTTTGTCGGAGTTGGAGCATCCAGGGTAAGGGATCTATTCAAGCAGGCTAAGGAAAAGGCTCCCTGTATCATATTCATTGATGAAATTGATGCAGTAGGTCGTGCCAGGGGAAGGAATCCGCTTACAGGATCAAATGATGAAAGGGAAAATACCCTGAATCAGCTGCTGACTGAAATGGATGGTTTTCAGACCAATGCAGGAGTTATCATTCTTGCCGCCACCAACCGTGCCGATATCCTCGACAGGGCTCTGCTGCGTGCAGGCCGTTTCGACAGGCAGATATACATTGAGTTGCCGGACCTTGAAGAGAGAAAAGCGATTTTCGCTGTTCATATGCGCAATCTCAAGTTGGAAGAGTCCATCAGCAGGGATTTCCTTGCAAAGCAGACTCCCGGATTTTCGGGTGCTGATATCGCCAACTGCTGCAATGAGTCAGCTCTGATCGCTGCCCGTAATGATAAAACCAAGATTGACAAGCAGGATTTCCTCGATGCAATTGACCGTATCGTAGGAGGACTTGAAAAGAGAAATAAGATTATCTCACAGCATGAAAAGAAGGTCATAGCCTATCATGAATCCGGACATGCAGCAGTAAGCTGGTTGCTTCAATATGCTCATCCGCTGGTTAAGGTTACTATCGTACCAAGAGGAAAAGCGCTGGGTGCTGCCTGGTATTTGCCTGAAGAAAGGCAGATTACTACTACAGAGCAGATGTATGATGAGATCACAGCTGCATTGGGTGGCAGGGCTGCCGAAGAGGTTGTTTTTGGCAAGGTTTCAACTGGTGCCCTTAATGATCTTGAAAAGGTTACCAAGCAGGCCTATTCAATGGTTGCTTTCTATGGACTGAATGATAAGATCGGGAATATCAGTTTCTACGATTCTTCAGGACAGCAGGAATATATGATGGGTAAGCCTTTCAGTGAAAAGACAGCTCAGATTATCGATGAAGAAATCAGTAAAATGATTGAGGCTGCCTATATCAGGGCTAAGAATCTGCTGATCGAAAACAGGGAAAAACTGAACCAGCTTGCAGGCATTCTTTTGCAGAAAGAAGTTATTTTCAGGGAAGATCTGGAGACAATCTTTGGTGCACGTCCTTTTGATGATCATGAGCATGTTGCACTTAATGGAAATGATACTCCCGAACTTCCTGCAGCATCAGTTGAAGTAATTGATGAAACCCGACTGCCATCTGAACAGCCACCACCACCTCCGGGAGCCATTTTGTAACTGAAAGGTAAAATTCTTGTTTCTCAGAGTACTTGTTACTATTTTTGTTGGAGAGGCTCACATGAAAGTAAACTAGTTTAGTTGCAGTATGGAAGAAAGCACATCCAGGGAGAAGGTTTTGAAAAGAGTGAGAAATGCTCTCATCTATAAAACTGATAATCCTTACGCTCAGGTTGATATGGAAAGCTCTGTGTATGCACCAATGGAAGAATCATTGGATGTGAATTTTGCACAGGAATTTACTAAAGTAGGAGGGCAGTTTGTTTATTGTGAAGGAGATGAAGACCTGGCTGATGCAATAGCTTCGCTCGCAGCTGAATTAAACTGGCAGGAGGTGTTCTGTGCTGATGCCGGTATTCAATATCTGCTTACACAGGCTGGAGTCCCTTTTCAATCAGATCCAGACAGTTTCAAGAATTTAAAGGTTGGAATTACCGGTTGTGAATTTCTTGTCTCACGCCTTGGCAGTATAATGATTTCTTCCAAACAGGATTCCGGACGGAGATTGAATGTATATCCGGAAACGCATGTAGTAATAGCCTATACCAATCAACTGGTTCCGGATTTGAAGGATGCCTTTGCATCTTTGCGTGAAAAATATCCTTCACGGATACCCTCCATGATTTCTGTAATTACTGGTCCGAGCCGCACCGCTGATATTGAAAAGACCCTGATAATGGGGGCTCATGGACCGAAGGAAGTTTTTGTGTTCCTTGTTGAATCTCCTGAAGATCCATCAGAGCCAGTAGAATAATGGAAAATTCAGATTGGGTAACAGTCTATTCTACCAGCAAGATATTTGAGGCTGACCTTGTACAATCGGTTCTAACCGATAATGAAATTGAATGTGTGCTAATCAATAAGCAGGATTCATCCTATCACTTCGGAGAAATTGAGGTCTGTGTGCCAACCGGGGATGCTTTTGCTGCCAAACAACTAATCCTTAGCAATTTCAGTGAATAATTTTACAAAGAGAACACTCACCGGTGCCGGATTTGTCATCGTTATGCTGGGTTCGGCATTTCTTGGACAAATGGTCTTTTCAATTCTGTTTCTGCTGGTATTTTACCTGGCAACGCTTGAATTTCTTGGACTGATTGAGAAGGGAGGCTATTCTCCTGCCAGAATGCCTGCAGTTCTTGTGGGATTGGTGCTCTATGGTACTCTGGCATTAAATGCAATGGAGTTACTGCCTTCGAAATGGCTTCTCATGAATATTCCATTTCTGTTCCTTATTTTTATAGTTGAGTTGTGGAGAAATAAGCCCAATCCATTTGTGAATATCGGACTTGGACTGGTAAGTGTTCTTTATATTGCCCTTCCATTGGGATTAACTATATTTCTCTTCGATTCTTCCTTTAATTCCGGAGTCTTCCATTATGGTAAACTGATTGGCTATCTGCTGATCCTTTGGATGAATGATACCGGTGCCTATCTTGTAGGCAGTAAAATTGGGAAGCACAGGTTGTTCGAACGTATTTCTCCCAAGAAAAGCTGGGAGGGAACTGTTGGGGGAGTTGTGCTTGCTGCAGCAACAGCATATGGAGTATCTTTCCTGTTCCCTGTGTTAAGTCCGCTTACCTGGGTAGTGCTGGGAGTGCTGATAGGAGTTATAGGAAACCTTGCCGACCTCGTAGAATCCCTGCTGAAACGCAGTCTCAGTGTTAAGGATTCAGGTGCGCTTTTACCCGGACATGGTGGAATTCTGGATAGATTTGATGCAGTATTGATCTCCATACCGTTTGTCTTCGTATTTTTGACGCTCTTTAGCTAAATAAAACAGAATATATGGCCGGAATGCGAATACACAAGGAAGGATATAAGATAATACTAGGAACAAGCTTCATATTTCTTCTTCTGGTTTTGGTCGTTAACCTGGTTTTCCCTGTCCAGACGATTTTTCATTATCTGCTTTACCTCACACTTGCTGTTTTCTATTTTCTGGTACTTAGATTCTTCAGGATTCCCGCAAGGTCGTTCCAGACTCATCCCGATGTTATTTTATGTCCTGCAGACGGAACTATTGTGGCAATTGAAGAAGTTGAAGAACCCGAGTATTTCAAAGACAGGCGTATTCAGGTTTCTGTATTCATGTCGCCGAACAATGTCCATGTTAATTTGTATCCGATAAGCGGAAAGATTGTATATACCAACTATTGGCCGGGAAGTTTTCTGGTGGCCTGGCATCCCAAGTCATCAACCGAGAATGAGCGCAATACTGTTGTTGTTGAGAATAGTCAATATGGTCCCGTACTAGTGCGGCAGATAGCAGGAGCCTTGGCCCGGCGCATTGTTTGCTACTCAAAAACAAATGAGAAGATACAGCAGGGCTACGAACTTGGATTTATCAAATTTGGTAGCAGGGTTGACCTTTATTTACCACTGACAGCAACTGTTGAAGTTAAGCTGGAACAGAAGGTAAAAGGCGGTATTACTCATATTGCCAGATTTTAGGCAGGATCTTTAACAACTCATTAACAAAAAATTCGAGGGGCTTTCCAACAAAAGCCCCTACTTTTGCGTTAGTAACATTGATTCACTAAAAAAAATACGACAATGAAGAAACTTGCAATGATTGTTTCCCTGATGACTTTGGTTCTTGCTTTCACAGTATCCACCGCATCAGCTCAGAAAGCTACCGGCACACAGAAAGCTACAACTGAAAAAGTAAGCAGTGATAAAGCTGCACCAGCTGCAAAAGCATGCTGCTCCGAAAAACACACAGCTGGCAAAGCTTGCTGCAGTGATAAGGCAGGTGCCGCCAAGTCAGGTTGCTCAAAATCATGCTCAGCTGCTGAAAAAGCTGCTTGCACAAAGGAAAAAGAAGGCGCTGCTAAAACCGAAGCTGCTCCGGTTCCAAAAAAGAACTAATCATCAATTCTGATGGTTGATCCCGCCTTGTGCGGGATTTTTTTTTGCCATTACAGCAAGTCCATAATCTGAGAAAGATTCTCCACTTCCAGGGTCACCTCTTCATTGTGTTTCACGCCATTGTGGTTTACAAACAATTGATCAATCCCGCAATTTCTGGCACCACCAACATCTACCTCAAGGTCATCACCTATCATCAGACTGTCTTCCGATTTGGCTCCCACTTTGTCGAGGGCATATAAAAAGATCTCTGCTGCAGGCTTCTTGCTTTGTGCAGCTTCAGAGGTTATTACCTGAGTGAAATACCTATCCAGGCCTGAGTTCTTTAACTTGCCGTATTGAACTTCCTCAAAGCCATTCGTAATAATATATAAAGGATATCGCGGATACAGATATTCAAGTATCTCCTGTGCGAAGGGAAACAGGTAGGTCTTGGAGGTTATTCCTTCGAGGAAACCTGATGCCATATCAGCACCCAGTTTTGGATTATCTACTCCAAATTCAAGAAGAGTGAGGTAAAACCGCTTGAAGTTCAGATCGTCCTTTTCAATCTTATCTTCCCTGTACAAGGCCCATAAGCCTGTATTTATTCCAACATACTTGCTTCTGAACGCCTCATAGGATGGAATACCATAGGATACGAGTTTCAATGATTCAAATAATTCCATCTTGGTTTCTTCGGCATTCCTCTCAAAATCCCATAGAGTATGGTCGAGGTCAAAGAAAATATGTTTGTACGTCTTTTTCATAGAGCGCAAAGGTATGGCATCCTGATTCTCAAAAAAAATTTTAAGTATTTGTAGGAATTGCCCAAATATGTTGTATTATTGTGATATCAAAATAATATCATTATAAAATGGAAAAAGAAAAAATCAAATCACCGGCTTCAGGCTATACTGCATTGGTTGTTATGCTGTTAGCTTTTGCATTGGCCATATTTTTGTTAGCTACTTTTAACCAGCAGGTTTTCGGACTCGTGGGTGGAATAGCATGTATCTTCATATTCAGCTTCATTGCCCCGGGTTTTTTGGTGGTGAATCCGAATGAATCTTCTGTTCTGACTCTTTTTGGTGCCTACAAGGGAACCTTGAAGCAGAATGGTTTCTATTGGCTTAACCCTTTTCTTCTGAAGAAGAAAATATCACTCAGGGCGAGGAACTTTAACAGTGAATTGCTGAAAGTGAATGATAAGCTTGGAAATCCTATCAATATTGGCATTGTGCTGGTATGGAAAGTTGAAGAGACTTTCAAAGCAGCCTTCCAGGTTGATGACTACAATCGGTTTGTGGAAATACAGTCAGAGTCAGCAGTCAGGAAACTTGCCGGACATTACGCCTATGACAATTTTGATGATGCCCAAACAGAGATTACCCTTCGTTCAGGTGGTGAGGAGGTAAATCATGTTCTTGAAAAAGAGTTATCTGAGAGGTTGCTGATTGCTGGCATTAATGTAATTGAAGCCAGAATTGCCCATTTGGCTTACTCAGCCGAAATTGCTCAGGCAATGCTCAAGAGACAACAGGCTACAGCAGTTGTTGCTGCTAGGGCCAAGATTGTTGAAGGAGCTGTCAGCATGGTTGAAATGGCACTTGAGAAACTTGAGGAAAAGAAGCTGGTTTCGCTTGATAGTGAGCGCAAGGCTGTTATGGTGAGCAATCTGCTGGTTGTATTATGCTCCGATAAAGATGCATCTCCGGTTGTCAATACAGGAACCTTGTACTAAGCGAGATGAACAAGCCATCGAAAGTATTATTCAGTGAAGAGCAGCGATTCAGGAATCATCCGTTGATAATTCTTGTTTTCGCTGTTTTGCTTGCAGTGATTGGCTTGCAGGTATTTGGATTGTATTCTCAGCTTATTCTGAAGAAACCCTGGGGTGAGCACCCTGCCTCCGACGATACATTACTGATAACTTCAGTAGCCGTAATAGTGTCGGTAATTATTTTTGCACTGATGTTTGTGTCCCTCCGACTAATAACTGAAGTCCGTGAAGATGGTTTGTATTTCAGGTTCCCCTTGCTGATAAATAAATGGAGGTCAATTGGATGCAATGATATTGAGAGATTTGAGGCGGGGAAGTATCGTCCGGTCCGGGATTTTGGTGGCTGGGGAATTCGGGTCAAACCTTTCAGGTCCAAGGCATATAGTGTAAGAGGCAATCAGGCACTAAAACTATATCTGAAGAATGGCAAAAAGGTATTCTTTGGTACTCAGGATCCGGATGGAATCAGAAGGGCGATGGAAAAGATGTTTCAATCAACTAATAGAATATAGCAGAATGGCTGAAAAGAAGGTATTTGCGCTGAGGGTTAATGAAGAGTTGCTAAAAGCAGTTGAGCGATGGGCAGCAGATGACTTTCGTTCGGTGAATGGTCAGCTTGAATGGTTAATCCATAAGGCTCTGAAAGAAGCCCGCAGATTACCTGATCCTGATAAGCCTGTATCTTCAGAATCAGCAAAGTAAATCAGCAGGCAAACGTTATAACAGTCAGTTTGAGATTTTAGTAAATAAAAAAAGCGACAGTCGCAACTGCCGCTTTTTTCATGAAGTGAGGAATTGGATATCTTAGTTGGTTCCTTCTTTCTTTGCCAGTACAGTTCCTTTAATCTGCAGAACAACCGGATTAGCGTCAGCATTGGTTGTAACTGTAATGGTTTTAGTAAATGCTCCGACAGCTGCTGCATTATAGGTTGCAGAAATTGTGGTGGATTTGCCGGGAAGGATTGGTTCCTGTGAATACTGAAGGTTGGTACAACCGCAGGAAGCACGAGCTGACTGAATAATCAGGGGCTCTTTGCCTTCATTGGTTAACTTGAATTCAGCGGTTTTAGGAATACCCTGAGCGATTTCACCAAAGTCATTTACCATTTTGTCATATTTTGCCTTGGGGGCGTTCGGATTGACAACAGCCTTGGCTGGTTCAGCAGGCTTGGTTTCAGTTGATTGTGCATTAACCTGGCAATATACCAGAGCAATGAGGAAAGAAAGTACGAGAAGCTTTTTCATGGTTATTTTTTTAAATGGTTCGAGGATGCAAAGATGGAGCAATCTTCAGTGAAAAGAGTCAATGAAGTGTAAAACAATCCTAATGACTTGTAAAAGTTTGTAAACGAAATGTAAATGCCTTTCTGGATTCATGAAATAGCCTAATTTTATACTGATTTAAGTAGCATTCCTGATGAGATTCAAGCATATTCGTTTCGTTGTCCTGCTTGGTGCCTTCGCTATTGTTGGCATTATTGCAGTACAATGGTATTTCCTGAATAAGGAATGGAGCAATAAGGAGAAACAGTTCTCGCAAACGGTGATGATTGCTCTCAGGAATGTAGCAACAAAGATTCATCAGGTCAATAATACGATGCCATCGGGTGTAAATCCGGTAAGGCAGCTCTCTTCCAACTATTTTGTGGTAGATGTAAATTCTGTTATTGATGCAAATATCCTTGAACACTATCTGAAGATTGAATTTGCCAGAATAAATATCCATACCGACTTCGAATATGCTATTTATAACTGCAGTACAGATGTCATGGAATATGGCAATTACTTTACCTATAATGGATCGGTTAAGGAGGATGCCATTTCTGTTGACCTTCCCAAGTACCAGGAATACAACTACTATTTTGGTGTGAACTTTCCTCTGATGAGCAATACCATTGCTGGGGATATGGCAAATTGGTTTTTCATGATGGGAATTCTCTTCGTTTCAGTTATCTTTTTTGCATATGCGATTTTTGTTATCCTGCAGCAGAAGCGTTTATCAGAAATGCAGCGGGACTTTATCAATAACATGACGCATGAGTTCAAAACACCGATTTCCAGCATCAATATTTCCGCCGATGTAATTTCTGACCCGAAAATTATCGAGGAACCGGCAAGGCTGCTGACCTATGGTTCTGTAATTAAACAGGAGATAAACCGCCTCAATGAGCAGGTAGATAAGGTACTTCAGATTGCACGAATTGAGAAAAGCGGGTTTCAGCTGAAAAGGGAAGTCCTTGATCTTAATCAAATCATTGCCAAAGTAGTGGAGAATTGTCTGGCTCATTCTGGTAAGAAAATCAGCATTGAAACAGAACTTGACAGCAAAATGGAGCCTGTAGAAGGTGACAGACTTCATGTAACAAATCTGTTCTACAACCTGCTTGATAATGCGGTCAAGTATGGGGGAGATTCGCCTTCAGTTGTCATCAAAACATCTCTAAACCGGGGAAAGATAATTGTAACGGTACATGACGATGGTCCCGGTATCAATAAACTCCATCAAAAAAGGGTATTCAGGAAGTTCTATCGCATTCCAACCGCAAATGTGCATGATGTAAAAGGCTTTGGATTAGGGCTTTTTTATGTGAAAAGTATATGTGATGCCCATCATTGGACCATCTCTATTGATCCCTTGGTTGTTAAGGGGACAACCTTTGTACTTGAAATTGTTAACAGGAACATTACTGCAAAATGAAGCCAAGAATTCTATATGTAGAGGATGATCAGACCTTGTCGTTTGTTACACGTGATAACCTTGAGAGGGCTGGTTTCCTGATTGATTATTGCGATGATGGGAATGAGGCTCTGGAAAAGATTAACCAGGAGGATTACAGTTTATATATACTGGATGTAATGCTTCCCAAAATTGATGGATATACTCTAGCACGACGCATCAGGCAGAAAAATGAATCTGTCCCCATTATTTTTCTTTCAGCCAAGTCGACAAAGGATGATAAGATTTATGGACTCCAGCTCGGAGCCGATGATTATATCACTAAGCCTTTCAGTATTGAGGAACTGATTCTGAAGATTGGAATTTTCCTGAAAAGGTCAAATATTGATTCAGCCAAACTGCCAAAGGAACAGCAAATGACAATTGGGGAGTTTTTGTTTTATCCTGATACTCTTGAGATTAAAAGGGGGACAACATCTCTTTCAATGACCCATAAGGAAGCTGAACTATTGCTTTTTTTCTACAACCATCTGGGGAAAATTGCAAAACGTGATGATATCCTCAATCAGGTGTGGGGAAATGACCATTTCTTCGCCAGCCGGAGTCTGGATGTATTTGTTTCCAGATTGCGCAAACTGCTGAAAGCTGATCCCAATGTGAAAATTGAGAACATTCATAATATGGGTTACCGGCTGGTTGTTGGCAATTAAATATCCACTTTAAACATTAGCTTTATACAGACGGCCCTGCCATGTGTCTAGCTCTTCCAGGCGCTTTTCAATCATATTTACTACCTGATCAGTCCTGAGATTTCCCCAGGTCGGACCTGCCTGAAATCGGGGAGGGGCTTCCCCAGTGAAGCGTTCAATCACAAATTCGGGATTCAGTCTTTCTATAAATCTGATAATGAAATCAATATATTCTTCCAATCCAAACAATTGATATTCCTGTGGATTCCTGAGAAAGTCCAGCGCCATATATGTATCCTCAATGATTTGCAACTGATGAAACTTTATGGTGTTCAGCGGTAACTCTGATAGAATCTCAGCTTCATGGATCATTTCCTCACGGCTTTCTCCCGGCAGGCCGAATATAAGGTGTGCTCCCGTTCGAATGCCATACCCGGCAGTCTTTCTGATAGCATTCACTGAATCCTCAAAACTATGCTGCCGGTTGATTTTCAATAAAGTCCTGTCATAACAGGATTCAATGCCATATTCAATAATGACGTAGTATTTGGATGCCAGGCCGGCAAAATATTCCAGTTTCTCATCGTCAATACAGTCGGGGCGGGTACCAATTACAAGTCCGGTTACCCCGGGATATGCCAGTGCTTCATCATACAATTCCTTCAGTTTGGATAAGGGTGCATGTGTGTTAGAAAAAGCCTGGAAATAAGCCAGATATCGGTTTGCCCTGCGATATCTTACTTTATGGAACTCAATTCCTTCGGTGATCTGTTGGGCAATACTTTTATGGGGCTGGCAGTAGGAAGGATTGAATGCATCATTATTGCAATAGGTGCATCCACCCCGTCCCTTAGTGCCATCACGGTTCGGACAGGAGAATCCTGCATCAATGGTTACCTTCTGAACGCGCTCACCAAAAATCTTTACGAAATAGTCGGAGTAAGCGTTATATCGAGCCTTCATAGAATTGACAGAGCTTAAAAAGAAAAAAGGCTGCATGCGAACATACAGCCTTTCAAAGATAAAGGAATAATTTACTTCGTTGCGTTCTCGAGGCGTTTGATGATACTGAACACAAATGCGGCAGACAGAATGCAGCATACGATGAAGATCAGCCACAATTGCCAGAGGTCGAGTTTTCCCCAGAAAGTACTTCCAATGAACAGAAGCTTGTTTCCAACTGCTGTGGCAAGGAGCCATCCTCCCTGCATGAGTCCCTGGAAGCGGGTTGGTGCTACTTTCGATACAAATGAGAGTCCCATTGGGCTCAGGAAGAGTTCTGCAATGGTAAGAATGAGGTAGGAACTCATCAGCCAGTAAGGCATAACCCTTGAGGAATCTGGAACCGGATTGTATTTTACCGCACCTGATTCATCCACGAACTTCAATTCATGAGGAGAAACCAGGTTTAGTGAAGCAACAAGGATCAAAGTGAATCCCACAGCTGCGATAATCATACCGATACCGATTTTCTTGGGGGTTGAAGGCTCTTTCCCGATTTTATTCAACCATGCGAATACTGCCATTACAGCGAATGTAAGGGATACAATAAACAGAGGGTTGAAGGATTGGAAAATCTCAGGTGAGATTGGATTCTGTGGCTGTGCATGGCTGTAAAAATAGTAGCCAAGTCCACCGCCAGCTACAGCCAGCGCTCCTCCAATCATTTTGGTTTTTGCACTGCTTTTCTTGTTCAGAATTAAAACAAGTCCGGCAGCAAAAGCTATTACAGTGAGAATGTTTTCAAGAGTGAAGAACATATAGGTGAATGGATCCACCGTTTTAACCGTATAATCCCTTGCAAAGAAGGTGAGTGTAAGTCCGTTCTGATGGAATGACATCCAGAAGAAAATTACGATGAAGAAGACCAGAATAAGTGAGATGACTTTAGGTTTCTCTTCCTTGGTGGAGATCATAATAATCCAGGTTACAAAACCGGCAAATAGTCCGAAAGCCATTCCTGAAGGCCAGTCTTTTACCAGACTTACAAGGAAAGCAGTTAAGCCAGCAGCCAGTAGTGCAAACAAAGCTGTTAAAGGAGTTCTTCCCATGCTAACCTTGTCCTTGACAACCTTTTCCTTGTTAGGCAGCAGCTTGCTGTAGAAAAGGTATACAATCAGGGAGATAACCATTGCTATCGCAGCAATTCCGAAGGCATAATTGTAACCTCTGGAGAATACTTCCAGATATTTGTTTGCAAACACTGTAAGGTCTGGAACATTTATTCCGCCACTAACTGAGTTGGCAAGTTTTTGAAGATCGGTACTGTCCTTGAGAGTTCCATTAAGGAATTGGTGACAAAGTGCAGGCAGACTGCCATCATGCTGGAAGCCATTGGCTTTAAGCCACCAGTCGCGGATGCCGGTTGCAGCAAATGGAGCAAAGAAAGCTCCCACATTGATACCCATGTAGAATACCAGGTATGCTGAATCACGCAGTTTCGAGTATTTCGGGTCATCATACATCTGTCCGACAACGGCCTGCAGGTTTCCCTTGAATAGACCATTACCAAAGGCAATCGTGAATAATCCCACAATGGTTATACTAAGTGAAAGTCCGGGAACAGCAAGCAGTGCGTAACCGGTAAACATGATAACTTGTCCAAAAAGGATAACTGTTTTGTACTTGTTTGTGTAGTCGGCTAAAATACCTCCAATCAGCGCCAGGGCATAGATTGCAAAGTAAAACCAGCTATAGATTTCGCCAGCCGTGTCCTCTGACAAGCCATACTTCGCCTGCAGGAACAGTACGAGAATTGCCATCATGGTATAGAATCCGAATCGTTCGCCCATGTTGGCAAAAAAGGCGACGATGAGACCGCGGGGATGTTCCTTGAACATAGTTTTCAGTTTAAGTTAGTATTATTTTGATCATATGTTTCTTTGACAAATATAGCGAAATACTAATAATTTGCAAATCTTCCGGATAACGGACATAGTGCATTTGATACTCAGTAAAGTACAAATCAGTAATATAGTTTCAGGCGCAAATTCAGGAGCAGTTCAGATCTGTGGTTTCCTTCCGATGATGTACTGCCCTCTCCGGTTTGATTTAGTCCGGGAAAAAGACTGATTGAATATCTGAATCCGAGTTCTATACTCTTGTTTGCTTTCATCCTAAACATAAGGTAGGATCTGCATCCATTCCCGCTGATTGATGGTATCGAGAATGCTGAAGGGAATGAATTCTCATATACATAAATTCTTGAATCTGTGGATTCAACTTCAAACATTGCATACCGGGCTGACAGATTCCATCGCCCATTGAGTGGAGTAATAAAAACATCCTGGGAGATAAAATATCCTTTGGAGGCGGAAATGTCCTGTCCGGAAATGACCATATAAACCTTATTGTTCAATCGCAGCCAGGGAAATACCTTGATGTCGAGCTGAAATTGCATTGAGTGCCGGCTGTTTTCAACCAAATGATGCATGGGCTCATCAGTTGCAGTGACAGAATTGACAAAGGAACTAACAAAGGAATACCTGATGATTGAAGTCGCATTTCTTCCAATTGGGGAGCTTAATTGTGCCCGGTATTCTATTCTGTCAGAAGGTGCATCAACCCGATACTTTAACCAGGGAAACCTGCAGTAGTCAACAGAAAGGGTGAGGCTCGACTTCCGGAGGACACTGCTCATGAAGCCCAGATACAATCCTCTTTCATTGCTGTTCTCGCTGTTTACCCCAAAAGCTGCAGAATACGGATTATTGTAGTTGAGTCCATAGTGTCTGAATATTGCTGAAAATGAGCAGCTTGGGTCTGGGGAGAAACTGAGTCCGGCGAGGTGGGAATTTCCCGCTTTGAACTGCAGGCTGCTTTCCCCATATACTGTCAGCCTTTTATAGGTGTAACGCCAGTCGATCCCTCCGAAATTATTTCCCCTCTGGATGCTGGTTTTCAGGAGTTCATCATTGGTATTAAGGGTGATATCCCGGTTATATTGCTGATGATAAATTGTACAACCCAGTTTCCATCGGTTCGAACGATAATATGCATGTGCACCTGTCACGAATTCCCTGATGGTTCTGCGGCTTTTCAGTTCTGAGACTGTCCTGTGGTAGCCACTTTCCAGAATTGATGAGATAGCTGTCTGTTCTGAAAGAGAGTCTGCATCTTCAAGGCTGGCATCCCTTCTTCCATATGAAATAAAAAAGAGAGAGGTTACCCTGTTGAAACTTCTGACAGCCGCCAATCCGCGTAAATACTGAGCTTCGCTTGAAGATCCGGAAGGGGAAACCATATTTCCTCTTTTTACCGAGGGCAGCACTGTAGTGGAGTTTCCCATTGAGAATCCGGTCCAAAGGGTAAGTCCTTGTCCCAGTTGAAGATGATAATCACCAAGTACAAGGTGTTTCCATTTACTGACATCTTTCAGGTAGACATATCCTGAGTAAAAGTCGAATCCCCTGCGATGGTTAATGGTATCATGCAGCATTGTTTCACCTGCATCCTTTTGGGCAACAAAACCATAGCGAAGCCTGTCACGGTGATTGACTGTAAATTTCAATAGTAAGGCATCAGGACTGCCCAGATAGGCTGAGGATGGGATTTCAGTGTTCAGACTGTCGACTTTATAATTGTAAGCTGCTTGCTTTTCGATTTGGCGATGATATCCAATATTGATGTTTGCCTTGGCGTGTTTTAACAGTGTCCGGAGAGTGAATCGTTGAATACTTTGAAAACCAAAGGAAATATAAGGCTCAATCTGTTCAATGAATTCCTGGTTGAAGCCTTCGATAAGTTGCAGTTCATAAATGGAAGCCAGCGGGCCATATTGGGTAACATAGGTCTGAAGATTCAATGCCTGTATCTCATTGAGGAATGGAATCCTGAGCAGATCTTCAGTATTGATATTATTCATATTCACAGGAGCGTCCTGTAACTGTTCCATATGATCCTGCCATTCCTCGGGATGGAATGATTCTCCCGCCTGCTCAGCGGCCTGTTCCAGGATATTTCCCTGCTGTAGATCGGTTTCAAGGGTTAAACTATCTGCTGACTGAGCATATAAATCCGTTAACAAACAAGATGTTATAAAAATGAAAAAGATGAATAGTAATAAGCGCATAGGATTGTTTTTTATTCTGATTGGATATATAGGAAATAAAATATCAATACAATAAGTGGATTGGTCTTATGGCTTTCTGCCTCCAAAACTGTACTGGCAGGAAGCAGATGCTGAGAAACCAAGAGCTGAGTGATAACTGCTGCCCATATCGAAGGTAAGCTGATGAATATGAAGGCCATAGCCAAAGGTGTATCGGAAAGGATTTGCTGAAAATCCAACTCTCAGAGTACTTGTTTTCTGAACACAGTATTCAAGTCCGGCCAGATATTCAAAAGGATGATTGCTTTGTTTTCTGATTTGTGCGGTGGCAAGGAATTTCATTGAATAGCGATAGGAGAATCCTGCTTCCATAAGGGCTGGAAGCCTTTCATCAGCGTAGTTTGAAATTTTGGGAAGAATGGAATTGAAGAGATGGGCTCCAAAGATCAGTTTGTTTTGTACGCGATACAGGAATCCAAGTTCAAAAGTCGCCAGGAGTCTTGATCCATATCCTTCTCCAATGGAGATTCTTGCAGCATCCAGTTGGACGCCGGCTGAAAAGTCATGTCCCAATTTTCGGGCATAGGCTAGTCCCGTAAGCATGTAATTCAGGTACTTGTCGCCGGTTTGCAGTGTTCTGAAACCAAATGCTCCTGAATTTCTGGTGAAAGTTGCAGCAACTGACCTGTAACCAAGGTTTCCGGTGAAAAAGTTGTTTTCATAGGAAGCTGCCAGGCATGAGCCTTGAGTAAATGCCATTCCCGCAGGATTATTATGAACAGCCCATTCATCGGAGAGGGTTACTGATGATCCTCCAAGTGCGATTGACCTGCCGCCCTGAGGACTCCAGTATTGTGCATTGCATAGGGGAATGATGAAAAACATGGGGATGAAGATCCCGAAGTGAAATACTCGCATAAAATAAAATTGAATAGGTGAAAAATGAGATATAAAAACTGCTTTTAGCGGACATAAAATTACAACATACCGATAGGGATGCGTTAATTGTTGGTAACTTTATCTCCGGCATCAGGAGGCGACCCAGCTGTCAAAACAGGTAATTTTGTCTGAAAGTTGCATCTGTTTTCGACTATTTCCATGCAAGATTGTTTATCAAATGAATATCCAATACTATGATCAATAAATCGACCTTTGAATTCCTTGAGGAATTGAAACTGAATAATAACCGTGACTGGTTTGTCGCACAGAAAAAGGCGTATGAGGCTGCCAAGCTTGATGCTGAGAAATTTGTAGGCTCCATGATTCAGGAGATCTCAAAATTTGACCCTGCCATTGAAAACCCGGATGTAAAATCCTGCATGTTCAGGATATTCAAGGATGTGCGGTTTTCAAAGGACAAACTACCCTACAAGACCAATTTTGGAGGCTTTATTGGGAAAGGTGGCCGCAAAACAACCCTGTCGGGCTATTATTTTCATATTGAGCCAGGGGAAAGCATGATTGCCGGTGGTATTTATATGCCTCAGCCTGAGGTTCTGAAAATGTTGAGGAATGAGATTTACTTTAACAGTGCTGAGTTTAAATCGATTCTGGCTGAGAAGGGCTTTAAGAAATATTTTGACGGGCTGGATGATTTCGATAAGATGAAGAAGGGGCCGAAGGATTATCCGGCTGATTTCCCTGAATTGGACCTTTTGAAATATAAAAGTTATATAGTTTCTGCTAAGATTTCAGATGCAGATGTTTTGTCAGCCGGTTTCCCTGAGCATGCTATCAAGGTTGCCAAGGCGATGCTTCCGCTGAATACGTTCCTTAACCGGGCTATATTAAACAGTTGATTCTGAGAGTTTGGCAAAGTAAGCTTGCTTTCAGATGCATCCTAATAAAATGAAACTTCCCTTTTATCCTGCATGGATGAAAGGGAAGTTTTATTTTGAGCTGTATGCTGTGCGCAGCTATTAGATATCGATGTTGGCGTATTTGGCGTTTTTCTCAATGAATTCCCTGCGAGGAGGTACTTCATCGCCCATCAGCATGCTGAAGATACGGTCAGCTTCGGAGCCATTATCAATGGTAACTTGTCTGAGTGTCCTGAATTCAGGATTCATGGTAGTTGACCAGAGCTGTTCAGCGTTCATTTCACCAAGACCTTTGTAGCGCTGTGTCCTGATCCCCTTATCGGAGCCGTCTTTAGAGATTTCAGCGATTATTGCGAGACGTTGTTCTTCTGTCCAGCAATACTGCTCAAAATTCCCTTTCTTAACGAGGTAAAGGGGAGGAGTGGCGATGTAAACGTGACCATTTTCGATCAGTTCCTTCATGTATCTGAAAAAGAAAGTAAGGATCAGGGTTGCGATGTGGCTTCCGTCCACGTCAGCATCGGTCATGATGATGATCTTGTGATACCTGAGTTTATCGAGGTTCAGCGCTTTTGAGTCTTCTTCTGTACCGATGGATACTCCGAGGGCGGTGAAGATGTTCTTGATTTCCTCGCTGTCGAAGATCCTGTGCTGCATAGCTTTCTCAACGTTCAGGATTTTACCCCTGAGTGGGAGGATAGCCTGGAATTTTCGATCACGGCCCTGCTTGGCTGTACCACCTGCAGAATCTCCCTCCACAAGGTAAATTTCGCAGAGAGATGGGTCGCTTTCTGAGCAATCGGCCAGTTTTCCGGGGAGTCCTGAGCCTGACAGTACATTCTTCCTCTGAACGAGTTCGCGGGCTTTACGGGCGGCATGGCGTGCAGTAGCGGCAAGAATAACCTTGTTCACGATCGTTCTTGCTTCCTTGGGATGTTCTTCAAGGTAGTAGTTGAGCATTTCAGCAACCAGCTGGTCAACAGCACCCATTACTTCGTTGTTTCCGAGTTTGGTCTTGGTTTGTCCCTCAAACTGAGGCTCCATAACCTTCACGGAAATAATGGCGGTGAGTCCTTCCCTGAAGTCATCACCGGAAATGTCAAACTTTATTTTATCCAGCATGCCTGATTTTTCGGCATAGGATTTAAGGGTTCTTGTGAGAGCACGGCGGAAACCTGCAAGGTGTGTTCCCCCTTCGTGGGTATTGATATTATTAACGTAGGAATGGATGTTTTCAGAGAAGGAGGTATTGTATTGCATGGCAATTTCAACGGGGATATCATTCTTTTCCCCTTCCATGCAGATAGCATCCGGAATCAGCTTCTCACGGGTTTCATCAAGATAATGGATGAAATCAGTAAGACCGTTATCTGAATAAAAAACTTCACAGATGGAGTTGCCATCATCATCCTTTTCACGCTCATCAGTAAGAGTAAGCTTTATCCTTTTATTGAGGAATGCCAGCTCCCTGATCCTGGAAGCGAGAATGCTAAAGTCGTAATCTTCGGTGATGAAGATAGTATTATCAGGCTTAAAATGAACCCTGGTTCCGGTAAGGGTGGTTTCACCAATGGTTTTTACAGGATAAAGAGGCTTTCCCTTTTCGTATTCCTGTTCAAACATTTTTCCATCGCGGAAAACGGTGACCTTGAGTTCTGTTGAAAGGGCGTTCACGCAGGAAACACCAACACCGTGCAGACCTCCGGAAACCTTATATGATCCTTTATCGAATTTACCACCGGCATGAAGCACAGTCATGACTACTTCAAGGGCGGATTTCTTTTCCTTTTCGTGATAATCGGTTGGGATTCCGCGACCATTATCGGTAACGGTGATGGAATTATCTTCATGGATAACGCAGTCAATCTGTGTGCAGTATCCTGCCAAAGCCTCGTCAATAGAGTTGTCCACAACTTCATAAACAAGGTGATGCAATCCTCTTACACCAACATCTCCAATATACATGGCCGGACGTTTCCGAACGGCTTCCAGACCTTCCAGTACCTGAATGTTCTCGGCTGTATAATTGCTATTCCCGTTGTTATTGTCGTTCTCAACCGGATCTTTCATCAACTCATTCATAATCAGTCTTTTAGCTTAAAAGTTTCAATGCTATGCAAAGGTAGGCATTTAGGTTGAGAAAATGAATTTTTACGAGCCCCGGAACAGTAGTTTTTATTAACAATTCAGAGACTCTTAATATGATGAAAATATTTGTAAAAGAGGGATTTAGCTCCGTGAAGCCAAGTTATTAACCAATACTCTGGGAATGATGATGAAGACTCTGAAAAGGAGCTCTTTAAAGCTGCAGTCAATTGTTGGTTTAATCCTTAGAAAATGAGGATATACGATAGTTTCAGCAGCAGGACGTTCTGGGGATAAACCTCAAACAGGTTTCTTGTGTAGGAGGGCAGGTCGAATTCATTATCGGGGCCCAATCCTGTTCGGCCCTGTGCCCAGACAAGATAAAAAGTTGAGCCTGGCTTGTACTCCCACCTTACCACCAGATTTGACCTGAATTGCAGGAATTTCAGTCCGGGGTTGTAGAAGCCATAATCATAGCTCTGATTTCTGTCCTCGTCAACCAGGTAGTAATTCCAGCCATCAGATGCCGCAAAGTAATCAATCTGATCATCGCTGTAACTCAGGAATCGATCTTCGAGTGTACTTGCCCTGGGGTCGGTGATGTATTTATAGTCCTTGTATTTTCCTGAATAGAGAAACGGTTGTCCATAAAACTGTATACTCAGATCGGAAGTAAGGTTAAGGCTTGCCCTCATCGAGAATTTAAAAATACTCTGGTCGAGGTGAGCCATGATGTACCTTGCTTCTCCCTCACTGTTGGTCCTGGTTGTGATATATTGAATCAGGTTATGGGTTTGTGTAAAGTCAGGTTCAAAGGAGATTGAAAAGGAATTTAAAGGCTTGTAGAAGACACCGCCTCCAATAATATTGCTCCAATAGGAATCTGCTGATCCAAAGTATTGAGTATTGCTGATTTTAAAGGAAAGCTTTTTCCGGTCATCAGTTGCAAGTACTCCGGAGAATTGTTGTCCGCCAGGCACAAGCAGCGAAGGTCCTCCCCTTAATTCAGCCCTTGAAAGGTTGTTGCCGTCAAGATTATAGCTAAGCTGCAGCGACCAGTAATTACTGAATTTTGTATAGGAGCTCAGGTTTATTCCTTTATAGATTACCTCACCTCCGAAATTCCAGGCTACCCACTGATTCAGGTTTGCAGAGATATACCTGAAAATGCTGAAAGGCTTGTAATATCTGTACCCTATCCAGGCAAGCTGCTGTATTTCATCTGCCTGCTTCATATAGCCCAAATTATTGAAATCGAGCCCGGGTGATCGCCATGTTAACCAGGTCTTGTACTGCCAGTGCCCACGGCCTGTCTTTCCTGCTTCTATTGTTCCTCCTTGTCCGGACATGGTTTTCCGGTTAGTTCGAAAATCAACATAATCCACATCCGGCCTCTGGAAGTAATGTGATGCTGATGTTTGCATCTGATAAATCGAAAGGGTATCGCCCTTTACAAGACTGAAAACGCTTTTCAATGCCAGGTAATAAGTCTTGTTTTTCCAATAGTGCAGGAAGTCAAAGCCTCCAGCATAAGCTGATCCTGTCAGGAAATTGAATTTTGCATCCTCGGTAAATCTGTTGGTTGCAGTAAAAATTCCTCCAAACTGTGTGTTTCCTTTTGAGAAGTCTTTTTGGACCCTGGTCACGAAAAAGGAGGTGAGGGGTTCAACTTTTTCCTTTGTGCGACTGCCGGCAAAATCGATAGTTGCATTTTCATTCGAAGTCACAGATTCGATTACTCCTATAGATAAGCCATTCCTTGTTTTACCTGAAAATTTAAATGAGCCGAGTATCGATGTTTCTTCAGGTACACTGGCATATTCTCCTGAATCCAGTACCGGAGTGTAATGTGGTGCTGAGCCTATTCTCCGGCTGTAAAAGATTTGGTTCCTTGTATCATCACTCCCAGTGAGTTTATAATCGAATATATTCTTCCCTTCAATGAAAAAAGGTCGTTTCTCAGGGAAATAGGTCTCAAAAGCAGTGAGGTTCATCACTGATGGATCAGCTTCTACTTGTCCGAAGTCCGGATTGATGGTGAAATTCAGTGTAAAGTCATTGGTAATACTGACTTTGCCGTCTACTCCTCCTGTTCCTTTAATGGTTTTGCCTGTTTGGAAAGGATTTCCTGCTTCCTTTTCATCGAAAACAGCCTTGCCCATGGCAAAAGGTGCAATTTCAATATCCCTGTGGGGAAGAATGCCGGTGATGCCTTTCAATTCACCAAACTTGCTCACCCAGCCGGTCGCATCCCTCGAAATAGGCTGCCAGCAGGAATATTCCTGTTTCCTGTAAATGTATCTCAGAACCTGGAGTCCCCAGTTATGTTCTTCTTTCCTGGCAAATCGTATTTGTGAAAGTGGAATTCTGATTTCTGCATACCAGCCATCAAGGTCGCTGCTGGTCTTTACATACCATATGGGATCCCAGGAATCATCGCTGCCAACATCATTAATAAGCATCACATCGAACTTAACCCCAGAGGCTGTCACTCCAAAGGCAAAGCCTGTAAGCTTATCTGCATAACTATCAAGTTCAATGGCGACCCAGTCACCATCATTCTGGTCGCGGCGTGACAGACGCTTCACAATACCTGAGGGTGTTGAATCATAGGCTTTTATTCCGATGTACAGGTTGTTGTCGTCGTATAGAATGCTGAAATCTGTAAGCTGCGACGGACTTTTCCCGTCATAGGGATCTCGCTGGATAAATCCTCCAGACCAGCTGGCGGTTTTCCAGGCTTCTTCATCCAGAATCCCATCAATTTGAGGTGTTGTGGCAGTAAGTCGGGCTGTTTGATAAGCCCTTTGTTGTGAGTGTAGCAGACTAGTGAGGGATAGAAATAGGAGTAATAATATGAATTTTATAGAATTGGAAAAGGACATGAGGTAAAACTGACTTTGAAAGTGATCAAACTGACCAAAAGATGATTTATTCTATTTCCGGCAAGGTGGAACTTTATCCGGAATTATTCAAAAGGTCATACTAAAGTAATGCTTTTTACTTACAAAAAAGTAAGCATTTGAGGCAACAGAATAAAAGTCTGAAAAGGCAGATAATAACAAGATTTTCTTGAGAAATTCTAACTCCCTGAATATGAATAGGGGATGATGTTCTCATCCCCCATTCGTTAGCGAAACTCAAAAACTAAGTCTCAGAAAAAAATTGGTTTAATCCCTGCCTAGAAGGAATAGCTTAGTCCGGCCAGTGCATTGAAGCGGTAGGATGGATAATTGTACCAGTACTGATGCTGGGTTCCGGTAAGATTATTCAGGTTAAGCCAAAAGGACAATGCTTTCTTTAGTTTGTATTCTGCACCAAGACTTACATCAACCCATCCTTTTATTTTGGAAGCTTCCAGACTTGAACCACTTTCGACTTGTGGATTGTCGCTGCTTGACTGAACAGGTGCCAAAGCCCAAACGGGGCCGTTGAAGGTTGTCTGGAGCTTCAGGATGATCTTATCCTGCATGCTGTAGGTAACATTCAGGTTAAGGTCGTAATCGGGCTTGTACCAGGCATATTCCTGATCACTGAGGTTATAGCTGTAATATCCGGCACCAAGTCCTATTCGAAGCTGATCCGCCCGCACAAACTCCAATTCTCCCCTGATCTTAAGCATGGTGACATCGTCGTATGCCAGGGTAAAGGAGTTCCGGAGGATGGCATTGGTATCGGTGATGAAGAAAGGATAATTCTCAAAGGTCGTGCTTGAGATGCTTCCATTGAAATTGAAGGTTCGGCTGATGTTGCTTGTGAATCCTCCATAAGCCCTGAACTTATTGTAGGTGTAATCCAGCGGAATTCCAGAACTGATGTAAGGGTTGGTCTTAATCAGTTGTGAAACGACGTTGCGCTCCATTCCTCCATCGATTCCTGCATATAGCTGAAGGCTGCCCGGGATAAGATCAATCTTTCCCTCAAGCATTGGATAAAGATGGGCGTTGGTCACAGTATCCATTCCAACATAGAATCCGAGTCCAACCTTGAAGGAATATTCTTTAAAGCTGGCTGCCAGACTTGGTGTAATATTAAGTATACTGGCATTGATCTTCTGTATGGAATCCTTCTGATTGTTGATGGTTAAGTTAGTGGTGAGTCCGAGGGTCTGCATGTTTTCCCACTTGAACAGGTCAAATTTCTTGGATAAATCAGCTCCGATTCGCACCTGGTTCTCCCTGACTTCGAATTTGTCGGCGAGATAATCATATCCAAGCCTGAAACTATGGTTGAGCTTATTATCCGTCTTGTACCTTGAATCAAAACTGACATCAGCGCCAGCCGACATATATCGTTGCTTCAGATTGTCCTTGTCAACGAGGGCAGGATTGACATCATCCGGTTTGAAGCCATACAAATGCAAGCCTTCACGATTGAAATGAAGGTTTCCGGAAAGGGTGTGATTCTCAAAATACTTTTGTCCATAAAGTTCTGCAAGCTGGCTTGAACTTCCGGCAGGACTGTAGTTCTTGATATTCCCATCTGCTGAATAGTGCTTGAAATGCAATCCCAATAGATGAGTTTTTGAGCGCAGGGAGCTTGCAAATAATTCACCGTAAATGGTTGAATAGTTTCCAGCTCCAACCTTAAGATAGTTCCTGTATAATTTGGAAAGTGGCTCAGCTACCAGTTTCACTGAAGGGAGCTGCTCAATTTCAAGCTGAACATGAGCATCCTTGGGCAAAATCGAATAATTGACCACAGGTGTCATGGTAGTGGTATCATTTACCACCGGGTTTACATTGATCTTGAATGCATCCGGAATAATAGGGTCAAAGGCTGCAATTACCGTAATTTCCTCATTGTAGGGCTTGTTCTGGGCATAGAGTTTATTTATGCTCATTGTCAGCAAAAGGAGGAAGCTTATAAAAAGGGTTGTTTTCTTCATAATCGGATGAAAAATGATTGGGAATCAGGTATCAGTTTCTTATTGATTTGGATCTGCCGGAGCTGTCTTTTCAGTCTCCAGAATAGCATTCAATTTCTCCCTTGCAATCAGCACCAGGTCTTGTCCCTCGTAATTGTCGATGATGCTTTGAAGGGTTTGTTTAGCCTGGAATGGATTATTCTTTAGCACGTAGATATCGGCAAGCAGAATAAATCCCTTTGCAACCCAGTAATCATAGGATGCATAAGTATCTGAAAGAGAGAAGATAGTCTTCTCGGAATCATCAAGCTTGTTATTGTCGAACTGGATTTGAGCCGTCATGAACTTGGCTTCGGCACCCATTTCATTTTTCGACAGCTTCATGGTTTCCTCATATTCCTTAAAAGCAAGTTCATTATTCTTAAGTGCATATGATGATCTTGCTATGGTAAGGTGTGCCTCTGTTGCCAGATTTTCCGATACTTTCGGAAGAGTGAGAAGTTTCTGGGCAGCCTGAATGGCAAGTCCGAAATTATTCAGGAAATAGTTGCACTGCATCTGTCCGGCAATCGCATCCGTAACCTGGCTTGATTGTTCAGCAGTTTCTTCCAATCGAATGTAAGCATCCAAAGCAGCCTGATAGTTCTTGTTAAAGTAATTGATGCGGGCTGCCTTGAGAGCTGCATTATTAGTGAACCTTGACCTCGACTGTTTCAGGATGTAGTCATATCCCTTGAGCGCCTGTTCATATTTTTCACTTCTATACTCACATTCGGCTTTGTAGAAATTTGCCTCAATGAGGTATGCACCTTCAATGAATTTGGAGATATACTTGCCAAAAGCAACGCTTGCTTTTTCGCAGTCTCCGTTCAGGTAAAGATTTTCGGCAGCAGTGTAGGTAAGTGAGTCTTGCTCTGAGCGTGAAACATTGGCCATTGGAACCTTCTTGGAGAATTCCACATATTCATCCACCTCATTCATTTCTACGTAGATGCTCTTGATACTTGCCAGAGCTTCCTTTGCTTCAGGAGTTCCCGGGTAATCGGTCACAACCTGCTGAAGTGTTGCCAGAGCTTCCTTGTTCTTGTTCTGATTGAAATAGATAAGTCCGGTTTTGAGAAGTGATTTCTTGACATAGGCACTCTTCGGATTTTCCTTCACAACCCTCTGGAAGTAGGCAATTGCTTCTGATTCGCGGTTCAGAAGCGACAGACTGGTTCCGAGTTCATACATTGCTTCATCGGTATAGGCTGATTTCTTGAATGTATTCAGCAGTCTTTGGAGCTGTGCAATCTTCTGCTGGAAGTCGCCCTGAACTCCATATGCAATACCACTTTGGTAAATGGCGTAATCGGCATCAGGAATTCCCACTGCTGCGGCTTTTTGGTAGAAGTCGATAGCCTGATTGTACTCTTTTATCATAAAGTAACAATCCCCAAGCCTCAGATTTGCATCGCCTGCCAGTTTGCTATCAAGGGATTTACCTCCAAGATATTTACGGAAACTCAGGGCTGCCTTGCCATAGTCCTTGGTCTTGAAGTAGCAGTACCCGATGTTGTAATTGGCATTGTTGAAGAAGGGCTGACTAATTGCACCCGGAGAAACCAGGAACTTATTGTAGGATGCCATTGCCGAATTCCATTGTGCTGACCGGTAATATGATTCAGCGGTCCAATATATAGCTGCCGCCTTAAACTGATTGTCAGCACCACTTTGCAGAACTTCTGAGAAGAGACGGATGCTCTCCTCGTATTTTCCCTCATTGAACACCTCAATGGCGCGGTAATAGGAGATCTTCTGGTAAGCGGCATCCAGCCTGGCATTTCTCTTTTTAATTTTTTGAATGGAAGCCTGGGCATCCTTGTAATTTCGGGTAAGCATGTATAAATCAGCGAGGTATCCATATGCTTCATCTCTTCTGGCGGAATTAGGATAGGCGCTGATATACTGCTGGAGAGCGTTTACTGCCTCGTTGTAAGGATTATAGGTGAGTTCAATGGCCAGTTTGGCATAATTGAACAATGCATCCTCGGCAATTACAGGGTCAAGCTTAATCTTGGCTGCTGAACTAAAGGCGTTGAATGCGTAGCGTTTCTGATTGGTTTTCAGGTAGCAGTCGCCAAGGTGATAATATGCATTCTGTGATAGTGAATCCTGATTGGTTGCTACAAGCTGGAAATGCTTGATTGCCTGATTGTAATCACCAAGCAGATAGTAGGAGAAAGCTATCTCATAGGAATCGTTTCTGCTCACTGATTTGGGTCCTGAAGCCAGGTATTTCTTGAAATAAACCAATGCCTCCTTTTGTTGTCCCTTGTGATAGTAGGCATCTGCAGTAAGTCTGGCTATTTCGGCTGTTTTTTTATCGACATCTCCCTGCAAAAGTGGAAGTGACTTTGCCAGCAATTCATCGTACTTGCCCTGCATGGAGTAAATCTGGACGATGTAATAATTTACCACATCCCTGAATGTTTCATCACCGGCTACCTTTTCGAAATGCTGCAATGCAGTTTCATAGTTCTTTTCCTGGTAGGCAATGTGGGCATAGTAGTAATTGGCCGGACTATAATACTTCCCGGGTTTTTCCTTGATAACTGCGAATGCTTCCCTGGCTTTTGCCAGATTATCGAGTTTCATGTATGAGTATCCCGATTTAAAGAAATATTCTGTCAGCTGATCGTTGCTCAAATCATAGATATCCAGCTCGATAAATGCATCCAGGGTGTTTCTGTAGTCCTTATTCTGAAAGTATTGTTTCCCAAGTTCAAACCAGGCATTGTTTACCTGAGCATTCTGGGGATAATCGTGGATGAATTTCTCCAGGCGCTGTGTAGCATCGGGATGAAAGAGTTGAGCTGCACAAAGGGCTGCATAATAGCTGGCTCCTGCCTTAAGGTTTGATATCTCGCCGCTTGCAAGCTGATCAAACACAGGCAGGGCTGCCCCATATTTTCCCTTGTTATAAAGGTCGAGCGCATTTTCGTAATCGGAAGAAGGTCCCAGATAAGTTGAGGTCTTCTGGGAAAAAGTTAAAACCGACAGTAAAACCATCGATGTCAAAAGTATAGTTCTGGATATGCTACGTATGTTCATAGGCTTGATATAATACTCTTCGGTAATGCCAAACAATAAATTGTAATTCATTCTTACACAAGTAAATGTGTGAAGGAATGTTCACTGTTGCCAGGAATTTGACCTGAAAACGGCAAGGAATAAAGGTACAGTAATAGGTGTCCGCTGAAATTGCGTGCTTTGCCCTTTTATCAACAGTGGGTATTTAACAACTATAGGCAAGGGGTTTGATTCAAAAAGAATCAGTAATTCTGATTGTAAGAGTAACGATGTCTAATCGTTCTTAGTATTGTCCGGGATAAAACTTTAGGGGAATTTTGAATAGAAGTGTCTCCTTCAGTTTCGCTAAATGTCTACAGCAGAGTGATTTTCCGGCTGTCAATAATTTTATTTCCTTCCGACATTCGTAGTATGTAGGCTCCTTTTGACAGCTTATTTGTATCAAGGAATTCCTTGCCCATTCCCATGACCGCTTTTTTTCGGATCATGCATTGTCCGTTCATGTTGAATAAGGATAATTCGATGGATTTAGTTTTTTCGAAACTGCTCTCAATGATCAGCTGTCTACTGTCGGCATCAGCGTAAATCCTGTAGTCATTGCCGAAAGTAATTCCTTCAATGCCAACGGTTCCATAGATAAAGCTGAGGTTGTCGATCCAG
>JADJHD010000027.1 GCA_016707705.1 Bacteroidales bacterium
ACGACCGGGATTGGACATTACATCAAGGAGGCGGGCGGGCAACCCTGAATCAGATTGGTGGCGCCTCAGGTTGATGAAGGCGTAATTGGGAATTTCATGTCGGCACGCTTCAACAAGCAGGCTCACCTGGGTGCTTTTCTGCCTATGATTGATGAAGGATTACGCTATAAACCCTCTCTCTCCGTTGAAGGTGCCTGTGCGTCCGGCGGACTGGCCCTCATCAGTGGAATAAAGTCTGTTCTGGCTGAAACTGCAGATACCGTTTGGCCTTGGTGTTTGAAGTTCAGAATACAGTTAAAGCTATTTACGGAGCAGATATTC
Source organism: Bacteroidales bacterium (assembly GCA_016707705.1). Classification (GTDB taxonomy): domain Bacteria; phylum Bacteroidota; class Bacteroidia; order Bacteroidales; family UBA4417; genus UBA4417. The sequence goes on from JADJHD010000027.1 coordinate 322, forward strand.
TGGCTGGTGCCGGATGGTTCCAAAACCGCAAAAAGGGACATGCCTATTTCTTCCCCGGACAATTCAGCGACAGGGCAGGGGTTTATAATGAGAAATTTGGCAAGGAATATACAAGAAAAGGACTGGCTCGCTGGTACAGGAATGCCATAGAAAATGCAAGGCTTTGTCCAACAGCTCAGAATTTCCACAATACCGCTTCCGATCTGGAAACTGGCTTCCGCCGAACCCAATCCGAAAGTCTTTACTGAACACCTGAATTTCCTCGATTGCTCCAAGGTGAGTGATGGTGCTTCTTCCATCGCCATTATGTCGGAAGAAGGCCTGAAATGCAGGAATCAGCAAGAAGGATGCCATAAATCGTAGGTATTACCATGCCGTTGAGGATATTACACAGCCACCTCAGGATCCTACCGTTGTTTCAACAATTCGTGAAGCTGCCCGCCAGGCGTTGAAATCTGCCGGAATTACCAAGGAACAACTGGCAACAGTTGAGCTCCACGACTGCTTCACAATTGCCGGTATTCTGGGAATAGAAGCTCTTGGATTTGCTGAACACGGGGAAAGGTGCAGGAATCTGTTGCCGCAGGAAATACCGCACGCGACGGCGTATTCGGTAAATACCACCGGCGGACTCATAGGCTGGGGACACCCAACAGGTGCTACCGGCGTTCATATGGCCGTTACAATCTGGGAACAGTTAACCGGAAAGGCTGGTGCCAACCAAATCAGTATCCATCCTGATCGTCCCTACGGAATGACCATAAATATGGGTGGCGACGATAAAACAGTGGTTGCTCTGGTTTATAAAAGGGCAGAATAGCCTCTAATTATTCACCTTTGGTCTTCTTCTTCAGCAAATCGTCCATCATATCAATCTGGACTTTCTGTATCTCCATCATTTCCTGGTGCTGATGAAGGATGAGGTGATCCATCTTTTCATGGAGCATTCTGATCTCCAGTTCTGATTTCAGGTTGATCATATAATCCTTTTTGGCCCGATCCCTGTCTTTTTCCTCCTGCCTGTTCTGGCTCATCATAATCACCGGCGCCTGCAATGCTGCAACACATGATAGGATAAGGTTCAGAAGAATAAAAGGGAATGGGTCAAAGGCACGGTTTGCAAGCCAGAAAACATTTATCGCAATCCATACAAGCAGGAATCCCATGAAGGACAGGATAAACGTCCAGCTTCCTCCAAAAGTCGCAACCTTATCTGCAATTCGCTGCCCGAAGGTGAGTTTTGATGGTTTTTCGCTGTCGAGTTTATCTGACAATGTAGTTTGCTTACTCAACGACTTCAGTACTTTCTTCTCCAAATCAGAGAGTTCTCCCGTTTCGTGGGTTAACAAATCGGAAATATATCGTTCCCGGTATATATTCAATTCGGAAATCGCCAGGTATTTATCCTCAGTAAAATCGGGATTTTCCCTGACAATATAATCCAGCACCGACTGCCTTATTGCTTTTCCGGAAACTCTTTCCTGAAGTGGAAATTCCTTTTTGATAGATCACTTGAGAATGTTTTCACTGCCCTGATTATTAGGAATAGTTCCAAAACCTGAATAGACTATATACGACAGATGTGCCTAACCTATTCACTTGTGAAGTTACTACTTACGGATAGAGTGGTCAAAAAAAAATATAAATGTTCAGAAGCCCCAAAAAAGGGGTTTCGGGCTACTCAATCATTAATCAGAAATTGGTCAGGACCGTTTTTCAGCTCTTCAATACAGAGCAGGATATTTTCATTTGTGGCCGGAATGCCCAGGGAAATTTCAGTTGATTCGGCAGTAGTTGCTGAAACAGCTTCCCTGATTGCCATCCAGACGGATAGCGACAGCATGAAGGGGGGTTCTCCAACAGCCTTGCTTCCGTGAATAGTCCCGGGATTAGGCATTGATTCCAAAGTTTCATTAAACTCTGCCGGAATATCATCCATTACAGGGATTTGTAGGGTGTCAGGAGATGCATTCAAAAGGGTTCCTTTGGAATCCCACCTGAGATCTTCCGTGATTATCAGCCCACACCCTGTATAAATCCGCCCCCTGATTTGTCCGAGATCTATTTCAGGATTCATGGAATTACCAACATCATGGAGAATATCAGCACGCAGCAACTTTACAAATCCGTTCAGAAGATCAACTTCCACCTCCGAAACAGCCATTCCGAAAGCAAAATAATAAAAAGGATTTCCACGACCCTTGTCCTTGTCCCAGTGAATTCCGGGAGTACGATAATAACCTGTCGCACTCAGACCGGTTTGCATGAGGTATGCTTTGCCGATCAGTTGAGGAAAGGAAATGGAGATTTCAGGTAGGTCGATGAACTTACCTTGTCATTTCCAAAGACAATATCCTCAGCCTTGATTTCCTTCTTGTATTCAGCCGCAAATAATGTTGCAGCTACTTCCGAAAGCCTGGTTTTCAGTTTTGTCACGGCAAGCTGAATCGCCATTCCATTCAGGTCGGAACCAGATGAGGCTGCAGTAGCGGAGGTATTCGGGATTTTTCCGGTATTTGTTGATTCCACCCTTACAAACTCTGCTGAAATACCCAATTCCTTTGCTGCCACCTGCTTCATTTTGGTGTGAAGCCCTTGTCCCATCTCAGTTCCACCATGATTCACCGTGACCGTTCCATCCTGATAGATATTCACCAATGCACCGGCCTGATTCAGGAAACTGGTGGTAAAGGAGATTCCGAATTTGATAGGAGTGAGGGCAATCCCTCGTTTCCGGGTTTCATTCCTTGCATTGAAAGCTTCAATTTCTTTCCTTCGGGATTCATAGGATGATGAAAGCATCAGTCGCTCAAACATCAGTTGCAGCCGGTTGTTCTCTACCGCTTTGCCATAATGGGTAACAGCCTTTTCCCGGTAGTGTGAAGTTGCTGAATCTAACCTGTGCAGGATCAAGCTTCAGTTTCCTTGCAATTGAATCCATGATATGCTCAATCACCGCCATGCCCTGCGGACCGCCGAATCCACGAAATGCCGTATTTGAAGGGAGATTGGTCTTGCAAACCCTTCCGGAAACAAACAGGTTTGGAATGTAGTAGGCATTATCGATGTGAAACAAGGCTCTTTCAAGGATAGCCCAGCTGAGGTCGGTTGCACATCCTCCATTGCTGAATAGCTGAACCGAAACGGCCAGCAATTCTCCCTTTTCATTGAATCCGGCTTTGTACTTACCGAGGAATGGATGGCGCTTTCCTGTGTATCGCTGATCCTCGTCACGGGTCAGGCGGATCTTTACCGGACATCTTGCTGGCATCGGCAAGCGGGGCAACCAGAGCAGCAATATGATTTGCCTGTGTTTCCTTGCCTCCAAAACCTCCGCCCATGCGTTTAACCTCCGTAGTAACCATATTCCTTCCTATTCCCAATACTTCAGCTCCAATAGCCTGTGTTTCGGAAGGATGCTGGGACGAGCAGTGCACAAGCATTTCCCTGTTTTCCCCGGGAATGCAAAGACTGGCCTGGGTTTCAAGATACCAATGCTCCTGTCCTCCTGTTTCAAACTCTCCTTCGATATAAAAAGGGCAGGAGGAAGGATTTCTTCCAGGGTTTCGGTTTGATAACCCTTGCAGGACCAAAAATGAGTCCTTCTCAATGGCAGTTTGTATGTCGAGGATGGGTTCTTCCTCTTCAATTTGAAGTTTTATCAGTCTGGCAGCATATCGTGCAACTTCCTGCGATTCAGCTGCATTAGACAAATCGCCTGTCCGATGCAATTCAGTTCATCATTCGCAAGGCATGGCTCATCATGTATAACCGGACCGAGCTGGTTTTCACCCGGAATATCCTTAGCAGTCAGTATTGCATGTACTCCTGGAACCTTGGCGGCTTCATCGTAATCAATGCCCAGCAGCCTTCCTTTAGCTCAGGACTGAATAGAACCTGTCCATAAAGCATTCCTGCAGGCTCTACAATATCATCGATAAAAGGGCTTTCCCGGTGACATGGGAAACAGCGCTTTCATGATGCTGGGAATCCGCATCAAAATTCGATTTATATGCATCTTGCCTGATATTTGAGGTAGTTTCAACGTACAATTTTCGAAGCAGATTTCCTGCCATTATTTTTCGGGCTTCCTTTCCCGAACGGGCATCTGAAATGGGATTGAATTCTTCAGTTACCAGTTTGGCGGCCTCTTCTGCAGTCTCCCTGTTCCATTCCTTTCCTTTCAGATATTTCTCTGCATTGCTGGCCCGGGATGTTTTGGCAGCCATACCTCCAAAGGCGAGAATAGCCTTGTCAATACTGCCAATGAGGTTAAATTCAAGTCGCGCCGACATGCTTACTGTTGAGATATCCAGTTCGCGTCGTTTCGACACTTTGAAGAACCTTATGGTATGTGAAATAGCACTTTTGGGTATACGGAATGAATGAATAATTTCATCCGGTTTAAGTTCAGTAGTTCTGTATCCTGTGATAAAATCCTCCACTGGCATTTCCCTTTCAGCCGAACTGCTTTTCAGGATAATGCCGGCTTCAAGGCTGATCATTACCGGAATAAGGTCACCAATGGGAGATGCGGAACCTATATTTCCCGCTGCTGAGCCAGATTGCGGATCTGATGCGATGCAAAGACGCCAATACCTCATCCAGCACCGGTATGCTTTTTGCTCATTTGCTCAAATATCGTTTATAGGTGTTCCTGCGCTGATTATCCAGCAATCTGCCTCTTCCCGGCAAAAATCCAGCTCCTGTAGTCCGGAAAGATCCAGTATTTCAGGCAGCAGCTCGAACTTCTTGCTTTGTCTGAGAGCAAGATCTGTGGCTCCTGTTGAGAGCAGGGCAGAAGGGTGGTTTTTTTCTTTGAGCAAGAGCCTCATTCAGATTCCCGGGTTTATGATACAATTGAATTGAAGATTTCAGTTCAAGAGATTGGGATTGGAGAGATAGCAGATATCCAGCAACTTCTTCTTCTTTTGCCGAAAACTGATCTTTTCCATCCGACTGCAGGGATTTGACGGCAACATCGAGTATAGGCGTATAACCGGTACATCTGCAGAGGTTTCCACTCATCGAGCTGATTGCAGTTGACCTGTCAGAGGGAAGATTACTCTTGTACAGTGAAACAGTGACATTACAATTCCCGGAGTGCAAAACCCGCACTGACTGCCATAATGCTCAACCATCCATTGCTGGACGGGATGTAAATTCTTCCCTTCAGATAGATTTTCAACGGTTATAAGCTGCTTTCCATGCAGCCAGGGCAGAAATACCAGGCATGAATTAACAGCCACGTACCTGAGCGTTTTTGAGTCTGTGGGAATGGCTGCAACTACTGTGCAGGCGCCGCAATCTCCTTCGGCACAACCCTCTTTCACACCCTTATGGTCATGAAGGGAGCGGAGGTAATTCAGAACAGTAGTGGATGGTAAATACCCTTTGGCCGTTCAGAACGATTTCAACAGGTTCATTCCCAGTAAAACCGAACGGCTTGAGTTAACATCTGGCATGATCTTTCGCTTTAATCGAAATTTCTCACGTAAAACAAAGAATTCCATGTACCATCGGTAGAATCAATGCATGATTAGTTCAAACAGGATTAAAAAGGCTTTTGAGGAAGCCGGAGTACTGAGCGGATTCGAACCGCTGTACACGGTTTTAGCGACCGTTGCCTAACCGCTCAGCCGCGACATCCTTAGCGGTTGCAAATGAAGAGTTTTCAACAAAATTGCAATGAGAAATTGTCGCGAGGGCTGCCATAAAGTTTAAGGCATTCCGGACAAAGGCATGAATTGTATTCCCGTTCCCGAGTTCTCGGAATTCAACTGGAATATCATACACATAGCACCAGACTGAACGATGATGAACATAAAACTCTGCTCCGCAACGGGGGCACTTGGTTTCTTCATTTCTGTTCCCTAGGCTTTTTCGTTTGGGATTTGGTTTACGTCACATCTCCGGCATCATTAAATCACCGACTGCTGCTATTTTTTGCTTCTTTTCGAGAGTCACGCTTCGTATAACCTTACCACCTTCGGCCAAGGACGGGTTCAGTTTCATGATTTTACCTTCAAATAAAGCTTCGGTGGATTTGCAAAATAACGTGGTATCCTCTTGTCGACATGCTCCAGAAGATGGGATTTTACTTAAGCCATTTCTGCCTTTACCAGCTTATAAACTGCCTGATAATTCACGGTTTTATGAAGATCATCCTCTGCTTCAAGCCTCGGTTGTTTCTGCCAATAGCCAGATCCATAAAAACCTTGTTCCAATCACTCTTTCTTCCTTAAAACACCCGTGATAGGCGAAGAATTCCATTCTTCAATCTGTATAAGTCC
>JADJHD010000028.1 GCA_016707705.1 Bacteroidales bacterium
AAAGGAGATGGGGTTGGGGGATTTGTTTAATCAGTAAAAAGAAAGAAAATGGAATTATTATATCTATATATTGAAAGGTTCAATCATATTAAGGAACAAGAGTTTCACTTCTTATGAATTTGATATTCATTTTGATAAAGAGGCGAAAAAGTTGACATTCAATACATCAACAAAACCTCCAATTAAATTATTCAATGAAAAGATTCCTTAATATTAATGCCATAATTGGTAAAAATGGAAGTGGGAAAACTAGTATTTTATCATTTATTCAGACACTATTCTGCAAGAGTTCTTTCATCATGACAAATTCATTCTCATATGAAAGAATCAACCAACATCTACTGATTGTAAATAAACTTATAAATGGGCATAAGGCTATAAGTTTCGAAACGAATGTTGATCAAAGTAATTATAATGTCATTGAAGATATCAATATAATCCAGAATTCAATTTTATTAATATCCCAATCAAATAGCTTTTCTATTTATGAGGATGAAAATATGGGGGCAATACCTTGATATTTCTTTTTAATAGGTTATTAGATATGCAATACATCGATCAAATAGGTTGCTGTTAGAAAGATATAAATTAATAGAGGAAAGCTATAAAGGCAAAACGAAGGATGAAGATTACAATACCGAAAAGTAAGTAATTGTTAATTCAACCCTCCTCTCAACTTATTATACCAATTTGATTTAAAAAATAATGTGAACTTCATTTCTAAATACAAGAACAAAGATTAGAGCTTTATTCCTAGATTACTTGATATATCTTACAATTATTATTTCTTTGACAATAACATTGAATATTTCAAAAAGATTGGTTTGTCAGATCAACTGAAAAATTTTGATTATTTGCTTTTCAGAAAACTATTAGGTATCCAGATGAAATGGACTCATTTTCGATTTATAAGGAGAATCTAGTGTTAATGCTATATCTATATTGTATAAAAAAATGATCAATACAATTTTCCACATAACTCTCAGATTTCTGGAATCTATTAGCAAAATAAACGGACAAGGGACAATTGAAAATCTGACTTACTTATAAAAAGAATTTTTAAGATTTCAAATCAAAAGCCAGGAAATGAGAATTAATCTTATCAAAGAGTTTATCAATAATATAGATGAAAAATTAAATTTAAAAGTTAGCTATTATAAAGAGATTTATCATTTAAATAAATACTTTAATAGTAGATGATCATGTCAATACTTTTTTTACAGTTCATCTTTAATGTATGGCAAGACAATGATTTTATTTTCAATTTCAGGTGGCTTGGATTAAGTGCTGGTGAGGCTGCTCTTTTAAATCTATTTTCGCGGGTACATGCTGTTGCTGGATATAAGAAATTCAATGAAACAATTTGGTTAATAGATGAAGGGACCTGTATTTACACCCTGAATGGCAAAGAAATTTTATATCAGACTTACATAATTTCTTTTCCTGAATTTTTTAAGGTAAGAAAAATGCAGCTTTTCTTACATCACACTCACCTTTTCTGGTTTCTGATCTCCCAGCGGGAAAACATTATTCTTCTTGATAAGGATGAAAATGGCTGGGGTAAGGTTCTCGACAAAGAAAGCTGGAAATACTTTATGGGCTAATATACTAATGTTATTTACTGATGCATTCTTTCTTGAATGGATTAAATAGTGAATTTGCGCGACAAACAATTGAAGGTCTTATAAAGAGGGTCAATGAGAAAGATCAATATTCGATGGAGGATTATTTGGAGTCTTAAAAAGAAATTGATATCCTTAGTGAGCCTTTTATTCGATTTAAACTTCTGGAGAAAATCCTTAAAGATTACCAAAGAACAATATGATGAAGTCATATTGGAAAGAGCAAAAGAACTCGAATTGTTAAAGCAGCTAAGAAATGATTAAGATAGATGTCTCCGATATTGAAACTATCAAGAATGACTATTTTGATAAATTAAAACCCTTGATCCTTGAAAGGGCAAATTTCTATTCTACAGTATTCAAGGTCATTAATCTCACCAGAAAGGATATGACCTTACATCAATTATCAAATCGGAAATCTTACGATAAAGACTAAAAACAGCATTGCTAAATATTATCGCAAAAAAAAAGTGACACTTTTAAAAATAGATCCGAATATGCCAAAGCCCTTTAAAGAAATTCGTTTAATGTTCATTTCTATAATGAACGTGAAACTATATCGATTTTCTTTCCAGCTTAGCTGATGAAAAAAAATTAAGAGGTCTGATTTTAGCTGATATTGGGGATCTACTCACTAAAAACAATAGTCTGATAAAACCATGGTTCAATTCTGAAACTATTAAATTCATTAAGATTCTGATCCCATATGATATATTCATCGTAAAGAAAACTAAACCATTTAATGCATATGATTTAGTTAATTTGTTGAATGTAAGTGTTTGTCCGTATTGTAATAGAATATACACAAACTCAATCATTTCTGATGGAAAGGATTTGATTATTAGACCAACACTTGATCATTTTTACAATCAATCAGACTATCCATTGCTAGGTCTGTCATTCTATAATCTCATTCCTTCATGCAATTGTTGCAATTCCAATCTAAAGGGTGCAAAACAATTCACTTTGGCAGAAAACATATTCATCCTTACAAAGAAGGTTTGGTCAAGATGCTACATTTGATTATAGGTTGGTTGCTAATTGTATCCTCAGAAAAGTGATCCACAAACTATCAAGTTGAGCTTACAGCGAATATCAATGCTAATCCAAATATGCTAGAATATTTGGGAATGGAGTAAACCAAATAGCGGAAATGTAAATGTATTCAGCTTCGCGAAGTATATCAAGGGCATGCAGATGTTGTTGGGGAGTTGGTGGTGAAAATGGATCGTAATAGCCCATACTATGCACAGAGGCTTTTTCAAATGATCACGGCAGTCGGAGCTACTAAGCGAGAATTTTATCAATACTATTTTGCCAACTACATGGGTGAAAGTGATTTTAACAAAAGGCCGCTGGCAAAATTGACAAAAGATATTATTGCAAAATACCTACCTAAATATTACCATAACTAATGTGGAAATCTTAATATGGATGCAAAGAATTATATAAGGTCGTTTAATGAAGAGGATCTCTCTAATCTGATATTATCATGAAGAAATCACTGTTTATATGCATGCCATTACTCAACCAAAAATAATTGAAGCAATCCAGAAAGTTAAATCCCAAAGTAATAATAGTATAGAAATACATATTATGGAATAGATTTTCGTCCTGAAACATTCCGTCAGGGCTATGGAGAGTTTGAGTCCCACACAGCTATATTAAAGATTCTCTGAAATAATGGACTTAAAGGATAATAGAATTTCATTTATTATCTCCGATAATTCTGCCTATTTTCTTTTTATTGGAATCACGATATTTTATACCTGCCAATAGCAGACAATGAATACGTAAGAATAGATCAAGTTACTAGTGTGCGATTGAAGCAAAAGTTTTTCAGGGTATACGATAAAAAGCATTAGATAATGAATTATGTGATGCCGTTATTCTCGAAAGTGAAAATTGAACAATATTGAAGAAGAGTTCAAAGTTGAAGAACCAATTGTCCCCAAGGGTCTCCGGGCTGTTCAAATTGAATTTCTTAAAATAATCTACAAAAGAACCCTCCTTGAAACCAGATTATAAAAGAATAGTAGATTATTACTCGAATAAATTTCACTATGTAAGACTCAGAATTTTTCTGGTGCAAACCTGAGGACAAAGAAAGTAGAATTACCGCAAAGCACTTCCTCTCGAAGTGCGGAGTTAAAAAAGGTTGGAAACAAAACTTGAACTATTCGACAAAGAAAACAATGAAGAATCTTTCAAACCGCTGGAGGATTTTAAACAAAAATAAAGGAATTACGTGATATACTTGAAACCCTTAACCATCGAAGTGAGAACGTAATCAGGAGATCTGATAAAACGCAGTTTGACATTGAATTTGATATGCTAGTCAAAGAAATTCAAAAGTGTAAAGGAAAATAATAATTAAAATGTCCGGACAAATTGAAAGAACTAAAGAAAAGTTATTTAACGAGACACAGACTTTTTCATTGAAAACCCTCAAGAGATATCCTCACTGGGGATTTGTTTCAAGATTTGCAGTGTGGACTATGTTAAGCAAGAAGCAAAGAATCTGGCAAATAAAACAATTTGGAATATTAACTGGCTAGCCCCCATGAACTGGTTAAGATTTCAAATTAGTAAAGCACTACAGTGATATCACTTTTGAAGACTTAAAGAACGAAAACCTGATTGCAGAATTTAAAAAACGCGAATTGATAACAGATGCTGACAATAATAATCTGGCAGAGTTTGGGAAAGGAATAAAAGTAACCTAGTTGTCAATTTGAAGACGGTGGACAATTTCAAGTTTTCGGACTTCTTTGAATTTCTCAATCACATTCCCTTCTAATCATTCCATTATTTGCAGTAATAATTAACAACTCATAAGACACATACAAAATTAATTTAAAATTAATAACAATAAGAAAAAATATATGCCTGTAGCGTTGGTGGAACCTGGAAAAGATTATGTAGAAGCAAATCTCAATCGGATAACTGAAAACAATGCATTTATACTACACCAAGATACTCTACAAAAGGGGTTTATGATGAAATCTCAGCTGGAGATATCTTGATTTTAAAATATAATAAACTTTTCATAGCCTACGGTGAGACAATAGAATTAAAGCAAACAGATGATGAAGATTGGAATTTGTGGGCATCAGTGAAGGAATGGATATTTAAGAATCCGAAAAACCCAGAAGAAGGTGTTCCCACATATGGTATTGGTTGGAAAACAGATGGCGGCGGCAAATATGGTACGGTTAAAGAGGTTGATAAGATTTTTGGGTTTAATAAGATTGAGTTAATTAATAATCAGTCAGAGCTATTTAACCTTTTTAAAAAAGAAATTGATTCACAAAATGATCTAGTTAAGATGGAAAAGCTACTTGAAATTTTACTGAAAACTAAACAAATAATATTGACAGGTGCCCCTGGAACCGGGAAAACATTTTTGGCGAAGCAAATTGCAAAAAGGTTGATCCTGCCATCAAGTTTCAAAGAAGAAGTAACATTAAAATCTATTGAGCCTTTTCTAAAAGCGAGGCTAGATATTGATAGTATTAGTAAGACTGATGAATCCTGGTTGTTTTGGAAAGAAAGAATTTTGGCTAATGACTTTGATCTGGATGATTTTGCAAATACGCAATCAAACGTTACTAATCCTACTAAGATGCAGAACGGTTACTACCTCATGCATTTTCTAGAATTTAAATCAAGCGCTTATGGTTCGTCTAAACCAGGTAATGCTTTTAATTACGGCATAAAGCTGAATAATGATAATACAACATATACAGTTTATGACAATAAAGATCAACCTGTATCAAGAGAGATAGCGCTAATGATTTTTAATGAAAAGATACGTCCTTGGTTGAAACAGTTTATTGGATCTAACCTGAGTGAAAAAATAAAAATGGTTGAAACAAGGAATGGATTAATCCGAGCGGACCAGCTTCTACGAAAGATGATCATCTAGATCATCCAGAAGAATTTATCCCAATTTATCAGGATTTTACGATTAAAAGGGCTTACGAATACTTTATTAATGGAAGATCTAAAACTTATTTCGAACAAAAATAAAGAGCTAAGTGACTACCTTCTCCAAAAAATACAATCTCATACAAACTAAAGAGAATCAATTAAGACTTTCAGATTACCTATGGAAATACTTTAACAAAGATGCAAAGGAAAATGGTGAGCCCATAGAACAGGAAATTCTTGATAAATATTATCAGGAACATTGTGAATTTGTCCAGTTTCACCCTTCGTACGATTATACTGATTTTGTTGAAGGATTACGACCAATAAAAATTGGTGAAAATGAGCTTGGATTTGAGCTGAAAAATGGTGTTTTCAAACAACTATGTAAGAAAGCGGTCAATGATTTAACTGGAGCCAATTATGTGATCATAATAGATGAAATAAATCGTGCTGAGATTTCAAAAGTATTTGGCGAGTTGTTTTTCGCAATTGATCCAGGATACCGAGGTAAGGACAGGAAGGTGAAACACAATATGCAAATATGCAAAATGAGGATACCTGTTATATTTCTGTTGAAGATCAGAATTTCTATGTTCCAGATAATGTTTTTATTATTGGCACTATGAATGATATAGACCGAAGCGTAGAAACATTTGATTTTGCAATGCGCAGAAGATTTGCATGGTTTGAAATTAAAGTTAATGACAGGATAGCAATGCTTGATGAAACAATCCCTGAATGGAAAGATGCAGCTATAAGAAAAATGCAGACATTAAATACTGCGATTGGAAAAATTGATGGATTAAGCAGCAGTTATCATATTGGTCCCGCATATTTTTGAAACTCAAGGATTATGAAGGTGATTTTCCCGAGTTGTGGGACTACCATCTAGAACCTCTGGTTAAAGAATATGTAAGAGGGTTACCTAATTCACATGCTGATTTGGATGATGTTAAAAGCATTTAATAATGGCTGACCCACTTCGTTTTAGAGATAACAACAAAGTAAGTGTATTGGAAAAATCCGAGGAGGATTTAGCTGCATTAGATAACATTGCAAATAAATCTATTAATGATTTAATGAATGGCAATGACAATCTTATTGTATATGCCAGTTGTACTGAGGATAAGATCGAAGAACAAACTATATTTAGCTTATATTCTGATAAAACGCTCCGCACTTATAATTTAGTTGGATTTGTGGGAAGAAACAATATTCAAATAAACATTGGTTCTCGCTTTTCTGAAGAAATTGGGAAGCAATATTTTATAAAATACATGCTTCAAAGAATACATAAACTTAATTTGATCGATTTCACTACAACTTATGATAATACATGTATCTGGGAGCAGTTGTTGTATTTTATTTTCCCAGTATTTTTAAAAAATGCCTACAACCAGGGGATATATAAAGTATACAAAAAGAGACAGTTTAATGATAGTAACTTGAAGGGGAAAATTGAAATAGGCAAACATATAAAAACAAACTTACCTTTTAATGGTAAAATAGCATATTGCAATAAGGAGTTTAGTGTTAAATAATCTGTTACTCAATTAATCAGGCATGCTATTGAGTTTATTTCTTCAAAAGGTTATTCAAGCATCTTTCGTAATGAGTTTACCCTTAATTCGGCAGTACTAACTATAAAAACAATAACTCCGGATTACAAAATCAGTGAAAGGCAGGAGGTGATCAGAAAAATTGAAAAGAATAACTCATCCTTACTTTACTGAATATGAATCGTTAGAAAAATTTGCATTCAAATCCTAAATCAGGATGGATTATCCTTTAATGCAAACAATAATAAGATCTATGGCTTATTGATAGATGCTGCATGGCTTTGGGAGGAGTATTTAAATGCGATTCTTTGTAGGATTTAATTCATTCATCCCGAAAACAGAACTGGAAAGAACGGGCTACATTTTTTTCACAACAATCAGACTATTTATCCTGATTTTTATAACCTAGAATTGAGCACTGTTATTGATGCAAAGTATAAAACTCTTGAGAACGAAGGAAAATTGAACAGAGAAGACATTTATCAGGTAACTTCATATATGTACAGGTTAAAATCTAAGAAAGGCGTCTTGCTTTTCCATCAAGATCAAATTCCTTGGAACATTATCATATGCATAAAAATAGTTTAGGTGGTTTTGAGGCGTTGTTCATTAAACTTGGATTAAAAATCCCTAATGAAACTGAAACATATGAAGAATATCTAGAGAGATTTAGATCTTCTGAAGAAGATTTGAAGAGTTTTGTGTTTAATGGCTTTGAGGGAGTCATTATTAAGTATAACAATTGATATTAAAAAGACTATGAATAATTGGAATTTAAAAATTGATGAATTCAAAGAGTCCATTCATTCATCGTTTGATCATATCGCAAAAGATATTTTAACCAATTGGCAATTAAAAGTAGATGAACAGTTGTTTTCTTTTACTGAGATTGAATTCTACTTCTTCTGTGAATTGATTCATGAGGATAATTTTACTCATGAACATACCTATGATGCTGGTTTGTGGCGGTTTCACAATCAGGGTGTTGATATTACATTTCAATCAACAAATATTAGTGATGGCGGTATCCTGATTCGGGGAATGAAATCAAAAGATGGGTATGTAAATGGTCCACGGCGAATTCTAGAAACCATTTTCAGAACCTGTGGCTCTGTTACCTCTGTTCAGCATCAATTTGGATTAGTGCCAGCAATAGATACTAGCCCGATTACTATATACAAAACAGCGAGACATGGTTTATCTAAAGCTGAGGGAAATGAGTTTAAAGACAATCCTTACAGATACTACACAGACCTGGAAAATTGGGATAAGAAGCATGTAAGCGAGTCTGAAAAATTCAGAATTAAGTCAAATAGCAATCAACTTTAAATAAGAGCTTCAGATAACAAATTTACGGCTTGGGTATTCAATGAAAATATTATACTACACATCCTTCTTCATTAACGATTGATTTCGCCCCTTTGCATTCTACCAATGCATGCCCGTTATAGAATGGTTCAATCATATCATATCTGGTGGAGTATAGTTCATTACCTGCCTATTTATATGATACCACCCCTATTATCTTTTGCCGTTGCATATCCTTTATGAAAAACGCCCAAGTCATTGAGTATTTTCCCATTCAAATCACTTCCATCCTTCCGGATATGCTTCCAGCCTAATTGAGTTTTGACACAACAGATATTGTCATAATAATCACCCGCATATTGATACCTAGCCTCATAGACAGGGTTTCCATTCAGATCAATATGGCAGTATTCATTCTTATCATTTCTCACTACGCAAACATTCTGCTGATAATTACCTGTCCACTTGAAATGTTGGGAATAAACTCTGTTCCCATATGGATCAACATGAAACCAACTCCCATTTTCCACAACAGCCGCACGATTATAATAAAACCCAAATGCTCTTTCATACCTTTTCGAATAGATCGGGCTTCCATTGTAATCAATATGATACCAACCTGTTAAATCAGCCACAGGTGCGAGGCCTGGTTCATGAAATTTTAAAACTTTGAGGAACTCTGTTTCAAAAATCTGCTTCCCATCAAGCAAGAAATCCGTTTCATCCTCATTCACTTGAATATCTCTCCAATTCATAGTCTTTGATATTTACCATTTAATACAATTCCATTGAGTTTCATTTTTTTAGCTGAAGATAAGGCATCTTCAACCGTTTGAACTATTGGCTCTCCTTTCCCATTAAATGAAGTATTGATAAGGACTTTTACTCCATGGTTCTCATCTAAATGCTTCAATAAAGAAAAAATAAATGGATTCTCTCTATATTCATTAATCGTCTGAATTCGGGCAGTGCCATTGACATGGACAACTCCAGCCAATTCTTCCTGTAACCGAGACTCAATCTCAAAATCAAGCAGCATATATTTTGAAAGATGATGTATATTCTGCATGCCTGTATAAAGTTTTGCATTTTTTTCGAGCATAATTGGTGCTACTGGCCTGTACCACTCTCTGCCTTTAATCTCCATGCTTACTTTCGAAGACAATTCTTTTGAATTAGCCAGGGATAATATACTTCTGTTCCCTAATGCCCTTGGCCCGGCTTCAGCAAAGCCGTTGCAAACACCAATCACAGAACCTGAAACCAAAGCTTCAGCAGCTACTTTCACATCATTGGGATTAACCTTGTAGTCTGACTTACACATCCAGCTATTCAAATAGGGTGAATCAACAACTAATTCTGAGTTTTGCAGAAAATTCCAATAAGCAGCAGCCCCAATTGATAACCCTGAATCATTACAACAAGGGCTGATGAAAACATCCTTAAACCAACCTGATTTGATCAGGTCAGCATTAGCAACAATATTTAATGCACAACCTCCTGCATAGTATAGATAGTCTGCTTCTGTTTGGTACGCCAATTCCTGTATTTTATTCAATATCCCTCTTCTGAATGTTTCCTGATAGTTTGCAGCGATATCAAAAAGAAATTGGTCTTTATTTTGTTGCAGGGTTCCACTCCATTTAAAATCGGTCCTGGCTTTTTCATAAAAATCATTTCTTTCTTTCCAGGAGTCTTTAAAATATTCATACTTACCCAGCCAGGTTTGCATCTTATGATCGACCTTCCCCCATGAAGCATATCCCATAAGTTTGCCGGGGACAGAACAATGTTCTCCGGGTTCTGCCCCCAATATGCCAAACGATAGGCCATTGTCATTGTATAATTTGAAAGGCTTGCCAATTCCCAATGGTTTTCCAGTTGAACAAGTTTCCCGTTTTTATAATGAAATGCTGCAAAATTGCCCCTGCTCGATCCTCCATCAAAAGAAATCAAAAGCGAATTATCCCTTAATCCTTTAGCAAATGGCACTGTTGAAAAAGCATGTGCTATTTCATGACTTATGGAATATGCCTCCGGTTTAAAGCCATTCCAATCACTTTCCTGTATCCAGCAAAATCCAGGTTCTGGATGCAATAAATCAACATTTTGATTATTGCAATCAAATCTGATTCGCCCATTTTTTGAAATAAAACTGCTTCCAACAAAAGAATTGATGAAGAGAAAGATGGAATCTTCATTTATCTGGTGAGTTCTATTTGCTAAAAGTAGGTCCTCAATGTGGTCAGGGAGTGTATTATCATATTTTACCCTGGTGATTCGTTCGAGATGGTAATATCCTTCGATAGTATTTTCATTAGCAATACAAAAATTGTGATCATGAACAAAACCTGGATACTTAAATCTATTGCGGTCAGCTATTCCATAAATGGATACAATATTTTTCATTTCTCTTAATTTATTCGTGCTTAATATATAATCCGTCAATATATTTAACCCAGTTTTCACCAAGCTCATATTTTCTTTTAAAAGCCGCATAGGCATATAAAGCAACAATCATATCATGCGATATAAAAACATTAACACCTTCATTTTCAGAACTTTTTTCAATAAAATCAGTTAGAATCTCAGCTCCTTCAATGATGTTTCTATTTCCAGGAAGAGGCAACTGTGATAGCAAGCTTTCATAGCAATATTCAAATCCATGACTTAGGAAACTTTCTGCGGCTAATTTATCATCTTCAACAAAAGCCCCCGGATCACCAAGAATCTTTGTAATTTCAATGGGTATGTTTTTTCCCAGCCCTTTCCTGATATGTTCAGCAGTTTGAATACATCTTTTAACAGGACTTGTGAAGATCCTATTGATTTTAAGAGCAGAAATTGATTTGCCAAACTCCACCGATCTCGAAAATCCCATTTCATTTAGTTCGATATCATTACCAAATTCGCCTTCTGGTATCTTATATCTGTCAGCATGTCGCAGGAAAATGGAGTAGGTGCCGGAATAATTAATCTCTTGTTTGTTGTTGAGTAGACTTAGCTTTGAGCGGGTCTTCTCATTTGGCATTTTTTGCATAGTACTTTTGATTTATAATTTTTAATGAGTTCGTTGTATGATTCTGATTGAATAACCTGCTTCAAAGTAGTGTTCCTTCCTGTTGCTGAAATCCATAACTCTCTTTCAAGAAAAGGACATTCATAATCATATGGAATTACATCTGTTTGAATATTATTTATAGGGTGAAAGTTTTCAAGTCTGATTTCAGCACCATCTTTTAACCGCCTATACTGTTTGATGGCTGATTTTGCTCTTTCAACAATTCCGTTCCATTCAATTGCTGATTCTGCACTATGGTTGAAGGATTGTGAGGCTATCTCAGGAAAGTGAACCCAAAGGTGGTGTCCTTTAATACGGTCAACTCCTAATTCAGCAGCCAACTCGAGAATCTTTTCAATCTCGAACATATTATTCCGCATGAATGTAAGCTGGAGAGTAATCTGGCAATAATGCCGATGATTAGCAAAGTGTTGATCGCGACAATTAATCAATTCCTTCAGATTGCCCACTGCTGTTTGATAGTTTATACCTTTCATGATACTCTCGGCTATTTCTGAACTGGCACCATTCCATGAAATTTTAATGTCTTTTGTAATTGGAATTAATTGTAAAGCCCATTGTTCAACTGATTTGCCTGGGAAAGTGCCATTATGAGTCAGGTTGAGCTTCATTTTTGTTGTCCGTACAAGCTGAGTTATGGTATCTATGCTTTTCGAAACCAACGGATCGCCCATTGTAGTTGGAATGATCTCCTTTACTCCCAAGCCCCTGGCTTCTTCGATTATTCTTTGAATCCATTCTTCAGGCATAACTCTCCTCGATTTGCCTGTACTCTTATATATTTCCTTTTTGAAGGTGCTGTATTCTGAATGCTCTTCACACATAATGCAATGCAAATTACAATCCTCCGGATTAGTGTCAATTGTGATTCTCCATAGTTTATTATTAGCATTCGATATCTTTCTATAAATTGATACTAACTCCATGCAGTGGTCTTCAACAGAAGGAACCTCACCAGTCAGTGAATTTAAATAACCTCTCTTGCCGTATTCAGTCATTTGCTCAGGATGATCAATAGCAAATTGCATCATCTTCGATAGACTATCAAGCTTCCTGTGTTCAAAAAGAAGTCCGTTTACTTCATGCTTAACCAATTCCTCCATACCGCCAAAATCGGCAGTAATAACAGGTATTTTACAAGCCTGAGCTTCATGAATTACCAACGGGGAATTTTCTGCCCATATGGATGGAACTACAATGGCATCAATGTTATTGAAAACAGTTTCAGCCAGGTTCTCATTAATGTATTCACCGCAGAACTGAACGCTATTTTCACATTTGGCAGCAAGTTTTTTAAGAGCGTTTGTATTTTGGCCATTTGTTCTTCCAAATATTTTCAACTCTGCATTACCTTGAATTTTTGAAAATGCTTCAATAAGCAGGTTAATACCTTTTGCCGGAATGTGGGTTCCAATGTATCCAAAAGTGTACCTGGATTTGCTTTTTGGTGAAACTGGCGTCAGATAATGAGTCGGAAATCCATAATCCAGGTAGATAATCTTATTCTCAGGAATGCCATAGTCCTTAACAAATCTTTGTAATAAATACTTTGATGGGGCATGAAACATATCGATTTTAGGGATTAATCCTCTAATGGACTCCATTCGTTTGGCTATCCAGGATGTCCAGTATTTCCGATCGCTATCCGAGTCAATACCTGAAAAATACATCCTATAGCAAGCATCAGGGCAAACATTATTTTCTTGCTTTTCACAGAGTTTAAATTGGTTATTTCCTTCAAAATTTCTTTGTAAAAACTGTCCCCTGGGGCACATTAACCAGAAATCGTGAAGTGTGAAAAGAATAGGAATATGAGATTCATGCAATACATCAATAATGCCAGTAGATAAATGGTTAAGATGTCCAACATGGGCCACATCGGGTTTAATGCTTTCCAGTAACCCACGAAAGTTCTCGTTTAAGAGTGGGTGGTTGTACCCATCCTTGCTTCTGGCCATATTTACCAAATAATGCTGTATTCCGCTTTCAGTTTTTGTCTCCCGAATTACAAAATCTCTTTCATATTCATTTTCCTCTCTGCTGAACAAGATAATTTCATGATATTTCTGCAATTCGTTGCATATTGACTGGGCATAAACTTCACTTCCTGCATTGTATTCAGGTGGATAACCATGGATAATTATAAGTATTTTCATGATTGAAAAGCTATTGGTCAATTATTACAAGATAATTAGTAGATGATTTGAAACTCTGAATTTTTCTCTTTCTTGAAAAGATAATTTGGGTGATCACAATAATAGAGGGTCACAATCTTTCTGTGTTTTAGCACCATAATCAGTGCTGATTTTTTCGTGCTGATGCTATGAGAATGTAAAAAAGATGGCAGGATGAAAATGATTTTCTTCCTATTATCTTCTGGCACATCAATTCTTGAAATAACTGGAAATAAATTGGGATCTGATAGTCCAAGAGACCATTGTTTCAGTAGTTCATGATCGGTCTTTATCAAATTTAAAATCTGGGTTTTCATGTTTAATGATATTGTTGCTAATCATTATACGATAAGTGTGCCAGAAATATATTAACCTGATTATAAGGATTTTAAAATTATATTAACAACATATATTAAGTAATATATTACATTTACAAGAAATATTTTACATCATGAAAACTGCCTATATAACATTTCACGTTTACAACTATGGAGTTGGATTCACAAAAAATATTCTTGGGGCCTTTTTTGCAGGGAAAATAAATCCTGAAAAGTTACATTCGGGATACCTCAAACAGAAAGAACTTGAAGAAAACTCGTTTCGGATGGAAAAGCCTTCTGGTCAACATGTTTTTGATAAGGTCTACTATCTTTATGTTAACCAGGATACTATAAATAAAATTACATCCACCAGGCAAATGAAAAATCTGATTGTCTAGGAAATCGAATTGATTGATGATGACATGAAGAACTCATTTGATTGGGTAAAAATTATTAATGCCAATCCCAATCAGAAATTAAGTAATAATGAGTTCAATAGCGAACTTGAATCATTAAAGAAGGATAGAAAATCAGAACTTACAAACCAATATTGGAAACTCATACACTATTATAATTTCGATGACCAGAAAGACTGGTTGCTGAATCACGCGAACTCAAGAAAAGTTTATAATCAGGGAAATATTGAATTTGTTAATCTGGAGAGCAAATACGATTTAGATGATTTGCACGACTATCGTAAAATCGGTAAAGCAATCCAGTCGTTTCTAAAGGAAAATCCAATACTTGAGAAATATGATGATATAACCATAAATATTTCCGGTATTGGATATGAAATTCAGGTGGTGTGGTTTGCTCTTGCCCAGGCTGGATGGTTTAGCGAAAAGGTTCATTTCATTTCAACGTATGATATTAAGGATCAAAACAAAAGATTCAAAGATTTTAAAATCACAGAAGTTTCAAAGACTGTCTTTTCAGAATTATCAGAGAATGTAAAATTTTGAAACAAAACCCATTTCAGATAAACGTAGGACTAGCCGAAATTGAACTCAAACACTTTGTAAATAAAGGGTTTTCTATTTTAATTCTGGGAGAAAGGGGGTTGGAAAAGTAGGTTAATACAAGAAAACTCCGATGTCAAATCTGAAAAATTCAAAAAAATTTCCGCTGCAGCCTTTGATGATGATCAAAAACTGGAAGCAGAATTTTTGGCTATGCAAAGGGAGCTTTCACCGGTGCAAATAATAGAAAAAAGGACTTTTTTCAAATGGTTAATGGTGGTGGAATTTTATTTATTGATGAATTATACGCCATGAGTAAACGTGTTCAAGAAAAATTAATGTCATCTCTGTCAACCATGAAGAAAGGTGTTTTTAAATTTATTAGAGTGGGAGGAAAAGTAAATGAATATGCTAAATTCACGCTTGTAGTTGCTTCAAATAAGAGTATTGACGAATTGAAATACATATTATTACCTGACTTTTACGATAGAGTGGTACAATATGTAATTAGAATTCCTTCACTGAATGAAACAAAGGCTGATCGAGTTAATGATTGGAAAGCAAACTGGAAACATTTGATGTTTGATGAAACAATGAATTGTCCTATGGGCAAAGAATTCATAGAGTGGCTTTCAAACATTGAACTACCTGGAAACTGGAGGGATTTACAGCGAATAGCTATCTGGTATAAATCCTTTAAAGAGTTCGCTCCTGAACATAAAAAGCTTCTAGGCTTTAATTCAGCGTTTGATTATGTCAAAAACCAATACAGGGTCATAATTGAAAGGAAAGACTTCAATTATAATGAATATGAGTTTGAGTTTTCAGATGAGCTCACCCCATTTGCCCAAGTTGAGAATTATCAAAAACAACTTGCTTTATGGGCAAAGGAGGTAATTGGGAAAGGAAGTTATAAAAGGGCTGTGGACTTTTTCAATCAAAAAGGAAGTCCAATTACCGAAAAGACACTATACAATTGGGCTAACCCTAAGCAAATTTAATAATGTAAAATCATGGTTTTCATTAACTTTCATATATCTAACCTGCACAGAAATTAACAGTTGTTAAAAAATTTGGGTCTGGTTGCTTCACTGCATACTTTGTATTTGTAAACTACAAAACCTAATGCCATGATCTCAGATGTACAAACGACTTTTCTAAATTTCTCAGCCCTGTTGAAGCTATTTCGGTAATCAAAAAAACTTAATTGCTGTGCAAATTGTTGTGCAAATAAAAAAGGGTTTCAAAAGTCAACCTTCTGAAACCCTTGTCAATTCTTGTGGGCCCACCTGGGCTTGAACCAGGGACCACCTGATTATGAGTCAGGTGCTCTAACCAACTGAGCTATAGGCCCTAAAAGTCCGGCAAAAGCCAAAACTCATTATTGAGGTGCAAAAATAGGGTTTTTAGATTGAATATTGCAAACAGGGGTTCAATTTTGTAGGGATTGAGGATGGATTGGAGTTAATCTTGGTTTGCGGGAGGAAGATGTAGATATTTGAAAATTTGAGAATTCGGGAATGGGTAAGCCGGCTTGTAGCTGAGACTTTGAAAATGAAATAAATCCACCGTGACGGAATTAAGGGACACAGAAACGAAGAACTACAAATAAAAGAACACCGAACCTTGAACTGACTCCTCTAAAAACTAACAACTAAACTACTAACAACTCCTACATGCAGCAATCTTCCCATTGCTAACCTTGAACCCCGAACCTTGAACTATCTAACAGGGGCACAATACTTCAACCTTTTGCAATTTTGATCGCGATTCCGCGTTTCCCAAAAAATCCTAATCCATTAGGGTGGGAGAAGCCTGCTGAACTATTTCTCTTATCTTTGCTTAACAAATCCTATCCCATGAAAAGAGTTTTCATACTGAGCATGTGTTTATTGGCAACATTCGTTGCATTTTCCCAAAAGCCCTCAGCCGAATCCATCCGTAAGAGATTCAGTCTGGGAACTACCGTTTTTACCGATTTCTGGCAGAAAGTGCCGGATTCTGTCAATAACCGCACCATCAATCAGGGAGCGGATGTGTTTGTTACCTATAGCTTCCCTATGGACAAGAATGATCATATCTTCTTCTTCGCAGGAGCCGGACTGGGTGCACATAACTTCTACAGCAAATCACAGCTGAAACTTGATTCTGATAACTCATCCTATTTCGATGATTTCCCTTCAACAGCTAATGGTCATGCGGTTTCTGTGAAGAAAAGCAAGTTGTCCATTACCTATTTCGATATCCCTTTCGGATTTCAGTACAAGTCTGCCAATAAATTCCATGCTACACTTGGGTTTAAAGTTGGCTGGAGCATCAACGACCACACAAAATATAAGGGTACCGATTATACCTCAACAAGCACCGGACGTACCGTTCGCCTGAAGGAATCTTCATTGCCCAATATCCAGAATATTCATTACGGACCCTTCCTTACCGTAGGTTGCAAATGGGTTGGACTCACCGCCAGCTACCAGATTACCTCCGTTTTCGGGACCTCGGACCACAGATCTATCCTATTTCAGTGGGTATCACCTTCAAGCCCTTCTAATCAGAGCAGAAAGGTTAAAGCCAGAATAATCAAGCGCCTGCAACGTACCCCAGATAAACTTGGGTTGGGTTGTGACGTTTAGCTTTAATCGGGAATACCCGACAAATCCAGCTATCAGTATAACCAAGCTATAAACCAAAGGAATATCCAGACTCATCCTGATGGATAACCCAATCAGTGATGCAGAAAATGCTCCCCACCCTAGTGTGTGCAGACTTACCTTATAAGCGAGATTTATCAGCAGTCCGGTAAGCAGTGTGAAAAGCGCTCCATAAAGTATATACAGCAGATAATCGGGGACCCCGCTTCCACGCAGTACGTAATTGAGCCCAAGGTAGGAGGCGGAAGTGAAAATCAGAGGTAATGTGCGCTCTGACGATTTCTCCAGTTCCGGAGATTCTACAAGCTTCAGATAATACATCAGAAGAATCACAGCCACTGGCAAAATGATCGTAAAGGTAAATACCATCGCCAGCAACCAAAGCTGTGCATCAAATTCAATACTGATCAGTACCGGCAGGTTGAATAGGAGTATCAGTGAATAAAATGGTATTAATAGAGGATGCAGTATATAAGAAAGACGACGGGCAATGCGGACTTCCGATGTGGGTTCGTTTGGTGAGTTCTTGCAAAGATAGGGAGAATGAGGGAGAGGGGGGACAACGTGGATGGGGACTGGGGGACTCGTGGACGAGGGATTTGGAGGAGGGGTTGACGGGTTACCTGGATTACGGATTTCGGGTTGCGGGGAGAGACAGGGGACGGGGAGACATTGGGATGGGGACAGGGGACTTGGGACGAGAGGGGTGGAGGAGGGGTTGACAGGTTATTGGACCGCAAGGTGGGGAGAGACAGGGGGACAATGGGACGGGGGGACTGGGGGACTTGTGGACGAGAGGATTTGGAGGAGGAGATGACGGGTTATTTCGGATTGCGGATTTCGGGTTGTTGATTTTGAGGATTTGAGGGATGTTGGATTTAAGTCAGGGCAGAATTTGGGATTGATTAGTGAAATCGTGCCAGTGGAAGGAGGGGTTCTCGCAGATTTTCGCTGATAAGGAATTTGATTTTCGCAGAATTGTCATTGGAATTCTGTCCGCCAAAGGCGGACTTCACTAGCATCAAAGTGTAAATGAAAAAAAAGTTATTTAGAACCTGCTTCTGAAACACTGATTAGAACCTACCCTATACCTCCCTCCCTTTTCAAAAGGGAGGGCTCGGGTTCATGACGCAAACTAGCTTCTCCCTTGCCCCCAATAGACTAACCAACCCGCCCAATGACAAGTTCGAATTATTATCTCCGGGAATCTATTTTGAAAAGACGGCAGCTTGAACACAAATCCGCTATACGACCAAAATCAAAACCATCGCCTGACTATTAAGACAATCAACAATCGCGTGATAATTGAATGACTCCTGAATAACAATCCCATGACAATCGTCTGACAATTGAACGACCATCGCCTGATTATCGATGGCTGGACTTCCGACTATTGCCCAACAAATGACAATCGCTAACATCGTCCGCCATTGCTCGAATGACATTATTGCCTGACAATTGAATGACCATCGTCCAGGATTGATAACGTAATGACCATCATGAAACTACCGCCCGACCCTCGTCTGATACTTCCTCTTCCTCAACCTCGCAACAGGAATCATAAGCTGCTCTGCTTATTTGGCCATGGTGCGGCGGCAAGTAATCCTTTTGTTTCAGGATAATCATCAGCTCCTAATGGTGAGGGGTTTGTTCTTCCCTCTGCTTCAATTAAGTCCGGAGAGGATTTGCCGATCTCTCGGTGGAAAACTTCTTCCCTGATCGTTTTGGATGGCCTCAGAGAAGAAACTCTTCAGCAGGAAGGTACCGAATGAGGGTTTGAACATACTTGCTGTTAGCGACCCTGGAAATGGTCGAGATATCAGGCTCACCTTTTCGGCAATATCTTTAAGGATCATGGGTCTCAGCATAGTCTCATCCCCGTCGAGGAAATAGTCATACTGATACTCATAATGGTTTTCATGGTAACGTAAAGGTGTTCCTGCCACGCGTTTATGGCACCACGAACCACTTTGCAGAATCAATTTTCTGCTTGATGAACACGATGGCATCCCCTCGTCCGCTATTATTCTTCTTACCGTTCTCATCGTAAGATTCCAGCATGTCAGTATAGGTGCGGCTCAGTCGAAGCTCAGGCATATTACGCTGATTCAGCGTAAGTTCCAGTTCTTCATCTTATTGGTATCGATAAAAATCAGGGACCACGTAATGATTGACCCTGCTCGAATCACTCATTGAGTTACCGGGCTTTGGATTGAGGTGTAGGATGACATTAATGGCATCACGAACTCTTCTTGCATGGCTGCGCTTCAGATCTTATCATAGTGTTTCTGGATAAACTCCAAAATAGCGATCCGAAGATATGGGAAGCAAAACAACACCTCGGCGTTGGTTCCAGCCTCAACTGAAGGATCAGGCATTCCTGAAGATTGCGTGCTGCTACTCCTGCAGGATCTAGTTCCTGAACAAGTTGAAGCACCTTCTCAATCTCTTCCTTAGTGGTATTGATATTCTGAGTGAAAGCAAGGTCATCCACCATCGCATTCAAATCCCTTTGCAGGTATCCGGCAACCGTCGAGGTTGCCAATAATGGTGAGGGCAATGGCCTGGTAGGTGAGGTTAAGCTTCTTCATTCCCAGCTGAAAGAGATTCTCATGGAAGGTTGTGCCGAAACAAAATGTATTTCCTTCGTTCATCGTCCGGGGATTGATTCCCGCTTCCAGCCTGTAGGCGGGACCATCGTCCTATCCGATAATCGGTTATATCGATATCATAGTCATCGTCCTTCTGCTTGTCACCGTCCTAATTCTGATCAATGGGATCATCTTGACCTCGTCTGCTCATTCTCATAGTCTGGCGATATCTCAAGAACGGGATTTTCTTTAAATCTCCTGCTTGATTTCCGCTCGAGCGCCACGATGAATCTGCAAAGCTTCATCTGCAAAATCCGAGTGAAAGCTCGTGCAGTTTGCTGAAGACGCTGGTTAACACTTGGTTTACTAAGTTCCATGACTATTATCAAGGTAAGCCTGCACACCCTAAAAGAGCAAATATGAGTAGGGTGGAGCTTGTTATTCTGTTGTTCTAAAACTCTGCATTCAGCGGTGTTCTTGGGAAAGGGATCATCCCCGATGTTGGCCATACCGGGTCACAAACAGGATCAATCTCTCAAAACCGAGTCCGAAACCGCTATGTGGAGCTGTTCCGAATTTGCGGGTCTCAAGGTACCACCACATATCTTTTTCAGGAATTCCCAGTTCATGGATTCTGTTCAGAAGGGTTTCATAATCTTCCTCACGCTGGGAACCTCAATGATTTCACCAATCCCTTCGGAAGAGCACATCCATCGCCCTGACGGTTTTGCCGTCCTCGTTCCTGCTTCATATAGAAAGCCTTGATGCTCTTCGGGTAGTTGGTGAGGATAACCGGTTTGTTGAACTGCTTCTCAACCAGATAACGTTCGTGCTCTGATTGCAGGTCAACTCCCCCATGCTACCAGAATTCAAATTTTGTCCGGAAGCCAGCAGAATATCGATGGCTTCGGTATAGCTTAAACGCTGAAGTCATTGTCACTACCATATTCAGGCGGGCAAAGAGTTCCTCGTCGTACATTTTCTGAAGGAATTCAAGATCGGAATAGCAGTTATCAAGGGCAAACGAATCAGGTACTTGAGGAAATCCTCTGCCAGATCCATATTATCCTTGATATCATAGAATGCCATTTCAGGCTCAATCATCCAGAATTCGGCAAGATGGCGTGGGGTATTGCTGTTTTCAGCCCTGAAAGTAGGACCAAAGGTGTAAATCTCCGATAACGCCATCGCTCCAAGCTCACCTTCCAGCTGACCGGAAACGGTAAGATTGGTGCTTTCCGAAGAAATCCTCGGCTTAATTAATTTCACCATGCTCCGGTGCGTGGCGGATTTTCCATATCGAGGGTTGTTACCCCTGAACATAGCTCCTGCAACCTTCGGCATCAGAACCGGTAATGATTGGAGTATGCAGATAATAGAAACCCCGTCGTTGAAATATTTGTGAATGGCAAAATGCCATATGGTGACGAATGCGAATACTGCTCCGAAGGCATTTGTCCTGGGACGCAGATGGGCTATCTCCCCGGAAAATTCAAGAGTGTGACCCTTCTTCTGAAGTGGGTAAAGTTCAGCATCTGCTGTTCCATAGACCTCAATGCTGGTGCTGTGGATTTCTACAGACTGTCCAGAACCGGGAGATTCAACCAATGTGCCGTCAACAGAGATGCAGGCACCTGTGGTGATCAGCTTAAGTGTCTCTTCATCGAAGTTGGCCAAATCAACAACCTGTATGCTGTGTATAACTGAACCGTCGTTACCGGCAATGAATGCAACGTTCTTATTTCCCCTCTTTGTACGTACCCATCCTTTGATATTCAATGCATTACCTATCCCAATACGGGCAGGATCCTTAAATATTTCAGCAATTTTAGTTCTTTTCGTGGATGTCATAAAATACTCATTATTAATGTGTTGAGCTTATAAAAATTTGATGAGGGGCAAAGTTAAAAAAAAATGTGACTGTTAGCTCAAGCACGTTTTAAACCTGTTATCCTTCTCGTCCTTCACATTGTTTTGAATCAGGGGACAAATAGCTGGCTAACAGATTAAAAAAACAGGCAGCAATGTAAATGCAACCTGTTTATTTAAAGGTTTATTAACGATTAGACTAAAAGTAATTGATGGCTGTGCTAATCTAAAGCAGATTTCTGCAACTGATACTTAATGAATGCTAGTTGTATTTTGGTTCTGAAATATTTAGGTTTTTTTCTATCAGAATCTTGTTTTATCGATTTCAGGAAAATCAATCGAAATGATATGAGATTAGATTCAGATATACCATGTTATGCCGCGCAGATGTTTTCCGAAACTGGAATAGAATCGGTATAAATGCTAATTTTACACCTTCATGACAGCTAAAGGTATGGATATTCTCCCACTTCATAAATGGCTTCCGGCAAAGCAACTGCCACTGGTGATCAGTGGACCGTGCAGTGCTGAGAGCAGGGAGCAGGTGTTGGCTACTGCGAGGCAGCTTGCTATGATTCCCCAGGTGAAGGTGTTCAGGGCTGGCATCTGGAAACCCCGTACTCGTCCTTCAAAGTTTGAAGGGGTCGGGAATGAAGGCTTGAAGTGGCTGCAGGATGTAAAGGCGGAAACGGGACTTCTCACTACTGTTGAAGTTGCAAAGCCCGAGCATATTGAAGCTGCTCTACATGCAGGAATTGATATTCTCTGGATTGGTGCCCGTACCGTGGTAAATCCTTTCTCTGTTCAGGAACTTGCAGAGGTTCTGAAAGGCATCGATATCCCGGTGATGGTTAAAAATCCCCTGAACCCGGATGTGAAGCTGTGGCTTGGAGCACTGGAAAGGCTTAATGCAAGCGGAATCACTCGTCTGGTAGCGATTCACAGGGGCTTCTACTATTACAAGCACTCCATTTACCGTAATCAGCCGATGTGGGAAATCCCTATTGAGATGCAATGGCAATACCCTCAGCTTCCCATTATCTGCGACCCCAGCCATATCAGTGGTCGCCGCGATCTCTTGCAGGGTATCTCGCAGAAAGCTCTTGATCTTGGAATGGCCGGATTAATGATTGAATCGCATATTCAGCCGGAAGAAGCTTTAACGGATGCAGATCAGCAGATAACACCTTCAGTGCTTGCTGAAATGCTGAAAAACCTGCATGTCCGTCAGTTTTCAGGAAACAAGGAATTCCAGACTAAACTGGAGCATCTCAGGCATGAAATTGATAAGATGGACGCCGAACTAATCGATATTCTGGCAAAAAGAATGAATATCGTTGAAGAAATTGGCCAATACAAAAAGGATAACAATATCACAGTTCTTCAAATCCGCCGCTGGAGTGAAATCATCTACGACCGGCTAAATCTTGGCGAAAAAGCGGGTTTGCAAAAGGATTTCCTGCTCCGAATGCTGCAGCTCGTGCATAAGGAATCCATCCGCCGTCAGGAGAATATCATGGGACAAACCGATGATGAGGAAAATTCTTAGCTTCTGAAATTACATCCAGTTTTTTCGCTTGAACAGGAAAATGAAGCCTGCTGTAATCAGAAGCATCGCTACCATTAGTCCCCAGAATAATTCATGCGATTTCCCAAAAGGAAGCTCCACATTCATTCCATAAAGACTCGCTATAAAGGTGAGCGGGAGCAGAATAGACGAAATCAGGGTGAGTGTTTTCATGATTTCGTTACTGCGATTGGTCTGCAGCGAATCGAAGGTTTTGGATAAGCCCTCAATGAGTTCTTCATAATCCTCGATCATATCCCACATTTTCTGGTAGTAGTCGAGGATATTGCCCCAGTATTCTTCCATGCTTTCGGCAAATCCTTCAATAGCGCCGCTTTCAAATTTCTGGAAGAGCCTGAGCTGAGGTTTGAAGATTGTATTCAGCAGAATAATATTCCTTCGGGTGAGAGAAATTCGCTCGATGGTTTTCTCTGCCTTTTTATTGAAAAGATCCCTATTAATAAGTTCCACCTCTATTCCCAGCTTGCTGATCAGCGACAAAGTCTCCTGCATCAGCTTTTCCAGGATTTTATAGAGAAGGGAGTCGGAAGTTCCTGCCTGAAGAATTTCGTAAGGGTCTTTATGATCCTTTGCACTATCGAACAGACTGCTCACCACCCAATGTGGCTTACCGATGGTAATGACATAATCCTCACCCCAGAAGATTTTCACTTCCTTGGTTTTTAGGAATCTGTTCCATCGGTCGTAAGAGGGGAAATGGAGGATAAGAAAGTAATAATCGTCGTAGATATCGATCTTAGGGCGTTGATTCACACTTCTACAGTCTTCAATGTCGAGGGGGTGGAAGTGGAAGTTGTCTTTCAGGAAGTCCAGGTCCTCATCGGTAGGGTCCTGGATATTATGCCACCGCAAGGTGCCGATTTTAATGGTCTGAATCATAGGAATAGCCCCGTATTTGATCGTATGTACTAAGATGTCTACATCCCTTTATGGAATTTTTGATTTGATGGGCAAAAGTACGGTTTTTTGCCGGGATACAGCCCAGTGTAATGGATTATTTAACGTTTTGGGGTAATGTGCTGAGATAATGGGTGGTTGAGTGGAGGGATTGAGATATAAGATAAAAGGAGAAAGACAAAAGACAAAAGTAGGCGCAGCGAAGCGGAGTCCGCCAGCTGGCGGAAAAAAGACAAAAGACAAAAGGGGAAAGATAAAGGGGAAAGACAAAAGACAAAAGGGAAAGACCAAAAGGACATCCGACAACTCACGGGAAATTTCTATAATAATCGATTTATTTGGTTTTCAGGTTCTCGGGGAGGATTCCCTGCAGATTAAAAGGGTTCTCGCAGATTTTCGCTGATAAAGAGCAGATATTCGCAGATAAGTTTGCTGGGAGAAGATCTGCGTAAATCTGCCTGATAAATCTGCGGTAAATCAGCGAGAACCATTTTTGCCTCTAAAGTCAAGTTCTCCATTGAACAAGGATTCTTTGACTATCGCCTGACTATCGTCTGACTATCGCCTGACTATCGCCTGACTATTGTCTGACTATCTGACTATCACCTGACCATCGTCTGACTATTGTCTGACTATCGCCCATTATTGTCCGACCATCGTCTTACTATCGCCTGCTGATTTTGTCGACTATCGTCTGACCATCGCCTGACCATTGTCCCACAAAAAACCCGGTCGCAGAGAACTACAACCGGGCAGAGTCTTTTTTCTGACAGATTATCAGATCATTTTCTTGGGATCTACCCATTCGGTGAACTGGGCATCAGTGAGCAATCCAAGCTCCATGGCAGCTTCACGAAGAGTTGTGCCTTCGTGATGGGCTTTCTTGGCAATCTTGGCTGCATTCTCATATCCTATATGGGTATTGAGTGCAGTTACCAGCATCAGTGAATTCTCGAGATGGTTGGCAATGTTTCTTTCAATGGCTTCAATTCCAACAGCACAATGATCGTTGAAGGAGACGCAACCGTCGCCAATCAATCGGGCAGCCTGAAGGAAATTATAGATCATCACCGGCTTGAAGACATTCAGCTGGAAATGGCCGTGAGTCCCTGCAACGGTAATGGCAGCATCGCAGCCAATAACCTGTGCGCAAACCATGGAGAGTGATTCGTTCTGGGTTGGGTTCACCTTTCCGGGCATGATGCTGGAACCTGGTTCATTTTCCGGGAGGTGCAGTTCTCCAATTCCACAACGTGGACCGGAAGCCAGCAGGCGGATATTATTGGCAATATGCATCAGGCTAACTGCCAGTGTCTTCAAAGCACCTGATGCTTCCACGATTGCATCATGGGCAGAGAGGGACTCAAATTTATTCTCAGCGGTAACGAATGGATATCCTGTGAGGCCGGCAATCTTTTTAGCTACCAGGTCAGCATAGCCTTTTGGAGCGTTGATTCCGGTTCCAACAGCAGTTCCACCCAATGCCAGCTCTGAAAGATGGGGGAGGGTGTTTTTCAATGCCCTGATTCCATGATCCAGCTGCGAAACATAACCTGAGAATTCCTGTCCGAGTGTTAGAGGTGTAGCATCCATAAGGTGCGTCCGACCAATCTTCACATACTTTGCGAAATCCTCTGCCTTGCTTGCCAGAGTGTTTCTTAGAATCTGCACCCCGGGAATTGTAGTTTCCACAACCATTTTATAAGCTGCAATGCTCATGGCTGTAGGAAAAGTATCGTTGCTGCTCTGAGATTTGTTTACATCATCATTAGGGTGCAGCGGACTCTTGCCTTCACCTAAAACTCCTCCGGCAATGACATGTGCCCTGTTGCTAACCACTTCGTTCACATTCATATTGCTTTGAGTGCCGGAACCAGTCTGCCAGATTACCAAAGGAAACTGATCATCAAGTTTGCCTTCATAGATCTCATCACAGACTTTACCAATCAGATCACATTTTTCAGCCGGAAGAACTCCAAGGTCCATATTAGTCATGGCGGCTGCCTTTTTCAAGATTGCAAAGGCACGGATTACCTCCTTCGGCATGCTTCCCTCAGGCCCAACCTTGAAATTGCCTCTTGAACGTTCTGTTTGTGCTCCCCAATATTTGTCGGCCGGAACTTCCACCGGACCCATGGTGTCTTTTTCGATACGGGTTTTCATTGCTGTTTTGATTGAGGTTGTGTTTTATGTGGTTAAGATAAGCAATTATAAGAGTAATTGTATGCTGCGAAGTCTCTTGCGATAGTTTGACTCATAATTGACTATCTCTAATCTTCTCTTTCTACTTTTTGAAAAGCTTGTCGATTTCTTCTAATGGCTGTCCGAGAATTGCTTTATATTCTTTAACAATAATCGGCCTTTGAATGAGTTTAGGGTTTTCCAACAAAATCCTGACCCACTCATCGTTGGTAAAATTCTTCCCCTTAAACTTTTCCTTGAAAACATCTTCCTGTGTCCTGACCAGTTCCTTGGCGGGAATATTAAGCTTGACAAGTATATCTTCCAGTACTTCTTTTGTCAGTGGATTTTTCAGGTATTCAACAATGGTGAATTCCTGTCCTTTTGCCTTTAGGTATTCAAGGCCCTCCCTTGATTTGCGGCACTTTGGATTATGATAAATGGTTATCATTGTTTGGAAGGTATTGGTTGTTAGTTGTTAGTGTTCAAGGTTCGGAGATCAAGGTTTTCAAGGGGGTCGAATGTACAGGTAGCAAAGAATAGAACACTGATGACGCGGATGAAACTGATTTACACAGATTGAGCTTTTCAAAATTTCCGTTAATTCTCATCCGCCAGCCAGCGGACAGATTTTCACGGATTAATCATTTCATAAACTTCTAATTTTCAAAATGCCGAATTACCGAATTATCAAATTATCATCCGCCAGCCGGCGGACTCCGCTTCGCTGCGCATCTTACTCCCCATCCCTTCCAAACTCCATCAAATATGCTTTGATGAAATCATTCAGGTCACCGTCCAGGACTTCGAATGCATTTGAGGTTTCGTAATCGGTGCGGACATCCTTCACCATTTTGTATGGGTGGAGAACATAACTGCGGATTTGGGAACCCCATTCAATCTTCTTTTTCTTACCCTCGATTTCGGCAATGGCCTCTTTTTTCTTGCGGAGTTCCATTTCATACAACTGCGATTTCAGCATTTGCAGGGCTTTTTCGCGGTTCTGAAGCTGTGAGCGGGTAACCTGGCACTCAATGATAATACCGGTGGGCTCATGTCGCAGGCGCACTGCAGTTTCCACCTTGTTCACATTTTGTCCGCCGGGACCGCTGCTCCTGAAGGTATCCCAGGTGATATCGGAAGGATTGATCTGGATATTGATATTTTCATCAACAACAGGATAAACATAAACCGATGCAAAGGAAGTATGTCTGCGGTTGGCAGAGTCAAATGGAGAAAGTCTTACGAGACGGTGAACTCCGTTCTCTCCCTTTAGGTATCCAAAGGCATGGTCGCCTTCAATTTCGAGCGAGACTGATTTGATTCCGGCGGTATCACCTTCATTAAGATCAAGTTCCCTCACTTTATAATCATTTCTTTCAGCCCAGCGGATATACATTCGCATCAGCATTTGGGCCCAGTCCTGGCTTTCAGTGCCACCAGCCCCGGAATTGATCTGAAGGATAGCACTGAGCTTGTCCTCCTCATTACTTAGCATATTGCGGAATTCCAGCGCATCGATGAATTTCATCACCTGATTGTATTGCTGGTCTACCTCTTCTTCGGTGGATTCACCAGCCTGATAGAAATCAAACAGAACTACCAGGTCATCATATGCTGAAAAGGCTGAATCATAGTCCTGAGTCCAGCTTTTCTTTTCCTGAATGGCTTTCAGGACAACCTCGGCTTTTTTGGGATCATCCCAGAAACCGGGTTCGTGGGTTATTTTCTCTTCTTCTGCAATTAAAGCAAGCTTGTTGTCGATGTCAAAGGAACCTCCTCAGCGCTTCAAGCCGCTTTACAATCTCTTTCAGGTTTTCAGAATTGATCATTTTGTATAGTTACTGTTTATTTTGGTTTTTATTTGGGTTCTATAATGGTAAAGATAAGCGATTTAGGTTCAAAAACAAGTTCAGAGGTTTCGCATCAGATTTCCGATCAGGGAAGGTTCAAATCCCCTGCTTGCCAGAAAACGCATTGTTTTCAATCTGTTCTGCTCATTATCACTTCCAAGGCTTCTCAGTTTCTTCTCCGAAAGTGATTCAATGCATCTGAGGTATTCTTCCTCCTTTATTTCATTCAATGCTTTGCCAATCAGTGCCGAGGGTATCCTTTTCTTGCCCAGTTCGAATCGGATTTTGATTCTTCCCCAGCCAAGGTTCCTGAACTTGCCTCTTGCAAATGCCCGGGCAAAGCGTTCTTCATTAATATAACCCTCTTTGAGAAGGAAGTCCAGAATCAGTTCAGCTGTTGCCGAATCAACTTTCCAAACCTTGAATTTCAGTTTGATTTCACTTATACACCTTTCCTGTTCGGCGCAGTAGTCGGCGGCCTTCCTCAATAAAATACGCTGATCAGGCTGCAAAGCCTTCGATGATGAATCAGACATAATGTTGTCATTGGAAATCGGAGAGTACGATATCGAAAATCAGAACCGAATGAGCCGGGATTTCTCCAATTGCGGAAGCTCCATAACCATAGTCAGAGGGAATCAGAATCTTTCCCTTGCCCCCTTTTCCCAAACAATGGAATTCCAATTTGCCAGCCTCGAATTGTGGATGCCAGATTGAACTGTACTGCTGTTCCTGTGGTTTGGTCGAATACGGTGCCATCGGTAAGATAACCGGTGTAATGAACCTTAACCGTAGAAGTGGATGTTGGATGGCTGCTGCCGCCTGCAGTATTTACTACATAATAAATACCTTCAGCGGTGGAAGAAGCAGTAAGGCCCTTATCCTGAATATATTTCTCGATGATTTGCTTGTCGATGGCTGCATAGTCAGTATCATCCTTACTGCATGCAAAGCAAAGGACAATCAGGCTGCACAGAATCAAAAAAGGCTTCATCGCGAAATGGAATTTAGAGTGCAAAAGTAAGTCTTTT
This sequence comes from Bacteroidales bacterium, assembly GCA_016707705.1. GTDB lineage: Bacteria > Bacteroidota > Bacteroidia > Bacteroidales > UBA4417 > UBA4417. The sequence continues at coordinate 29,619 of JADJHD010000028.1, forward strand.
ATAGGAATGAAAAAATTGAAGGCTGATGCTGATGGTTTATGCCGATAGAAGCTCTTCTGCGAGTTTTGGAAGAGCAATCCCGGCCTTCTCCTGCATTACAAAAAGGTTTTTGATGCCGGAAAGGGGGAAGGCATTCGGGTCGATAAGATATTTGACATTATTAGCCGGGACATAGTGAATAAGTCCGGCTGCGGGATAAACATTGAGGGAAGTCCCGATGACCATGAAAATATCGGCTGACGCAGCGAGTTCTGATGCTGGTTCAATCATGGGAACTGCCTCTCCGAACCAAACGATATGAGGCCTCAGTTGTGAGCCTTTTTCGCAGCGATCCCCAAGTTTTAGTTCCCATCCATTTATATCATACACCAGCGAATCATCAGAGGTACTTCTTGATTTCCGCAATTCACCATGAAGATGAAGAATATTTGAAGATCCGGCTCTTTCATGCAGATCATCCACATTCTGGGTTATGATTTGCACATCATATTTCTGCTCGAGCTTAGCAAGGGCATAATGAGCAGGATTAGGTTTCACTTCCAGAAGTTGCTTTCTGCGCTGATTGTAAAATTCCATCACCAAAGCCGGATTCCTTCGCCAGGCATCGAATGTGGCAACATCTTCTATTCGGTGTTCTTCCCATAGGCCACCGCTGTCGCGAAAGGTCCTGATCCCGCTTTCTGCACTGATGCCAGCGCCTGTCAATACCACTATTCTTTTCATGAAATTATAGGATCAGCGAGTTTATTTCATCCAAAATTAGTGATTCCTGATGGTATTCGAAAGTGCTTAATTGTCCTTTGCAGGCGCTTATTGTATTATCCCTTCAATCACTGACTGGTTTGAAACTCAGCACCGTCTTTCCACCCGGATAGAGTCTGGATTCAATTGGTGAAAACTTTTGGGTTCTGTCAAGTGAATTGAAAATTGCCAAGCCTTCACCAATAGCTACCGGATTAATGACTAGATGATATTCGTCGATAAGTCCTTCCTTAATAAGTGATGAAACAAAACCTGCTCCGCCATACACAATGATATCTTTCCCATTCTGACTTTTCAGATTGGCGATCTCTTCAGCAAGATTACCTTTTGCCAGTTTGGTGTTGTTCCAGATTGATTTTTCAAGTGTTTTGGAGAAGACCACCTTCGGTATGTCTGCCATTTTCTTTGCAAACGGATGTTCCGGGTTGCTGATGGAAGTCTTCTCCCAATGATTGATAAAATCGTTTGCCATTTTTCTGCCCAGCAAAAGTGTGTCAGAAGAATCAATCATGGAAAAGATGAACTGCAAAAATTGTTCATCCGGATTCCAGGTCATCCAGTCCGATTCACCACCAGGACGGGCCACATATCCATCGATTGTTGTTTGGATCTGAAGTTTTAGTTTTCTCATGGATTTGTGGTATTTGAGGCAATTTTTGCCTGCCGGGTTTGAAGATTATCTCTTTGGTAGATTTCCCATCTATTCCTTAATAGCTTCCGGATGATAATAAAGCATTACAGCGCCGGAACCGAAGGTTTTTGTTTTGATGAGTTTTAAAGCAATCCTTTCCTGCAGCTTCTCAAATAAAGGTAACCCATTACCTGCCAGAACCGGGTGCACACAAAACTGATATTCGTCAATTAAATTAAGTTTCATCAAAGCTATAATCATACTCCGGCTACCGACTAAAATATCACCCCCGGATAGTTGCCTGAGATTCCGAACCTCTTCAGCAATACTTCCTTCTGCCAGCCGGGCGCTAGCCCAATCAACACTCTTCAGGGAATGGGAGAATACAACTTTTGGAATCCTGTCAATTGCCTGAGCAAAATCATCCATTGATTTATTTCCGGAAGGGTTTTTAATGAAAGGCCTCCAGTATTCCATAAGCTGATAGGTTATTCTCCCGTAAAGAATCACATCTCCGCTACTGATAAGATCAGTATAATGCTGATGTACCTCTTCGTCGGGGACTACGGCTGTATGATCACAGAAACCATCCAGTGTCATATTGATTGCGGCGATTATTCTTCTCATGCGATTTTGAAATATTTGATTCTGAATTTTCCTTTGCCTGATGAGTGATGCTTAATAAATTAAGAGATTGTCTAAAAATGCTATTTTCCGAAGAATCCACCCGCCGGCTGGCGGACAGAATCCAGGAGTCAGAATTCATCTGCCTCAGGTAGACATAATAACTATCCAAATATTGGTTATGTTTTCTCAATTCTGACTTCTGACTACTGACTACTGAATTCTTTTTTTTACTTCAAATTATTAGTTTTAGACAATTTCTAATTAACCAACAACTATCCCTAAAGGTTGATTGATATAAAAAGAAAGGGGCTGCCTTACCATGTAAAGCAGCCCCTGAAACAAAGTAAAAGTACTATTCGGTGAAGATATCCATACCATCAAGGATGTCCATCATTGATTTGACGGAGCCTGCTGATTCTTCAACGGCTTTCTTTTCTTCCTTGGTGAGTTTTAGTTCGATGATTTCTTCAATACCATTGGCACCCAGTTTAACCGGTACTCCGAGGAAAACATCCTTCAGTCCGTATTCACCATTAAGCTTGGCGCAAACAGGGAAAATTCTCTGCTGGTCATCAACGATGGCTTCAACCATTTGAGCTGCAGCAGCACCTGGAGCATACCATGCGGAGGTACCCATGAGGTTCACGAGTTCACCACCTCCCTTGCGGGTACGGTCAACGATTTTATCAATTTCTTCCTTGTTGAGAAGTTCAGTAACTGGAATACCGCCAACTGAAGTGTAACGTGGCAATGGAACCATGGTGTCACCATGTCCGCCAAGCAGCATTGAATGGATATCCTTTGGGGAAATCTTGAGTGCATCAGCAATAAATGCCTTGTAGCGGCCTGTATCGAGAATACCGGCCATTCCGAATACCTTATGCTCGTCTTTTAAGGCAGCCTTGTAGGCGCAATAGGTCATTACGTCCAGAGGATTGGAAACAATAATGATAATAGCTTCCGGTGAATATTTGATTACCTTTTCGGTAACCTCTTTCACGATCAGGGCATTGGTCTTGATCAAATCATCACGGCTCATTCCCGGTTTACGCGGAAGTCCTGATGTGATAACTACGATTCCTGAACCTTTGGTTTTCAGGTAATCATTGGTAGCACCCACAACGCGGGTGTTGAAATTCAGGATTGAAGAAGTCTGCCAGATATCCAGGGCTTTACCTTCTGCTGTGCCCTCCTTGATATCCACGAGTACAACTTCACGGGCGAGATCTTTGTTTGCAATAACATTGGCACAGGTTGCCCCAACATTTCCTGCTCCAATTACAGTAATTTTTTTCATGGCTGCTTCAGTTGATTTTTATCTTTTCTTGAAAAAAGTATTTAGGAAAATAGAATGAGCGAGCACAAAATTCCGCTTCCGGATAATCCTTAAAATCATCGTGGAGGCTTGTTCCTGCCTGAGAAACAAGAACGTCACACTGACTACGAAAGTATAAAATATTTACAAATCAACATATATCATATAAAAAAAAGTGTCAATCAGCGTTTTGGCTTGTTAAAGCCTCTCTTCCGAATGACACTTTTCTTAAATCACAATGAAAGCAGACCTTTATGCCCCGTTGCCTTCATGAGTTTGGGCATCAATAACGGCGATGGCAGTCATATTGACGATTTCGTTCACTGTTGATCCCATCTGAAGCACATGGATTGACTTGTCGAGGCCCATAAGAACCGGTCCAATTGCCTCTGCTCCACCCAATTCCTGCATCAGCTTGTAGGCAATGTTGCCGGCAGTCAGGTATGGGAAAATCAGGGTATTTGCCGGTCCGCCACCTGCGAGTTTGCTAAATGGGAAATGCTCATTCATCATTTCGTTGTTGATGGCAAAGTTTGCCTGCATATCTCCATCTACAATCAGTTCAGGGTATTCAGCATGAAGGCGTGCAACGGTCTCACGCACCTTAATGGGGATATTTCCTTCAACGGAACCAAAATTGGAATAGCTTAGAATGGCAATGCGGGGTTCAATATTGAAAGCCCTGACAGCCTCGGCAGTCTGAAGTGTTATTTCCATCAGCGTTTCAACGGATGGATTCATATTGACTGTAGTATCTGCGAAGAAAAAGGGTCCTTTCTTGGTAAGCATGATGTACATGCCGGAGATAATCTTGCTGTTTTTCTTCTTTCCAATAATCCGGAGAGCAGGACGGATGGTTTCTGGGTAACTGGTGGTTAATCCGGAGATCATGGCATCGGCAAAGCCGTTTTCGACCATGCTCGGAGCGAAGAAGTTCCTGTGAGTCATGAAGTCCAGTGAAAGCTGCTGGTTTACACCCCTGCGTTTCCTTTTTTCATAGTACTGGTTTGCAAAAAGCTGCCTCTTTTCTGCCTGCTCGTCCGATTTAGGATCAATGATTTCCACACCCGGAAGCTCCAGGTCATACTGCTTGATCATTTGTGTGATGGTATTCTTGTCGCCAAGCAGAATCGGATGCGCAATGCCTTCTTCCACTACAATTTCCGCAGCTTTCAGTACCTTATAGTTTTCAGCTTCAGCAAAGATGACACGTTTGGGGTTTCTTCTTGCCTTGCCCTTAATCTGCTGAATCAGAGGATTTACCAGTCCCAGTCTTTTGCCTAATTCTTCCTGGTAAGCATCCCAGTTTTCAATGGGTTTGCGGGCAATGCCGGTATCCATGGCTGCTTTTGCAACGGCAGGTGCAACATGGAGAATAAGCCTTGGGTCAACAGGCTTGGGGATGATATAATCTTTTCCGAATTTCAGATTGCGGGCATTATAGGCAATATTTACTTCTTCCGGGACAGGAAGCTTTGCCAGTTCTGCAAGTGCATAGGCTGCAGCCAGTTTCATCTCCTCATTGATTCCTTTAGCCCTTACATCAAGCGCTCCCCTGAAAATGTACGGGAATCCAAGTACGTTATTTACCTGGTTGGGGAAATCTGACCGGCCGGTTCCCATAATAATGTCATCGCGGGTTGCCATGGCTTCGTCGTATGATATCTCCGGAACCGGGTTTGCACATGCGAAAATAATGGGGTGAGCAGCCATGGTCTTCAAGTATTCCGGTTTCAGAACGCCGGCTGTTGAAAGTCCGAGGAACATATCTGCTCCTACCATTGCCTGCTCCAGGGTATCAATATCCCTGTCGGTAACGAACTCCATCTTGTATTTGTTCAAGTCTGTGCGCTTGCGGTTAAGCACACCCTTGCTGTCGAGCATGACGATATTTTCCTTCCTGGCGCCCAGTTTAGTGTAAAGTCTGGTGCAGGATATGGCTGAAGCTCCTGCTCCGTTTACAACGATCTTCATGTCGGCAATATTCTTTCCTGCTATCAGGGATGCATTCAGCAATCCAGCGGAGGTAATGATTGCCGTTCCATGCTGGTCGTCATGCATGAGGGGGATATCCAGTTCGGCTTTCAGGCGTTCTTCTATTTCGAAGCACTCAGGTGCCTTGATATCTTCAAGATTGATTCCTCCAAAAGTGGGAGCAATGGCTTTAACTGTGCTGACAATCTTATCAATGTCTTTCTCATCAATTTCAATGTCGAACACATCAATGTCAGCATAAATCTTGAACAGCAGGCCCTTTCCTTCCATTACAGGCTTTCCGGCACTTGCTCCAATATCTCCGAGTCCGAGCACAGCAGTTCCGTTTGAAATGACGGCAACCAGATTACCCTTGGCTGTATATTTATAAACATCTTCCGGATGGGCTTGAATTTCAAGGCAGGGCTCAGCAACTCCGGGAGAGTATGCAAGGGATAAATCCCTTTGAGTAGCATGTGGTTTTGTAGGGATTACTTCGATCTTTCCGGGACGGCCATCGGCATGGTAGCTGAGGGCATTCTTTTTCAACAGGGTGTTCATGGAATTTGCTGTTTAACAGTTATTTATGATATTGTGAAAAGTTTAACAAAGTAACAGAAAAAGAAAGGAACTGATGCTTAAACCCCTCTCTTTTTTTGGGTTTGCTACAATTTGAACTGAATCTGAATAAGAATACGGAGAGGGAATTTGACAATTAGTTATTTGATTTATAAGAAACTCTCAGCTTATTTTTTCTTTTCCTCCAGCCAACAGGAAGATTGCAGCCTTAAAATTTTTACCATGCATCGTATGTTACACAATATCAACATTATATGATCTCTTTAATAATTTGGGGAAAATGTTAATTTTGCACACGCCTGCTTAGAGGCTCATAAATTCCTATTACAAAACAAGATCTGATGTATTCATTTATAGAAGGGAAAATTGCTGACCTCAATCCTGCCTCTGCAATTATTGATTGCAATGGCATTGGTTACCAGATCAATATATCCCTGAATACGTACAGCAAACTATCCGGCAAGACAGTCTGCAGACTATTCACTCACCTGGTTGTCAGGGAAGATGCATTAGTGCTGTTTGGTTTTGCTGATGAACAGGAGCGTTACGTTTTTCAGCAGTTGATATCAGTATCCGGAGTTGGTCCGAACACCGCGAGGCTCATTCTTTCTTCCCTTTCACCTGATGAAGTTGCTGACGCAATTGTGAAGGAAAATGTGAGAGCTTTGCAGGCTATCAAAGGTATTGGAGGCAAGTCGGCACAAAGAATTATTGTTGACCTGAAGGATAAAATGCAAAAGGACCTTCCAACACTTGATTTTTTGGGTACTTCGCACAATACTGCCAAGCAGGAAGCGTTATCTGCACTGGTGATGCTTGGTTTTAATAAAACCCTGGCTGAAAAGGCGATAGATCAGGTAATGAAGAATGAAGGAATGTCGCTGCCTGTAGAGCATCTGGTGAAGAGTGTCCTCAGAGTCCTTTAATGAACCGGGGAGGCCCTTTGCTTATTTTACCCTTAACAACCTGATTGATAATACGCCCCCGGGCAAAACCTGACTAACCAGCATAACCTAATACCTGACTTGAAGAGAATCACCAAATATCTATTCCGGCTTTCTGCAATTACCGTTATCCTTTCATTAGGCTGGGGAATTCAATTCTCGTTGGGTTTTTCTGCCGGTCCCAGGCATGACGGGAGATTTATCAATCCCCCGGATAGTACCGGAAATGAAGATTCAACACTTCGCTTCCCCATTCCACAGAATGAGAATCCCTACGATCAAATCAATAATGGCGGGCTTTACCTTAAAGATCCTTCCAATATTAAGGAAGATGTTGTTTTCGATCCGGAAAGCAGGGAATATACAGTGACCTCCAAAATTGGCGATTATGACTATCGTAATCCTACATCCTTCACCTTCGATGAATACAAGGATTGGGATATGAAGAAGTCGGTGAATAAATACTGGAAGGAAAAGGCAAAATCCAATTCAGGGCCGGTCAGAAATGGCATTATCCCGCAAATCAGGCTGGGTGGTGAGTTGTTCGACAGGGTTTTCGGAGGAAATACTATTGACATCCGTCCTCAGGGAAGTGCAGAACTTACATTTGGCATCCTCTCCAACCGCAGGGATGACCCCGCTATTGACCAAAGGCTGAGGCGTACCACCAATTTCGATTTTCAGGAAAAAATTCAGATGAGCGTCCTCGCTAAAATCGGGGATAAAATAGAGTTCAATACAAACTTTAACACCGAAGCTACCTTCGATTTTGAAAATAAGCTGAAACTGAAGTATGAAGGTAAGGAAGATGAAATCATCAAACTGGTAGAGGCCGGTAACGTTAATCTTCCGCTGAACAGCACCCTTATCACGGGAAGTCAGAGCCTTTTTGGTATCAAAACCCAGCTGCAGTTTGGAAAAGCTACTGTTACCTCAGTATTCTCGCAACAGCAGAGCCAGGTAGAAAATATATCAGTGCAGGGCGGAGCCCAGACTTCCAAATTCTCCCTTCGCTCCCTCGACTATGAAGAAAACAAGCACTTTTTCCTTGCTCAGTATTTCCGCGAACATTATGATCAGGCTCTTTCAAGTCTGCCAGTTATAACCAGCAACATCAACATCACCAAGATTGAAGTCTGGGTTACCAACATAGGTGCAGCAATCACTGAAAACAGAAATTTTGTTGCGTTCCAGGATCTCGGTGAATTGAAGCCCTACAACTCAGATATCCTTCCTGCAGTTTCATATCCTTACCCCAACGATGCGTCCAATAATCTTCTCAATCAGTTGGATACCACAAGGGTTCGAGATATTTCCAAAGTAACCGATTATCTTACAGGTGAAAAGGGCTATACTCAGGGCGTTGACTATGTAAATATTGCTAATGCCAGAAGGCTTAATACCACTGAATATACCTACAACAGCCGGTTAGGATTTATCTCCCTGAATACTACGCTCAACTCAGATCAGACTTTGGCTGTCGCTTTCCAGTATACAGTCATCGGAAGCGATTCAACCTACTATCAGGTAGGAGAGTTTTCTGACGGAGGTATCGGGACAAGCAGCAGTCTTATCCTGAAATTGCTCAAGAGCACAGCGGTTAATACCCATATTCCGCTTTGGAACCTGATGATGAAGAATGTCTACAACATTCAGGCTTACAATGTCAATAAGGAAGACTTCCTCCTCAATATTCTCTATTCAGGAAACAGCAATGCAGTTCCCACCGGTTATTTCACCGAGGGCCCCGATGGTGTAAAAGGAATTCCGCTTATTCAGTTGCTCGGTTTCGATAAACTGGACCCACAGTCAAACCCGCCTCATGACGGGGTTTTCGACTTCCTCGACAATGCCGCCAGAAACGGAGGTACGATTCAATCTTCGAACGGCAGGGTTTTCTTTACGGTGCTTGAACCATTCGGGAGTTATCTGCGCGAGAAGCTGAACAATAAGGCCCTCGCCGACAAATACTGCTACGATTCACTTTATACCATGACCAAAACCGGGGCTCAGCAGTTCCCCGAGAAGAACAAGTTCGTGCTTGAAGGTCAGTATAAATCAGAATCCGGTTCCGAGATTTCATTGAATGCACTCAATGTGCCTCAGGGATCTGTAAAGGTTACTGCCGGCGGTGTGCCACTCGTTGAGAACACCGACTACACCGTTGACTATACCCTGGGCAGGGTTAAGATTATCAATGAGGGGATTTTGAATTCAGGTACCCCGATTAACATCTCACTGGAAAACAACTCAATGTTCAACGTCTATAGTCAAACCCTGATGGGCACGCACATTGACTATAAGGTGAGCAAGGATCTGTTGCTGGGAGGTACCATCATGAACCTCTACGAAAGGCCTATTACACAGAAGACCAATTATGGCGATGAGCCCATCTCCAATACTATTTGGGGAATGAGTGTGAATTACCAGAAGGAGTCTCCATTTATCACCAAAATGGTGGACAAGCTGCCTTTCTTCAGTACAAAGGCCGTTTCGAAATTTAAGTTTGACGGTGAATTTGCCCAGTTTATCCCAGGCCATTCCAGGGCTGTCGGGAAAGCAGGTACCTCCTATATCGATGACTTTGAAGGTGCAAAATCAACCATCTCCTCAATACTATTGGATCCTGGTTCTGTGCAAGTACTCCTCAGGACAGACCATCCTAGGAATATTTCCCGAAGCTGCCCCAGGAACCAGCCTTAAATATGGCTTCAATCGGGCAAAACTTGCCTGGTATACCATTGATGCTACCGTTTTTTATGATAGAGAGGTACACGCAGGCCTAAAAATATTACCCAGGGATGAGTTATCAAAAAATTCCGTTCGTGTAGTTTACCAGAATGAGTTATTCCCAAATACCCAGACGGCCAATAATCAACCGGTGAATATTTCGGTGTTCAATTTGGCGTATTTCCCTTCAGAACGAGGGCCCTATAACTTTGATGTTGAAGGGATCTGGTTTTTCAGTGGAATGGGTGATAACGGACTTCTCAAAGACCCTGCTTCCCGCTGGGGTGGTATCATGAGTAAGGTTCAGACTTCTGACTTTGAAGCGGCCAATGTGGAGTATATCACCTTCTGGCTGATGGATCCATTCTCTGAAGATTCCCTGAACCAGGGTGGAGACCTGTATTTCAACCTGGGAGATGTTTCGGAGGACATACTTCGCGACGGGAGAAAATCCTATGAAAACGGCCTGCCTACAGGACCTGATTCGAAAGATGTTGATACCATTTGGGGCAGCGTTCCAACCTAAAGCAAGCCATCACCGAATCGTTTGGCCCCGACTGCAGGTTCAGGCCTTTCCAGGATATAGGGTATGACGGGCTCTCTGACCTGGATGAAGCAGCGTTCACATACGACAATTTCAATTTTCTTCAACGGATTATAAGGATCGTTGGATTGCTTCTGAGGCTTATTCCCTCGACAAACTGACCCGGCTGCTGACAACTATCATCACTTTGAAGGTGGTGATTATGATGAGGATCCGCTCTACAGCAGTGTAGTTCAACGATACAAAAACTATAACGGTGCCGAGGGAACAGTCCTGCAGGAAGTGAAAGTACAATCGGAAGCCGTAATCCCAACGTTGAAGACATTAACCGCGATAATACCCTGAGCGATCAGGAAAGGTATTTCCAGTATGTGGTGCATCTCAGGCCTGAGCAGATGAATATTGGTGAAAATTACATCACTGATATGTATCATGCTACATCGGTGAATACACCGGATATCAAGCTTGAAAATGGCAAGCCCATCAATGCCAAGTGGTATCAGTTTAAAATTCCACTTCAGCAGCCGGATAAGGTTGTGGGAGGAATTCAGGATTTCAAATCCATCCGCTTCATCCGTATTTTCATGAAGGACTTCAAGCAGCCTATTGTCTGCAGGTTTGCCTCACTTGAACTTGAGCGCGGTGAATGGAGAAAATACTACAACAGTCTGCTTGCACCCGGTGAATACATTCCGGACCCTAACCAGGATGCTACAACTTTTGATATTTCAACAGTTAGCATTGAGAGAAAATGGAAGCAGATATCCGTTCACTTATAAGCTTCCGCCTCGGGATTGAGCGTGAAATCAATGTTGCTACCACCAACTACCAGCAGCTGAATGAGCAGGCGATGGTATTCAAGGTATGCGACCTGATGGATGGAGATGCAAGGGGTGCTTTCAAGACTACAGACTTCGATTTCAGGGATTACAAGCATCTCAAGATGTATGTTCATGCTGAAAAAGGCCGTGCCGAGCAGGAATTGAAAACCGGTGATCTGTCGGTATTCATCCGCATGGGTTCCGACTTTACCTCGAATTACTACGAATATGAAATTCCGCTGGAATTCACCCCTTGGGGAACTACAGCCAGCGATGCAACAGGAATCTGGCCATCTTCAAATGAAATGGACATTGAACTTGCAAAGCTCATCAATGCAAAGAAATTGAGGAATGAAGCCCTTGACCGTCTGGGTTCTGTCATCAGTATTACGACACCATTTGCTGTTAAGGATGGAGAAAACAAGATTACAGTCGTGGGAATGCCCAGCATGAGTGATGTGCGTGCTTTCATGATTGGTATCCGTAATCCGAGACGCAACCAGGCAACCCAGACAGATGATGATGGTCAGGCAAAATGTGCCGAGATCTGGGTAAATGAATTAAGGCTTACCGATTTCAATGAAAAATCAGGTTGGGCAGCTACAGCAAGGGTTGCAGCCAATCTCGCCGACCTGGGAACAGTTGTTCTCAGTGGTGCTTATAGTACCCCTGGTTCGGAGTATTGAAAGAAAGTTAACGAGCGGCAGAAGGAGTCTATCCGTCAGGTTGACTTGCCACCAACCTTGAATTGGGTAAATTCTTCCCCGAAAAAACAGGTATCCGCATCCCAATGCATTATGACTTCTCGCAGACCGTTAGCAAGCCTCAATACAATCCATTGGATCCTGATGTTGACTATAGTGAGCAGATCAAGGATATGACCAAGTCGCAAAGAGATTCATTGCGCAGCAAGACCCTTGACGTGACCCAGCGCCAGAACCTCAATTTTATGAATGTGAGGAAGGATAAGATGGGAGCCAAGGGTAAACCTCAGTTATGGGATGTTGAGAACTTCGACCTTTCCTATGCATATTCGGAGATTAGCCGTCATAATATTGATATTGAATCCGACAAAAAGAAGACATACAGGGGCGGATTAGGATACAACTTCACAGTTAATCCGAAAAACGTCAGGCCTTTCCAGAAACTGATCAAAAGCAAGTCACTGCAGCTGGTAAGCGATATCAACTTCTACTATTTACCCAGGTTATTGTCGTTCCGCACTGACATGGTAAGGGAATACGAACGCCGTTTGATAAGGAATAAGAGCAATGCATTGATTATTCTGGATCCGAGCTATACCAAGAAATGGGATTGGACGAGGGTATATGACTTGAAATATGACCTTACTCAGTCGCTCAAGTTTGATTATACTGCAAATGTAAACTCTTACATCCATGAGCCGCCCGGAGGTTTTGACAAGGGTAATGACAATTACCAGGCTTATAAGGATACGGTAATGAGTTCGATTCTGGGAATGGGTTCACTGAGCCGGTTCAATCAGAATATGAATGTGAACTACATGGTACCGTTCAATAAGATCAAGGCACTGAACTGGATGACCGCTTCTGTTAAGTATGGAGTAATGTACAGATGGGAAGCTTCACCGCGTTCATTGCAACCCAAGTTTGGAAATTCGATCGAAAATTCGAACAATATCCAGGTTAATGGCGGTATCAGGATGGCAACCCTTTACAGTAAGGTTGGATTCCTGAAGAAGGCAACGGCTGCGCTGCAGGCACAGGGGCAAACTGCCAAGGCTGGTCCTGGAATGCCTCCGAAGGGCAAGGGTGCTGAGGCAAAGGATCCCAAGGGGGGCAAGGAACCCGAAAAGGAAGCCGATCTGACTGCTGCCGCAGATACTACAGACAAGAAACCCAAGAAGGACTACCTGAAGCTCATCGGAACCCAGTTGCTGGGAGTCATGATGTCGCTGAAGGATGCGAATATCACCTATAACGAGACAAACGGAATTCTACTTCCCGGCTTTACTCCTGAGGTTGGAGTGATAGGTAATGAATGGAAATCCAATGCTCCGGGAATAGGATTTATTCTGGGAAGCCAGAAGGATATCAGAAGTCTTGCTGCGTCCAGTGGCTGGCTGAGTGCTGATACCTTGCTGAATAGTCCATATATCGTGAAAGCCAGCAGTTCTCTCACATTCAGGGCTAACCTGGAACCATTCAGGAATCTCAAGATTGAAGTGAATGCCGACCGCAGTAGTTCCAATACACATCAGGAATATTTCAAAGCCAACAGCAGTGGTGAATTTACCTCTACTTCTCCTCAGGACAGGGGAACCTTCAGCATGTCATACCTGATGTGGCCGACTGCCTTCAAAAAGGATAATGACGAGGATGTAAGCCCTGTGTTTGAAAAAATGCTTGAATACAGGCAAACCATTGCAGGAAGGCTGGCCGCAGGAAATCCCAATTCAATAGGGTATGACTCACTGGGTTACCCCAGCGGATATGGTCCTACACAACCGGAGGTATTGATGTCATCATTCCTCGCTGCCTATAGTGGAAGGGATCCAAATAAAATGAACCTGAGCATATTCCCGAAGGTGCCATTGCCAAACTGGAGGATAACCTACAATGCGGTTCAGGGTGTTAAGTTCCTGAGGAATTATTTCCAGTCGTTCAATATTTCACATGCTTATCGTTCCAATTATTCAGTTGGCGGATATTTGAGTGATATCAAGTACCGCGAGACTGATGGGTTTGCTTCGGCATTGGATGTCGCGAAGAACTTTATCCCGGCAAATCACATGGATGTGATTTCCATTACTGAGCAATTTGGTCCATTCCTGGGAGTGGAAGCAACCATGAAGAACAGTTTAATGGCGAGAGTGGAGTTCAAGAAGACCAGGAATCTGTCGCTGAGCTTTGCAAACAACCAGCTTACCGAAATGAGGAGCAATGAGTTCTCAACCGGCGTTGGCTATCGTTTCAAAAATGTGAAGTTCACTGTTAAGTCATTGGGCACCGGTAAAAAGACACCATTGAAGAGCGACCTGAATGTGAAGGCTGATATTTCGATCAGGGATAATAAGACTATCCTGAGAAGGATTGAGCAGCGCGACAACCAGATTTCTACAGGAACCAGGCAAATCTCCATCAATACTTCTGCCGACTATATGGTTGGACCGAAGTTGAATATCAGGGTATTCTACGAACAAACCATCAGCAAGCCGCACGTATTCCAGCAGATCCCAACATCAACGACCAATGCCGGAGTTTCACTGCGATTCACTCTTGCCCAATAAGGTAACGCCTGATATGTTTTGGCGGGCTTGATTTAATTGGTCTGGTACATCCTTATGTTATTCAGAATTATTCTAAGTTTTCTTGGCTTGCTAAGGAATTGTTTCAAATGAGTAATTTTGACGACAAATAATTCCTATCAATATGAATATTCCAGAAAATCTCCTTTACACGAAGGATCACGAATGGATTAAGGTTTCCGGTGATGAAGGTACTGTCGGTGTAACTGATTTTGCTCAGCATCAGCTCGGTGATATCGTTTTCATTGAAGTAAATACAGTTGGAGAAACTGTAACTGCAGGTGAAGCTTTTGGCACGATTGAAGCGGTTAAGACTGTTTCTGACATGTTTGCTCCTGTTGGTTGCGAAATCCTTGAGTTCAATGAGAAGCTTTCTGATAATCCAGAGCTTGTAAATACCGATCCATACGGAGAGGGTTGGATAGTAAAGGTGCGTCTTACAGATGCCGGCGAATTATCAGGACTTCTGAATACTGCTCAGTATACAGAACTGGTTGAAGCCTGATTTTCCTTGTACAAAGGCAAGTCATTCAGCAGGCATTTCCGGCGTTTCCGCCTGACGTATGTCTGGGGTTTAATTATTATGATTCTGACTGCTATTCCCGGTCAGATGATTCCCCGGGTACAAGGATTCCTGGACCTGTTTGCCCCGGATAAGCTGGTCCATCTTTTCATCTTTGGATTGTTGCAGTGGCTGCTCTTAAAAGAATCCGGCAATGGAGAAAAAGAGACAAGAAAAGATAATATTGCGACCACTTTAATCGTTTCCCTTGGGTATGCTGCCCTAACGGAATTACTGCAATGGAAATTGTTTATCAACAGACAGGGTAGTGTCTGG
>JADJHD010000029.1 GCA_016707705.1 Bacteroidales bacterium
TTGTTGACAATGCTTCTGTTGATGGCTCAATTAAAATGGTCAGGGAGAAATTCCCTGAAGTTAAGCTGATTGCAAATACCGAAAATGTTGGATTCGCCAAAGCCAATAATCAGGCTATTGAAATAGCAGCAGGCGAATATGTCCTCCTACTGAATCCTGATACAGTCATTGAAACTGACACTTTTACAAAAGTGGTTTCATTCATGGATGAGCATGCTGATGCCGGTGGACTGGGTGTTAAAATGGTGGATGGGAAAGGCAATTTCCTTCCTGAATCGAAAAGGGGGCTCCCTACTCCATCTGTTGCTTTCTACAAGATCTTCGGACTCTCAAGGCTGTTCCCTCATTCTGCAAGATTCAGCAGGTATCATCTGGGACATCTAGATAAGGATAAGACTCATCAGGTTGAAGTATTGTCGGGGGCTTTCATGCTCATCCGCAAAATAGTCCTTGATAAAATTGGTCTTTTGGATGAGCAATTTTTCATGTATGGCGAGGACATCGACCTTTCGTACCGGATTACTTCTGCCGGATACCATAATTACTATTTCCCTGAAACCCGCATTATTCATTACAAGGGTGAGAGTACCAAGAAAGGCAGCCTGAACTATGTTTTCGTCTTTTACAATGCAATGATCATTTTTGCACGAAAGCATTTCTCAGCCAGCAATGCCCGTCTGTTCTCCTTCCTGATAAATATGGCTATCTACTTCAGGGCTTCCTTATCAGTCGCTTACAGAATCTTCAAGAAGGCCCTGCTTCCAATACTGGATGTACTTCTCAGTTTTAGTGGCATATTCCTGCTTTCACGTTACTGGGAGCAGCATGTAATTTATCCGGGAGGAGGACATTATCCCCCACTTTTTTATTCGTTTGTAATCCCTGCATACCTTCTTGTCTGGACATTATCCGTTTATTTTTCAGGAGGTTATGATAAACCACTGAAGATCTGGAAAAGCCTGAGTGGAATGGTCACAGGAACGGTGATTATACTCGTTATTTATGCGCTTCTGCCGACCCAGTACCGTTTTTCCCGCACACTCACTATTCTGGGAGCACTTTGGGGTATGCTCTCCATGAGTTCGATCAGACTTCTGCTTCATATGGCTAATGTACCGGGATACCGCTTTGACTCCGGACAGGCTAAACGATTTATTATTCTAGGTGAGGAAGAAGAATGTCACAGGGTTGAGGATTTGCTCCAAAAGGCTTTCCCCGGAGCCGGATTTATCGGATTGGTTAAATCAGGAAATGGAAATGTTGACCGGAACGGATTTCTTGGAAACCTTTCCCAGATTGATGAAATCATCACTGTTTATAATATTCATGAGGTAATTTTCTGTGCAAAGGATGTGCCTGCTCAGCAAATTATTGATCAGATGTCGGCCTTGCAGCACAGGAATGTGGATTTCAAAATAGCACCTCCTGAAAGCCTTTCCATTATAGGCAGCAACTCAATAAATACTGCCGGTGACCTGTATGTAATTGACATCAATTCAATCAATAAGGTTAACAACAGGAGAAATAAACGAGTTTTCGATGTATTGGCCAGCATCTTTCTGCTGATATCCTTTCCGCTCACAGCCTTTATTGTAAAACAGCCACTCTCCTTCCTCAGCAATATTATCAAGGTGCTTGCCGGCATAAAATCCTGGACCGGTTACCATCCCAATCAGCAGCCTGACCATAAATTACCAGGTATTCGTGAAGGGATTCTGCGTCCTACTGATGCATTTCCAAATGCCGGAGTAGATGAACAAACCATTAGCAGACTGAACATTCTGTATGCCCGAAACTATAGGTTGGGCAATGAATTCATCCTCATTTTCAAAGCATTCAGACAATTGGGAAGAAAATAATCACTTGCAATTGAACTAAATTTGTTTCAACTTTGTTTAAGATACGCTCTCTTGAATTAAACGAAAGACGTATTGAAGGAAGAGACTCTCATTAGATTGAACTACAAATAATTATGGCTAATTTTGAACTGGTAATGCCCAAGCTGGGCGAAAGTATTATTGAAGCAACCATTGTACGTTGGCTCAAGAAAGCCGGCGATGCAGTTACCGAAGATGAACCAATTGCAGAACTGGCAACTGACAAGGTTGACTCCGAAATCCCTTCACCTGTTGAAGGTAAAATCCTGAAGACATTTTATAATGAAGGTGATGTTGTTCCTGTTGGAAAGGTTATCGCCCTTATTGATATGAGCGGAGATGGTGTTGTTGAAGAAACCGCAGCTCCTGCCGAACCCGTTAAAACTGAAGTATCAGTGCAGGCAGCTGCAGCCGTTTCAGTTGTTGTTGAAACTGCCGCTGAATCTGTTTCAGATAGGTTCTATTCACCCTTGGTAAGAAGTATAGCCAAGGAAGAGAAGATTTCTTTGTCAGAACTTGACTCCGTTCCCGGCACTGGTAAGGATGGCAGGCTCAACAAACAGGATCTGCTCAACTATCTGCAGAACAGGAAAGCAACTCCGGTTGCAACTACCGCTTCTGTTTCTGCTCCTGCGCCTAAATCAGTTGCTCCGCAGGTTACTTCCGCAGCCGGAGATGTAATTCTGGATATGGATCGCATGAGAAGGCTTATTGCTGATCATATGGTTATGTCGAAGGACGTTTCTCCTCATGTAACTTCTTTTATTGAAGTGGATGTCACCAATATTGTCCGCTGGCGTGAGAAGAACAAGGATGCATTCCTGAAGCGTGAAGGTCAGAAAATCACCTACACTCCTATTTTCATTGAAGCTGCAGCCAAGGCATTGCGTGAATTCCCCAATGTTAATGCATCCATTGACGGCTACAAGGTTATTCAAAGAAAGAACGTCAATATTGGAATGGCAGCTGCCCTTCCTGACGGAAACCTGATTGTTCCTGTTATCAGAAATGCTGACCAGAAGAACCTTCTTGGAATCGTTAAGGACGTGAATGACCTTGCCGACCGTGCCCGCAAGAATAAACTTAATCCCGATGATATTCAGGGCGGAACCTTTACCATTACCAATTTTGGCACATTCGACAGTTTAACCGGAACCCCGATCATTAATCAGCCGCAGGTTGCCATTATGGGTATCGGAACCATCAAGAAGCGTCCATGGGTACTCGAAACTACCGAAGGAGACGTTATCGCTATCAGACATATCTGCATGCTCTCACTTGCCTATGACCACAGGATTGTGGATGGCGCATTGGGAGGACAGTTCCTGAAACGTGTTCAAATACTGCTCGAATCATTCGATAGCAATATGGCTGTTTAAGCCTTACAAATACATTGTTTATGGTGGATCATCCGGGTAAGTTGCGATATACTTACCCGATTTTTTTTGTTGAAAACCTTGTCCTCACCAATGACATGTACCATGAAAAGGTTCGAATGAACTCCTTACCTTTGTAGTATCACCACATCTCAAACTCCCAAGAATGGAAATAAACCTTACCCGTCCGCTGGTTATCTTTGACCTGGAAACAACAGGGGTCAATATTGCCTCCGACCGAATTGTAGAAATTGCGATTTTGAAAATTGTTCCGGATGGTCATGAAGAATTTCGCAGGCATCTTGTAAATCCCGGAATTCCCATTCCTGCAGAAGTAACTGCAATTCATGGCATCAGCGATGAGGATGTGAAGGATAAGCCAACCTTCCGTGAGATTGCCGGCAACCTGAATGCTTTCATGCAAAGCTGCGACCTCGTTGGGTATAATTCTATAAAGTTCGATATTCCAGTATTAGTTGAAGAATTTCTGAGGGCAGGAATTGAGTTCGAAATCAAGAGTCGCAGGTTTATCGATGTTCAGAACATCTTCCATAAAATGGAGCAGAGGACGTTAAAAGCCGCTTACAAATTCTATTGCAGCAAGGAACTTATCAACGCTCATAGCGCTGAAGCCGATACCCGCGCCACCTATGAAATTCTGAAAGCACAGCTCGACAGGTATGTTGAAACTGAGTATACTGACCATGAAGGAAGGGTGAGCAAGCCTGTGGTTAATGATGTTAAGGCATTGCATGACTTCTCATTCTATAACAAGAATGCTGACCTTGCCGGACAAATCATTTTCAATGCCAAGGGCGAAGAAGTTTTCAACTTCGGAAAGCATAAGGGTAAAACTGTAGAGGAAGTCTTTAAAATGGAACCATCCTATTACGATTGGATGATGAAGGGTGAATTTCTGCTTTCAACAAAGAAACTGATTACTGCAATCAAACTCAGGAATTTTAATAAAGGTTGAGATTTAATCTGACCCTAAAGGACTTTGAGATATGAAGATTATCTGCATTGGAAGGAATTACAGCGAACATGCCAAAGAGCTGAACAATGCCGTGCCGACTGAACCGGTATTTTTCCTGAAACCAGATACAGCACTGCTGATCAGGAACCGTCCATTTTTTTATCCTGAGTTTACAAAGGATCTCCATTATGAATGTGAGATTATCTATAGGATTTGCAAGGTTGGAAAGCATATCAGTGAGAAATTTGCTCACACCTACTACGATGCAATTTCACTGGGTCTGGATTTCACCGCCCGTGATTTGCAGCAAAAGGCTAAGGATAAAGGACTACCCTGGGAAAAGGCTAAGGCATTCGACTACTCTGCAGCCATCGGTAAATTTTATCCTGCCTCCGATTTCAAGGATCATGGTAATATCTCCTTCCAGCTGCAGTTAAATGGAAAGCCCGTTCAGAATGGCAATTCAGGAAATATGATCTTCCCGATTGACACCCTAATTGCTGAGATTTCAAAATACATGACGCTTCGCACGGGAGATTACATTTTCACCGGCACTCCTGAGGGTGTTGGACCTGTGGCCATAGGCGATAAACTCGAAGCTTTTCTCGAAGGGCAATCGGTATTAAAATGCGAGATTAAGTAAGGCGATTCTGGAATTAGCCTTATACAATAACGATCATCTTACAGAAACCTGATATCTGTAATTATCTGTTTTCCAACAGATTTATTCAACTGCTCTATCAGACGGGTCTTCTGATATGATAATTCCTGCTTCAAAGCCGGTGTATCCGTCCTGATAAACAAAATCCTGTCATTGATGTAGATTTCACGGGTATGTCGGTGCACCAACTTCCCGGCTACATCTTCCCATGCATTCACCAGTCTGGTTTCATTGAGCTTATCCTCAAGGTTGAAATCCTTAAGGAACTTCTCAACAGCCTCCTTTAACGATACTTCACCTGCTTTCTTTGCCATGGTTAATAGAGGAATTGAATGCCGGAAGACTGAATTTCAAATACTTTATGCGATATCTCTGAACTATTGAAGGAACGCCTGATTCGATCAGGTTCTGTATCAGTGATGAATACCTGCCCGAAACTGTCGCGGCTTACAAGGTCGATTATTTGCTGCACCCTCTCAGGATCAAGCTTGTCGAAAATATCATCGAAAAGCAGCAGTGGCTTGTAGTTTACAAGATTACGGGTAAAGTCGAACTGTGCGAGTTTCAGGGCAACTGCAAATGATTTCTGCTGTCCCTGCGAACCGAATTTCTTAACAGGATATCCTTTAATATCAAACAGCAGATCATCCTTATGAATCCCTACTGTGGAATATCTTGCCGAAAGGTCCTTTCCTGTTGCGTCCTTAACAATATCAAGGTAATTCCCCTCCTTTAACCTTGATTCATAACGTATATCAACCTCTTCGAGGCCACCGCTGATGAAGCGGAAATAATAGGAGAATATTGGAAGGAATCCCTGCAAGAACTCTGTTCTCTTTTCAAAAATATGAGTTGCCGGTTGAGCCATCTGTTCATCCATCAGCTCCAGCATTCCACTGTCGAAACTGCGGTTCTCCGCAAATTGCTTCAGAAGTGAATTCCTCTGCTCAAGCAGACGGTTGTAACGGATCAGAATATCCAGATATGTTTTGTCAAACTGAGAAATCACCGAATCGATGAACTTCCTGCGGATATCGCTTCCTTCATTGATCAGGTCGCGGTCATAGGGAGAAACCATGACGCAGGGAAAGAGTCCGATGTGGTCCGACATCCTCTCATACTCCTTGGTATTCAGCTTAAACTGCTTCTTCGAACCAGATTTCTGAATACAACTTACCTGCTCAGGCAAGCCACCATTACGGTGATAGGTACCATGAATAGCAAAAAACTCTTCTCCGTGCCTTACGTTCTGTGTATCGATGGTATTGAAATAGCTCTTGGTAAAGGAGAGGTAATAAATGGCATCCAGCAGATTGGTCTTACCAACCCCGTTATTTCCAACAAAACAATTTATCTTCTCGGAAAACTCAATTTCCGATTGCACATAATTTTTAAAATTGATGATTTGTAATTTCTTCAGAAACACTGTAACGCCTTATTTTCTTTCTTTCCTGAAGGACAGGAAACGTAAAACACAAGTTAAAACTACTAAAATCGACTAGCAGGAAGATAAAAGCAAAATGCCGGGTATTATAGCTGCTGCGCGATATTTTCAATTGAATCGGCAACTTCTTCCATCAGCCAGCCCGGTGTGGAAGTTGCGCCAGTCACTCCAACTGATTCCACATTCTCAAACCAGGCAGGATCCAGTTCTGAAGGCCCATGCACAAAGTAGGAGGTTGGATTTACCGAACGACAAACATTGAACAGAAATTCCCCATTGGAGCTTTTCTTGTCACTGGCAAAAACAATCAGATCGTTGGCAAGCGCAAACTCTTTCAAAGTAAGGGTACGACCAGAGACCTGCCTGCAAAAGGATTTATTGACCGTCAAATCAGTGTTGCCTGCTGACTTCATGGCTTTCTGAATAAGCAGACAGATTGCATCATAGGATTCATGGCTCATCGTCGTCTGACAAAACACCTGAACAGGTCTGGTAAAATTAATAGCTGTAATATCCTCAGGCTTATGGACTACTATCGCTGAATTCCTTGCCTGTCCCTGCAATCCGATTACTTCAGGATGACCGGGTTTACCAAAGATTACAATCTGGACTTCCCCTTTCGACTCTAGGTAGATGCTGTTGATTTTTTGCTGCAGTCGCAATACAATCGGGCAGGAAGCATCGATGATTTCAATGCCTGCTGCCCTTGCCTTCTCGTAGGTTTCAGGCGGCTCGCCATGTGCCCTGAACATCACTTTTTCACCAACAATGCTGCTAAAATCTTCCTGACTGACTATCTTCAAGCCTTTAGCAGTAAGTCTGTCAAGTTCAGCTGTATTGTGCACGATTTCTCCCAGGCAAAGCAAGGAATTATTTTTGCCAAGTTCTGCCTCTGCTGTTGCAATTGCTCGCTCAACACCGAAACAAAACCCAGCATCCGGGTCAATAGTGACTTTCATCGTGCTTGTATTTCGGAACTAAGATATAAAATTAAACCGAACGAATTCCGGCACTTCAAAAGCTTTTGAATGCTCGATTTTGCAACTGCTTAATTGGCTGAGGGTATGACATTCGCGGACTTCAGGGATTAACATATTCAGAAAATTTAATATCTTTATTGAACCAAATAAAGAAATTACATGCAAGTACTCAAGTTCGGAGGCACCTCAGTTGCCAATAGTGAAAACATCAGGAAGGTAATAGAAATCACCCGAAAGGCCTGTGAAACAGATCAAACCATTGTAGTTGTATCAGCTCTGGGAGGAGCTACTGACCTGCTGATTGAAGCAGGAAAAACAGCTTCAGAACAGGACGAAAAATATACAGAGAAGCTCAAGACCTTCGAAGACAGACACCTTTCTGTGGTCAGGGAACTCATTCCCGTCGAATATCAAAGTGAATTTCTGACCCTCGTAAAAAAGGGCTGCAATGAACTGGAAAGCATCTGCAAGGCAGTGTTCCTGCTCAAGGAGATGTCGAACAGAACTCTCGACAGCATTGTAAGCCAGGGAGAATTGCTTTCTTCCCAAATAATTTCTGCAGCATTTAAAACCATAGGTATCTCGAATATCTGGCTGGATTCCAGAAGATTCATCCGTACCAATTCCAATTTTGGAATGGCAGCGCTGGAGAAGGAACTCACAGACCTGCTAATTCGGGATTTTCTGGTCCATAACCCAAGCAGACTGTACATTGCACCTGGATTTATTGCATCTGACCCTGATGGAATTACAACCACTCTTGGTCGCGGTGGATCGGATTATTCAGCTTCCATTTATGCTGCAGCTACTGATGCAAGAGTTCTGGAAATCTGGACGGACGTCAGTGGGATGATGACGGCAGATCCAAGGGTGGTGGGAAATGCCAGGAATATCCCACGCATCTCCTACAAGGAAGCCATGGAGCTTTCGCACTTCGGAGCTAAGGTAATCTACCCTCCTACCCTGCAACCTCTGATGAACAGGAATGTACCCATCTGGATTAAAAACACCTTTGCCCCTGCTGATTTCGGCACCCTTATCGAAGCAAATGTGGCTGCAGATAGTGGAATTGTAAGGGGAATCTCCAGCATGAACAAAATTGCCTTCCTCCGGCTCGAAGGCAGTGGAATGGTGGGCATCCCGGGCTTTTCAAGGCGTCTGTTCGGCGCTTTGGCTGAGAAGAGGATCAACGTTATCCTGATTACACAAAGCTCGTCAGAACACTCCATTTGCGTTGCAATTGATGAAGGAAATGTAAGCAGGGCAAGAAAAGCTGTTGACAAGGAATTTGCGGCCGAAATTGCGACTCAGATTGTAGAACCTCTTCAGGTGGAGACAGGTTTATCAATTATCGCTGTGGTTGGTGACAATATGCGAAACCATCCCGGTATCAGCGGAAAGATGTTTGGGGCCCTTGGAAGGAATAGCGTCAATATCAGGGCCATATCACAGGGATCTTCCGAAAAGAATATTAGCACTGTTATCAGCACAACTGATGTTGCCAAGGCAATCAACGTGCTTCATGAAGAATTTTTTGAAACATCCTACAAGCAGGTTAACCTCTTTATTATCGGTACCGGAAACGTCGGAAGCCGCCTTATGGAGCAGCTCCTCAGACAGCAGCAACTGCTTATGGATGATTATCGCATACAGCTGAGGATTGTCGGACTGGCTAACAGCCGTAAGATGGTACTAAGTGAAAATGGTATCAGCCTTGATCATTGGAAGCAAAAGCTGGATGATGGCATGGCAATGAATTTGGAGGAATTTTGCAAGTATATAATTTCAAGGAATCTTCGGAATTCGATTTTCGTTGATATCACTTCAAACCCTGAGGTTGCGGCCTTGTATGAGCCATTGCTCAGAAAAAGTATAGGAGTAGTAGCCTGTAATAAAATCGCAGCCTCATCATCCTTCGGAAATTATAGAAACCTCAAGAATATAGCCAGGGAATTCAATACCTCCTACCTCTTCGAAACCAATGTCGGCGCCAGTTTACCAATTATCGGCACCCTGAACGACCTGATCAGAAGCGGAGATAAAGTGAATCGAATTGAGGCTGTACTTTCAGGCACCCTGAATTTCGTCTTCAACAACTACAATGCGACCGTTCCATTTGCCAAAATAGTTAAGCAAGCCCAGGATGAAGGATATGCTGAGCCAGATCCAAGAATTGACCTCTGCGGAACCGATGTTATGCGAAAAATTCTCATCCTTGCACGTGAATCAGGAATAAGGATGGAGATGGACCAGATTGAAAGCCGCTCCTTCCTTCCGGAATCATGCCTCGAAGGAGATGTTCCAAGTTTCTATGCCGAAATGGAGAAACATGAGGATCATTTCCGTGCGCTATTCAATGAAGCCAGTCAGAAGGGCTGCAAACTGAAATTTGTGGCAAGTTTCCAAAATGGCCAGGCCAGTGTTGGATTGCAGCACATCGACAAGGATCATGACCTTTATCATTTGTATGGGAAGGATAATGTTGTTCTCTTCTATACCAACCGCTATGTTGAGCAACCCCTTGTAATCAAGGGAGCCGGTGCCGGTGCTGAGGTCACAGCTTCAGGTATCTTTGCCGACATCATGCGTATTGCCCGTATTTAACTCAAGAACCCGCTTTCATGACTCCTGATAAGATTAAGGTTTACTCTCCTGCCACAGTTGCCAATATGGTCTGTGGATTTGACGTACTTGGTTTTGCGCTCGATGGCCCCTACGATGAGCTCACCATGAGCATGAACAAATCAGGAGCAGTAAACATCAGAAATCTTGACAATTTCAATCTTCCCCTAAAGGCTGAAGACAATGTTATTGGAGGAGCATTGCTGGCACTTATGGCTGCTCTGGATGATAATACAGGCTTTGAGATAGACAGCAGGAAAACAATTAAGCCGGGAAGCGGCATTGGCTCAAGCGCTGCAAGTGCTGCTGGTGCTGTAATGGGGGCAAATTGCCTGCTGGGAAACCGCTTCTCAAAGGCGGAATTGGTTGACTTTGCCATGTATGGTGAAAAGGTAGCATCAGGAGCCCGCCATGCTGATAATATAGCTCCGGCCATTTACGGAGGCATCACACTTATTCGCTCAAGCAATCCGCTCGACATTGTAAGTATCCCCTTCCCTCCACTATATGTAACAGTCTTACATCCGCTTATAGAAGTCAAGACCTCAAATGCAAGGGAAATTCTTAAAAAGGAAATTCTTCTCAAGGATGCCGCCATGCAATGGGGAAATGTAGCCGGACTGGTTGCAGGATTAATGAAGGGAGATTTTGAACTGATCAGGCGTTCATTGGTTGATGTTATTGTAGAACCCGTTCGCAAGATTTTGATTCCGGGCTTTGATGCTGTAAAATCAGCTTGTCTGGAAGCTGGCGCGTTAGGGGGCGGAATTTCAGGCTCCGGTCCATCCATATTTATGCTGAGCGAAACTCTGGAAACAGCAAATGAGGTGGCAAAGGCGATTCACTCCTGCTATGGTAAAATCGGAATTGAATATGATGTGCATGTCAGCAATATCAACCCTGATGGCGTAAAAATAATCTTAGACCCTAAAGACTGATCGTGAAGTATTTCAGTACACAAAATAATTCCCCGCTTGCCGGTTTCAGGGAGGCCGCCACACGTGGACAGGCACCCGACAAGGGACTGTATTTTCCCTGTGAACTGCCGGTTTTGCCAAAGTCATTGATCGAGAATTTGTCTTCCCTAAGCAAGGCTGAAATTGCATTCCAGGTTATCAGTCCTTATATCGGAAGTGAAATTCCTGCGGATGCACTCTTCAGGATTTGTGAAGAAACTGTGAATTTCGATTTCCCTTTGGTGGACATCAATGATTCCATCTCATCACTGGAACTCTTTCATGGTCCTACCCTTGCATTCAAGGATGTTGGAGCCCGTTTCATGAGTCGTTGCCTTGGATATTTTTCATCAGGAAGCGATAAAAAACTCACCATTCTGGTTGCTACTTCAGGAGATACAGGATCAGCCGTTGCGAATGGATTTCTTGATGTTGAAAATGTAAATGTGGTTATCCTCTACCCTTCCGGCAAGGTTAGCAATATTCAGGAACTTCAATTGACCACTCTGGGAAGGAATATTACCGCATTGGAAGTTTCAGGAAACTTTGATGATTGTCAGGCGCTGGTGAAACAGGCTTTTCTCGATACAGAATTAAACAGCAGACTCAATCTTACTTCTGCAAACTCCATCAATGTCGCAAGATGGCTTCCCCAGCAGTTTTATTATTTCTTTGCCTTACAGCAATGGAAACATGAACAGATGCCAGTGATTTGTGTGCCCAGCGGGAATTTTGGAAATATCTGTGCCGGATTGATTGCCCATAAGACAGGAATGCCTGCTCTGCACTTTATTGCTGCCTGCAACTGTAATGATGTTTTCACCAACTATTTGCAGCATGG
Organism: Bacteroidales bacterium; assembly: GCA_016707705.1. GTDB lineage: Bacteria > Bacteroidota > Bacteroidia > Bacteroidales > UBA4417 > UBA4417. The sequence continues at coordinate 11,734 of JADJHD010000029.1, forward strand.
AGACTATCTGCCGAAACCTGCAGTTGCCACCTATTCCAATGCCATGGATGTTGGCGATCCCAGTAATTTCGTCAGGTTACTTGAATTATTCGGACACTCTGTTGGAAATATGCGGGAGATAATCAGCAGTTGCAGTGTTAATGATCTCCAAACTACAGATACAATAAGGGAAGTGGAGAAGAACTTCAACTACCTGCTGGAACCTCATGGAGCCGTCGCTTACAAGGCACTGAAGGATTATCTGGATTTGCATCCCGGACAAAAAGGAATCATTCTCGAAACGGCACATCCCATCAAATTCAGGGAAGTTGTGGAGAAAGCTACCGGTAAAGTTGTTGAGATTCCTGAGTCCGTCAAATACCTGCATGGAAAAGAGAAACAGAGCATTCCTATAAATCCGGATTTCCAGAGTTTTAAAGACTTCCTGATGGAAGGCAAGTTTAGCTGAGAGTAGTTTTTGTTTATAAATTAGCCAGGAATCAGAAAGTTTCCTTTCATTTCATAGCAAACAACATCCTGCAGGCGCTTAGCCCGGAATAACCAATAAAAGAAATTTGTTGACTTATTGCTTTACCCAATCAGAAAGATGGGTAGTGAGAGTCACGTAATTCCGGGCACCAACCAGATGGTAAGTTGCACGGGAATAATCGATTCTGAATTTCGAAATTTTCAAGCCGATTCCCCAGGAAAAACCTGCTGTTCCGGGACGGCTATCCAGCTTTAGTTCCTGTCTGCGCAGGTAGTTATATCCAAACCTGAAACTCAGGAATTTTGCAGGGACAAACTCTCCGCCAAGCACAATATGGCGCATTGCCTTATCCGTAAAATTATCCAGACTGCTCTTCTTCACAGCTAGTCCGGTGAAAGGGTCTATTTCAGCATCAGCTGCATCCAGGTGAGTCAGGTCCCATTTCTCGAGGTGCTGCAACAACAATGAAAAGCGAAAGGGAAGATGTGCTAATCTGCGTGAAACTCCAAACTGGATTTCAAAAGGCAAAGGCTGAACACCAGCTGATGAATACGAGGTAATCTGCCGTCCAACATTGGCAAATACCAGTGACATGCAGGTATTCTTATCTGGAAAATAGCTTCCTGCAACATCAACGGCCATTCCAAAGGAATTATAAGCCTCCAGATCAGAATACAGAAGCTTTAGATTTGCTCCGATACTGAAATTTGAATCAAGGTTTCTGCCCCAACCCAAATTGAGAGAGTAATCTCCTACATTGAATGAACCTGCCGTGGCACCAGTAGCATCTGCATAGTTGAACTTGCCATAATCAAGAAATTGCAGACTGGCGGTATAGGTTCCCAGATTTTTGAAACTTCTGGCATAGGCTGCATAGCCGAGATTGATGTCAGTATAGTAATTCACATAGCTGAAAGCCAGCTCATTGTTCATCTCCGGAGAGATAAGCGAAGGATTTGGTAGGGCAAGGCTGAGGTCCTTATCGCGGATACTGGCCATATTGCCACCCAAGGCAGCAATGCGGGCAGAATTGGTGAGCGAAAGAAATTCAAAGGTATTATTCCCTGAAGTTTGAGCCTTGGCTTGAGTTGGATTCAAAACAAGGGCAAGAATAAAAACAGGTAGTATCAGTAAGATGGCTTTCACAAATAGGTCTTTTCAGTTAATGGATCTGCATGCTCCGCATTCAGCTGAAAACGGGATTCAAGGCAAAAAAGTATCTTAATGGTACAAGAGGATGTGAAAGGGTTGTATGAGATTATACCTGTTAGTTAATCTTATTTACCGACCCGGATCCCTTCACCTCAGTATTCACATTCGGGGCACCCTTGTAGTATACATTTCCGCTTCCTCTTACTACAACATCAAGTGCCGAGGTGGCATACACCCTGCAATCGCCAGAGCCATTAATGGTAACCTTTACAGCGCTGCATCCAAAATCTGTGGCTTCCAGATTTCCTGAGCCATTGATATTGACCCTCTGATTCTGTGCAGAACCTTTCAGGTTGATATTACCAGAACCATTAACCTCACAAACAACATCGGTAGCATCTATATCCAGGGTTACATCGCCTGAGCCATTGATATTCACTTCAAGGTCATTAGCCTTCAGACGGGTACCTGAAACGATATCTCCTGAGCCATTCAATGTGAGTGATTCCAGAACTCTTACCGGGATGGTTATGATTAGCTTTTCATGTTTCAAAACGCAGGATTTCATCTTGATTTTCAAACTCTTACCACTCTCTTCAATCTCCAGAATATCGAGAATATTGCTTTCCCCAACCATCTTGATTGAATCGGAAGAATCAGAAACCAGGATTATCTCAGCATCTCCTGAAAGTTTGATCTGGCTTATATCCCCTACCTTGGAGTACCGGGTAACAACCTCACCATTGCCATTAATGCAATCATCGCAGGAAGTAAGAATACCCAGCGCTGATATCAGTACCAGGGTTAAAAAGAAAATTTGCCTTGTTTTCATATGAATACTATTAGAAGATGAATACCTGGTCACTTATGCTATTGATTCCTGGAAGAAAAGCAATTGTCAGTATCAGAAGAATCAATGACTCTCCTGCCTGATCAGATTGAGTGCTCCTCCGGCTCTGAACCATTTGATCTGAGCTTCATTATACGAGTGATTAACTTTAATCTCCTCCGAGTTTCCGTCAGCATGGTTAAGCTTCAGGACAAGCTGCTGTCCCGGGGAGAAAGTAGTAAGTCCAAGGATATCGATTCTATCGTCTTCCATGATTTTATCATAATCCGCCTTATCAGCGAAAGTAAGAGCCAGCATGCCTTGTTTCTTCAGATTGGTTTCATGGATACGGGCAAAGGATTTCACAAGAATGGCATCCACTCCCAGATGGCGTGGTTCCATAGCTGCGTGCTCACGGGATGAGCCTTCTCCATAGTTCTCATCTCCAACCACAATTGCGCCTGTACCGGCAGCCTTGTAAGCCCTGGCAGTATCAGGAACAGTGCCAATGCTTCCAGTAAGCTGGTTCTTCACCTGATTGGTCTTTTCGTTGAAGATATTCACTGCACCTATCAGCAGGTTATTGGAAATATTATCGAGATGTCCCCTATACCTGAGCCAGGGACCAGCCATTGAAATATGGTCAGTTGTACATTTACCCTTTACCTTGATAAGAAGCGGCAGATTCTTCAGATCCTGCTTGCGCCAGGCTGGAAATGGTTCAAGAAGCTGAAGACGTTCGGATGTTGGACTAACATTGATCTGAATTGCAGAACCATCTGCTGGAGGTGCCAGATAACCGGCATCTTCTACAGCAAAACCATTTGGAGGAAGTTCCATTCCAACAGGCTCATCCAGCATCACTTTTTCACCATCAGCATTTGTGAGATAGTCAGTGAGCGGATTAAAGGTAAGATCGCCTGAAATAGCATATGCTGTCACCATTTCTGGTGAAGCAACAAAACTGTGAGTATTTGGATTACCATCATTACGCTTTGCAAAATTGCGGTTGAAGCTGGTAATGATGGAGTTTCTTCTTTCAGGATCATCAGTATGACGCTTCCACTGTCCGATGCATGGTCCGCAGGCATTAGCCATAACCACTCCACCGAGTTTTTCGAAAGCACCAAGCAAACCATCACGTTCTGTGGTAAACCTGATTTGTTCAGAACCCGGATTGATAATAAACTCAGCCTTTGCACCCAATTTCTTGTCCAGAGCCTGCTGAGCAAGCGAGGCCGCCCGGTTGATATCTTCATAGGAAGAGTTGGTGCATGATCCAATTAATCCAACTTCCAGCTTTGAAGGATAGTCCTTTTCCTTCACAATTTTCACAAACTCCGAAACAGGGTAAGCTGCATCAGGAGTAAAAGGACCATTGATGTATGGTTCAAGGGTATTCAGGTCAATTTCGATTACCTGATCATAGTATTTTTCAGGATGAAGATCCACATCCGGATCAGACCTGAGTTCATTCATAATTGCATCAGCCAGGACAGCAACTTCTTCCCTGCCGGTTGCCTTCAGGTAGTTGCTCATTTTCTGATCGTAGCCAAAAACTGAAGTCGTAGCTCCGATTTCTGCGCCCATATTGCAAATGGTTCCCTTTCCTGTTGCAGAGAGAGAGTCAGCTCCATCTCCAAAATACTCGACAATGGCACCAGTTCCACCTTTAACGGTAAGAATACCGGCTACTTTCAGGATGATATCCTTGGAAGAAGTCCAGCCGCTCATTTTACCCGTAAGCTTAACGCCTATCAGTTTGGGCATTTTGAGTTCCCAGGCCATTCCTGCCATAACATCCATGGCATCAGCACCTCCAACACCGATTGCAATCATGCCAAGTCCGCCGGCATTTACAGTATGTGAGTCAGTTCCAATCATCATTCCTCCCGGGAATGCGTAGTTCTCAAGCAGTACCTGATGAATAATTCCGGCACCCGGCTTCCAGAAACCTATTCCATACTTCGCTGAAATTGATTCCAGAAAATCATAAACTTCCTTGTTCTGGGAACGTGCCTGATCAAGGTCAGCATTGGCACCCAGAGAAGCTTGAATTAAATGGTCGCAGTGCACTGTGCTTGGAACAGCTGTACGTTTTCTACCTGCAGTCATAAACTGAAGCAAGGCCATCTGGGCAGTAGCATCCTGCATGGCTACACGGTCAGGACCAAAATTCACATAATCCTCACCCCTTTTGTATGGATGTGCTGGTATTTCATCCCATAAATGGACATAAAGTATCTTTTCACTTAACGTAAGCGGCCGTCCTAACAGTTTCCTTGCTTTCTCAGTTCTTTCAGGGAATTTGTCATAAACCTTTCTGATCAGTTCGAGGTCAAATAACATATGATTTCTTTTTTAATATGAAGTATGGTTTTACACAACTAAATTACAGCGAATGCCTTAATTAAACAAGGTATTCGAGATATCGTTCAGATTAAATCTGTATTTTTGATCCAGTGAAACCGAATGCCCAAAAACTTGTCATCTTCCTGCTCATTGGATTAATTATCTATAATTCAATGGGTTATATTCTATTTTTTCAGGCAGGCAGGATCATTCACCGACAAGAGGTTTCTAAATTTTTGTCCACAGATAAGCCCAAAAACCTGGTTTCAATTCCTGTAAACGGTTCACTTGCTGAGAAAATTTCTCTTAACAGGCTTAAGGAAATTCGTTTCAAGGGTGAAATGTATGATATTGTTAAGGTGCTCAAATCCGGCAATTCTTACAAGCTTGTCTGCTATAAGGATACCAAGGAAGATAAAATGATAAAAACATCGGGTAAACACTCAGGCAACCCGTTGAATGGCACTCAATCTTCCAGGACTGTCCGGTATTTCCTGGATGGAATGATTAAGACAGCACTTCTTGATGACAGCCAAACTAAATTGTTCTTTTCTGAAGTTCTAAGCTTATATTCCGAAAAAAACACAGACTATTCGGGACCATTTCTCAGTGTCCCTGACCTCCCCCCTCAGATAGCATAAGTCCCCCACTTTTCCAGGCTGCGCACTGCAGCATTCAAAACTTTTCATCCATCAGGTTTGAAAACCGATGGACATATTGCTATCATCCCATAACTCGTAAATCATGAAAAAATTTACCCTTTTCATGGCTGCAATGGTTACTGTTCTTGCAGCCATCTCCCAAAAAGTAACAGTAGTATCCTCCTCCGATCTTCAGCCAGTTCCGCAATGCAATATTTATACAGCAGATAAAACTGTTTCAGTAGTTACTGATCAGAAAGGCATAGCGGATATCACAGCTTTCAAGGCTACTGATGTACTGATTTTTTCGCATATCTCATTTGTAACCAAGGAAGTAAAGAAATCAGTACTTACTCAGGCTGAAAATATAGTTGAGATGGATATTGCATCCATCAACCTTAAGGAGGTAGTCTTCTCTGCCAATAAAGTTGAAGAGCGATATGTAGAAATCCCTGCAAGGATTGACATCATCAACTCCAGGCAAATACAGGCGGGTAATCCTCAAACCACAGCTGACCTTCTAACTCAGAACGGAACAGTATTTGCCCAGCAAAGCCAGCTGGGTGGAGGAAGTCCGGTAATACGCGGGATGGAGACCAACCGTGTTCTGATGGTAATTGATGGTGTCCGAATGAATAACGCAATTTACAGGGCAGGTCATCTCCAGAATGTAATCACCATTGACCCGAATATGCTTGACCGTGTTGAAGTTGTTCATGGTCCCGGCTCAGTCATCTATGGCAGCGATGCTATGGGTGGCGTAATGCATTTTTACACTAAAAATCCTATCCTCACAACTAATGGCAAGTTCTACTCCTCCGGGAAGCTGATGATGCGTACTTCTTCTGCTTCGGATGAATACTCACAAAGCTTCAGCCTAAACCTGGGTGGTAAAAAAATCGCTGCAATACTGGGTGGTAGCACCAAGGATCTTGGCGATCTGCGCGAAGGAAGCAAACGCGACAGCAAATATGGTGACTGGGGAAAAAGCCTGTACTATGCCGAAAGGATTAATGGTAAGGATAGCATGATGGTTAATTCTGATCCTCTGATTCAGAAGCATACAGGTTATAGTCAGTATGACCTCTTTTCAAAAGTATTATGGAAGCCTTGCAATTCCTTCTCACTTCTTCTGAATGCACAGTACTCAAATTCATCCGATATTCCCCGCTATGACAGACTTACTGAAATGTCGGGCGGAAAACTTAAATATGCGGAGTGGTATTATGGTCCTCAGACACGTGCAATGGTTTCTGTTAGAGCTGAATTCACCAACGCGAATGCTCTTTATGACAATGCAAGTATTACCGGGGCCTGGCAGAATATCAGCGAGGACAGGGTAAGCCGCAGTTTTGGTAAAAGCAAGAAAAAACATCAGGAAGAGACTGTTAAGATTTTCTCTGTTAATGCCGATTTTATGAAGAAAATCTTTGGTAGCAGTGAACTCAGATATGGACTTGAAGGCAATTTCAATCACGTGGATTCAAAGGCTTACAACCAGCATATTGTAACAGGAGTTGTTACAAATGATGCAGCAACCCGCTATCCTGACGGAGGTGATAAAATGAACAGTTTTTCGGCATATGCGTCAAACAGCTGGGAAGTAAATCAGAATCTTATCTTCACTCAGGGAATCCGATTCAGCATGGTATCTCTCGAAGCTAAATACACCCAGGAAATGATGGATCTCATCAAGTTCCCGTTTGATGCCACCATGACTCAGGACAATACCGCACTTAACGGAAGTCTCGGACTTGTTTACATGCCGGAAGGCGGGTGGCGAATAGCAATGAACCTTTCATCAGGTTTCAGGGCGCCTAATATTGATGATCTTACCAAGTTGAATGATTCAAACAGTTCTGATCAGCTTATAGTTGTTCCAAATCCTGATCTCGGACCAGAAAAAATCTACAGTGCTGACTTTACCCTGGGAAAAACCATTGGTGAAAAACTTCAGATAGAGGTCACCGGATTTTATTCCATTCTTCAGGATGCATTCGTAATTCAGTCCTCTACTTACAATGGACAGGATTCAATCCTTTTTGACGGAATTCTGGCAGCGGTTCAATCGATGCAAAATGTTGAAAAAGCAACAATCTACGGAGTTGAAGCCAGACTTACCGCCAAACTCATCAAGCATCTTACATTCTTAAGCAATCTTTCCTATACGAAGGGAAGTATTAGTGAAGGAGATGTTCCACTCGATCATATTCCTCCATTGTTTGGGATGACTTCACTGAAATACGAACTTAAACAGTTCAACTGCGAAGTTTACTCAAGATACAACGCCTGGAAACATATTGAAGATTACAGTCCAAGTGGTGAAGACAATGAAGCCTACGCTACTCCTGACGGAATGCCATCATGGTATACCCTCAATTTCAGGGCTGGATATCAGTTCAGTAAATACCTGAGTTTACAAGCGGGTGTTGAGAATATTCTTGATACACATTACCGTAATTTCGCAAGTGGCATCAGTGCCCCCGGCCGTAATTTCATGGCAACCCTGAGAGCAGGATTCTAGGAAGAAAACAATTCATTCCGATTAAAGAAGGAAGCTATCCAAATGGGCAGCTTCCTTTTTTTTATACCATATTACTCTGAAATCCCTCCTCCCATATCTCGCTCATTTGCAAATAATAAAGTCAGGAAATCATATAAAAGATGTGAATCTGAATATTTCATTCAAGGGATTTCTGTTTTGCCTTTGCTTTTAAGTGTTAAACAAAAAACAATTTGTTAATGTATAATCTACGCTTAGATCAGATTATTTTTCTAAATTTGAATTCGGTTACAGGTATGTTCCCCCTTACCTTCCAGCATTACCCCAACGGCCATTCTGCCAATCCTTTACTCGATCCGACTCCAATAACTCTTTAGAATGAACCGTTCTATGATAAGAAGATTTTTCAGCATGTTGAGCCCCTCGGGGATACAGGCATTTTTCCTGATTCAGAAGGCAAAAGCTCATAATAAGAAATCTGAGTTCTCAGAAGCAGCAGCTATTCTTGACAGAGCAGTTGAACTATTGCCCAAAAACTACCTCGCATATTACCACAGGGGTAACAGTCGCCTTGGTATGAAGGATTTTTCTGAAGCGATTCAGGATTATACACGTTGCATTACCTATCGCCCTTCTTTTGCTGAAGCCTATTATACTCGAGGGAATGCATACTACCAGATGAAGGAATTCCCGCAGGCACTGATTGAATTAAACAGGTCAATAGAATTGAACCCTCAATTATCGCAGGCTTTCACTTTCAGGGGAAATACCAAATATGAACTTTCGGATATTAAGGGAGCACTGTCAGATTATTCCAAAGCTATACGCCTTGATCCTTTTGATGCCGTTTCACTATATAATCGTGGGAATCTGAAACTTCTGATGGAGGATCCAAGAAGCGCCCTGCTTGATTTCAATGAGGCAATCAAACTGGATCCAGAGTATGCCGTTGCCTATGTTGGCCGTGGAAATGCCAAGTTGAAACTTGGCAGTGCAACTGCTGCTGAAGTGGATTGGAAAAAGGCCGAAAAACTCTATTTAAAAGCAGAAAAGAGAGTCAATAAAGACTCCAACTGATTCCTGAATATCTTTTCTTTTTATTCATTGATGGTCTGTCTTGAACTGATCATTCAATTGAAATATTATCTGCTTTCTTAAACCCAATCGCTTCAAAAGTTTCGTTCAATATGTCAAAAATGGGCTGAAACAAGCCAAACTTTTTAAGTATGGTGATTTTCCAGGACTAAAAATTGATTGTTGATCTACTTTTCCAACAAATCCCATTTGACTTACATCAGTCTGAATATCTGTTTATTACGAATTTTCACTCCAAAGTATTAGTACATTTCGTCCATTGACAGCCAACTTTATAAAATATTTTTTTGATTTTTTTTCAAGTCGTATGTAACCTTTTCAATTCAAAGCAATTAATTAATAAAATCAGAACTTTCCATTAACTCTCCTACTTGTAGCAACTCATAATTTTGCCTCATCACTGTAGGAAACCAAATTGTATAATATAATAATTCTCTGTCATGAAAGAAATGGCCAAATCGATCCTCAGCCGCCTAAGTTGCGATCAGGATTTATTCAATAAAGAGTTAAGGAAGTTGATCATGTGGATGGGTAACAACACTGAAGAAATTGAAGACCTCAAGAAATGGAGTCAGCAATACTTCCCCAACCTCTACAGTGAAAAAACACCAAAAGTTCTTAACGAAACATTCACCGGCAATCCGGTACAGGAATAGCTGCTGAAATAAGATATCGGGTCATCGGCCCGTGTTTGACTTGCGACTTGACAGCTTAAACTATGCCTTCTGAAAAGGGAGGCATTTTTTGTTTGATTCATTAAGATTACAAGACTATTGAAATATCTTTGGAAATTAAGGTGAGTTCATGATAATCAATGGCACACTTTATCCATGAAAAGAATCCATTAGTCTGCAGTAGGTCAAATCTCTAGCGCCTGATTCACGTTGAAAGCGGAAAAAATTAATAATGGTAATGAGCTAAATGTTCATCAAAATAAAAAATCCCCCTTAATACAACAGGGGGATTTTTCTATTTAATCGGGGGGAAGAATTTATTGCAATACTATGATGCGGCTCAGCTGCTGGTCGCCATAAATCAATCTTACAAGATATGTACCTTTTGAAAGACTGCTAAGATCAAGCCTTTCCTCTCTTCCGTTCCAATCAAACAGCATTACCCTTCTTCCACTAAGATCCAGCACTTCTCCGGTACAGGATTCAGAATTCGATCCGCTGGCTTTAAGATTTAGGATTCCCTTTGATGGGTTGGGATAAATATAAAGATCTCCGGAAGGAATCTTAGCCGGCAAGCCGGTTGTATTTATTTCCTTTATCTCTATGTCATCAATAAGTAATTCTCCCTGTGAAGGCGCGCTGTAAGCATGAAATCCAAAGAAGTAGATACCGGATAATACAGGAGTATAGACACCCGAAGCAGGCTCATGGGATGTGTTGACAATATTCTGATTGTCATATACCTGTGCAATATTCATGGCCATCGGAGTATTGCTGTTTCCAACCCTGACTTCCAGTTTTTCACTTGTGGTACCAGAACCGGCAATCATTCTGTACTTGAAATCCAGTTTGTAATGCAGACCGGCAGTCATGGAGATTGGGGAACTAAACAACCATTCATCCAATGAACTTAGTGTAGCAGGTCCCACTGCCATTGCATTTGGACCTGAACTTGCATTTGATCCCAGAGCATTCCAGGAAGAACTTAATTGTCCCGGACTCACCACTGACCATCCCAATGGAAAAACATATCCGGGAAGGAAAGGCAGATAGGTAAAGGCAGAGCCTGGAGTAAGAGCATCAAAGTTCTCGCTGAATGGGAATTGGCTGATTGTAGGATCTTGCATTGTTGTGAATGACCATACCGGACAATTCAGAGCCTGTCCAACAGTGTTGTACGGCACAATTTGCCAGTAATAGGTAGTGTTGTAATTCAGGAGGGTTGGAATCTGATACACAACGGTATCTCCAAGATTTGCATTATTGATGATATTTGAAGGAGGATTGTTGGTTCCAAGACTAATTTTGTATCCTTCGGTATTTTGACTACCTGCAGCCCAAATAAGGTATTTGGAAGCCATCATTATATCAACATCAACTGCATTATTTGCCGGATAAATACATAATCCCGGAGCCGGAGGTGCGGGTGGTACAACAGGATTGTTCCATAAAACATTATCTATCCACAAATTAGATTGAACAGAAGCAGAGCTTAATCTGAAAGATAGATAAGGTTTCAGGTTGGATGCTGAGAATGCAACTGTATATTCAACAATCTGGTCTGTCAAGCTTATAGACTGCACCAGCTCAAATGAAGAGGCATCGTAAGGATCATCCATTAAACCGACCTGAAGTTCCATGGAAGCAATTGCGGCATCTTTTCGGGCATAAAATGATAGCTCATGATCAGCAAAGCCAGTCACACCCGGAGTTATGAAAATCAATGGAGAAACAAGATCATTGTTATTCGACATCCTGGCATCATTCGGAGTTGAATGAGCCATGGCATCTGCAACTACGAGAACTTTATGATTGGGATCTGTAATGCTGCTGATTGTATTCCAGTGTGAAGGAATCTGAAGAGATGCATCAAATGGTTCATCAAGGCTAGCAAGGTCAGAAAGCACATTTCCTGAAAGCAGAACGGTGTTTGATCCGGTATAGGTTCCCTGAATATTGAACACCAGGTTTCCTGAATAATACCCGGCTGTGAGTCCGTTAAACTGGACAGTTATTGTATCTGTTTCACCCGGAAGCAAGGTACCACCGTAAGTTCCTGCAAATGGGGAGGGCATACCAATTGAGTTGATTACAAGATTGACTGTGCCCGAATTGGTTACCAACAGCTTTTTGGTTGTATGTCCGTTTACATATAATTCATTGAAGGCTAACTGAGTTGTGTTAAGCTGAATAGATGGCACAGGAACAGTAGCATAGATCGATATATCATCCAGATATACATTCCTGGCGGATGAACTGGTATCAGTTTTGTGCCGGAAGCGGAAGAAGAAATTATTCCCGGCATAGGCTGTCAGGTTATGAGTACGATGTACATAGGAATTGTTTATTGAAGCTGGCGACAACGTATCAACCTTGATCCAGGTAAGCCCTCCGTTTGTTGTCACCTCGAAATAAGTGGTATCATGCCCTGCAACTTTGTTTAAATCAGTATTTTGCCAGTAATAGGAGATTTCATGATTAGGGGGAAGCAGCACTTTAGGAGAACGAAGAATAGCTTGGGTAGAATATGTATACCATGATGATTTGGCACAGAGATTCCCTGAATGCGGATTCACTGTATACTGATACCAGGTAACATCCGGATCAATTACCCATGCACTTACAACTGGATAGGTATTAAACACCAGGGAATCTTCAAATCCTTCGAAGTATGGGAACTGATCAATTACTACTTCCGTCTTGAACTTCCAAACAGGCGATATTTCCTGCTGACTGCCATTCCGGGCAACAACTTTCCAGTAATGTTTAACGGAATCAGCAAGCAATGCTGGTGGTGTATAGCTGAATACACCTGCGCCGGCTGAAGCATTGTTCACCACCATAGGCAGATTATTCGGATCAGTCCCAAAATACAGGTCATAATTGGTTGTGTTAGCTCCTAATGTCCAGCTGAGTGTTGTCCCAACTGATACAGTAGTGGCATTGTCTGCCGGGATCGGATTCGTGGGCGTTGCAGGTCCTGCACCGGCATAGTAGAATCTCATATTTGCCAATGAACCGGGGTAAGGATTAAGGTATCCTGTTTGAGTAGGCGGCGGAAAATTCTGATCATTACCGCAGTTCTTGTTATTGTTTGTTGAAGATGTAGTGCTGTAGAATGCTGGACCATAGCTTGTGCCCCACCTGTTTTCCCAATGAAATATCAAATTCTGGATTCCGTCGTATGGAATTGGAGTAGATAGAGTAATCTCATTCCAGCCTGAAACGAAAGTAAGATCTCCCTGAAATGCAAGAGTATAACCGTTGTTGGTAGGATCTTCATAATTGGCTGCCGGAAAAATGCTTGCAGAACTCAATTTGAAATAGATCTTCTGGTTCGTGACGGTTTTAGGGCCGTTTATGCAATTCAGGCCAATCTTGGTGATACTTTTGGCAGTACCAAGGTCAGACTGACTGTAAATCAAGGAACTCCATGAATAATTCCAATAGGAGTAAATGGGCATTGTATTGGAAACAGTGCCAGTTCCAACTTCAATATAATTCTGGGAATTGCCATTAATTCCCGGGACGAGTCCAATTAGGGTTAGGAGACAAAAGATTTTCAAAAGACTTCTCATTGATCGGAAGAAATTAGGTAGTGAATAGGTGCTGATGATTATAGCTCAACTCAAAAATCTGTTGCGACAGATAGCGCTCTTGATTTTTGATATACAAACTAACAAACAATTTTGAATTATTTCGGCAGCACAGAGGTTCTGATTCAGGAATCAGAACCTGTTCAATCAATAAGCCACTTAGTTTGGAATGCACATACTTTTTCAACAACTCAGTTCAATAATGGATATTTTTGCAGCAGAAATCGCCCGAATGGAACAAGCCCTCACTTCACTTTATGCATTGCCTGTGTACCAATGTCTGGTGCTTGCCATAATCTTATTTTATAGTGGCAGACAGTTCAGCAGGCAATCCAGAATGATAATGGGAGGCTTCCTGGGACTTCTGTCCATTTATTTCCTTTTTAATTTCCTATACAGATTAAAGGCATTCGAAGCTATTACCAGTTTTTACTTTTTTATTCTACCGGTAATCCTAAGTTTTTCACCTGTATTTTACATTTACCTTTTATCAATAACTCAAACTAATTTCAGGCTCAAGTCGAGGCATTTACTGCATTTTATTCCTGCCGCTACAGTTCTGATTATCAATACCCCATATCTTTTTCTCCCACACGAATTAAAGCTTGAATTCATCAGGTTTGGATACTCAATGATTGAACTGGACAACAGATTAAAGTATCTTATCTTCATATTTGTGTTTGGGATGTATGGCATTTCGAACATCCAGCTTATAAGCTATCTTCTGGCAAGCATCAGGGTTTACAGAAAGCACAGGGACTTCATTGCAAATCATTATTCCTATACAGAAAACATTGACCTTTCCTGGACCCGGGCGCTTATTATTGCCTTTATAATTTTCTTCGTGTTGAATAATCTGCTTTTTATCATCGGATTTAAACAACATATTGCGTCCCTCCTATTTTATACACTTTCGATGCTATCCATTACCTTATTTGCAGGACTGCAGGCACTAAAACAGAAGGAAATTGAAATCCCTGATAACGAAATAATTGATGTTGAAGCTCCTTCCCGCCTACCGCAGCGAGAGGAGACCCTTTCCATTCCAGATATAGAGAATGACTATAAACATGCTCTTTCAGAAGATGATACTGAAATGAAAGTTGAAACGATTCAGAAAACAATTGAAAATGAACCAATTTTCAACAAGTATTCGAATTCATCACTTTCTGAGGAACAGAAAGCATCGCTGATTAAACAGCTTGAAACATTAATAGAAAATGAAAAGATTTATACCATCGACAATCTGAGCATCCATGATGTTGCCCTTCGCCTTGGAACTAACAGCAAGTATATTTCACAGATAATCAATGAGTATTACCAGAAGAATTTCTACAACTATATCAACGAGTTCAGGATTGAAGAAGCCAAACGCTTGCTGAAGAAAGAGGATAATAATAAATATTCAATTCTGGGAATAGCAAATATGGTAGGATTCTCTTCCAAATCAGCCTTCAATTCAGCTTTCAGGAAATTTACAGGAACTACTCCAAGCGAATTCAGGAAATCCTGATTCAGAAATACAGAAGAACAAATAAAGATTTACAAAGAGTTCTTCAAACGTTTTAATTTATTGATTAACTGCGTTATAGCATCAATTTTTGGTTCAGCGATTGAACCTGAGAATTTCTCGCCTTTCTTTAGGTACAAATCAGTAAATGTCTTTGAGGTTATCCCCCATTTCATAAGGAAAGTCTTGCGGCCGGTATTCTTCCTTACCCTGCGTGTTGATTTGGAGCCAAAATGATAAACCAGACTATTCCCTTTACCTTTGAAATACCTTACTCCGGCTTCATACAGTTTGCGGGAAAGGTCCGGGTCAGAGTACATTCCGGGACTAAATTCTATACTCAAGCCACCGACTAAATCCCAAAGGTCAATATGCACTACATTGGGAGGCCAGGTGCTTCCATTCCAGTCGGGAATTGAAAGTTGCCTGTATTCTTTCAGCAGATCTGCTTCCCTGAATGATTCAAGGTCACTGCCAAAGTCCTTGACCACTACGCAGGAGTTTCCGGTATCATTAGGTTCAATCAGGGTAGCTGAAAGCATAAATGACTTATGTCCAATGCTGTCAATTTCTGATTTCAGCTCAGTATCCCAGTCGGGAAGTAGATACATATCATCGTTGACATAAACAACGTAATCTGACTTGATCAATGACCTTGCAATGTTGAGTCCGTAGCAGATACCGATATTGGTTTCTGCATGCACAAAATCGATATCAGGCTGGTTTTTTAGCCATTCAAGTGTTCCATCCTTTCCTTCATTTGCGATAACGATTATCTGCAGATCAAGTCTGGAGTTCTTTCGTATACTTCCAACACACAGCTTTAGATATTCAAGGTTATTCCAGCTTGGAATCAGCAAACTGAAGACATATCTGTCCTTGTTTGTTTGCTGGTATTTGCGGATATCCTGAATCATGTTAGTTGTTAGTAGTTTAGTTTTTAGTGTGGTTAATTTTAAATTTACGTGCTTTCGAATGTTCGGGGTTCTAAGTTCGGAGTTCAAGGTTCGAGGGTTGATTGTGCAAGTAGCAATGAATAGAACACGGATGACACAATCCGCCAGCTGGCGGACACTTTATCAAATTTTCCAGTCTCATTGTCTCCCAGTCTCATTGTCTCGCAGTCTCCTTGTCTCCCAGTCTCATTGTCTCGCAGTCTCCTTGTCCCCAAGTCTCCTTGTCCCATTGTCCACTCGTCTCCCCAAATCAATAAAAAGCTCGTCTACAAGAATCAGCTTCCTTTCTCACCAACGAACTGATCTTCCTTTTCCTTGAACAGAACGTTGAAGGTAGTAAGACTGCCGTAGCAGCGGGTGATGTATTGCTGCAATTCAACCTTATCCTCATCGGTAAGTCTGCTGGCATTTACTTTTGCTTCAAGAACCCTGAGACGATCACGGAGCATCACAATCTTGTGGAAGAAAACTTCAATTGGAATTTCTTTTTCCTTCAATCCCTGTTCTCCGGGAATAAGAATCATCTTACCACCTGTCCAGCGGCCACCCATTGAAACTGTTTCCTGAACATCGCTGAATTTTCTCAGCACCCGGATCAAACTCTTTTCAATTTTCTCATAGGTAGCAAGATCAGAAGGAGTTTCGACTGATTCAATTACCTCAAGTCCTTCATATTCACGAAAAATCTGCCTTACACCACTTTCGATGAAGCAAATCTCATATGCATCTGAACGTAATTGAACAACTACGCCTTTTCCAAACTGAGGGTGCTTAACCCTTGAGCCAACGCCTAATGAAATATCTGACATAAGTTAAAATGTTTTATTTCAGCAAAAATACCATAATACTGTTAAATAAAAGTAATGTATCAAAGAGGGAAGAACAATTCAGAGAAATGCTTGTTACTGAACTAACCAAATATTGATAAACGTATGAAAATTGCCATATTGGGAACCGGAATGGTAGGAAATGCCATCGGATCCAAACTCGTTCAGCTGGGCCATGAAGTAAAAATGGGCTCAAGAAGTGCCTCAAACCCAAAAGCATTGGAATGGGTAGCACAAAACGGAGATCTTGCCTCCTGCGGAACATTCTTTGATGCTGCTGCCTTTGGAGAAATTCTTTTTAATTGCACTTCCGGACAAGTTTCTTTGGAAGCACTTCAGTTGGCTGGCAGGGAGAATCTCTCCGGAAAAATCCTTGTAGATCTGGCCAATCCTCTCGACTTTTCAAACGGAATGCCGCCAAGCCTCAGCGTCTGCAATACTGACTCACTGGGCGAAGTACTTCAGAGACAATTTCCCGATTGCAAGGTGGTAAAAACACTAAACACCCTGAATTGCCAGCTAATGGTAAATCCGGGACTCCTGAAGGAAGAAACCAATCTATTTATCAGCGGAAATGATAAGGACGCCAAATCGAAGGTTACTGAGATTCTGTATTCCTTCGGATGGAATGAAGTCATTGATTTGGGAGACATAACCACGGCTCGTGGAACAGAGCAGCTCCTTCCTATCTGGATCAGGCTTATGGGCACTCTTAATACTCCTATGTTCAATTTCAGAATCGTGAAGTAGATTGAGTTGGACGAGGGTTCTTAGTAGACGAGGTGACAGTGGGACGGGGTGACAATGGGACGGGGGACAGTGGGACGGGGGGACAATGGGACAAGGAGACGGGGGGACAGTGGGACAAGGAGACCAGGAGACGGGGGGACTTGTAGACAAGGTTTTGAGAGGATTGGGATAACGAGTTATTTCGGGTTGCGGGTTGCGGGTTGCGGATTGCGGATTGCGGGTTGTGGGAAAAGATTGCGGGTTTCGGGAAAAGGTTGGAGGATTTTATTTCGATGAGTGATAATTGATAATCAGGATAATAGAAGTTTATGAATCTTTAAAACCTGAGGTAGCACCATCGTATCAAGATCATTCAGGATTACAATATCTGAGGCTGCTTCAACCTTGTCTGCAGGCCATTGGTTCTGCATTCTCCTGATAACATCTTCCCTGCTGATTTGATCGCGAAGCATTACCCTCTCAATGCAGGTTTCGGTGGATGCCTTCACCATAATTACCTTATCAAAATATGCATTGAATCCGCTTTCAAAAATTATAGCTGCCTCCTGAATAATATAGGGATGCTCATTTCGAGCAAGACACCAATCCTGAAAATGAATCCTTACTTCAGGATGAATAATAGAATTAAGTTGTTCAAGCTTTACCTTGTCATTAAAAACAATGGCTGCCAGGGCTTTTCGGTTAATCCTGCCATCTTTTGTCATCACCTCCTTACCAAAGAGACTGGCAATCTTCAGGTTCACCTGATCTGAATCCAGTATTTTTTTGGCTTCGATATCAGCATGATAAACGGGAACTCCGAGAGCTTCAAAGATTGACGCTACAACTGATTTACCGGAACCGATGCCACCGGTGAGGCCCACTTTTATCATTTGGCAATGATAATGTATTCAACGTGGTCGGGTTTTAACCGAACTGATCGCACAGCTGAGGGTATTTTTGTCAGTCGCACCAGCAGATACTTACTTCCAGCCAGGGCTTCAGGAGTAGCAACCACCATTGCGGTAAAGCTTCCTGCCTCAATATCCTTGAACTTGTTTAGGGGAACCATGCAGGTAACCTGAACCTGATCAGGGAATAAGCGAATTGGCAACTGATTTCCTGTGATTGATACAGGAACATTGTAAACTGCTTCGGTAAATTTCTCAACCTGTAGTTTAATATTCACCGAATCGCTGGAATACCGGATCATATTGTTCCGCAGTCCCTTTTTCAGAGGCACGGTGATGCTTACGCTGCTGTCGAGGTCATGCAGGTCAACTCGCTGAGTGGTTACAAACCGAATGGTATCGATTACGTTCCTGATGCTGGAAACAGTCACGGATTGCGGACTGAACCGGATAGTATCAGATAGCTGGTATTGTCCGGCAAAAGAGTAGGAAATATCCGGCCTTACCGGCACCAGTTTCCTGTAAACTTCCGAGAATCGGAACAACAGCGTATCAGGACGAATGGAGGTGATTGACTTGGAGTATTTTAATTGCCGCCCTACCTGATCAAGCAGTCGTGAAGCTGGCATAAATGCAGTGTATCCGTCAACTCCCTGCCTGATTCTCAGATCTGATAAATTAATATCAATTGTTTGCTTTTCATGCATGAACTGGGCAACCAGCAGCTCAAATCCCTGTGCAGTTACACCAACGGTAATAATACTGTCAGCCTGATTAACCAGAATCAGGTCATTGGGGACATTCGAGAATGAGATAGCATAGGTGATGTCGGTGGTGTAATCTTTCATCAGTTCGATGAAGAGCCACATAGCACCTGAAATAGCAAGACAAACCAGGAAAATGAAAATCCTGACACGGATCTTCCTTTTCCCTGGTTTGGGCTTAGCTGTTTCCAGCTGAATTTCGATAGGGCGATCATCTGTATTCATAAGTCACCCTTAGATTAATTGAGTAAGCTTAAACAATTATTTAGCCGGTTCGCCGGTAAGCTGATCCTGAGAATCAGTAGCAATTGCACTCTTTTCTACCTTAAGGCGATTCTGGCCTTCAACTTCAATAATGCATGCAGTCTCCATCACTTCAAGGATTTTGCCGTGAATACCACCAATAGTGATGATCTTCTGACCTTTTGAAAGCGATTCGCGGTATTTTTTCTGTTCCTTCTGGCGCTTCACCTGTGGGCGAATGAAGAAGAAATAGAAAACCACGAACATGGCTACCATAAGGATAAGGAAACTGGTCATACTTCCCCCGCCACCGGGAGCTGCAGCTTGCAACAACACATTCAACAGATTCATAGGATGATTTTTTAGTTATTGGTTTTACTATTAAAGGTCATCAGGCTCAATTACGTTGGCCTGGATTCTTAATATTGTTGTGGGAGGCTGGGTATTGCTGAAAACGGTAATTGTCTTGTTTTGCAAACCATGCCTGCCTTCACTGTCGAAACTTACATCAACAGTTGAGCCTTCTCCGGGTTTAATGGGCTGTTTTGGAAAATCGGATACGGTACAACCACATGAGGTTGTAACGCTTGAAATCACAAGCATTGCCTTACCAGTATTCTTAAACTTGAATGAATAGGTGACTTTCTCACCCGTCTGAAGTTTACCGAAATCATGGTAATCCTTCTCAAAAGTGATTAATGGCAACGCATTGGGATCTGGTTTACCTGAAGCTGTATTTGGATTGGAAACCACATCCCCGGGAATATCCTGCCCCCCTGTTCCTGAACTACATGCACTCAGCATCAGTACAAATACCGAAGCTATGATTGCATGGAGAAATAAACGATTCATTACTCTCAATTTTGATACAAAGGTATAAATTACTCTTCAGCTCTTAAATCCCTGATGATATAAACATCATAATCTCCAAGGTAGGTGAATCCATATTTTTTGTAGAGGCTCACAGCCTTCAGATTATCATGGTGAACTTCGAGCTTAAGCTGATATCCGGTTTTTCTGGCTTCGGCCAGTGTAGCTTCGAGCAGTTGGAGCGATAATTGTTGACCCTGATATTCCGGTCTTATTCCGAAATGATGCAAATAACTTCTTCGTCCGTCGTTAGTTAGCCAGGATGTGCCTATCAGTTCTCCACTCTTTTCATCAGCCATAAGAAGCAGTTTGCCGCCCATTTCAATAGTTCTGATGATCACCTCATTTACATCACCTCTATGCTTCCCACCGATTCCTGTTATTTCCCATAACTCAGAAACAGCCTCGAAATCACTTTCGGCATAGAAACGGATGACAAATCGATTTTTCATCCCGAAAACAGTTAAGATTTTGGATTTTGCAGAACGACACCCGAATATTATTCCAGCAGTCCCCTGCCAGTTTTGGCAATCTTTCCTGAGGCCCTGAATTCAACAATCAGCTTATCGAGGACACCATTGATGAAAACCTTACTTTTTGGAGTACTGAAGCTTTTCGACAATTCAATGTACTCATTAAGGGTAACTTTCACCGGGATGGATGTAAACTCAACAAATTCGGTAATTGCCATCTTAATAAGAATGGTATCCATCATGGCAATGCGGTCCAGTTCCCAGTTATCGGCGTGAGAAGCAATAACTGTATTGTATTCATCTTCATGCATCAGCACCTTCCGGTACAACTGCTTTACAAAACGCAGGTCTTCACTCCCACCCGGATCATTTTCATCCTTAAGCAGGGTTGGAAGAGGAGTAAAATCATCATAGCTTTCCTTGTAGCCCTTGATGGTTTTAACAAGCATCATAAGCGTGATATCGAAATCATCGGTCCAGTAAAGGCTTTTCTCCTCATAGTAAGAGCGGAGCAGTTCTGAATCAGCAAAAAGTTTCACGAAAAGGCTTTCAACAATCAGCTTATCGTCCTGATAGGTAGCAAGCGGCTTCGCCATGTAGGCTATATAATCCTCATGCTCACGCATCTGGTTAAAAAGTTTCCTTATCATCTCCTCTTCATCTACCCAGTTGATTTTGCTGGCATCGATTTTCTTCTGCAAATCCCTATTGGTATAGAGCTGTGCAAGAAATTTGTTATCGATAAAGCGGGTATTGGGATTAAGCTCTTCCGGAGTTGGAAGAAACTTCAGTTTCGACTCTTCAATCCTGCGACGTGCGAAATCGCATACTTCGAGGACGAGGGACAATTGGTAAACGAAAAGTTCGTAAAGCTTATCAAGACTGGTCAGGAGCTGCTTTTCACCTGTATTGATGTTTTCTGGGCCGTCCTGCTGAAAAGCATAAATTGCCTGCATCACCTTGATCCGGAGGAACCTTCTGCTGAGCATAGATGTGAATGAACCGTTAAATTTGAGCTGCAAAGGTACAAGAATTCCCGAAATTCCGAGGAAAATGCTCATCAGACCTAAGCTTTTTGATAAATCGATAGATAAGAATCGTCAAATCAAGCTTATGAGAAGAACAAAAATTTCTTCCTGAATGCAGAGTCAAATATTAAATAATCATTAATTCAAATACTGATTGACAGAAACTTACAAGGCATATCCCATGCAGGGTCCAATAGAGTAAATCATTTGTAGCAATCCGCGAAAAACGACACAATAATGAAATACAAAATCCATTTGATAATAAAATAATCTTTATAAATTTGCGTTGAATGAACCAGCAACCAACATTAACCCAAGTATAATTCAAAATGGAAGACTTCGACCACACGGAAAACAGGGAGAACAGGGAGGATGTTTTTTCGAGGGCAGTAAAGGCAGGGAAACGTACTTATTTTTTTGATGTAAAGCAGACCCGTGCTGACCAGTACTACCTCACCATTACAGAGAGCAAGAGGCGATTTGACAATGCCCAGGGAAAGTTCTTCTACGAAAAACACAAATTGTTCCTTTACAAGGAAGATTTTGAGAAATTCAAGAACGGTCTTGATGATGTTATTTCCTTCATAGAAACCGGTGAGATTCCTCCGGAACGGGAATATACTGAACTTCGCAGCAGCCGCGTTGATGTTGACTTTGAGGACCTGGATAAGGATTAATCCTTCAAAGCAGTCATTAACAGTTGCCTATCCTGTTATCTGACAGCCCTTCGGCTATGCAGACTGACCATTGAAAAGCCATGCTTGAAAACTTATCAACAAAGGCAGGATTACCTCCCGCCTTTCTCTTATTTTTGCAGTCCGGTTCCGAAGTTTGATTTTCTATATTTATCACCACTTCTTCCGTTACGAATCCACGATTTTTTTGCCCCCGGGCAATCATTTGAACAGTAAACCAACAACGAATGGGCAAAGTAATTACAATAGCCAACCAGAAAGGCGGTGTCGGTAAAACCACTACTGCCATCAACCTTGGTGCAGCTTTTGCAGTTCTCGAAAGAAAAACGCTGATCATTGATGCCGATCCTCAAGCCAATGCCACTTCCGGTGTGGGTTTTGATCCCAAAACCATCAAAACCAGCATCTATGAATGTATTGTTGATGAAGTGGATGCTGCCAATATCATCCTGAATACCGATACTCCAAACCTTGACCTTCTTCCTGCACATATTGACCTCGTTGGCGCTGAAATCGAAATGATCAATATGCCCAACCGGGAAAAAATGATGAAAAAGGTGCTTGAGAAACTCAAGGATCTTTATGACTTCATTATCATCGACTGCTCTCCATCCCTCGGACTG
Source organism: Bacteroidales bacterium (assembly GCA_016707705.1). Taxonomy (GTDB): domain Bacteria; phylum Bacteroidota; class Bacteroidia; order Bacteroidales; family UBA4417; genus UBA4417. The sequence continues at coordinate 34,674 of JADJHD010000029.1, forward strand.
GTTACCGTCAATGCACTGGTTGCTGCTGATTCAGTCATTATCCCTGTGCAGTGCGAGTACTTTGCACTTGAAGGTTTGGGCAAACTTCTCAACACCATAAAAATTGTACAGTCGAGGCTGAACCCGGAACTTGATTTTGAAGGCATACTTCTTACCATGTACGATTCACGCCTGCGTTTATCAAATCAGGTTGTTGAAGAAGTTAAAACGCATTTCCAGGATATGGTCTTCGAAACCATCATCTATCGCAATACACGTCTGGGTGAGGCCCCAAGTTTCGGACAGACAATCCTCATGCATGATGCTACCAGCACAGGTGCCATCAATTACCTGAACCTTGCCAGGGAGATTTTACAGAAGAATAACATGACCATCCTCAAGCAGGAGGATAAAGAAATTAAGGTGGATTGATATGAGTACTCAAAAAAAGAAGGCCCTTGGCCGTGGATTGAATGCTATTCTTGAAAGCCCCGAAACGGATATCACCTCACGTGATATCTCGGGCTCATATGTAGCAGGAGCTATTGCCAACATTCCCCTAAGCCATATCGAGAACAACCCCTTCCAGCCCAGGGAGGAATTTGCCGATGAAGCACTGCAGGAACTTGCTGCTTCCATTGCCGAACAGGGGATCATTCAGCCTCTTACCGTCAGGAAAATGGGGTACGACAAGTACCAGCTCATTTCCGGTGAACGCAGGCTCAGGGCTGCAGGCATTGCAGGTCTCACCCATGTTCCGGCTTATATCCGCGTTGCAAATGATGAGCAAATGCTTGAATGGGCTCTTATTGAGAATATTCAGCGCGAAAACCTGAATGCAATAGAAATTGCGATCAGCTACAACCGCCTTCTTGAGGAATGCGACCTTACTCAGGATGACCTATCCAAAAAAGTTGGAAAAAACAGGGCTACCGTTGCCAACTATATCCGCCTTCTCAAGCTTCCTGCCGAAATTCAGGCTGCACTGCGCGACGGAACTATCAGCATGGGCCATGCCAGAGCCCTTATCAGCATCGAAAATCAGGAATTGCAACTTCATATCTGTCGCAAGATTGTTATTGAAGGACTGTCTGTAAGGGAAGCCGAACAGCTTTCGAAGAAAACAGATCAGATTTCCCTGCCTAAAATCAAGCCTGCAAAAGCTATGCTCCCTGAAAAATACGAATATAAAAGGGATAGCCTGCAAACGAAGATCAATTCCAAAGTTCAGCTAAACTGGAGTACTGCCGGTAAAGGCAATCTGGTAATCCCGTTTAAATCCGATGCCGAACTTGATAAGATACTTGCCGCCTTCGGAATAGAATAATTCATGAAAAACACCGGAGAATTCCTGTTTCCCTGCATTGGCAAATCCCAGGCCACAACAGCCGGATTGAGAGTATTGCTGCTTATGGCAATGCTTTCCATATTCTCCTTTTCCCCTTCACAGGTCAATGCCCAGGATACAACCAACCGCTCTAAGGTTGCTGATACAATCCGCACACCTGAGCATTCTCCCAAAAAAGCTACCATCTACTCTGCTGTTCTTCCGGGACTCGGACAGGCATATAACCACAAATACTGGAAGATGCCAATAGTGTATGCTGGATTTGCCACTACGATTTATTTTGTATCCTTCAACACCGGATATTACAAGGATTTCAGGGATGCTTATTCCTTCAAGACCAACAGCAATGCAACAGGCGACCCACCCAATGAACTGGTAAACAAATACACTGCCGATCAATTGCTTACAGGTCGGGAATACTACCGCAGAAACCTGGAACTATCCTACATAGCTACCGGAGTCTGGTATATTCTGAATATAGTGGATGCTACAGTAGATGCCCATTTTTATCATTACAATATCAACGACGACCTTTCTATGATGGTCAAACCCTGGGTAGCTCCCCCTTATCAGGGATATGGCGGAGGCAGCGGTCTATCCCTAGCCTTCAGGTTCTGATCGCATCATCACAAACTCACTTCCAAAAAAATTCAGGTATGAAACTGGCAATCATAGGCTATGGCAAGATGGGCAAGGAAATTGAACGGCTGGCAGTATCCAGGGGTCATTCAATCGGTGCAATTATCGACAATGCTTCCGATTGGGCCGAAAAAGCCTCTGTACTTTCTGGATGCGATGCAGCCATTGAATTCAGCATGCCATCCATAGCACCTGAAAATCTTGCTAAATGCTTTAAACTGAAAATTCCTGTAGTAACCGGCACCACTGGCTGGTATGAGTATTTGCCCCAGACAATAGAAGACTGTATTGAAAATGATGGCGCTCTTTTCTATGCTTCAAATTTCAGCATTGGAGTTAACTTGTTTTTTGAGATCAACAGGAAACTGGCTCAACTGATGAATAAACAGCCGGAGTATGACGTCAGAATGGAAGAGACACACCATATCCACAAGCTGGATGCCCCCAGTGGAACAGCAGTCACACTTGCCAATGACATTATCGGAAGTCTTGACAGAAAGACAAAATGGGTGAACAGGGAAGCTTCAGCACCAGAAGAATTAGAAATAATTTCCAGCAGGGAAGGTGAAGTTACTGGTCTTCATAAGGTTGAGTGGACTTCTGACTTTGATACCATTAGTCTGAGGCATGAAGCTTTCAACCGTCAGGGTTTTGCTTTGGGAGCTGTTATTGCTGCCGAATTCCTTGCATCCAGAAAGGGAGTCTATACCATGAAAGACCTTTTTAACCAGATGCAATAGATAGAGCTAAGATGCTGTTCTATTGGGTTTAACACAAATTAACGAATAAACAGAAGTATAATTCAATGGTTTAATGGATATTTGCAGTAGTTCCTTGCCTGATTCTTTCGTATTACTTTCAATGATGCAAGTATGAATCCGGGAAACCGCAGGTAATAGTATTTGAAACTGATTCATTAAAGCCTTTACCTGCTCCTTTAAATCGCTTATCAAACCACCACAAATTCTCTCCTATGGACCTGATGACCATCCTGATTATCATCATTTTAGTTTTCCCGGCCTTACTCTACAAAGTATTTGAGGATGCAGGCAAACAATCTTGGCAGGCACTCATGCCAGTTTACAATTACTACGTTTGGATTCAGATCATTGATAAAAAATGGTGGTGGTTTGCCTTAATGTTCGTGCCTTTCATCAATATGTTCATGATCATGCTTATGATCGTTGAAACAGTGAAATGTTATGGAAAGAATGATTTGGGCAATCAGGCTCTGGCTGTTTTGTTTCCATTTGCATACCTGCCCTGGATTGGATTTTCCGCTGACCAGAAATACACAGTTCCTTCCGAAATAGTAAAAATCAAGAAGTCAGTTGCCCGTGAATGGATTGATGCCATCATCTTTGCAGTGGTAGCTGCATCGGTAATCAGGATTTTTATGGTGGAAGCCTATACAATTCCAACCTCATCCATGGAAAAATCCCTGCTGGTTGGCGATTTCCTTTTCGTAAGCAAACTCAGCTACGGCCCTAAAATTCCAAATACTCCCCTTGCCTTCCCCTTTGTTCATCATACCATGCCGCTCACCCAATACACCAAATCCTATGTGGAATGGTTTAAATGGCCTTATTACAGATTCCCCGGCTTAACAAGCATCAAGCATAATGATGTGGTGGTTTTCAATTATCCTGATGGCGACACCGTGGCCCTCAAGGTGCAAAACCAAAGCTACTATGCTCTCGTAAGACAGTTTGGAAAGGAAAGGGTCTGGTCGGATAAGTTCAATTTTGGAGATATCGTTGCACGTCCTGTCGATAAACGTGAAAACTACATCAAGCGTTGCATTGCCCTTCCGGGGGATTCTCTTCTCATCAAGGATCAGGTAGTGTATGTGAATGGCAAAATTTCAGAACTCCCCGGAGAAGCACAGTTTAAATATGTTGTGAAAACTGACGGATCCGCCATGAACAAGAAAGTGCTTGACAAACTGAATATCACGGAAGATGTGGAGACTAATGAAAATGGCGACATGGTGCTTACACTTACAGCATCCTCCCATGCCAAGGTAAAGGCTCTTGGAAATGTGACCTCGGTCGAGAAACTGGTTCAGCCCAAGGGATTCTGGCAACCCTATATTTTCCCATTTGATTCAACCTATGCATGGAACGTCGATAATTTCGGACCATTATACATCCCCAAAGCAGGTGCTACCGTCAATCTTACTGTTGCCAACCTCCCACTCTATTCCAGAATTATTGAGGCTTATGAACTCAACAAGCTTGAAGTGAAGGGAGATAAGATTTTTATCAACGGACAGGAAGCCAATAAATACACCTTTAAGATGGATTACTTCTGGATGATGGGTGATAACCGCCATAATTCAGCCGACTCCCGTTTCTGGGGCTTTGTGCCTATGGACCATATTGTTGGTAAAGCAGTCTTTGTATGGCTTTCGATGGATTCCAACAAATCGATTCTTGATGGAAAAATTCGCTGGAGCAAGCTTTTCAGAACTGTTAAATAATCTTAATTGGCCATTGCCAGACAATTTCCAAAATCAGTCTCCGTTACTCAATCAAATTCAATAAACCCTCACATGAACAGAACTTTCTTTTTAACCTTTATTCTGGCTATTGGTATTGCTTTAACCTCATTTGCTCAGAACAAAAATTTCACCGGTACCATTAATTATAAAATCATTTATCCAGGAGGAGCAACAGGTCCACTTGCAGCTGCACTGCCACAGAGCATCAGCATGCAAATTGCCGGCAACAAATGCAAGTTTGAATTAACCCTTCCCAATGGAAAGCAAACTTTTATTGTTAACGGAGATGAGGTTTCACTTACCCGCCTTATGGATTTTGCCGAAGGAAAGTATTTTATCAAGAAAACCAAGGAAGAATTTGAGCAGAAGGAAGTTCCAATCATTGTTCCTGCCAAGGAAACCAAGACCATAGCCGGGTATAAATGCAAGTCCTCGGAAATCAATGTTAAGGACCGTGCAGGCAAACTTCAGAAAAGCGTAGTATTCTACAGTGAAGAGCTGGGAACCAATAATATCTACTTCAATACAGTTGCAAAGGGAATCAAGGGTATCTTACTTGATTTCGATTACAGCGGACTAGGGGCAGGCATGCATCTTACAGCTACCGAAGTTATACCAGGCAGAGTTTCAAACAAGGTTTTTGAAATTCCTGCAGGCTATACCGAAACCACTGAAGCCAAACTTCAGCAATTGAGGCAGGCAAATAAAAGCAAGTAATTACATATTGACGCGAATATGTTCATCCTTCCGTTTTCAATAACGGAAGGATTCTTTTTTATAAGAGGTACATCAGGGAGGCTTAACGGCAATTTTCTTACTTTTGTCAGTTGAGCCGGAAAAATGCTGTTCATCAGATAAAGAATGCCCACTTAAAGGATTATTCGCGATTTCAGGCCGGTTAGTGAAAAGATACAATATGCAGGAGAAAATATCGAATTCAATGCCTAAGAATACCATGAGGCAAGAAACACCGCCAGTTTCGGAGCCAAAGGTAAAAAAGGAGAAAAAAGCCAGTCCTTCCAGGAAAGAGAAGGATGATCTTCAGGAGCCAAATGTGGGCAGATTGGAAAAGGCTGCTCAGGTGGGCGGTATTTTTTCACTTCTGGTATCCTTTTACCTTCTCGTATCTTTCATATCATATCTGTTTAACTGGTTCAGCGGCGGAACTGACGATATCTTCTCAGGTATTGGTTTCTCCCAGGTTATTTCTGACAATACACTTGAGACCCATAATCTTGGCGGGCGATTAGGGGCTGCAGTATCGACACTTCTCCTAAAACAAGGTTTTGGGATAGGTACATTCCTTATGGTTATCTGGCTGTTTGTTTTGGGAGTGCGCCTTTCGCTTAAACATACCATTATTCCCCTTGGCAAAAGCTTTGGAATCGCTGTACTCATGATGGTATGGCTTTCCGTAACCCTTGCCTTCTTCCTGAAAAACACTGCTCTCTCAATTCTTGGAGGTATCTCCGGATATGAATCTACATTGTGGATGGAAGGACTAATGGGTAAAATGGGAGTCGCATTGGTACTGCTCTTTATCCTGATTGCCTTCCTCGTTTTGGTTTATAATTTCTCACTCCACGCATTTAAGAACAGGGTGAGCAGAAATAATAATGAAGAAGAAACAGCTTCTGAAGATACAGATACCAGTAATGAAAAGGCAGGTGCTGGATATGTCCCGCTGGTTGATAAATACAACACTGTTGAATACGCTGTTAAGGATGAACATCCTGCTCCTAAGCCGGTTGCTGCAGAAAAGAATGTTGTAACTCCTCAGACTGAGCGCGTTGTTGATTTTGAACCGGTGGTTATTCCTCCCAAAAGGACAGAAACACCAAAGGTTGAATTCACCGTTGAGCAGTCTGAACCAGTTCAGAAAGCCCCAGCTGTTGTAAAGCCAATTGAAGTTGAAACTACGGAAGAGGTTCCGCATTTTACAGTTGATTCCCCATTTGATCCCACACTGGACCTTGGCTCCTTCAAGATGCCCGGTGTTGACCTGCTTGATGAATATGGGGGCGGTACCATTAATGTGAACAAGGAAGAGCTGGAAGCCAATAAAAACAGAATTGTCTCTACTCTTGGCAACTATGGCATTCAGATCGACAAGATTAAAGCCACAATTGGCCCGACTGTTACCCTTTATGAAATTATCCCTGCTCCCGGTGTTCGAATTTCAAAAATCAAGAACCTGGAGGATGATATTGCATTAAGCCTTTCTGCTTTGGGAATCAGAATCATAGCCCCTATTCCGGGTAAAGGCACCATTGGAATTGAAGTCCCCAATCAGAAACCTGAGATAGTCGGAATGAAGACCATTCTTGGCTCTGAGAAATTTATGACCACAAAATATGATCTGCCGTTTGGAATCGGCAAGACCATTGCCAATGAGGATTTCATTGCCGACCTGACCAAGATGCCCCATATCCTTATGGCAGGTGCTACAGGACAGGGAAAATCTGTTGGGTTGAATGCCATTATTACTTCTCTGCTCTACAAGAAGCATCCTGCCGAACTGAAGTTCGTCATGGTTGACCCTAAGAAGGTTGAATTGACGCTTTTCTCAAAAATTGAACGCCACTATCTCGCCAGGCTCCCGGATTCGGAGGAGGCAATTATTACCGATACCCGCAAGGTTGTTCGTACGCTGAACTCCCTCAATATCGAGATGGATCAGAGGTATGACTTGCTGAAGGATGCCCAGGTAAGGAATATCAAGGAATACAACATCAAGTTCGTAGCGCGGAAGCTGAATCCTGAACAGGGACATCGCTTCCTTCCTTACATAGTTGTGGTCATCGATGAGTTTGCCGACCTTATCCTTACAGCAGGCAAAGAAGTTGAACATCCTATCACCCGACTTGCACAGCTTGCCAGAGCAATCGGTATTCATCTTGTAATTGCGACACAGCGTCCATCCGTCAATATTATTACCGGGACTATCAAGGCTAACTTCCCTGCACGTATTGCCTTCAGGGTAATCTCGAAGATTGACTCCAGAACCATTCTCGACACCGGTGGTGCTGACCAGCTCATTGGTCGCGGAGACCTTCTTTTGTCACAGGGCGGTGATGTCATCAGGTTGCAGTGCGCATTCATTGATACGCACGAAGTTGAACGCATTACCGATTTCATTGGCTCACAGCGTGGATATCCAACAGCATATGCACTTCCTGAATTCAATGAAGAAGATACAGCACCTCTCGAAGACCTCGACCCCAATGAAAGGGATGAGCTTTTGAAGAAGCAGCCTATCTTATTGTTTCCTCTCAGCAAGGCTCTACATCACTGTTGCAGCGTAAATTAAAGCTGGGTTACAACAGGGCGGGACGTATCATCGACCAGCTGGAATCAGCCGGAATTGTTGGTCCTTTCGAAGGCAGCAAGGCCCGCGAAGTAAAAGTCGCCAATGAGTTCGCTTTGGAACAATATTTGAAAGATATACGCGGCAAAGAAGCACCAGAAGAATTCTAAGTAAAACCCACTTCCTCTATGAAAAAAATCATCATCCTTGTCCTGTCAATAATGGCCGGTATCTATACCCAGGCTCAAACTGACACAAAGGCAACCACTATCCTGAACGAGGTTTCAGCTAAAACCAAATCCTACAAGACCATTCAGATTGACTTCACCTATACAATGGAGAACAAGAAGGAGAAGATCAATGAGAAATTTACAGGCTCTCTCTATTCAAAAGGAGATAAGTACAAGCTTACTGTAGCCCGCCAGGATGTTATCTGCGATGGCAAGACTGTCTGGACCTACCTGAAGGATGCCAACGAGGTGCAGATCAACAATGCAGGCAACGACGATGACTCCTTCACTCCTACCAAGTTGCTGAGCAACTACACCAAGGATTACAAGTCGAAGTTCATTGAAGAAAAGGGCAATACCCAGATTATAGAGCTCTATCCTATTGCTAAGGGTAAATCATTTACCAAGGTAAAACTCTCCATCGACAAGACCAAGAAGCAGATTCAGCAGTTTGTAATTTATGATCGCGGTGGCTCAATATTCACCTATAATGTGAATAAATTCCTCACCGATCTCGCCATTGCCGACAAGGAATTCACCTTTAACAAGGCTGAACATCCTAAAGTGTCAATTGATGATATGAGGTAATTCCTCTATTGGAAATAAGATCTTATTCAAGCGAATTCCTGTATCGAAAGATGCAGGAATTTGTTTTTAAAGTGCAGGCTCAGTTCTTTTGCCTGTAAAGTTTCATCAGGGTTTTCTGAGCAATATTCTGAAATCCCGATGTCCCCTCCTGTACCTGAAATTCAATGGTATCGATTAGCTCATTGCGAATAGCCGGAATAGTGAGTGATAGATCATATAGAATTTTGATACAATACATTTTAACGGCAACAGGACTTTCGAGAGCGAGCAACCAGTCGAAACAGATACTTACCAGCTGTCCCTGCATATGCTCGGGTATTTCCTGATGCGACAAAATCCGCAGTCCGTGACGTTTGTATGCATCATGGGTAAATGCAGGCATAGCTTCAATCAGTTCTTCAACATAGGGAGTCAGCCAGTAATTTTCAGCCTCCGACAAGGTATCCAGAATCCAGGCAGCTCGTCTGGATATCGGATCCTGCAGCTTCATATAGATATTCCATACTTCATCCAGCAGTTCCGGCTTCTGTTTGATCAAGCCAACCACGAAGTCGGTATTCGCCCTTGAATTACCTGACATCAGCAGCTTTTCCAGTTCCTTTGATACTTCTGACATTGTTGAAAATCTATTTTTGTTGACGGTACTTAATTTCCAGAATCCCGTTCTTTTGAAATGTTCGGGGTTCGAGGTTAGGGGCTCAAGGTTAGCAAGGGCAAGATTACTGCAAGGAGGAGTTGTTAGTTGTTGGTTGTTAGTAGTTCAAGGTTCTCGTCAATCATCCGCCGCGGCGGATCCGTGTCCCTTAGTGTCCGCCTCGGCGGATCCGTGCCTGCGTGGTTTAAAATATGTGCTACTAGCACATATTAGAACACTGATGACACAGATCCGACGGATTTACACTGATTTTATTTTCATCCGCGAGCCGGCGGACTGATGACACAGATTCCCTCGGATTGTCTTTTCCTTTTTCCTTTTTCCTTTTTCCTTTTATCTTTTGTCTTTTGTCTTTTTCCATTTGTCTTTTATCTTTCCCTTCCTTCCAAATCTACCTCCCCATGTCTCTCCCTTCCTATTAGGGTAGCAATTTACTAATCAAATAAACAGGATTTTAAAAGGAAAGCAGATAAAGATTTCAACAGGGTTAAAGTCACAAATAATGCTAAAAATTGGCAATTAAAGTCTCCAAAACTGCTTTCTCATTGTTATTGAACCAAACCTGAGCAGGAAGTCCCTATTTTTGCAAAGGTTCAATCCGAAACAAACCTGATGAAACAAAAGCTTCTTTTCCTGCTGGGCAACATGCTTTTCTGGTATGTACTGTTTATTCTTGCCAGGATAGCATTCCTACTGTTTCATTGGGAACATAGCTCACAGCTTTCCTTTACAGAAATCTTCAATACCTTCAGATACGGTGCCCGCCTTGACCTTTCAATGTCGGCGTACCTGACAGCTTTCCCCGGACTTCTGATGCTCATCTCAGTAAGATGGCCTTCAAAATTTTTGTCTGCTATCCTGAATATTTACCAGTACATTGTTGCCTTGCTCTTTAGTTCAATCGTGCTTATTGACATTAATCTCTATACCTATTGGGGATTCAGACTCGATGGCACTCCCCTTTTCTACATGAATAACCTGAAGGCAATGACAGCCTCCCTGGACCTATGGATCTGGATTGCCGGAATTGTTGTCGTTTTCCTTCTCACATATGGCATCTATCGTCTGTATAAATTCATATTCAGCAAAGTCTTTCCGGGTCCGGTTGCCGGGTGGATTTATCTGCCAGTGCTTGCACTATTATTTGCCGGACTCTTCATACCAATTCGTGGAGGAGTCAGCATAGCTCCCCTTTCAATCAGCGCGGCCTACTTTTCATCAAATCAGTATGCCAATCATGTGGCTATCAACCCAATGTGGAATGTTGCTTTTTCTCTGACCGAGACTAAGGATCTTGAAAAGAAATATGAATATTTCAGCAGAACGGAAATGGAGAAATTGGTTGCTCCCCTGCTCCCGAAAGCCGATAGCACTACCCTACTGCTTAAGAACCGGCATCCGAATATCATCCTGATTATTGTTGAAAGTCTTACTGCCAAAGCCGTTGGAGTAACGGGTTATGTGAAGGGGGTCACTCCCAACCTGGACAGTCTTGCCCACGAAGGAATTCTCTTCGACCATATCTATGCCAGCGCCGACAGGACTGACAAGGGGATTGCCTCCGTTCTGGCTGCATACCCCTCATTACCCGGATCAAGTCCGCTGAAATATCAGAAACTGACCCAGCGATTGAATTTCCTGCCTAATGAGCTGGCCAAAGCAGGATATAATCCATCATTTTTCTATGGAGGAACCCTGGAATTCGCCAACTACCAATCCTTCCTGGTGCAGGCAGGATACAGGAAATTTGTTTCAGATGTGGATTTCAAGCCGGAGGAACTGGTTTCAAAATGGGGAGCATGGGATCATACAGTGCTCAACAGGGTACTTCAGGAAACCCCATCCGGTGAAAAGGGATTTTTCAAAACAATTTTGACATTAACCAGTCATGAACCCTTTAAAATTCCGACCAAACCATTACTGAAAGGTAACGATCTTGATACCAAATTCCTGAATTCACTGCATTATACTGATCAGGCAATCGGGGATTTCATAAGGGAAGCAAAAAAGAGGGACTGGTGGGAGAATACATTGGTTGTCATAATTGCTGATCATGGCAATAAACTTCCTGGTGATACACCCAGCGACAATTTCTTCAGGCAGCATATTCCGATGATCTGGGTTGGAGGAGCTCTGAATGTTCAGGATAGTGTAATTCATACCCTGGGTTCACAGAATGATCTGGCTGCAACCTTGCTGGGACAACTTGGTGAGGACAGGCAACAATTCCTTTTCAGTAAGAATTTGCTTTCTGCAAGTCCCAATCCCTTTGCATTCTATACATTCAATGAAGGCTTCGGGTTTATCACACCTAAGGATTTTCTGGTGTACAACATAGTCACAAACAAATACACCATCAGCTCACAGCCTGCCAATTCGATTATGCAGCAAAGAGCCAAGGCATACCTGCAATTGGTATACAGTGATTTCTTCCAGCAAATGCCTGCTGAATAAGTGCAAAACTCATTTATTTATTGGAATCCCTGAAGTAACAGACTTCTGACTTAAAGGTTATTTCCCTGTTCCGGACTTCCCGGGGACAAAGCCGGTTTTTCCATAGTCAAGCTTCTGGACAGCTGCAGGCTCATTATCATCGGTACCAATTTGGTTAACCTTGGTCATGAAACCAGGATATTTATCCTCGATAAAAGCAATATACCTTTCAACAGTATTGATGATCTGACCGTTTTTCTCCATCGAATTTCGACGCAGATTTGCTGTAATGACATGGGTTACATTGTTTTTTACCAATGGAAGCAAAAGAGAATCAGGATATACTAGTGTTGACTTTACTTTATCACCACTGGTCTTGGCAACCAATGAATCCGGTGATGAAATCCCCTTCACTCCAAGAGCCTGAAGCTGTGTCATTAAACTAGCTCTGCTGTTTTCGTTGAGTTTCTCAATAAAGTAGAAGGTATTTCCTGTTATATACTGAGCCAGCATATTGCTTTTCAAGGCAATAAACAGTTCTGAGGTGAGATTTTTTCCTTCAAAGTCGGAGTAGGTAAATGCAATATAAGAGGCAGGATCCTTTTTCCAGGCGCTAAATAGTGGTTCTGTTGGATAAGAAGGCATCTGCATGATTCCGTAAAATTCCCTTCCTGATCCGTATACAAAAGAGATAGATGGCTTGCGGCAAGCAATAACTGCATCTTCAGGCAGGTTTTTTGCTGCCCACTCACTGGCTTGCAGATAATGCTTCCAGTCGGGAGTCAGTCCGCCATATTTCCCCGATTCTTTTCTTGCTTCCTTTACCTTGGTTGTGGTTGCACCAAGTGTTCCAAAAAATGAGATTACTACAAGCAAGGGCAATACGAACTGCATGAACTTTAGCTTCCTGATCTTCCCGAGGTAATAGAGTGAACTCAGCAACAGCATCACGATCAGGGAATAAGCCGGAATAATCAATCGTCCCTGATCCCATTTAGCTTGCAGAACAAAAAAGGTTACAATCAGAAAGGCTCCGGCTGTAAGACCTGTAAAGAAGAGGTATCTGTTGCTTTTGTAGGTAAACCATAATCCTGTTAAAGCCATCAGGTAAACAAGTCCGGAAATCAACGGGATAGTGGGCATAATCAGGAAAAAGGACCTGAAACCCAGCATATACATCAGATGTTTTGAAAGATACAGGTATGAGTTGTCGGTGAATCTCTTCATCAATCCTGCCATGTCCTCCTTGCCTTCCAGAGGGTTGTAGTAATCCTTGTTGAGCAGACTGCTTCCCTGATTGCTGAACTGAAGTCCACCATCATGCCAGATTGCATACTTTATTCCCTGAAATAAAACAAAAACGCCAAGAATCATTAAGGCTGAGTAGAGCAGATTCTTCCATTGTCCTGTGAGGAGGAAATAGCCCAAAACTGCAACTATTGCTGAATAACCAATGCTTCTGGTAAGTGCGACAGCCAGCAGGCAAGCCGCCAATACAGCATGACGCTTAAGATCGGAACTGAGCTTCAATTCTCCCTTAGTATCGATGAAATAATTGAAGAATGTGAGCAGCAGCAACGACTGCATCAGTATATAAAAGGCTTCTGAATAGGTTTGACTGGCATAATAAAGGTAAAAGGCATTGATTGAGAATATCATCATTGCCATAAACAAAAGCGAACCGGGTATTCTGTCCCTGAAAGCCTTATAGGTAATATAGATGGAAGCTACCATCGACAGCAGAGAAAAGATTTTCAAAGGAGTCAGACTGATACCAAATACTGCTACCAGCATTCCCAGAACCATTGGATATAATGGTCCCTGGAATGAAGGCCAGCTAAAGGAGCGAATGAATTCAGAAGCTCTGATGATGTAAAAGGAATCATCACCTGAAAGGCTGACCTTTGGATCGTATAAAAGAAGGCTGAATAACAAAGCCACTGAAGGAAACAACCAAATCCATATCTTATGTTTTGCGGCAATCGCAGAATCCAGGATTCCCAACAGATCTTTGGGGCCTGAACCGGAGATACCTTTTTTGCTTTTTGGGGCTGGAGTATTTTTAGGGGCAATGTCCTTTTTTGCAGTCATACCAGATAGTAAGATTGGTTAAATCTATTGTATTCTCTATTCGCAAATTTCAGTAATATTCGGCAATTAGTTTTGTTTAATTGAATTTTTCAATCAAAAAGAGAACATAAACCGGAAAACACTATCCATCAAAAGTTAAATCAGCCCAATAAATCAGCTTCATCTTCCTGAGAAACTCTCAGCAGAGAACTCAGTAAAGCTTGAACACAAGATACTTCAACTTAGCTCCGGCTTATTTTTTTTCGTAGGTTTGCGTAAATATTCAGAGAGCAAAGAATCAGCGTTAATAAGTTATTTGATACATGAACAAATCTGATCTTGTCAGTTTCTATCGCAAGACTGCAGCCACCCGTACCAGGTGGAAAAAAAGAAACCGTTTCTATCATCATTCACTTGAAAAATACTTTTCCTTCATTATTCCTGAAGGCAAAAGGGTGCTTGAAGTAGGATGCGGCAATGGCGATCTTCTGAATTCTGTAAAACCTGCCTATGGCGTAGGTATTGATTTTGTGCCGGAATATATTGACATAGCCTCTGCAAAATATCCTCACCTCAAGTTTCTGGTTGATGATGTTGAAGAGCTCAAACTGAAGGAACATTTCGATTATATCATTCTTTCCGACCTTACCAATTGTCTTTGGGATGTTCAGAAAGCATTGCACAATCTGCGAGAGCTTTGTGATTCAAATACCAGGATTGTGATCTCCCAATACAACTACAAATGGGAACCAATTTTGAAATCCGGTGAATTCCTCGGGCTCAAGCTTCGTCAGCCGGCACAAAACTGGTTTACGACCGGAGACCTGCAAAAGCTGCTTGAACTTGAAGGATACCAGAATATTAAGATTGAGCGCAAGCTGCTGTTCCCAAAGTATATACCTGTATTCAACTTCATTTTTAACACTTTCCTGGCCAATCTGCCACTGATAAATCATTTCAATCTGGTAAACCTGATAGTTGCCAGACCTGTCCTTAGTGATGATCAGCAATACAGTGTTTCAATAGTTGTTCCTGCCAGAAATGAAAAGGGAAATATTGAAAATGCCATAAAGCGGACGCCCGAATTCGGCACACATCAGCAGTTCATTTTTATTGAAGGAAATTCAGCCGACAACACCTATGAGGAGATGCTCAGGGTTCAGGCTGCATATCCTGAAAAGGACATACTGGTAATGAAGCAATCAGGCAAGGGAAAGGGAAATGCCGTTCGCGAAGGCTTCAATGCTGCTACCGGTGAAATCCTGATGATCCTGGATGCCGACCTTACCATGCCACCCGAAGAATTGCCAAAATTTTACGATGCTCTTCGATACAACAAGGGAGAATTCATCAATGGCAGCCGCCTGGTATATCCTATGGATCAGAATGCGATGCGCTTCCTTAATCTGCTTGGGAATAAATTCTTTGGAATATTCTTCACCTATTTACTAGGACAAAGATTAAAGGACACCCTTTGCGGAACCAAGGTCCTGTATAAGCGCGACTATGAGCAAATCATTATGAATCGCCATTATTTCGGTGATTTTGACCCATTTGGCGACTTTTCCCTTCTGTTTGGTGCGGCAAAGCTAAACCTCAAAATTTCAGAAATCATCATCAGGTACAAGGATCGTGAATATGGAAGCACTCAGATCAGCCGTTTCAGTCATGGATGGCTTCTGATCAGGATGAGCATGTTCGCAGCCCGAAAGATGAAGTTCCGATAGATCAGACATAACATTCTGTTTAGATTCAAAATCTGTGATTTAAATCATGGATTTTGTTTTTTTGTGATGATAAATAACAAAATCATCATATGTCAGTTATTATATAAAAACCCAAACTACCTATGACTCGAACTACTTTAACCAAAATGGTTGTCGGAATGCTCTTCCTACAATCCATTATCTTGCTATCCTGCAAGCATGATCCTGAAATTACGGATATCATCAACCCTCCCAGTGACACAACCAATAACACCAATACTGGTTGCAGTGCGGATACGGTTTACTTCGCACAGCAAATCCTTCCCCTTTTTCAATCGGGTTGCGCAATGAGTGGATGCCACGATGCCGCCTCACATGAAGAAGATATTGTTCTGGATTCCTATTCAGCAATTGTTATGACTGGTGGAATCAATATTGCAAACCCTACCAGCAGCAAGATTTACCGTCAGATGGTCAAGACGGATGAAGAACGAATGCCGCCACCGCCTGCACCTGCATTTACTTCAGATCAGCTTGCATTGATTGCTAAATGGATCGGACAGGGAGCCAAAAACAACAGTTGCATTGAGAGTGGATGTGATACCACCAATGTAGCATATAGCACACATATCAAGCCTCTTATCCAGAACAACTGCCAGGGTTGCCATAGCGGCACCAGTGCCGGAGGAGGAATACAACTCGTTACCTATGCAGATGCAAAGGCTATTGCTGATAACGGTCAATTCAAGGGTGTCATAGAGCATTTAAGCGGATACAGCCCAATGCCTCAAAATGGAGCCAAGCTCACTGATTGTCAAATATCTATGGTGAATATCTGGCTCAATAACGGCGCTCTGGATAATTAAATTATTTCTTGTTGCAAGTTACAACTTGCTTAATTAGAGTGTTTCAGGGTTATGTACCGCAGTATGAGAATATTGCCCCATAATTCTGAAACATTTTTCTTTCAGCCTGAAACTATGAACCTGGAACTTCTAACCCGGAACCTGGAACCTCAAACCCTGAACCTTGAACTTCGAACCTTGAACTTCGAACCTTGAACTCCGAACCTCGAACCCCCGAACATTTCAACTTAGCGACAACTTGCAATAAAAGGTTTACTTTTTCTTTTTCTTCCTTTTTTTGATCACCACATTTTCATTTTCTGCAATCAGCTTCCGCCAGTCATGATCAACGGCATTTGAGAGACTTACAGTTTCATCATAGCTTTCCTTATCGATCTTGAGAAGTTGAATGGGCTTTCCAATAAGTTCTGCTATTTCATCAAGCAGTGGCTTCTCATCAGGACTGCAGAAAGAAACGGCAATACCCCTTTGTGTCCCCCTGCCAGTGCGGCCGATACGGTGAACGTAATTTTCAGGCTTTTCAGGAATATCGTAGTTCACAACATAATTAACGTCGGGAATATCAATTCCCCTGGCGCTGACATCAGTAGCAATCAGAATCTGCACCTCCCCTTTCCTGAAAACGCCCATCGATTCATTTCTAAGCTTCTGATCCATATCGCCATGCATGCAGACACTTTTGATACCGACTCTTTCAAGTGCTGTGGAAACCCTTTCGGCACGAACCTTCGTTCGGACAAATGTCAGAACCTTGGCATCAGGATGCTCCCTGATAAGCCTTTCAAGGAAAAAGCGCTTATCATCCATAGAGATATAGGCAACCGAATGATCGATATTCTTGGATACAGGATCATTGGGTGAAATCTGAATTCGTATTGGATTGATTACCAGAGAATAGGCGAGTTTTTTAATTTCAGCATCAATAGTAGCAGAAAAGAAAAGTGTCTGACGCTTTTGAGGCAGAAGCCTGATCAGCTGACGGATGTCATGAATAAATCCGAGGTCCAGCATATGGTCAGCCTCATCCAGAATCAGTGTTTCTATTGCATCCAGCTTTAAAAAGCCTTGACTTACCAGGTCAAACATCCTTCCCGGAGTAGCAACCAGTACATCAGTTCCCTTGAGCAGCCCTGCAATCTGAGGATCCTGCTCCACTCCGCCGAAAATACTCATAGCCTTTACATTACTGGCTTTCCCGAGCTGGTCGAACACGCCCCTCACCTGCATAGCCAGTTCACGGGTAGGAACCATCACCAGACAACGCAGTCCTGTTTTGGGTTTACCTGTTGAAAGGCGATGAATCATTGGAATTGCGAATGCTGCTGTTTTACCGGTACCTGTCTGGGCAATGGCCAGAACATCATCTCCCTTCATAATGGGTGGAATAGCCTTGTATTGTATATCGGTGGGCTTGACAAAACCTGCCTCGACAATACTCTTGCTTAATTCTGGCTGGAAACTATAACTGGAAAACCTCATTGAACGGAAACTTTTGTGAATCAAAACAGCTGACGGGTGCAAAGGTACAGGTTTATACCGATGCTTTTCCAAATGGCAGAGAGTTGACTGAATAGCCATTCCGGCTTTCGGATTAGTAAATTCAGTGAATAGACTATTTTTGTGATATATTTGGGAATCATGAAAGACCTTAAAAACAAAACAGCCTGGATCACGGGGGCTTCCTCCGGAATAGGAGAAGCCTTATGTTATGAACTGGCTAGCGAAGGATGCAATCTGGTACTCTCCTCCAATGAGCCGGAAGAACTCGAAAGGGTAAAATCGCTGCTGTCAGCAAGAGGCACAAAATCAGTTGTGCTGCCCTTTGACCTGACTGATATCGACTCCATTCCCGGCATTGCACAAAAGGCCATTTCCAGTTTTGGAAGCATAGATCTCGTTTTCAACAATGGAGGCATCAGCCAGCGTTCCATGATTCTTGAGACCCCGATTGCCAATGACCGGAAGATCATGGAGATCAACTATTTCTCTAGCATTGCCATTACAAAAGCCATCCTGCCTCATTTCCTGAAAAATGGAGGCGGACATATAGCTGTTACATCCAGCCTTTCCGGACTATTTGGATTTCCCCTGCGCTCAGCGTATTGTGCTTCAAAGCATGCACTTCATGGATTCTATGAAACATTGCGCATTGAATATCTCAAGGAAAATGTCAAAGTCACCATTGCCTGCCCCGACCGTGTGAGAACGAAAATTTCTGTCAATGCCCTCGCTGCGAATGGAAAGCCTCATGGACAAATGGATGCTAGGCAGGATAAAGGAATTACACCGGAAGATTGTGCAAGGGCAATCATAAAAGCAGTCAAAAAGAACAAAATTGTGGTCCTGATTGGCGGTGCAGAGCGGATCTCCGTTTATATTAAGCGATATTTCCCCTCTCTTTTCTACAAGTTGATTTCAAAAGTGAAGCCCACCTGATGAATATTCCGGGGAGTCTGCCTGATACCTTCTGAATAGTAACGGAGAAAATGTTAGAAGCCGATTCCCGATAAACAGAATACCAGCTGCAGGCATCACAATTGGCAAGTCTTTTTATCTTTGTGATACCAGCTAGGGCGAACTGAAGAATAAGCCATTCACAGGAGTTAAATAGATTACTTTATTTCCGCGAATGGACTTAAAAGATGAAAATCTCTCCCTCTGCAAATAATCCAGGATGAACTTCCTGATTGCACCCTCAAAAAACTCTCGTTCCAATTTAAAAACAAGCATTCATTATGTCAGAAAAATACATCAGGGGAATTCAACAGGTTGGTATAGGTGTTACCAATGTTTATGAGGCATGGAAATGGTATAAGGATGCTTTTGGAATAGATGTACGGATTTTTGAAGAGAGGGCAACAGCTGGCCTTATGCTGCCTTATACTGGTGGCAAGCCCCAGAAACGACATGCCGCTCTTGCTATGAATATGCAAGGCGGGGGTGGATTTGAAATCTGGAACTACACTGACAGGGTTCCTCAACCTGCAACTTTTACTCCAGCACTGGGAGACCTAGGAATATTTTCTGTCAAGGTCAAAAGTATGGATGTAAAATCAGCCCATGCCATTCATTCAAAAAAATACAAGGGTGTGAGTCCTCTTTGCCAGGCACCTGACAAAACCTGGCATTATTTTCTGAATGACCCCTTTGGCAATCCTTTTGAGGTGGTTGAGTGCGATTCCTACTTTATGGATGAGAAAAAACCTACTGGTGGAGTTTATGGCGTAACTATCGGGGTTACTGACATCGACAAGGCCATGCCTCTTTATTCCGGTATTCTTGGATATAACAAGGTAGTTTATGATCAAACTTCAGTGTTTCCCGATCTGGAATCAGTACCAGGTGGCAATCAAAAATTCAGGCGAATCCTGTTAAATCACAGCGACCATAAGAAAGGCAGTTTCAGCCGATTGCTGGGCCCTACCCAAATTGAACTGGTTCAGGCTATCGATACCAATCCAAGGAAAATTTTCGAAAATCGTTTCTGGGGCGACTTGGGTTTCATCCATCTTTGTTTTGATATCAATGGCATGAATCATCTCAGGGAAGAATGCATAAATGCAGGATATCCCTTTACAGTTGATAGTATCAAAAGTCATGACGACAAAGGTTTCGACATGGGAGAAGCTGCAGGGCATTTTTCCTATATCGAGGATCCCGACGGCACTCTTATTGAATTTGTCGAGACCTTGAAAGTCCCGATTTTCAAGAAATTTGGCATCTATTTGAATCTCCAGAAACGTCACCATCTCAAATCCCTTCCCGATTTTATCGTTAGAGCCATGCGGTTCAACCGTTTCAAGGACTAGACTATAGAGTCAACAACTGATTCTGTCTGAATTCAACTTACCCCTTCTGCAAAAGGAATTTCAATTGAGTTAATCCACTGATTTCATGGATAGTATAGAAATTAAATTGAAGGTCATCGAGGCCTGCCGAAAGAAATTGCTGGAATCAATCAGCAATCTTGAGTCAGTTATTGCTGATGCCCAGCAGCAGGCTAATGATTATGGTCCGCCAAGGGATAGATATGATGCCTTCCGCTCCCAGTTGCTCAGAAGAAAGGACATGATGGCGCAGCAACTCGACAAGGAAATGGTGGAATTGAAGACACTTGAGAAAATTGAATTGTCGAAGCCTACCGGGATCGCAGGATTTGGCTCACTGGTACTAACAAATAACCAGAACTATTTCATTTCCATTGGAATTGGAAAAATGGAATGTGAAAACCTCGAGTTCTATGCAATTTCGCCATTGGTTCCCTTGAGCCAGGCAGTAAATGGGAAAAAATCCGGCGATACCGTCGATTTCAGGGGAAACAAATTTCTGATCAGGGAAGTAATCTGATTTGTTAATTAATCAGATGCTTGATAGGATAAAACAGCAAGATTTAAAGTTTTACTACTGAGTTGAGACATTGCTGCTTTGTTCAGTCTCCACTTTATTCAATTTGATAAGATATCTGATTTTATTCTGAAAGAGGTTTGCCTTAAGCTTTGGCTCAAGAAGAGCTCTGCCGATGCAGTATTTGCTCACACTTGAAGGATGAATCCTCAATGACTTCATGATAACCTCAAAACCTGAAACGGCTTCAGCGCTTTCACTCTTAATTTCAACAATTGCAACTGATGGCAACTGAATGGTCTTGCTGCCATTACTGAATTTCAGTCCCATATCTATGGTTACCCGTTCCTTTAGCGCTGTATTAACCAGGGTAATCCGATAAAAAGAATTCACCAGTTTCTTTTCCAGTCCTTCAAGTTTGTAAGGAGTTACAGCCTGGATAAATACATCTCCATTCACCGTCCCTTCTTCATCTCCATTCAGTTCAACACGCTTTTTGAGAGTTTCCCCATTGGTAGTCCTTCGCTTTACTTCGAGGAACTGCTCTCCGGAAACCACATATTCACGCTTGCGAACCTTATACCGGCTCGGTTTCCCATTATGATGGGCAAGGTACATGGCATTATCAATAGTATCAAAGTATTCAGTGCTGTATTCCTGAAGACGCTGATCGCATATCTCAAGAACAACATAATCGGCAATGGCTTTTTTCAGAACAGATGCAACTTTGCTTGAATGCAGAATGTACTTCTTCTCCGATCTCTGCAAAAGCTTAACCGAGTCCATCTGCGACAGACTGATCGGTTTAAACTCCGACAAAAGGGATTTTATGGAAGCAAAACTGTTGCGCATGCTGTTTATTTAACAATGATCAGGTCATCAAGATTTATATCCTGCTTGTTTGAAGTAATATCCACTTCCTTTATAACGGCAAAAACACCACCCGGTATTGTGGCAGTTGAATCTTTTGAGTAGGCAAAAATCCGGTAATGACCTTTACGAAGATTATCAAACCTGTAGGAGCCATCGAAACTTGTCTCCATTGAATTATTATATACTGTATTATCCCCGTAAACAATGTACACATCTTCCTTGGAGCCATAATAGGTCTCATTCAGGTGAGTGAGCGTACTATTATAGTCCAGCACATATACCTTACCGCTGATACTTGATGTACCTCCCTCTCCGGGTTCCTTCTCGCAGGAAGTGAAGAGAATGGCAAGAATTGCACAAGCAAGAACTAATTGTTTCATTACTCTATTTTAACAAATTGATTCAGTAACATTTACATTGGAAATCCAGAAAACTGTCCACACTTTGTCCGGGTTTCTGAATTTTACTGCTAAACTAATTAATATATCTTTTAATCTCTCAGAAGAAAAGTTAATATTATACAGTATCGAAATGACTATTCAAAGCCGATTTGCAGAGTTTTTGTTATAAAGTGAGGCTCCAAAATGAATAGCCAACCAGAATTAATCAGCAAGAGTTAATTCAAGATTAGTCTTTTGGTAATAGAAAAAACCACCGATTTTCAGGGATTTGATTTTTACAGAAATTGATGCCATCTCCTTCGCTTATTCCCAAGGTTGATAAAGCTAAACCCGTATCTTTGCAAAAAAATCTGCATATGTCGAACAAAATCATGGACCCTATTGGCAAACTGATGGGGTTAAGGTACAAATCTCATCCCTGGCACGGGGTTGAAGTGGGTGATAAGGCTCCCGAATGCATCACAACCTTCATAGAGATGGTAAGTACTGATACGGTGAAGTACGAAGTGGATAAGGTTAGCGGTTATCTCAAGCTCGACCGTCCCCAGAAGTATTCAAACGTGGTACCTGCTATGTATGGCTTTATTCCTCAAACTTTCAGCGGAAAGCGTGTTGCTGAATTCTGCATGGAAAAAAGCGGTAAAACCAATATTAAGGGTGATGGTGACCCAGTTGACGTATGCGTTCTTACTGAAAAGGTGATTTCGCATGGCGATATTCTGGTTCAGGCTATTCCTATTGGCGGTTTCCGCATGATTGATGGTGATGAAGCTGATGACAAAATCATCTGTGTTCTCCGGAATGATGCAGTTTATGGTGACTACAAGGATATTTCAGATTGTCCGGAGATGGTCGTTGACCGACTAAGGCATTATTTCCTCACTTACAAGGACCTGCCAGGTTTGGACCTGCATGTGGAAATCACTGATATCTTCGGACGTGAGGAAGCCCATGAAATCATTCTCAGATCGATGGATGACTATAGGCAAAGGTTTGAAAACCTTGAACTTATGCTGAGGGAAGTATAGCTCCACCAGGTACAATTAACTGAATTACGGTCCCAACTACTCACATTTTCCAGTGAATACTCCTACAACGCTCGTCATTGGAGCCAGTCCCGATACCTCCCGCTATTCCAACATGTGTATCCGTGAACTAAGTAAGCGGAAATTCCCTGTAAAGGCGTTAGGACTTAGGGATGGCGTTATCGATGGCATAGAAATCCTGAAAGGAAGGCCGAATCTTGAAGGCATACATACTGTCAGCCTGTACATCGGCCCCGGAGTTCAGCCTCAATATGTGGATTACATCCTGGAGTTAAAACCGAGAAGGGTAATATTCAATCCGGGAACAGAGAACCCTGAATTTGAAAACAGGCTTGAATCCGAAGGGAATTGAAGTCCTGGCAGCCTGCTCCCTCGTTATGCTTCATGCCGGACTATTCTTCGAAAACTGATCTGTTTCAGATATTGTCACACTGCAAAAAGTTGAATTCCTGCTGTTTCATAGCAGGTTTGGTATAAATCTTTCGAACTCTGCAAGAAAACGAGCATAACAACGTTTTAGGTATAGCTTTCAGTTTTTTACTGTAAATTCGCCTCAAACATTTTGTCATTCAAGGATGACTATTGACCTTAAACAAACGCATGAATTTCAAGCGACACCTCATACCCTTTTTGCTTCTGCTTAGTCTGATTTCGGGCGGCGCTGCCAAGGCGCAGAAGTTCAACGTTGAAACATGGATTGACAGTGTGACTTTCTGTCCCGGTGCTTCAGCAGCATTACCCGTGATGGTAAAAAATATGATCGGTGTTGATTCCTTTAATCTCGTTTTGAATTACGATCCTGCAGTAGTTAGTTTTCATTCCTATTTCGGACTGAATACTGACCTTGATGGCGGCAGCATTGATGTCACCCCCGGAAGTGCCAATGTTCAGATCAACTGGCATCGTACAGTTGAAACAACGCTTTTTGCAGATACGCTTCTGATGCTTGTATTTGAGGGCATTACAGGTTCCGGAGAACTTGCCTGGGATTTAACTCCCGGTGCCTGCATTTACCATAGCATAGGCGACACCCTTATTCCTGGCATCTACACAAATGGTGTGTGCCGGGTTGATGAGCCAATGTTTCTGACTTTGAATGAAATAGATGCTACCTGTTCCGGTAAGTGTGATGCCAATTATCTGGCTCATGTAACTGGTGGCACCAAGCCCTATCAGTATTGGTGGAATGAATCTCCGGGTCGTTTCGACTCGATTCAGACAAATCTTTGCGATGGTCCGAATGCAATCAGGATAAGGGATGCTGCAGGCTGCGAGCTCGATAGCATCTACCAGATAGAAGGCTTACCGGGTGCCAAGGTAGAAATCAAGGCTAAATGCAAGGGAGAAGACATGGAAGAGATTATCCTCTACAGGGAAAACCCTACATTGGAATTCAGTTTCGACGAGATATCTCCTACCCACGTCATAGAGCCTCCATTATGGGAGTTTGGTGATGGCGACACAGCCAGATCCTTTAAACCAGCCCATACCTTTTACAGGGCACAGGACAACCTCGATAACTTCTACAAGCTAAACCTCTATGTCAAGA
This sequence comes from Bacteroidales bacterium, assembly GCA_016707705.1. Taxonomy (GTDB): domain Bacteria; phylum Bacteroidota; class Bacteroidia; order Bacteroidales; family UBA4417; genus UBA4417. Next base: position 59,211 of record JADJHD010000029.1, read on the forward strand.
ATGTGAATGGCTGCGATACTGTCATTACACTGAAAATTGATATCAAGGATAAAAAGCTCAAAATCTCAAATGTGATTATCCCCACTTCTGCCAGTGACAACAACCGCAAATTCACCATTTTTGATGATGAGGGAAATCTGATGAGCAAGGAGTTTCTGCGCTTTGAAGTATATATTTTCGATAGATGGGGCCGCAGGTTGTTTTCATCAGATGACTATCAGAATGACTGGACACCGGATGCTCCGAATGGAGTTTACTATTACGTGGTAAAATCAGTGGGGCTTTTCAGCACCAATAAGTTCAAGGGATCCGTAACCATATTGGGCGGAGAATAATCAAAATCTCTATTTGCTGAATTCCATGGCTTGAACTTCAAGCTCAGGAATACTGCGCAGTTCCCTTTCCAGACGACCGCATTCTTCAGCGTCCCCATCCAGCTCAAGAAGGATCAATCCTCCATCTGCTGCATAGGTCTCTTCCTGACTGTGAATGCCAAGGCGGGTGCGGATTACACAACCGTATTTTGTCAGCACCGACTGAATTTTCTCAACTTCTTTTACCCGGTCATTTACATAAATCCCCAGGATTTGAATCTTTTTCATGGCTAAAGGATTAATAGACAAATGACATGCGTTGAACTTCAATACCTTCAATCTTCTTGAGTTCATTTTCAAATTCATCCCACTCAGCCACTGTTCCGGTGAGATGAATTACGACAATTCCTGCCCTGCTGCAAACAGCTTCCGTCAACTCATGAAATCCAAGGCGTGAGCGGATCAATCTTGCATAGCGGGTAAGCAGCTTCTGAGTTCTGCCAGCCTCCTTGATGCGGTCGCTGATCAGAAGTCCTAAAATTCGGGTTTCAGTCATATCAGAAATTTTTAGAGCATTCTTTTCAATTGCAGATTGCTTTTTGCAGCATTAACCTACCTAAAAATAGAGGTCCCGCTGTCCGGCCCTGATGTATTCAATCCTTCGCCTGATCTCCGGTACATTTACCTTTTCATGGGATTTCTCAAGTTCAACAAGGTTGGTTTCAATAACCTCATACCCCTTTAGTTTGGTAGCTTCCGGAGCATAATCCTCAAGATATTCGGCAAGGGTAAGAATAGCATTGGGAGAGCAATACCTTTTTATGAACCCTGGAACTGAAAATTCCATGAAATGCTCACCGGTACGGCCGAGTCTGTAACAGGCTGTGCAGAAGGAAGGCAAATAACCATCCCTGAGCAGCTCATCAATAATTTCGTTCAGTGAGCGGGAGTCGTTTACATGGAACTGCTCACGGTTAAGGTCCTGCTTTTCATTCAGACTTTCAGCATAGCTGCCGATCTCAAGTTTGGTTCCGCCATCAATCTGGGAAACCCCAAATCTCATCACTTCGGACCTGACTGCGGGATTCTCCCTGGCTGTCAAAATCAGTCCGGTATAGGGAACTGCCAGCCTGAGAATAGCTACCAGCTTGGTAAACTCCTCATCAGAAACCCGGTATTTTCCATCAAAATTAATTGCAGAGGCTTCCTGAATCCTTGGGAATGAAATAGTATGCGGACCAACATTATAGCAGGCTTCCAGATGATTGGTATGCCTGACAAGTCCCATTACCTCAAAGCGCCAGTCGTATAGTCCGAACAGGGCTCCAATCCCAACATCATCAATACCTGCCTCCTGTGCCCTGTCGAGGGAGGTGAGGCGGTACTCGAAATTGCGTTTCATTCCACCCAGATGGTAATGCTTGTAGGCCTCAGGATTATAGGTTTCCTGAAATACCTGGTATGTACCTATGTTAGCTTCCTTCACAATCCGGAATCCTTCAATATCAAGTGGTGCAGCATTGATGTTCACCCTTCTGATTTCACCATTTCCCTTCTTAACCTGGTAAACAATTTTAGCTGTATGGGCAATGTATTCCGGTGAATAATCCGGATGCTCGCCGTAAACGAGAATCAGCCTTTTTTGTCCATTGTCTTCCAGAGCTTCTACCTCCGAAATAAGTGCCTTATCATCAAGGGTCTGCCTGACAGCCTCCTTATTAGAAGCTTTGAAACCACAATAAGAGCAATTATTTGTGCATTTATTGCCAATGTATAGAGGCGCAAACAGCACTATCCTATTGCCATAAACCTGTTCCTTAAGCATACGGGCACCCTGTTTGATCTCTTCAACGAGCTCAGGATCAGTAGCATTAATCAGTATGGCAGTTTCTCTGAGGGTAAGCCTCTTTTTATCCAGTGATTTAGAAATCACTTCACGAACAGAAGCAGCATCCGACTGAGTGCTTCCGAGTATATCCCAGATTTCTTCCGCATCAATAAACGGCTTCATTCTCTGGTCCGGAATCCGGCATTTTTCAGGAGTAAAAATCATCACAATCCCTTTAATAGTGTAATCTATCTTGCAAATTTACATATATGGATTGTAATTTCGGCATTAGACTACTTAATTTTTGTGAATTTATTAACAATAAAAATTATTATTGTATCTATCTATTTACTAGGTAATTATATATCCACAAAACGAAGAAACTGTTTAAAGATAATTTGAGGAGGAAAAGAATTCATCCGCCAGCCGGCGGACAGCAGCCAGAAGTCAGAATGTAAAAATGTTATCATTATTGGGATGATCATTCAGGTTTCTTACCCTGCCAATGAATGAATTCTGATTCCGGCCTCCTATATTTATCTTCCAGCCAGAAGACGTTTTCTGACTACTGAATCAAAATATCTAACCTGAATTCCGGATTTTGTATTCTGGATTCTGGATTCTTTAATTCCCTTCTCTCTATATCTCTATTTGCAATCCATCAAAGGCCAGATGCACTCCGGGAGGTAATTTACTTTCTACGATATCATGTTTACCCAAAAAATGGCTGATATGTGTCAGAAATGCTCTTTCAGGATTCAGTTCTGCAAGGATTTCAAGGGCTTCAGAAAGGGAGAAATGCGACACATGTCTTGAATTTCTAAGAGCGTTCAGCACAATCACCCTGGAGCCCCTGATTTTATCCAGCTGTTCCGGAGCGATATGATTGGCGTCAGTTATATAGGTCAGATCCTTTATTCTGTAGCCAAACACCTTCATCTCCTGGTGCAGCACCTCTATAGGAGTAAAATCAACTCCCATGATTTGAAATGGATTATCATCAATCACATGCATATTCAGCTGAGGGGCTCCAAAATATCGTCCGGGTGCGAAAATATAGGGGAATTGCTCTTTTACAGAGGCCAGTGTTTGAGCTGAACCGAATACATCAATGGTTTTGTTCAGGATAAAATTGAAAGCCCTGATATCATCCAATCCCGCAATATGATCGCGATGGGCATGGGTAAAAAGAACCGCATCGATATTATCAACCTGATGCCTGAGCATTTGAATGCGAAAATCAGGACCACAGTCAATAACAATATTTACATCTCCTATCGAAAGTAATGCAGAGGTCCGGAATCGCTTATCCCTTTGGTCAAGGCTCTGGCAAACTTCGCAATTGCAGGCAATTACCGGGACTCCGGTAGAGGTGCCCGTACCGAGAAATGTAAGTTTGATTTTGCCTTTTTTATTGTCCATGACACGGGTTAATAGATCATTTCCTCCACCAAAATCCTGTCCTTCCTCAATTGATCCTCCAGATTACTTATATCACTGAATATCAATTCATCCCTAACTCTCTTGGCAAAGTATATCGTTACATCCTTCCCGGCAGTGAAACCTTCTGCGATAAAAGGGAAGAACTCAATTTCCATATCTCCGAACCTTCGGTCATTGCCATATCTGCTGTTCTTGATATTCAGAATTCCCTTGGATGAAGCAGTTGAACTCTCTATCCTTACAGCATAAACGCCATCAGGTGGTACCAGCTTGCATTCCTCATCCAGCTGAACCATGAATGTATTCATATTCTTCTCCTTCAGTTCGGCACTTCCTTCAAGCAATTTGCCCATCATGAAATAGAGATGGTCGAGGTAGGCATTTGCCCTTTGTATTCGTCCATCCTGAAGGGCTTTTCTGATCAGAGTGGAACTGACGGTTTCGTTGTGCAGGTCCTGTTCCGGAATCTCTTCTACCTCAAAATTGTAGAATTTGCCCAACTCATCCAGATACTCAAAATTCCCTTCCCGGTTAAAGCCAAACTGATGGTTGAAGCCAATAACAATTTTCCGGGCATGCAGCTTGTTTACAAGAATATTTCTAACGAAATCGATGGAGGTTGTCTGAGAAAATTCCTTTGTGAATGTCAGTATAATCAAATTGTGCAATCCTGCTTTCCTCAGAAGTTCAATCTTTTCCTTCTGCGAATTGATCAGAAAAAGGTCCCTGCCTGCCGTTTCCGGATACAGAACCTTTCGGGGATGCGGGTTAAATGTAATCAGTACACTTTCTCCCCAATATCCCTGGCTATCCTGTTTATCCTGTTGATAATAGCTTTGTGTCCGACATGAACACCGTCGAACGACCCTGTGGTAACTACAGGATTGGGGATTTTTACGAGTTCGTCAAGATCATGGAATACCCTCATTTCAGGCTTTCTCTTTCAATATCGTTAACAGGGTAATGCACACAATCAATATTATAATTCAAACGAGCTTAGACTTTCTTAACGAAGTAAGCCAGTTTCTCAAGTGAAGTAATCATGTCATACTCTTCCAGGTATACATTGGAAGGCACATTCAGCGGACGAGGGGTAAAATTCAAGATTCCCTTGATTCCTGCAAGAATCAGCTGATCGGCTATCTGGGTAGCATCCGCTGCAGGTACGGTAAGCACTGCAATACTGATATTTTCCTTCTGAATAATCTCAGCCAGCCGATCAAGATTATAACACCACACACCGGCATAAACTCTGTCAATCTTATCAGGGTTTACATCAAAACCTGCTACTATCGACAATTTAGTTCTTTTACCACTGAAGTACCCGATGATGGCTCTGCCAAGATTACCAATACCAATCACTGCCACTTTCTGGCCATCCTTGCTGTCAATTATCTTTCCGATAATCTCAATAAGCTCCTTAACATCATAACCTTGTCTTAAGGTTCCTGAATAACCGATAAGCATAATATCACGCCTCACCTGAACCGAGGTAATATGCAGCATGGCTGCGAGTTCATGGGAGAAAATATGATGCTTGCCGCTTCCAAGAGCGATGAGCAGGGTACGCCTGTACTGACTGAGGCGTTCGACAGTTTTGTCAGGAAGTTTCTTCATCATTTTTAGTGTTGGTGATTACTGTAAATCATTCGGGATTTGCTAAGGTAATAACAAAAGTACTGCCTTTTTCCGGGGTACTCTGCACATCAACTGAGCCCTGGTACATATCGACAATCTTCTTCACGATCGAAAGTCCCAATCCGCTGCCTGTTATATTCCTGGTTTTCTGATTCTTAATTCGGAAAAAATCATCAAAGATTCTATCCTTTTCTTCAGAACTCATTCCTATTCCTGTATCAGCTACTGAGATGCGAACCAGTTCCTTAGCCTTTTCGACAAATATATCTACCCTGCCACCAGTCCTGTTGTACTTTACAGCATTGGAAATCAGGTTATTCATTATAATTTCAATTTCTCCGGCATCAGCCTTCATCATGATGGATTCCTTACAGTTCATGTAAATATCCACATCTTTCTGAATGGCATAGGGGCGGATTGTATCCACAGCCATCTGGACCACCTTTCTTACATCCACCTCCTGCAGTTTCTGGGTGGGCTTTCCGGATTCGATCTTGGTAAGATCCAGAAGGTCCATGATAAGGTTTCTCATTCCCTTGATTCTCTCAAGCGAGCGATCTACCATTTCATCATAGGCATCCATCGAATTCCCCATCTGCCTTTCCTTGATCATCCTCAGATAGCCGTCAACTGCATTCAGCGGGGCTTTCAGTTCATGCGAAAGCACTGAAAGAAACTGGAAACGGATTTGCTTGCCGGTACTGTTCAGGGTTTGGGTCATTCGCTTGAGAAAGATCTGCTTGGTGATATTCTCAATGGAAGCGCGAATTTCCTGAGGTGTAAAGGGTTTCGGGATAAAGTCAAAAGCTCCGTCGCGGGTAGCCTTCACAGCCAGTTCCAGGGAAGCGTAGGATGTAATCATCACTACAACAATATCATAATGCTTGTTTTTAATATACTCAAGCACCTCCACTCCTTGTATATCCGGTAGTTTATTATCCAAAAGAAGAATCTCCGGCTGTTCCCTGTCTACCAGTTCAATTCCTTCAGCTCCGGTTCCGGCTTCCAGCACCTGAAAATCAATCTGCTCATCCATGAATGGATAATCAACCTTGAAATTTTGCAGGATTCTCTTCGTACCCTCCCTTATTCCCGGCTCATCATCAATAATGAGGACCTTGAAAGTAGACATATTACAGTTTTAGAAGTTTCTTGATTTCACGATGCAGTTGGTCATTCCTGATGCCTTTATCGAGGAAAAGGTCGGCATTGATCCATTTCTTGCTTTCCTCAGCCCTTATATCGAAGGTCATGCCGGTTTCGGCGGTAACAGCCGTTGCAATAATAATCGGCACATCGGGATACCTGCGCTTGATTTTATAACTCAGAACAAATCCTGAGTCATCAGATTCCATCATTAAATCAAGGATGCAGAGGTCGGGTTTTATGGCCTCTATAATTTTCTCAGCTTCTGCCTGGCTTTCAGCCATGATCGTTTCGAATCCCATATTCTCAACCTTGATTTTCATCTGGAAGAGATAGTCCATGTCATCATCAACGATCAGTACTCTCTTTTTCATTAGAATTTTATTATTAATCGATGCAATTCAAGCTGTTATATTAATTCAACGTATTCAAACTATTCACACCTTCAATCTTCCCCAACTCTATTTGACTGTTCTCACACCATCCTGTTTCTTGGCAATGTGATGGTAAAGGTTGTACCGGTAGGACCCTTTTCAGGATTCGAGTTCGACTCTACCTGAATATCGCCCTTATGCATTTTAACAATTCCGTAGATAATCGGAAGACCGAGTCCTGTGCCTTTACCAATGCCTTTAGTAGTAAAGAAAGGAGTGAAAAGCTTATCCATATTCTCCTTCTCTATACCTGAGCCATTATCCTTAACCCTGAAGATAACCTTGTCAGGATTATCGCTAATAAGCAGGTTTATCTCCCCTCCTTCCGGCATGGCTTCTATTGCATTCTTCAGCAAATTGGTCAGAACCTGTGTCATCTGGTCGAAATCCAGCATTACATTCGGATTATTCAGACTTGACGACATATGGATGGTGACATGATCCGGAACAATTACAGAGTTCAGGCTATGCTCAGCTAGTTTAAGGGCATCGGTTTCATCGACATTCAACTGATTTTTCCTTGCAAAGTTCAGCAAGCCACCCACAATTTTACGGCAACGTTCTGCCTGCTCCACAATGAGATCAAGGTCCCTGACCATTGGATTATCCTGCGGGAGTTCCTCCTTCAGGATATTGCTGTACATGGTGATAACTCCCAACGGATTATTCAATTCATGGGCAATCCCGGCAGAAAGCTGACCCATTCCGGCAAGCTTCTCTGAATGTCGAAGTGCTTCCTGTACCGATGCCAGCTTCTGATTGGAGGTATCAAGATCCCTGATATAGGTATGCAATTTCTCGATGCTGTAAGGCAGACACATTTCAGTTTCTGCCAGTCCGTTTATCACCGCTATGGCATGGTCCTCTCACAGGAATCATAACCGCAGGCACCACAGTTGAGATGATCATCGGTGGAGAATTTTCCAATGCGGAAAAGCACCTCCTTGATTTCTTCACTGCTGGGCTTATGTATTCTTAAATCTCTCTTAGTAAATGTTCGGGAAAGATTGAGTTTTTCAAATTCATCCAGGTTTTTATTCCATTCTTCCTTGTCCAGTGTTGCCATTTTCTGATTGGCATAGCTGATGATCCTGGCTTTCTTGGCAAATCGCTGACTTGAAGCGGCAGTATTGGGGTACGGCGACATCCCCGGACCTAAAATGCAACCCTCGCAACACAGCAAATGAAGATGATGTCCATTCAGGTTTCCATGCTCAAACTCTCTCAGTGCATCCAGGAAATTGGAACGTCCACCTGCGACAATAACTTTCTCTGACAGAATATCTTCTGTGACTTCCATTGTATGAAGCAAACCATGGCTAAGAGGAAAGATTGCACCCCTCCCACCCTGTGGCGGATCAAAATCGGATGTAATAACCTGATTGGGTTTGATCCTGAAAGTTTGGAACATCTCCCTTAACTCCCTGAAAGTAATCGCATTGTCAATCTCAGGCGATTCATCCTTCTTGGCAAGACAAGGTCCGATAAACACAACCTTTGAATTATCCCCGTAAGTTTTCCTCACCACCCTTGCCATGGCAACCATGGGTGATACCACAGCAGCCATATGGGTGGTCAGATCGGGGTAGTATTTTTCGATGTAGGCAACAATTGCCGGGCAATCCGAGGAAATCGCCTGCTTGCCCTGGCTTAGCTGATCCTTGTACTTGCGAGCAACCAGATCGGCACCAAATGAAACTTCGGTAACCTTTTCAAATCCAAGCGCCCTGATCATTCCAACCAAGACTTTAAAATCCTTTATTTCAGCGAATTCAGCCGGAAAACTCGGTGCCACACAGGCAATTACCTTTTCCCCTGAATCAATCATCTTTTCACAGGGTCAATTTCCCTGCGAAACACCTTGGCTCCCTGACTGCATACCTTGATGCAATTACCACAGGCAATGCATCGCTCGGAAATAATCTCCGCCTGTCCGCCTGCTATTCTGATAGCCTTGGCAGGGCATTCCCTTACACAGGTGTAACACACCCTGCACTTCTCCTTGATGGTGAAGACCAGCTTATGTTCCTGTTCAGGTTTTTTATCCTTTTCCGGAGCAAGTGCATCCATGATTTTCAGGCGATTAATTTTTTATTTATTCTAATCAATTCTCTATCAGAGATTCATAAATCTATCTAAAGCATTACTTCCCTTTTTTCATAGGAAGTGTGAAGAAGTTGCTGGCATTTCAGGCTCATCGGTTTTTCCAGCAACTGATCAAACAACGAAATGAGTGAAGGATTCTTGTGTGCAAAGCGAATAGGCTCCTTCTCATCCACTTCATAAACAGCCTTTGATCTTGCCCGGCTATGGTTTTCACCCGGGTGAATGGGTTGTCCGCCGCCTGCAACACAGCCACCCGGACAAGCCATTACCTCGATGTAATGCAGATCATTTCTGCCTTTTTCGATTTCATCAAGCAATTCACTCACATTTCCAATTCCATTTACAACGGCAAAACCAAGATTATACTCCCCGATCTTAATGAAGAATTCCTTTCTGCCTTTTGTTGAACGCAGTTCCTGAATCTTAGGCTGAGTGAACTCCTTGCCGGTGATCATGAAATGCAGGGTGCGAATAAGCGCTTCTGTAAGGCCTCCGCTGACAGCCAGCAATTTGCCTGCAGAACTTCTTGATCTGTAGGGAAGGTCGGCAAGTTCAGGTTCAACCTGCTGAATATCAATACCATTAAGCCGAATGAGACGGGCAAGTTCGCGGGTAGTCAGGATAGTATCCACATCTGTGATTCCCTTGTGGGTCATTTGTTCGCGCTGGGCTTCAAATTTCTTTGCAACGCAAGGCATTGCTGATACAGAGTATAGATTCTCATCACTGATCATCTCTACCTGTGAAAAATGGTTTGTCAGCAGCGACCCCATCATTTGCTGGGGCGATTTGCAGGTAGAAATGAGGTTAAGTATCTGTGGCCTTGCCTGTTCAGCGTATTTTATCCATGCCGGACAGCAGCTGGAGAACATAGGCATCGGCTGTTTCTCCTTGATTTTTGAGAGAAGTTCAGCAGCCTGTTCAACAATCAGCAGATCAGCGGCAAAGGAAGTATCGAAAACATAGTCGAATCCAAGCTTCCTGAGGGCGGCGAACATCAGGTTCTCCATGTCCTTGCCGGCCCTGAGACCAAATTCTTCTGCAAGTGTGACCGACAGTGTTGGTGAGCATTGAATCACCGTCTTGACTGAAGGATTATGCAATGCATCCTGCAATTCACCCGGATGCTGTTTTTCGGTGAGAGCTCCTGTCGGACAAACCATGATGCATTGTCCGCAGTTAATGCAGCTGGAGAGGTTCATTCCCCTGTTGAAAGCGGGACCTACCTGCATTTTATTTCCCCTGCCAATAAAATCAAGGGCGGTGATATGCTGTACTTCTTCACAGATGCGGATGCACCTGCCACAGAGAATGCATTTTGCAGGATCTCTCAGCAGACTGGCACTTGAAGGGTCAGTTTTGTATTTATTCTTCTTTCCGTAGAATTTGCGTTCCCTTACATTCAGGTCTTCTGCAAACTTCTGAAGCTCGCAATTACCGTTTCTTTCGCAATAGAGACAGTCGTCGGGATGGTTGCTGAGCAACAGCTCAATATTGGTTTTCCTGGCTTTTACGACCCTGGGGGAGTGAGTTTTAATCTTCATCCATTCCTCAACAGGATGGGAGCAAGCAGGCAATAAAGCCTGACGGCCCTCCACCTCTACCACGCACATTCTGCAGGCACCATTGGGAGGAAGGTCATTGATATGGCAAAGCGTAGGGACCTTGATTCCATTCCTGTCGAGTGCCGACAGTATGGTATCCCCATTCCTGGCTTTAATGATCTTTCCGTTGACTTCTATATCGAAAAACATAGGTTCTGTTTATCAGGCCTCAACACAATTATTTAACTGTAACTGCAACGAATTTGCACACATCGAAGCACATTCCGCAGCCGATGCATTTCTCCTCAACAATGAAGTGAGGCTGTCGCGGCTGTCCGACAATCGCATTTGAAGGGCATTTCCTCAGGCAGGCAACACAACCTGTGCACTTATCCACATCTATGTAGTACACCCTCAGTTCCTTACAAACTCCTGCCCTGCATTTCCGATCGAAAATATGTTCCTCAAATTCATCCCTGAACCATGTAAGCGCACTGATGAGCGGATTTGGAGCTGTTTGTCCCAGACCGCAAAGGGATGTATCTCTGATTACTTCAGCCAGTCCTTCCAACTGCATAATCCCCTTAAATCTTTCCAGGGTTTCATGCCCACCTTCATTCACTGATCTTTTGGTAATATTTTCAAGGGCTTCATGTATCCTTCGGGTTCCTTCACGGCAGGGAATGCATTTCCCGCAGCTCTCCTTCTTCAGGAAATTCATGAAGAACTTGGTCATATCCACCATGCAGGTATTCTCATCCATCACCACCATTCCGCCTGAGCCCATGATAGCTCCGGCATTCCAGAGGGATTCATAATCAACCTGCAGATCCAGCTGATGAGCGGGAATACAACTTCCTGACGGACCACCGATCTGAGTAGCCTTAAATTCCTTTCCATCCTTGATACCGCCTGCAATGCGGAAGATGATATCCTTCAGGGTCGTGCCCATGGGAACCTCCACCAGTCCGGTAATTTCTGTTTTTCCGGAAAGTGCAAAGACCTTGGTCCCCTTACTGTTGGCTGTACCAATAGCATTGAAAGTCTGGGGACCATGCCTGAGTATATAGGGTATATTGGATAAGGTTTCTACGTTGTTTACTACGGTAGGCTTCTTGAATAAGCCTTCTATAGCAGGAAATGGAGGTTTTGATTCAGGCATCCCCCTTTTTCCTTCAATACTTTTGATGAGAGCTGTTTCCTCTCCGCATACGAATGCACCTGGACCTTTAACCAGATAGAGTTGCAGGTCGACACCGCTGCCATAAAGATTATAGCCTTGAAGACCATACTCCTTCATTTTCTCAAGAGCAATTTTTAATCGTCTCCATGCAAGGTCATATTCAGCCATTACATAGATGTAGGCTTTTGTAGCACCAATGGCATAGGCGGCAATTGCTATTCCTTCGAGAAGAAGATGAGGATTGCCTTCAATAATAGCCCTGTCCATGAATGCCCCGGGATCACTCTCGGCAGCATTGCATATCAGGTATTTCTGGTCGCTGATTGAATTATGGGCTATCAGCCATTTCTTTCCCGTGGAATAACCTCCACCTCCCCTGCCACGCAGTCCACTTTCTTCAACCCAGTCGCAGATTTTCTCTGCTGTATAATTTCTGATGCATTTAAGGTAGGTTTGATAGCCTCCCCTTGCAATGTATTCTTCAATGGAAGTAGGATCAATGATACCGCAATCCTTAAGGACTATACGATGTTGCAATGCGAAGAAGGGAATCCTGTCGATTCTGCCCACGGTATCCCATGGATCATGAATATCATTCTGGAATTGTCCAATCACCTGATCATCCGGCAAATGTCCGTTAAACACATCATCGAGCAATGATTCAACCTGTCCGGCTTCAACATTTCTGAAAGAAACCCTTGCCTTTCCTGGTAACTGTACATCGAGAATTGGTTCATAGGAGCATAATCCTATGCAGCCGACTTCTATGATCCTCGCCGGAATATTGTTTTCCTCAAGATACTTTCTGGTGGCTTCCAGGGTATCATATGCACCTGCTACACGTCCGCAGGTACCTGTTCCGATATAGATATGCGGTTTTGAAATCCGTTCATTCCTGAGCACGGTGAGCTGATCCCGAATTGCGCGATCTGTTACCGGATTTTATCTTCCAGCACTTCCCTAATCAGAACTTCAGTTTCATTCATGCCTTAATAAGTTTTAAGCCCTTTTGCGAAGCTGCTCTATCAGCGTTTGGATTGAAGAGTTGGAAACCATTTTATGGAATTCCCCGTTTACTTTAACTACAGGTCCCATTCCACAGGCACCCATGCAACTCACAGCTTCAAGACTGAAATACCCGTCGCGGGTAGTATGTCCTTCCTTTATCTTCAGGATTTTCTCCAGTTCCTTAAGCACATTGAACGATCCGCTCATGTGACAGGCAGTACCCCGGCAAACCAGAATATGGTAACGCCCCTGGGTTACGAACCTGAACTGATCGAAAAATGTGGCGATCCCATAAATCTTGCTTGCAGGCAATTTCAAATGACTTCCAACCCGGATGATGGCTTCTTCATTGAGAAAACCGAACTCATCCTGAATATCCTGCAACAGGGGTAATAATGATTCCGGTACTCCTTGCTTGTACCTGCTTACCAGTTCATCTAAGGTCTGTGGCATTTTTTTCTGGAGTATTCAAGAGTGTATTGAAGTACAAAAATATAGTATAGATTTTGAATATTGAAATTATTTGTGAAAAAAATAACAATGTTATCTATTTAACAATAGAAGGTCAAAAAGAACTTTATTACTTTTGTTTAGCAATGTATAAACATTCAACCTGACAAGTTCTTCAAACTATCATCAGCGATATGGAGCCACTCAAGAAAGAAATCGTCATTTGCCTTGGCAGTTCGTGTTTTGCACGGGGGAACAAGCATCTGGTAAAGCTTGTCACTGATTACCTCCGCGACAGGAACCTGCTTAATGAAGTAAAGTTTCACGGGGAAAGATGTTTTGGACATTGTGCCAAGGGGCCGGTCCTGAAAATTGATGAAATGATCAATGAAAAGGTAGATGAGGAAAAACTGCTTTCCCTTCTCGACAATTTCTTTTCTTCAATTATTGAACAGGCGCATTCCAGATAAAGTACTGAACTATGAAAAATCCACTGGTTTTCATTGAGGAAGATAAATGCAAGGCTTGTTACGCCTGCATCAGGATTTGTCCTGTCAAAGCCATTGAACTGAGGCCAAATGATGATTTCCCAAGAATAGTCCCCGAAAAATGCATAGGCTGCGGAAGTTGCCTGAGCGTTTGTCACCCCGGCGCTATCCTTTATCACGATTCAAGGGAAGAAACGAAAGCCCTTCTTCGCTCCGACAGCAAGGTGGTGGCCGTTGTTGGACCCAGCATCTCCGGTGAATTTGATGATATCACCGATTACAGGAAGTTCGTGAGAATGATCCTGGAGACAGGCTTCGACTATGTCCATGAATCCTCATTCGGTGTTGACCTGGTCGCTAAAAAATACAATGAACTCCTTTCGAACTTTTTAGGCAAGTATTACATCCTGGCGAACTGCCCTCCCATTATCTCATTGGTTGAAAAATACTATCCTGAACTTATCGATAACCTTGCTCCCATCGTCACTCCCATGCTTGCCAGTGCAAGAGTGATGAGAAAACTCTACGGACCTGACATAAAAGTGGTGTATATCGGTCCCTGCATAGCCGCCAAGGAAGAAGCACTTCGATTTGAAGGCGAAAGCAAGGTTGATTCTGTTCTCACCTTCACCGAACTGAGGAAGCTCTTCGAAGAATTCAATATCAAGGAAAGCAACATCGAATATTCAGAATTCAATGAACCTCTGGGATATAAAGGCTCTCTTTTCCCCATCAGCAATGGAATCCTTCAGGCTAGCGGTTTGAATGAAGATATTCTGGAAGGCAGAACGGTAACGGTGGATGGACGCGAAGAGGTCATGAATGCCATAAGGCAATTTGATGAAAGCATCGACTTTATTAAAAAGCATTTCAACATATTCTACTGCGAAGGCTGCATCATGGGTCCCGGTACCTCACCCGGTGGCAAAAAATACAAGAGGCATACCCTGGTCACTGAATACGCAAGCAAGCGTTTGAAGAAATTCGACAAGGCCAAATGGGAAGCATCCGTGAATGAATTCTCCGGAATTGACCTTAGCCGTGGTTTCGCAATGAATGACCAGCGCATGCCGGCACCCTCGGAGCAAAAGGTTGAAGAAATCCTCAAGATTATTGAAAAGAACGAGGAAGGACAAAATCTGGGCTGCCGGGCCTGCGGCTATGAAAGCTGCAGGGAGTTTGCAGAAGCAGTTGCCAGCGGAATTGCCCGTACCGATATGTGCATTATGCATTCGCTGAAGAGCAAGCAGGAATATATCCGAACCCTTAAAGTCACCAATGATAAGCTTGCACGCACACAACAGGCATTGCAGGATTCGGAAAAGCGGGCCCTGAATGAAAAGCAGCTGGCTCAGGATGCGCTCGAAACGACACAGACCATGCTAAGGAAACTTCCAACAGCAGTGGTCATTGTGGATGAGAATCTTAAAATCATCGGCTCCAACGAGAGTTTTGTCACCATACTCGGAAGTGATGCTGCCGAAATCAATGAAATCATCCCCGGACTCATAGGCGCCGACCTCAAATCGCTGCTTCCCTTCCAGTTTTACAAGCTGTTCTCCTATGTGCTTACCAGTGCTGAGGATGTGCACGGCAGGGATGTGCATGTTGATGACAAACTGCTGAATGTCACCATCTTTACAATTAAGAAAAACAAGATTGTGGGAGGCGTTATCAGGGATATGTACATGCCGGAAGTGAGGAAGGAAGAGGTAATCAACAGGGTAACCGAAGTGATAGACCAGAACCTGGAACTTGTCCAGCAGATAGCATTCCTGCTGGGTGAGGGCGCATCAAAAACAGAAAAGATGCTGAATTCGATCATTGAATCCCATCGTTCGGGGCAAAACACAACTGAATAGTATCAATAACAGGTCAATTAGTAAGGAATCATCACATGCCAGAGAACCAGTTTTATGTGGAAGTGAATGCAGTTCAGAAGAACCATGACCTGGAAAGGATCTGTGGGGATAAATTTCTGACACGCAGGATCAATGAGGAGAACCGCATTATAGTTGTTTTATCCGATGGCATGGGCCATGGGGTGAAGGCCAGCATGCTTTCGACCTTAACGGCAACCATGGCTCTCAATTTTACCGAAGAGCATAAGGAGGTTCACAAGATCGCCGATCTGATCATGAATACCCTTCCGGTATGCAGTGAGCGGCAAATGAGCTATTCAACCTTTACCATTGTTGATATTGAAATTGACGGGGAGACCCGGATTCTGGAATATGACAATCCCCAAACGGTAATCCTGCGGAAGAACAAATCTTTTGATCCGGGCTGGAGGTCTATTGTGCTCGATTCAGAGCGGAATTCAGGAAAGGAACTTCGCACCTGTACCTATACCCATAAAAAGGAGGACAGGATTGTGATCTGCTCCGATGGTGTTGTGCAGTCGGGAATGGGAAGCAATAAACTCCCATTTGGCTGGGGACAGGATAACCATGTAGCATACATTGAAGAGCTGGCAAGCCATGATCCTACCATATCGCGCAGCAGCTTGCCGCCAAGGTTGTGAATATTGCCAATCTCAACGATAACTACCATCCCAAGGATGACACCAGTTGTGCTGTGGTCTATTTCAGGGAGCCCAGAAAACTACTGATTTGCACAGGTCCTCCCTATGAGGAAGAAAATGATATCGTTCTGGCAGATGCAGTGAGAAAATTTGAAGGGAAGAAGATACTTTGCGGAGCAACTACAGGTGATATTATCTCAAGGGAATTATCAATGCCCATTATCGACAGTTTCGAATTTGATGATCCCGATCTACCACCGGTATCCTTTATGGAAGGCATTGACCTGATTACTGAAGGCATTCTGACACTTGGAAAGGTATCGCAGATCCTCAAGGATTATTCACAGAAGTACAAGCTTGGCAAAGGTCCGGCAGATCAGATTGTAAGAATGCTTCTCGAAAGTGATGATATCAATTTCATCATTGGTACCCGTATCAACATAGCGCATCAGGACCCAAGCCTGCCGGTAGAGCTGGAAATCCGCAGGACCGTAGTAAGGAGAATAGCCCGAACACTGGAGGAGAAATTCCTTAAAGAAGTGAGCATGAGGTTTATCTGAAAACTTCCTCACAATCTTTGCATGCTGAAGATTTCTTTATACTTTTACCTGATTCTACTCCTGTAGAAAGTCATAGAGAATCACCTCCCCGCAAATGATTGATTAGCAACTTCAAGAATAGCTGCTGTGCAAAAGATTGAACTTACAATCCTCGGATTATCCTATAGCCAGACACAAACGAATTCCTATGCACTCATCCTGGGTGAAGTTAGCGGAAAGCGGCGTTTGCCAATTGTAATAGGCCATTTCGAGGCTCAGGCCATTGCACTTGAGCTTGAGAAGATGAAACCCTCCCGTCCCCTTACACATGACCTTTTCCGCAATTTCGCTGATGCATTCGGCGTGACAGTGGAGGAAGTGGTCATCAATAAATTCCAGGAAGGAATCTTCTTTGCCTTGCTTGTGTGCAACGATGGCATTAAAATCAAGAATATTGATTCCCGCACTTCGGATGCCATAGCACTTGCCATCAGGTTCGGCTGCCCGATCTACACTTATGAGAATATCATGTCGCAGGCCGGCATCACCTATGAGGATGATGAGAGTGAGAATTTCTCCCCTGTAGCTGAAAACGAAGAGATTCATAGCGAGTTCGGTATGATGAACTTTGAAGACCTGGAAGAAGAACTGCAGAAAGCCATTGACAATGAGGATTATGAAAGAGCTTCATTAATCAGGGATGAGATCCGGAAAAAATAAAAGCATCGCCCAGCAATCACAAATTTTAAATTGACTGAATTCTGTATTCACCAAACAAAAAATAAGAATAAAGAGATAAAAGTAGAAACAATGAACTTGAAATTACGACTGACGATTATGAGTTTCCTGCAGTTTTTTGTGTGGGGAGCATGGTTGATTACTATCGGAACCTATTGTTTCAATGCAAAAGGGTGGACTGGTGCACAGTTTGGAGCAATTTTCTCAACATTGGCAATAGCCTCCATTTTTATGCCTCCAATTACGGGCATTATTGCCGATAAATGGATCAATACTGAGAGACTCTATGGTGTATTGCAGATTCTTTACGGGGTTGTCCTGTTTTTCGTTCCACAGGTAAATGATCCTGATACTTTATACTATGTGATATTACTGGCAATGATCTTCTATATGCCGACGATATCCCTTTCAAACTCCATATCCTATTCAATCCTGAAGAACAATAACTATGATGTGGTAAAGGTGTTCCCTCCCATCAGGGTTTGGGGGACAATTGGATTTATTGCAGCCATGTGGATCACGAACCTTACAGGAAGCAAGGCTAATGCCAATCAGTTTTTAATCGGGGCCTTCGCAGCTATTGCATTGGGTATTTATTCCTTTACCCTTCCAAAATGCCTTCCTCAGAAATCTTTGGGCAAGAATTCCTCCATCGTGGAAATACTTGGTTTAAATGCATTTAAACTGTTCGCCAACTACAAAATGGCCTTATTCTTCATTTTCGCCATGTTCCTTGGTGCTGCCCTTCAACTTACCAATATGTACGGCGATTCTTTTCTGGATGATTTCAGAAACGTTCCTCAATATGCAGATTCATTCGTAGTTAAATATTCGACCATTATAATGTCGATCAGCCAGATATCGGAGACCTTGTTTATTCTTGCTATTCCTTTCTTCCTGAGACGATTCGGAATCAAGAAAGTGATGTTGTTCTCCATGGTGGCCTGGGTACTGCGCTTTGGATTATTCTCCTTTGGAAATCCAGCCGGTGGATTATGGATGATCATACTCTCATGTATCGTTTACGGGATGGCATTCGACTTCTTCAATATCTCCGGTTCCATCTTCGTTGAAACAACCACTGATTCAAGGATACGATCAAGTGCCCAGGGACTGTTCATGATGATGACCAACGGCTTTGGAGCCTATTCCGGAAGCAAAATCAGCGGCTACATCATTGATAAGTATTTCACTCATGATGGAATGAAGGACTGGCATAGCATCTGGCTTACATTTGCCATTTACGCATTGATAGTTACCATCGCTTTTGCAGTGCTTTTCAAGCATAAGCACGATCAGAAGGATCTTGCCGGAGTCGCTCACTAAAAGTATCTGCAGATTCTCTTAAGGCATTTGTCAGGAAACTGTTTCCGGCATAGCTTCTTGTCATGTCCTATGCTGCATAATTCCCGGAGATTGATTTTCCTCATAAAATAAGAGGTGTGCTCCTACAATTCAATGCTTCATCTGTTGATAACTTTGAATAATTCCGGATTCGTCCTTTCATGATTTTTAGCACCTTTGAATAAGGTAATTTGTTACCTGATTAACCATGCCGGACTGAGGTTTACGCAGGCCGATCTTCAATTTGATCATTACACATGAAGCAATACCATTCACTGCTCAGGCATGTCCTGGAAACAGGAAACAAGAAGCAGGACCGCACCGGAACGGGCACCATTAGTGTTTTTGGGTACCAGATGAGGTTTAAGCTCGAAGAAGGCTTTCCTCTGGTTACCACAAAAAAGGTCCATTTGCGCTCCATTATTCATGAATTGCTCTGGTTTCTCAAGGGGGAAACCAATGTAAAGTACTTGCATGAAAACAAGGTGAGCATCTGGGATGAATGGGCTCGTGAAGATGGAAGTCTGGGCCCTATTTACGGCCACCAGTGGAGAAGCTGGGGAACTGCTGACGGTGGATCCGTTGACCAGATGAGGCAGGCCATTGAGCTTATAAAGCATAATCCCGATTCGAGAAGGATTATGGTTAGTGCTTGGAATGTTGGTGAAATCGATAAAATGGCTCTCCCTCCCTGTCATGTGCTCTTCCAGTTTTATGTAGCTGATGGAAAGCTATCCTGTCAGCTATATCAGAGGAGTGCTGATATTTTCCTGGGAGTGCCCTTCAACATTGCTTCCTATGCCTTGCTGACCCAGATGATGGCACAGGTATGCGGACTGCAACCTGGTGACTTTATTCACACTTTCGGGGATGCCCATATCTATTTGAATCATCTTGAGCAGGTAGATTTACAATTGAGCAGGGAGCCGAAACCCCTTCCAACAATGAAGCTGAATCCTGAAATCAAAGACCTTTTCGACTTTAAGTATGAGGACTTTGAACTCAGCGACTATGACTCCTACCCTGCCATAAAGGCTCCGGTAGCTGTTTAGTCTGTTCAGCAGTGCCCTCGAAATAAAACTAACTGCAATTCACCCTTGAATCCCCCCTCATGAAACCAATCATATCGATAATAGTCGCAATTGCTGAAAATAATGCCATCGGACTTGAGAATCAGCTTCTCTGGCATATTCCTGAGGACCTGAAGCGTTTCAAGAAACTAACCACCGGGCATACAATAGTGATGGGGAAAAGGACTTTTGAATCCCTTCCCATCAGGCCATTACCTAATCGCAGGAGTGTGGTGATCACTGACATTGCCGGTGAACAGATTCCAGGTTGTGTGATGGCTTACAGCATTGATGAGGCTATTGAGAAAATGGAACCGGGACAGGAGAATTTCATCATTGGGGGTGGTTCTGTTTACAGGCAGTTCCTTCCATTGGCGGATAAATTGTACCTGACCATGGTTAAAAAGTCCTATCAGGCAGATACTTTCTTCCCTGAAATCAACTTTTCAGAATGGAAGAAGGTGGAAGAAATTGATAGTCAGGATGATAATCATAATTTCACCTTCATCGACCTGGAGCGATAATTTAATCTGCCAGTATACTTTGCAGAATTAAATTTTGCCTTACCTTCATCGTTCAATATTCATATTGAGTTTACCTTGCTATTATATCTACTCCCTGCTTTTTGTATCCATTTTTAGCTGCCAGTTTTCAATTATTCAGGTATTCAAAATTTGAGATACATCTTTCTCTTCCCTGCTTCAAATTCAATAATACTGCTTAGTTTCAGAAGAGTTTAACCTAAGATAAGAATCAGTTTGATTTTTCCTTTCAGTAAGTAAGTCAAATCTGGAGTTGATTATTAGTGCTGCTCATGGAAATTGATCAATTAACAGATAGGATAATTGGTTGCGCTATTGAGGTTCACAAAAGGCTTGGTCCCGGATTACTGGAGTCGGCTTATGAGGAGTGCCTGGCGTTTGAGTTGAAGTGTGCCGGATTGGAAATTGAGAGACAGGTGCCGGTGCCGGTGGTTTATAAGGATATTAAACTGGAATATGGTTACAGGATCGATATTCTGGTTGAGAAAACTGTCCTGTTGGAGTTGAAGTCGATTGAGGCTATTGCGCCTGTGCATGTGGCTCAGGTTCTGACTTACCTGAAATTTGCAGATAAGCAGTTAGGTTTGCTGATTAATTTTAACGTTCCTTTACTTAAAGATGGTCTTAAAAGGCTCAGGTTATAACGCATAGGTGCTCTGTGGAAGTTTTTTTTCTTGCACGGAGTTACACAGAGGAGGCACAGAGGTTCACTGAGAGCCTCCGTGTTACTCAGTGGTTCTCAGTGTTACTCTGTGGAAGTTATTATTACGCAGAGGTTCATCGAGAAAGAAAAACACATCATACACATAAATACTTAAATTTGGTTCTGCTTTAGTTTTCCAATTCAAATTATCCCCGTTTTTATGAAAAAAAACACCATCCTTTTTGTTCTTTTCCTCCTGTTTTCCATTTCAGTTGCTGCACAGTCAGAGAGTTCTGCGAGAGCTGCATCACATGAACTGATCACCAAGGGTATCGGCCTTTATGATGAAGATGATTACAAAGGCGCACTTGCCGCATTTAATCAGATCAGTCCCGCAGACCCCAACTATGCCTGGGCCCTCTATGAAAAAGCCTTATGCTACAAGCAAATGGACTCCCTTGACGTTGCCTATGAACTCTGCTCCAAATCCTACGACCTGAACAAGGAAGACGTTGCAGTAACCACCTTTCTTGGCAGTCTGATGGATGATATCGGAAAAACCGGCGAATCAATAAAGTTCCTTGAGAAGGCAAAACTTATCTGGCCATACAATGCCAACCTTCTGTTCAACCTTGGATTGTGCTACATAAATAACAACCAGCCTGTTGAAGCTGAAGCACTGCTTTTACAGGCAATCCGCTTCAGGCCCTTCCATGCAGGAAGTCATCTGGCACTGGCAAGGGCTAATTTCATGATGGGTCGCAAAGGAGAGGCTTACCTGGCCAGCAATATGGCAATTCTGGTAAACCCCAGAGTTTCCTACCTCTCCACCTTTGAGAAAATGGTTACCGGTAAGATTGATTCGGTTTACAAACCCTATCTCTACCCCTATCCTGCCTCATACGAACATAAAAACTGGGATTACCTGAATGAACTGATGAACTCGGAACTGGCTTTCAATGAAAAGTTTGAGTTCACAGGGAAGATCAATTACGTTACCACCCGTCAGTCGTACCTGCTCTTTAGTTCCATGCAGTTCAACCCCAATGATCCTTCCTTTTATAACCAGTTCTACCTGAGGTTCTTCAAGGAGGTCATGAATAAGGGAGCATTCGACACCTACCTGTACTATTCATTTAAGGAAGTTAAGGATGATAAAATTCTTGACTGGATAAATAAGAACGTTACCGAGTTAAATGCCTTTGTTGAATGGGCCCGCACCCTTCTTTTCCAATACAGGGATTCTGATTATTCCTTCAGCAATGAAGAAAAGAAGATTACCATGCTCCATTTCGATGAAGATGGCAACCTGAACCAGATCGGGGAATTGAAAACCTCACCTGAAGAGGTTAAGAACGGCCTTTGGATTACCATAAACAGCGACGGACTGCTGAAGGAAAAAGGAACTTATGTCAACAATGAACTGCAGGGCGAATATCTCCTCTATAATTCAAATGGCATCCTGAACCAGCAGCTTCAATTCAAGGATAGTGAACTTGAAGGTATCTGCAAGCGCTTTCATCCCAACGGACAGCTTGAAGGCACCTATCCCCGCGCTAAAAGTATAAGATGCGGAAAAGAACTGGAATACACTCTCAACGGATATCCTCAATCAGAATACAACTACAGTGATGATAAGCTAAATGGTACCGTAAGAGTTTACAATTACACAACGGGGTTTTCACGTAAAATGGAATACGTGAACGACAAGGCTGAAGGCAAAATAACCGAATTCTGGCTCAATGGAAAACCAAAAGCCGAGGGCGCTTTCCGCGACAGTCTGCTTCAGGGACCTCTCACTACCTGGTATCCAACAGGAATCAAGGAGACAGAGGTTAATTACGTCAATGATACTGCTGTTGGGAAGAAAATACAGTATTATCAGGATGGCCATAAATCTGCAGAAATGGAATTCAACGAGAAAGGTGAACTCACCGGCAAGAAAACTTCCTTCGACCGGAAAGGAAACATCTCGGAGCAGGATGACAAGTATGAACATGACCTTCTAAATGGCAGCAGAATCAGCTATTATCCGTCAGGAAAGAAAGCCTCCGTTCAGATGTTCAAAGGTGACAGCCTGATAAAAATTACTGCCTACAATGGAAAGGGTGATATCATTTATCAGGACTCTCTCAGGAATAACCAGATTTACTTTAAGACCTTCTTTGAAAATGGTGCCACGGAAACTGAAGGCTTGCTTAAGAACGGCTTTATGGAAGGCAAGTGGAAGTATTACTACATCAATGGCAATGTTCAGAATGAATTCAACTATCAAAATGCAATGACTTCCGGTGAGCAAAGGACCTTTCATTCCAATGGCAAGCCGAACGAGATCTATTCAAGCGACAGTAATTATATCCTGGGAGAATACAAAAAGTATTACAGCACCGGTACTCTGGAGTCGAAAGGCAACTTCAACAAGAACGGCAGGGATGGAATCTTCATTGATTACTTCTCCAATGAAGCAGTAGAGTCTATCGCATTCTTTGATAATTCAACGCTTACCGGACAACTGCTGTACTTCACTCCCGATGGCCGGAAGGACTATGAAGAATACTTCAATGCTGACGGTGATCCTATCAGAATTATAACCTATGACCAAAACGATAAGACAGAAAGTGACCTTGACATAAAATACGATTCAGTAACCTTCAAATCTCACTTCGCCAATGGTAAGGTAAAGCGGCTAAACAATCTTGCCGACCACCTTTTCAATGGAGTACAGGAATGGTATTATCCGAATGGTCAGCTTCGTACCCGACTAAAATATATTCATGGAAAAATTGAAGGGGATGCCCTCACATGGGATTATCATGGCACTCTGATCGGAAAGGCCCCATACGTTATGAATAGCCTGCATGGAGAATTGATCCGCTATGAAAACGGCAAGGTTGATACCAGGGAAATCTATGAAGAAGGAGAAAACCAGGGTCGTTACACAGAGTACCATTCTAATGGAAGAGTCTTTAGAACCATGGAATTTGAAGATAACAAGAAGAACGGTTTCAGCACTTACTACTCCCCGGATAGTCTTCTGATGCATAGATTCCTGTTTGTCAATAATGTAATTCAGGAAATCTCCTATCAGGACAAACCCGGTCATTTCGTTGCAGCTATCCCTGTTTCCAGGGGAAGGCATGAGATCACCACCTATTTCCCTACAGGAGCAGTTTCCGCCAAATTAATCATACAGGATGGACTTTTGGATGGAAAGCAGGTTACCTATTACCCAAATGGGAAGATTGCCAAGGAATACACCTGCATTCTGGGAGATTATGAAGGAGTTTGCAATATCTACTACGATAACGGCAAGCTGAAGGAATCCATGACTTATCTTAGGGACCAGCTGAGCGGCCCCTATGCTTTGTACTACATTACAGGACTAAAGCATAAAGAAGGCAGGCATCTTGAAAACCAGGAATCTGGCGAATGGAATATATACAATGCTGCCGGAAAACTCGCAGAAACCCTTTACTATTCAAACGGCGATATGTATGACATCAAGACCTACTAGGCTACCCTTATCTGCAGTCTTCCTCTTCCTTCTTTCCTCCTTGAATTGCCTGGCGCAACCTGCTCAGGAAATGGCAAAATTCAAGGCTAAGTACCCCGGACACTCGGTAATCAGTGAAATTAAAAGGAAAGAGATCACCATTACTGCCGGAAGCAAGGGACTGCCTGAAATCAAGAGTTACAATCAGAGCTCATTGATGCTTCTTACAGGCAATGTAACTACCTATGCTGATTCAAAGGAGTATTTCAACAAGAATTTCAAGCTGAATTACCTCAAAGCATACAGTCTGCTTCCGGGAGAAAAGGAATACAAAAAAGCAGAGGTCTCTGAGTTTTCCAAATCATCCGAAATCAATGGGGGCTTGTATTTTGATGATAATTACTCCCTGGGCTTCACCTTTCCATCGGTAGGTCCGGGTGTTAAGATGGTAAGCGAATCAGAGATTATCTTCTCGACGCCCTACTATCCCGTCCTTTTTTACTTTGGGAGCTCCATTCCTTCCGATAGTGCCGTTCTTGAGATTACAATGCCTGAAACCGTCGAACTGAATTACAAAATCTTCGGAAACGACGCCGAACAGGTGCATTTCTCAAAAACCATCAAGGGCAAAAAGGTTGTCTACCAATGGTATACCTCCGGATTAAAAGCCTATCAGTCTGAAGATTACTCACCAGACCCCTCCTACTACATCCCGCATATTATCATTCATATCGCATCGGTACAGCAAAAGGAGAGCGTTCTCCCCATAATGGGCAATGCCAGGGATCTCTATACCTGGCACTATGGACATATCAGCAAGCTGGATTCCCTTGAATCGCCTGCAATCAAGCAGCTGGTAGACTCACTAACCGCCGGAATTCAGGATGAAACCGAAAGGGTAAAAACCATTTACCGCTGGGTTCAGAAGAATGTGAAATATATAGCGATTGAGGACGGCGATAACGGACAGGTTCCCGGTGAGGCAGCAGTTGTTCTGGCACATCGTTACGGCGACTGCAAGGGAAAATCGAGTCTGCTTAGAGCCATGCTCAGAGCTGCCGGATCAAAGGCAAGCCTGGCGTGGATAGGAAGCAGGGATATTCCGTATAAATATTCAGAATTTCCTTCCATGTCGAACGACGATCACATGATCTGCATCTGGTGGAACAAGGGCGAACCCGTTGCACTGGATGGTACTACTGAAAATCATGCATTGGGACAGATTCCATCCTTCATACAAGGCAAGGAAACCATGGTGGAAAACGGTCCCGGAAATTTGATTTGATCAACCTCCCGATTGCAAGGCCGGAAATGAACGCCATAACAGATACCACCTGGCTCAGCATTGCAAATGGCAAGTTAAGCGGGAAAGGCAGCTGCACCATCAATGGGGAAAGGAAATCGGACCTGCTGAGCATACTGGATGCAACGGAACCCTCAAAATACAAGGATTTATTGGGGAACTTCCTGCAATTTACCAGCAATAAATTCCAGGGATTATCAGTCACAACCACTGATCCTGAACTTATTGACAAGCCCTTTACCCTGAAATATGAGTTTGAAATACCCGATTACGTAACCACCAATGCAGGCTTGAACTATGTAAACCTGAATGTTGAAAGGCTGTACCAGAAGGTAAGCATCAAACCCGACCGTATTCAGCCCTTTGAAACCGACTTCAGCTTTACCCATAGCTTCGTAAGCATACTTGAGCTCCCGGAAGGCACCAAAGCCAGCGTACTGCCGGAAGCACTCGCATATGAGCATCCCCGGTTCACTTTTCATTCTTCCTACTCGCAGCAGGGAAACAGGATTATCCTGAATTCCGTCATAAGAATTGACTACCTGCTGATAAAGGGAGATGATCTTCAAGGTTTCAGGGAAATGCTCATCCTGATGAATAAAGCATATTCAAAATCCATCGTATTAAACAAAATCTGATCATGAGAATCCTATTTATTTTTCTGATTTCTTTTTTATCGATTAGCCTTTTCGCTCAATCAAAATTCGGCAAATACAGCTGGAGCACCTTTCCTATTAACGGAAAGCCCGACACCGTTAAATGCATCAATGGTGCAAGTATCATGCTTGAACGCAGGATACTGGAGGTGGTAACCAACCAGGAAGACCAGTTTGAGGAAGTTGTGGTTTTTCACAAGAAGCTGAAGCTGGATTCGCATGCCGCCATCGACAATTACAATAAGATCTATATCCCGATCAACAATGTGATTGATATTATCTCCATCAAGGCGAGGTTCTTTTCGCCGAGCGGAAGGATTACTGAACTTAAGCAGGAGAGCATCCGTCAGATTGACAACCTTGACAACAAGGGAGATTACAAGACCTTTGCAGTTGAAGGAGCTGAAGTAGGAGGACAACTGGAATACTTCTACATCCTGAAGAGGAAATTCAATCCCTACAGCACCGTTTACATTCAGGATGAAGTTCCCAGATCGAATGTGATGACGATGTTTGTATATCCCTCAAAACTGGAATATATAGCGAAGAGTTATAATGGCTTCCCGGCTTTTACAATGGAGCAGAAGGACGATGAGATCACCTACCTGAAAGCCAGCATCGATTATATCCCTGCCATCAGCAAGGAGCTGTATTCCAACTACAAGGCCAATATGATGAGGTATGAATATACCCTTTCATACAACCACTACAATAGTTCAATGCGGATTTATTCCTGGTCGAAGGCATGCAAGAACCTGTATGACAATACTTTTGACATTGACAAAAAGGAAAAGTCCGCTGTGGAGTCCCTGCTGAAAAAGATTAATCCACCCGCAAGTCCGGCTGAAGCCAGAATCAGGGGAATTGAGAATTGGGTAAAATCGCAGATTGCCATTTCGGAGGAGATTACCTATTCACAGACCCTGAATGAAGTGATCAAGAACAAGCAGTGCAGCAAGCCCAATGCCATCCGGCTGTTTGTTGCACTATTCAGGGAAGCAGCGGTTCCATTTGAGCTGGCAATAGCAGGCAATAATGAGGACCAGCCCTTTGACCCGGATTTCAATGGCTTCAATTATCTGCAGACACAATTGCTTTATTTCCCTCAGGCCGACAAATACATGGTGCCGGATGATCCAGCCTATCGTCTGGGTCCCTTGCCCGAGAATGTACAGGGGTTCGTATGCACTGTTCACCCACCCTATCAAACTAAATGAGGAACTGTCATCCTTAGGCTATCAGCTGGGTAAGATTCCGGTAGAGCCACCGATTTCAAACACCGATTCCATTATTCAGGATCTCAGCATCGATCTGCAAACCAATATGTTGCACGCCAATTCACGCAGGGTATTTACGGGACTGAATGCAACCACTTTTCAATCCTTCTGGCATCTGATTAACAATGAAAGGAAGGATGAAATTATCAGTACTGTATTCAATATGGGCAAGCAAAATACAGAGATTGAGTCCTATGATGTGCAGAACTCAAATCCAGAGGATATTGGAGTTAAGCCTATGGCCTGGGATCTGAAACTCACTGCCTCAGCATTGGTAGAGACCGCCGGAAATGATATCCTGGTTAGGATTGGTGAAACCATTGGAGAGCAGTCGGAGTTGTACCAGGAAACCGAAAGAAAGCTCCCTATCAATGTTGGAACGTTGAGAAACTACTATCGCAGGCTTACCTTCAATATCCCTGATGGCTACAAGGTAACCAATGCTGCCGACCTGAATATGG
>JADJHD010000030.1 GCA_016707705.1 Bacteroidales bacterium
CAATTATCGTTATTATACACATACCACTTAAAAACTATGAATAATAAGGTAAAACGTTGTAATAAAAATGCTCCACTAACGATCATTGTACCTAGCATGTAATAATGATAGAACTGGTGTCGGACCAGCCATAACTTATGATAACCAAGATTCTAAAAAGTTTGAGCTGATTCCTATGGTTCTAAGAAATAATAAAAATATTACAATATCAATAGCAGAAACATAAAATAAAACAAGTGCATCAACAAATAACTTTAGTTATTAGGTAAATTTATAAAATTAAGGTATTTCTGAAAATAAATACTTGTTACACAATAACTCCAACATCTCCTATTCTATTATAAATAATTGCCATTAAACCAGAATTTGCCAAAATAATGAGTAAACCAAAATTAATTAATAAATATGACATTAAAACACACCTTCCCCATCCTAAAATAATTTAACTGTTGTACCAGCAGTAACTAATACTTCCATAAATTGAAAAATTGATAATAAATTAAAAATCTAATTAAATGTGGATCACATCTCAAGATAATCATAAGCAAAAACAATGAACTAAAAAATGAAATCATTAAAATTAAAAAACCATTAAACTGTTAATTTATCAAAAATAAATGTCCAGTTAAACTTAAAACGAACCTACATTAAACCATGAACCTAATTCAATATAACAAAAATGAATTTAAATAAACAACTTCATACACTAAAAAAATTGAAATAAGTGTCGAAAAAAATAAACTACAAAATTAAATTTAATAATTTTTTTTGAAAAATATTAATATATAAGAAAAATTACTAAAATTACAAAAATATGTTAATAATAACAATAAAACATATTTTTTAACCTTTAGATAAATAAATGTATTTTGTATCAATTGGTCCTCTAAGTCTATAATAAACAATTACAAAGCTAAACCAATAGCAACCTCCATGCAGAAACCATTAAAATAATAATACCAAAAAAATTGACCTAAAATATCATTAAAATTGTAAGAATAAAAAAAATTAATAGGAAAAATAATCATAAAATTTTAAATAAGATACAAAAAAAATATACTTTTTTATAAAAAATTAATTAATTTTTATTTTATACTTACATTTTCATCATTCAAATGAAAATATTATCTTATTTTTTATAAATTAAAAATAAAATTTTATTTTTAATTTATAAAAAATAATATTAATTAATACTAATCATAATAAATCCAACCCATATATATATAATACTCTTCAAGTTCTTTCTCAATCATTTTATTCTGTTGATAATCTATATAAGCTTGAAAAAGTGTACCACCTTGTTTCATATCTGCAAGATACATAAAAAATAATTGAAATAAAATAATACTATAAATAAAACGTCTTTTAAGACGTTTACGCGCAATCCATTTTTCACGAGGCGTTAAGCGTGAAAACACACGTGCTTCATTTCCAAAAAACATTCTTTGAAGTTTTAATATAAGTCTTAACATTTTCCTAATAAAAAATTTAAATAAGAGATTGCATATAAACAAATAGGCATAAATCCATGACCTATTCCACAAATTTCACTACATTGACCATAAAAAACTCCTGATCTATGGATAAAAATATCTAATTGATTCAATCTACCAGGTACTGCATCAACTTTTAAACCTAATGCAGGAACAGCAAAACTATGTAAAACATCAATACTTGAAATAATAATTTTTAAATGAACATTAGTTGGTAATAATAAATAATTATCACATTCTAATAAACGAGAAATACCTGATTTAACATTTAAATATTCTGTTGGTTCCATAAAACTTTCAATAATATAATCATCAACATCTAAATTAGCATCTTCAACAAAATTATTAAACCAAACTGGAAATAATTGAACATAATCATAAGTCCAATACCATTGATATCCAATAGCTTTAACACTTAATAAAGTATCTAAATTTTCTTCTGAAATATATAAATAATAAAATGAAGGTAAAGCAATAATAATTAAAATAACACAAGGAATACTTGTCCATAAAAATTCTAAATTTTTATCTTTTACAAAAGTTAAACGTTTATTTAAATATTGATATTTAACTAAAAAAAACATTTTATAAAAAGAAATTTTATATGATTTAATTAAAATATATAAAGTTAAAATTCTATTCCATAAAACATCTTCTCTAGTATAATTTTCAAAATTCCAACGATAATCTAATCCAGGTCTAGGCAACATACTTGTTGCAATTAATTTTACAAACATATTTGAATTAAGTGTACTAAATTGATCTGTTGTTTTAACCTTAGTAAAACTATTTGGTAATAAAACATAATTTTCAATTATTTGAAATAAAATCCATATAACAACTACAGAAATTAAAATTAAAAAAAAACAAACAAATGCATGTAATTCAACAATACCTTCCATTAAAGAAGTTGCTGAATCTTGAAAACCAAATTGATGATAATATTGCGAAAATAACGATCTTAAAATCATTCAAAAAATAAAGTTCTATTT
The DNA here is from genome assembly GCA_016707705.1 of Bacteroidales bacterium. Classification (GTDB taxonomy): domain Bacteria; phylum Bacteroidota; class Bacteroidia; order Bacteroidales; family UBA4417; genus UBA4417. Next base: position 2,486 of record JADJHD010000030.1, read on the forward strand.
CGTGGAAATCTAATTCTATCACGCGCACAATAACTTTCTAAATCAAGTTGTATATTTTTTTTATAAAAAAAATAATTTATATCAATTTTGTTATAATTAAAAATTAAAAAATTATAATCATTATAATCAGTAAAATTTTTATTTCTTGTTAACATTCTAAGTGCTTCAATATATAAATCAAAATCAAAAGCATAAATATGATGAAACCAACAAAAATAACAAACAAATAAATAAAAAAAAAAATAACAATAATAATAATACATAAATAAATAACCTATCATAAGAAGAGCTCTATCATCAAATAAAAAAAATAAATAATCAAACGGATCTGTTGGTTTATCAAATTCTACTTCACATTCATTTAATCTTATTCGTTGATATTCCGCAATTAAATTAATAGAAAAATAATAATTAATTAAATTATCACTATTAATAAAATCAAAAAAATAATCATCTTTATTTTCAATATATTGTTGTCTTTTTGTTTGTAAATCAATTAAATTATAATAAGGTGAAACATAACCATCATAAAATCTAGAATCAAAAATATCATAAGGTGATAAATTACAAAAAACATCATATTCAAATTTTGCTTCATCATACTTACATTTTAATAAAAACCATGTCATATATTTTTTAATAGATAATTCATAACTAGGCTCAATTAAATCAAATGTTCTTGATTCTTTTTTCCAAAAAAATTTTTTATTATTTAACATCATTAAATAACTAAAAGGAAATTTTATATAACGAAAAGTTTTATAAAAATATGATTGTAAAATTTTAGAATCATATAATTTATCAGTATAAAATAATTCACGAGTATGAACAAATTTTTTATAATGTGGCCATAAAGTTTTATAATCTTCATAAATAAATTTAAATTCAAAATCTAAATCACCAAAATTATAAAAATTAGGCCATGCCATACTTACTTTATCATCTTCAGGCCAATAATGTTCAAGTATATAATACTTATATTGTAAAGGAATAATATAAGTAGACATAAGCCCATATAATTCATGATCTTCTTCTTCTCTATTCTTAAATTCCGGGTAAAAATCATAATGATATTTTTTTTCTAAATCAGGATCTAAAAAATTATCATGATAATATACCATTTCACTTATATCAAAATATTCATAATCTAAAATATAAGTATTTGTACACGCATCATACACTGTATTATTAGGACATAATCTAACAGAATCATCAATATATGTCCATAAATCATATCCTATTAAAGTTTTTATAAAAAATTTGAGTAATGTTACTAAAATATAATTAAAATAAAAAAGAACTATAAAATAAATTACGTAAGCTTCTAAAAAATCTAAAAAATAATGATTTAACATAATAAAAATTAACAATTATAAAAACAAAAAAGGAGAAAGGATTCGAACCTCTACTTACAGATTATGAGCCTGTCGAGCTACCATTACTCCACTCCAAATACTAAAATTAACACAGAGCAAGATAGGATTCGAACCTATGTGTGTTGTGTCACGTCGAGTTTCAAACTCGATGCCTTTAACACTCGGCCACTTGACAAAAAAACAATTCGCTCTATAGGACTTGAACCTATATTCTTGCTTTGAAAGAGCAATGTTTTAGCCTATTAAACTAAGAGTATAACAATTATTTTTTTTTTAATAGTTTTTCTAATTTTTAAAAATACAAAAAAAATTATTAAATTTTTAACATATAAATTCTTTTAAAAGCACTAAAATTGACTCAATTGGATTCGAACCAATATCTAAACCGTTATGAGCGGTACATTTTACCTGATTAAACTATGAGATTTATTTATTAATAAAAAAATACCTACGACTAGAGTTGAACTAACACTCCCAAGGGAAGTAGATTTTAAGTCTACCGCGTCTACCGATTCCGCCACGTAAATAAATTAATTAAAAATAAAAATAATTTAATTTTTTCTTTTTTAGAGTGGAATTGGATTCGAACCAATATTTAATTATTTTGCAAATAACCGTAATGCCATTATACGATCCAACTAAAATATTCGTGTACTTGGAATCGAACCAAGGACCATTGGCTTAAAAGGCCACTGCTCTACCAACTGAGCTATAAAAAAAAAAAAAAAATAACCTTGGCTGGATTTGAACCAGCATTATATAACTTAGAAGGTTAATGTTTTTCCAATTAAACTACAAGATAAAATTTTTTTAAAATTGATAAGGGTAGGATTTGAACCTACGACGTGTTCCCACAACAACTTTACAGGCTGTCGCCTTAAACCACTCGGCCACCTTTTTAAATATTACATATATATAATTTATATATATATTTTAGAACTATTTTAATAATTTTTTTTTAATTTTTCAATCATTGTTTTTGATCAATAATTAAAATAAAAATCTTTAAATTTTAACAAATTATAATTTTCAAAGTCTGCTGGAATTGTGTTTTAATTTAAAAATATCAAAAAAATAGTATTAATATATATATATTATATATAAATTTGTCTTAAATTTATCTAAAAATTATTAACTAAGCTCGATTGGATTTGAACCAATGACCATACGCTTATCAAACGTGTGCTCTAACCAGCTGAGCTACGAGATATTAATTATCAATAATTTGTTTTTTAATTTTTTTTTTATTTATATCATATTTATTTAAAACAATTAATATTGAACCAATCATAGCAATAAATAAAATAAAACTTCCATAAATAATATTAATAAAATAAATATTATATAATAAAATAGCTATAATTTGAATTGAATGAATAGAATCTATATAATCTATCCATTTAATAAAACTATTAACATTTAAATATTGAAAAAAAGAAACATTAATATCTTTATTTAATAATGTATTATTAGTTGTATTTGATAAAATATTACTAACATTTGTTAATTGTATTATTGGTAAAAAAAAAAACAAAAAAAAATGGAACAAATAAATTATTTTCATATAAATTTGTTTCGCTTTTTATCATAAATGTTTAATTAATTTGATATGAAAAAGCATAAGTACACAAACTGCTCCAATATAAATTATAATAAAATTAATGCCAAAAATTCCATTTCAAAATTAAATTATTTCTGTCATATATAAAAAATATTATCATTAAATATAAGATAGAATGAACCGAACTTTTAGTATAAACTATAAGAAGACCCATAATAATCATAAATAAACCAATTAAACATAAAATACTATAATATAATTCATTAAAATAATTATAAAAAATTAATGATGTCATACTTATTAATATAATAATAATAATATAAAATAATAAAAAAAACAATAATCTTGATAGAGGGACTCGAACCCCAATACATACTATCAAAAAGTAATGCCTTCCCATTTGGCTATATCAAGTTTTTAATCCAGCCACAGGTTCCCCTACAGCTACCGTGTTACGACTTCGCCCCAGTCACTAATTCTATATCGATATTCGTCCGTCAGATTTTTTAGTTTTAATAAAAATATCAATATAAACCATATATTAAATTTATTTTAAATTAAACATCTAAAACCAATTTTGATATGTAATAAAAGTGAGCTTCCCGTGGCGTGACGGGCGGTGTGTGCAAGAACAGGTCCCAAATTCACCGTATCATTATGATATGATTACTAGTAATTCCAACTTCAGTATGTAAGTTTCAAAAGAACAATTCGAACTTCGATTGGTTTTAAAGAATACCTTAAACTTACATTTGCATCTCATTGTAACAATCATCTGAGGTACGTGTATAGCCCAATTCATCAAGGCAGACGACTTGATGTCATCCTATCTTCCATTAGTATTACACTAATAATCAATTGAACCTTATTAAATCTTTAATTTGTAACTTGCAAATGATGTCAAATTACAAATCGAAAATGGCATCATTTAAAGATAAAAAATCATTTAATCCTATAAAGTAAATAATTCGTGGGTCAAAAGCCTGTTTCCGGAATTCACAGGAAGTTTGGATAACACGAACTTTACATCAGCCATGCAACAACGATTGTACTTACTATCTGTTTGTGCGCTAATTATTCAAATTACCCAGATACTAAACATCATGTTACATTTATATATATAAACTAGAATTGTATGTCTTTACATGGACTATCCCGGGATCAAATCACACACTCCACTACTTGGTCTGTTCTCCCGTCAATTCCTTTGAGCTTCCCCCTTAACCTTGCGGCCATAGTTCCCAGGGCGGAATATTTACGTTAAGCTTAGATAAAATAAAACAAAAGTCATTTTATTTTTCCAATATCTTAATGGCTTCCAAGCAGTATCAATTACAGAGGGTCTCTAATCCCCTCTTTGCCCTATACTTTTGTATCTCAACGTCAGTATATTATGTAAAAAGTCGCCTTCGCAAGCTTCGTCTCCTTAAAATCATTAAATTTTTAATTCTTCCCAAAATCCCACCATTTCCTAACATCCATCGTTAAATAGTATTAAAAGCTTCAAGAGTTAAGCTTCATTGTTTTTAACTTTAAAACTTATTTAACCGTCTACCATACTCCTTTACGCTCCAATCAGCACGAATAACACTTGCTCCCCCGTCTTACCGCGACTGCTCACTAATGAAGTTAGTCGGAGCTACATAATAAAAGTAAGTCAAGAAATACTTTGGGTTCTTTATTATTCAAAACCCTTTCAGCTTTTCAAACCTTCATCAGTCTCTAAGATATTGCTGGATCGTGCAAGTTAACACATTGTCCAAGATTCTCACTGCTGCTACCACTTCGATAGTTAGACGTTTTCCAGATCTAATGTGGCTGACCATCCTCCCAGACTCAGCTAAAGATAATCGACTTGGTAGGCCTTTACCCTACCAACAATCTGAATCCCATACGAGCTTGTCCGCAATCGATTAAAAATCTTTTTTAAACTAGAATAATTTTATTTCTAAACGAAACAAATCAAAACTATTATTATACGAAATTATAAATTATTACGTTTTGCGGGTTAATTTCTCATATTAATACGCACCTATTCGCCAAAATTTACTTTATAAAAATAAATTTTTAGACTTGTACTGTAAAGTATAACCTGCTATTCACTTGAGCCAGGATCAAACTTTATCAATGTTTAATAATTTATTTAATAAATTATTTAATAAAAAAAGCCTCAAAATAAACATTAAAAAACGTTACGATAAATAAAACACAATTACGTAAAATAAATTTTATATCACTTTTATAACAATAAATGTCTTATCTCATAATTAATCTCGAATTATAAAAATTCGCATATCCAGTATAAAATATAAAAAATTATCAAATATGAAATTTTAATAATTCTATAAATTACATTTTATTTTAAAAATTAACTACTTATTATAAAGTTATTCTCAATAACTTGATTAAAAATTCTTTCAAAAGCAACTTCCTACTTCCCCAGATGCTTTCTCAGTAGTTATTTACAAAACGCATAGCGACTTAGCATGGCAGTACAAATATGAATATAACCAATTACAATAGGTAATCCCCTGGTCCTCCTACTGAAGTCAGATATTGTCATTTAAATGAGTACAGTAGATAGGGACCAAACTGTCTCACGACGTTCTAAACCCAGCTCACGTACCACTTTAATCGGCGAACAGCCGAACCCTTGGAATCTTCTTCAACTCCAGGACGTGATGAGCCGACATCGAGGTGCCAAACTTTTCTGTCGATAAGATCTCTCAAGAAAAATAAGCCTGTTATCCCCGGCGTACCTTTTATCCGTTGAGCAATAGCTTTTTCATACAACACTATTGGATCACTATGACCAACTATATTTTTTTTTAAAAAATATAATTTCTGATCGATATGTTAATCTTTCAGTCAAGCAAATATTATAGCCATTACGCTTATTAATTAAAAATAAATATTAATTAAAATTTGCCTTATGTACACCTCCGTTACATTTTAGGAGGTTACTATTCCCAGTCAAACTACCAATTGAGTATTTTCATTTAAAAAAATAACTAAATGTTAGTTTTCTTAAAATTAAAGATTAGTATTTCATAGGTGTCTCCTAAATTAACTTGCGTTAAATATTCATAGACTACTAATTATTCTATACATTAATTTTTTAAAAACAATATAAAATTATAGTAAAGGTGCACGGGGTCTTTCCGTCTAGCTGTAAGTATTCTGCATTTTCACAGAAAATTCAATTTCATGGAGCCAATGTTGGAGACAGTGAAGAAGTCGTTACAACTATCTTGCAGGTCGAAACTTACTCGACCAGGAATTTCGCTACCTTAGGACCGTTATGGTTACAGCCGCCGTTTACTAGGAATTATATTAAAAACGTTAATTTTTAAATT
>JADJHD010000031.1 GCA_016707705.1 Bacteroidales bacterium
CCTGGTAGTGGAAGGTCCGCTGAAGAAAGATACCTGCTCCATTTTGCTGAGTGCGAGGTCTACTTACTCTGACTGGATTCTGAAGCGCCTCAAGGATCCGGATATACGCAACAGCAGCGCCAATTTCAATGATTTCTCGGCAGCATTCAACTATGATATCCAGAAATCGCAGTTTTCGGTATTTGCCTACCACAGCAATGATTATTTCCGCCTTGCGGATATCAACAGCTATACCTACTCCAACAGCGGTGCCTCCATGACCTTCAGTCATAATTACAGCAATGCGCTGAGGGGTGAATATAGTCTGGTTGCATCGAAGTACAATTTCTCCACCACCGACAAGCAGCAGCTTAACTCAGCCTATGAACATGCCTACCAGATGGGTCATTATGAAGTCCGGACCGATTTCAGGCATAAGCTTGACGCGCAGCATGCCCTGGATTATGGCGGAGGAGCCATCCTTTACCAGCTTGATCGTGGTTCCAGTGTGCCGCCATATGGAAATCCCTTCGCAACAGGGTAAACCTGGGCAAGGAGCAGGGCACAGAGGCATCGCTTTACCTTTCGGATACCTACACCCCTTTCACCTGGCTGACTGCCACACTGGGAGTGAGATATGCGGTATATGCCCCGCTTGGAAGCAAGACAGTTTATGAGTATTTCCCCGGCACTCCCAAGGACACCCGCTATATCCGTGATACGCTGCAATTCGGGGATTTTGAGCCCATTCGCTACTACCATCAGCCGGAGATAAGGGCAGCTTTGAATATCAGCACCGATGATAACGGGACTGTGAAGCTGGCTTTCAACCAAATGCATCAGAACCTCTTCATGCTGAACAATACCGTTACCATTGCCCCAAATACACAGTGGAAACTTGCTGATTACCATTTGAAACCTTCATCTGCCAATCAGGTATCCTTGGGTGTGTACCGTTCCATACCCGGAAAGGGACTGGAAGCTTCCGCAGAACTGTATTGGAAACAGGCAGGCAATTATCCTGAATTCCGCGATGGTGCCAGCTTCCTCGAAGACTCACTGGTGGAAGCATCCGTACTGCAAGGAAAGCAGCAAGCCTGGGGTGTGGAGCTCTTTCTGAAGGGAAATGTGCAGAAGCTAAGCGGATGGATCAGCTATACCTACTCCCGTTCGCATATTCTGGTGAATGGCCCCGAAACCTGGAACCAGATTAACAAGGGAGAACGCTATCCCGCCAACTTCGATATACCCCATGCGCTGAATGTGGTGCTGAACTATCATCTGAACCGCAGAATAACCTTCTCGGCTGTGATTGTCTATCAAAGCGGGAAGCCGATTACCTACCCGGTTTCCGTGTATTATCTCAACGGACTGCCGGTACTTGACTATTCAAGCCGCAACGATTACCGCATTCCTGATTACTTCCGTACTGATCTTTCCATTGCACTGGAAGGTAACCTGAGGAAACGCAAGATGCTTCACAACTCGCTGGTTATGAGTCTGTACAATGCTACAGGCCGCGATAATGCCTATTCCGTTTATTTCAAAACAGTGGATGGAAAAATCAGGAGTTATCAGTATTCAGTGATTGCCGTACCTATTTTGACTGTCACCTGGATCTTTAAACTTGGGAACTATGCATCGGAATAGGCTGATATTGATACTGGCTGTGATTGCAGCACTGCTGTCGTCCTGCATCAAGGTGTACGAGCCATTGATCAGGACTGAGGACAGCTCAAAATATGTGGTGGATGCACAGCTTACCGATAGCGGGGGTGTGCAGACCATCACGGTTTCAACCACTTCCTCTCTGAATGACCCGCAGTTTGTTCCCCTTCCCGGATGCATACTGATGGTTTCCGATGATCAGGGGCATGATTTTCCTCTCTTCGACAGAGGTGACGGGACCTACCTTGTGAATATCGACAAGCAATACATGAAACCCCTGGTGTCATTCCGTTTGAATGTACATACCCCATCGGGGGAGGATTTGGAATCGGACTGGGATCAGCTGGCCGATTCACCGGAAATTGACAGCGTTTACTTTGAGCGTACCCTGAAACCAACTACCGATCCCGAATGGAATCTTGACGGACTGCAGTTTTACCTGAACCTGAAGGCAGGGGTGAGCGACAGCCGTTACTACCGCTGGGAAGCTTTTGAAACCTTTGAGTACCACGTGGATTATCCGCGGGAATGGTGGTACGATGGTGTGGTGCATCATATCACACCTCCCGATTACTCCCGCAAGGTTTGCTGGGCAACACGCAATGTCGGGAATATCTACACCCTTTCAACCCGCAACCTGGCTGAGAACTCTTACAACCGGCTGCCACTGCATTATGTAGACAATTACACCAATAAACTTGCCTATGGGTATAGTCTGGAAATCAGGCAGTACGGCTTGAGCGAGGCAGCCTACAATTACTGGGAACAGCTGAGGGAGAACAGTCTGGGACAGGGCGGACTGTATGAGAAGCAACCTCTGGCAATCAAATCCAATATCCAGAACATCAGCAATCCCGAAAGGAGGTGCTTGGTTTCTTCAGTGTGAGTTCCATAAGGACAAAGCGGATTTTTACGGCCCCGATTCATGACATGGAGCTGCATTTCTCCACCTATTGCAATCCCATGAAGCTGGAGCGCGGACTGGCAGAGATTGACCATACAGAATACCCTGCATTCCTGATGGATGGCATCAATACCTACAAGAATATACTGTTGAGTCCCTATTGTATGGACTGCCTCTCGCTGGGAGGGAAAAATGTAAAACCTTCTTTCTGGCCCTACTGATATGAAAACTTTACTGCTCTTCCTTTGTGTGCTGGTTTCTGTTCGGATTTTCGGACAGCCGCAATCTGCTGCAAGCGGGGAGAGGGTGCAACTGATCACTGACAGAACCCTTTACGTAAGCGGCGAGAATCTGCAATTTGCAGCAGCCCTGCTGAAAGGTAATGATACCCTGAAAAGCAAGGTGTTGTATGCCGAGATTGTCTCTCCCGATGGCACAAGGGTGTGCGGAGCCAAATTCCCCATTGAGGGAGGTTTTGCACAGGGAAAACTGCTTATCCCACAGGAACTGATCAGTGGAACTTACTACTGCAGAGCCTATACCAGAGCTATGCGCAATGAGGGGCCGGCGGTGTATCCCTACAACCGGATCAAAATAGTGAATCCTACCCGCAAGGAGGTGCAGTCGGGAACGCTGGTGGAGAATAATCCGCTGGATAGTTTGATGATTGATGAAAAAGCCTTTGATATCCAGCTCAACAAAAGAAGCTACGCTCCCGGTGATACCATGCGATTAAGTGTGAAAGCCAGGAATGGGAAGAGCTTTACACTGCTGGGAGTCTCGCTGATACCTGAAAACACCGCAGCAAGACAGGAAAAGGTAGTCCCGATAATTCCGGGACATGAGAATGCAAGATATTTCCCTGATACCCGTGGTATTTCGATCAGCGGGAAAGTGCTGGATCCCAGGAACAGGCAGCCCTTGCCGGGAGTGAGGGTGTATTTGTCGATACTGGGAAGCCAGAAAGATTTTATGGCCATCAGGACCGATAGTTTGGGGATCTTTAATTTCTCATTGCCTCCATTTACAGGAAATCATGATCTGTTTATCTGCAGCGAGAACCGACAGGGGAATCCACCGTTGATTTACATTGATAACGATTTCTGTACCCAGGCGGTAAGTCTGCCGGCACCGGTATTTACACTGGATGAAAAGGAGAGGGAAGCCGCCCTGAAGTTGGCTGTGAACCTACAGCTGCAATCCCTTTTCGGACCCGATAGTCTTATTGCGGAAGTCCTTCCCCAGGGAGCGCCCTTCTATGGCAAGCCCGATGATGTAATCTACCTTGACCAATATGTGCAGCTGCCCGAAATGGAGGAGTATTTCAATGAGCTGCCTACCAGGGTAAAGGTGAGGAAACGCTACGGACATCCCTATTTTAAGCTAACCGGCACCGAAAGCGGACTGGATATCTATGAGCCCCTGGTGCTTGTGGACTGGGTAGCCGTTGATGATCCTGTAAAGGTGCTGGCCATCAATCCCAGGCAGGTGGAACGCATTGAAGTAATCACCAAGCCCTATGTAAAAGGCGAGCAAACTTTTGGAGGCATCATCAGCATCCTCTCCAAGCAAGGCGATTTCGCCGGCATGGACCTGCCCTCCTCAGGATTATTTCTGAATTACCAGTTCTTCGAAAAGCCCGCCGAACCTCAGCCAGTCCCTCAGTCCAAAAATATGCCCGATGCAAGGAATACCTTGTTTTTTAAGGGGGTAAAGGGGGGAAAGTTTATTATAGAGGATGTTGTTTTCCCAAAAGAAGTCAGGGGAAATATTTTGAAGGTGTTGGGGTTTGAAGAGGGAGGTGAAATTATGGTTACTGAAGCTGAGCTACAGTGAGAATTTGTAAATGAGTCCTCCGGCTGGCGGATACGTGTTCTAATATGTGCAACAAGCACAACCGTGCAAAACAGAAGATAAAAGACAAAAGTAAAAGGACAAAAGGGGGTGTTGGGACATAGGTACAGGCCTTTAACAACTAACAACTTCTCCTTGCAGGCAACTCCCCTTAGGTACCCCGAACCTTGAACCCTTAACCCCGAACGAACATAGCTAACACCTCCTCCAGGTGGGAGTCTGCATTTATAGATATCCTCCTGCTGAATTTTCCTTACCAGGTGCATATACAAAAATGCGCAGTATAAATTTTTGGGTAAATAATTTACAAGGTTTTTTTGTTATTGTGGGCAACCAGAAAATCATTGATTATGTCCTTCTTTTCAGTGTCGTCGACATTGCGCAGCACATGGATAAAAGTTTTCCTGGGAATGTATTCAGCCTTGAAGAGAGCATCTAGTCTATTTTGTATATCTGCTTTATCTGTTATGCGGATCTCGTTGATTAGCAGGAATATTCGTAATTTATCAGTATAACGAATAGTTTGCCTTTGCAACTCAGTATGATTGTTTTTAAGAAATTGATGCGATTTGATTACTATATTAGAAGTAAAGGTATCGTCGAATAATTGGGGGTGATTCAGGATTAGGGAGTTGATATTGATCAGACTTTTTTGTTCATGCGATAGTGTTTCAGCCAATTCAAGTGACTTCAGATAGCATTCCAGGGATTTAGCTGGAAGCACATCCATGTAGCAATTACCGAGTTCATTATGGAAATCGTAACCGATTAGATAGGTTTCAACTAAAGGAGTTGCAATGTCAACGAGTTTTAACTTGATTATGGATTTAATAAGGTTTTTTCTAAGATTGTAATCGAGACTATCGAACAGGTTAAGGGCAGGTTTAAGGTATTTATTGTAGTCTTCCACTGTCATACAACAAGTCCTTAGAAGTTGATTGTAGACCGGATTTGTGTAGATATTCCTTAGTGATTCATGGGCAAAAAGATGAGCTAATGATTCAGCGGGTTTGAGCTCAGCCAGGTTAATCAGGCGGCGTGTAGTTCCGTTCAGGTGTTCCAGCAGGCGTTCATCGAATTCCTTTAAGGTATCGAATAGTTCAATGAAGCTATCGAACTTTCCGATAAAAGTATAATTAGGGGCAAATAATGTACTTATTCTTCTGTGCCTCATTTCCTGATATAACTTGATAAGTTCAGTTTTATCCTCGCAATGAAACATGAGATAGGTGTAGCTATATGAATTTCTATCCTGAATTCTGATTTTGTTGAAAATCTCCTTACCAGCTTTATAGTTGGGTGCTAACTTGATGAGCCTATTCAGATCGAAGGTAGTGACAGGGAAGCCCCATGCTTGTTTTTCTTCCAGCTTGTATAGTTTTTCAAATAAAGCAGTCAGTCTTTTCTCATTGAATTCATCATGCACAACATCACTGATGTTGCCATTTGAATCATAAAGGAAGTCAAGGTAAGCTTCTTCAATGCAGATATGGTTCGTAGACTCAATAAAATTCAGGGATGTCTCATTTGATTCGAGATCATTTTTGGCTTCTTCCCATTCATACATAGTCAGCTCTTCAGAAAGGTATTTTTCGCAGAACATCTTGATTTTTGCATCATCATATTCTGACTTGGATCCTTCATAATTCAGGAAATGGAAATGCAATTTCAGTCCCAACAGCAGTGCTACTGCCTTATCCTTTTCATTGTCTTTAAGAAACTGAAAACGATCACGCATGGCATCGAGTGGCAGAACTATGGAGCCAAAGTTTCCATCGAAATTCTTTATATTAGATTTAAACTCAGTTATATTGTTATTGAGGAACTCAGCTACACCAGGTGAATTCTTATCAAAGCGGGGAATATGGAAGCGATTTTGTGCAACCTTATAAAACAGGTTTCTCTCAATGTATCGCCTGAATTTATCGTATTCAGGTCCTGTACGACAGGTGATAATGCATTTGATGCCACTCATAACGATGTATTTCATGAGTTTATTCAATGCAAAGTTGTTTTCATGGCAATAGTCGTCGATATCATCAAATAATACCAATCTATTATTAAGATGTGTTGGAAGGATGTATTCTTCAATACTCTTATCCTTACGGGGAATCAGGACATTCCAGTTTGTATTTTCTTTAAGGGTATCATAAACAATGCGGGTTTTCCCTGACAGTGGGTTTCCAAGGATTAGTGTAATATCTTTATTGTTTATTGAATACCTTATCTGGTCATATACCTCATGATGATAAAAAAGAGATTCGATATATTCTGACTCCCTCCATCCAAGAATCTGTTGGCGAGGTATTTTTTCCTTCGAGAGGTCGAAATGCTTGTAGGAGTCCTTTGTCATTTTTTAGCTTTTTTGAGGGTGTCAGTCGAGATGTTATAGATGGCAGCCTTGATTTTTATGGTTGAATCGGAGACAATGGCTTGGGTTTTTGACTGGGATTCGACCTTTGCCTTGTTAACTCCATAGTTCAGATATCCTAAAGCAAGAACCAGCAGCGTATTCATGAGATAAGCCACAAATTTGATGTTCCTGTAGATGTATTCCAGCATAAATGGCTTACGGCGAAATATGAAGATATTCTTCTCGATGAAGTATTCTCCGTCGAAAGTAATACGATATGCATTATTCGTTTTCTCGCAGTAGTTATGAGCATCTAGGTAATCCAGGATTCGGATCAATGAATGCTTTTCTATTTCAATATGTTGCAGTAGGTCTTCAATAGTGACCATACTGCCTTGGGAGGTGAGTTTGTTCAGCTCGCATAAGGTTAAATCCAGATCGTTGATTTTTCCCATATTGTAAATAGTATTGTTGGAAAGAAAAACTGCAGGTTAGTAGGTATTGGAAAATTAAAATAGACCTAAACCCTAATGTAAAATGGCTAATTTGATATGAAGTCAGATCTGTATCAAAAATAGTGGACATTTGATGTGAACACAAGGCAGATTGCAATATGGAAACCTTCTAAATAGGTGAGGGAATTGGAATTGGGAGAAATGTGAGAATTTGATAATCAGGGGATTTGATATTGGAAGGAGATTGTGCAAGCAGCAATAAGGGTTCTCGCTGATTAGCGCAGATTTTTAGCTGATTAAAGCGGATTAAATCCGTGTGAATCTGTCCGCCATCCGCCAACCTTTAGATTTGCAGTGTTTTATTAACAATGGTTAACAAAGAATTCTATAAGTAGTTGATTTTCTTTTCTTTTTGCTACTTTTTCTTTTCTTTGTTGATAGTTAACTTAATGTTAATAAACGAAAAAGAATGGGGTGAACTTATCCGCCGAAAAGGTTCTAGGCCTATCGCCAGTATTAGTCCCCATTCTTTCCTTCAGTTGCCTGTAACCATTTAGAATAATAGACTAGAGGTCTTCTTAAAGGTAGTAGTTGAGGCAACTTCATTTACAATCTAACTCCAAAGTTATGAAAGAAAAGAAGATTTTTATCGGTATTGATGTCTCAAAGTTGACCTTGGATGTATTCATCCATGGTATGAGTGATTATTTCAAGGTTGAGAACAGCTCCCAGGGCTTTGTCAAACTATTAGAAAGAACAATCCAGAGCACTAATTTCAGTAAGCAGGACCTGTTTTTCTGTTTTGAAGACACTGGGAAGTACTCTAAACTATTGAGTGTGTTTTTTCACACTGAGGGTTTGACTTTCGCGATGGTTCCTGCATTGCAGATCAAGAAGTCTCTTGGGATTACCCGGGGCAAGAATGATAAGGTCGATGCACAGAGGATAGCAGTATATGCTTATGAAAAAAGAGAAAGTATAAAGCCAACTATTCTTCCGGGTGAACAGATTGACAAGCTAAAATCACTACTATCCCTGAGAGAAAAGCTTCTCAAACACCGCACAGCTTACATGAATGGATTAACTGATCTACATGATTGTTACGCAGAAGGAGAGAATAATCTGATTAAGGAAGTTCAATTACGCATGATAGATCGGCTCAATAATGAAGTAGAAGTTGTCGAAAAGCAATTAATTGCTATTATCAAGGAAGATGAGGAAATGTATAAAAGCTACAAATTGATTATTTCAGTCAGTGGGATTGGCAAAGTGCTGGGTTGGTATTTGATTGCTTATACTGCTAATTTTCGACAGTTCTCAGATGCCAGAGCTTTTGCCTGTTATGCTGGAATTGCACCATTTGAGAACTCCTCCGGTAAAACATTTAAACCTTCCAGAGTAAATGCAATTGCTAATAAACAAATTAAGACACTGCTAAGCATGGCATCCATGTCTGTAATTCAACATCGGGGTGAATTTCAGCAATATTACCAGAAGCGAATCACGGAGAAAGGGAAAAACAAAATGAGTACCCTGAATATTATCAGAAACAAAATCGTGTTTAGAGTTTTTGCTGTAATTAAACGTGAAACACCTTACGTGAATTTGTACAAATTTGTTGCATAAAAAAAAACAATAAAACTTGCTTTAATCTTAGAATACTGGCGGAGGATTAGTGTCATCCGTGTTCTAATTCATGCAAGTAGCACGATTTTAGAACCACAAAGGAAGACAAAAGGAAAAAGACAAAAGACAAAAGGAAAAAGACAAAAGACAAAAGGAAGTTGTTGGGACTTAGGTAAAGGCCACTAACAACTAAAAACTAAAAACTAACAACTCCTCCTTGCAGGAAACTCCCCTTTGGCAGCCCGAACTTAAACAGACCCCAGATACCTCTGTACAAAAGTTGTGAACAGGTTTACATATAGCGAAACATTTCATTAACTTTGTCTTTTTATATCTATTTATATGTATAAGCTTTTTGATATCCTTTTTTTGGATGAGGCATTTGAGTTTTTAAAGAATCTTGAAAGAAAGCAATATGAAAAGGTGCTGTTCAATATTCGTAAAGCTCAGACTGGTCGAGAGCCGGAACTGTTTAAGAAACTCAGGAGTGAAATCTGGGAGTTCAGAACAGCATATCAGGGAATACAGTACAGATTGCTGGCATTTTGGGATAAATCGGGAAATGAGAAGACGCTGGTGATTTGTACGCATGGATTTGTAAAAAAGAGCAGCAAATTGCCGGAAAGAGAATTGGAGAAGGCGATTCAAATGAGGGCGCGATATTTTATCGACAAACAACTGTCTAATTCGAAAAGGAAATGAAAACACATACTATTGACGAGGTTCAGGATCAATTAATTGGGAGGGTTGGCACGGTTGAGCGTGACAGGTTTGAGTATGAATTGCAGGTGGAGATGATCGGACAGGTTATCAAACAAACCCGAAGGGAGCGCAATATGACGCAGGCTGATCTGGGGCAACTGCTTGGTGTTAAGAAATCTCAGATCTCCAGATTGGAGAGTAATGCAAGCAATATTACAATTGGTAATTTATTGCGGATATTTTCTGCCCTTCAGGCCAAAGTGAAAATTCATGTGGAGTTGCCGCAACTTGAGATTGAAATTTGAGAATGGTGGAGATTGTGCAAGTAGCAAAAGGTTTCTCGCAGATAAAAGCAGATGATTAGCTGATTAGCGCTGATTTATCAGTGTAAATCTGTCCGCCAGCTGGCGGATTAGTGTCATCCGTGTTCTAATTCTTGCAGGTAGCACGATTTAGAACCACTAAAGAAGATAAAAGGAAAAAGACAAAAGACAAAAGGAAGAAGAAAAAGACAAAAGAGGGGCGTTGAGACCTCAGTACAGGCTACTAACAACTCCCAAGGCACGAATTGGCAAATGAACAGAAGACATGCAGAAGGCAGAAATCCAACTATCAACTCCTCCCTGCAGGAAACTCCCCTTTGGCACCCGAACCCCGAACCCCGAACTTTGAACTTATGCTACCGCGAGGACTTCATCCCTTTGATCTGCTGAAGGCCGGAATCGGAAGAGAAATGAAGATACTCAGGTGAGTTGATGGGATAGAGGGCGACTTTGCCCTGTTCGTTATGATGAATGCCCCAGCCGTAGGATTTGACGAGGGGGGAGCAGCGGAGGCAGGGCTGTCCCTTGGAGAAGAAACGCTGCCTTTCAAGTTCCTTTTCATGAGCGGGGATTTCCTGCTTTATGGAATGCACCTCGAACATCACTTCATCAGAAGTGTACTGGTAGGGATTCTCAAAAATCATCTCAAACTGAAGACTGGCAACGGTTTGCTGTCCTGATTTCGGGAGCGGGGCAATACCCTTATCTGCTTTGGTATCAGCAGAAGCCTGTATGAAACTGTTCTGATAGTTGGTGCTGTGGGTCTTCTCCATAAAATTGAAATCGATTGATGGAATGCAGATTATCAGCCTTTGTAAGCCTTCTCCAGATCTGCAATAATGATTTTCTTCATGGGAAACATGGCTTTCATAACGCGCTGTGAACGAATGGGATCGGGATCGGACATGAAAGTGATGAATTCCTTCGGAATGATCTGCCATGAAAGTCCAAACTTATCCTTAAGCCATCCGCATGAACTCTCCATTCCTCCTTCTGACAGCTTGTTCCAGTAATAATCAGTTTCTTCCTGTCCTTCACAGCTTACCTGGAATGAGATGGCTTCAGTGAAATTAAAGAGTGGTCCGCCATTAAGTCCGGTGAAGGTGAGTCCGCCGATGCGAAACACAACTGTCATGACTGTACCTTCTTCCTTCTGGTGGAACTCCTTGCCTTCTTTGCCGAAACGGGTAACGTTCAGGACTTCAGAATCGGGGAAAATGGAGGTATAGAATTCAGCGGCTTCTTCTGCCTGACTATTGAACCATAGACATGGAGTAATCTTACCGGAATGTGATATTGTGCTCATGGAGTAGGGGTTAGAGGTTGGTTTTTGGGAAATTCCCTTTGCTTGGCAGTTTACAAGTAACTACTAATTAACCTTTGATGAGCAGAAAAGTTCAGGTACAAAATCTGTTTTAACGCCTTCTTTTCCTTTTGAAAATATTTGGTCCGGAATCGGCAAGGGTAAACTTTATTGGCATATTGAATTCAACTTTTGCCGGTACACCGTCCACTTTTCCCGGAATCCAGGCGGGCATCAGGTGCATCACACGCAGGGCTTCATTATTGAGGGATTCATGAACACCCCTGATGATATTGATATTGGAGAGCTTGCCGTTTTTCAGTACTGTGAAGTTGACATAGACTGTTCCCTGTATCCCAGCTTCCCTGGCGTACTGAGGATATACTACATTCTTGATCAGGAAGTCAATCCTTGCCTGGTCGCCGCCCTTGTATATGGGTATCGTCATGAATTCGAACCAGGTGGTGTCGCTGCCATCAATTCCGAAGCATTTTTTATCTACCACTTCATCGTCCTTGTATCTGTCTTTTCTCTTGAGACTGCCATCGGGATAGTATACAAGAAAAGGGCCTTCAAGTTTTCCTTCGGGATTGTAAGTATGAACTGTTTTAAGGATTCCTTCCTGCTGATAGGTTTTCCATTCACCTACTTTCTTGCTCTTTTTGTAGTTGCCTTCTTCTGTGATTATTCCTTCCTTGCTGTAATATTTGAATAGCCCCATCCGAACGAGGGAATCGCGATACAGACTGTGTCCACGCATCTGAATTTCTCCGCTGGGGTAAAAGTCCTCTACCAGGAACATGTCGGTTTCCGGGGTGTAAACTCTGAGAAATGATGCGTTTCCGCGTGTTGTCTTTCCGCCCCATTTATTGATAAATATAGTGTCTTGTGCGAGGGAATAAATTGTGGATGTCAATAAGAACGATAGAATCAGGATTGCTTTGATTGCTTTCATATTGGTGTATTGAAGATTGTGCAATAATTTTTTAGCCACGAATGCACGAATGAATACGAATGGTCGGGTAACAGGGTGGAGCTATCTGATTCTAATGCCTGTTTTTCTTTTGATAACGGGTTGGTCCGGAATCTCCAAGAGAGAATCTCACCGGTAGATTGAATTCAACATTTACTAATTCTCCGTCCATTTTCCCGGGGATCCAGTCGGGCATTAACTGGACCACCCGCATGGCTTCATTGTCGAGTGATTCATGAATACCTCTTAATATTCTGATGTTGGAGAGCTTACCGCTTTTCTGCACTATGAAGTTGACGTAAACAGTTCCTTGCAGCCCTGCTTCCCTTGCATATTGCGGATAGGTGATATTGGCGTTAACGAAATCAACCCGAGCCCTGTCACCTCCAATAAATGTTGGATAGGATAAATATTCAAACCAGGCTGTATCACTGCCATCAATTCCGAAGCATTTTTTATCTACCACTTCATCGTCCTTGTATCTGTCTTGTCTCTTCAGACTTCCATTAGGATAATACACCAGGAAAGGGCCGTCTTGTTTTCCTTCGGAATTATAATTCTCAACTATTTTCAGTATTCCTCCCTCCCGATAGGTTTTCCATTCACCGACTTGTCTGTTCCTTTCAAAACTGCCTTCGTTGGTGATTTTTCCTTCCTTGCTGTAATATTTGAATGGCCCCATTCTAATCAGGGTGTCACCATATTGACTATGCCCATGCATATTAATTTCTCCGCTGAGATAAAAGTCCTGAACCATGAACATATCTGCTTCCGGGGTATAAAGTCGAAGATATTCGGCATTCTCACGGGTTGTTTTCCAACCACGGTTGTTTATAAATATGGTGTCCTGTGCGAGGGAATAAATTGTGGATGTCAATAAGAACGATAGAATCAGGATTGCTTTGGTTGCTTTCATAGGGGTGTATTGAAGATTGTGCAATTATTTTATTAGCCACGAATGCACGAATGGAGACGAATGGTCTCAACTGAAGGGAGTTAATTTACGGTGATATTTTCGTAGCGGGGGTATTTGACTGAGTAATTGTAGGTCAGGACCTTCTTTTCACCGGGGGTGAGTTTAAGTTCCCAGCGGATCGCGCCTGTAAGTTCAGTAACCGTGGCATCTGTGATCTTTGGAGCTTCAACCTCAATGGACTTCCTCATAGAAATTGGGTACTGGTCATCAATGATGATTTTAATATCGCTGCTTTTATTATTCCTTACGGTGATAATCCAGCCGATATCTTCCTTAACGGTTGAGCCGATGAATCGCTTGTCGTTCTTCTCCTTGTTGCCTTCCCTGCTGACAGTAATATTATTGTCGCGGCCCAGTGAAAGTACCAGGGTATCACTGGTAATATCTGCATCAATTTTCGACTCCCCGCTGAATGTGCCCTGATAGTAAATGTTCACCTTCCCCGGCATCAGGTTCAGCGACGACCAGTCGGGAACCAGCGCAGTGAGAAATACATCATTGTCGATTTTCGGAATGGCATGGTACTCATAATCAACCGGGACGCTGCTTTGCTTGATCTTTACATTATAGTCTTCACCATCAGCGGGAATGGTGTAGGGCTGATCTATTTCGTACTCAAGATTGGTGACGGTAGTCCTGAGGGAAGAGGAGAAATAATTGGTAATGATTTCCTGCTTTACCGGAATCTCATAGGTGTTATATCCACTTTTGGAACCCCTCATATTTCCATTCCCTGTGTTTACCCCGCCAACAGTCGTTGCTGTTGAACTTGCGGAGCGGGACGGCATTTTGAGTATTTCTTCAGAACTAACATTTGCTCCTGAATATGTATTGTCACGGGACACAAGTGGAACTTTATAATCTAACACCTCGTAGCTTTGAAGTTCAACGGAAGTTGCCTCCATTGCGATATCAAGAAATTCAATTCTTGCACTTCTGATTACAACTCCCCTGATCAAAGTGGGCTTGTAGCCGACAAAGCTGGCTTTCAGATCATATTTTCCGGGGCTTACCGGTCTAAAGCTATAATTGCCATCCATATCAGAGGTACAGCCCATCTTTTGCCTGCCATCCTGTTCAAGAATAATATTGCAGAAGGGGATAGGCTCCTTGGTACTGTTGTCCCTGACCATACCCTTTAGTGCTCCGTCTTCGCCTGTTACATCTGTTGATAGGAGGGCTGTGGCGGCTGCTCCCAGATACCATGTATCCATAACGGGCAATTTGCCACTTAAGGATGGATTGGCTGTTGAGAGTTTCAGCTTTACATTCTTCCATTCCTCACCCGAAGACTGGAAAACATTGGCGTTGTAGTCGATGAGCAATGGTTTGCTGACATCATCCACCCTGAAATCATAAAGAGGGCTCCAGCCAGCATTAGGCACATAATAGCTGAATTCAACCACTGTATCAGCAGTCTTTTTGCAGTCAACCAGCACCAGCATCTCAGAGTAGCTTTGCTTCTGATCTTCCCGGGCCAGTTTATTAATGGCATTGTAGAGTTCCTGCCGGGTTGCGGTATTAGCCTCCAGTTCGGTTTCCAGCTTAAGCTTCGAGGCTTTTATTTCATTGAGACGAAGGCGGTAGAAATCGGCAGCCTCCCTGATTTCGGCTATGGTAGCTCCTTTGGTTTCGGAGCCGAGCTTTGAATTGGCCAGCAGCAGCTTCTCCTCCTGATCAAAAACATTGATCTTATTATTGAGTTCCTTGATGTTGAGATCGAGGACCTTGATTTTATCCCTCAAAGCCTTCTCCTTTGGCTCCTTACTGACATATTTTGGTTCAGTGAGCTGATGTTTTACTGAAAGGGTGGTGCAGAAGGGAATTCCCTGGACCTGAACACTTCCGGCACTCAAAGTAGTCGGCAATCCGCCCATGAGAAGCAGTTTTTTGCCTTTTTGCAGCTTCACTTTCCCCTTGCGGGTAACCTGTGCGCCTTTGGAGAATACGGTAACCTTGGTGACTGTGGAGGTGACCAGAAGAGTGTCGGCATTTTGTGCATACGATTGAATCATCAAAAGCATTGCAGCAAAGAGAAGGAGCTTTTTCATGGGAATTGATTTTGAAATAATGCTGAGAGATAGGGTGAAATTATTGATTTGATGTAAAAGAATTCAGAATACAGAAGTCAGAAGCCAGAATGGTTAAAAATTAACAATTGGTTCGAGAATTTTTTTGTCCACCCAAACGAATGAATTCTGTTCGCCAGCTAGCTTTTGAATTCTAATTCCTGTCCGCCAGCCATCGGATGATTCCTGCCTTCTAAATTCTGTCCGCCAGCTGGCGGACGAATTCTAATTCTAAATTCTGACTTCTGGCTTCTGGCTCCTGAATTCTTCCCGCCCATTCGAATGACTTCTGTAGTTAAAAAGCAGTAATGAGAATACCTAAAACAGTACATTCTTAAATGAAATACTGATACAAATATACGAAGAGGCGGAGGTAAATCAAAGAGAAATTTGTTTTTCCATGCAGCTTTCATGAAACCTTAACAATGACTTGCAGGTATAATATCTCTAAACTGAATCTGCTTCCTGAAAAATCATTCTGATTTGCCTGATAACAGATAATCCGGATTTCTGCTCTTTTGCAAAATTCCCTACCTTTGCAGCCCTTAAAACGAGAAGTTATGAAGATCTCCTGCAACTGGCTGAAAGACTATATCCCCACCGAGCTGGACCCTGTTGAAATTGGCCGTATCCTTACCGATTGCGGACTTGAAGTTGAAGCTGTCGAAGAATTTGAAACCGTGAAAGGCGGTTTGAAAGGGGTAGTTATCGGACATGTGCTTTCTACCAGCCGTCACCCGAATGCTGACAAGCTTACCTGCTGCAAGGTGGATGTAGGCGGCGGACAAGTGCTGGATATTGTATGTGGCGCTCCCAATGTAGCTCCAGGACAGAAAGTCCCGGTTGCAACAGTGGGAACCGTGATATACAATGGAGATGAATCCTTTGTGATCAAGGCTTCCAAGTTAAGGGGTGAACCCTCAGAAGGCATGATTTGCGCCGAAGATGAGCTTGGACTGGGAGATTCTCATGCAGGAATCATGGTTCTGGATGAAAATTCAGTCGTTGGAACTCCTGCCGCTGAATATTTTGGAGTAACCGAAGATACCGTTCTTGAAGTAGCCATAACCCCCAACCGTTCAGACGCAGCCTCACATTTCGGTGTAGCCCGCGATCTGGCAGCAGCACTGAAAAACAGGGAGACCCAGCATCCGCTCGTGCCTTTCACAAAGCCAGTTGTTGCGTGGGACAGCCTCTACTCAGCCCGTACCAATGAATTGCCAATTCCCGTTAGTGTTGAGAGTCCGGAAGCCTGCAAAAGGTACTCCGGAATCACCATCAGCGGACTAAAAGTACAGGATTCACCGGCCTGGCTCAGGGACAGACTTAAAGCTGTTGGACTTCGTCCGATCAATAATATTGTGGATATCACCAATTATGTCCTGATGGAAACAGGGCAGCCCCTTCATGCATTTGATGCAGCCAAAATCAAGGGCAATAAGGTGGTTGTGAAGAAATTATCTGCAGGAACCCGCTTTGTCACCCTCGATGGTGTTGAAAGGGAACTGGGAGCTGATGACCTGATGATCTGCAATGCTTCAGAAGGTATGTGCATTGGGGGCGTATTCGGAGGTGCCGATTCAGGAGTAAGTGAGCAGACTACTGCCATTTTCCTGGAGAGTGCCTATTTCGATCCTACCCATATCCGCAAGACCTCCAAGTTGCATGGACTCAAGACTGATGCCTCCTTCCGCTTCGAGCGCGGGACTGACCCAAACATGACCATTTATGCCATGCAAAGGGCTGCTGCACTGATGATTGAGTTTGCCGGCGGACATCTTTCATCCGAAATTGTGGATGTATATCCTGAGCCTGTTCAGAACAGGGAAATTGAGGTAAACATTCAGAGGATGGAAACCCTGATTGGCAAGGCAATCGGAAGGCAGAAGATTAAAGATATCGTTGAATCGCTTGATATAGTGGTGCTTGATGAAACTGCCGAGGGATTCAATCTCTCCATTCCTCCCTTCAAGGTGGATGTGGAGCGTGAAGCAGATGTTGTTGAGGAAGTGCTGAGAATCTATGGATACAACAATGTAGAAATGCCTACTGCGGTCCATTCTTCACTTTCCTTCAGCCTGAAGCCCGATCCGGAAAGGGTACAGAACCTGGTTGCGGATTTCCTCAGCAGCAATGGCTTCTATGAAATCCTGACCAATTCGCTGAGCAGTGTTGCCTATTACGAAAAATCGGAGATTTTCCCTATTGAACAGGGAGTGAAGATATTGAATCCACTCAGCCGTGATCTGGAAATGATGCGTCAGACCCTGCTTTTCAGTGGACTGGAGTCAGTAGCCTACAATCTGAACCGCAGGCAGAGCGATCTTAAATTCTATGAATTCGGGAATGTGTACAAGCTGGTTCCTGAATTTGCAAATGACAATGATGTTACGAAGCGCTATTCGCAAAAGAAGAAGCTCGCCCTTTATGTAACCGGCAAGCAGGAATCGGAAAGCTGGTACCATGCAGAGCGCAAGGCAGATTATACCTTCCTGAAATCTTATATTTTCGCAGCTCTTAGAAAAGCCGGCGTTGCAGTATGGAGTCTTCAGCCATCAGAGGCAGATCCAAGGATGTTCAGTGCTGCTGAAGC
Organism: Bacteroidales bacterium; assembly: GCA_016707705.1. Classification (GTDB taxonomy): domain Bacteria; phylum Bacteroidota; class Bacteroidia; order Bacteroidales; family UBA4417; genus UBA4417. Next base: position 17,779 of record JADJHD010000031.1, read on the forward strand.
TTTTAAGCTTGGTAACAAGGAGTTCCTTGTGATGGGCAAATTGCAGGCATCGTTGCTGAAAGGACTGGATATCAAGCAGGATGTTTACTATGCTGAGATCGACTGGAATACACTGCTTGAGGATGTAAATCCCGAGAAGGTGAAATTCAGGGAAGTGCCCCGTTTCCCGGAGGTTAGGCGTGACCTGGCATTGCTGCTCGATGGCAAGGTTAAATTCGTGGAACTTGAAACCTTGGCATACAGGGTTGGCAAGGGCTTGCTTAAGGCTGTAAACCTCTTCGACGTATATGAAGGCGAGAAAATTGAGGCTGGAAAGAAATCCTATGCAATTAGCTTTATCCTTCAGGATGAGCAGAAAACGCTCACCGATCAGGAGGTAGATAAACTGATGCGCAAGCTGGCCGATGCATTCGAAAGAGAGCTCGGTGCTTCCGTTCGAAAGTAATTTGGAAAGATTAAGTGTCCATTTTTGAAATAATGGGCATTATAATACTGAAATACAACCAGATAGGGGTGTTTGTCGAAAACGCCCCTTTTTTGTTTATCTTTGTTTGTTATTAAGTTTATTGTTTATTGAAATTCTGCTCTTTTACTGGACAGATAACTTCCTCCACTTCCACTACTCTTACTAAAGTGCTGCAAGGGATGCAAGCTTAAGTTCGATCCGGCATAACGGTATTTTTCAAGATGCATTTTTTCTGGCATTGCCATCTGTTCCCGACTCAGGTCGAACAATCAGCAGTTTTTATTGTCTTATTCTGACCAATTACCCACCCATGGAAACAAAATTTGGTTTTATTTTAATGAGCAGCGCCGAGTTTGGCGGCTGGCTTAAGCAGCAGCAGGTAAGCAGGGCTATCAAGGTTATTCAGAACCATCATACCTGGCTGCCCAACTATGGTAACTTCAACGGCAGCAATCATTTCGAGAAGCTGCTCGGGATGAAGTCCTCGCATATTTCGCGCGGAATGAATGACATTGCCCAGAATATTACCATTTTTCCAGATGGCAAGATTGCTATCGGAAGGCCGCTGAATATAGTCCCGGCAGGTATCTACGGACAAAACAGCTATGGTATTTGCATTGAGAACCTTGGGGATTTTGACAAGGGCAAGGATCAGATGACTCCGGCCCATAAGGAATCCATCATACAGGTGAATGCTCACTTATGCAGTCGTTTCGGACTTATTCCGGATATCAGCACCATTGTTTATCATCACTGGTTTGATCTTAAAACCGGACAGCGCACCAATGGCAGCGGGAATACCAAGACTTGTCCTGGTACTGCATTCTTTGGAGGAAACACTGTTACTGCCGCCCAGCAGAATTTTATTCCCTTGATTCTGACGGCCTATCAGGCAATCAAGCGTCCGACTCCACAGGATAACCAAAGCTATGCCTATGCGCTTGTTAATTCGGCCAGTAACCTGAATATCAGAAAGGGTCCTGCGACCAGCTTCGACAAGTCAGGAGTGCTGTCGCCAGGTTCCATTGTGCGCATTATGCAGGAAAAGGACGATTGGTACAGGATCAGTCAGGGAGAGGAATGGGTTTCATCCCGCTATCTCACCAAGGTGCAGCATGGAAATATAAATGTAGCCTCTGCCGGTGTTTATGCCGGTCCCGGAGGTTCGTATCACCTGCTGAATACACTTGGAAACGGTGATGAAGTGATGGTTCACCTCTCACAGAATGGCTGGAGCCGTATCGACTTCATCGATAAATGGGTGAAGACACAGCTGATTACCTTCAAGGATTAGAAAACGGCTATCAATGAGCCTTGATGGGCTCAATTCCTGTCATCTGGCAGCTTTTATTCCAGAATGCTTCCACCAGAGATGCATCCTGAGCCTGTGCATTGGGCTGGATGAGTTTCTTGTCGTGGTAGTATCCCCCGCTTTCAGGAGCCTTAGGCATGGTTGCGAGCCATAGTGGCGTTGCAGCCCCCTTGTCAGCATTCCTCATAAATGGAGCGGAAATTTTAAACATGGTGGATGTAAATCCTTTCAGTCCGGCACCAAATTGAGTCTTCACAACACCCGGGTGTACGGCAAATACAGACACAGGCCTGGATTTAATCCTTTTCGCTAATTCCCTGGTAAAAATGACATTCGCTAGTTTCGACTGGCAATAGCTTCCGAAAGAGCTGAAGGATTTCTCGGAATTGAGGTCCTCGAGATTGATCCTGCCCATTTTCTGAGCTTCCGAAGCCAGGTTGATAATACGTCCTTCGCCTGATTTCTCAAGGTTTGGAAGCAGCAGATGAGTGAGGAGAAAAGGAGCCAGATGATTTACAGCCCAGGTGTGTTCGAATCCGTCAACTGTGAGAATACGTGTTTCATTGATGAGCCCGGCATTATTGATAAGGATATCAATTACCGGATATTCTGATTGCAGCTGAACTGCCAGATTCCTGACAGCTTCAAGGGATGCGAGGTCGCAGACGAAAAGCCTGATATCCTGATTGCCGCTGGCATTAATAATTTCTTCAATTGTTGCTTTTCCAAGGTTAGCGTTGCGGACAACTACCGCTATTGAGTATTTCTTTGCTGCCAAACTTTTAAGCAGTGATTTTCCTATTCCTGAGGTTGCCCCGGTGAGGACAACGGTTTTGCTTTTCATTGGTAATTGGGTTTTTGGGTGTTACAAGTGTTGTTAGTCAGTGTTTTAGTTCAAACAGCTATTGTTGTCGCCTGAATGCAGTGACCAACGAATTGATTTTAGTTGGCAGCATTACGCTTGTCGCGAGTCCTTTTTCAACTAATGTACCAAGTATGGCTTTCATTGAAGAGCTATAATTTGCTTCGGCACATGCCTTGATATATGAGAATGCCCGGACAGCAAGCTGTTCCATGCAAAGTTTCATTTCTGAAGTCTACACCTATTAAATAAAATTGTCCGGAATATGTTTACTTCAGGGACTTGAATTGTTAAAAATTGCCATTTTGTCAGTTGTCTGCCAAAATTGTTGACCAAATAGAACTTTTATTCGCCATTGAACTTGTAACTTTGCAGCATAATTAGAATAACGGGAATCTGCTATGGATTTGCTCACTATAAAACAGCGATTTGGGATTATCGGGAATGCTCCGGCTCTGGACAGGGCTATTGACATTGCCCGTCAGGTTGCTCCAACTGATATTACTGTCCTAATTTCCGGTGAGAGTGGAGTGGGAAAGGAAGCTTTTCCTCAGATCATTCACCAGCTCAGTGCCCGCAAGCACGGACCATATATTGCTGTGAACTGTGGTGCTATTCCTGAAGGTACCATTGATTCGGAGCTGTTCGGGCATGAGAAGGGCTCCTTTACCGGTGCTCATGAGGCTCGCAAGGGGTATTTCGAGGTAGCCAATGGCGGGACCATCTTCCTGGATGAAGTTGCGGACCTTCCGCTTTCAACGCAGGTTAGGCTGTTAAGGGTTCTTGAGACCGGGGAATTTATCAAGGTAGGTTCGTCAAAGGTGCAGAAAACAGATGTAAGAATTGTTGCTGCAAGTAATATTGATATCCCTAATGCCATTGAGACCGGAAAGTTCAGGCAGGATCTTTACTACAGGCTAAATACCGTTCCCATTGTGGTTCCTCCGCTCAGGGAGAGGAATGATGATATTATTCTTTTGTTCAGGAAGTTTGCCGCCGATTTTGCGGAGAAGTACCGCATGCCGGCTTTAGATCCTGATGATGAAGCCAGGAATATTTTATTGCATGCCAGGTGGATGGGGAATGTAAGGCAGTTGAAGAACCTTGTTGAGCAGATCTCCATTATTGAACAGAACAGGATTATCACCGGACCGATTCTTAGGAAATATCTGCCTGAGACCGGTAATCGTGATCTCCCGGTGTTGTATTCGGAACATCAGGTGAAAGGTGAATTCAGTGAGAGGGAAATCATGTACAAGGTGCTTTTCGACATGAGGCGCGATATCAATGAGCTCAAGAAGATGATTGTCGAGATTTCGGGACAGGATGTGTTTGCCGGAGGTGTTCATGCTCCTGCTCAATCCAGTCTTGACCAGTTATACAATGAGTACCGGCAGCCTGCTGCAGATCACGGACATACAGTTGTTCATCAGCCTGTTGAACAGGATGATGACGAGCCGTTTTCTCCCTCGGTAGTGCTGGAGGAGTCTCTTTCGCTTCAAACGAAGGAGATGGATATGATCAAGCGTGCCCTCGAGAAATATACCGGTAAGCGCCGCAATGCTGCCCGCGAGCTTGGTATCTCGGAGAGAACGCTTTACAGGAAGATTAAGGAGTATGGGATAAAAGGGTAGGGAATTTGAGAATTTGAGAATTTGAGAATGAGTAATTAATTGATTAATAATGAATTAATTTACGTTGAACTGCTGAGTTTTCAGCGAAAATTAAACTGAAATCTTCTTGAATTGAGTACGATCTAACAGTATTGGCTATGAATATCAGATTAATACCATTTTCAAATTCTCAAATTGCCTAATTCTCAAATTCTTTGGTCTTTGTACCTTTGTCTATTATCTTAAAAGTTACCAATGAAGAACATCACAATCATACTTCTCATCACTGTCTTGCTTTCAGGCAGTGGCTGCGGGATATATTCCTTTACAGGAGCGTCTATTTCGGCAGATGTGAAGACCGTTTCGATAAAGTATTTTCCAAACAATGCTCCGATGGTGCAGCCAACGCTGAGCAGGAAGTTTACGGAAGCATTGCGTGATAAGTTCAATAACCAGACAAGTCTGTCGATGGTCAGTTCCAATGGTGATTTGAATATTGAGGGAGAGATCACAGGATATTCAACGGAGCCTGTGGCTATTCAGGGTGACCAGAAAGCAGCATTGCAGCGACTGAAAATTACCATCAATGTAAGGTTCACCAATGCAAAGGATGAAAAGCAGAATTTTGAAAGCTCCTTTACACGCTTTGCCGATTATGATGCCGCCAGCCGGTTGTCGGATGTGGAAGAGGGACTTATAGACCAGATCAATGATGAGTTGACACAGGATGTATTCAATAAGGCAGTGGTTAACTGGTAATTGTTGGGATACACAAATTAAGATATAGATACAATGCAGTCAGATACAGGCAGGTCAGTCAGGCAATCCATTCAGTTGGAGCGGTTCATGGCTGATCCCATGCTTATGGATGACCTTTCCATCGACCTTTTATGGCAGCTGGTAAAGGAGTATCCCTATTTCCAGACTGCAAGGCTGCTGCTTGCAAAGAACCTGGATATGGCGGGGCATGAGGCTTATCCCTTATCGCTAAGGCTGGCTGCTGCCTATGCCGGGGATCGGAGACTGCTGAAGAAACTGATGGACACCCGAACGACCATGGCGTTGGTAGACGGGAAGATTGAGGTAGAAGGAGTTGACGGGGAGGTTCGGGGTTCGGAGTTCGGGGTTCAAGGTTCGGATGTTGACGGGAAGATTGAGGTTGTTGGAGTTGACGGGGAGGTTCGGGGTTCGGAGTTCGGGGTTCAAGGTTCGGATGTTAACGGGAAGATTGAGGTAGTTGGAGTTGACGGGGAGGTTCAAGGTTCGGAGTTCGGGGTTCAAGGTTCGGATGTTGACGGGAAGATTGAGGTTGATGGAGTTGACGGGGAAGTTCAAGGGTCAGAGTTCGAGGTTCAAGGTTCGGAGTTCGAAGTTGAAGAGTTGAAGGTTGACGAGATAGAAGTTGAAGGGAAGGTTGAGGAGATTGTTGAGGGGAAAGTAGAAGAGATAATTGAGAAGAAAATAGAGGAGAAGGTAGAAGAGAAGTTTGAGGAGAAGGCAGGGGCGTTGTCGCCGTTGGTAGGTTTGATAAGAAGTAGTCTCACGGAAATTGGGCAGGAGAGAATTCAGGATCCGGCCGGAAGTGATTTAGCCCGTTCTGGAAAACGTATGGATCCGAAGGAGCGCAATGCATTGATTGAGAAATTTATAACTGAAGAACCCAGAATATCGGCACCTAAGAAAGAGTTCTTTAATCCGCTGGATCATGCACGTCAAAGCAGCGTTGAACACGATGATCTGGTAACGGAAACTTTAGCCCGGATTTTCGAGCAACAGGGTCATACCCTGAAGGCTATAAAAATTTATGAGAAATTGGTGTTGCTTATTCCCGAAAAAAGTAATTACTTTGCAGCCCGAATTGTCGAATTGAGACAATTGCTTAAGTAATTCATTTTAAACAACATAAAAATCGCCCATTATGACCGCGTATATTTTTGTTTCTGTTCTCATCCTCATCACCTGTATACTTTTGATACTGGTAGTGCTTGTTCAGAACTCAAAAGGAGGAGGACTTGCATCTAATTTTTCTTCATCCAACCAGTTTATGGGCGTGCGCAAGACTGCTGATTTCCTTGAGAAAACCACATGGACACTTGCAATCATTCTGTTATCACTGAGTCTTCTTTCAATCTTTGTTATCCCACGCAACCGTGGAACTCAGGGACAGGCAGACACAGAACTTCGTCCTGCAATTGATGAAAAAGCTGCTCCTGTTCAGGATTTCCAGCCTAAACCAGGCGAGGAGCAAAAGAAATAAGGTAGATTTTTTTCTGCAGATAAAGAATGTCAGAATGTCACATATTCTGACATTCTTTTTTTTATCCCTGCAGCTCCTAATTCCTTGTCTATCCATTGACTATCTAAGCCATCAGGAAAGCTGACGGCAGAGTGACATTCCGGAAACTGAAAAAATGTCGCGACTCACCGCTTCTGAACCCTTTGGCATGAAATATGACAATTGCGGACTACAAGAAAATAGTTAATAACTCTAAACATAAAAATTCACAGAAATGGCACAGGTAAATGTAAAACCTTTGGCTGACCGCGTTTTGGTCGAGCCGGCAGCTGCAGAACAGAAAACCGCCGGTGGAATCATTATTCCGGATACCGCAAAAGAAAAACCACAGAAAGGCACAGTCGTAGCAGTAGGAAACGGCAAGAAAGATGAACCAATGACCGTTAAGGTTGGTGATGTTGTTCTGTACGGTAAGTATTCAGGAACCGAGATCAATGTCGATGGCAGAGATTACCTCATCATGAAGGAGAGCGATATTTTCGCTATTGTTTAATAAGAAGTATAACCATTAATAAAGTAAAAAATGAAATCCGCGAAAGAAATCATCTTCGAGATAGAAGCCCGCGACAGGCTTAAGAAAGGTGTTGACGCCTTATCAAATGCCGTAAAGGTTACCCTTGGTCCTAAAGGCCGCAATGTTATCATTGAAAAGACATACGGAGCTCCTGTCGTTACCAAGGACGGCGTTTCCGTTGCAAAGGAAATTGAACTGAAGGACTCAGTTGAGAATATGGGTGCACAGATGGTGAAGGAAGTAGCTTCCAAGACCTCTGACGTAGCCGGTGACGGTACCACTACCGCTACTGTTCTAGCTCAGGCTATCATCGCCACCGGTTTGAAGAACGTTACCGCCGGAGCCAACCCAATGGACCTGAAAAGGGGTATTGACAAGGCTGTTGCTGCCGTTGTGGCAGACCTCAAAAAACGTTCAAAGGAAGTTGGCGACAGCATCGAGAAAATCGAGCAGGTTGCTACTATTTCCGCTAATAACGACAATGTCATTGGCAAGCTGATCGCTGAAGCAATGGACAAGGTTAAGAAAGAAGGCGTTATCACCATTGAAGAAGCCAAGGGTATCGAAACCACCGTTAAGGTTGTTGAAGGTATGCAGTTCGACCGTGGTTATATCTCCCCATATTTTGTTACCGATGCTGAGAAGATGGAAGCTGCTTTCGACAGTCCGTTCATTCTCATCCACGATAAGAAAATCTCCGGAATGAAGGATCTCCTTCCTATTCTTGAGAAGGTTGTTCAGACTGGTCGTCCACTGCTTATCATTGCAGAAGACGTTGACGGAGAAGCTCTTGCAACTCTCGTTGTAAACAAGATCCGTGGTTCACTCAAGATCGTTGCCGTTAAGGCTCCAGGTTTCGGTGACCGCCGCAAGGAAATGCTTCAGGATATCGCTATCCTCACAGGAGGAACCGTTATTTCAGAAGAGCAGGGTTACCGCCTCGAGGATGCTGACCTCAGCTATCTCGGACAGGCAGAAAAGATCAGCATTGATAAGGACAATACCACTATCGTAAGCGGTAAGGGTGCTAAGGAAGGCATTACTGCCCGCATCAGCCAGATCAAGGCTCAGATTGAATCCACCACTTCCGATTACGACCGTGAAAAGCTGCAGGAACGCCTTGCCAAGCTGGCCGGTGGAGTAGCTGTGATCCAGGTAGGTGCTGCATCAGAAGTTGAAATGAAGGAGAAGAAGGACCGCTTTGACGACGCTCTGCACGCAACCCGCGCTGCAAACGAAGAAGGTATCATTCCAGGTGGTGGCGTAGCTTATATCCGCGCTATCTCAGCCCTTGATGATGTTAAGTTTGATAATGAAGATGAGGAAATCGGTGTGAATATCGTTCGCCGCGCCCTTGAGGAGCCTCTCCGTCAGATTGTTGCCAATGCTGGCCTCGAAGGTTCAATCATCGTTCAGAAAGTTAAGGAAGGCAAGGATGACTTCGGTTTCAATGCCCGCACTGAGAAGTACGAAAACCTTTACGCTGCTGGTGTAATCGATCCTACCAAGGTTGCCCGCGTTGCCCTTGAAAACGCAGCCTCAATCGCCGGAATGCTGCTCACAACCGAGTGCGTAATCTCCGAGATTAAGGACGAAAAGGAAGCCCCAATGCCAAATCCAGGTATGGGTGGAATGGGTGGAATGTACTAAAATTCATGACCCAACATATATTCGCGCAGCCTCGTCAATTACGACGGGGCTGCGCTTTTTTTATGCCAATCAGTTGCTTAGCGTAATTTTTGGACTTTCCTCAAGATAAAAGGCTGTTACAGAAACAAATTCAATATTTTTACGGCAATTAAGCCCAGAACTATGGTAAATCCTATTCCCTTCAGCCTTAAGGTATTTATATCTGCATGCCTGCTTGTTGTTACTGCAACATCACTTTTTGCACAGTCGAAGCCAATCTACAAGGATCCTGCTCAGCCAACTGAAGCCAGGGTTCAGGACCTGCTGAAGAGGATGAATGCTGATGAAAAATTCTGGCAGCTATATATGATTCCCGGAGATCTGGAAATAGGAAAGAAGAAGCTGAAGAATGGAATTTTTGGGTTTGAAGTGGATGCAAGGGGCGAAAACAATGATGCTGCCGGACAAATGCTTACATACGGTGGCAGTGCAGTTGCAAGCCAGTACGCAGCCAAGGTGAATGGTATACAGAAGTTTTTCATGGAAGAATCCCGACTGGGCATTCCCATGATTGCATTTGCTGAATCATTGCACGGACTCGGAATGGGAGGCTGTACCTCTTTTCCTCAATCCATTGGCCTTGCAGCTACCTGGGATACCGTACTGATGAATCGCGTAGCCAATTGCATCGCTCTTGAGGTGAATTCAAGGGGGATCAGGCAGGTGCTTGATCCTGTTATTAATATCGCCCGGGATGTACGATGGGGAAGGGTAGAGGAGACCTATGGAGAGGATCCCTATCTCACAAGTCTGATGGGCATTTGTTACATGCAGGCATTTGAAAGGCTTGGCGTTATTGCAACTCCCAAGCATTTTGCCGTGAACTCCGGTGATGGCGGCCGCGACAGCTATCCCATCCATTACAATGAGCGACTGCTGGAAGAAATTTACTTTCCTGCCTTCAAAACAGGATTTCAAAAGGCCGGCGCCAGATCGGTGATGTCGGCTTACAATTCACTGGATGGCAGTCCGTGTACCTCCAACGACTGGCTTCTCAATAAAAAGTTGAAGAAAGAATGGGGTTTCAATGGATTTGTGATCTCTGATGCCTGCGCCGTGGGTGGTGCCAATGTTCTGCATTATACAGCCGCCGATTATGCCGAGGCTACTGCAGATGCACTGAATGGCGGACTGGATGTAATCTTCCAGACCGATTATGACCATCATACACTTTTCAAGGATGCCTTCGATAAAGGAATGATCCCTCAGTCGGTGATTGACAGTGCAGTTGCAAGGGTGCTCAGGGTGAAATTTGAGCTCGGACTTTTCGAAAATCCTTATGTAGATGCTGCCGAGGCAGATCGACTGAATGGAAGTCCCGAGCACAGGGCTGCAGCCTTGCAAGCTGCCAGGGAAGCAGTAGTGCTGCTGCAGAATGATAATAAAACCCTGCCACTGAGCGGGAAATTGAAGAAGATTGCCGTTATCGGTACCGATGCAACGGAAGCAAGACTGGGAGGCTACAGCGGTCCGGGAATCAATAAGGTTTCCATTTTTCAGGGACTTTGCAACAAGGTACCTGTCGGGACAGAGGTTCAGTATTCAGCGGGTTGTGGCAGGTCAGATGCAAAGTATGTTGTGGTTCCGTCTTCAAGTCTCTTGTTAAAGGAAGGGAATTCATGGGTGAAGGGATTGAAAGCAGAATACTTCGATAATATTAGTCTGGCCGGACTGCCAAAATTTACCCGTAAGGACGAACAGGTTAATTTCGGCTGGACTCTATACTCTCCGGATCCTGCACTGGCATTCGACTGGTATTCTGTCCGCTGGACAGGTGAGATTGAAGCTCCGGAATCAGGAATTTTTAAGATTGGAGTTGAGGGAAATGACGGATACAGACTCTATATTGATGGTAAGTTGCTGATAGACAACTGGCAGAAGAAGGGTTATTCAGCCAGACTTGAGAATTTCATCTTTGAAAAGGGAAAGCATTATGATCTGAAGCTTGAATATTTTGAAAGTTCAGGAAGTGCCCGAATTAAGCTGGTGTGGGATGCTGGAATGGAGAAGGAGCTGGAGCGTTCGTTCCGTGAAGCCCTTTCCCTTGCTGAGAATTCGGATGCTGTGGTGATGGTTTGCGGCATTAATGAAGGCGAATTTAACGACAGAGCATTACTTTCCTTACCGGGAGCGCAGGAAAGGCTCATTCATGAGATTGCTGCCAAGGGGAAGCCTGTTACCGTTGTATTGATTGGAGGAAGCGCTATCCTTACATCTTCCTGGAATCGGGAAGTTGGTGCTATCGTAGATGCTTGGTATCCCGGAGAAGCAGGAGGGGAAGCAGTTGCAGAGATTCTTCTTGGAATGTACAATCCGGGAGGAAGGCTGCCTATCACCTTTCCTGTTACCGAAGGCCAATTGCCACTGGTGTACAATCACAAACCCACAGGACGTGGTGATGATTACACTGACCTGACCGGAATGCCTCTATATCCCTTTGGATTTGGGCTGAGCTATACAAATTTTGAATACAGCAACTTCAGCATGAGTTCCCCAAGCATTCAGGCGAATGAAAAGATATCGGTGAAGTTTACAGTACGGAATGCCGGAAGTGTAGCCGGAGACGAGGTTTGCCAGCTTTACATCCGTGATGAATTAGCCTCTGTTACCCGTCCTGTGAAGGAACTGAAAGGATTTACCAGAGTAAGTCTTGCACCCGGAGAAAGCAAAGAGATCACATTTACAATAGGTCCCGATGAACTCAGTATGCTGGATAAGGATTTGAAAACAGTTGTTGAGCCTGGTGATTTCAGGATTATGATTGGAGCATCCTCAACGGATATCAGGCTGAGAGGAATACTCAGCGTACTTCATTAGATTCCGGATTTCTTTGATTTGGCAAGGCTTTCATCCAGAAGGTAAGCCTCATGAAGATATGCCTTCACAATGTCAGGGTCTATCTCATCCAAACTGCTGTATTCACGCCAGTACACTTGTTTTCTTGCACCTTTCGACAGATAATTCAATTCATCCTGCATCAGGTATCCATTGCAGAATCCAAGCTGCACCCCCTTTATTCCTGCATTTCCCCATGGTACTGAGGGTGGCCAGATAAAGCAGATCCTTGTGTGACCGTAGTAGAAGGGTACATTATAGGCAAGTTTCTCCGTGTAATGGGGAAAGGACTCATCGATCAATTGACGCAGGAAGTTGAAAATCTGCTGTTCGGTATCAGGGAGATTTTCCCTGAACTCATCCATATTCCTGAAACTGAATGGCTGGAACTTATTCATGGTAGCTCTTCTTTTGTACCCTTAAGTGATTATGGCTGCAGGATAAGCTTTCCTTCTGATGTTGATCCGCCGATAATACTCGAGGGATTGCCCTTGCAATAGATGTTTCCGAGTCCGGAAATGTCATACTCAAGATGATTCTTCACATAAATATAGCAATCATTGGTGCCCTTGTTGCTCATATAGGTGTTGAAAGTCTCAAGCTCCTGACAATGAAAGGGTCCGTAGCTACCGGCGAAGATGAAATTGCTCCCGCTATGTCCGCTGATATTGAAATCAGCTGAGCCTGAGGTCATAACGAGGTGTGACAGACCAACATCCAGACAGAAATTCAGATATCCTGAACCGGCATAGGCGGTGATAAAAATAGAATCTTCCCTGATAGTATCCGTATTTGTAAGAGTGCCTGTTCCCTCGTAACCAATCTTCAGGAAATGCGGAGCCGTTATGTAGGCGGTGATTTTTCTGTCGTAGGCGCGCACCCAGTTGAAGCGGTTGTTGTTTCTGATGGTAAGCAGACTATCCTTGATTTCAGTATCAATTCCGGGCAGCAGGTTTTCCCCGCCCTCCAGCCTGATGCTGTAGCCGCTGCCCTGCGTAAATACTGCGTTGATATTATTCTCGATTCTTACCTGAGTGAAATACTCGGGAACATCACGTGTGATTGTTACATCCTTTCCGGTACTTTTCAGAAAATCGAACAGATGGTCCTTCTCACAGGAAACCAAAAGTGTGCAGGATAGCAAGGCGAAGAAAAAGCCATGATGCCATGCCGAAGCAAATCCTTGTCGTATATGTGTCAACACCTGCCTCATTTCTTATCGGTATAATAGTATAAAGGTAGCTTGTAACCTATGCCGATTCCAACGAAATCAGCCTGAGCAAAGTGAGTCCTGAGCGACAGGGTGGTGAAAAGGGAGGGAGTGATGTCATATTGCAGTCCAACCTTGAAATAAGTAATATTGGGATGAATTTTACCCATCACGTAGAATCCCAGGTTGAAGTTATAAGAGAGCTTCGACATGCTGAGTTTATAGGCAGCATTCAGTCCAAGCCTCAGTTTTTGGTAGTTATGGTCAAACACTATATTCTTCCTTTCAGCAAAGAAGGGATCTGACTCATCTTTCGTGAGATCGAATCCCAGTCCGAAGCTGCTCTTGAAGGATACCGGCTTCATTACGGTGCCAAAGAAGTTGTAGATCATGAATTTCCTGCCATATTCACTGCCCATGTCCTTGTAGGCAATCGTTCCGCCCAAATCGAGGGAGATGGATTTCTTTCCGTCGAATTCAAACAGATAGAGTTCTGGCAGTAGTTTCCGGTTCAGGTAGCTGTTTTCCTTGCTCAGGCGGTATGCCATTGCAAGATTCACAGAAGGAATGTTTATCCCGTAATTGGGCGTTTTGGTAGAACCATTTGAGAAATGCATCAGGGCTAATCCAACGGCCATGTTCATCCGCGGACTGAATCTCCATCGGTATTCAACCATCAGGTTTGCTGCGGCATTCACATGCGAACCGATGGCGAGGTATTTGTAATTCTCGAGTCTGTCGAAGCGCTTGGTAAGATATGCCAGTCCAAGTCCTACTCTGAAATTCAGTTCATGTCTCAGATTTCTGATCAAGGGGTAGTTTACATAGGGAAAAACCGCATGGGCATTTCCAAGGTAGGGGGAGTTGCCCAGATGCGAGTACCAGTAGCTGACACCGATGAAGGGATAGCTGTACATGCGCTGCCAGCGGTATTCACCGAAGGTTTCCTTGCCAAGATTCAGTTCGAAAGCGGGGAAGTGACTATTGAAGATCTGCATCTCCAGGTGGTGATTGATCAGGAATCCGTAGTTGACACGACCCTCGAGCAGAAGATTGGATCCCCTGAATTTATGCTGTGCGGAAGCCCCTGTCTGCAGCAACAGCAGCAATACCAGCAAAATGCCGGTAAGGCGTCTGTAAAAAGCGGTAGGAGTAGTGGAGTTCAGCATGTGGTATCAACTCAAAAAAAAACGACCATTCCGGTCATTTATTATCTGCAAAGGTACGTTCATTGGCTAAACTGTCAAAAGAAGTGCATGCACTGCCGTGGTTTATCATTCAGGGAAATTGATACTGAGAGCGATGTGAAGATTAATTATTTTAATGAGTCCTGAAATTATTTTCACTTCCGCAGGAAATGGGTAATTGCATCCTTTCAAGGTTATCCTTAGCCCTCAAAACCTTACTTTTGTAAAAAAGATACTGCATGGATCAGAGGATGATTGAGTTTCAGCGACTGCTGGATATCATGGATGAGCTCAGGGAGAAATGTCCCTGGGATAAGGAACAAACTTTTGAAAGCCTTCGCCATCTCACAATAGAAGAGACTTACGAATTATCAGACGCCATACTTGAGAAGGACCTTGATGAGGTAAGCAAGGAATTGGGGGACCTGATGCTGCATATTGTTTTCTATGCGAAGCTGGGTGAGGAAGCCGGGAAATTTGACATTACTAAGGTTCTGGCGGGCATCAATGAAAAGCTGATCAGGCGTCATCCGCATATTTTTGGAGATGTGAAGGTGGCGACTGCCGATGATGTAAAGGATAACTGGGAACGCATCAAGCTCAGTGAAGGCAGGAAATCGGTACTGGAAGGAGTCCCAATGTCGCTTCCCGCTATGGTGAAGGCTTACCGCATTCAGGATAAGGCCAGGGGCGTGGGCTTCGACTGGGAACATGTAGGACAGGTGTGGGATAAGGTTGAAGAGGAAATCGGCGAACTCAAGTATGAACTTGCCAATGAGAATACACCGGAGAAGAGGGAAGATGAATTTGGGGATCTGCTATTTGCACTGATCAATTATTCAAGATTTATAGATGTAAATCCCCGAAACAGCACTGGAGCGCACAAACCGGAAGTTCATCCGCAGGTTCCAGTATCTGGAGACAGAAGCAGCAAAGGAAGGCCGAAAACTTCATGAAATGACACTGGCTGAAATGGATGTAATCTGGGAAAAGGCCAAAACTCTGGAATAGGCATGTCCTCCAAGATTCATATAAATAATCGGATTGATAAGCCCGGGAAGGAGGAGAAGCGTATTGCCGAATTTTCTTCTGTTTTTCTTCTGCTTATGTGCCTGATGGTTATCAGTCCGGCAGTAGTGCTTTCGCAGGATTCGGTAAGCTATCCCTATTCAAAATTCAACAAGGCCTATATTATTTCCGGCTTTAAGGATGCAAGGGATGTTGTGGTTTCACCAATCCATTGGAAAGGAAAGCAATGGGTAACTCTGGGTGTTCTGGCAGCTTCGGCGGCCATTCTTTATACGCAGGATGATAAAATAAGGGAATTTGCGCAGGGACATTGGGCAGGACATGGGGATATGATTGTGAAATATGGACTGGAGCCACTGGGAAGCGGTAAGAGTTCCATACCCTTGATTGCAGAGCTGTATTTCGCAGGACGATTCACGCATCATTACAGATTATCGGCAACAGCATTAACTGCTGCCAAATCAGCAGCCATTTCGTCGGCTGTAACTCTTGTTGTCAAGCAAATGGCCCATCGTCACCGACCTTATCAGGATATACCTGCCGATGCACAAAACTGGGATGGTCCCAATAGCAGTTGGAAATATTCAAGTTTTCCCTCCGGACATACCACTCTTGCATTTTCAATAGCTACAGTCTTTGCTTCTGAATACAGTAATACCATATGGGTTCCGGCATTATGCTATACACTGGCGACGGGAACAGCCTTGTCGAGAATAAAAGATGATAAGCATTGGGCTTCAGATGTTCTGATAGGTGCCGGGATCGGATACTTTACCGGTAGGTTTCTTTGGAAGAAGAACAGGAATGTGGTTGTGGTGCCGCAGTTTTCATCCGGGACAACCGGAATGATGATTCAGTATTCATTTTAGGAAAAAAAGAAGGCCGGAAAAATCCGGCCTGCTCAATTCAAGTTTTATCAGTATTAGTGTTTGCTCAAATATGAAGCAACACCTTCAGCATCAGCTTTCATTCCTTCGTCACCCTTGTGCCAGTTTGCAGGACAAACTTCACCGTTTTCTTCGAAGAACTGCAGAGCGTCAACCATGCGAAGAGCTTCTTCAACGTTGCGGCCAAGTGGAAGGTCATTCACGATCTGGTGACGTACGATACCCTGCTTGTCGATGAGGAAAAGTCCGCGATAAGCAACAGGGTCACCTGAGAATTCTACATAGTCGTCATCCTCATTGTATTCCCACTCACCTGCCAGAACATCGTAATTCTCAGCGATGGTCTTTGAAAGGTCAGCAACGATTGGGAAAGTAACGCCCTTGATGCCGCCATTGTTCTTCTCGGTATTGAGCCAAGCCCAATGTGAGAATTTGCTGTCAACTGAACAGCCTACAACTACGGTGTTGCGTTTTTCGAATTCGCTGAGTTTATCCTGGAATGCTATGATTTCGGTTGGACATACGAATGTAAAATCGAGGGGATAGAAAAAGAAAACTACATGTTTCTTTCCGATGTACTGTGAGAGGGAGAATTTTTCTACAAATTCACCACCATTCACAACTGCATCAGCTTCAAATAGAGGGGCTTTTTTACCTACTAAAACGGCCATTTGTTTTATGTTTTTTAGTTATTAATTTAATTTTTTGCAAATATACTTCAAAATATCAACATCTCTACGCACACATTGCGAAGCATTTACGATAATTTAACCTTCAATATACCTAAGCTGTGTATGCATCAGTTTGTTGAACAATTATAACGCAATGTTTTAGCAATTGTTCAAAAACTTAAACAAGAATCCGGGACTTTACGCTTACTATTCTTTAATTCAATTTTGCCTGTGGAATAACACTTTTCAGAGATTTTTTTCATCAGATTAATCAGTCTGTTTCCAAAAGTGTATATTTGTTTCTGCAATATGTTCAGACATATGAACAATTGCTCTGAAAGATTTGAATTCCGGCAGTTGCTGATAGCATTCTGATTTAATCTGATCAGCAGTCTGCAGATACTTTACACACGAATTCTACCATCAGAACTGCTTTTGAATGAATTGATTAAAAATCTTAGATTTACCTCTGAAAATTCATAAATCCTTCCATTTCCATGAAATCAATCCTGACCCTCCTCCTGTTTTGTGTTTTTTATCTTGCCGTCCACGCCCAGGTGAATGTACCGGTATTTGGTAAAATCAACTATCTGAAAGGATATGTTAAAGAAATAAGGGGAGAGAATATAGGCTATGCTTCCGTGCTTCCTGATTTTGCCTCAACAGCATTATTAACCCGTTGCACCGATGGCAAGTATGATATTGAATGGGAAACTGAGGCTGTGCCGGCAAATACCCGTGATGAGTTTGTCTATTTTGCCTGGGTAGCAGCCCATTCAAAAAACACAAGTCATGGCGAACGTCATTTCGATCTTTTTGTAAACGATCAGAAAGCCCTGACTTTCACAACCTACAAGGAAAAGAAATTCCCTTTCTGGAATTTTGATGGGACCAATGGAGTATCCACTGTTTTTGAGTGGAAAATGGATGATGGTGCCGGTGACGCTCATGGTTATATGTATCTGAAAGTGCCAGTTTCCTTGCTGGAAAAGGGTAAGCCTGCAAGGATCAGGATTGTGGGACAGGCGGAGGATAGCCGCGACTGGTATATGACTTTCAAGTATGAATTTGCTGAAACCATTCAGGTTAATCCGGTTTCGTTGGTCACCATTGACGACAAGCAGCCACTGGTGGTGATGGCCACTCATTTTGGAAAGGATGCTCCGCTTACAGTCACTGTTGATGGAAAGGACCGCTACCAGTTTATCCTGAAGGCCGGACTGAACACCTTTGAAATCTATTATCCTGTAGTTAAGGAACCAACAATTGTAAAAGTTGAAGCCATTCAGAAGGGAATGCCTGCAAAGACCTTCAATGTTACTGTTAAGCCGGTGGTTTACAGGGATATCAATCTTATTCACCATGCCCATTATGATGTGGGTTACTCTCATTTGCAGGAGGAAGTAGTGCAAATTCACAACAGGAATATCGCGAATGCATTACGATATATCGAGCAGACCCGCAACTACCCTGAGGATGCTAAATTCCGCTGGAACATAGAAACCACCCTGGCTATTGAAAACTTCATGAAGATCGCCACTCCTGAACAGAAGGAGAAACTGATCAAGGGGATTCGTGATGGATATATCGGAATCGGAGCATTTTATGCGAATATCATGACCGGTATCTGCCAGCCTGAGGAACTTTTCCAGCTGAACAGCTATGCCCGCGAGCTGGAATTGCAATATGGTATTCGTATACCTGCTGCCATGCTGGGTGATATTCCGGGAATTACCTGGTCGAGCATACCGGCAATGGCCCGCACAGGAATAAAGTATTTCTCCGATGGTCCCAATTATGTTGGAGCCTATCCCTACGATGGCGACAGGGTAGGAAATTCGAACCGCAACTGGAAGGACAGGCCCTTCTGGTGGGTATCACCTTCGGGAGAGGAGAAGATTCTCTTCTGGATGGCCGGCAAGGGGTATAGCTCCTGGCATGGATTCAAGGCAGGAGATATTGCCACTGAAAGGGGAAAGAAAAGGATTTCAGCCTATATGGATGAGCTGGTTGCAAGCGGATATCCCTATGAAATGGTGCAGTGGCGCTATAACATAGTTGCTGATAATGGTCCAACCGATAGCCTCGTCTCCAATTTCGTGAAGGACTGGAATAGCAGGTATAAATCACCACATATCAGACTGAACACCGTCGACAGGATGTTTGCAGAATTTGAAAAACGCTACGGACAGCAATTGCCAAGTTTCAGTGGTGACATGAGTCCCTACTGGGAAGATGGCGCCTATTCCACAGCCGCAGAAATGGCCATGAACCGCGTCAATAGCGAGCAACTCACCGTTCTTGGAAAAGTATATTCAATCCTGAATGCAGGCAATTATCCCGCTGATTTGATGAATCAAGCCTGGAAGAACGTTCTTCTCTGGGATGAGCATACATGGGGAGCCTATAACAGCATCTCCGATCCTGATCTTCCTTTTGTGGTCTCACAATGGGAGTTCAAAAAAGCATATGCACTTCGCGCCGATTCCCTGGTGAAGGAAATCCGCAAGCCGCTGTTCAAAGCTGACAACAGCAAGCTCCCCACAGAAATGGATGTGGTGAATCCCTCTTCCTGGGACAGGTCCGACGTGGTATATCTCGATAAGGAAACAGCCGCTTTAGTAAAAACAGTTAAGGATCAGAATGGCAAACAGCTGGTTTCCCAAACTCTTTCAGATGGCAGGATGGCAGTGCTCGTGAGTGTTCCAGCCCTTTCCGCAATCCGTCTGCAATTGGTTCGTGATGAGCAGAAAGTGGATATTGCTTTTGGAAACTCAGAGCCAAATAAGCTTGAAAACAAGAAGCTGCAACTGGAATTCAATTCAGAAACAGGAAGCATCAGCAGTCTGAAGATTAAGAGCCTTGGACTGGAACTGGTAAATGACAGCCTTTATTCCGGAATGGATGAGCTTCTTTATGTGGCAGGTCGGAATCCCTCTTCAGCGGCTGTAAATAAAGGTACCAAAATCTCTTTGGTTGAGAGTGGTCCGGTGCTGACTACCATCCGTACCGAAGGTTCTGCGCCCGGTTGCAACTCATTTAGCCGTGAAGTAACCGTATTTGCTGATCTTGACAAGGTTGAAGTAACCAACATGGTGGACAAGAAAGCTATTCGTGAAAAGGAATCCCTTCATTTCGCCTTTCCTTTCAATATCCCTGCATCAAAAATGCGTTTCAATACCGGCTGGGGCGGAATTTTCCAGCCAGGCTCAGGACAACTGGAAGGTGCAAATCAGGATTATTATTCGATCAATCATTGGTGTGACGTCTCGAATCAGCAATATGGTGTTAGTCTTCTCGTGAAAGAGGCTTGTCTTGTTGAACCCGGTACCATGCTTGACGAAACACCCGGAAAATGGGGAGTGAAAACATGGAAGGTAAAGCCCGACACTATTCCAGTAATCTTTTCCTATGTGATGAATAACTACTGGCACACCAACTATAAAGCCGATCAGGAAGGTCCTGTGACATTCCATTATGCCTTGTTGCCACATGGAATATTCTCGGAAGCAGAGACTGAGCGTGCCGGAATGGCCTTCAATCAGCCATTGATTGTAGTCCCGGCCGTTGGAAAGCAGCCTGCAGCCAGCCTCTTTACCATATCAAATTCCAATGTGATTGCTACTTCCATCGTTCCGGAGCGGCAGGGACTGAGAATTCGTCTGTTCAACGCAGGCGGCGCTCCTGAATCCTTCAGCATCAAATGGCAGCAGTTTCAGCCGACATCAATCAGGATCAGTGGTGAAAAGGAAGAGACAAAGGCAAGTCCTCAAACCGGAGAGTTGAAGATCCCGGCGCATGGAATAATGGAAATAGAGGTACTGAAGTTTTAGAATTTAAAACCAGAGATAAATCTTGCAGATTCTACCGTTCGGTGATATTCAGGTTGTTCCTGAAGAGTTCACGTGAATCGGAGATATAGAGTTGCATATCAGCGAAATCCATGGCACTCATAAAGCCTGAATCTGATTCAAATTGCTTTACGGGAAGAATGTAATACTGCCTTTTGCCGTAACGAATAGGATTGTAGACCCAGGTAAGATGATATCCTGCATCCTTGATACGTGTCCTGCCATTCTCCTTTACTAGCGTTATATCGAACATGGCACCGCCATCAGTGTAGCG
Organism: Bacteroidales bacterium; assembly: GCA_016707705.1. Lineage (GTDB taxonomy): Bacteria > Bacteroidota > Bacteroidia > Bacteroidales > UBA4417 > UBA4417. Next base: position 38,475 of record JADJHD010000031.1, read on the forward strand.
CTTCCTCTGGTTTGAAACATAATTCCCAAGTGACCATGCAACAAGTCTTTGGGAGTGAAGACTATCCGGTTTCTGCCATTCCATTTTCTGAATTACATGAGGATGCGATCCAATGATGTAATCGGCACCATTCAGGAAGCAGAATTCGGCAATATCTTTCTGGTAAGCATTGGGCTCACGCTGGTATTCTTCCCCCCAGTGAATGAAAATGAACACAGCATCAGGATTCATGCTTTTAGCCTTTTTCAGATCCTCACTGATCTTATTCTTGTCGATGAGGTTCACAACCGTACCTTCCGGAACTGGAATTCCATTGGTGCCATAGGTGTAATTCAGAAATGCCAGTTTAAAGCCTTTCTGCTCCACAATAAGAGGTGTCCTTTCCTTCCATTCGGTTTCAGTGGCATATGTGCCCATGTGCATGATACCAAGGCTGTCGAGCATCCATGAAGTCCGCTTAACCCCTTTCCCGCCACGGTCGCAGCAGTGATTATTGGCTGTTCCGAGTATATCGATTCCGGCTGATATGAGTCCGTTTACCAGATCATCAGGTGAGCTGAAGGCGGGATATCCGGAATAGGGCTTACCGGCAAGAGTGGTTTCAAGGTTTGCAATGGCAAGATCGTAGCTTTCAATTAACGGTCTGACATACTGGAAGCAGGAATCGTAAATGTATTTTCCCAGACTGTCGTTCCAGGCTGATTCAACCTGTGGCATATGCTGCATGATATCTCCCATGAAAATCAGGCTGATTTCAGGGTTTGAAGGCGGGGTTGGTTGTGGTTGTCCGTTTAAAAGGTATGAGGGTTTTGAAAGCAGAAAAACAGCAAGCACTACAGCCACACTCCAGGGGAGGAGGTGATTGCGGGCAATTTTGCCGGTGAAAATGCTGAGTCCTGAATACCAGGGCTTTTTTTCTGTTTTCATTTCTCTTTGATTTTTTGGAAGTTCCGTTTGATTAAAGATTGAATATCAATTGGATCCTTCCCCATTTATGCGATAGTCCGCCATCGAACTCAGAAGTCAGCCAGTGCTGGGCCAGTTCAATTCCTGTGCCTTTGTAGCTCACCCTGAAACCGAAGTCGGCTTTTCCGACAAGGCGCCTGACATCACCTGCCTTTAAAACAAAAATATTATCCCTGTTGAGGAGTCCGCCCTGCAATGTTGCATCATAGCCAACGGCATATCCTTCGGCATGGATAAAGAAATAATACTGCCAGGCTGACTTCCTTGGGCCCAAGGTCTGCATCCCGTTGGATTCAAACCTGCCAGCATGCATATTGAAGCCTGCACCGCCCTGTGTGTATAAGGTCCCGGCCCTGGCAAGGGCTGTGCCCGAAAACTCAAAACCGGGCCTTGAAATAAGTGTTTTCTCTAAACTGATATTATAATTGAGGATGACATCAGTCTTAATCTGTGATTCCCAACCGAGCGGTTTATCGTTGGTGGGGAAAGTCTTGTGAACCAAGGTCTGAAGGTAGGCTCCGGGGGAATAGGGCCCCAAATACCCGAACCAGGCTTCGTTGGTGATTTTTATCTTTCGGTTGGCGTCAATGTTCTGCTTCGAATAACCAAGCACCAGAATGGAGGAATAGGGCCTGTCGTTATCAAAGGTGGGCTCAATCCTGGTATCCCTGGGAGTGTACATATTCTGCACCAACTGAAGGGAATAGACAGATCTTGAGGGATGCCTGTAGGGAATCATAAGCCTTGCAAGCTTCATCTGGCTGATCCATGCTGATTGAAGTCTGAAGGTTACACCATTTGTGAAGTAACGATCCGTATTGGCATAGGTGATAAGGTCATTCTCAAAAATTACAGAGAGATTGCTGCGGGTATCGATGCGTTCTTCCACCCAGCGGATTCCCGGAATATCCCTGTGCGAGAAGGACTTTGCAGTATCCGGAACAGGAAGTACCAGTGTTTTCTGCCGTCCGGGGCGAAGTGAATCAGGAACCTTGCTTACTTCAATCAGACTGTCAATATTCTGCAATACAGGTTCAGGTATTGCCTGTTTCGCATTCCTTGCAATTTTACCGGGAGTGTTTCGGGGAAAATATCTTGAGGCTGATTTTTCAAGGTCCTTGAAATTCACCGGAAGAGGATCATTTTCAGCATCAAAGAGTATGAGGTCGTATTGTTTCCGGATAGGGTGCAAGTCGATGCGGACTTTATCCCCGTTACGTTTCACAAATTCCAGATTGCCAGAGGATGAGGAAATCAGGGGAATATGGAATGAGGCCAGTATTTGCTGTATACTGCCATTATAATTTTCATCTCCGGTTGTTGATGCGATTGCAGGGTCGAGCACCACAGCAGCGGGCTGATCGATTACCTGGGCAGGTTCAGGGGAGGCAACAGGAATCTTCTCCCCGGGAGATTGCCTTTGCTGGCAAGCTGACAGGAAGAGGATGATGATAAGGCTTAGAAGTCCCCTTTTCACTTGATTATTAATGCCTTTAACCTGCAAAGGTAAGTAAAAGATGCGGCAGGATTGGGTTGGAGGATTTTATTCCTCCGGGAAGAGGAAACTATTCAGTGAGAATCGCAAATAGAAACCGGCGCCGGGCTTATATTTCTTGTAGCCTTCCAGGTCTACATTAATGAAATGTGCATTGAATCCCGGTTCAACGGAGATATTCCCAAAGCGAAGGTTTAATCCGCCGCTTAGGAACATTCCCCAACCGATACCGCCTTGCTTGACGTTGAGAGTCTGAGAGTTGGGTCCAACATAAATACCGTTGATATAATTATTGATGATGGTAAATTCCCTTTCATCAATATAGAAGGATGATTTTACAACGGTTGTATTATTCAGGTTCAGTCCTCCGATCACAAACCAGCTCATCTGATCCGAGATAGGGAAATTTTTGCGGAGACCCACATCGATATAGACTCTCTTCTCTTCACCCCTGATCGGGCATAGGGTAAGATCGGGGAAGGTGGTGAAGGGTTTGGGCTTTGTGAATGTTAGTGCATCCTGGGTAACAAACTTCACATAATTGAATTCAAAGAATAATGCATATTCATCATTGAAGGTGTATTGTCCATAGATGCCCGGCATGATGGAAATCTTGTAGTGCATGTTGGTTGGCCAGCCTCCTTCATCAATAAACACGGTATCAATGGCTCCCAGTCTGTAATAGATGGTGTCATAGAAAACCTTGTTTTTCATTACCCAGTTGGTGGTATTGATATTCCCTGATGTGCCGTTGTAGTAATTGGCAGTATATTTTGATGGCATGTACACTCCTACATTCAGTCCGAATTCAAAGCCTTTTGAATCATCGGATTGTGCCTTTAAAACGGAAGGAAACAGCAGGCTGATGAATGCCACAGCCAGTATGAGGAAAGCAGACTTTTTCATGAAATTGATCTTTACTGCAAAGATAATAGGAAAGATATGCTCAAAGCATCAGCCAATGAACAAGCTGAACAATAAACGGATATTCAGATAGGCTACAAGTCCGCCAATCACCAGCAGCAATAGAGTGAGAGGTTTTGAATTCACATATTTCCCCATTACATTTCGTGAAGAGGTGAGGTAAATCTGCAGAAAGATAGTGAATGGCAACTGAATGCTGAGCAGCATCTGGGAGATGATAAGTCCCTTGAAAGGATCCGAAATCAGGAATATAACTACTAAGGCGACCAGCAACGAAATGGCCACTCCCAGCCGACTGTGATTATCCTTAAGATCGAAGGGCTCATTGTACATTCCTGCAAAGATGCTGCCTCCTGCCATGGCTGAAGTTACTGTGGATGCAACTCCTGCGAACAGAAGAGCAACTGCAAAAATATCTGAGGCATTCCTGCCAAGCAGGGGTTGAAGCATGGCCTGTGCCTGCTGCAGTTCGGAAACAGGTATCTTGAAATGAAAGAAGGTAGCTGCCGCCATCAGAATCATGGCTGAATTGATAGCCCATCCAACAATCATTGAGAAAAGGGTATCAAGGAATTCAAATCTAAGCTGCTTGTGAATCACTTTTTCATCTTCCCGGTTCCATTGTCTGCTCTGGATAATCTCCGAATGCAGAAAGAGGTTATGGGGCATCACAACGGCTCCCAACACACTCATTACCACAATCATGGATCCGTCAGGAATCACAGGTTTCACCCATCCCACAGCGGCCTGTCCCCAATCAATTGAAGTAAGGCTAAGCTCATAAATAAAGGAAAGTCCTATGATGGAAACGAATCCGATAATCCATTTTTCAAGCTTGCGATAGGAATTGGAAAACAGCAGGATGATTACGGTAAGTAGAGTTATGACAGCACCCACCTTGATGGGAATATCGAACAGCATGTTCAGGGCTATGGCTCCTCCCAGAAGTTCAGCAAGGGAGGTGGAGATGGAGGCAATCATGGCCGAGCCCAGCAATGTTCTTGACACAGATGGCCGAGTGTGTAGTGTGGCAGCTTCTGAAAGGCAAAGACCTGTAGCGATTCCAAGATGAGCTACGTTGTGCTGCAATACTATCAGCATGATGGTGGAAAGGGTTACCATCCATAGCAACTGATAGCCATAATCGGAGCCCGCTGCCAGGTTTGAAGCCCAATTGCCCGGATCGATGAATCCTACCGTAACCAGCAGGCCGGGACCAATGTACTTGAGGATCTCCAACCCCCCAAATACAGGCTTGCGGCCATCTTTATCGATATTCTTCAGAAACTGGAACATGCTGCGGTATCCTGTATTTATTAGCTAAATTAATGTGAGTTCGATATACTTTGACGTGAGTTTGTTGAAAGAGAATACAGAAGTGATTGAAAGAGAAGGTAATAAGGTAGATTGTCGTTGTTTTATTATTGCTTAGGCTTTGTTAGAGAAGATGTTTGGTAATATCACATAACAAACCTTATTCTCTTTTCTTGACCTTAGTAACCTGAATAGCCACAATTGTATCGAGCCTTATTACCTTATTGATTTTTAGCAATATGAAGACTGTATTCTTATTAAGTTATGTCGGGATCACGTTAAATTATGCTGAATCTTCTCAATTTTAAAACAAAACCTGAGATTGAATTCAGACTGTAAAAGCCTGTCAACAAAATATTCGGTTACAACTGAAGAGACCCATTAACTCTACAACAGGATTTTTTTCGAAATGTTTCTACTGATATCAGCAAAAATCAAATTTTATCCGAATCAGAAGGTAAGCAGGAGATAAGTGACAATTGCTATAGCGCCAAATACAATACCCAGAATGGAGAAGACCTTTCTTTCGTATGCCAGTAGTCGATTGCATTCGCTGAGTTTTTCTTTCACTTCCTGAGTGTGAATCCCGCATTCCAGCGCTTCAGTATACAAGGCTTTTGCATTGCGGAAAATTTCAATGCGGAAGAAATCATCTCCCTGATGAATCAGTTCACTGTATTTTTTCTCAGCCGGACTGAGGTTTTCATTACTAATTGCATGAGCCATATAGAAAGATTTTATACTAACAAATATAGGTAAATCACAGCTGAATCCCAAATGGAATCAGTGGTTCATGAAATTCTGCATGTATGTATGTCTGAACTACTGATTGCGTTCTTCAATTGCCCTGCTCACCCTGCAAGCCATGGAATAGCATGCCTGCAGCAGAAATCCTCCGGTTGGTGCATCCCAGTTCGTCATTTCGCCGATTGCAAAGAGATTAGGATTCCTGACAAGTGAAAAATCTGAGTTCAGTTCAGTAACTGCCAGTCCACCAACACTGGAAATGGCTTCTTCTATTGGTCGCAGTGACTCTATCTTCAATGGCAGCTTTTTGATTGCTGCTGCAAACTCCAGGGAGTTCAGATAGGTTTCTTTGGAGGTTAATGCCTTGGCAAGAGCCATCTGCAACGGATTGAGGTTTAATGCTTCGGCGTATTTTTGTGGCTTGATATTTTTCCCTGAAAGCTTCAGTTTCAGCTGTTCAACGCTGCTGTTAGGCTTGAGATCAAGTTCGATGATTACCGTTTCATTTTTATTGAGTCCTTCCCTAATCAAGGGAATCAGGGGGTACAATGCGTATCCTTCCAGACCTGTTTCGGTGAGAACGGCTTCTCCCTTACTGCTTTTATCCTTGAAGCTAATACTGATGTTCTTCAGGGGTTTTCCTGTGTGAAATCTTGATATTGACTCAGGCCATTGAATGTTAACACCACAATTGGAAGCTTCAAGGGGCAGAATCGCAAATCCCGCATTTCTGAATTGCTCAAGCCAGCTGCCATCGGAGCCGGTTTGAGGCCAGGAAGCACCTCCCAGGGCAAAAATATGATAGTCGGCTTCTGCAGATTCATCCACCCCTTTGGTTTCGATCTGTGGCTTCAGTTCTGTGTTGAAACCTGCAAACCTGGATTTCATCCTGAATTCAACTCCTGCAGCCTGAAGCTTTTTCTTGAAATTCTGTAGAATACTCTTCGAATTGTTGCCCTTCTCCGGAAATACCTTACCGCTGCTTCCCGTATAGGTAGGAATACCGTTCTGCTCAAGCCACGACCTGAATGCGAGAGTATCATTTTCTCTCAAACTTTCATCAAGAAAACCCTCAGGAATATATTTAGGCAGCAGATCCTGAATTTCAGCATGATTGGTGATATTCAGTCCACCCTTTCCGGCTATCAGCAATTTCTGGCCAATATTTCTCTCCTTGTCGACAACAATTACCTCATGATCCCTGCACAGCTTCATGGCTGCAAGGAGTCCTGCTGCACCTGCTCCATAAATCATGATTGTCTTTCTCATGGGTGCAGTTTCAGATTATCAGATAAGGGAAATTAATTCAGGTCAATGCGAAGAGGATCAACCCCCGGGAATTAAACCATCAAAAAGGAGCAACAGAGTTTTATCTGTTGGTTATCAGAAGCTTCTGGTATTGAATGCCGTTCTTTGAAGAGCTAGCCTTCAGCAGGTAGATTCCTTCTGTGAGATGAGGGATGGTGATGGTTTCACCCAATCTGACGTTTGTATCCAGACAGATTTTTCCGTTAAGGCTGAAAAGTTGAATCTGATAGGTAGTAGCCGGTGACAGTCCCATCAATTCAACCACTGAGCCAGCCTGAATCGGATTGGGCAACAAAATGGATGGCTTGCTGATTTCCTGAATTCCGAATACTTCATGCTGTGAGAAGTAATTTTCGTCCAGCTGGAAGTTTACCCATGCCGATTGTCCTGCTGACCAATGCTGAATAGTTTTGGTCAATACCTGACTATCCTGATAGGTGTAAAGAAGCTGTATGGCATTTGTCCAGGCAGCCCCGTTCCACGTTTGCATAATGTTGGTTTCAGTGAGCCCTGCTGTGGTGTATGTTAAAGCATATTTCTCAGTATCAACCCATGAGCCGGAAGAGCTGTTGTATTCCTTTGCCAGTATTCCGGTTCTCAAGCCGGAGCCGTTATAGGTGTATTCTTCCATTGAAGAAGGCAGCCATGATTGGGTCAGAGCTTCCCATAGTTCGAAATTCCTTTTGCTGGCCTTTCCGGATACATAAGTGTAAACAAACCGGCTATTGTTTTCCCAGGAATTGAGAGAACTATTGAAAGTCTGGAGTAATTCGGTGGTAACCTGATTTGAAGAATTATAGGTATACGACTGCTTTTCGGAAGTCAGCCAGTTGCCAAGAGTGGTGCTCCAATTGCTGATGATGATGGACTGAAGTACATTCAGTGTATCATAGAAGTAATCATAACGAAGGGCATTTTTCCATGCTCCGAGCTGGGAATCCCACTGCCTGTTGGTTATCAGCCTCAACTGTGAACCAACATAATTCAATGTATCAGAGGAGTAGTTTTTCCAGTTGCCATTTTTGTCGACTGATTTATTCAGACTGTAAACCAGCATTCCACCTGAATCGTAGGTGAAGTAGGTCCTTGTAGTAAGCTTATAGCTAAGGGCAATTGTATCGTAGCGGCTTCCGTGAGATGAATCGGCAAGAAGCTTGGTTTCCAGACTGTTCTTCAGAACGGCTCCACCAAGGCTGCCTGGAAGTGGAAGAAACTGAATACCTGAGGTATACTGCTGATCGTTGACTGTGCAACGTGAATTAGTTGGAAGATTTTGCGCAGTGGTTGATAGGGAGTATACTAGAAGGAACAAGAAACTGCAGCGAAGGTACTTGGTCATGGTATTTATGTGTTAAACAGGTTTGGGTTTATGTGAACTTTTGTAAACTGAGATCAAAATTACAGGAAATAGTATTGTTGCCGATTTTTCGTTTAAAAATGCATTAACAATTCCTTGTTCATGAAGAATTTCCGCCATCCAACAATAAAAATTCGGGTTTTTAGAAATCACCCCTGCTTTTTTCTGCCTCTGTCATAAAAGCGAACGGGATCTCCTCTCGAAGATCCCGTCAGTTTTTCATAAGCCAATAATAATTATTTCAATCCCCTGCGTTCGAGCAAGGCATTTACATCTGGGTCTTTTCCACCGGTGAACTGTCTGTACAGCTTCATGGCATCTTCAGTGCCACCCTTTTCGAGGATATTCTTTCTGAAGCTGTCAGCGGTTTTCTTATCGAAGATTCCATTCCTGGTGAAGTAGCTGAAGGCATCTGCATCCAGCACTTCTGCCCATACATAAGCATAATAACCGGCTGAATATCCGCCTGCGAATATGTGCTGGAAGTAGGAACTGTTGTATCGGGGAGGAATGGCAGAGATTAGGCCTAACTTATCCATTTCGGCTTTTTCAAATTCCTGAGTGTTTATGGCTGCCGGATAGGTTAATGAATGAAACTTCATATCCAGTATTGCTGCAGCAAGATATTCCGTGGTTACGAAGCCCATATTGAATTTGGAGGCATTCTTCATTTTTGTGACCAGAGATTCAGGGATAACTTCTCCTGTTTTGTAATGCTTTGCATAAACCTTCAGCATTTCCGGTTCGCTTGCCCAGTTTTCCATAATCTGTGATGGAAGTTCCACGAAATCGCGTGGGACTGATGTGCCTGAGAGGCTTGCATAGGTGCAGCGTGTCAGCATTCCGTGCATTGCATGACCAAATTCATGGAAGAAGGTTGAAACATCGTCCCAGCTCAGTAAAGTGGGCTGAGTGGAGGTAGGAGCAGGGAAGTTGAAATTGATTGAAATTACAGGGCGGATATCCTTGCCGTTTTCCATTTTCTGATCCCTGTAGTTATTCATCCATGCACCTGAACGCTTTGAGGGTCCGGCATAATAATCAAGGTACAGAATTCCTGCCAGCTTGCCGTCAGCTTCCAGTACCTCATAAGTCTCAACTTGCTTATTGTATACAGGAAGATCATTGCGTTTTACAAATTTAAGTCCGAAAAGTCGGGTAGCAGAATAGAAAACTCCTTTCTTAACACTGTCCACATGGAAGTAAGGCTTCATGGCTTCCTCATTGAGGTTGAACTTTTCCATTCTTACCTTTTCTGCATAGTAGAACCAATCCCAAGGCTGGATTTTGAAGCTTCCGCCTTCCTTTTTTACCATTGCCTGCATATCGGCTTCTTCAACCTTTGCCATGGCAATTGCAGGTTTCCAAACTTTTCAAGCAGCAGGAACACATTCTCCGGTGTTTTGGCCATATTATCATCAAGCACATATGCGGCATGACTGGCAAAGCCCATCAGTCTGGCTTTTTCTGCCCTCAGTGATGTTATTTCAGCAATGATGGCATTGTTATCCCATTTACCTCCGTTGCATCTGGCCAGGAAATACTCATACAATTGTTTGCGCAGAGCCCTGTTTTCGGCATAGGTAATGAAGGGCATGACGGTCGTCTTGCTCAGTCCAAAGATCCACTTGTTCTCCAGCCCTTTTGCTCTTGCCTTATCGGCAGCTGCCTGAACCAGATCAGAAGGTAATCCTGCAAGGTCAGATTCCTTGTCCACGGTCATGTAATACCCGTTAGTGGCATTCAGGACATTCTCACCATATTGAACAGTCAGGACAGAAAGCCTTGAATTGATCTCCATGACTCTTTTCTTCTTGACCTCATCAAGGGCAGCTCCATTACGGATAAACCGCTTGTAGGATTCATCCAGAAGCTTGAGCTGCTCCGGCTTCAGTTTAAGACTGGCTTTCTTATCATAAATAGCTTTAACCCTGTTGAATAGTTTTTCATTCATGAAGATGCCGTCATAATGCTCCGAAAGGATAGGAGAGGAGGTTTTGTCAACCTGCTGCAGATCTTCTGATGTATTGGATGATGTCAGAACTCCAAGAATAACTATGGAGCGATACAGCACCTGCCCTGAATTCTCAAGGGCAACAATTGTGTTTTCAAAGGTTGCAGGCTGCTTGTTGCTGATTATTTTTTCAATTTCTACTTTATGCTGGCGTATTCCTTCTTCGATGGCTGGCATGAAATCAGCCGTTTTGATCTTGTCAAAAGGTGGAACATTGAATGGAGTATTCCATTGTGCAGCAAGGAAAGGATTTTGGGAAATCGCACTTAAACTCATGATAATCAATGCAATGAATGTGAAGGTATATTTCATGGTATCTGATTTAAAAAACGGGTAAATATAGTTGGAATTCCAAGGACTGCCAACATCTGAAAAAGAATGATTCCTTATGATGAGAATTGCTGTTCTTCCTTCAGAAATAATGGGTTTTCCCTTTAGTTCAGAAGTTCAAATGCTCAACAATCAGGATGCGGGTGTTCATTACAGGGTTTCGGTGCAGGTAAACCAGATGTGAATCATAGATTCTGACCTTGTCGGGGAATGTCTGCTGCATCTCATGAATATTCAGTCCGGGACGACCGTTGGTCAGGTTCAGTGGGCGAAGGTACATTCCTCTTTTCTTGTTCCTGAATAATGCGTAGGGCTTATTTGATTTATCATCCCTGATGCAGGTCTTCTGAAATTCCTTGGAGAAATCCGGCAGCAGATTGGAATAAAGGACTTCTCCATCAGGTCTCATTGCCTGGAAGAGTCCTATCATATGGTCAAATATGAAAATGCTGTCATTGAAAGAACAAACCTGAACGTTTAGGGGCATTTCCATCAGCTTGAGAACGAGCATGGGATCAGGTCCCTTCATGCTCACATGCCGGTCAAGTGATGCAAGTGAACTGGTTTCATAGGCTGGCCGACTGACTTCAAAACCCAGTCCAGCATGTGCCGGACCATTTCCTGTCAGGTCCTGGCAATAAAGCATTCCGAGCTTATCCGATTGCTGATAAATGAGATCTCGCTTGCCCTTTTGAATGATCCAGAAGGAAAGTGACTTATTGTAATCCCCATTCTGCTGCTGCAGTATTCCCTTACTGGTCATAGCAATGCATGGCGACATGATTTGCTCATATCTTGGTCTGTAGACGGCAGCCCTGATATTGCATTCATGTTTTGTGGCCCTGATTTCATATACCGAATCCCTGGAACAGATATAAACCTGCCCAAGGAAATCACGGGTAAGACTATTGCAGTCATTCATGTTTTCAGGAAGACTGCAGTTCCAATCGAGTGTCCCATGCAAATCGGTGCGTATCAGCTGCTTGCCTGATCCCTGATTTCGAGCCTGTAAATATTCCCTCAGATACATCAAAGTCGAGAAGGTATCTGAATGCATGATCTCTTTTTCCTGAAATCTCAACAGTCTGCAGATTAATGGATTGCTTCTCCATCAGGATGTTGAGCTGTATGCCGCCAACAGCAAATGCCTCTTTTTTTACAAGGATGGTTTTTGACTCATAACCGACATACGTGCAATGCAGGGTGTCACCAGCCCGGCATTCCAGACTGAATAATCCTTGCTGGTCGCTGGAAGTTCCGGACGCAGGTTTGCCCAGTAGAATGATATTCACTCCCTGAAGAGGTTGACGGTTAAAATCCAGGATTCGCCCTCTCAAAAGCTGAGATTGTGCTGAAGCATGAAAAGCCAGACATAGAATTATTGCAAACAGGAAGATACCTGATTGCATGCCTGCGAAGCATTTTAACTGCCGGCTCAACATAACTGGCTAAAGATGAATCATACAAGTATAGTGATTTTTGCCGGGAAAAGCTAATGCAATCGGTGACAATTCTGGAATCAGCGGTAAAATCAGGGATTTGGTGGTTGAATTGTCAGAGCACTACAATCCAACCTGAGCAGTCTCCGGATTAAAGAATGAAAATAGAGATTTGAACAGTTTCAGCTAACGCTTATAATTCTGTTCATAGGTTGAGATCCAATCCTGCACACTAATCCTGCTTACCAGATCAGCGATCAGTTCGTAGGGAATATCTGCAGGTTTCTTGAAGCGGATGCATGATTTCCCCATATCCGGTTTCTTCTTTAGAAAGCTGGTATACTGTTCTGTGAACCAGTCCATGTGCAGTCCGGCATATAGTCCCATATGGTAAAAGGAGATATTCCCCTTTTGAGAAGCCAGTGAGATGAAAGGAAGTGGTAGTTTGGGATCACAATGGTATCCTGCCGGATATATGGAATGCGGAACGAACCAGAGGATCATGCCGTAACCCATGCCTTCTGCAAAGCCTGCTGGCAGGTTTTGCCTGATGGTTTCAACCAGGAGGTTCATCGATTCCTTGCGTTCATCTGGCAGTTCAGAAAGATATTGCTCTACGGTTTCGGCTTTGGATTGCATGGCTCAGTCAATTTATGAAGGATTGTATATGCTGAATAAACAACCAAATTGATGGAACTGTTTATTCCATCAGCTAAAAAAGCACCCGGACTCTTTAGGGAGTAGGGTGCTTTAGTGGTTGAGTTGGTTGGTATAATATTTCAGGTTGAAACAGATTTCGCTGTCCCTGTTCCTCAGTTTAAAGGAGAGGACTTACAACCTCAATAACTTCCGGAAGATCCATTCCCAGATCTTTCAGGTGTTCGAGTGTAGGCACTCCGTTGGGTGTCCAGCCACGGCGTTTGTAAACAGCATCCAGCAGTTGCTCATAGCGGTTTTCCCTGTACTTGCGGGTGGCGGCCATTTTTTCCTGCAGGCTCATATTTGTTGGGTCGATGTTCTGAAGTTCCATCAGCTGCTTGTCATATCTTTCCTGGCGGCTGAGATATTCTTCCTCAGTTACTGGTCCACAGGCGCGGTATGGCTGTGCATCATGCTTGCGGAGTCCCTTGCCCATGCGAATATTGAACACACGCTGGAAATTGTAAACCCGCTCGCTCTGACGAATCATGGCTTTCTTGTCGAATTCTTCAATACCTGTTACGGCTTTGTAAATGGTAACGTAGTTGTCAACATGTTCAGGGACCTTTGCGGGTTCATCAGTTTGTGCATTGTCCTCAGGTTCAACGTCGTTCCATGGCAATTTGCACAATCCCTGCAGTCCGAACCAGGTACGGAACATTGGGAAATAATGCAGTGCTTCAGCTTTCTTCTCAAAGGTTGGAATCTGGTTGTTTACCATATCCATGAAGATCAGCCAGGCTTCATCATGCTGAGGACCTTTATTGGTCATTGCATAACCACCCTGCTGAGCCAGTGATTCCTTTGAAACATACTGTGAATACTCAAGTCCCTTGTTTTCCATTCCGATGTCTTGCATGAAGGCAGCATCTCCCCATCCCTGGGCAGCGAAATATTCCTTCATTTTCTTAACACCTTGTCCGGCAATTACGCCAAAGCCTTCTCCCTTCGCAACCTGATGCAGAAGTTCCATTGCTGTATCAGCGTTGCCGAAATTCAGTTTCAGGCCACCGGTTCTTTCTTCGTTCAGGATACCATTTTCGAAGCATTCCATAACAAAACCCAGAATGGTTCCCCAGGAAATGGTGCATATGCCGTAGGTATCGCAGTAGAAATTGGATTCAATGGTGAAATCAGGATTGAAGATACCGGCAATGGAGCCCAGTGATGAAGTTGATTCATATTCCGGTCCGTCGACTATAACCCTGCTGTCCTTGTATGGACCTGAGCGGAGTAGGTAATTGTCGACACCCTTGGCACATGACATATTGCAGCCAATCCAGCAGCCGTCAGGTACTCCCTGGGTGAAATAGGACTTCCATACCTCCCCATTGATTTTATGGGTATCAGGATGCTTACCGAACTTGAAATTATTTACAGGTAGCAGGTCATAGTCATCCATAACATGGGTAAGGTGGGCGGTACCCTTGCTGCGCATTTCGCATTGCTTGTCGTCAAGCTCGCGCATTTCCTTATTGAAACGTTTACCTCTTTCCATGATGGCTTCGAGGTTCACGACATTATTCCTGTTTCCGGTTACTCCTTTTGAATGGGCAACAATGGCCTTGATCTTTTTATCCCTGAGAACGGTTCCGATTCCACCTCTTCCGGCTTGTTTCAGCCTCACGAGTTTGCGGCGCATATCAAAGAAGCTGAAATTGAGCATTCCGATCAGTGAATGGTCGGCTGCTGTACCGGCAGAAACAACGGCAACATTTACCCTGTCCTTTTCATGCAATGCAAGGGTCTCGGTAAGGTATTCAGCGAGAAGATGGCTGTCGGCGGCTTCATCAGAAGCTTCGTATATCTCAATAACTTCACGGGTTTCATCAACGAGGATGATTACATCCTTATCTGCCTTTCCCTGTATTTCAAGGGAGTCGAATCCTGCAAATTTCAGGAAAGGTCCAAAGTATCCGCCTACATTGCTGTCGACGGGAATATCAGTCTGAGGTGATAGGGTAACAACAAGTGATTTTCCGGTTCCGCTATACTGTGTAATACCGCAGATGGGCCCCATGCTGATTACTATCTCATTTTCGGGATCGTTCCAGCGGGTGGTAGGTTTGGTTGCATCCCAGAGAAGCCTGAGGCCAAAGCCCTTGCCTCCGGTGAACTTTTGCTTCATCTCCGGACTTACCGGTTTTTCCTTAATGTTGCCATCCCCAACGTTTACGTAGAGGGTCCTGTTGTTGTAGCCCTTGTCGATGGGAGCCCAGTTATACTTGTATGAGTATAAAAGTTTGTGCTTTTCGGTGAATGCTTCAAAACTCATGGTTCAGATCGTTATTTAGCTGTGAATGGATTCACAAAAGTAGAAAAAGGTCCTTACCATTCAAGGAAAAAATCAAGAAAAAAACGTTATGAAAATCTGTGCAACTCGTTATTTGTAAAGTATTTAGGTAATTAATGGAGAATCAAGATTGTAGGATTCCACATAACATCATTCCAGACATTGAAACAGGCGAGAAATAGACTGAATTTTTATCCTGAAAAGGGGGCGGGACAATCTGTCAACTGATTTTTGAGGCTCAACTTCTCTCTTCAGATTGAGAAACTGAAAAGTGCATTATATTTGTAGCGATGACATTTGAAGAAATCAAGAAAATATTGGGAAGCAAGACCATTGGCATTGCCGGATGCGGAGGTCTTGGTTCCAACTGTGCCGCCGCATTGACCAGGGTGGGGGTTGGAGCTCTTGTAATTGCCGACTTCGATGTTATTGTTGAGAGCAACCTGAACCGTCAATACTACTTTCATGATCAGATTGGCATGCTGAAGGTTTTTGCCCTCAAGCAGAATCTCCTTATGATTAATCCTCATGTGAAGGTGCATGCATTCGATATCAGGCTTTGCATTTCTGATATCGTTGAGATTTTCAGGGGCTGCGATGTGATTGTTGAAGCCTTTGATAAGGCAGAGATGAAGCATATGATTATTGATGCAGTTCATACTCATTTGCCTGAAAAGCATCTGGTCATGGGGATAGGAATGGCCGGTTGGGGTGATAACGATATCATTCATTGTCGTAAATCTGACAAGCTGATTGTTTGCGGAGATGAATCCAATGAGGTATCTGATCAGAACCCGCCGCTTGCACCAAGGGTTGGAGTAGTTGCCAGCATGCAGGCTAATGCTGTACTTGAAATCCTGCTGGGCAAGAATCCCTTATCCAAATCTACCTACAACTGAGAAAGCTCAGTACTATCTGAATCTGCAATTATGAAGTTAACCGTAAATAACCGCGAAGAAATTATTGACAGGGAATCCCTGAATATCACAGAATTGCTTGAAGAAAAGAAGTTTTCATTCAAGATGCTGGTTATTAAGGTAAATGGCCAATTGATCAAGAAGCCTGAATATAATTCCACTCAGTTGAAAGATGGGGATGACGTAATGGTCCTTCATCTTATCAGCGGAGGCTGAGAAGCATTCATTCCGAGGATGCTATTATTCCTTAATTACAGCTGCTCTTCCCACTCTTCCTGAATCAAGTACAGTCGAAAACTGCATCCCTTTCCTGACAAGGGTTCCGCTTTTGTATAATGATGATTTCAGGGTAATTGCCTTTCCTTCCGAAGCATACCTTATCTGTAATCCCGGGAATTCTGTATTGGCGAGAATCTTGCCATCCTGTTCATGCAATCCCGGCAAGGGTATCCTGAATTTCCATCCCATTTTTTCCAGCATCGGCAGCTCTTTCTGTCCGAGCAAATTTGAAAAGAGATTAAACTCACTTATGAAAAGCTGTTCTCTTTTGGCAGAATCCAATTCAGTTTCCCATGAATCCTGAGCCGACCAGGCTTTGTCTGCTACTGCGAGCAATCGGGGGAGCAGCATATATTGGTAGCGCTCTGAATCAATGAGTGTTTCTCCCCACAGGCATCCTTCAATACCCTTGATTGAATTCCGGCCCCTGTCGCTGAGGTTTACATTATTCCGCTTTAAAAGTACCTTGCCAAGGGTATCTCCAAGTTTGCCAATGCCTGCACCGAAAGGAATGCTGTAAGGCGAGAACTTATAAACATTGCGTGTATTGGAGAAATTTGCCCAATAGAATCCTGGTTCCTGCGGATCCTTGCTGTAGGCCATATCAATATACAATTGGGTGGCATTGGCCTGTATTACCGGTAAGCCGGCATTGGCAAGAGTATAACTGTTGTAGAGATCGCTTCCGTCCCATAGTGAGTTCCAACAATAGGACTGGATATTCCTGTCCTTCATTTCCTCATTGACGGTCTTTTCACCTCCAGCTAGTGGATGTGTGAATGAGATTTCTTCCCATCCGGCCATGCGGATATTCTTCAGAATCAGGATATCATTCACCCTCTTGGCAAAATAGGAGGAAAGGCTTCTGAAAGTAGGATATTCGGGATGCAGATCCAGGAATTTCCTGCAAACTTCCGACTGTTCCCATGCTCCACCAGGGACTTCATCTCCGCCAATGTGCAGGGTGTTCAGTTTAAGCCCGGCATCCCTGTACATATTATCGATTTCGGAAATCACTTTCTTTAAAAAGGAGTAAACGCTTTCATTGCAGACGCAGATCACATTATCGTCATAACCCTGTGCCGAACTGTAGATTGATTTATCGAGGGTATCGCGAAGCAGATATTCCATTGCTTCAGCAGGCTTGCCCAATGCCATGTATTTCCTGTATCTGTAATCCATGGCTTTCACTGCAGCCCTGGCATGTCCGGGCAAATCTATTTCAGGGATAATCTCTATATGCCGCTCTGCCGCATAGCGCAGGATCTCGATAAAGCTGCTGCGGTTGTAAAAACCACTTCCGGAAGAAGCCCCGGTTTCGCGCAAGGGTCCGCTGCCATAGGCAGGATAGAGGTTCTCTGCTTCATTTGGACTATGTCCCCTGAATGAGCCATAGGAGGTTAGTTCCGGGATTCCATTGATTTCGAGTCTCCAGCCCTCATCATCGGTAAGGTGAAAATGAAACTTATTGAATTTGTAGAGTGCCAGCAAGTCGATGAGCTGCCTGATCTCTTCCTTTGTGCGGAAATTTCTGGCTACATCCAGCATGAATCCCCTGTACCCGAATCTGGC
This sequence comes from Bacteroidales bacterium, assembly GCA_016707705.1. Taxonomy (GTDB): domain Bacteria; phylum Bacteroidota; class Bacteroidia; order Bacteroidales; family UBA4417; genus UBA4417. The sequence goes on from JADJHD010000031.1 coordinate 56,129, forward strand.
TGAATCAGCCACTTCGAGGCATGGCAGATTGTTGCCGTTTGTCAGCAGCAAGGAATGAAAGCTTTGAATACCGTAAAAAATCCCTTCTGATCCGGAAGCCTGTATTCTAACTCCTTCAGGCTGTTTGATTGATAAGGCATATGCAGAAGCAGAACGAAATGCGTTTGGAACAATTTCAAGTGAAACTGAGGGTAAGCTTATTGCGGCCCTGGCAGAGCGATTCACATTAATTCCTGCTTCCTTGAGGTAAGCGGTTAGCATTGCTGACTCCGATCGCAGTTCAGCCGGGGCTGTCAGACTAATATCCTGAGGAAGGAAGAGTGATTGTCCGCTGTACTTCCATGATGCAGGCATTGGCAGAAAGGGGGGGAGTTCGCTGCCGGGAAGCAGGCTCAATTGTGCGTTTTCTGCAAACCTGTTTTCTGCGGTTTCCGGATACCTGTAATCAGAAGATGAGGTGAGGGTTTGTTTCGGGTCGGAGATTGGCTTTATATCAATTTCAGAGGCAACAGCTTTGCCATTCTCAACAAAATATCCGCCATTGGGGAAGTCTGACGCCTGAATAGTCCAATGCCTTGATACCATCCTGACCTTTAGATTTTTTCCGGCTGCAATATTGGGAAAACGTTCAGCCGGTTCCAGTACGAAGAAATTGCCATTCAGTTGCCTGCATTTAAAATCACCCTTGACGCTATCACACACAACCGGCCTGATGAAATTAAAATAGAAGGATACATCTCCGCCTTTTATAGCAGTCTTACCATCATTTCTGAATTCAAATTCCGAGAGGGTAAGGCTTTTATCCTGATACTGATTTGAAAGAACCTTCCAGCTTACCTTCAGGTTCGCTACCTGACTGAATCCTGAAAGGAAAAGGGTGAGGAATGCAAGGACAATGATGACTTGGCGCATGGAAAACATTTTCGACAAAGATACAGGAATCGGAAGGAATGCAACAGCAGCCTGCCATGCATATCTATAACAACAAAATGATAAGGGGAATACAATCAGGAATCCTGATTTCCGCAAAGCAAAATTTCAGAAATGAGAATACGTAAACGCAGCCGTAATCAATCAGACTGTCTGGCTTAATCCTTTATATACTTGAGGATTAGTCCGAACATGGTCTTTTTATCAACCGGCTTGGTAAGGAAGTCATTGAAACCTGCCTCGTCAAACTTCTTGAGATCTTCTTGTGAGCTATAGGCTGTAAGAGCAATTACAGGCAAATCGGGCATAAACTTTCTGATGCCAGCAGTTGCTTCGTACCCATCCATCACAGGCATTTGTATATCCATGAGTACCAGGTCAATGTCAGGATTTTCCATGCACAGTTTTACTGCCTGGGTACCATCCTCGGCATAAAGAACTTCGGCATTAGTGCGGGATAACATGTAATTGATCAGTCGGAAATTGGCATATATATCTTCGGCAACCAGAAGTTTCCTGTTACTGAAATCGAAATCGAGTGTGGTGGGTTTTGGAGTTTCCATGTTGGATGAGTAGCCTTCCCAGATTTTAATAGGCAATGAGAAATAAAAAGTAGCACCGCTTCCGGTTTCAGATTCGAGCCAGATCTTTCCTCCCATGAGTTCAACAATACCCTTGGAGATGGAAAGGCCGAGGCCTGTTCCTCCGTAAAGTCTTGTATAACTTTCTTCTTCCTGGCGGAAGCGTTCGAAAATAATGTGCTGTTTATCCTTTGCGATTCCTTTTCCGGTATCCTTTACATAAAAGATAATCTTATCTTCATCTGAATAGTAACCCGTCTTGATATAGCCTGCATTGGTGAATTTCAATGCATTTCCGACGAGGTTCAATAAGACCTGCTTCAAGCGGACCTCATCACAGAGTATGCTGCAATTGTCGTCGGCAAAGCCTTTCTCCAGCAGCATTTCAACCTGATGCTTGCCCAGGTTCTTCTTCTCAACTTCCGTAGTCATTTGAATGCTTTCAAGCAACTTGTTCAGGTTAAGTTGAGTGGGATTAATGCTTAGCTGGTTGCTTTCAATCTTTGCAAAGTCAATAATATCATTGATAATGGTAAGCAGTTGCTTTCCGCTATTGCGGATGATGGAGATGAAATCATGTCTTTGTTCCGGACCAAGATCCTCATCGTCAAGAAGTTCAGAGAATCCCACGATGCTGTTCATCGGGGAGCGGATCTCATGCGACATATTCGCGAGGAATGCAGATTTCAGGCGTTCAGATTCTTCTGCCTTCTTTCGGGCAGCTATAATGGTTTCTTCATTCTTTTTGCGTTCAGTGATATCTCTGGCAGTAGCAATCACAACTTCCTCCCCGAAATATATACCCTTGCTGCAGATTACATCCTTTGGAAAAACTTCGCCATTCTTTCGCAGTCCCCAGAATTCAAAATGCTCAGTAATGCCATTATTGAAGGTATTCATTACCATTTCGCCAACCTGTTCCAGGTCGTTCATTTCAGGTGCTGAGACAAATTCCACAGGCTGCATGTAAAATTCCTCGCGGCTGTATCCATACATTTTAACTGCACCTTCATTGATATCAATAAATTTACAGTCCTTGTTCAGAATATAAATCGATTCGCTTACAGTATTCAGGATTCCACGATAGCTTTTCTCGCTCAGCTGAAGGTTTTCTTCCTGCTGCTTGCGGTTGGAAATATCCCTTGTAGTTGAAAGTACGCAGGTTACTCCATTAATCTCGATGAAGCGGGCTGACATCAAACCATATCTGACTGAACCGTCCTTCATCCGGAACTGGGCTTCCATGCCTGTGATTTCACCTCTCTCCTTCAGGACTTTGATCATTTTATCACGATCCTCATCATGCACCCAAAGCTTTACACCTTCACTTGTGGAGGATTTTCCAATAACTTCTTCTGCCGAATATCCGGTTATATTGGTAAATCCTTCATTAATATCAATATAAACACCATCAGAGGCCCTGTTGATATTGATGGAGTCCGGACTCGTACGGAATGCTTCAGAGAATTTCTTTTCACTGATTTTCAGGACATCCTCAAGATGCTTCCTTTCAGTAATATCCCTGATGAATGTTTGATAACTTCGATCAGGCATCATCTTAGAGTTCATCTCCACCGGTACAATTACCCCATCCTTACGGGTTAGGAAACGCTCACTCCTCACTATCAGGCCGGCTTTGAGCATTTCATACTGCCAGGGAACGCGTTTTCGTTCTTCTTCCGAAAACAATATGTTGATATTCTGACCAATGAGCTCCTTGCTGCGGTATCCGCTCAACTCAAAGGCGCGCTTGTTTGCATGAATAATACTGCCTTCAGGATCGCCCAGCAGAATGGCATCAACGCCAAGGTCGAAAAGAGTTTCCAACTGTCCTTCATTTCTGTAAAGCAGGTCCTCAGCCCTCTTCTGATCGTTGATGTCAATTAATACAGCATTGCAGAAGCTGGATTTTGAGAGGCAGATTCCCTCCATCCTGACATGGAAAGAAGGTGAATGCTTAAGCTCAAGAGTGAGTTCACAGCTTTCCTTTCCAACGCATTCATATACTTTGATTAAGAATTTCCTGAAAACCGGAATAGAATCTGTTTTCAGGAATGTTTCCAGGTTCTTCCCGGGTAAGGTAGACAAATCTGTTTCCAATATCCCCGCTGCACAAAGGTTAGCTTGCGCAATTACTCCCACCTTATCAAAGGAAAGGTGAGAAACAGGTGCAAAATTGAACAAATCAGCATACAAGTTCAAATTCTCCATTGAATCTCCGACAGCTAACTGTGATGCAATTATGTGCTTGGCGGAATCGGAGTCACCAGGTTTAGTTTCAGATGCCTCAATGTTAAATTTTGCGCCCGGATTGGTTCCCGGCTTGTTTGAAAATGACGGATTCTCCTCAAATGCATCCGGCAAGTTCTCCATTTCTTGATTCATAAAATTAATATTGTGGTCAAAACAATAAATCATCCATCAATTGAATCTCATTGCAGAGATTCAACCTTCGGGATGAAAATTTCAAAACGATGCTCAATCAGAATCTGTGATTCAGATCAAACATCTGCAATGCTAAATCTCAGCCAATATCAATAAACATCTAACAGCTGTGATTCAGGAAGTACGGAAATTATAAGTATGGACGAGTCACTCTGCTTGAGACCAAAAATAGAAAATATACAATTCAATTGAGCATTAGGGTAATAAATAAAAATATTCACAAACTTTTTAAACTTTCGCAAGAAAATATTTGAGTAAATAGTTACCTGAATATGATGTTCCCTGATATTGTTTGACCAAGGAGCTTCCAGATCAAATCACTTCAGCAACAACAAAAGCACTTCCTCCAACAACTACCAGATCATCCTTTCCTGCTTCACACAAGGCGATCTTATAGGCTTCAGCCACAGAGCCATAGCTGTTGCCTCTCAGTCCGGCTTCATGAGCTTTGGCTGATAATATTCCAACATCAAGACCTCGTGGGATATCTGCCTTACAGAAATAGTATATTGCAGAAGCAGGCAGCATCCGAAGCATTTCATCTATTTCCTTGTCATTCACTACTCCAATAACAAAATGCAATTGTTTGTGAGGGGTGAGATTCACCTGCTTCAAAACCTCTGCAATCCCATCACGATTATGTCCTATATCAGCTACAGCAAGCGGATTTCTGGATATGATCTGCCATCTGCCCTTTAATCCGGTATTCTTTAAAACCTTTTTGATTCCGGTAGTAAGCTGCGATTCCTCAATTTTATATCCCTGAATTCGCAATCGCTCAATGGCAGTAAGGCAGGTGCTTAGGTTTTTCAACTGGTAACTTCCGGAAAGGGGACTTGTCAGCTGTATGCTGTAATTTTCATTCAACTTATATTTCGCAGTCAATCTCCCTTTTTTATCATAAGCATGATCAATGAGACGGACAGTTTTATCTGCAAATAGGATTGCCGATCCTTTTTCCCGGGCCTTGGCGCTGAAAATCTGCATGGTTTCAGTATGCGATTCGCCTATCACAACCGGAATCCCGGGCTTGATTATTCCGGCTTTTTCGGATGCAATTGCTGCCAGAGTATCTCCCAGGAATTGCATATGATCATATCCGATATTTGTGATAATGCAAAGATCTGGTTGTATGATATTGGTAGAATCCAGCCTGCCGCCCATGCCAGTCTCCATAACCGCCACATCTACTCCAGATGATGCAAAATAGGAGGCAGCCAGTGCAAAAGTCCACTCGAAAAAAGAGGGATTCACCTGCTCAAACATTTCCTTGTGCTCATTCACAAATGCAGTTATGCAGGCTTTTGGTATCATCTTTCCATTCACCTTAATCCGTTCGCGGAAGTCCTTCAGATGGGGTGAGGTAAAGAGTCCGCATTTATAGCCCGATTCCTGTAGAACAGATGCCAGGAAATGTGAGGTTGAACCTTTTCCATTTGTCCCTGCAATGTGAATGGTTCTGAATTTCAGCTCAGGTTTGCCGAGAAATTCGGAAAGTGCAAGGGTATTGTCGAGATTTGCCTTGTAGGCCGCTGCTCCAACCCTATGAAACATGGGGAGCCGGGCGTAAATATAATCGAGGGTTTGCTTGTAGTTCATCAGGTAAGCTGGCTGGACGGATTTTATCCGATTTTCACCGGGTTCTTTATTGCTTGTTCCGGGCAATCTTTCCCAATACCCAGGAAGCAGAAGTTTTGATATTCAGTCCGTAACAGAAATCTATTGAGCTCCTTTCAAGATCATAATAGGATTCAAATCGGAATCCGAGGTCAATCCCTTCTGCTATCCGGTGGTCGAGTAGTAACTTCTGACCAAATATTGAGCGATTATCCCTGTAATATAGTATGTTGAGCGAAGAAACAGATTCAAACAATGGCTCTCCCAGGGGTGAGAAGAAATACTTGCCATGGAAATAGCTCAGCATGAGTCTTGCCCAATTATACTTTAACTGGGCATAGGAATATAAAGCATAACCTTTTTTATAGGGAATGGTGGTTTTGCTGGATTGGTCTGCAGACTGTATAGCAAATGCTGCAGCTTCCACCTGAAGGCCACTCAGCTGAGGAAGCGGTGATGCAAAAACCAGTCCTCCGGCAAGGTTAAGCCTTGTTTCAAGCGGCTCATCCGAAGTATCTACCTGTCCGCCAAAGTGATGTATCACTCCCTGGAATTGCAGATCCAGCTTTTTCCTATCTGCATTCTTCAATAACCTGAAGCTGCTGTTGAACCCCGCACTTATTTCTTCCTTCTGGTTGTCGCCCGGAAGTATAAAACGATCCCAGCTGATCCATACCGAAGCATTTCCATACTCTCTTTCATGCATGAATTGAACTCCGTATTCCGGATTGCGCATGAAATAGTTGTCGCTGCTGTAAATGGGTTCCAGTAATTTATGATCCAAAAGTCCGTACAATTGCCCGAATATCAGTCTGCTTCCTTTCCAGGGTTCATATTCGAAACGGATCACCGGGAGAAGGCTGTTGAATTTTTCCTTTCCATAGAAATACCTTGCATAAAATCCTGCACTCAATCGGGTATTGCTGGTAAAGGCATAGGTTATTTCTGGCTGCAGATTGCTTCCAAAGAATGTAAGACCTTCAGTGTATGGATTGAAGTACTCATTATTCTTCAGGAAGTTATTATTGCTGAAATGGAACATGAACTGCTTCGCCTGAAGCATGGTATCTGGTCCCGGACTGATGTATGATTGGTTAATTTCCTGTGAGGACAGGCTCAGCTGAAGGAGCAGGAAACAAAGGACCAGTAAGTTCTTCATAGGTTTAATTGTTTCCAAGGGTTTTGAAATACAGAACATGACCGTCCTGGCAGGCTGTCAGGTAATTGCCATCAGAATGCCTGCTGATAAACTGAAATCCATTTGCCGGAAAGTGAGCGTTCTCTGAGGTATATGAACTCCATACTCCATCCTTGAACCCAAGTATTCCTGAACCTGCTGTAGTTATATAAAGTCCTCCGCCTGTTATAGTTGCGATTCCGGTGGGTGCTGAGGTTGCGCCTGTCTCAAGGATTGAAGAAATACCATTGCTTACCTTCATTAACTGCGATTTGGCGGTTCCTGCCCATACTGTCCCGTCCTCATCCATTGCCAGGCATGTGAATGCAGCATCCTTAAATCCTGTTTCCTGAGTGCCATAAACATTCCAGGAGCCTGAGCGGTAACTTATCAATCCTGCATTTGCTGTTCCCAGCCAGATTGCCTGTTCCGGACTGATCAGCATGCAATGGATATGGGAGGAAGGAATCGGGGAGTTGGCCGGATTAAGAAAGGTCCAGGTGCCGGCTTCGTATCTGGCGAGTCCGCCTTGAGCTGCATTACCATCCATTGAAACCCATACGATTCCGATTCCCTGGGTAACGATTCCGCTTATGAGCCATCCCTTAAATTCCTGAATTTCGTTCCAGGTGGTGCCATTATACATTGCCAGTCCGGATTTCCAGCCTACCCAGAGGTTGCCATTTCCATCCCTCACAATTGAAGTAACTGAATCAAATTCAATTCCGGTATTGGTCGCATTCAGGATGGTCCAGTCGTAGCCATCGAAATGAATCAGACCCTCCTTGCCCAGACTGCCATACCATTCCGATTGTTGATTCTCGATTAGCAATGCAGAGATGGGTCTGGCGGGGATATCAGACTTTTCATAAAAGTAAGTGCCCCATGAAACAGGAGGGAAGATGTCGTTCTTCTCAGAGCAGGAGGCCAGGAGAATGAGCAATAAGCTGAAAGTAAACCATTTGACTATACGGATACTCATGGGGAAGGATAAGGGAAATGCAAAAATACCTTATTCTTTGTTTGGTTGTTTATTGTGAAATAATGCGATTGCGAAATGTTACGAGGATTGTGAGAAACAAGCAGTGAGGAGAGAACTAAGTCAGTATGAAAACTTTTCAGTTTGCATCATCAGGACAGATATATGGCATGATTTATTCACTTGCCTCTAATCTGAGTCAGGATTAGCTCTTACCGGGGGAAATAAAAAAAAGCCGGAATGAATAGTTCCGGCTCTTTTAATTTATGGTAATGTCTACCTTGTTTTAATGAAGGTGTACTTTATAGTGCCTTTCTGTTCTTCAGCTGCGGATTGGTCAGGGCTGAACACCGCTTGCATGGCGGCCTTTTCTGCCTGCTTCTGCAATTGTATATCACTTATTGTTGTTCCCAATGCCCCGGCTCTTGCCTTTGTGACTCTGCCTTCCCGATTTACATAAATCGTTACTACTATAAATCCCTGATCATCAGAGTTGTATGCAGGCTTTGGAAGACTTTTTGCTCCTCTTCCACCCAGATTAAAGGAAATGCCATTGCCTTTTCCGCCGAGTCCATCAAGACCTTTGCCATCAGGAGTCCCATTTTCCTTACCCTGATCACCAGGTTTACCGGTATTACCCTGGCTTCCGCCTTTGGTATTCTTATCACTTCGCCCTTTGAACAAGGCATTTTGATTTACTACCGGCTGTTTGGGAACATCAGGCTGAGGCTTAGCAGTATTTTGAGTAGGAGTGGGTTGCTTATTTGTCTTTTTGTTTGCTTTTTCAAGGCTTGGATTTTCGTCATTGGCCTCGGTTACAATTTGATCATCTGCTTTAGCCGGAGGCTGAGGTGCTGCGGTATTTTTCAGCATTGCTGCCTGTTCTGGCTGTATGTCACCCATTCCATCGTCGCTATTACCCAGATTCACTTCAATTCCTTCTTCTCCTGGAAGAGGAAGAGGTGTGCGGAGAGCAACCCAGAAAAGAAGAAAAATCAGCAATCCATGAAAGAGCAAAGTGCCAGTAATGGCCCAAATGCGACCTTTCCTTTCATCTGATTCTCCTGAAATATAATTTGACATGTTAATTCAATTGAATTTGGGGAAGTTGATATCTTCCTACATTATTTTGCATTTTCCGGCGGTTTTGTTGCCAGAATTACTTTGTGCTTGGTCTTCATGTTTTCATTAATGTTATTCACCGCATCAATTACGTTTACAACATATTGAATGGGAACAGTTCTGTCGGAACGAAGCACTAATGTAGCATCTACCTGCCCTATGAGGACTTTCAGAAGTTCCTGTTCCAATGTAGTTTCAGTTGCTGCTGTTTCATTAATGAAATACTGGAATTGATCATTAATGTATATGGTGATGGTTTGCTTAGCCATTGTTTTGCTGGTGCTGGATGGCAAAAGCAATTTAATGGCATTTGGACTCACCAGAGTTGAGCTCAGCATAAAGAAGATGAGGAGCAGGAATACCAGATCCGACATGGACGCCATGCTGAACTCGGTACTTATTTTATTCCTTGATTTTATGGCCATTTCTTGTTTTATTCCGGGTTGATGTTGGGAAATACTTATGATCTGCTACTTGGCAGGCTCATGCAGCAGATCCATAAATTCAGTTGCGCGGGCTTCGAGTGTGAAAACAATCTTTGAAATTCTTGCTGCCAGTAAATTGTAGCAGAGGTAAGCCACGATTCCAACAATGAGACCAGCTACAGTTGTTACCATTGCCTGATAAATTCCACTTGAAAGCAATTGAATATCAATATTATTTCCAGCCATTGACATGTCGTAGAAAGCTTGTACCATCCCTGTTACTGTTCCAAGAAATCCCAACATAGGAGCAGCACCCGACACAGTTGCCAGAAGACTGATATTTCGTTCCAATTTAGAAACCTCCAGGTTTCCGACGTTTTCAATTGCAGCATGAATATCTCCCAGTGGTTTTCCCAGTCGTTGAAGACCCTTTTCAATCATTCTTGCAATTGGTGAAGGATTATTTCGGCACAGTGAAAGCGCTGAATCAAGCCTTCCGCTAAGCATAAAATCACGGATATTGTTCATGAAATTTATATCCTCCTTCGAAGCCTTGCGAATTACAATAAATCTTTCGATGAAAATATAAATTGCCACAAATGATAATAATACGATTGGAATCATAATTGGACCTCCCTTTATGGCAAGATCCCAGATTGACAATGATATTTCCGTGGGTTGTGCTTTAGGTAGCACATTAATGGCCTGCTGTGCCGTATCGGCTACTGCTGTGGCAGGATTCATGATCTGCAAAAGAACTCCGTTCATTCTATTCAGGTTTTTAGGTAAAGGTAGCCCATTTAAAAGTTATGAAAACCTTATTATTGGCTATTTTTAAACATCAATCTGTTAATTGGGCTGATGATTTTCAGAACTGTTAGCTTATGAGCAGTGAGAGAGGTTTCCAGGTGCTCCAGATGTATATAATTGGATTCAGCGACTCCGGATTCAAGAATATAACTTGCATTCTCTGCTTTTATTTCATTTTAATGGCTAATTATAGCTTTCTGGTGTAATCTATAATTGTAAGATGTTGAAAACGATATAGATGCCAGTGGTTCAGTTGAGTCTAAGTGAATCCTGATAGTTATCAGCTGTAGAAAAATTAACATCTGATCAGATTATTCGCGGAATAAATAATCATCAGCCTACCCTTACAACGGGAAGGCAATATGCTAATTTACAGAAAGTTGGAAGTTGTGTTTATCCGGTTATTGAATCAATGTGTCCTTAATAATAACGGACGCTCATTGTCATCCTTGGTTAAAGGGACCTTTTCTTCAATGACATTGCTGGTATCCAGTCCGTAAGCCCTTACATCGTTTACTCCCAGCTGTGAAAGCAGTCGGTAATTGTCCATAATAAACTGGTCAACAGGAGGGAAATCGAAATCGTAGTTCTGCACTCTCTTGATAAGGATAAAGCGGAAATCGGCGGGAATATGAAATTTCTGCAGCGACGGATAGTTGGAATCAAGATTCAGTTCTTTCCTGTCTACCATCTCCTTCAAGACTTCCATGAAGAATAAATTGATACGCGGTTGCTTCTTGAATCCAATCCTGAATTCAATCCTGTTCAATACTCCGGGAATTAATTTCTCTACTGAATATTCCATGGTATGTGGATCATCGCAGATATGAATATGCAGCAGCCAGTACGTATCCGCTCGCTTAGGATTCTTGTTGAAGATGGAGTATATGATTTTGGCCTCAATATCAGTGATGTAATCAGCACGAGTCAGGTAAACCAAATGGGTTGCGTACTTGGGAATAGCTTTATCCTTGCTTATTTCCTTCAGAGTTTCATAGTAATCAGCAATCTTAACAAATCTCGTAAAACGGTTTTTTAAGGTTCTGGCTCTGTACCACACGAACATGACAAAAGCTATCAGACCTGCCAGCAATAAGGTAAACCAGCCTCCATGAGCAAATTTGGTCAGGTTGGCAAGGAGGAAGGATCCCTCAATCAATGTATAGATTACTGCAAATCCTACAATAAAGTACATCTTGCGGTTAATCCTTTTCAGGTAAAAGACCATCAGGAAAGTAGTCATCATCATGGTGATGGTGATTGCAAGTCCATAAGCTGCTTCCATATTTGTGGAAGTCCTGAAAATAAGTACGATGATTACACAGGCAGAAAACAGCAGCCAGTTCACGGAGTTAATGTACATCTGCCCCTTTTTGGTGGTAGGGTAACTGATGCGGACTTTTGGCCATAGATTCAGCTGAATGGCTTCACTGATAATTGTAAAAGATCCGCTGATCAAAGCTTGGCTGGCAATGATGGCTGCAGCAGTTGAAATCAGCACTCCCAGTGGCAGAAACCAACCCGGCATAATTGCAAAGAAGGGATTTGGCAGATTCGCCGGTGAAACTGACTGATGCAGTATCCAGACTCCCTGACCCAGGTAGTTTATAATAAGCATCGATTTTACAAAGATCCAGGATGCCCTGATATTGGCTATCCCGCAATGTCCGAGGTCAGAATACAAGGCTTCAGCTCCGGTTGTGCACAGAAAGACAGCCCCCAGCAGTATAAACCCATTTGGGTGTAAGGAAAGTAATTTTACCGCGTACCATGGATTGAAAGCCTTGAGGATTTCAGGATATTGAGCAATTTCAACAACTCCCAGTATACCCAGCATGCTGAACCATATCATCATCATCGGGCCAAAGGATTTCCCGATGGTTGAAGTCCCGAATTGCTGAATCAGAAAGAGGGCTGTAATAATACCCAATGCAATGGGCAGCACACTGATGTCAGGATGTGTAAGCTTTAATCCTTCCACTGCCGACACTACTGTAATGGACGGTGTGATTACACCATCAGCCAGAAGGGCACTGCCACCGGCTATTGCAACGAAATAGAGCCACCTCTTCTTTTTCCTCACAAGAGCATACAATGCAAGAATGCCGCCTTCGCCCTTGTTATCGGCTCTGAGAGTGATCAAAACATATTTAAGGGTTGTCTGTAGGGTTAGCGTCCAGATGATACAGGAAATGGCGCCGAGAATAAAATCCCTGTCGATCGAATCCCCGGCTCCGGCTACAATAGCCTTCATAACATATAGCGGGGAGGTGCCAATGTCGCCGTAAACAATTCCGAGAGTTATGAGCAGTCCTGCAAGAGTAAGGGGTGAAGCCCCTTTGGAAGTTTTCATTGATTTATGATTTATAACGGGACCGATTCCCTAATCACGCTTTATTTCTGTTCAGGAACAGTTATCGTTGTTTGTTGCTGAACCTGGTGTTCTTTCCTGTGTGGTGCATGCGGATGCCAGCCAACTATGCCCAGCATCACAAAGAAGCCCACTATATAAGCTAATGTTACATGCCATCCTCCCTTTACATACTTAACAACTGATTTGGCTTCGGGATACATATTTGAAAGTGCAACACCTGCCGATGACCCAAACCAGATCATGGAGCCTCCAAATCCTACGGCATATGCAAGAACACCCCAATCATAACCTCCCTGCTCAAGACAGAGTTTGGTAAGTGGAATATTATCGAACACTGCGGAAACAAATCCAAGGATAAATGCTGATTGCCAGGATGCCTTGGGCAATTCTTCAACAGGCATCAGGGATGCACATGTAACAAGTGCCAGAAGGAAAATGGTGCCCTGAACTGATTTTGGTATTTCGCTCCATGGGGCTTTGCGGAAGATTGTTCCGATTAATATAGCACCCCAGACCCCCAGTGCCGGAAAATCAAAAGCCCAGTTGGTATATATTGCACCTATGAGTATGAGTAATACAATTAAAAGGTTTCCATAGTCAATCTTGTTTCCTTTTGTCTCATCCTTCTGAATGCGCTGGAATCGGTCTTGCTGCTTTGCGGCAATCACTCCAAAAATTAGGAAAGCGGCAATTGATGCGACGAAAGCATGAATTACATCCAATGGATTTACACCATCAATCCACATCAGAGTAGTAGTGGTATCTCCAACCACACTGCCGGCACCTCCGGCATTGCTGGCTGCTACAATTGCTGCAAGAAAACCGATGTGCACCTTTCCCTTGAAGACTACCATGGCAATGGTTCCTCCGATCATGGCGGCAGCTATATTGTCGAGGAATGAGGATATGAACATAATCAGGAAAAGCAGCGCCAAACCGCCTTTCCAGTCGTTCGGAAGAATTGCGGGCAAGGCATCCGGCACACCCGATTCTTCAAAGTATTTGGCAAGTATGGCAAATCCAAACAGCAATCCGAGAAGATTCAGAAGTACTCTCCATTCTCCCTCTTTGGCTTCGGTCCCAAGCAGGTGCTCTACAATAGAGAAATCCGGCGCAAACATGAATTTTAGGAAAAGGATTGCTGCCAGCCCAGCCAATGCTACATACATGGTCCTGTTGTGAAAAATAGCAACTCCGATCAGGGTCAGGGCAAAGAGGATAAACTCAAGCCTGATGCCAAAAACCATTGGAACTGCTGTAAGTGTTGCACCGAAGCTCAGAGTGGGAACCAGGAACAATAATGCAAGAAGGGAAACTGGAAGAAGAAGGGTGGATTTTTTCATGTCCGGCTTTTAGGTTTTTTTTACCATGTATATACCTGGTAATCTTCCCGGCGGATCAAAGTTGTCAGGCGTTCAGGCAATAGCATGGAAACAATCAAGAACAACATTATTTTTGAAAGAAACGATTTTTCAAAAAGCGCACAAAGGTAAAGAAATAAATTACCTCTTAACTTTTTTTAGGAAATACTGCTAAGGCAGGTAAATACAGCCTGTGCAACTATCAGAAGTAGCGCCAGTTACGGAAGACAGACTGTTTGGCCGCTCCAGGATTCTCAAATAAGCGAGAAATGCAAAAATCAGGGCTTCCTTGAAATCAATAATTTGTTTATCAGGTAGTTGAATGTTAATATTGGATAAAGACCTGATCCGGTCAATAAGATAAGTATTGAGGGTGCCACCACCAGTTATAAGCATATTCTCCTCCGGTTTGAAGCTTGCACAGCGACTAATATTCACTGCAATATGTTCGGTTACAGTTCTCAATAGGTCTGCTGCAGGAATTGATTCATTAAGCAAGGGTGTAAATGTGGTATCTACCCATTCCCTGCCGAGTGACTTTGGTGGAGAAAGCCGGTAATACTCCAGATCGTTAAGTTTTTCCAGAAGTTCAGTATTGAGCATTCCCGAAGCAGCTACTCTACCTTCATCATCATAAGCCAAACCCAGTTTTTGTGCCAGCTTGTTCAGGGCAATATTTGCCGGACCTACATCGAAGGCTATTCGCTTGCCATCTTGCTTGTAGGATATATTGGCAAAGCCTCCAATATTCAGGCAATAATCGTAATCTCCAAACAGAAGTTCGTCACCTATGGGTACCAGTGGTGCTCCCTGTCCGCCACGGGCAACATCCCCGCTACGGAAATCACAGATCACAGTTATCCCTGATGCTTGTGCCAGGGCAGCTCCTTCTCCTATCTGAGAGGTGAAGCCCCTTCCGGGCTGGTGAAATATGGTATGCCCATGGCTTCCTATATAATTTGCTGATAAGCCATTCCTTTTAAGAAAATCCCTGCTCAATTCTCCCAGTAACCTTCCATAGGCTGTGTGGGTATAGGCATATTCCATGGCATTAGCCTCCGGAAGCATCCTTAGTCGTGATAGCCATTCATTTGAATAGGAAACTGTTTCAGCAGCCTCAATCCGGTATTGATACTTGCCATTCGCTTCACTGAATACGCAAAGTGCCAGGTCCAATCCATCGAGGGAAGTCCCGGACATAAGTCCAAGTATGCTGATTTCTCCGGATATATGCTGCTTTTCCATTCTGAAAAGGTTGACAATGTTTTACAGAACTTCCAGGATTTTTTCCATTCTGATGCCTCTGGACCCCTTGATTAATATGGTGAAGCCTTCCGGTTTCCTTTCAGCAATCCATAGTTTGGCGGCTTCGGAATCGGGAAATACTGTGAAATCTCCATTTGCCTTCACAAACTCCGGACCTACGAGCACGACGTGTACAAATCCAAGTTCTTTAAGCAGTCTGATGATTGCAATATGCTCTTCCTGACTTTCATCCCCAAGTTCCAGCATATCTCCGAGTATTGCCATTTTGGGTTCAGCCTTCATACCGGCAAAGTTCCTCAATGCTGCCTGCATGCTTGAAGGGTTGGCGTTGTAAGCATCCATGATCACCTCATTCCTTGAAGTTCGAACCGTTTGTGATCGGTTATTGGTAGGTTTGTAGGCTTCAATCGCTTCCTTCATTTTGTTTTCCGGCACACCGAAATACTTGCCTATGCATAATGCAGCCAGAACATTGCTGAAATTATAGGCTCCAACCAGCTGAGTGTGGATTGAGGTTTTATTATATCCGGAAAGATAGGTCAGCAGCAGGTATGGGTCAGAAGAAATCATCTCCCCTGTTGTGCTGAATTCAGGTTCGGTTCCATAGAGAAAGGTATTCATCCCTTCCGATAGACTGCAAAGCAGCTCATCATTGCCGTTTACGAATGCAATGCCCTTCTTTTCCCGAATGTATCTGTAGAGTTCGTTTTTGGTCCTGACCACCCCCTGATACCCCCCAAATCCTTCTAGATGGGCTTTCCCGATGTTGGTGATGATTCCATGCGTTGGAAATGCCAGCCCTGAAAGAAATGCTATTTCTCCCTGATGGTTGGCCCCCATTTCGATGATGGCAATTTCAGCATCAGCCGGTTTCGAAAGTATTGTAAGAGGAACTCCGATGTGATTGTTGAAATTTCCTTCAGTTGCATGCACCCTGAATTGCGCCCCCAGCACTGTCCGGATTATCTCCTTGGTAGTGGTCTTCCCATTGGTGCCAGTAATGCCAATAACAGGGATATTCCAGGTATTACGATGATGCAATGCAAGTTGCTGCAGGCATTTCAGACTATCATCAACTAGGATGCATCTTTCAAACTGGTATTCAGGTTCATCAATGATGGCAAAGGCTGCACCATTCCTAACTGCTATTTCAGCAAACTCATTGCCATTGAACGATTCACCTTTCAGTGCAACAAAAAGGCAACCTGGCTTGATTTTTCTCGAATCGGTAACAATCTCCGGATGGTCCAGGTAAATATTATAGATTTCTTGAAGGGTATGCGGCATTTATCTAAGATTTCAGGAATGCTGACTTTCGAAATTACAGGGGTGAAATTACAAAAAAACCCCGCTGTTGCGGGGTTGGAGATAAAGATCTTTAAGGAGATTACCTGCCCTTTCCGGGAGCTGAACCACCTACGCGGCTCATTGCACAACGGAAGCCAATGAAATTGGTGGATTTGTCCTCATCCAGATAACGGCGTGAAGCAGGACTCAGGTAGAAGGCCGCATCTTTCCATGAACCGCCCTTGTAAACCCTGGCCTTATCGCTGATCAGTGAGGTAACACCATATTCATACATCTTCTGGGTATTGTTTTCATCTTCACCCTTCTGAGCCCAGTCAACACCAATCAATGACTGATAGTCACCATCAAGGTAGTTGATATTATTGGCCTTGCGGTAATTGAAACGACCCATTGCTTCCTCTTCCGATACCTGACGATACTTGATACGTCCGAGGCTGTCCTTGGGAACCAGGTAACCTTCAGCATCAGTGATGCGGGTCTGGAATACATTACCACGATATGGGGCAAAATCACTTACATCTTCAAAGCTGAGTGGACGATATACATCGAGAACCCATTCGCTCACGTTGCCGGCCATGTTATAGAGACCGTAATCATTTGGCCAGTACGAACCTACTTCTGATGGAATTTCGGCTCCATCGTTCAGGTTACCTGCAACGCCCATGTAGTCACCGCGACCGCGTTTGAAGTTGGCAACAAAGCTGCCATAGTATTTTTTATCATCTGTACGCAGAATGGTTCCGTTCCAAGGATAGATGCGGCGTTCAACAACTCTTTCGAAATGAGTGTTTCCGATGAGTCCGTAAGCTGCAAATTCCCATTCAGCTTCTGTTGGGAGCCTGTATTTCGGCAACATGATACCATCTTCAATTCTAACCCTGCGCTCGCCGGTTCCATTTGGATTGAGGTCGGGGAGAGGTTTGTTTACCAGTCCGTCATATTGTCCGGCCAGATATGCTTCAGTATTGAAGTTATTTTCGTTCTTCTGAGCAGGATCAAAATCAAGAATTCCTGATTTGATAAGCATCATTTCATTAACGCGGTCGGTACGCCAGAGGCAGTAATCACTGGCCTGAGTCCAGGAAATACCAACAACAGGATAATTCCTGTAGGCGGGATGCCTGAGGTAGGTCTCAATCAGCGGCTCATTGTAAGCCAGCTTCTCTCTCCATACCAATGTGTCAGGAAGAGCCTTGCGGTATACTTCCGGATAGTTGGTTCCGAATACCCTGTTGAGCCAGTAGAGATATTCTACATAGTCAATATTGGCAACTTCAGTTTCATCCATGTAGAAACTGGGAATAGTAACCCTTCTTGGGATATTGTTCCATTCGTACATGGGATCATCGCTCATGCGACCCATAGTGAAGGTGCCACCTTCAATAAAAACAAGCCCGGGGCCAGTTATGGGTTCCTTGTAGGGTACAACTTCAAAACCACCGTTCTTGGGGTTATTGTATTCCCATCCCGTGCTGCGGGACGCTTCCTTTGTACAGGAAGAGAGCATTGTGAAGATTGCTGCAAACAGGGCGAATGATGCAAGTTTGAGGTATTTTGCCATTTCTGTTAATGGTTTATTTCTTTACTAACTAAAAACGAGGGCATTTTATTGCCTTGTATTTAAATTCTTTTCTTGGACAATCGAATTGCCATGCGAATGACATCTCATGTGATCCCCCTGAACGGAGGCTGATTTTGGATACGGTAAAGTCAAAACTGTATCCGATTTTGAATTTTGCCTGCTGGAAACCCAGTAACACTATTAAAGCATCCGGGTTTTCAAAATTATGCCTGAACCAGAGTCCGCCAACAAAAGGGAAATAATTTGCATACATCCCTGCATTCAGCTGGTGGAAGTTTCCTTGCTGCATATAAATGATATTCGGGGAGAAGGAAAGATCTTCAAGATCTCCTCCCTGCAGTCCCTGTGAAGCATCGAAGATAGCACCCGCATGAACGGTGATCTTCATATCCAGGCGATTGGTATTGCCGGCATAGAAGGCCAGGTCAGGCATGGTGATATGATGAAGGGCAGCGCCCAGGTACAGTCTTTCATTATAACCTGCAAGAATACCGGCCGAAAAATCGACTTCGCCAATATTCAGCCTTGCCGGTGGTGTTTCCTGTGAAGGAATGATTTCACCGGTTGCAGGCATGATCTGGTCTTCAAATACCAGTTTGTCCCAATCGAGCCTGTATTGCATGTAACCAGCCTGCAGTGCAGCGTTTACAACAATGGAACGGGATGCCTGCAGACGGAATGAGTATATCCCGCTTCCGTTAAATGTGTTGAGGGCACCACCTCCGGCAACATCAGCAGTGGCAATGATGCCTAGTCCGCCGGAAATCTGGTCAAATTGCTGGTCGTAGGCAGCGCTGTAGCTGACATATCCCTTGTAAACACCAGGCCATTGGTTGCGATAATTCAGGGTAAGCCTGGGGCAGATTTTGGATCCGGCAAGGGCGGGATTTAAGTAAATCGGGTTCGCATAAAACTGGGAAAAAGCCATATCCTGGGCCTTGACAGCAGTCATGGCCAGGATAAATACTACGATCCCGGAGATATATCTTTTCACTTGCATATTTGCGAGGCCAATATTACGAAATATTTACTTATTGATACAACCTAATCCAAATTTCCTGCACCTACAATTAAATCGTTTATGAATCGTTGATGTTAGGTCTTAAAGCAGGATTGAATCAATCTTTCTTCCCTTTCCTGAACGAAACGTCCCAATGATTGTTATTATTGTAATCGAACTTTATGAATCCAAGATATACTGCCATTCTCTCAGGATTGCTTTGCCTTCTGCTCCTGCCATTTGCAGAGGTTCAGGGGGGTATAGTTCATGACGGCCCCAACACCACCACACTTCGGACATACTCTGATCATTCGGTGCTTGCTTCCGGCGACTGGTATAAAATTGCAGTTGCAGAATCCGGGATCTGCAAGCTAAGTTTTGCTCAGCTTCAGGGTATGGGTATCAGCATGTCGTCCATCGATCCCAGAAATATCCGCATTTACGGAAACGGAGGAGGAATGCTTCCGGAATACAATCTTGCCAAGCGAAAGGACGATCTTCAGGAATGTGCCATTCAGGTTGCAGGTGAATCAGATGGAACTTTTGATGCTTCTGATTATATCCTTTTCTATGCCAGAGGCCCTGTGGGTTGGAAATATAATGCCCTTCAGAAACTTTGGGAGCATATTCCAAATGTATATTCTGATTCGGCATATTATTTTATCTCTGCCGGCGGACAGACCAGGGGTAAAAGAATTGAAAGCGTTAATTCTACAATTGTGCCTTCCAATTATGTGGTTACCGATTACCAGTTCAGGACTTACCACGACAAGGATGCAGTAAACCTGATCAAATCAGGGCGTTCCTGGTACGGGGAGATATTTGATATCGTTACTTCTCATAATATTTCTCTTGAAGTGCCTGATGTCCTTTCAGGAACTGACCTTTCCCTTAAATCAGTAACTGCCGCCAGGGCAACATCGGCCAGCTCTTTTGATTTCACTGCTGCCGGAAGCAGCTGGAAGGTTAATCACAGTCTCATTTCTACTTATTATAACAGTCCTTATGCCTCAGGGGCTACCATTTACAAGCAGATTCCTGCATCTTCCAGTCCTGTTGACTTCAATATCTCCTATAACAAATCAAATTCAACGGCAGTTGGCTGGCTCGATTGCATCGACCTTACCGCCAGATGCAGTTTGTCCTACCATGCTGGACAATTCTCATTCAGGGATGTTCAAACAGTTGGAGCCGGAATGGTTAGCCGTTTTGTCCTGGCAAATGCAGCCGGAAAAGCTGTAATCTGGGATGTTACGGATCCGGTAGCCTGCAACAGGATTTCGCCTGTGGTGAATGGAAATTCTCTGGAATTTACCATGGAGACCGATACTCTGCATGAATTTCTGGCATTTGATGAAAGCAGTTTTATCTCGCCAAGGTTTGTTGGCAAGGTTCAGAATCAGGACCTTCATGCCCTCGCCAACATAGATATGGTGATTATCTCACCCCCATTATTCTTCAATCAGGCAAGCCGGCTGGCTAATCTTCATTCCTATGCCGATGATCTGAATTGCATAGTGCTAAACCCCGAAGCGATATATAACGAATTCTCATCCGGAGCTCCGGACCTGATTGCTGTGCGCGATTTCCTTAAAATGCTTTACGACAGGGGAGGAGAGGCCGGAAAGCCCCGTTACCTCCTGTTGTTTGGGGATGGTTCCTATGACAATAAAAACAGACTGCTCAGCAATACCAATTTCCTGCCCACCTGGCAGACCTCTGAATCCTTTGATC
Organism: Bacteroidales bacterium; assembly: GCA_016707705.1. Classification (GTDB taxonomy): domain Bacteria; phylum Bacteroidota; class Bacteroidia; order Bacteroidales; family UBA4417; genus UBA4417. Next base: position 76,840 of record JADJHD010000031.1, read on the forward strand.
CTGTAAGATCGGGTGTGTCGGATGACTACTACGGACTGCTGGATGATATGGATGGACTTACCTTCAACGATAAGGTTGATATCGGAATAGGCCGTATTCCTGTCCAGACACTTGAAGAAGCAACTGCAATGGTCGATAAGGTGATTCATTATGCTCAGGCTTCCATTGAAGTGATGGGTGACTGGCGTAATGTCATTGCATTCATTGCAGATGATGAGGACGGCAATGATCATGTGATTCAGGCAGACAACATGGCCACCTATATTGGTGAAAGCTTCGGCGATTTCAATCTGGATAAAATTTACATGGATGCCTACACACAAGTGGCAAGCACTGCTGGAGCAAGGTATCCTGAAGTCAACAAGGCAATTACCCAGCGTGTGGAAAAGGGATGCCTGATCATGAATTACACCGGACATGGTGGAGAAACAGGATTGGCACATGAACAGGTGCTTGAGGTTCAGGATATTAACAGTTGGACAAATTATTCCAATATGCCGGTTTTTGTAACCGCAACTTGCGAATTCAGTCGTTTCGATGACCCGGGCAGAGCTTCTGCAGGTGAGTTGGTATTGCTTAATCAGCTTGGTGGTGGAATTGCATTATTTACTACAACTCGTCCAACCTACGGCAGTCCTAATTTCGACCTGAACAAAAGCTTTTACAAATTTGCACTGAGTCCTCTGAATGGACATAAGCCACGAATGGGCGATATTATGATGGAAGCTAAAAGGGAAAGCGGTTCCAATGAAAACGGAAGAAAATTCATCCTCCTGGGTGATCCTGCCCTTGCTATCGCATTCCCGGAATTGAAAGTTGTAACCTCAACGGTAAACGGTCATCTGATTGGTGAAGATCCCGATACCTTGTCAGCATATGCAGAAGTCCACGTAACAGGTTTTATTGCAGATCAGAATGGGAATCTTGTCAGTGATTTCAACGGGGCAGTTTATCCTACCGTATTTGATAAGGCTGTTGACCAGACTACCTTGGGAAATGACGGAGGAATTCCTTTCTCGTTCAGCCTTCAGAAAAGCATTCTTTATAAAGGTAAGGTTGATGCTGTAAACGGCGAATTCTCCTTCACCTTCATTGTCCCCAAGGATATTGCCTATCGTTACGATTTTGGCAAGCTCAGTTACTATGCTACAGATAGTTTGCGGGATGCATCCGGGTTCTATTCAAATCTTGTGGTTGGCGGTTCCTCACCAAACCAGCATGTTGATGTTGTGGGTCCGGATATCAATCTCTACATGAATGATTTCAGATTCACCGATGGTGGAGTTACCGGTGAGAATCCATGGCTTGTAGCCTATGTTCAGGATGAGAGTGGAATTAACACAATAGGCTCAGGAATAGGCCACGATATCACGGCCATTCTGGATGGAAAATCAGATGAGCCCTATGTGCTCAACGACTTTTATGAATCTGACATCAATACCTACAGATCTGGTACCATCAGATTCCCGTTCTCCCTCCTTGAGGAAGGTGAGCATACTATTGAGGTGAAAGTCTGGGATATCTACAATAACTCATCTGAGTCCTCTATCCGTTTTGTTGTGAAAAATTCCACAGAGCTGATTGCAGAAGATCCGATGAATTATCCTAATCCTTATTCCGAATACACTGATATTGTTTTCAGGCATAACCAGCAGGGGTCAATTCTCACTGTAAATGTGGAGATCTATAATCTTGCCGGACAACTTTTATGCACCATGGAGAAGACCTCTCTCACTGATGGTTCTTACTCAACCCCAATCCGATGGGATGGGCGGACTTCCAATGGAAGTATCGTTGGTCCCGGGATCTATTTTTATAAGATAAAAGCTACCAATTCAAACGGCTCTGAATCCGGATGCAGTGGTAAAATTGTCAAAAACCAATAATGCGCCCTCAATTATGAAATCATATATTTTTAGAATTGCCGTATTCGGTCTGTTCATAGCTTTGGGATTTCCAAATGCTGTGGGGCAGGAAGTACGTGAACTGGTTAAGTTGAAATGGACAGGTGTAAAGGTAGTGGATGCCAGAGAAGGAGAACCTGTGAAATCCATCAGTTTCGAAGGTGCCATTCACAATAGTCTGAATTCCTTTGCTCCACTGTATCATAAGGTTGCAAGGCTTCCTCTGAATGCAGGAAATACGGCTGCAGTTATTTCATCTGCCAAATATCAGCCTCTGTCATCTGAAGAGTCCACTTTGATGGAAAGCGCTTCTATCCTGGAATCAATAATTCCTGAGCATTCTCTTGGCTTTGAAAGAGGTGTGCCCATGGTTGATGTTCAGTTTATCCCCCTCATTCGTACTGCCAATGGAGAGATTCAGAAATTAGTCTCCTTTGAGCTTATCATATCCTATACGATCACTGATAACACTTCTCTCAAAAGCCAGACCTATGCACAGAATTCAGTTTTGTCGACAGGCAACTGGTACAGGATTCGTACGAATAAATCAGGCATTTGCAAGATTACCTATGAAGATATCAGAAGCATGGGTGTGGATATGGCAACTGTTGTACCGGGGAAAATCAGGCTCTTTGGCAAGCCCGGAGGAGTGCTTCCTGAGAACAATTCAGTTTTCCGTTATGATGATCTCCCTGAAAATGCAATCAAGGTAGTATCAGCAAATGGCTCAACCTTTGCACCCGGTGATTATATCCTGTTTTATGCCACTACACCGAATGCAACGGTTTATAATTCGACAACCAAAAGATTTGAGCATCGAAACAACATCTATTGTGATTACACATACTATTTTCTCAATTTCGATGGTGCTGACGGAAAGAGAATCGGAACTGAAAACCAGTCTGCAGAAGCTGTACAGTATACCTGCACATCTTTTATGGACTTCAAATACTATGAGAAAGACCTCTACAATCTCATAAAATCCGGAAAGCAGTGGGTAGGAGAGCGGCTTGAGTTCAACAATGCCAGCTTCGACATTCCAGGTTTTACATTTACAAATGTGGAGACTACCCGACAGGCTTTTATGCGATACCGGGTAATAGCCAGGGCAACGGCCATGTCGACCTACAGCATTACAGCAAATGCCAACAGCATTGTATCCAAGCAACTTATCCCTTACACTGTGGATTCATTTTCACAGGAGGTTAATGAAGCAAAAAGCTTCAGCCCGGTAGAAGGCACACAGGCCATTAATTTCAGATACAACACACCTACAAATACCTCACAGGGTTATATCGACTGGGTGGAAGTTAACGTTCCACGGAAGTTATTGTACACGGGCGGACAACTAGCCTTTGCTGATCCTGTGACAGCAGTTACAGGTGCCATAACCCAGTTCAAACTCGCCGGTGCCAACTCCCAGGTTACAATCTGGGAAGTGACAAATCCAGTGGATGTTAAAGCTGTTAATGCTTCATTAATAGCAGGAGATACACTTAGTATGGTGATGGCAACGGATACCCTTCGCAGGTTTGTAGCCTGGAATCAATCTGAATTCCTTACTGCAGAGTTCGTGGATAAAATTGCCAATCAAAACCTGCACGGAATTGAGTACGCAGATCTGCTCATTGTGACCCATCCTGACTTTCTTGAGCAGGCAAACCGCCTTGCTGATCAGCATCGTCTGGTTGATGGCATGACTGTAGCAGTTGCTACCAATCAGCAGATTTACAATGAATTTTCTTCAGGTTCACCTGATATTTCAGCAATCCGGGATTTCGCCAGAATGCTGTACATGCGTCCTGAAGGCGAAAGGAAACTCAAGCATCTGCTGCTCTTTGGTGATGGTTCCTATGATTATAAGGACCATCAGGAGAATAATACCAATTTTGTACTGGCATTCGAAACCAATGAATCCCAGAATTTGGTATTCTCTACAGCATCTGACGATTTCTTCGGTCTTCTTGATTCGGGAGAAGGAAATGATGCAAGTGGTAAGCTGGATATTGGAATCGGACGTTTCCCTGTCGACAATGTAGAACAGGCCAAGGATATGGTCGACAAATGCATCTTCTACATGAGCGGTGCCCCCGCTAATCTGGGCAGCTGGAGAAATTCATTATGCTTTATTGCAGATGATGAAGACAGCAATACCCATATCCGTCAGGTTGAAGATCAGGTTACTCCAAATATCGCAAAGGATTACAAGGTATATAATATCAATAAGGTATACCTGGATGCATACAGTGAGGTTGCAACACCCAGTGGTGCCAGATATCCTGAAGTGAATACCCGAATCAATGACCTGATTAATGATGGGGTAATGATTATGAATTATACCGGGCACGGAGGTGAAACCGGATGGGCAGCTGAGTCTATTTTAACTCTGAATGATATCAGCAGCTGGACCAACACCACCAAGCTGCCGGTCTTTGTAACCGCAACCTGTGAATTCAGCAGATTTGATGATCCCAATCGTGTTTCAGCCGGAGAATTGGTTTTCCTTAAGCCAAGCGGTGGGGGAGTTGCCTTATTTACTACAACCAGACTTGCCAATGCCGGTAATAATGTTGAACTGACTATTGATCTGTACGATACGATTTTCTCAGTTACCAATGGAAATAATCCCAGGTTTGGCAATATCATAGCCTACGCCAAGAATCAGAACAGTGGAACAGGACTTATCCGCAACTTCATGCTGATAGGCGATCCAGCCATGTGCCTTGCTTTCCCAAGATATAATGTAGCAACCACCAGCATTAACGGAAAGCCTGTGAGTGCAGGCATTGATACCATCAGCGCAATGTCGAGGGTAGATGTGGAAGGCGTTGTTGAAGATGTAACAGGGAATATTGTTACCGGATTCAACGGGATTGTAGATGTTAAAATTTACGATAAGTACCGTTGGATGATGACCAGGGGTAATGACCCCACAAGCTACAAGCGCTACTTCAGGGTTCAGGAGAATATTCTTTACCAGGGGAAGGCAACAGTCACAAATGGAACCTTCAATTACTCCTTCATGGTTCCCCGGGATATTGACTTTTCATTCGGTACCGGAAAGATTTCCTATTATGCCTATTCGGAGTCCACAGATGCGACAGGCTTTAATGACAGCATAATGATTGGTGGTGTAAGCAATGAGGTCACCAATGACACCCAGGGACCACAGATTACACTCTATATGAATGATGAACGCTTTGTTGATGGTGGTATAACCGGTGACGCTCCAATGCTGCTTGCATATCTGTCGGACGAAAGCGGACTGAATACGGTTGGTAATGGAATCGGACATGATATTGTAGCCACCATTGATGAAAACTCGAATTCTTCCATTGTTTTGAATGAATACTATCAATCAGATCTTGATAGTTACCGAACTGGCAAGCTTATGTATAACCTTCAGGGATTGACGGAAGGGAAGCACAGCCTGACACTGAAGGCATGGGACGTTTTCAATAATTCCTCCGAAGCCACCATAAACTTCGAGGTAAGGAAAAACCTTGCCCTGAGGATAATGAGCCTGAAGGCATATCCCAATCCTTTCAGTGAGAAGATACATATAGAACTGACCCAGAATTTGTTCAACAGCACTCTGGATGCCAGCCTATCCATTTATTCAATTAACGGTAACCTCATTCGCAGTTTCGACCCACAAACTGAGTATGCCCAGGGCTATGCATTGGTCCCGCTGGAATGGGATGGACTGGACAGTAACGGGAATGAAGTTGCTGATGGTATCTATATTGTCAAGGTACTGGTTACCAATGGCAAAAGCTCTGACCAGAAGGCAATGACAGTAGTAAAGGCCGGGCATTGATATTCTTCCTTTTTTAGCATGCAAACATACCATTCCGGCTGATATAAGCATGCTGGAAACCAATAAATTGTGGTATCTCAGACAAGTGATAAAATATTCACTTCTTCTGCACAATAACTCCCGCAACTCCTCGTTTCATTGCAATACAATTAAATTGTTTAATTTTGCACCCTATTTTTAACCAGATCTTTATGCGTTTTTTAAAGTTTCCGATTCTTTTTTTTCTGCTGATTTGCCTTTTCCAGACAAAGGTTAATGCACAAACCAGCTTCTCAGGACAGCAAAATCCGATCATGACAGCTGTTCCATTCCTTATGATTGCTCCTGACGCACGCAGTGGTGCCATGGGTGATGCAGGCGTTTCATCCAATCCTGATGCCAATTCAATGCATTGGAATCCTGCAAAGCTTGCCTACGTTGAGCAGGATATGGGTGCTTCAGTTTCTTACAGCCCATGGTTGCACAAACTGGTTCCGGATATCAGTCTGGCTTACCTTGCCGTTTATAAGCGAATCAATAAGGCTCAGACTATTGGCGCTTCCCTCAGGTATTTCAATCTGGGTAGCCTTGATTTTACTGATGTTCAGGGTTCAAAGGTTGGAACATTCAATCCGAATGAATTTGCACTTGATGCAACCTATTCAAGGTTCCTGACCAAGACACTGACCATGGCTGTTAGCGCACGCTACATACATTCAAACCTGACACAGGGACAGTATGCTGAAGGTACAGCTACCAAGGCTGGTAACTCAGTTGCAGCTGATATTGCCGTTTATCAGCAGTTTGAAGTGAAGGTTAATGATATCCCGGGAAAATTTGCATGGGGTGTTAACCTCTCAAACCTTGGAGCAAAGATTTCCTACAGCGATGCCAATCTTCGCAAGGACTTCCTTCCAACCAACCTGAGATTTGGACCATCACTTACCCTCGATTTTGATGATTACAACAGCATGACATTCATGCTTGATATCAATAAACTCCTTGTTCCTACACAACCTTACTGGAAGAATGGCGATACCATTGAGTCCGGGATGGATCCCAATGTATCACCTGTTGTCGGACTCATTCACTCCTTTTATGATGCCCCGGGTGGTTTCAGCGAAGAAATGAAGGAGCTCAGTTTTGCAGGCGGACTTGAATATTGGTACGACAAGCAGTTCGCACTTCGCGGAGGTTTCTTCTATGAAGATAAAAACAAGGGAAACAGGAAGTTCGTGACTTTGGGAGCAGGATTGCGTTTCAATGTATTCGGACTCGATTTCTCATACCTGATTCCTGTGCAGCAGGAAAATCCGCTGGCAAATACGCTGCGGTTCTCGCTACTATTTAATTTGGATAATACCGGGAAATAAAGGCCTGACCTTTAAAGAAATTCGGGAGCAGTTTTTACTGCTCCTTTTTTTTGCCCTTAAATTGATAGGCTGAATAAATAGGAATCCGAATGTTTGACCCTGAATTGAGTCAGACTTTTTCTTTGGTGGCCAAAATTAAGATTATCTTTTCTCCAGTAGGACTACCGCATAGGCTGATACACCTTCTTCCTGATCTTCAAATCCTATTCCTTCGGTTGTGGTTGCCTTTACAGATACACAGTTAAGGGGCAGTTCCAGAATGGCTGCAATGGTCTTTCTCATCTCAGGGATATAGGGCGCAACTTTTGGCCGCTGAAGTGCCAGGGTGGAATCCAGATTTGCTATTCCATATCCCTCTGACCTGATCAGGTCGTAAACATGATGGAGAAGGATTTTGCTGTCGATGCCTTTATACTTTGGATCTGTATCAGGGAAATGTATTCCGATATCACCAAGAGCAAGTGCTCCAAGCAGGGCATCACAGATTGCATGCAAAAGCACATCGGCATCCGAATGGCCCAGACTGCCAAGGTGATGCGGGACCAATACCCCTCCAAGCCAAAGCTCACGGCCTTCAACAAGCCTGTGAACATCATATCCGTAACCTATTCGCATATTTTTATGATGTTTATTTGAGTATGTTGCTTTCGTTCAACCTGTGGCTGTTCATGCCTGAATGAGTTACTGAGGTGAAATTAAAAAATTTAATTCAGTATTTAGCTTTTTGATGATTGATCTGCTTCAGGAATCAGGAAAAGAATTTCTCCTCAAAATTGACCAGATACAATCTTTTGCTTGCACGTGTTACAGCGGTATACAACCAGCGGAGGTATTCGGTGTTCAGCATTTCTTCGGTCAGATAACCTTTTTCAATGAACACGGCGTCCCATTGTCCACCCTGGGTTTTATGACAGGTAAGTGAATAGGCATATTTCACCTGGAGAGCATTATAGTATGGATTAGCCCTGATTGCTGCCAGCTTTTTCCTTTTGGAAGTAATCTCTTCATAATCTGCAGCTACCTCATCATACAATTTCCTGCTTTCCGTGTAGGCCAGTGAAGGCGTTTCGGTATCGAGGGTGTCAAGCAGGAGCATTACATCCAGCGTTGGTTCATCAGGGTAGTCGACCATTCGCATAGTGACTTCCGCAAAGCGAAACGAATATAGTTCGGTAATCCGGCCTATTCTCATCACTTCAATCAAATCACCATTGGCAATAAAGCCGGCCTTGGAATCCTCAGGCAGCCAGAAATAATTGTTCTTCACGACCATAAGGTGGTCCCCGGCTGAGATTTCATGATCACGGAACAGAATTCTCTGTCGTATGGCCTGATTAAAAAGGTTAGCTCGTTTGTTCGAGCGTGTTATAACAACCGTGTTCTCCTGTCCGAAGTCCGAATACGCCTGCATCAAGGCTTCCAGCATATCTCCACCCTGAACGCTGATGACATCGGGAAATTTGTTTTCAGTTCCGAAAATAGGAAGAATGGGGCCTTCACTTCCAATCTTGTTCCTTATACCTGTGGCATTGGAAAGTATTCCTGATTCAAGGGCTTGCCGGACTACTTCTGTAAGGCAATGACGGTCGAGGTCAAGGAAGTAGGACGATTTCAGCAGTTCAGCATTCAGGGCGGGGCTAACTGGTATTCCAACGGGCGGCAACTGTGCCTGATCACCCAGAAGGATCAATTTGCAGCTGGATGCTGTGTAGATATACTCGATCAGATCGTCGAGCAGGCTTCGTGGCTGAATAAATCCTGATTCATTGGAGGAGTTGTGATCAGGAATCATGGAGGCTTCATCAACGATGAAAACGGCGTGTTCAAGCTTATTCTGCATCAGCACCATGCTCATGGAACCATCTGCCCCGGCTTTCATGCGGTACAGTTTTTTATGGATGGTATAGGCTGGTCTTCCTGCATATCCTGAAAATACCTTGGCAGCCCTCCCTGTAGGAGCCAGCAGGACAGCCTCATAGCCAGCCTTGTGCAGTACGTTGACCAAAGCACTTACAAGGGTTGTTTTTCCTGTACCAGCATATCCTTCGAGCAGGAATGCCGGCAATTGAGCATGATCCGAGACAATGAACTCAGCAAGCTGCCTGATAAGCACTTCCTGTCCCTGAGTAGGAGAGTAGGGGAATTGCTTCAGGATAAGATTGCGAAATTCTAGACTATTCATATGCTGTTGGTCACCCTCAGATTCTTGGGATTGTATTGAGCAAGGAGAATGATTTTCAGGATTAGAATGGATAACCGATTCCAAAGTTCCAGACTGCTTTTCGAAGCCTGAAGTCCTCGGGCTGGAACCACTGACTCTCAAGTTGAGGGTTTTTTAGTCTTAATGCCCAGTCGAGGCGGAATATAAAGAAGGAAAAATCGAATCTGAATCCGAAACCTGCATCCAGGGCTATCTGTTTACCCAAATGACCAAAATCAATGTTGCCGTCAGGGAAGTCCGAGTTTTCCTTTCGCAGCCAGATGTTGCCGGCGTCTGCAAAAAGTCCGCCATTGAGAAAGCTGTAGATTGGGAAGCGGTATTCAAGACTTGTATAAGCCATCAGGTCACCGGTGCGGTCATATCGAACAGAGTCGTTGGTAAAGCCACCCGGACCAAGTGAACGCAGTTTCCAGCCCCTCATATCATTTGCGCCACCTAACCAGAAGCTCTTTTCAAAGGGGATACCATCGGAGTTTCCATAGGGAATACCGGAGCCGCCCATAATTCTGAAGGCAAGAGTTTGTGCATCTCCCTGTTTCCAGTACTTCCTGTAATCAACGTCAAAACGGATATACTGGGCATACCTCACTCCAAAGCGCTCATAATATCCGCCTTCCGGAAGTTGCTGGTTTCCGCTCTGATCCAGCAGTCGGAACATATTCCCTGAGGTTTCGGCATTCAGTCGCAGGAAGAATAGGTTTTTTTGCTTGATTTCAGATTGGTTGGAATAGATAAGGCTATACCTGATCATAGTCAGGAGGTGGTCGTTGTATTGTCCGATAAACTGAGGATCAGTCAGGCTGTTCAGATAAGCGTTGAAAGCTGAATCCTTCTCAATCCTGACAAAGTTTAGTTCCAGGGGTGTGAAAATGTGCCTGAACCATGGGGAGGAACTCCACTGATAGGAGCCTGAGAATGTAGATATTCTACGGGAATAATCAGGCCTGGTCTCGAAGCCAAAACCTGCTGTTATGGAGGTCCGGGTAAGCTGGGTCCGGTCAGGTTTCAATATCGGAAACGGGAGCAGAAGTCTGGGAATGTCGATACCAGTTTCAATACCTGATTCCAATGCATTAAAGACCCACAGTTTCTTTTCATTTCCTGATTGGGAGAGGGTTCCCTGCAGTTCGGCACCTGAATTGATCTTCAGGCGGAATGTTTCTGCCCGCCTGAAAATGTTGCGGTTCTGATACAGGATATTTACCCCCATTCCAAGGCTGCCTGCAGAGTTGGTTCCTTCGGTACCAAGACTAAGCAGGTTAACAGGATTACGGGTGAGTTTGACCATGCAGTCCAGCCAGCGTTTCCCTTCTGTATTAGCCGAATCAGCAGGTGAAAGAGTAATATTGGCCGAGCGGATTACCGGCAATGAAATCAATCGCTTATAAGACTGGGTTACCATTTCCTGATCATAAGCCTGACCGGTTCTGAGGGAAATTGTATTGGAAAGAACACTTGGATTTAAACGGGACCTTCCAGATTGGAGGAAATAGAATTTTTGTGGGTCGATCCCATCAGCATTCTTTCCAAAGGTATAAACCAAGGTGTCCTGAGCAACAGTGCTGAGGCTGTTCTGCTCGAAGTTTGGCTGGATATAAAGATTTCGGATGAAGTATCTTGGGATTTTCGAAACAGATGAAGAGTCTGAAGAACTTTGAGAGTATTTCGTCAGGTTTTCGATAACAAGAGTTACATCAGCCTTTTGATTCACAGTGTCAACCAGATAGCTGATATTGGATTTGGAGAAATTGAAGTATCCCTGTTGGCGGAGAGCACTTGAAACCCTGTCGCGTTCATCATCGAGGCGGTAGGTATCGTAAATCATTCCCAACTTGAGCAAGCTTGTGGAAGTGTCCTGATAAAAGAAGGAGGCGATTTCCGCATCCGGCAGGGAGTAATGTATGCCACTTACCACGCAGGGAGTACCGGCTTTGATGTTATAGGTAACGGAAGCACGTGATTTCCATAGTTTGCTGAATTTGATCCTGTGACTTATGGTAGGATGGTAGAAGCCCTTGTTTTTGAGATAGAGGCGAATATTGAGTTCCGAATTAATAATCTGGTTGGAATCCAGTATCACCGGGGCAGTGCCATATTTTTCCCTGATTTTGGTTTTAAATTTCTTCTGTTTGCCTTTTGAAAAGCCTTCATAAATCCATACCCCCGGTCTCAGGGCAATCTTACCCGGGGTAGCTTTCTGCTGAACAAAACCTTCGATCTCTTCTGTTGGAATATAGGAGTTGTCAGTCTTGACGGTATTTCTGGTCAGCATATATCCACCTCTGCGCTGAATGCGGCGCTCAGGATTGCAGGATGAAACCAGCAAGCTGATGCTAAGAAGCAAAAAGGAATAAATTAAAAAGCGTCGGTTCAAAAGAATCTATTTTCAGGAATGACAAAGATACTATGAAGCATCGAGACTCCCTTGCATTCATTCATAAATCAAACATATCCGGCAAAAGGATTTTGTTGACAATTATGGCATATCTGAAGAAACTGCGAAAAAATGTTCGAAATAATGAAACCTCTTTTGGCAGACTGTCGTATAATCCTGCACCCAAATTCTCATCCCGGCAATCAAAATTATTTTATTGTAGCAGTATCCTGGAACCTAAATGGTTGCGGGGACGAAGATTCTGTGCAGGAATGCGGTAATCATTTATAGATTGTCTAAAAAATCAATTTTGCAAAGAATTCAGGAGCCATCTGCCTGGGCTGACAGGAGCCAGAATTAGTTTCCAACTAATAGTTCAATTTTTTCTATTCTGACTACTGAATTCTGACTACTGAATTCTGTCCGCCGGCTGGCGGATGGCTTCTTTTTTTACTTCATTTTAATAGTTTTAGACAGTTGCTATTATAAACCTAATTCAATCATTTATGACAAAAAAGAATTATTTCAACATGATTATTCTTGATGAGAGCGGTTCCATGACCGAAATCAAAGCCGCCACCATCAGGGGATTTAATGAAGTAGCTCAAACCATTCGTGGATTTGAGAAGGATTTTCCTGATCAGCAACATTTTATATCATTGGTTACATTTAACGGCAAAAGCATCAAAACCATTCTTGATCAGGCTAAGGCTTCAGAATTGCATGAAATCAATGAAGAAACCTATCAGCCTGATTCCTTTACTCCTTTGTATGACGCCATTGGCTTGAGTGTGCTCAAGCTTGACAAGCAACTTTCCGGGTATGAAAATGCCAATGTTATGGTTACCATTATCACTGATGGTGAGGAAAATGCATCCTCGGAATTTACTGGAGCAATGGCTAAGAAAATTATCGCAGACCATGAATCCAAAGGATGGAAGTTCAGTTACATCGGAGCTAATCACGACGTAGAGAAGGTGGCTAAGTCTCTTTCAATCAGCAATAGCTTTGAGTTTACCTGCAATGATGAATCAGTAATGGCTATGTTTGAACACGAGAAAATCAACAGGATTATGTTTGCTATGGGGAATTTTGAAAAGAGGGATAAAAGTATATTGAATACAGATTAATGTGCAAACTGACTTTGCCATCATTGCCTGTTACAGCTCCGGCTAATTATAATAACAGCCTGAGTTATCCTAGTAGATTCCCAAAGAAAAATCCCGGCAAATGCATCGCCGGGATTTTTGTGAATTTTCGAACCAAGGGAATCTATTGAAGCAAATGCGGGAGGTGGATGGAACTCAAAATCCTAAGTCCACATTGGCAAACATGAAGTCTTCCCAATCCCTATAGCATGCTTCTGACTACTCTCAAAGCATTAATCTGCACTTCAGAATTATCACAATATTATATCTGAATACCATAATTCGAACCTCTGCATATTCCTGCCAGATGCGAATTGAATCAGAAAAATGGATATTATTGCAACAAGCATAATTAAACAATGAAAAAACTAATACTTATACTGCTTTCTTTAATTGCAGTCATCCAAATACAGGCACAATTTATTCCGGAACATATTAGCAATCAAGCTATTTACAGTTTTCTGGATGAGTTGGCCAACGAAGGTTATATTACTGTAAACTCTGCCGTGAAACCCTACTCCAGGACTTTTATTGCTGAAAGACTGCAGACTGCCTCACTCAAGCAGAATATGATGAGCACAAGGATGCGAAAAGAACTGCAGTTTTATCTCAAAACATACCGGCTTGAGATGCCAACAGTTTCCAGACTGGGCTGGAAAGAGCCTTTGAATATTTTTAAAAAGCAGAATCATCTTGCTACCTCACTTAATCCATTTGGGCTTTGTTACAAGGATTCGATATTTTCATTGCTTATAAAGCCTGTTTACTCAGTGAAGTATCTCAGCAACGAGAATGGTAACATGACTGCAACCGGCGGAGGTATCGATGCAATGGCAAGCATTGCCGGACACTGGGGTGTATATGCCAGTCTGCGTGACAATCATGAATCTGAATTGCAATCACGGCCTTCCTATTTTGTCCAGGATATGGGAGGAGCTTTCAAGGAGAATAACGGTGGCCGTTCCGGAGGCGATTTCTCAGAAATGAGGGCAGGAATCACCTATGCCTGGAAATGGGGAGATATTGGACTGGCAAAGGATCATTTCAGTTGGGGTAGTAATCAGAATGGCTCCAATATATTTTCGGGGAGGACGCCCTCCTTTGCACATATCAGACTACATATTCAGCCCACCAAATGGCTTGAATTCAATTATGTGCATGGATGGCTGGTTTCGGAACTCATTGATTCTACACGTTCGTATTACAATGCTGGCAAGTACAAGGCAGCTTTCAGGCAGAAGTTTATGGCTGCCAATTTCATAACAGTTACCCCGTTCAAGAAATTCTCAATATCTGCAGGAAACTCCATCATTTATTCTGATTTGGGGGGTGTGCATGCTGCATACCTTATTCCTGTTGCATTTTACAAATCAATCGACCATACACTGAATCATGGTATAGAGAATCAGAACTCACAATTATTCTTCGATCTGAGTTCAAGGCAAATCAAGCATTTGCATTTATATGCTTCGATGTTTGTGGATGAATTTTCGGTTACCAGACTGAAAAGCAGTAAGTCGCATAACTTCATCAGCTGGAAGGGCGGACTACAGCTCAGTAATTTCCCGTTAAAAAACATTGTCTTGGGAGCAGAATTCACTCAAACCACCCCTATTACATACAAGCATGATATTGCAGCAGTTACTTTTGCTTCAAACTCATACAATCTTGGACATTACCTCAGGGATAATTCAAGAGAGATCTATTTATCTGTGGCTTATTCACCACTACCCCGTCTGCATGCAGAACTGAGCTATACTCTTGCTGAACATGGGGGAGAATATGCCTATCTCAGATCCGATTCAATAGCTGATCTGCCCATGTTGACAGATATGAGCTGGAAGATGCAGCAGACGGCCTTTTCAATCAGCTATCAGTTTATCAGCAATAGTTTTGTTTACCTCAACTATGTGGCAGGCAATATTGAAGGATTTGACCTTAACGGAAGCTCGGCAGACTACTATCTGGAGCTGTTTACTGCTCCTATGATGAGGGGTAAAACGAAGACTTTAACCCTTGGCTTCAGTCTTGGTTTTTGATTTGCTGTGATAGAACTTATCGTTCCAAACCACCCAAAGGAAAAAGATCACAACATAGAAGATAATCCTGAAAGGATAATCATGTGCGAATTGCCATTGCTGTGGCCAGTTAGCCATAACCACGCTTAGCCCGACTAGCCTGAAGATGTTGGTCAGATGGATTATCAGCACTCCTAGAGGGATATACCAGGCTTTATGTTTCCATGGTCCGGGATACAAAGCAATGAGAAAAATAAACTGCAGCATTTGCTTCACACCTGAGCAGCTATGCACAATCCTGACTGAACATTCATTGGCAAAGTAGAAAGTGCGGTCCACAGTTTGGTTAGGCAGAATCAAGTCAACAACCACCCTGGTGTGCTGATATACATGTTCAGTGAACCAATCGAAAAGTTCCGGGGTCAGGATTCCAACACCAAAGATGCTGAAGTAATTTGCTCTTTCCCAATACCTGTAGGTAAAATGGACGACCAAAGTAATAAGTACGAATAATGAAGTATCGAAAATGGGTTCGTAGCGTTTGTTTTTCCTCAGAGTATTGAAGGAATCCAACCATTTTTTTAGCATATGCAAAATTTTGAGGGCTAAATGTACGAATAAACCTATTATGTAGAATACCGGTTTTAAAGCATTATCTAATCATATATCAATTTCATTTTCAATGTATTAGAGGTTATTCAAACTTTTTTTTATTTTTTTTGCTTGATGATGTTTGGTATTTTAAAGAAAACAGGTACATTTGCATCCTCTTAACGGGAGCATAGCTCAGCTGGTTCAGAGCATCCCGACTTTACGTCGGGAGGGTCCTTGGCTGAGAATCTCCAACCGTTCATTAAAATATTGGGAGCATAGCTCAGCTGGTTCAGAGCATCCCGACTTTACGTCGGGAGGGTCCTTGGCTGAGAATCTCCAACCGTTCATTAAAATATTGGGAGCATAGCTCAGCTGGTTCAGAGCATCCCGACTTTACGTCGGGAGGGTCCTTGGCTGAGAATCTCCAACCGTTCATTAAAATATTGGGAGCATAGCTCAGCTGGTTCAGAGCATCTGCCTTACAAGCAGAGGGTCCTTGGTTCGAATCCATGTGCTCCCACTTATAGCTACTCATTTTGAGTAGCTATTTTTTTTATATCAATTTCAATGTATCATGCATTCAACCTATATCCTCTATTCAGCATCTCTGGATAAATATTACATTGGAAGCACTAGTCTTCCCATTGCAGATAGACTCAGAAGACATCTTACTGACCATGATGGTTTTACCGCAAAGGCAAAAGACTGGACTGTTGTGTATACTCATGAATTTGTATCAAAAGAACTTGCATTAGCCAGAGAAACAGATCAAGAATTGGCGAAGTAAAAGAATGATTGAAGCAGTTAGCAAAATCAAATCGAAATCCATAATTCAACTGGTTCAGACATCCCGACTTTACGTCGGAGGGTTTCCCCCCCCCCCCCCCCCCCCCCCTTCGCTGGTTCGAGCATCCCGCTTTAGTCGGGGGGTCCGGTCGCGTGCTCCCACTATAGCTACTCTTTGAGTAGCTATTTTTTATATCAATTTCAATGTATCATGCATTCCCTATATCCTCTATTCAGCATCTCTGGATAAATATTACATTGGAAGCACTAGTCTTCCCATTGCAGATAGACTCAGAGACATCTTACTGACCATGATGGTTTTTACCATAAAGCAAAGACTGGATTGTTGTGTATACTCATGAATTTGTGTCAAAGAACTTACATTAGCTAGAAAAACAGATCAAGAATTGGCGAAAAGAATGATTGGCAGTTATCGCAAATCAAATCGAAAATACATAATTCAACTTGGTTCAGAGCATCCCGACTTTACGTCAGGAGGGTCCTTAGTTCGAATCCATGTGCTCCCAATTATAGCACCTATTTTGAGTAGCTATTTTTTATATCAATTTCAATGTATCATGCTTCAACCTATCCTCTATTCAGCATCTCTGGATAAATATTACATTGGAAGCACTAGTCTTCCCATTGCAGATAGACTCAGAAGACATCTTACTGACCATGATGGTTTTACCGCAAAGGCAAAAGACTGGACTGTTGTGTATACTCATGAATTTGTGTCAAAAGAACTTGCATTAGCCAGAGAAAAACAGATCAAGAATTGGCGAAGTAAAAGAATGATTGAAGCAGTTATCGCAAAATCAAATCGAAATACATAATTCAACTGGTTCAGAGCATCCCGACTTTACGTCGGGAGGGTCCTTGGTTCGAATCCATGTGCTCCCACTTATAGCTACTCATTTTGAGTAGCTATTTTTTTTATATCAATTTCAATGTATCATGTATTCAACCTATATCCTCTATTCAGCATCTCTGGATAAATACTACATTGGAAGCACTAGTCTTCCCATTGCAGATAGACTCAGAAGACATCTTACTGACCATGATGGTTTTACCGCAAAGGCAAAAGACTGGATTGTCGTGTATATTCAAGAATTTGTGTCAAAAGAACTTGCATTAGCCAGAGAAAAACAGATCAAGAATTGGAGAAGCAGAAGAATGATCGAAGCAGTCATCGCAAAATCAATTCCAAATACATAGCTCAGCGGGCTCGTAGAGTCTCAACATTACGTCGGGAGGGTCCTTGGTTCGAATCCATCCCGATGTAAAATCGGGACAGGTTATGCTTCCACACAAAGCCATTCATTGAGTGGCTTTTTTTATTCCCATTCTTGCATAGATTAGCATATTCAAGGCTTGTAATTCTTGTGAAGTTTGGGGCTAAGAAAATCATGGTGTGTACCTATTTTCATCCCCCAGTTGGCGGACAAATTCCCGCCAGCCGGCGGACAAATTCCCTCATTCCCACATTCCCACATTCCCACATCTCCACATCTCCACATCCTCACATCTCCACATCTACTCACTTTTATCTTTTTCCTTTCTTCTTTTATCTTAAAAAAAATCCTTCCCCCGATTAATCTCAAGGAAAGGATTTCTAAATGACTTATCGAATCTTTTACGCTATTGAGAGCGGGCGCTTTTGAAGAAAATATTGTATAACGCCAGTCTCAGGTATTTGATATCAGTGAGAATAGGATGTTTATCGCATTGATCGAGGTATTTCATTTCTGAAGCCATAATTTCCTTCAGCGTCTTGGGCATGTCAGCATAGAAAGGCGGCACTAATCCGGGCTTGTATTTCGTCCTTCGCTCCCTGAGTTCCTTTGTATAGAGATTGAAATACTGTTTGCTGAGCGGACGCACTCCTACAATCTTCAAATCTCCCTTCAGCAGGTTGAAAATCATGGGTAACTCATCGATCCAGAATTTACGCATGTACTTGCCAAGCGTTGAAACCCTGAAATCGTTCTTGAACTTACCACCTTCCTCGAGGGCATTATGCTTGAAAATGTAATCCTGCAGGTATTCGGCAAAAGGATGCATGGTCCTGAACTTGTAAACATGGATGATCTTGCCATTCTTTCCAACTCTCTTCAGACTTATAATCGGACCATAGGTGGGATTAAGGTCAAAGCTGGGATCCGTCACCTTGCGGCTCACCACGAACATTTTGCCCTTTATTTTCTTTTCACCGATAACCTCAAATCCGCAGGAATAAAGTCTTCCCAATGCTTCTGCCTTTGACAGTGATCGTTCGAATCCATTGGTCAGGAAGAAATAGATTTTCTTGAGGATGATAATTTTCGGGAACACCCTCTTGAACATGTAGTGGTAAGTGAAATAGATGAAATTCCTGATGACTGGCGGATATTCCTTGTATACAATCTCTTTCTTGATCTCATTGGTTTCCACCACACTGATGAACAATCCACCTACCGGCAATTTGAGATTTACGGATTCCAGAAACTTGTTCACGAATTTAATGTCGTTAACCAGTTTCAGGTTCACTATAACATTGAAAACATCGGCCGGAATAGCGGCAATGTTAAACCGGGTAGTAGTAGAAACTACCAGAGTGGTATTGTGTTTCTGATCGAGATGCTCACACATGAAACTGTAAGCCTCTTCATTGGATTCTTCGATTATCTGGTCGCGATACTTGCCCAGGGAAAAGGCAGGATAGTTTTCTACATTGGCTGTCTCTGGCAGTACATCAACTTCTTCTCTTACATTCGAGAGGGTTTCCATGTGTGCCAGAAATACTTCTATTGATTCGGTCTTCTCCGAATCCCTGTCCAGTTTGCGGTGATAGTAGAATAAAGAGAACAAGATCATTTCCAGAAAAATGGTCAGACCAATTGTGCCGAACACTATCATCCTGGAGTAGGTGAAGTGATTGAAACCTACTATCATAACGGTAATTACACTCAGTGCAATAAAATCACTGATGAAAACCGGCGAAAGAAAGTCTTTCAGGTATTTCTTGTCATCATATGCATATTTCCTGCTTGGAATGGAGGCTGCCAGCCAGATCCCGAGGAAAATAATGAAAGGCTCAATATAATAGGGGAGATACTTGCGCAGTGATGCCGGCTTGATCCAAATAAAAAACAGGAATGATCCCGTCAGAATCAAAACATCAATCAGGTAGAACATGACAACTCTCTTGTTCCAACTGAATTTTTTACTGCTCTTCGCCTTCCCCTTACTGCCTTTCAGGTCAAAATCTACTTTTACTTCCATATTCTTGCCATGCTTTCCATTCCGGACTATTATCCACTATCTTAAACCAATCTGCTTTTTAATTAATAAATTTTCAGGGCAATAGTAATAGTAATTTTATAATTAGTTTGCCCTCTTGCATTGAAGTAATGTTAAGTTAATAGGGGTGATTTTATCAGCCATTTCTGCTGAGAAGCACTCTTTTTATCTGATTTTTCAATCCTTGCATCAGTAACTCCTGTGTCCAGATAATAGGCTTATCCGTCCATCGTTGCGGATGGAAGGTGAACATCATCTTTGAAGGAAGCTTACCTATGTTTTGAATGATTTCATTCGTCGAGCGGAAATCAAACTGGTACTTTCCCTGTACCTTATCCCGCACGCTGACTTTATCACCATTCCATCTCCTTCCGGTATCCGTTAAATAGCCAACTTCATTGAAGTCAACATCAAAATAGGGCTCTCCAATAATCCCCAACTCCCTGTAACTGTATTTCTTCCAGGTGTCCTTATTGTCGAAGGGTGAGCGGGGACTGCCATGCATGCAAATGGTCCTGATGCTTGCTATCTTGCGAAGTGTCTCAAGATGATTGCAGAATTCCTGATATGCCCTGTCAACATCTCCCTTGGCTGTATCCATGGTTTCATAGTGGTAGCCGATTTCATGCCCCATCGACTCCATCTCACGGATAATTCTCTCATCATAACTGCCCTGAACCATCCTGAAATAATAGGATCCCTTTATCTTTCTGCCGGCCTGAATTTTTGCAAATGCCAGTGAATGGGTATTTCTTGCATCCACATCATGACGGAGAATAACCACTTTCTCAAGCGGAGCTTCCAGAAATTCACTAAAAGTCTGAAACTTATACCCCGCACCCTGAAGTGCATCCAGTAGTTGTTCGTACTGCCGTATTGTAAAGTCAAAAGCCATAGGTGAGAAAAGATAAAAGACAAAAGGAAAAAGACAAAAGGAAGGATTTAAG
>JADJHD010000032.1 GCA_016707705.1 Bacteroidales bacterium
GGATGCAGCATTGAAAAGCTGAATGGTAGCTCCCGGCAAGGATTCATTTTCAGGGTTTATCACCAATATCTCAAGCTGATCCGATTGAGCGAATGCTTTGAATGCAATAAAGAAGATCAGAGTGAATATGATGAGAAGCCTTGGTGAAAACATATTTTGGGAATTTGTAACTGGATTATTTAACTGAAATTTCAGGGATTTGTTGTTTAGTGAGAAACCCATCTGATGCTGCTATTACATCAGATGGGTTCAATGGGAATTGACAGTATTATTCGTCAAGCTGCAAACTCTATTTGCTGATCACAAAAGGTGTGAATTATGGTTCCGTTATTAAATCTGCAATTCTGGATATAGTTGCCATTGCCGAAAGATCGTAGTTCCTCACTGAAACTGCTGTTGCATCAATAGTATAGGTCCGGATTTCGCTATTACTCTGTGGTTGCAGCGCTGACGGAAACACTTGAGAGTTCTTGAATCCGATGCCTAAACGGAAGGTAGGTATCATGGGCAGGGGGCGATGATGACGTTAAAAAGTTCAGAACCGCCATCACACCCTTGTTCTGTGACTTCAGTAACTGATAGCGTACCATTGCCGGGATCATCCCATTGAATCCTCACCAGGTTGGTGCCTTGCCCTGAGTAAACAGAACCTCCGGTAACTGACCAGGTGAAGGTAGAACCTGGATTGGAAGTGGTTTCATAGTCATCTGAGGAATGCTGGCATACGATGGAGTTTCCAGTGATAACAGGTTGAGGTGCGGCATTTACCAAAATACTTAGGGGAGGAGATATTGGTCCGGCTCCACATTCGTTAGCGCCTGCCACCGTGAGGGTAGCTGTCCCGGAGAATGCTCCGTTCCATCCGATGGTTAGAGCCGTTCCTGAAGGTGTCAATGTGCCGGCTTCAGATGGCGTGAGGTCCAGACTGCTCATATGCTGCCCATTAGGACATGACAGCAGGTATAGCGTTGAGCTATTATTGTGTGGACACCTCGGTACTACCTGACGGCACGGTTGCTCAGCCGAGGTCAGATAAGACAAACGAGATAAATTACTCTATCTCATCTTCACATGAACGGCAATTCCGGTAACAGAATAAGATCCTCCTTTGTTGCATGCCACAAAAAAAAAAACAACGAAGTCTCCGGTTCGGCAATATAACTTGCCTGGTAATACCATCTCCGAAAAGTCTTATAACTCACCCCGGGCTTGGAGTCTTCAAGCCTGACTCCCATAACCGGATCTCCATCGCGACAGCCTCCCCAAAGAAAAAAGAAAATAGGTTTGGTTGGATGTCAAGAGCAGCTGCCAACGATGGTGAGCTGTGGACCGGATCCACAACCATTTTGACTTGAAACTCGAATGTGTAAAGTTACCCTGCCAGGTGTTGGAAGAATTTAATGTGGTAGTTAAGCCGTTTCCTGAAAAAGTACCGGCTGTTGAAGGGCTGGCAGACCAGCTATAGGATGATGCATAATTTACATAGATAAATTCAGGAGTTCCTACTGCAAAGACATCATTCTGGTTAGCCCAAGCGAAATCATGCCATAATGGTTGACCAAATGCAATCTGCTGAGGTTGCCAGTTGCACTCCATCATAGGTTTTAAAGATCCATCCGTCTTCACCAACAAAGCGATTCCGATATTGTTCATTATAGAAATCGATACGCAGAAAAAAACTTCAGCGCCGAACAAACAGCACTCCATGTTAATCCACTGTTGGTCGATCGTTGAATATCCCCTCCATTCGTGACAGGGAACAGGTGCTACCTTGAAACATAACTACATCTGCGAACCTCCCGGAAATCCTTGCGCCGGAAGTCCAGGATGTTCCGCCATTGCTTTGTGACAAAACTCCCGCACCTGAATTGGTTCTCAAGGTAAAACCACCCCATGATTAGCATCCTTGAAAACTACATCTGTATAGAAATAGATATCTGTTCCGGGAGTTTGGGGTGTCCAGGTAAGGCCTCCGTCGGTTGTTTTGGCAAATATTCGACTCCAATCTACCCACATAGCCGGTGTTCATATCGGGGAAACTGATGCCTCAACAGCCCCGGTCGGCACCTGTCCGTCTAACTGGGTCCAGAGTGGTTCCTCCATTGGTGGTTTTAATTACGATCCCATCTCCTATAAAAAAACAAGTGAGCGATTCAACAGCCAAACCACTCGAACGCTTAGTCTCGTCAGGAATCCGATACCCAAGGAGGATGAAATCAGCCGGTGTTGATTTTTTCCATGACTGCGCCACTCCCTGTCCTGAGTGTGAGAAGGGTGGTATTGATTAATGAGAAGAGGATCTTCATTGTCTTTTATTTTTCTATTTTTGAGAAATTCTGTTTTTGGTACTGAAATAATTGTTTATTGAAGGATGAGTTTAGTTGAGTACAAGAGTAAACCTTCACTTTGAACCTGAGGAGGAGGTATAAACCCTTTGTCAATGTAGGGTAGCTGAATGTTTTAGATTGATTTCAGCTTCAAGGTGGCCTGTGGAAATGTAGATACCGGTATTCCAGATGTATTCACCAAATTTAAGGTTAAATTTGTGTTTTGTAACAGGCTGAATTCAAGATTTAATTGGTCCTGGTTTCCGAGAATTGTCGGGTAAGCTCTAAAACCTGAAAATACAGGTTCAGTTATTCCTACATTGAAGTAATTGTCGTTGTCATATCTTGCCAGGGCAAAGTCGAGCAGATTACTGGCATTTCTTACTTTCCCGGCTACCATAATTTTATCATTTGTAAAAGCCAGTCCCAGGCTTCATGGATTGCCAAAGAAATCAGTGGTAGTAAGTCCGTTTGTTCCAAAAGAGAGATCAGCACTTCCAAATTAGATTCCAGCCTCCACAGTGCCAATCATTATCGGCAGGTAAGAGGTTCCTGTACAACCGGCAATAATGATTTTCCATCAGGTTGAATGGCGAGGTCGTCGCCAAAACTGTAGTAGGTATCTCCAATGATTACGATTCCTGAATTACCAAAATCGGAAACGGCCTGTCCGTTTTCATCAAATTTCATAACAAGGAGATGGTAAGTGTAATCAGCCTGAAATACTGTGAATCCGCAGAGAATGGTTTCATTACCTGCCGTCACTTCCATGTCAAAAAACTCATCATCAACATTATTGAGGTTAAGATTAACGACTCCTTCAGTACCGTAACCAGTATCCAGGATTCCATTTTCATCGAAACGTGCAATAAGGAGCGAGAACCAGCTTAGTCCGTTTGAGATATGACCGGCAGCAACTATTTTCCCATCGGATTGCACGCTAACGGCAGTGAATTCATTATCCGTTTCTGTGATTGGGATTGTAGCAATACCACTATTTCCAAAGTTGGGGTCCAGGCTGCCATTTTCCAGGAGTCGAACAACTATTGGGGCATTCTGGTATTGGGCATTCTGAAGATATCCTGAGATTAGTATTTTTCCATCACTCTGAAGTTCCAGGTCTGAAAGAATTTCTTCCCCGGCTCCTAAGTCAAGGAAGCTCACTCCTGTAGTACCAAAATCGGGATCGGGCATGCCTTCCTCCGTTAATTGAATGACTAACATCTGCCAGTTGGTATAGTCTGTAGTATGTCCACCAATGAGTATCTTTCCATCGGGTTTAAGCAGACATTTATAGGACATGTTTTCAAGATTCTGGTCATAGGTGTAATGTCCATTAACAGCAAAGCTCTGATCAATTGATCCATCCTGGAGGAAACGTGAAACTACAAGGTATGCAGTATAGGAAGGAGTCATTGAAGTACCTACGGCCAGTATTTTTCCATCAGGTTGAACTTTAATATCCTGGTATAGGTCAAATTGATCCAGATTAAGTACCAGGGTGCCTGTATTATTGAAAGTGGGATCAAGAATACCTGCATTACCCTGGGCTGATGTCCGACCTACCAGAGCAAGAAAAACGGTAATGATCATTAGGTTTTTGATTGTCATATCTATGTTATTAGAGTGAATAAAATTAATTGTTAGGATAAATATTCCTAAGTTTTCTTTCTCAATGAACCACTAGTTGGGTTATTCAGTTTATCTGTTATTTTCTGCAGAATCCGATTTTGCAGTTGCGATTGCCTGATTAGTAAGCTTAACTCTGCAAGTACATCTTCATTCAAGGGGTCCACTTCTTTTTCCCTGCCAGGGATGTTTTTTTTCAGTGACTTCATTCAGTATATTTTGATCGCACAAAATTGAGAATTCCTTGGCAGGGAATCCAGTTTATATACCCATACAATACCTTGCAGATGTGGGAAATGTACCCCTACAATACCTTTGTTTTTGGGTACTATCTAATTGTAATAAACTAATAATCAGTAATATAATTATTTATTTATAATTGAGACAAAAACATTATCAGGTTAACGTCAGAATTGGTTATTCCTAACTTCTGCCTGAGCCTGTGACGGGCAATTTCGATTGTACTTACCGATTGTCCGGTAAGTTCAGATATCTCTTTGGTGGTCATATTCAGTCGCAGGAAAGCACAGAGTTTTTGTTCGTTAGGAGAGAGGTTGGGGTATTTCGATAACAGTGAATTGTAGAAATCAGAATGAACCTCTTTGAAACGCAAAGTAAACTCTTTCCATAGTTCATCTTCCTGTCCTTTTTGAAGTTCCCTGCCAATTTTTCTGATGGCTGATTTGGTGTCCTGAGATCCGGATTCTTTTGCA
The DNA here is from genome assembly GCA_016707705.1 of Bacteroidales bacterium. Lineage (GTDB taxonomy): Bacteria > Bacteroidota > Bacteroidia > Bacteroidales > UBA4417 > UBA4417. The sequence continues at coordinate 4,670 of JADJHD010000032.1, forward strand.
AGGGCCATGAGCTTCTCTGAGATGTCAGAGAAAATTTCATTCTTCTTCATGAGTGACATTACATTCAGAGTAAGCTCCTTTTTCTTAAAGTCAAGTTCTTGTTGAAGATTCTCCTTTTCCAATAACGATTTTTTGGCTTTTAGTCGTATGTGGTTAAGTATCAATATGATAATAATAATGCTAAAGACAAGGCAAAGAATGATAACGGAAACAATCACCATACGCCGTTGTTCCCTGATTTTCTCTTTCTGTTCGTTTTTCTCAAACTGATACTGAAGTTCAAGTTTGGTGAGGGTTTTCTGCCTTTCACCCTGCAATAGGCTATCTTTCAATGTGTTTTCTAACTTATAGTATCGAAAGGCCTTGATCGTATCTTTTTGTTGGAGGTAGGTATCGGTAAGAATCCTGGCAGCCTGCATCACCACCTCCTGTGCACCTTGTATCCGTGCCATTTGAAGCGCTTTGTGTGCGGTTGATTCAACATCTTTTATTCGGCCAAGTTTCAGATATATATTTGCTTCACTGATATAACATCTTGCTATTCGCAGATCATTCCCGATCTTCTGATAAATATTCCTGGCTTTTAACACATATTCCAGTGCTAGCTTATACTCTCCTTCATTGCTGTAAACATCAGAAATGTTCAGATAATTACTGGCTTCGAGGTTCAGATTTCCGGTCGACTGGTTAATTTTAAGGGCTTCCGAATAATGACTTAATGCCTTTTTATATTCCTTTTGAACATTGTAAACCTTAGCAACATTATTCAGATTGCTGGCGATACCTTCCTTACTGTCAATTTCCCTTGCAAGCTTAACCGATTGGTAATAATATTCCAGTGCTTTATCGTATTCATTTTGATCAAGGTATAGTGTTCCAATTCGGCAATAGGATTGCCCCATTCCGTTTTTATCGTTTAGAGTCTCATAAATTTTAAGGCTTTCAAAGAAGTACTCAGAACTTTTTTTCTTGTCACCAATATCGTAATATACAATACCTATGGCATCATTACTGATGGCAAGATCTAACTTACTGTCAAGTTTTAACGCCATATTCCTGGCATCCTGCGCTGATTGCATAGCCATCTGAAGGTTCGAAGTAAGGAAGTAGTGAAGGCTTAAGCCTAAATGGGCTTTCATTTGGCCTTCTTCAAAGTTTATAGCTTTGGCAAGTTTCAGGGCTCTGTAGAGTATTCTGTTCTTTGGAAGGATTACTATAAGAGTACTGATGTGCAAGGCTTACGAGTGCCATGACTTGCTGCTTCTGATCTTTCGTGTTCCTGATAATTTGTTTAAGACTGTCAATCCTATCCGACTGGCTGAATAGGGATGACTGAAGGAATAGGATTATTCCCGGCAATAGCATAGTGATTAAGATCTGTTTCTTTTTCATGGGGTTGAATAAGAATTCCATGCTCTTGAGTTGCTTGATATCATGTCATTTTCAGTCCTTCAAAAGTAAGGCTATTCCATCATTTTTATAAGTATTGCACTGAGAATGCCAGAGTGATTGTTATTCCTGTATTGTTTCCCATAGGCTCAAATGATTTTACTTTCCTATTTTTGCTCGTTGCAGGAGAATTTAGAACTTCGTAATTCATTCAACAATGAAATTAAAATTAGTATTCTTTCTGGTTCTTCTTATTGTTGTTTTTCAGGCTTGTAATCAATCTTCCGGCGATCATTCTGATGATTATTCGAAGGAAAGTAAATGGATTATAGCGGCTTTAGATCATGCAGAAGTTGGAAGCCTTTCTGCAGATAGTCTTACGATCCTGCTGGACTCAGCAGACAATCTTTCTTTGACTCTTCATCTTGATTCTTCACGGGCAGCAATCTTATTCTGGAAAGGTATCAGCAAATACAGAGAGAACAAGTATGCGGAAGCGAAATCGATCTTTACAGAGGCAAACACTATTGCTGAACAAAATACTTATGTTAAACTGAATGCTAAATGTCTGGAGCGTTTGGCTTCCATTCATCTGGGAACTGATGATCCTCATCTTGCACTGAAATTATATTTTCAGAGCCTGGCTTTATGTGAGAAGGTAGGTGACAGTGCCGGTATTGCCAAAGTTTACAATGTGCTGGGCTTTTACAAAGGTGAAACCGGGCATTTTGATTCAGCAGTCTTGTTTCTGAATAAAGCCTGGAAATAAACAGAAAGTTGGATGACCGTCATAGCCAGATTGAAAATCTGGGCAATCTAGCTTATATATACCGTTTATTCGGGAAAATGAAGAAGCTGAAAAAATTAATCAATCGCTTCTGAATGAATTGATTGAAAGAAGGGATAGCACCAGTCTACCTGTAATTTATTACAACATTGCATCCTTTAGGCAGGAAGATAAGCTATATGATAGTGCTCTATTCTATTTGGAGAAAGCCATTGATATTACTGAAGTGACAGGTGATACAGCTTTGTTGTCAACATGTATGGAAATACTGGTGAGATTATGCTGGAAATCAAAAGGTATGATTCAGCAAAGTTCTACTTCAGCCGATGTTTGCAGTATTCTGCTTTTATTGATGATGTTGAAACCCAATTACAAGCCTTGTCTTTTCTGATCAAAGCGGATTCTCTTACAGGGAATTTCCGTGAAACCACCGGGTTTTACAATCGATATATTGTATTACAGGATTCTGTTTTTGATCGTAAACAAAGGAATCATGCACGGGCTACCGAACTACAATATGAGAATGAAAAGAAAAGAACCCTGATCGATATTCAGAATTTTGAGATTAAATCTAAAACCAGGTCCGGGAATCTGCTGATTCTGCTTCTTATAGCCACAACCGCCACCATCATATTACTTGTAAGGATCTACTGGTTGGGCAAGAAGAACTATATGAAAGACAAGCAACTACTCGAGAACAAGATACTTGTAAGCCAATTACAACTTGATCAGCTTAAGAAAGATGAAGAGATTAACCGGTTATCTATTGAGAAATTCCAGGCTGAGCTGCATATCAAGGAAAAGGAACTTATAAGTATAGCCCTTGGCATAGAACAGAAAAATGAATTGTTGGATCTGATCAGTAAAAGGATCAAGGAATCTTATAATAAAGGTATAGACCTTGCATCGCTCAATCAGATTGTTGTATCGATAAAATCACAATTAACCGAATCAGAAGATGCAGATTTGTTTAACCAGAGGTTTACCAGTCTGCATGAGGATTTTTTCACAAAACTTCAGGACGCACACCCTGAACTCAGCAAAACAGAACTTAAATTTTGTGCCTATTTGCGTATCCAGCTTTCAGGAAACCAAATAGCATCCATTATGAATGTTACCACCGAAGCCATCAGAAAAACCAGGTATAGAATCAGGAAAAAAATGGATCTACCCAGAGATGCTTCATTGGAATCGTATGTTATGAAATTCTGATATTTGATAATCAGCACTATATAATATTCTGCTGAAAATGTAAGGTTCAGTAAAAAGTAAAAAGTCCGCTTTTTGTCCGCATCCGGGATTTTTTGTTCATAGATTGTCTTCATACATTTGTTCAGGGTTTTTGGGCATTCAGTTCCTTCCTTTTGATTCGGAAGGATGAATGTCATTTTTTTTTCTCAGGACTTACTTTTTGTTTTAATCAGAATATACCAAACCCAACCAAACCAATTTTACAATGAGAAGACACAGATTTACTTTTCTGACTACTTTGCTGCTTTTGTTTACCATCCTGTGGACTCAGAAGTCATTTTCCCAGGTTGCCGCTCCTGTTGAAAACCAATCAGCAGGAAAGAGCTGGCTTGAAATGATCCAGGACCCCAATGTTAATTTTTATGAGGCAAAGAGCGCATTCAATAAATATTGGGCAAACCGCACAGACCACAAAGGGAATGGTTATAAAGTTTTTAAGCGTTGGGAGTATATCAATGAAGCAAGGGTGTTACCTGATGGAAAACTCCAGGCTCCTGAATATGTGATGAACGAATTCAACAAGTATATGAGTAAGTTTGATGGCCCTTCTTCAGCATCCGGCAACTGGACCATTCAGGGACCAACGCAATATGTCATCAACAATACCAGTCAGCCTACAGGAATGGGTAGGGTGAATGCCATTGCATTTCATCCAACCGATGTTAATACTATATATATTGGTGCCCCATCAGGAGGCATATGGAAAACGACAAATGGGGGAGGATCCTGGGAGAACCTGGCAAACAACCTGCCTAAGCTTGGTGTTTCTTCAATACTTATTCATCCCGTCGATCCCAATATTATTTACATTGGCACAGGTGACCGCGATGGTGGTGATGCTCCCGGTATTGGTGTATTTAAGACTATAAATGGAGGAATCACGTGGAATCAGATCAACAACACTATGGGTGATGTTACGGTAGGCGATATGTTGATGCATCCATCTGATCCTAATACTATATTGGTTGCTACGAATGTTGGTATCTATAAAACTACTAATGGAGGTGCAACATGGGCACTAAAATCTGGTGCATATAACTTCAAAGATATTCAGTTCAAACCAGGTGATCCAACTGTTGTATACGCTGTTAGGATTACAACTCCTTCCCGTTTTTACAGATCGACTAATACAGGCGATTCATGGACACAAATAACTTCAGGTTTACCCACAACAGGCATTGGTTCGCGCATGGTAATCGGGACTTCTCCTGCAAATCCAAACTGTGTTTATCTTGTTCAGATTAAATTAGCCGATGGCACATTTGCGAATCTGTTGCGTTCTAATGATGCTGGTTTATCTTTCACTTCTATGTCAACCTCCCCAAATATTATGGGTTATAACTGTGATGGAAGCGGAACTGCCAGTCAGGCAACTTACGATCTTTGTATAAATGTGGATCCAACCAATGCCAACATTGTTTTTGTCGGAGGAATTAACACATGGAAATCAATCGATGGTGGTGCTACCTGGAATAGCAGTACAAATTGGAACAGCACTTGTGGCGGAACGGGTACTGCCGTTCATGCCGATCATCATGTGCTGGAATGGAATCCGCTGAATGGCGGATTGTACCTTGGACATGATGGGGGAATTACCTATACCGCTAATGGAGGTACTTCCTGGACTGAAATCACTGGCGGATTGCCAATTTCACAAGTATACAAATTAGGTCAGGGAGCTTCCAATAGCAATTATACCGTGATGGGATTGCAGGATAACGGAATAGGTGCAACTATTAATGGAAGTACATTTTATACAGTCAACGGAGGAGATGGAGGCGAGTGCATAATTGATTATGCCAATTCAAACTATTGCTATGACACTTACGTAGAAGGGCCAATTCGCCGTTCAACCACGGGCCCGCTTGGTTCTTACTCAACTATTGCCGCTAACGGGACTAACGGCATTGACGAAACCGCAGCCTGGATAATCCCCTATTTCCTTCACAAAACAGACCACCTGACAATGTTTGCAGGTTACAATAATTTATGGAGGAGTAACAATGTCACTTCTTCTCCACCTACATGGACAAAGATATCGACCGGTGAAACCAGTGTATGCAAGGTACTTGAGCAATCTGCTGCAGACCTTGGAGTGGTATATGTAGTACGCAGTGGTTCATTAAAAAGAACTGACAATGCAAACGATGCTGCAGCATCAGTAACTTGGGCAGCATGTACTCTGCCGGACGGACTAACTCCGACCTATCTGGCAACTCATCCAACCAATGCAAACATTGTATACGCAACAGCAGGAAATTCTGTATACAAGTCAACCGATAAAGGTTTAACATGGACCACTATGGATCCAAACATCAGTTTACCTGCTCTTAGCATTAATTGCCTGGTTTATGATAAAAACAGCAATGAAGGAATTTATGTTGGAAATCAGACCGGTGTCTGGTACAAAAACGCAACAATGACCGATTGGATGCTTTTCAGCAATGGATTACCCCCGGTTGATGTTAGGGAACTTGAGATATTTTATGATCCGATTGGTACTCAAAACCGCTTAAAAGCTGCTACTTATGGACGGGGACTCTGGCAAAGTGATTTATATGAGTCAGGCGTGTTAAATCCTGCAAATTTTACCACAGAAGTTAGCAGCAACACGCAAATTGACTTAAGCTGGTCTTTGACTTCAGGAAATAATGTACTTCTTGCATTCAATACCTCACCAACATTTGGTAACCCTGTAAATGGTAATAGCTATGCAACATCCCTCCCTGGAGGAGGTATCGTATTATATAGTGGAAGTAACACATCCTTCAATCACACTTCACTCGTTCCAAATACTACCTATTATTATAAAATATGGTCTTACGACGGTGCCATGAATTATTCTGCAGGTAGTACTGCAAATGAAACCACTACATATTCGCTGGCAAACTTTAATGCAGATATTGCAGTAAGTTGCACTGGAAGCCTGACAGTGAATTTTACAGACGCAAGTTTGGGGGCCTATAATTCCTGGGCATGGGATATTGATAACAATGGCACTACCGATTATACCACTCAAAATCCGGCACATACATATGCTTCACCGGGACTTTATACAGTAAAACTGGCAGTAAACAACGGAGCTTCAGAAATCATTAAGGAAAACCTTGTCCTTGTAATGAACACTGAGCCTACTACTAACACAGGGTGCACACTCACTTCCAACAGCAATAACGGGAATGCCTATGGAATTGAATATCCGGTTTGCATTAGGTGCCATTGATTTTACTACCACAAGTAATGATG
>JADJHD010000033.1 GCA_016707705.1 Bacteroidales bacterium
GGACTTTCCTTCATTACTCAGCTCAGACCTGTTACCTACCGCCTGAACCGCAACGCCATCAATGCTTATCTTGGACTGGACGCATCCTATCAAGGCAATGCCATGAGTGGAATTACCACAGGTTTTGTTGCCCAGGAAGTGGAGAAAGCTGCACAAAGTCTTGGGTATGATTTTTCCGGGGTGGATGCTCCTAAAAATGAAAAAGATGTGTATGCATTAAGATATTCGGAATTTGTTGTGCCTTTAGTGAAAGCTGTCCAGGAGCAACAAAAGCAACTGGAAGCCAGGGATGCAAAGATCGATTTAATGCAGAAAGAACTTGATGATTTGAAGCTGATCGTTACTTCCTTACAAAACCAATAATTCGGGCAATTATTCTGCATTGGAAACATTGTTCTTTACTTTCGGCAAGAACCATAGTTTTAACCGGAGATCAAGTAATAATTTATAATATGAAAAGGAATACATTCCTCGCATCATTGATTGCTCTATCTGTAAGTCCGATGCTTTCATTCTCACAGTTCAAAAATGCATTTATGAGAAATGACAAAGGATTTAAAGTAGGTTCCGGTGAAGGGAGAATCCATGGACACATGAAATTACAAGGTGTGAATTCCAACATACTTGATGTAAAGATCTCAGGAATTGACACAGAGGGCAATCTGGCGATTTTTGAACAAACTTCACTTTCTCAGGGGAAAGGAACTCCTTTGCATATTCATCATTCTCAGGATGAAATATTTCATGTTTTGGAAGGATTTTATTATTTCCAGGTTGGAGAAGAAAAAATGAGCCTTTCTTCCGGTGATTGTATTTTCCTGCCACGGAATGTTCCGCATGCCTGGACCCAGGTTTCTGAAAACGGCAAAATGACAGTTACTGTACAGCCTGCCGGAAAATTAGAAAACTTTTTTTTGACCATGGCAACTTTAGATCACGAGCCAACCGATGCAGAAATTAAAAAAATATTTTCTGATCATGATATGGATGTTGTTGGACCGCCTCTTAATATAAATTAGTTGTAAAATTTTTGCAGGTTTCAGGCACATCATCGTTTTTCGATTCGGGGAAACAATTGTCCTGGAGGTTTGTTTTGTTTGGGTATTTAGAATCACGTCCTCCCCGCCCACCGGAAGTTCATTTCCTTCTCTTACAGGTAGCTCTATACTGAATGCGATTTGAGTGTAATAGTCTTTTCAAGATTTATTTAAACATCAATGCATATGAGAAACCTATTTATACTACTGATTCTTTCTTTAGGAATACATTTATCAGCCCAGGTTGCCATCAACACCGATGGAACATCCCCTGCAGGATCAGCAATGCTCGATGTAAAAAGCACAACCAAAGGGTTGCTGGCCCCACGTATGACTTCTGCGCAGCGGCTTGCAATTCCCTCACCGGTTGCAGGTCTGCTTGTATTCGACAATTCCACAGGGACCTACTGGTATTATAATGGAAGCATCTGGAATAACCTTACACCGGCAGTCAATGCAGTCTGGTCAATAACCGGCAATACTTTCATCGATTCCTCTCTCAACTTCATTGGAACCATTGATAATAAACCATTACGTTTCCGGATAAATAATACCTGGGCAGGAGAACTGAATCCATCTACCTCCAATGTGTTTCTTGGAAGAAATGCCGGGCAGTCAAATACAAGTGGTAATTCCAATGTAGCCATCGGGGAACAATCTCTTAGCGCAAACTCCACCGGTGGATACAACTCAGCCATTGGATTTAATTCACTTGGTTTTAATACCACCGGCAATGACAATACTGCATCGGGGGCCTATGCACTTTATCATAACACTACCGGAATTGAGAATACAGCTATGGGAAGAAATGCACTCTTTGCCTTAACAACCGGTTCAAGTAATTCAGCCACCGGAAAAGATGCCCTGTTAGCCACTACTACTGGAGATGCAAACACCGCAAACGGTTACAGAACAATGTTTTCGAACATTACAGGTGGTTACAATGTGGCAACCGGATACCAATCATTGTATTCCAATATTTCTGGTATTAATAACGTGGGAATCGGCAGTATGACTCTGTATTCAAACACCACTGGAGCTTCCAATACGGCAATTGGCACTCAATCATTGAATAACAATATATCCGGGAATAACAATGTTGCTGTTGGATCGTCTGCTTTACTATTTAATCTTGGAGATAACAATACAGCAGTCGGCTTTGCAGCTTCACCGCACAATCAAACAGGGACTAATAACACATCGATTGGATATCAATCTTTTTTTGATAACCTGCATGGAAGTAACAACCTGGCAGCGGGATACCGGGCACTTTCTGATAATACCGAAGGGAGTTTCAATACAGCTGTAGGCAATGAAGCCATGAAAAGTAATCAGTCAGGAACAGATAATGTTGCAGTAGGACAAAATGCACTTTATGGCAATGTCACCGGGTCTTACAATATTGCTATTGGTCGTTATTCGGGCACCCATCCGGGTACACCTGCAATCTTCAATACCATCAGCATAGGGAATGATGGCTACCTGAATGCTTATCAAAACCAGGTATTCATAGGGAATCTAAACACCCAGTACATTGGCGGGAAAGTAACCTGGAGTACCTTTTCAGATGCCAGGATCAAATCCAATGTAAAGGAAGATGTAAAAGGACTTGATTTTATTACCAGACTTAGACCGGTTACTTATTTAATTGACAATAAAGCAATCACTTTAATTACAGGAAACACCGAAACACCAGATTACTCAGGGAAAAGTGAAAACGAAAGTGTCAGATACACTGGCTTTATTGCTCAGGATGTAGAACAGGCGGCAAAAGATTCTGGGTATGAATTTAGTGGGTATTCAGCCCCTAAAAATCAATGGGGATTATATACCCTTAGCTATGAGCAGTTTGTAGTTCCCTTGGTAAAGGCTGTCCAGGAATTGAATGCAGCAAATCTATCACAACAACAGTTTATTGAACAACAAAAAATTGAATTGGCAGAATTGAAATCGAGACTGGAAAAGCTGGAGAACCGTTAGCAATTATACTCAATCGCAATGAATTGACCCCAAAGGGGAGCCATTGGTTCAAAGCAAGATTCTTGCAGATTGAGTTATACAGGGGCGCACAGGTATCCTCCACCAGCCAGCGGATCGCAAAATAATTCAGCAACGGTAAACAAGAAATTTCTAGCATTTTCTTTGGTATTCCTTTAATTCTAAAGATAAAATAGTATGTGAAAGAAATACATCTGCTTACAAAGGTATATCTTAGAAAGAATTAAAAATAATTGCATTGTTTCAAAAAAAAAAATCAATTAATAATATTTTTAAATTAATTTCTTAATGATTCCAGTCCTTTGTCAGATAAGGGTTTCAATTATTTTCTTTATAAAGTTTCAACGAAAACACCGATAGATAATTATAAATCAAGTGTATACAATTATCAGAATATTTCCTTATCTTTAAAAAAACTTTAATTTAGCAGTCATAAATAAATTAAAAAACAGGTATGAAGGCCATTAAATTTTCAGAAAAAGAATTAGAACTCCTGAAAGAACAATACAGCGAAGAGCTTGCCAGCGCTGAAAAGTATGTCGAACAAATCAGGGAAATTCTAAAAAAATTAGGTGCTACACCAAAAATCTCAAAAGAATTATCTGATGAGAAACCAGTAAAAAAAGAAAGAAAAAAAGAGCACAAGAATAAAGAAATTGAGGTAAAAGTGCCAAAAAAACGTGGCCGTAAACCCAAAAGTCTGGCACAACCAATTGCAGCAATTCCAGAAGTGAAACCTGCTGTTGCAGAGACCAAGACTCCGAAAGTGCCTGGTAAAAGAGGCCGTAAACCAAAAGTTGCTGTCGCTGCTGTTGAATCTCCGGTAGTTGTTGCACCTGTGGCTCCAGTTAAAAAAGAGAGAAAAAAGACCGCTCCAAAAACTGTGAAGGTTACTGAACCGGTGGTTAAAGCAAAGCCCATCAAGAAACCGGTGGTTAAAAAAGCAGTAAGTGTTAAAGCCTCTGTGGGTGCAACACCTGCGAAGCCTGTGACCAAAAAAGTTGCTGCCCCTGCTCCAAAACCCGAAAAAAAAACAGTTAAGAAAATTGTTAAAAAAACAACTCCAACTAAAAAGGTAAAAGACGCTGCAAAGCCTGCTGAACCAAAGGTTGAAGGAGTTACCCCTCCTGCTGAAGGAACAAAATAATTCACTAATATTCCGAATAGGAATAAAAAATAGAACCTCTTTGCCATTAAAAATGAAAAGCCTGCTATATTCTGCAGGCTTTTTAATTCTGTGCTATTTCATTTAGTGATTCCTGAGAATCCGGATGTTAAGGTATTACTGACGCTGCAATGATACCGCTTCAAACCAACAGCTTCTCAGAAGGAGCCCTTTTAAGGATATCCAACATTCACGCTCTAATGGGATTCATCATTTTTCCCATAAAAAGGATACTTCCATTTTTATTATCCCTGATAACAAAAAGAAAGGGGTGATCTGCCCTGAATTCCTTTGCAATTTCAATGGGCTTGGCACTTGTTTCTTTACCATAATAACCGCTGTTGCAGCACAAGTTTTATAAATGCCTGATGGATCACCTTACTGATATATAGATCAGCAGCCGGCGACATGGCTGAAAAATCGGAAACAAATGGTGTGAAAGCATCGGGCATTCCCATGGAAGACAATTTTTCTTCCAGGTTGAATTTCGCTTCCATTTTGAATTTAGGAATGGAAACACTTACTTCCTGATTCATCATAGCAGTGGTCACAGAATTGAAATATTGATAATCGAATTTTTCTTCCAACCTTTTAATGCCTTCTTTTTCCCGCGGAAGAAAAATGATCAATGATGCCCAGCTCCCCTCATATGGAATTTCCAGCGCTTTCAATTCTGTGTCTTCATAATAATTATAGCCAGACAAGTCATTCATAAAGGGAAAAGTAACCTTCTCCTTTCCCGACAGGTAAAAATTTTTTTCATCCGACAAATGTTTCATAAATTGATGGTTCCATGCACCATAGAAATAGATTGCATTCACCAGGACCAGTTTTGTATCCGGTGATAAATCATCAGGATTCAGCAGGTTCTTGATCTTATCTTCTGTCTTCTGTTCTACCCAATGATTAATGTTGATACGAGCATTTTCTCTTTCAACTTCCTTCGAGAAATCCACATTCTTTATTTCAGGATTATAAGATGATAAAACAAGGTCGAGATAACTTTTATGAAAGGGATAATCTGCTTGTGCCCATAGTCCATTGGCAGTTCTTAATTTGAATTCATTGTCTTTTTCTGAAATCAATTGATGGATCAGTTTCTTGTAGTTATTATGAAAGTCTGCACCTTCACCAAAATAAAGGGTCTTTCGCATTTGCTCTGCAGTACGCGATGAAGCCCCGGCATAGGTCATGGCCAGTGCAGTTGAGATGCTGAAAGGTGAATAAAAAGATTTGAAGAAGATTGATTTCTCAGCTGATGAAACAGATCAAAAGAAAACTGATTATTACCGGCTACAATTTCCTTCTCAGGAGGTTCACTTTGTGAAATCAATGGAAAAATCAGGAATAGCAATGGAAGGAGCAGGGTTTTCATAATTCAGAAGATTAAATTGCATTCATAAGATGCAGATAATCGGAAATTCCATACTGGATTTTATTAAACCTGTATGGGAATGATTATCCTTCAAATAGTGATTACTTTCTTTTCCTGGTTACTCTTTAGAACAGCTTCAATAACCAAAATCACCTTATATCCGTCGTATGCAGTAACCGGCATGGTTTGATTATTCCTGAGTGCTTGAAATACCCCTTCATAAAACGCCATGTAGTTTCCCTGAAATGAAGGAATATATTCCCTGATGGTTTCCCCATTCTTTGTGTAATGAATCAGTCCTTTGCCTCCATCAGCCTCTTTCCCCCATTCGGAACCTTCAGGTTTAAAACCCTTTAAAAGCATCTCCTCCTGAACATCAGCCCTGGGTTTCAGAAATGAGCCCAGTGTGCCGTGAAGTACATGTGAATATGCAGGTTCTTTTACAAAAAATCCCGACTTCAACCGGACTCTCTTGTCAGGATAATATAATAGAATATCGAAACAATCATCCACCTTAGAATTTTCGCGAGTGATCCTCAGATCGGCAAATACTGCTTCAGGCATTCCAAACAGAAAAATCGCCTGGTCAATGGCATGAGGGCCAAGATCCATCAGCAAGCCGGCACCTGCATTGGGTTCTTCTTTATGTTTCTTAGGGCTGACCTCCGGCCGATATCGTTCAAACCTGATTTCAGCTTCAACAATATCACCAAGAACCTTTGAGTTCAATACATCTAAGACTGTTAGCAATTCACTATCCCAACGGCGATTCTGGTACACCCCGATTTTTAATCCTTTTTCTTCTGCTAAACTTGCCAGTGACTCTGCTTCACCGGATGTGGTTGTAACTGCTTTCTCAATCACTACATTCTTGTCAGCAACCAGCACTTTCCTGGCATAATCATAATGCGTATAAGTGGGGGTGTTTACAACAACCAATTCAACAGTATCATCAGCCAACACTTCTTCCAGTGCAGCATAGGATTTGGTTCCGGGATAATCCATTTCTATTCCTTTATGGGACCGTTCCCAGGCACCTGATAAATGAAATCCACTATGAACAGAGATAAAAGGTGCATGGAATACTTTTCCACTCATACCATAGGAAAGTAACGCTGTTCTGATCTTTGATTCAGTCGGTTTCATCTTATCATGATTATCATATGATTCCCAAAATCTGTTATTCTTTATATCTCTAATTCCAATGTTGAGTCCACGCCGAAAAGTAAGAAATGAGATTTTCGATACAAAGGCAGGGAGTCACAAAGTTACACAAAGATTTAAATATCAAGTTATTACTTTGTGATTCTTGGCATCTTACTTTCTTAGTGTCGAGAAAACTTCTTTTCGTAGAGGGCTCAATATAGTACTTTCAGAGTATTGTCTCCATTTTTCCTGGTTTTCATTTCAGAAGGCTGATAGTTTCAAAAAAAATAAAAAGGTTGTTCAACTTCAGGAAGTCGGACACCTTAGTTTATTCTAAATAATATTTATTTATTTACATTTGTATATATGTTATACTGCCGAAACCTCATCAGATAGTTGATCCTTCAAGATTTCACTCGCTAAACAACCTACTCCCGGAGCGAATCTTTTTCTGGACTTTCTCCTCAATTTGGATACTAAGACAATGCTTATGCAAAAAATTACTCTCCTTTTAATCTGTATATTCTTTCTTTCGCTTATCGCCAATGCCCAGGTAGGTATTAACACTGATTGTTCCCTACCCCACAATTCAGCAATGCTGGATGTGAAATCGACAGAGAAGGGTGTTTTACTCCCACGAATGACGTACAATGAATTGGTTGCCATCAGCAGTCCGGCGGAAGGCTTGATGGCCTTTGCACCGATTGTGGGCCCAGTTCCACTGGAACCCTGGTTATCTATTCGAGTGGTATTTGGAACACTCTAAATGTTAATTGCTTAACCCCGATTCATCCTATTGCAGGGTTACATGGAGTAACTTCTTACCAGGTTCTATGGGTATGGAGTACAGTACCGGGAGCAACCGGTTATAAATGGAACACCTGGAACAATTATTCGAATGCAACCGACATGGGCACCACCACCATGAAAATGGAAACCGGACTCGCCTGCAATACAGCCTTATAACAGATATGTATGGGCATACAATGCATGTGGACAGTCAGAGCCAGTGATCCTGAATCAAACCACAATGGTGGCTTCATCACCGGTTTCGGCATCTAATGTTACCAGTCCTAACCAGGTAGTATGGAACTGGAATGCAGTTACCGGGGCAACCGGTTATAAATGGGGAACAACAAATGTTTATGCCAATGCAACAGATATGGGGACGGCAATTTCCAAAACCGAAACCGGTCTCACCTGCCAGACGCTCTATACCCGATATGTGTGGGCATATAACAGTTGTGGATACTCAGTCCAACCACCCTTGCACAGACCACCTCTCTGCTGCCGCTTTGCCCTTTTGCAGCGACCCACGCTTCAACCTCTTCGCAAATAACCTGGATTGGAACCCTAACTTCTGCTCTTGGCTATAAGATCAATACTGTTAATGATTACACCACTGCAACTGATCTTGGCCTGGTTACCTCAAAAACCGAAACCGGACTCCCATGCAACACTGCACAAACACGGTATATCTGGGCATATGGCACTTGTGGAAACTCAACTGCGACTACAATGACATATTCCACAATTGCTGTACCCGCTTCACCTATTACAGGAACGCATGTGCCCACAACCACTTCTGTTGTCTGGAACTGGAATGCAGTTACAGGCGCCACCGGATATAAGTGGAATACAACAAATAACTATGCTACAGCAACGAATCTCGGAGCAGCATTAAGCAGAACAGAATCAGGCCTTACTTGCAACACTCCTTATACCAGATATATCTGGGCGTATAATTCCTGTGGTAATTCAGTAGAAACCACCTTGACTCAGTCTACATGATAATATCCCTGCTTCTCCTACTGCAGGGACACATTCATTTACAGCTACTTCAATTACCTGGAAATGGAATGTGGTTAGTGGTGCAGTCGGGTACAAATGGAATACCTCCAACGATTATTCTACGGCTACCAACATGGGAACTGCGACTTCAAAGGCTGAGACCGGACTATTTTGGGACCACCTAACAGGTATGTATGGGCCTATACTTCCTGTGGGGTATCAGTTCCGGTAACCCTGACCCAGGCAACTGTTTGGTGTTTATGGACCTGCGGCGATTCTTACTGATGCGTGATAATAAGCGATACGCAACCGTTTCCATCAATTCAAAATGCTGGATGGCTCAAATCTGAATTATGGAACAAAGATCAATACTACCGTCAATCAGACCAGCAATAACTCCTTGCCAGAAAAATACTGCATCGGTAATAATGAATCAAGTTACTTACCGCTTATGGGGCACATTATCAATGGGACGAAATGATGAATTATTCGGTTGCTAGTTCTACCAATCTGGTGGACGACAAGGTTATGCCCCTGAAAGATGGCATATCCCAGCGATGCTGAATACTGTGAAATGGAGACGTTTCTTGGCCCAACTGTGAGTTGCGCCAGTTATACTTGCCGGTACAAGATGCTGGTGGACAAATGAAAACTACGGAACTTCACAATGGGATTCACCAAATACAGGCGCCACCAATGCAAGTGGTTTCAGTGCTCTTCCAGCAGGAACTCTTGGCTCGAATGGTAACTGGACTGGTGTACATACTTTTACAATGTTCTGGACCACAAGTGAGGTAGTCACTACAGGTGACATAGCCGCAGCCACCCATGAACTCCGAAACGACACATCTCAGGTAAGACGGTATTACCACTATAAGTCAGATGTTATGTCCGTTCGATGTGTAAGAGATTAAAACTGAGTTATTCATTGACTTTAAAAGACATCACTCTATTTGCTTTACAAACTTGTATTACACAGTCATTCTATATGAATTCAAAACTAAAGACTTTATCATCTAGATTCTGTTATTCCTGTCTGATTGAAATGCATTCATTGCCCAGATAGGAATTAACACTGATGGTTCAAACCCTCACAATTCAGCCATGCTGATGTAAATCAACAAGGGAATCCTTCCTCCACGGATGACATACAGCCAGATACAGGATATTCAGTCGCCGGCTGAAGGGCTGTTTGTTTTCTGTACCAACTGCGGTCCCACAGGTGACGGATCGTTGGCGATGTTCATGGGAGGAATATGGACTCTGATGACAAGTTCTTGCATGCCACCTGCATCCCCAACTCAGCAGGTACATATTGCCGGTTCCAGCCAGATTACCTGGAACTGGGAATCAGTGCCAGGTGCAATAGGCTACAGGTTCAATACTTCGAATAACCTTCAAACAGCTATCAGTCTCGACACCAATAGTTTTATATTGAAACTGGCCTTGGATTGCAGTCCGTTGCAAACCCGTTTCCTTTGGGCATATGATGATTGTGGTAACTCTCCGGTTGCTTTATCCCAATCAACTGCAGTAAACCCTCCATTAGCCTGGTGCTGGAGTTTCATTAGCATATCCACATCAGATCACCTGGGATTGGACAGCGGCCCAGGGAGCAACCGGATACAAATGGAATACCTCAAACAGCTATGCAACTGCTGTTGATGTAAGAATACTCTCACAAATCAGAAACCGGGCTGTAACTGTAATACGGTGTATAAACGCTATATCTGGGCTTATAACAATTGCGGGAACACCAATTCAATTCCAGAAACCATGTGCAACAACAATATCTCCAGCAGCTCCCCCAACAGCTACCCAACTGTTGCTAACACTTCAGAAATCGTCTGAACTGGAATGTAGTTACAGGAACCACTGGATATAAATGGAATACTGTGAACAGTTGTAACTGCCCAGGATATGGGCACATCACTAACGAAAACAGAAGCCGGGCTTAACTGTAACAGCTTTACCAGGTATATCTGGGCCTATAGCAATGTGGCGAATTCTGTAGCAGTACAATTACAAGTCACACCCAAATTTCCTGATGCACCTGTTGCTGCTGTTACATTTACTACTCCTACCACCATTATCTGGAACTGGAACGCGGTAAGGAGCTGCAGGATATAATTGGAATACAACAAACAGCTATGCCACAGCCCAGGATATGGAGGTACAACCTACAAAACTGAAATGAGTTTAAGCTGCATACGTCATACCCGATATGTATGGGCGTACTAGCAGTTGCGGCTCATCAACACTCCGTCGCCCTCACCCAGGCTACCCCTACGACGAATATACCTACTGCACCAATTGAAGGGAACACATACTTTTTACGACCAATACTATCACATGCCAAATGGCTATCAATTTAGAGGTGCAATGGTTCCAAATGGAGTACAAAAACGGCTATCTACAGACATTAACCTGGGATTACTCTCCGAAAAGACTGAAACCGGGCTTGCCTGTGCAACTACCTATAACCATTATGTGTGGGCTTACTCTTTCTGGGGGTATTCAGCTGTAACCCCGATTTCCCAGACTACAATCTGGT
Source organism: Bacteroidales bacterium (assembly GCA_016707705.1). Lineage (GTDB taxonomy): Bacteria > Bacteroidota > Bacteroidia > Bacteroidales > UBA4417 > UBA4417. The sequence continues at coordinate 11,067 of JADJHD010000033.1, forward strand.
GCCTTTGGACTATGGCCTGCCCTTACTAGATTCCAGAGATGGACAGGAATATAACACAGTGCTCATCAATACACAATGCTGGAGGGCTGAAAATATAAACATTGGTACTCGTACCAATGGCTCTGAAGAACAGTCAAATAATAATACTACAGAGAAGTATTGTATGGATGATCTTGAGTCAAACCTGCACTACTTATGGAGGACTTTACCAATGGGATGAAATGATGAGTTACTCCACTCAAGCAGTGCAAATCCAGGGAGGCAGGGTATTTGTCCGGAAGGTGGCATATTCCCTCTTTCAATGAATGGTGCCGGATGGAAACTTCCCGGATCCAACTATGCTATGCTCAACTGATGATGCTGAACTCGGTACCGATGCTGGTGGTAAAATGAAAGAAACAGGCACCCTTCACTTTGGCTGTCCAGCCAACACCGGAGCTACCAATACCAGCGGATTCACTGCACTGGTGCTGGTAAAAGGAATTCTGATGGCGATCTTTTATGTCCTTCAACACTCCCCTCTTTCTGGTCTTCCAGTATAAGTTAATATTTGGATTTGATAGGACCAATTCTATTGTTCTTATAATTATTCATCCAAAATCAGCCATCTTCAAATAATATCCAAAGATTTAGGAAATTCAGTAAGGTGTATCAAGGATTAATTTGAGATCAATTTCTTAACAAGAAATCAAGAAACGGATTTCCAGCAGATTGATTTATACCAGTGCAAACATATGCTTTCCTGACCAGAGAAAGGTTTGCTAAATAATTCAGCAAGGGTATTCAAAGAAAAATATCCTGTCAACATCCAAAAACAAAAATATTTCATAACCTTATATCTCCTATTACGATACAATATTTCCAATTAACCTATAGTTTCACTAAATCTAAATTTCAATATAGAAAAATTCATTCCTTTCCTTCGTGGGAGCCACCATGGCTTTTCTCTTAGTTTTTTCCCATTTGGCAATGAAAGCAATATTATTTTCAGGGACGATTTCACCGATCAGGATGCCTGGCATATGCAGGGCAATGGAGACGTGAATGTGAACAATGGTATTTGTAATTTCGATAATGTTTACCAGGATGATTACAACAGGTTTATCGTACTTTTTACCCAACCCTGCCTACTCTTTACTGGAGGGCTGAATGCGAGTTCACCATCCTGAATTCCAATCCTATGGAAATGGTACCGGAGAAGTTGTTCTCGCTCTCACTTTGCCGCCCCTCGACTTTGTCGTCGTATAACGCTGCTCAGGATATGCGGAAACAACACAGGATGGGATCGCTGTTGTGCTGATGTCCGATGGCTCTGTTGACAACAACATCAACAACTGGTTCTTTATGATTGAAGGAAAAAAGGCAATTACCGCCTTCAATTTACAGTCTGTTATCCATGCTGATGCCTCCACAAGCAAGCAACATCCGACCTGAGAGAATGTCGGAAGCTCTACCATGCTGGAGCATTTCTCCGATTCAGCTTATGCGCAGCCGCTTCCGGCGGTCCGGTAACCTTTGATATTGACCCCACCATCGACAGGCTTTGCACCATTCAGCATGGCACCATGACTCCCGGGTTCACCTCCAGACTTATCAATGCCCAATTGGATAATGATGTGATCTACGATGATTCATACTTCACAGGTTTGAGCAATCCACTTGCATTGGCTGCAAGCTTAAGGGTATTCCCAAATCCTGCAATAAACAGTATCTCAGTTAATGCATCGGAAATTCCTGAAATAAAGCTGGCTCTGTGTTCAGTATTTTCAATCTTGCCGGACAGGAGATCACAAGGGATATTCTTGCCCCCGAAGGACAAATCGATATCTCCGAATTAATGAAGGGAGCTTTTATTCTGGTTGTCAGGGGAACGGAAAAAGCGCTCCTGACAAGGTTTGTAAAGACGGAATAATCCATCGGGTATTCCCTTCTTCAGAGCGAATTTTGCGCTATAAAACTGACTCTTCTCCATTGGGGTTGAGTAAGATTTATTTGCTCTGAATCGATCCTAATTGCCAGAATGAGTATTTTTTTTCGCTGAATATTGTCTGATTAGAATGAGTATGAAAAGTCAGAACATTGCCGGCATTAATTTAACATGAATTCAATATACCCTAAAGTGAGGTAGCTGATAAGAATACAGAAGTGATTGGACGATAAGGAATAAGAGATGGGTGCAGGGGGTTGATTTATTACTAAGGTTTTGTCTTGGAAGATATTTGACACTTTAACGTAATACACCTAATTCTTATTCTTAACCTTAGTAACCTGAATGGTCAAACTTGCATCGACCTTATTACCCTATTGATTTTTAGCAACATGAAGATTGTTTTCTGTTTAAATTAAGTCGAGTTCACTTCAATTTAGTATCTTGAATGCTGAAAACAGCTGACAAAATGAAATTTTCCCGGATCTTCTTCTTCTTTTAATAGCCTTTCTTTTAGGAAGAGATGATCTTCATGCGCAGTTCAGCAATCTCAGATTTGATAAGTATACTACAGCCAATGGACTTTCTGACAATAATACCAATGCCATCATTCAGGATAGCCGGGGATTTCTGTGGATTGGCAGCAATAATGGTCTGAGCCAGTTTGATGGCAGATTCTTCAAAAAAATATACCCACCTCGGGGAGGATGGCCCCAAACCGACCCTTTCGATGGTATGTCCAGCCGAGGATAAGAAAGGGAATATCTGGATCGGGACTCAGAACGGACTGAATAAACTGGATCCTCAAACCGAGAAAATCACTCACTACTTCGAAGGTACCGGCAAGGGAACCATTCCTTTCAAATGGTGCGATTACCTTTATATGGATAGAAGCAATAACCTTTGGCTTACAACCGAAAAAGGGATCGCCCTCTATCATCCCGAATCTGATAGCTTTGAGAATTTCCCTGTAACCGTTACCGGACAAGATGACCGTATCAATAAGTTTATAAGCAGGGTTCTGGAAGACAGCAAAGGTCGGCTTTGGCTGACCACTTCCTACGGAATTAAGCTTTTCGACAGGGAAAACCCATAGGATTTCATCATTTCTCATGAACTTGGTGCTAGAAATCTGCCTATCGGTTGTATCAATAATTGAGGATTCTAGGAGATATCCGGACGGCACCTGGGAGCAAGGCCTTCTGAAGTTCAATGAATCCAATGACAAATTTGAACAGCAATCTTTCCTCCTCTTAATTTCAAGCAGCTGGTCATATCCGATATGCTGATTACGCATATTCTCAACAGGCAGTATCTGGTGCTGGCAACCAATAAAGGACTGATATTTCTGGATGGAAGCGGGAAAAGTCCGGCGAAATTAACCAGTCTCACCGATAACATCAGCCATCTCTTTTCCGACAGGCAGGGCAACCTCTGGATTACCGGCTCATCCGGACTATACCGGATGAACAGCAACAGTCTTTCCTTTGAATGGACTACCATCAATGATCCCGGATCCTGAATGGCAACATATCTACCATATAATCCCCGAAATCGCAATAACTCCGATACTTTCCTCTCAAAGGCTGGTGGCAGTATGACGCGCTAAGTCATCAGCTGAGTAAATTCAAACTGCCTTCTGACCCTGAGAATCTGCTGGGGGGCATCAATACCTGGACTGCCAACGAAAAAGGATATTGGTTTTCATCCATTAATGGAATGGGCTATTATGATCAATTCAATATCGGTTGGATAGCTGGAATTCACTTGCTCAGATGAAGTCGGGACAAACTTCAACGGGAATAATTGTAGCTGATAAAAGCAATAAACTCTGGGTTAGCCTGCATCGTTCCGGAATCCTGGTTTTTGGTCAGGGCGGGGGAAATACAACCTTGTTGTTTGCAGATAAAAACAAACCTGATAATCTTATCGGGAAGGACATCCATGATATTCAGCTTATTGATGACGGATCTATCTGCTTTACAGCCGATAACAGGCTTTTCAAGGTTAATGCATCCGATTACGCCTACACCTCTTATTCTCCGGAAATTAAGGATGAACGAATCGACAGAAATAAAACTGCCCCTGAAAAAATCTTTTCTCACCCGGTCGCTCTGTTTTGTGAGCAGCAGCTTGCAGGATCTACCAATTCAGTCAGAACAGACTGGCAAAAGTGTTTCCGGCAGAAGGATATGCTGAATTCATCATTGGAAAGATAGATTGTGATTCCAGAGGGAACATTTGGGCGCTAACTTCAAGAGGGCTATTAAAAACTGACACCACCTTCAGGCATTGGGTGAATATCAGTAATAAGCTGGGCTGGGAAGAAGATGAGGAAATTGAGGATTTCCACCTTGGTCCAGGAGGAGGTAATCCTTGCTGCCAATGGTAAATTCGGAATCCTCCATGATTCACTACTAAGCAGGAGTATTGCTCACCCAAGCAGTCCTGATCAGCCGGGTAAGCATGGCGACAGGGTTTCATATATGGTGATTGGTCAACCCAAACCTATTAAGTGCTCCTATAAGGAAGCTGTTGAGATTGAGCTTTCATCAATGAATTTTACCGAAGACAAGGAAACCCGCATCCTTTACATGCTTGAAGGCTGGGAAAACAAGTGGAATGAGTTGTCCGGACAACAGCTGATCCGTTATGAGCAGCTTCCTCCCGGCGACTATACTTTTCTGGCCCGGCAAGTGAATGATGAAGGAATCGAAAGCGAAATAACCTCATTGACATTCAGCATTCCTCCTCCATTTTACCGCACATGGTGGTTTATTGCACTAATACTTCTCGCAGCTGCCTACCATTTCTCAATCAATCATTACAGGAAACGTAAAGCACTTGAACTGGAGCGGCTCCGGACACGCATTGCCATCGACCTGCATGATGATATAGGTGCAACATTGAGTTCCATTTCCATCTACAGTGATGCATTGAAGCGACAACTGAAAGATTCACAGCCAATGCTGGTTAATGTTTTGGATAAGATGGGGGAGAGCAGCCGGGAAATGGTTTCGGGAATGAGCGATATTGTCTGGGCAATCAATCCGGATAATGACCATGGTGAGAAATTAATCAGCCGTATGCAGAATTTTGCCACGGATGTCTGTGCAATGAAAAATATCCATCTGCATTTTCAGGAGGATGAAAGGATAAACTCGATTGTATTCCCGCTTGAAGGGAGGAAGAATTTCTATCTGGTTTTCAAGGAGGCTGTGAATAATGCTGCAAAATATTCTGAAGCTTCGAATCTTTGGATAAGCATGCAACTGCAGGGCGGGAAGCTGATACTTCAGGTTCGGGACGATGGCCGGGGCTTCAATGAAAATACCATAAGGCGTGGAAACGGATTGAAGAACATGAAGTCCAGGGCGGATGAGATGAAGGCTGAATTTCAGATAATTTCAAATCCTGATGAAGGGACTATAATCCTTCTGAACTGGAATATTTAAAGGGCCGGATATCCCCTGAATTGGTGATTGTTTCCCCTGTTTGTTAGTTCGTACTTTGCTGGCTGAAAGTTTGATTATGAAGATTGCAATATTTGAGGACAACCAGAAATTCAGGGAAAGCCTGGAGTTTTTGATTGTCACTTCCGGTGATATGGAACTCTGCGGTTCCTTTGAGGATACGAATCGCCTGTTACAGCGAATTGAAGCCCTGATGCCGGATGTGGTGCTTATGGATATTCACCTGCCGGGTAAAAATGGTATTGATGCTGTTAAAGAAATCAAGGAGCATTTTCCGGCAATCAATGTATGCATGCAGACTGTCTTCGAAGATGACGACAAGATTTTCGCTTCCCTCTGCAACGGAGCCTCTGGTTATATTTTGAAAAATACTGCTCCCGAAAAAGTACTTCAGGCGATAAGGGAAGTTGCCGAAGGCGGATCCTTTTTTACTCCCTCCGTCGCCCGCAGGGTATTGAATAATTTTCAGCAGCAGCCTCATCCGGGTGAGTTTACCCAGCTCACAGATCGGGAGAGGGAAATCCTGAAATTTCTGGTTGAGGGAATGAGCTACAAGATTATCGCCGACAAAACATTTATCAGCTACGAAACCGTGCATTCCCATATCAAGAAGATCTATGAGAAGCTGCATGTCAATTCCAAAAGTGAGGCTGTAGCCAAGGCTATCAAGCGCAGGCTAGTCTGATTTCCTCCTGTTAATTTCTTATTTTGATCTATAGCCACTTGCGGGTGGATGAATCCATCGTGGTGGAATATATCATTTAACTTCCTATCCCTTCACATCCCCAAAAAGTTTCACCAGTTCTGGTGATTTCCCGTTTGCAGGATTGAACTTAGTTTTGTTGTTCAGAAAACCTGAAACCCAGACGACCTGCTAAATGGTGCACAGCATCCCCTGCTTGCACCATTCCGCAGGTCTTCCCAAACTTACCCGACTATGACCAGAACTTTCCTGTTTCTACTGCTGTTGCTGCTCATCAGCAGCCTTTCCTTTTCCCAGGTTGCAATCAATACTGACGGCTCTCTGCCCGATAATTCAGCCGGACTGGATGTAAAATTCACCAACAAAGGCTTTCTTCCTCCAAGGTTGAGCACCGTCCAGCGTGATGCTATTGTCAGCCCTGCTGCCGGACTTCTTATTTTCAATACTGACCTCAAGAGGCTTGAGTACTATGGAGGAGCATCAATTGGTTGGTCAACAGGTTCTGGAAACGGATGGTCTCTTACGGGCAATACCGGTACAATTGATACCGTCAACTTCCTGGGAACAACAGATAATGTGCCATTGAATTTCAGGGTAAATAATCAGAAAGTTGGTAAAATTGACTTTACTAAACAAAATACATTTTTCGGTCCTTTTGCAGGTTCAGTCAATAACTCAGGTACAAATAATTCAGCATACGGGGCTAACACAATGCAAAGTAATGTGGCCGGAAGCAATGCAACAGCTTTTGGAACAAATGCAATGCAATTTGTCAACAATTCAACGATCCCTTTTACAATTTACAATGTAGCAGTTGGTTTTGAGGCAATCAGAGGATCAGAAACTTCATCTGAAAATACAGGGATTTCGAACACTGCGATTGGTTATCAGGCTTTGAGAAATAATTCAAGCGGAGGCTGGAATACTGCATGTGGTTACAACGCATTATTTTCAAACACAACCGGAAACGCCAATTCTGCTATGGGAATTGATGTTCTAAGAAGTAATACAAGCGGATCAAATAACAGTTCCTACGGTCTTAATTCACTCAGATTTAATACAACAGGAAGCGGGAACTCTGCTTTTGGTTTCGATGCCTTATATAGTAATGAAACTGGAGCATCTAATTCGTCTTTTGGAGGAAGTTCACTCAACTCAAATGTTAATGGATCCGGAAATTCCTCGTTTGGGTTTAGTGCATTAGATGGCCTGAGTGGGGGAAATTATAATACAGCAGTTGGAATGAATGCGCTAATGGATGTTTATTCAGCAAATAATTCCACTGCTATTGGTGCAAATGCGATGCAGTATTATATCAACTATCCATCCGGTTTTATTAATTCAAACGTAGCAGTTGGCTTTGAAGCTTTAAGGGGGATTTCAGGTTACGCAGGCACCCCGTGTAATTTCAATACTGTTGTAGGCTACCAGGCGTGTTTGAACAATAGTTCCGGTGACAATAACACTGCTAATGGCTACCTTGCTCTTAAGTCAAATACCTCCGGATCAGGCAATGTAGCGATCGGATCCTTGTCCCTACTCCAAAATCAAGTTGGAACATACAATGTAGGTGTCGGACCCAGCGCTTTGGTTGCTAATGCTTCAGGTAACTATAATTCTGCAGTAGGATATGGTGCATTGTTAAATAATATTTCCGGAAGTGACAATGTCGCACTTGGAAAGAATGCACTCAATGGTAACATGCATGGAAGCAGCGCTACTGCAATCGGTACAAATGCAATGTACTTTTCAAATAGCTCTTATGCACCCTTTCAAAACTATAATGTTGCAGTTGGGTTTGAGGCATTAAAAGGCTCTGTTAATGGCTTTGCGAATACTGGTAACAATAACACAGCTTTAGGCTATCAGACCATGCTGGTCAATTCGACCGGTTCCGCCAATACTGCAGTGGGGACCCAGGCAATGCTCAGTAATACCACTGGGTACAACACGACTGCAACCGGTGCAAATGCACTATTAAGCAATACGATAGGGATCAATAACACAGCTACAGGTACAAGTGCATTAACAAGCAATGTTTCCGGAAATGCTAATGTGGCTGTTGGATTAAATGCACTGGCAGGCAATGTTGCAGGCAGCAATGGGACAGCGATTGGAACAGGTGCAATGTATTATTACAACAATTCAACAAACCCTTTTATCAACGATAATGTGGCAGTTGGTTATGAATCGTTAAAGGGGTCTGCCACACCCGCAAATAACCACGGCAATAACAATACAGCGATAGGCTATCAATCACTCTACTCAAATACTGGAGGAGATGGGAATACAGCTATTGGAAATACTTCACTTTTTTCCAACACCAATGGTGCATTCAATACAGCCAGCGGAACATCCGCGCTTTATTACAATACCGATGGCATCAATAATACTGCCAACGGATATTTTTCGCTTTACTTCAATACCACTGGTAGCAATAATACCTCCATTGGAATTTATTCACTTTACAATAATACTTCAGGAAGTGAAAATACCTCCAATGGTTATCTTTCACTAAATGGAAATACAACAGGTTTTTATAATACTGCCAGTGGTTCATTATCACTCAAGTCGAACACTACAGGAAATTCCAATACTGCTATTGGCTATCATGCGCTAATGTCGAACATTTCCGGCAGTAATGGCACTGCTATTGGCGTGAATGCTATGCAAAATGCTTACAATACCACAACCCCCTATACCTGCTATAATGTAGCCGTTGGCTTCGAAGCATTAAAAGGTTCAGCCACTCTTGCTGCTAATACAGGCAACAACAATACCGCCCTGGGTTATCAGACCATGTTGGTCAACTCTTCAGGTACTGCCAACACTGCTGTTGGGACTCAGGCAATGTACAAGAATACTACCGGATACAACACTACTGCAACCGGAGTTAGTGCATTGTTTAACAATACTTCCGGGATTAATAATACTGCTGTTGGCACAAGTTCCCTGGTGAATAATTCGACCGGCAGTTCCAACACAGCTACCGGCTTGAATTCTCTTGCCTTTAACACCTCCGGCAGCAATAATTCAGCCTTTGGAGCAGGTGCTGACGTCAGCGCATGGAATCTTTCAAATGCTACTGCCATCGGTAGCGGGGCTCTTGTGGGTTCCAGCAATAAAATCAGGTTGGGGAATACCAGCGTTACCTCCATTGAAGGCCAGGTAGCTTACAGCTTTCCTTCCGATGGCCGCTTCAAGTATAACCTCTCTGAAGATGGCATAAAAGGCCTCGACTTCATCCTGAAACTCAAACCGGTACTTTACAATTTTGATAGCCGGAAATTTGAGGAATATCTCGTTAAAAATCTCCCCGACAGTCTCCAGCGTTCCCATCTTGATGAATCTGATTTCAGTCAGGCTTCAGCTATCCGGCAAAGCGGATTTGTTGCCCAGGATGTGGAAAATGCAATGGTGGAAACCGGTTATGACTTCAACGGACTACATAAACCAACCGATGCTGATGATCACTATTCTGTGTCCTACAGCCTCTTCGTTGTTCCTTTGGTGAAAGGTATGCAGGAGCAGCAGCAAATCATTGAGTCCGATAAACTGAAAATCAGTGCTCTGGAAGAAAAAATCAACAGTCTGGAATCCGTTAACTCTCAATTGGAGAGCAGGCTAAAGGCAATTGAAGAGAAAATAAAATAAGATATGAAATCACTACTATTTACTCTTTTTCTAGGAGTCATATTCAACATAATTTCTCTGGCTCAGGTTGCAATCAATAGCGATGGCACATTACCTGATAACTCAGCCGGACTGGATGTGAAATTCAACAATAAGGGCTTCCTTCCTCCCCGGCTGACAACTACACAACGGAATGCTATTGTCGGCCCTGCTGCAGGACTTCTTATTTACAATACAAACCTTAACAGGCTTGAGTATTATGGAGGAGCTTCCATTGGATGGACTTGCTGAGCCCCGGAAGCGGATGGTCGCTGACGGGAAATGCCGGTACAATTGATTCAGTAAACTTCCTCGGAACAACAGATAATGTTGGATTGAATTTCAGGGTAAACAATCAGAAGGCAGGGAAAATTGACCCTGTGAAGAATAATATATTTCTAGGTCCTCTATCAGGTGGGAATAATAATTCTGGCATCAATAACTCCGCTTTCGGGGCAAATGCTTTACAAGGCAATGTGGCAGGAAACAATGCAACAGCTGTTGGGGCAAATGCATTGCAATATTCGAACAACACTTCCGGCTCATTTGTAAATTACAATGTAGCAGTTGGGTTTGAGGCAATCAGAGGATCGGTTGTTCTTGCGGCAAATACCGGAAACTTAAACACAGCAATAGGCTACCAGACCTTAAAGAACAATACCGGGGGAAGCTGGAATACAGCAGGTGGTTACAACGCATTAACTTCCAATACAACCGGTTATGCTAATACGGTTACAGGGGTTGATGCAATGAAGACAAATACAACTGGATATAATAACAGCTCTTATGGACTAAATTCACTTTTTTATAATAATTCAGGAGCTAACAACTCTGCCTATGGTGTTGGCAGCCTATATTTTAATCATAATGGACTATCAAATTCTGCATTCGGGATGGGTTCATTGAACTACAATATCAGAGGAAACGAAAATGTTGCTGTAGGAACCAACGCAATGTTTAGCAATGTTGCAGGCAACAATGCAACTGCAATTGGAACAGGGGCTATGTATTACTCCAACAGTTCTTCAACACCCTTTATAGGATATAATGTCGCTGTAGGATTTGAAGCCTTGAGAGGCTCTTCCAATGCTGCACTGAACACCGGACATGATAATACAGCTGTTGGCTATCAAGCTCTGACAAATAACAGCAATGGTTTCTTTAATACTGCAATAGGGGCTACTACTTTAGTAAACAATTCAACAGGGAATAATCTCACTGCTATTGGTGTGTATTCACTCTTCGATAATACAACTGGTATCAATAATTCGGCTATTGGCAATGCTGCACTTACTTCTAATACGACAGGAAGCAACAATTTGGCAATAGGTTTGAATTCTATGTATAATAATTTAGCTGGGAATAATGCAACAGCAATCGGAATCAGTGCAATGGCTAATACGAACAATTCTTCTGTTGCATTTAATAATCAATCTGTTGCAGTAGGTTTTGAAGCCCTGAGGGGTTCGGCCAATCCGGCTTCAAATACAGGTAACAACAATACAGCTCTGGGTTACCAGACATTGCTGGTGAATTCAACAGGAACTTCCAACACTGCTGTCGGAATGCAGGCTATGTACAAGAACACTACGGGATACAATACTACCGCAAACGGAGTTAATGCATTGTATAACAATACTACCGGAATCAATAATAGCGCTATTGGTACCAGTTCTCTTTCAAATAATTCAACAGGTAACTCGAACACTGCTATCGGCTTAAATTCCCTTGCCTTTAATACCACCGGCAGCAATAATTCAGCCTTTGGAGCAGGTGCTGACGTCAGCTCGTGGAATCTTTCAAATGCTACAGCCATTGGTAGCGGAGCTCTTGTGGGTTCCAGCAATAAAATCAGGCTTGGGAATACAAGTGTTACCTCCATTGAAGGCCAGGTGGCTTACAGCTTTCCTTCCGACGGTCGCTTCAAGTATAACCTTTCAGAGGATGGCATCAAGGGCCTCGACTTTATCCTGAAACTCAAACCGGTACTATACAATTTCGACAGCCGAAAATTTGAGGAATACCTCGTAAAAAATCTCCCTGATAGCCTCCAGCATGCACATCTTGATGAATCTGATTTCAGTCAGGCTTCAGCTATCAGGCAAAGTGGATTTGTTGCTCAGGATGTTGAAAATGCAATGGTGCAGAGTGGTTATGACTTCAACGGACTGCATAAGCCAACTGATGCAGATGATCACTATTCTGTGTCCTATAGCCTTTTCGTTGTTCCACTTGTGAAAGGAATGCAGGAGCAGCAGCAAATCATTGAGTCTGATAAATTGAAAATAGTTGCCCTGGAACAGAAAATCAGCAACCTTGAATCCATTAACTCTGAATTGGAAAATCTGAAATCAGTAAATGCTCAATTGGAGGAAAGACTGAAGGCAATTGAAGAGAAATTAAAATAAGATTCGTAAAACATTCGTGAATTCGTGGCTAAAACCCTTTCCATTCAAGTAAAGTTGCCACGAATACGCGAATAAAGGAACGAATGAGATTCGTAAAACATTCGTGCATTCGTGGCTAAAAGCCTTTCCATTCAAGTAAAGTTGCCACGAATACGCGAATAAAGGAACGAATGAGATTCGTAAAACATTCGTGCATTCGTGGCTAAAACCCTTTCCATTCAAGTAAAGTTGCCACGAATACGCGAATAAAGGAACGAATGAGATTCGTAAAACATTCGTGCATTCGTGGCTAAAACCCTTTCCATTCAAGTAAAGTTGCCACGAATACGCGAATAAAGGAACGAATGAGATTCGTAAAACATTCGTGAATTCGTGGCTAAAAACCTTTCCTATTGTGATTGGAATCAACCATGTAGTATTCTTCTGCAGTTCAGTTTAAGCTCTCCAAAATTAACCAGCAGGGCTAGTTTATTATGTGAGACCTTCAGGTAATTGATGCATTGAGCAACAAATCCCTCCGGAATAGAAGAAACTCCTTTTACCTCCAGGATAATGCTGTCGTAAACAACAAAATCGGCATAAAATCGATGAGGTAAAATAATATCCTTGTAATGCACAACATACTCCTTCTCTCTCTCAAATGGAATATCCGCCTTTTTGAATTCATACTCAAGGGCATCCTTATAGACAATTTCCAGAAATCCAGCCCCTAATTGATTGTGTACATCCATACAGATACCAATAATGGAATAGCTTTCGTCTTTAAAAAATATATCACTCATAATTAATACATTAAATAAATAAATCAGAATATTAAAAGCTGCAAATAACAACTAAATGTATTAATAAAATTCGTCCACATTGGTGCATTCGTGGCTAAACTTCATCCTCTTTCAAGTAAAGTTGCCACGAATACACGAATAAAAGAACGAATGTGATTCGTAAAACATTGGTGCATTCGTGGCTAAAAAACCCACTTTATCGTGACCTCATCGGCCCCAGTCTCATTAATCTATGCACCAGATGTTTTGCCAACTGATAATCCGAAATATCCTGCAAGCAGTCCAAACCCCATCACCATGGCTTCATTGAATCCCCGGGTTTCAAGTGAAAATCCTATCAGGACGATTCCAAGTCCCCAATAGGCTACTGCTGCTATCAATCCCATGATGCTGCCCAAAATGAGCGGACGAATCCTGATCTTTTTCTTCCCGATCAGATTCTTTCCCAGAGCTCCGATCAATCCTCCCAGTAAAGCCAGCAACAGGAATAACCATGGGAACACTGCCTTGATGGTAAGCGTATTGCTCCTGTAATTCTGATTGATGCTCCTGATCTCAATTTGTCCCAAACTCTCTGACCTAAGGTTAACTTTTCCTGCCTTTTCGCCAACAAGCACTAAACTTGAAGAATCAAGGCTGCCCAATGAGGATTCCAGCGAAACGGGAACCATTCTGTTTCCGGAAACCCCTTTCAGTGAAAGATGAATGGGCAAGGACTGAATTCCCATGCCTTGTATCTTTTCCCTGGCCGAACTCAGGATAATTGCCGGTTCTACTCCCAGCTTTTTGGGATATCCAAGCGGATTGCTCACTGTCAGAATTTTCACTTCAACAGAGTCGCGGGGATCTTCAGCCTGAATACTCAAGTCAAGCGGTGGCCAGTTGATCGAATGTATTCGAATGGATTTGGAAACGGCACCAAATGATACCAGAATATCTTCAGGTGTCGACAACTGCTTCTGTCCGGCATGGTCGTTGCCAGCTTCCCTAACTTCCATTGGCAGGAAACGGATGCTTCCTTCAAACAGCTTTTTACTGAAATCATACTTAAGAGGAGCTGCATCAATAAAGAGAATTCGATAGGAAAACTGATTTCCCGTCCCGGATTCCTTGGCATAAAAGAGTTCCGGCAGCATATATAATCCGGCATTGGCGGAGGTGTCAATTCTATCGGGCAACACCGACCTGTCAACCCGACTAATGGCAATCCCGGTTTGAGCAACAGCCTTTTCTTCTCCTGCCTTAAGCCTGAATCCATCAACTCTTTCAACCCGGGCGGAGGTATCCAATATCCGGGCTGCATCGGTACTGACTTTGAATGCTACTTTCTGCTGCAGCAACTGTGGGCTCACCAGTCGATGCCGCTCTTTTACCTGTTGGGCAATCAGGAAATAGGGGAGAACCAGTGATATTATGAGTGATAAATATTGGAGCTTCATAGAGAGTTGGATATTTGTGGACAGAATATGAACTCAGTAATCTAAAAGTATTCAATTCTTTTCAGATTTTGGAAAGAATCAATACAACAGATCCAACATTTCTTTGTTTGGGGAATTGGGAATTGATATTCCAGGCAAGCGATTTAAGCTCGATCACATTGAAAAACGCAAAGCAATATTTTTACTGATTAGACTAAATAGCGGCTATACTCTCAGCTGCAGCAGAGATAGTTTCGTTAAATTGACCTGCAATGGTATGCCGGAAACTGGACTTCTTCTCTATTGAATAATCAGTCTTTTGGTGACGAATCCCTTTTCGGTCAGAATACGCAGAATGTAAATTCCGGAGGGTTTTCCCTTCAATGAAATGGAGTAATTATTCTGGAAATCTTTCAGCACATAAGTATCAGTTAGAATTCCCTGAGAAGTAAATATCTCAACCTGTGAAATCTTATAGCTATTTGATTCTATCAGAATATCGCTAGTTGCCGGATTGGGAGATATCATTATTCCTTGTGCTGAAACATCAGCCTGAATCCCTGAAAATAAATCCAAGTGTACAGTATCGCAGAAGGATATGGAATTGCAGGCATTGGTGACTTTAAGGCAAACCCTGTAATCTCCGGCTCCCGGAAAGCTGTGAATAGGATTAAATTCATTTGAAATATCGCCATCCCCAAAATCCCACATCACAGTTTCGGCAAATAATGATTGATTGACAAAACCAACAAAGAAGTTTCCTAGATAGTCATATCTGAATCTGCTGAAGGGTTCCTGATATTTGACAATATGCTCGCAGGAGAGATTTTCCCCGCATTCATTCTGTACATAGAGGCAGGCCCAATAATTCCCTTCAAACTGATAGGTATGAGTCGGATTTTGAACCGTGGATTGTTGTCCGTCCCCAAAATCCCACAGCCATGTTACATTCTGCCCGTTGCCAAAATTTGAAAGATTGGTAAACTGAACGGCTGAACTGGTACAGGCCGTTGTTGTATAATCAAAAGATGCATAAGGTAAATCTGCTACATTT
Source organism: Bacteroidales bacterium (assembly GCA_016707705.1). Lineage (GTDB taxonomy): Bacteria > Bacteroidota > Bacteroidia > Bacteroidales > UBA4417 > UBA4417. The sequence continues at coordinate 26,504 of JADJHD010000033.1, forward strand.
AAAATGTGTGTCACGTTGTTCGGACAGCCCATGGTGTCAACAACGGAAAGAGTTACAGAATACATCCCCGTCTGGATGTACACATGCTGTGGATTGGAAAGCACTGAAACTGATCCATCCCCAAATTCCCAAAGCCATGTTGCAATTGTTTCGGGGTTCATCACCAATGTATCAGGACTGAAAGAAACAGCCTCACTCAAACATGCAGTAGTATTTGTAAAGTCAATGAGTGACTGATTACTGATGACCTGCTTGACTATTGTATCCATGCAACCGTCAATATTCGTCACAACAAGCATTACATTGAAAGTGTCAGGGGCGAAATATGTGTGCATGGGATTAGCAAGAGAAGAGCTGTTGTTAATTCCGGAAGCAGGATCTCCGAAATTCCATTGCCAGTTAATAATATTTCCGCCTCCATTCAGGGAAGTAACATCGGTAAAGTAAACTGCCAGGTTTGTGCAACTGCCTGCATAAGTGAAATTTGCAATAGGTAGAGGCAAGGAAACAACAGGAAGTGTCACAGAGTTGGCGTATCCCCCATTGGTGATTGTGGTGAGCGATACATAGTATGTTCCGGAGTTCTGGTACACATGCTGCACATTCGGATTTTCAGGAAAAATAATGGTATCTGTTGTACCATCCCCGAAATTCCAGATCCATTTCAAAATATACCCAGAAGCAGTGCTTGATAAGTCGTTGAACATTACTGGCTGATTAGTGCAACTGGAATCAGCGATAAAATTTGCAATAACCTGATTGGGTCCGTAATACAGCAAATTGGGCAGTCCCGGTTTCGACATGCCGTTCCCAAGGTGAATAGCTTCATCAACATAACCACACATGGCTCCGCTTAAGTCAGGCGAGTTGATCACCCCCAGATAATAGCTTCCGGTATTTGGCCTGTCATAGCGTGCAACATATATCTTTCCATCGGGACCTAATTGCATTGTCCCTGGCGCCATGCCGGTGCTGGCAATAAAAGTATTGGTGTTCGATGCCAGGTCAACCTGATAGATTTCTTTAATATCATAGGATACAGAAACATAAAGCTTGGTGTTGTCTCCTGAAAACTCAACTCCATAGGTTGCATCGGGATAAGTATATCCAAGATCGTAGGCTACTTCACCGGTAGCAGGATCAAAATTATAGATTTCAGCACGCTTTTGATGGTAGGTAGCCATGGCAAGCAGGTTTCCGTCAGAAGAAACTTTCAGACAACCCTGAGGCCCGCTGATCACAGGCCCTGTTCCACTGACCACAGCATTATTGACAAAACCGGCTGAAGTAACCAAATAGCTCTTGAAAATAATGTTGTCCCGTTCATGGATGATTACCCAGATGTCCTGATGATTTTCATGAAAAACGGCAGTCATTTTCTCAGTGCAGTTCTCCTGTATGTAGACATTTTTCAAAACAACAGCACCCATGCCATTGTTTTGTGTCATGTCCACTACTGAATATGCGAAATTTCCGTTACTGTAAGCATAATCAAGGGTAAATATCAGGTATTGTGTTGTTGAACCCGGTTGGGGAATTATTAATGCCGACTGCGTAGTATGCGAGTTTCCCCACAAGCCAGTTCCGTTACTCATGATACTATGACTGGCATCGTACACTGTAACACCATCCGTGTAGAACAACAGTTCACCATTGCTGTTGCACATGCTTGACGTACCCTCCATCGCGTTTATCTGACCATTTTGAAGAGCTACAGGCACCCCTGAATTAAAGTCCAGTCCTGCATAAGAGCCAAAATACCAGATGTTCCCCTGTTTCTGGGCCGAACAAAATATGGATACCAATAATCCGAGAATAATAAAAATACTTTTCATAATTGAATATTTGGGAGTGTTAAGAATCGAAATGATTTAGAAGGTTCAAATCCTGAAGTCTGAAATCTAATTTGATTCAAACCGAATACAGTATACTTATCCTGCTGTCGGCTTGTTTTTCACAAAGTTACAGTACAATAATCCGAATTATTGATAAATATCAAAATTTTGTATATTTAATCTGTATCGATGTATCTTGCTCAATATTAACAATTTATGATTGCCTTAAATATTTTATGAAGATGTAAATCGTTCGTTTAAGGCTTACTCCGAGAACTTTAGCTAATACAAAATAGTCAGTTAGAGAATGATTGATTGAAAATCGGATGAGTTTTTCAGTCTTTGCCGATCATTTATTATTTCCTTGCTGACCATAGCGATGCCTGTGTTTCTTGCCTTGACCGTTTCCTTTTCCATTCCCCTGTCCTTTGCCCTTCATATCACATCCATATAGTTCGGAATAGATTTGTGATAGTTTTTGTGTCTGTTCTGCCGTGCATACTTTTTTCAGTTCCATAAACTGTTTAATATTGGCTTGTTGCAGATTATTCTGACGCTTATCAAGTTCGCTTAGAATAGCATTGATACGAAGAGTGTCAGAATTTTCCCTGGATAGTTCTTCAATTAACTCGGCTTTCTTTTCCTTTATTGACAGAATGATAGGTTCACTGCTGGCTTTATGGGCTGAATTAATCTCATTTACCTTTATATTTTGTTCAGGGCTCAGGGAAAGTTCCGACCGCAGTGTTTCACCCGGTTTCGCTTCGGCTGCAATTGATGATGAGGCGTTCTTTCCGGAACTTGTCACAAAGAAGGTAACCATAGCTGTAACATTTACCAGCACGAGGAAAATCAAGATCCAGAATGCTAAACGATTTTTATCGGTGAAGTTCATAGCTGCTGATGTTAATTAAGTGAAGTATTTTCCTCATCCATGAAATCAGGAACATTTAAGTCGTTCCGCATGGCTTCAATTTGGTCATCACCGGTCTGGTTTGATGAATATTGCCGGCCTCCTTCGGAACCTAAGACTATTCCCATCGCAATGGCTGCAATAACAAGCAAACTTATCACTGCAGGCTGAAGTCTTAACAGCCATATGAAAGGCATGGCTTTTTGCTGATCGAGCCTTGAGTTTATTTTTTCCATTAAACGGGTTTCGGCAAAAGGCCGGGGTTCAATGTTCCTTTCCTGCTCAATTAAAACGGCTATTTGCTTGAATTCAGAGTAGAGCAATCCGCATTCAGCGCATCCTGCTGCATGCAGATGCATTTCAGCCATGACCGCTGAAGGAAGCTCCTTTTCAGATAAAGCCAGTATTTGATCTCGGAAATGGTGACAATCCATCGCTTTATTTTTTATTTGAGTATTCACTGAATTGATGTATCAGACTTTTTTGCAGATTTTGTTTGGCACGTTGAAGCAGTGATTCAACTGATGCAATGCTAAGATTCATAATTTCAGCAATTTGCTTGTATGAGAGATCCTCATATTTACTCAACACAAAAGCTATTCGCTGGTTTTCAGGCAACTTGTTTACAGATTTATCCAGCAAAATTCGCCTTTCCTTATTCTCGAAGGTCCTGTCATGAACTGATGGTTCAGTTACCTGATAATCATGATTTCCGGAACTTCCCTTAAAAAAACTTTCAATATGGCCAATAAGCTGTTTCCGCTTATTTTTCCTGATAAAGTTCAGGGATTTATTTACAGTTACCCTGTATATCCATGTAGACAGAGCGGAACTGCCCTTGAAATGCTGAATTGATTCAAGAATCTCAATGCAAACATCCTGAGATATATCTTCGGCATCATCCATGTCCCTCACAAAATGATAGGCAGTATTTATTACCTGTTTGTGGTAGTTGCTAACCAGGAACTGAATTGCATGCTTATCATGTTCGATAATACCTGCGATTAATTCCTGGTCGGTCATCTGATAGCTGCTAATGAATGATCTGTCACTCTGTTAATTCAAATTTACTGTTAATTCCCCAACCCATAATCCGGGCAAGGAATTAACTCACATTTTAATCAATCAATTTGAAGTATTTCTCCTGCAATAACCATTGCCTCGACCACGATTCCCACGATTGCCGGTCCCGTATCTGCAGTTATTTCCCTGTCCCCTGCCTCTTCCTACTTTGTTTCCCTTGTTATCACAGATACCATCTCTGTCCTTATCGGTAAAGCTTCTACCCCGGCCGGCATTGCCCCGGGACTCAAAGTTGTCGCACACTCCATTGTTGTCCTTGTCGACAAATGTACCTGGAACAAAGCCATTGCCGGTACTGACCTTTGTTTGAGACTGACTGTTTACCGGACTTGCATTTTGAGCATTGGATTCAATTGCAAAAAGGATTGCAATGGCAAGTATGGAAGTTACCTTAAGCATAGTTTTCATGATTTCAGTTTTTAGATAAGGGTTCGTTTTATCTATAGACACACTAAAAACCATAAACCAGCGGTCATAACTAAAAAAGTTACAATTGTATTTTAATGGTTAAATTTGGCATTATATACTGATTCTGATTATTGGAATCAGAATACTTCTAAGCAATAATCAGCCTTACCAGCCTTGGACTAATTATTTCTCGATAAATTTCATAGAAGATAAAGGCTCAACGAAAACCCTTCAATTGTTCTGAAAATTCAATGTTTCTAATCAACGCACAATAATGAACTGCACCACTTGTCAGGATAAAGTCTGCCGGAAAGAACAAGCTTCTTGTGGACAGGAAATCTTCAATAAAGATGAAGTTATTGAAGAGTATCAGGGGAAAACTAACAGTGACATAGTGAAATCAGCGGCAGAACTGGTTGACTTTGGTCGGGCAGGAACACTATCCCGAATCGAAGAAATTATGGAATATGCCAGGACTATGAATTTTAAGAAAATAGGTCTTGCCTATTGTTATGGCATGGAACAGCATGTTAAAGCCCTTGAGAATATGCTAACAGGTAATGGATTTCTTGTTTCAGCCATTTCTTGCAGCGTAGGAGGGTTGAAGCAAAGCGAAGTAAATGCCTCAAGCTGTATTCATAAAGTATCCTGTAATCCCCTCGGTCAGGCTGAGCAGTTAAATGCTGAGAATGTTGATCTCACGCTGATCATCGGTATCTGTGTCGGACATGATATCTTACTTAACAGAAGTTTGAAAATGGATTTTACAACCTTGGTGGTTAAGGATCGAAAATACAATCATGCTCCCTTGTTGGGATTCTCCAAATAGATTTTTTGTCAGATTACATTCCCGGAAGTCGTGGAAACTTCCCGATTTTAGAAAGCCTGGAATAGACTCCCCAGCCCTTTTTCATCCAATGGCCTACAATGGGCATGGGGATCATAAATGCCTTTTTCCCATCGCGAAACACAAAGGCAGCACCATCACCGGTATCCATTACACATAATATATTCAGATGTTCCTGGTAACCCTTTCGTTTTTGGCTTCCTTTTTCAGTTTCAATAATGTTATAGGCCGCATTGCGTCCCATTAATTCCGCGATATGCCCCTGTTTGGCAATCCATTCAGGCCCTTCAAGAGCAGCCACATCTCCAACCGCGTAAACATTTGGAAATCCGGGAACCTGTCCTGAATTGTCTATTTTTATAAATCCGGCTTCTGATAATGGCAGGTCTGAATCGCGAAGTATACTTGGACCTGTTCCGGCTGAAATAAACATTGTAAAATCCGAATCCAGTTTAGAATCATCCTCGAACACAACACCATCACTCATGAATTCCTTTATTTTCTTCCCGAATCTTTTATGAATACCATATTTGGCAAACATTTTATCGAGCATCTGTAATGAACCGGCACCCATTCTTGCTCCGGGCTGCTCCATAGGTGCAAAAAAGGTGAGTTCGAAATTATCCCGCAGATTCTTTTTCCTGAGGTAATTATGAATATTGAACATCAGTTCGAATGCTGGTCCGCCACGAACAGCCGACTTATCCTTTGGATTGCCGCCAAAACCTATTGCAATTTTACCTTTACCCTTCGATACCAGTTCATCCAGTCTGTTCCGTATGTCCAGCGCCATTTCCGGCTTTCCGCATATTGACAGAGTGTGCTCCATGCCTTTATGCTGAAGCTTTTCTGCTCCGAAAGCTACAATCAGATAATCATAGATTAGAGATGACTTCTCACAGAGGACTGTATTCTCAGCTGCATTAATCTTAACTACCTTTTCAACAATGAGCTTAAAGGGATATTTTTTCTGAATATCGGAAACTGGGACCTTTACATCTTCAAACCCCTTGATATGGACAGGAATCCAGATAGATACAGGATAGAGATACAGGTAGCTCCTGTCAGAGACCAGAGTAACCTCAAAGCCTCCGTTTTTTTGCAATTCAATGGCTGTTTGCACACCGGCAAATCCACTCCCGAGAACCAGAACCTTCTTCATCCTGAATCAGAACTGCCCTATAACTGTTCTTACAATCTCAAAGGATTCGTCGGAGGCTTCCTTGATGGCAGCTGCTGCAACTTCCGGCAGTCCACTAGTCATAGCACTCATGTCGAGCAGTGCAATATAGGTTTTGCCGTCTTCCTTCTGGTAAACTGAAATTCTGCAAGGCATCATGATTGAGACAATTCTCTCATCGCTCTTTTCAAGCATTTTTCCAGAATAGTCTGATTTGCATATTTCAACTACCTGCACCGGTTCAACATTTTTACCCGATTTTTCGAGTGACTTCTGCAGATTATGGGTTGCAGGATTTTGCCATTCTTTCTGACCGGCAACTTCAATCAGTTTCTCAACTGTGGTTGCTACATCATACGGACTCAACTGCTCAATGATAAATCTGTTTGAGATCATGGTTTTAATTATTTCAGGTTAATTTAATTCTTTTGCTATTGCAATCGCGGCAATGGTTCCATCAGCCACGGCTGTAGTAATCTGTCTGTATTTCTTGCTGATTACATCACCAACGGCATAAATCCCAGGAAGGCTGGTCTGCATATCCTCATTGGTCTTGATATAACCCCATTTATCAAGTTCGAGCTTATTCCTGAAGAGATCGATATTGGGTTTCATTCCAATGAAAATAAAAATACCGTCACTCACCAAAGTGCTTCTTTCCTTTGTTTGCAGGTTCTCCACCTCTACATGCATTTTGCCATCAGCTTTCATGATGGAACGCGGTTCATGCATAAACATGGGTGTGATTTTCGGGTTAGCCAGCAGTTTTTCTACAGCCTGTTTATTGGCTGTGAATTCAGCAAACTGATGTACCATGGTAATCTTGCTGGCGAACTTGCTGATGAAATCAGCCTCTTCAACTGCAGAGTTTCCACCTCCAATCACTATCACTTCCTTGTTTTCGTAATATTTTGCATCACAGGTGGCACAATAGGAAATTCCTTTTCCCTTGTATTCTTTTTCGCCTGGTATTCCGCATAGGTTCGGGGAAGTGCCGGTAGCAACAATTATCCTTTTTGCGCGGACAGTCTCGAATTCATCCAGTACTATTTCCTTTTTCTCCAGATCAACACTTGATACATCAACGGCTACCTTATAGGAGGTTCCGCAAAGCTTGGTTTGTTCCGACATATTGTGCGACAACATAAATCCACGCTGCGGCTCAATGAATCCGGGGTAGTTTGACACTTCATGTGTGGTTGATACCTGTCCGCCGGGAAGCGCAATGTCGATAAGTACAGTATTGATTTTCGACTGGCAGAGATATAGCCCTGCAGTTAGACCTCCGGGACCGGCTCCAAGAATCAGCACATCAAAATCTGAGATTTCCGGTTTGATTTTTTCCTTGATTGCCTTTACTTTAGACTCGGGCAGCATGGCATCAAGCTTCTCTATAATATCGCGACGCTTGATTCCACCGCTAAGAGATTCAGAGAGTTGTTTTCCCTGATCAAAAAATAGTAAGGTAGGGGATGAGCTAACTCCCAGTTTTTCTGCCAATTCCCTGTTCTGCTGGCGAAATATTTTCAGGAATTTGACATCATTGCCATATAATCCTGCAAGCCCTTCAAATTTTGGCGCCAATGCTTCGCATGGTGGACATTCGGTGGAATAAAAATCAAGAACTACTTTTCCTCCCTCGAGGACTTCCATTTCAAATTCGGATGATGTTATCTCTCTCATTTCAGATAAATTATTGCTGTTGAAATTCTTTTGAGTAGGCTGCAAAACCTAACTCAAGCAATTCTTTTACAGGCCGGCAGTCAATTGAGCAAACCTTCCCGTTATTGTTTTTTGCAACAGAACCGCATCCCCCTCCACAGGCGAGTTGAACGCTGCAGTTTTTGCAATTGTCAATCATTGTAATATCCCTGGAATCCCATTCTCTTATCCGCTCAAGATCCTTCTTGATTTCAGGGTAAAATGTTCCGAGTTCTTCACCGGCCTTTCCAACGGTTGCCGTGCAGGAGTAGATTTTACCGGTATAATCGAAAGCCCATTCTGATTTGCATGCCGGACAATCATCGAAAAGTGGATCAGGCATGCTGCCATTTTCTGACAGAAATTTTGAAATAGAGTAGGCTGGTTTATAGAATTCAGAAATATGAGGATGTTGCTGTATTAGCGAATAGAGGTTTTCATACAGCGATAATCTGGAGAAAAGCTTATCAGGTGCTGACTGGCAGTGATGCAATTCATAATTCCTGCCCAGCTGAGTCTTGAAAAAGGGACTTTTTGTCCATCCTCTTTCAATAGCGAATCCGGCTAGTTCCGGAAGATTTACCAGGTTCTCCTTGTCGGCAACCATCCTGAGATTCACGGGTAATTGATTGCTGATACAGGCATCGATTCCTTCAACAATCTGACTAAAGGTTGTTCCTCCGCCTTTCAGGTGTCGTCTTGCATCATGCACTTCAGCTGTGCCGTCGAGAGTAACCTGAACTTCACGAATTCTGGCAGTTTTGAGGATTTCAATGTACTTTTTGAGTGTGAACCCATTGGTGACAAAACAAACCTCAAGATTAGCCTCGCTGGCTTTTTGAAGTAAATAAGTGATCAACTCCTTTTGTTTGGGTGAATCCAGCAAAGGCTCCCCTCCAAATACAGTAATATACTTGTCCCGTAATGCAAAATCAATCCGGATATACTCGAAAAAGGCATCAATAATGGGTTTTGAAAGATCGCTTATTGATGCAGTATATTGATCCTGATAACAATAGGTACAGGAAAAATTGCATGAATAATTGGGGACAAAAAAGAGCTGGACTTCCTCCTTTTCACGGTTGTCGAGAAAATCGAGGTATTTACTGTTAAAAAGTTTTCTTTCTGCAACTTCATCAACCCAGTATCCATTTTCCGTCAGCATTTCAATGAACTCAGGGGTTGCATTTCCTCCGGAACGCAAATCTTCATACAAGGCGCCCTCACTGGCATCAAGTATATCTGCAGATCCAAACAAGGGATTCACAATAAAATAATTGTCTGAATCCTTTATTCTGGAGAAAATATTATGCTTCGAAAGAATCATGAATAGCTGGGGTTAGTCGTGGCAACCAACAACGGTTTTTGATGTTTTGGCGCAACATTGTGCGACTTTTTCCTCTTTAGCTTCCTTGTTTTTTTTCTTTTTACTTATCAGACTTTTCATTGGATTGAGTTAAGAATGAATAATGTATGATTATTTAGAGTTTCTTATTTACAGCATCCGCAACTGCCAGGTTTTTTACCTGCAATTGTAAAACTGGCAACCATAGCTTTGCCCTTCTCATAGGGTTTGGATTCTTCCAGAACATCAACAGAAGTGAAACCGGCTTTTTCAAGTTGGGCAAAGTATTCCGATCGGGTAGTTGCTCCAGCCCAGCATTCGGCCACGGCAACGGGGTCATTGCGGAATTCTTCAGGAATGGCTTCAACAGCATAAATATCGCTTACAACGAACCTTCCTCCCTTTTTGAGAATGCGGAATATCTCATTCCACACAGCCTGCTTGTCGGTTGCATGATTCAAGGTGCAATTCGAAATCAGCAAATCGATGGTTTCATCAAAAATCAGGATGTTCTCCAGGTCAGAACGCAGGAAGCTAACATTGCTCACACCGAGCCTTGAAGCAGTATCCTTTGCTTTGGCTATCATTCCATCTGATATGTCCACTCCATACACATAGCCATTCTCTCCTACCTGTTCAGCCATTCTGATAACATCTGTTCCCCTTCCGCTGCCCAGATCAACACACATTTCTCCCGGCATGGGTTTAGCATAGTCAATAGCTCCACCACAGGAAAGACAGCAATCGGATGCTGCAAGCTCTGTATATCTTTCGTTTATTTCCTTGATTTGCATTATGATGAATTAATTTGCCTGATTACAGGATGTTTTTCAAGTCCTTTTCAATAGCTTCATTTGAGGCTGCAAATATATTAATAAATCGCTTAAGTATCACTATTCCTTATTTTATTTTCTCTATGTCAAGGACTCGGATTGGGTTGCCGAAGACCCTGATACGACTTTATGATGCAAGCGAATTATCCATTTTATTGGATTTATTATAGTTTGTAAGAGATTTACCGTTAGCAAATTGCTGACTTGAAATTCTCCCATAATTTACGAAAAAAACCCGGAGAAAACTCCGGGCGTCCTATCAAATCAGAAAGTTGCCTGAATTGCCAGTTTTGTGCATAGGCCTACGACAACGCAATGCACAACTTAGTTGGGGCAACCAGATCCGATTTCATGCGGACTATTAATAATTTCTTCAAAGTACTCAACTGTTATGAACTGGGGAACATAAGTAATTCCTCTGATTTTTAACAGTTTATAGAATGAACGAAGGTGATTTCTTGAGCCTCTCTCCAATTCGTTGAATACAAACAGGATATCTGCATTGTCAACATCATTTGCAATATGATTTACCAGGTCTTGAATGTCAAGGTCTTCTATGGTAGCGCCAACTGTAAGGCCTCCGTTCAGCGAGACAGTTCCCTGGGCTAACAAGGTATTGTAAAGATTCTGGATATCAGGGTTTACGAAAACTCCGGTAACATGATTAGCAGCGATATCAGGTAGATCATATTTATCCATCAGCACTTTAATGGCTCCGGTATGCTGGTTTTCACTTTTTGAAATATTATTGAATACCGGCATATGGTAAAGGGCGTACATGCTTGTGTAGATATCCTTTGCCAGAAGTTCTTCCTCCCGCATAGTGTTAATTGCATTAATCTCATCATCACTCAAGGGCTCAACAGGAAAAGAGTTAATGCAACTGTACATCGGATTAACAGTCCCGGCTGCTGTGCCGGTTTCACTTTCATCAATACCATTCAACTCAGCATCTGCAGAGCTGACCTTCATTGCCGGAACAGCCTGATTGGAAGTGCTGGCAATATTTTCCTTGCTGCACTGTGTAAATGTCATTATTGCTCCTGCAAGCAGCAGAACGGCAATAAAATTGTTCTGAATCTTTTTCATGATTTTCGATTTTTAGGATTAATCTGTCTGTTTGACACAAGAGATCTTAAAAACCAGCGGTCACATGTAAAAAAATACATAGGATTATTTCAGAGTTTATTTTCAAATTTCCGGACTGCTATTCCAACAAGCTTGTATGCGATAAACATTACTACCGGCAGGCTCAGGAACCAAATGATTTGCGTTATCATAGTTTGTATTTTTTTACAGATTAATAGATATGACCTTCGTCATTTAACTCTTCAGTGGTCATCTTAGTTTTGTTGATTGCACGCCAGGTATAAGCAATATATGCAAGAACGATGGGCACAAACAACGAAACATAGCTCATTGCAGTCAGTGTATAATGACTTGAAGAACTATTTTGTATGGTGAGGGAATTTTGAAGGTTAAATGTAGAAGGGTAGAACGCCGTATTATTGAATCCTGCCAGCATGAAAAGAGAGAAGACTGTTAGGACTGTTCCTATGCCCGTTAGCCATATCCCTTTATCACTGCATGTTTTAAAGCAGGTAACAGTTCTGATTATACCCAGTAAGACCATCAAAACACCTAAAATAAAAATTCCGGCAACTACAGGCATCTGAATCAGGTTGTGGAGGTATTTATAAGGTTCCATAGAAACCATTCCTGTAGTTGGATTCACGGCAAAGCCTTGTTGCAACAGCAACATAGTAACAAAGGCAAGAAAGAAAACAAGGAATGGGATGGAATCATAGACCATTTGCTTTTTGGCTCTTTCAATAATTGCAGCGTTGCTCACATTTTTGAAGAAATACAATAATGCAAGCACTCTTGACAGAAAAAAGACAGCCAGACCCAATGAAAGGTTCTGAATATTAAATGCAGCCTCCAAGCCATGAGTCGCAGTTTCCCACTGAGAAAAGTTATTCTCATTCACCGAAAATTGGGAACCTGTAAAAAATGTGGAAACCGCAGCTCCTAATAAAACTGTGCCTAATGCCCCATTCAGGAACAGGAATATCTCATAGGTACGATGACCCAGAAGATTACCTGGTTTTGAACGGTATTCATAAGAAACAGCTTGCACAACAAATGCAAATAAAATTAACATCCAAACCCAGTAAGCTCCGCCGAAACTGGTACTGTAAAATAAAGGAAATGAAGCAAAAAATGCGCCTCCAAAGGTTACCAGGGTTGTAAAGGTAAATTCCCATTTGCGCCCCAATGAATTTACAAGTAATGTGCGCTCTGTTTCATTTTTTCCAAGGCGGTAGATTAATGTTTGCCCTCCTTGAACAAACAAAAGAAAAACCAGTAAAGATCCAAGCAGGGATACAATGACCCACCAATATTGCTGTAAAGCCAGATGTGATAAGTTTTCAAACATTATTTTGCTCCTCCTTCCTTAAATCCAAGTTTAATTTGTTTACTCAATATTTTTATGTCGGCGATCAGTAAGATGGTGAAAGTGATCGCGAAGAGTGCAAAGGTGAGTTGAACACTACCGGTTGTTAAATGGGATACTGCTGCAGAAGTTGGCATCAAGTCCTGAATTACCCATGGTTGCCTGCCAAATTCTGCTACCAGCCAACCCATTTCAGATGCCAGATAAGCAAGAGGAATACTTAAAACGCCGGCGTACAGCAGCCATCTTTTTTTGTCTAATCCCTTTCTTAATAAAATTGTAAGCATAACTATAAAAAGAAGAATAAACCACATTCCCAAACCAACCATAATCCTGAAGGAATAGAATGTAGCTTTTATAGGTGGTATAGCATCATGAACATTATCAAAATAGCCATAACCGAAATATTTGAAATTCTCATTTAAAACTACCATTGCCGAATCAGCGGCCAGATTATTGCCGGCTCTTTTAGCTGATTTGAAGTTTTTCAAGGCTTCGATGGCCTGTTTACCCTGGAAATCTTCTCTTCAGCTGAAATGATATTTCGCTCCTGGTTACCATGAATCAAGTCTTTGATCCCTGGTACATATGCATTTGCATCCAGAAAGGCCATATAAGACAAGAAGTCGGGAATCTCAATTTTCATAAGGAAATCTTCTTTCTGGTGTTCATTTTTTTCACCTGACAGGATTCCAAATGCAACAAGTGGCGCATTGGTCTGACCTTCATACAGGTTTTCCATGGCAGCAAACTTCATGGGTTGATGTCGGGCCATCAGACGAGCCGAACCATCACCAGTCAAAACAAGGAAAAGAGACATAATCAGTCCAAACACAGATGCAACTATGATGCTTTTCTGAGCCATGAGTTCATGCCTCTTTCGCAAAAGATACCATGAACTCACCCCAAGCACAAAAACGGATGATAGTACATACCCTGAAGTTACCGTATGCAGAAACTTATTGATTGCAACTGGAGAAAACAAGACTTCCCAAAAATTTATCATCTCGTTTCGGGCGGTTTCCGGATTAAACTGCATACCCACGGGAGATTGCATCCAGGCATTCGCTACAAGAATCCACAAAGCGGAAAGGTTAGCTCCTATTGCAACCAGCCAGGTAGATATCAGGTGAAATCGTTTGCTCACTTTGTTCCAGCCGAAAAACATCACCGCAATAAAGGTACTTTCGAGAAAAAAGGCCATGATCCCTTCCACTGCCAGGGGAGCACCAAATATATCCCCCACGAACCAAGAGTAGTTTGACCAGTTCGTTCCAAATTCAAACTCCAGAATAATACCTGTAGCAACACCAATGGCAAAGTTGATCCCAAACAAAGCCATCCAGAATTTGGTGATTCGTTTCCATTCCTCTTTACCGGTTTTCACATATATGCTTTCCATGAAAGCGATAATAAACGACAATCCAAGAGTGAGGGGTACAAAAAGCCAGTGATAAATGGCAGTTAATGCAAACTGGGCTCTTGACCAGTCAACTAATGATGCATCCATACTTATTTTGGTTTAGTTGTTAATTGTTCAATAACATAATCGCTTCTCTCACTGTCATTAGTAAATTTCGATCCAAGGAAATCATGAAAGAAAAACAGGCGCAAAATGGCAAACATCACAAACAGCTTAATAAATATGATGATCCACAGAGTTTTGCCTTCCTTCATATTTCGGAATCCATCATAATACAGATTCCATATCCTTCTAAATACTGACATACTCCCGAATATAATTATCAATTTTTGGAATGTGATTCATTGTCTTTCCATGACTGCATTGTTTTCTTATTGTTTGTAATGCTGCTGATGCTGAAAACATTGTATCCGTTTTCGCAGGCAGTTTTCATTGCTAATTGATTCTGCATTATATAATTTCCCCAATCATTGAAATCCCATGTATGAGGTGTCTCAAACCAACTTTCAATATCCATTGCCAATTGTATCTTATTGGTCGAATTGTCATTTATCATCAGGGTAGGCAGAGGTAGTGTTACTTCAAAATAATTCTGTACAAATCCAGTGATGGAATCCACATTGCTTGTTATTCCTGAATAGGTTTGCCCTATTCCAAGATGGAAATCAAAGGGTATCATGTTTCCTTGGGGGTTTTTCCACTTCCCGTTTAGCATCAAATAATGAAATCCACCACCCAATACTGTTGGCCAGAACATATTTACTTCCGGTGGATTTACAAAGGCAAAGGATATGTTTCGCTCCTCATTCAGGCCAAAAACAAATGATACTGAGTCGTATGTTCCGGTCGGAATCGGGTCAAAAATCTTCCACACCAGTGTTTCCGGGTAGTCGATGTCCACATAATGAATAGCTGTTTGAGCATCAATATGCAGTTTTGCTCCATTTGTATTATAGAAATAGACATCTGAAATGAAATATTTCAACTCATCCACTTCATACGGATTCCCAGCCTGATTCAAATAACATAGACTATCGACATAAAGGGATTCGTTCCGAACCTTATGAACAAATTCAAATTCTATTTTACCAGCGTTGGTTTCCTGCTCTATAACTTCCTTTTTGCAGGAAGTGCAAGCAAACTCAATAGCAATGATTAGAATTAGAATCTTTGCAGTCATTTAGATATTGATAATGAGATTCATATAATAATTTCTTCCTGGTTCATATAAACGGGAAGTTGAACCTACAATACGCCGGTTGAGGTGATCGTAATAAGCCTTGTCAAACAAGTTTTGAATCCCCGAAGCAAGCTTTATGAGTTTATTTACCTGAAACTCATAAGCCATATTCATTAAAACTGTACCAAAGATCGCATTTTCATAATAAGATTCCGAAACATGGTTTTGAACCGCTACTATTCTGGAGCCCAGAGTAAATAGCATTTTTTGATTGTAGAATCTATAATTCAGGTCAATTCGGGTTTCCATCGGTGGGATTTCCTGGACGGCATCATTTTTCAATTCCACCTGATCAATCACCTGGTTATTTTCAAGGATATTTTTTATAGCTCTTTCCTGGATCCCATAAGTATAGGAAGCTGTCAGTACCACACCAATGCCTTTTATCACAGGAGAATTGTAGGTTGCTTCGAAACCATAAAACCAGGCTTGTCCAACATTCTTGTACTGTTTTACTCCTAATGCACCCATTGATTTGGGCGTAGCTACTGAAGCAGGCAACGGAACAGCAGATATGTAGGAATCGATAATGGATGCATAAGCATCCACTTTGAGTTTACCTGCTTTATTAAGATTAACATCTATAATCAGGTCCGACTGATAGTTAATTTCTGGTTTTAATTGTGGATTACCCAAATAATCGTAGCTGTCATAACCAACTGTGAGGAATTTTATGTACCGTTCAGTCAGATCAGGGCTACGCATACCCCGTCCGGCATAAAAGCCAATAGAATGACCACCCTTGATCGGGAAAGTTATACCAGCATTTGCACTCAGGTTGGTATAGTTTGAGCTCAGCTGATTGAAATAATTCACACCTTCCTTAATCAATTTCAGTGTATCTGTTGATGTAGCCTGATTAAGATCGAAGCGGGCAGATACATTGATTTTAAATTTTTGATTATCATAAATATATGTCCCAAAGACTCCGCTATTAATCATTTGGGAATCCTTCCATAGGTTTGTATTTTTTGTGGAAATGGTTTCAACTCCATTCATTACCATAATCATTCTTGTTAACCGGCCTCCATCTTTACGTGCAATTTCAAGATCAGCCCCTGCCAGCAATTCATGTTTGCCTTTTATGAGATTCAATTCAATCCTACCCCCTGAATTGGATGCATCAACTTTTGATACAGCCTGCATCAATCCTGTATATGGTGGTACAACTGAACTGTAGGCTGCACGCTGGCTGTTATCCATTTCATGGTACACATCAGAGCCATAAACCTTTATATCCAGTTTCCTGATTAAAGATGTCAGGTTTTTAATATGATAGTCAGCCGATATCAAAGTGGTATTATCCTTCCTTTCATCCATCGGTAAAGAAGGGAACATCAAATCCCGGCCGTAATTTGAATGAAGGGAAAGCAATAATTCATGATTTTTTGCTGGTGTATATCCCAGGTCAGCTGAGTAATTGTATTTCCTGAAGGAGGATGAAACCTTATTGCCATCCCCGGTTTTATAGTCATGATAATTTTTATAACTACCCGAAACTCCGAAATAGAACTTCTTGCCACCACCAAAGAAAAGCAGGTACTGCCCCAAGCCAGCAGGATTGGAACTTAAAGATGTGTGGGATTTTAGATGAATTTCAAAATTGTCAGATGGTTTTGGTTTGAAGGTATTCAATTGGATGATTCCACCAAATGAAGGCCCATACCTGAGTGAATATGGACCTTTTATAATTTCAATACTTTCAACATCATCAGGCTCAAGATGTGAAGTTACAGGGTCCATGCGATTTGGACAACCTCCTTCTACTTTCATTCCATCATCCGCCATGACATTAATCTGGCTGAACCGGTAACCTCTTATTACTGGATCTATTGATGCTCCACCTTTTCTAATGCCATTCACCCCGGCTACATTTCTTAGTAAAGTCCCAATATCGGGCAATGACATCCTATTAATTGAGGCTTGATCCAATATTACCTTATTCCCTTTGTCAATCTTTGCCCCTTGAATTACAATTTCACCAAGGTTGATTGTATCAACAGGTTGTTGGGAAAAGCTGGTTTCTCCCAACAACAGGAGAAAGATTAGGAGTAAATAATTAAGACATCTCATAATGTATATACTTTAATATCCCTCAAATGAGTTAAATAGTATGCCTCCGAAGCCAATGTGATATTAGCCGGCTTTTAATCCTGTATAGAAGTTAGCAGTTCAAAAACCGGTGGGTCAGCTATGGCTCGTTTTACAGCACATAAATCAGCGGCATTGATAACTGCAGATTTATACTTTTCCGGAAAACTGGAGGGTAGCTGAATGTCCAGCGTTATTTTGGAAGGAAGTCGTTTCTGCGGATCAAAATCTATCGTCTGAATTATCCTTATGTTCTCTGTTGGAATATTGCGCTGATTGCAAAACGATTTAATGTAGATGCCGGCACAAGTCCCAATTGAAGCCAGAAACAGATCAAAGGGTGCAGGCGCAGTGTTTTGTCCGCCTCCGGCTAAAGGCTGATCTGTCCGGATTTCATGATTCTGATGATGAGCAGTTATCACTTTCCCTTCATCAAGTGTAATCGTCATTGTTACCATTTTTCCTCCGTTCTAAAGACTTTGAAACTATTTCATAAACCAGGTGAGTACCCCAAAGCAAAAATAATACAATTTAAATAATAATGAACGTAGGTTCATTAACTTTGCAATCAGTTAAATTATTTGAAGGCTAAACTGTCAACAATAGCATTTCAAATAATTGGTAACCAAAAACAATAAACAAAAACATAAAACCAATGAAAATAGCTGTGCCAGTAACTAGTGATAATAGAATTGATGATCATTTTGGTCATTGTGAATATTATGGTGTTTACAGCATCTCTTCAGATAATCAGATAACCGATGTTCAAACAATAAAATCAGAACAGGGATGTGGTTGCAAATCAAACATTGCCTCCGTACTATCTGAGCAGGGGGTTACTGTTATGCTTGCCGGTGGAATCGGAGGAGGAGCCATCAATGTCCTGAATAATTGGGGTATAGATGTAATCAGAGGATGTTCGGGACCTGCAACCGAGGTTGTAAACATGTATGTTGAAGGAAAATTGATAGACAGTGGTTCCACCTGTTCTCATCATGCGGATCAAGGTTCAGCACATCAATGCAATCATTGATTATAGGAGAAACTGGATAAAATTATTAATTTGAAGTACAAAAATGAATTCATCCGCCAATCAGCGGATAGTCGTCAGAATTCAGAATTGAGAAAACAGAACCATTAGTTGAAAAATCATTCTAATCGCCCAAGCTTGGCTTCTGTCCGCCAGCCGGCGGATGGATTCTTCGGGGAATAGCATTTTTAAGAAAATCTCTAATATTAAATAGTTTATGATTATGAATGAGTTTGATCTTAAAGCTAAAGACTGGGACAAGAACAGACTGAATCTGGAGAGGGCTCAGTCAATTGCCGGATATTTGACTGACAGGATAAAATTCCGGCCTGGAATGAAAGCCATGGAATTTGGAGCCGGTACGGCATTGCTCAGTTTTGAGCTAAAGGACTCATTCGGATCAATCGCACTGCTGGATAACTCCAAAGAGATGATCAGGATCTGTGATCAGAAGATTTCTGAAACGCAATCAGATCATATTCATACTGTTCTGATTGATCTTGAAAAGGTTGATCTGGACGAAAAGTATGATATAATCTACAGTCAGATGGCTTTTCATCACCTTATTGATATAGAGAACATCCTAAAGAAGTTGCATCAGATGCTGAATAACGATGGCGTGCTTGCAATCGCCGACCTCTTTACTGAGGATGGGTCGTTTCATGGAGAGGGTTTCACCGGACATAACGGATTTGATCCCGATTGGTTGGCATCCTTGCTGAAGAAGGCAGGTTTCGTCAATATCAGATGGGAGCAATGTTTTATTCAGAAAAAAATAGATGCCTTTGGTGCAATCAATGAGTATCTGGTTTTTATGATCTTCGGTGAAGTGCTGAATAATTCCTCGACTGTGAAGTGATAATGAATATCCAGAAAGCAGAAAATATCAATATCTATATAGTAATGGACAGACTAATCCGTGTACCACTTGGAACAACTTTACTTTATGGTTTAATGATGTTTAAATTTTCAAGTTCCAATTCACCAAAAGAGATGCAGTTTTTGCATCGGATGTGATTTTCAATGCCGTCAATGAGTTTAAAGCAGGTTTTGCATTTGTACCATTGCTTTTCAAATTCTACATTTCCTCCCTCTATCTCAATAGCCATACATTCAACAAATGCCTGAGCAATTTTTTTTAAAGCCCGGTTATAAACCCTGGTGAAGGTTGGTCTTGAAACTCCCATCTTTTGTGCAGCTTCATCCTGAGGCAGGTTTTGATAGTTCACAAGATTTATACTTTCAAACTCATCAAATTGAAGCTTTATGGCTTCCAGTTCACACAAAGGCATACCGAAAGGCTTGAATCCGGCCATCTTTGGAGGATTAAGGATTTTTCGGTTTCGGGTTGGTCTGGGCATTCCGGTATTTTATTCTTTATTTGTGGTTATTTTGGAGCTGTTTGGCAGTCAGGACATATTCCTTCACCTGATGAACAGAGTGTAAAGATACGAAGGCCAATTAATCAAATAAATTTACCTTTGGTACTAACAACATAATATTTTATGGATCTAGCCGAAAGAATCAAGAATTCGGAAACTCATCAGTTTCGTATGGTGATGCCATGCTCCTTAAATGATAACGGGAATTTATTTGGTGGCAATGCACTGAAGTGGATGGATGAGGTGGCTTATATCACCGCACAGCGTTATGCCAGAATGAAAATGGTCACTATTGCCGTTGGTAAGGTGAATTTCAGAAAGGCCATTACGAGTGGAACCATGGTGGAATTAATCGGAAAGGTTGTTGAAGTCGGGAATGTCAAACTGACTATTTCAGTAGAAGTATATTCCGAATCCATCGACAATCGTGAGCGTGAACTGGCCATTGATTCCCTTTTCACCTTTACAGCGGTTAATGATCAGAATAAACCGGTTGGGTTAAGGATTGTTGAAGGGAATTCTTGAGGTGAGATGATCTGTTAAGCAAGCACATGGTGGGAGTGAGGAATTTCTGTAGTCAATTTGAATAAACATACAATCAGGAAAGTTGAGGTGTGTGCAAGTTGTAGCATCAAATTGGAATCCAGTTTGCAAATTTGCCAGCATTCATCAATCCAGTGTATGTATTTTCAGCATCAATTTTCTGATTAAATACCTCAATATAAAGGCTTTATAACACTAACAAAAGCATTTGCATTATTGTCGATAAATATCATATCGCTGGAGTCAATTAATCCATCTCCGTTGACATCTTCTGGCAAATATCCATTTACAAATGCAGTAGCAAGATTATCAACTGGAATCATATCTCCTGAATCAACTATTCCATCCTGATTTACATCTCCAGCATATATGCAGAATTTATCACCCTGCAAAATAAGATTCTGGCCATAAGCACTGTTTGAACTTCGAGTCAAATCACTGATGATAACCATTGATGAAAAGTTGTAAATTCTAGTCCAAGTTTCCAAGGCTGTTCCTGTGTTTTATCACTAAATAATAGGAATCAGTTAGGTTTAGAGGGATGTTAGCTGCACAGGTTCCGTCGGTATTTAAGTCCAGGTTTGGAAGCAAATGCACTAAATTATAGGGAAAATACTGTCGCGTATTTCAATTGTTACCTTATCTGCAACATTGCCTTCATATACATTTCCTGAACCATTTTGAGCTTTAATCATTTGATTGGTGATCGGATCATACATACCTTCAAGCATCATATTAAGGCATAGAGTTTTGACTCTGGTGACAGCAACTACTAATGAATAGGACTTTCCATTTCCGCAATCATTTGATGGTGTGACGGGTTAATAATCCCCCAAGGTTTCCAGCATTCACAATAACACTATTTTGTTCCCTGTCCGCTAACCAAATTCCAACCCGTAGGAAGTGACCAGATATAAAATTCTGCATTGTTAACAGGAGCTACCTGGTATTGAATTGAGTTTTGTCCCGGGCTCACCTGAGTCAGACCTGATATTGGTCCGGAATCATTGGGTAATGGAGACACAGATATAGTTTTTGTGGTTATCAGGCTGGAACTGCAATTATTGAATGCCTGAACAGAAATCAATCCAGATAGCGCATCTGTCCCAAAATCTATGGAAATGAAGTTCGTTTTGCTTGATCCTTGTGCCCCGGGAGGAAGGGTCCATGCATATTGGGTTACATTGGACAAGGGCGGAATAGAATAAAGTACAGAATTCTGTCCACTACAAACAGTCTCAGCACCCTCAATTGGACCAGGGATTGATTGGAGTAAAGGTTGGGCGATTATGTGCACAGTATCAGTAGTGGTACATCCATTATAATTTGAGCCAATTACAGTGATGTCTTCATTTCCTGAACTTATAAACTCACAACAGGCAATGTTGTCACCGTTGCTCCATTGATACGTATTTGCACCTGCTGCACATAAAACAACCGGTGCCCCAAAACAGGATGAGACTGTATCAGGAACGATTAATACAGGGGTCGGCATTATGGAAATTGGTAGTGATGCCGATTTGCTAATACCACATGGATTTACTACAATAACTTGAATAATTCCGCTTTCTGTTGATGAGTTGAAAGTGACATTGATGGTATTTGTATTGCTGTATCCTGTTGTGCCTTCTGTACAATCCAATTGTATACGGCCCCATCAATTAAGTCAGTTGAAAAAGTCTCATTTAAATTTCCTGAACAAATAGCGGATGTTCCATTTATACTGATAGTGGCACCGCCAACTTTCAGTGAACTGGTGCTGCCATTTCCACAGGAGAAAGAAGGTGTAACCTGGATTATTCCTCCAAAAGTACCTGAAATTACAGAAATGCTGTTTGTGCCTTGCCCTTCAGTTATTGTCCAGCCATCTGGAACGGTCCAGGTATAATTTTCTACAAATTCAAGTGGATTAATTGCATACTGCAATCCTTCTTGCAAACATATTATCTGACCAGTTTGGGGTAGACTAGCTGCTACAGTCATCAATAAGACAGACATTTGTCCGGAACCACAGCCATTTTCACCCTGAACTGAGATATCTGCGGATTGTGCATCTGGAGTAATGTTTACTGTAATACTTGATGAGTTGCTAGTTCCGGTTACCCCAGACGGCAAACTCCATGTGTAGCTGGTCGCATCATTTATCGGAGAGACAGAGTAAGTAATTGAATCCTGTCCGATGCAAACATTTTCGGGACCTTCAATTGTTCCTGCAGCTGAAGGTATACTGGATGAACTAATTACATGGATTGTTTTAGTTGAACTACAACCCGAATTATTTGTCCCGAGAAGGGTAACATTTGTACTGCCCTGACTGTAAAAACCGCAGCATTCCCAATTATCTCCTGTACTCCAGGTGTATTGATCTGCCCCGGACGCACAATATACATTCCAGCTACCATTGCAGGTATATGTGGTATCAGGATTTCCCCAGATATACATATCGGGCAGGGGGTTAATAGTTAAAGGTAAAAGTGCAGTTAAACTATCACCGCAGGAGTTGAAGGCTCGAACACTAATGTTGCCTGAAACCGAAGATTGTCCAAAATGAACTGTAATTACATTGCTATTGCTAGATCCAGTTACACCATCAGGCAAAGTCCAATCATAGGTAACTCCTTCAATAAAGTCTGCAGTGTATATCTTGTCATAATTAGTCTGGCAAACCGAAGATTCTCCGTGAATACTTATATTTATTGAGGGCATACTATAAAGTATATTCTTGTATAAACAAGGCTATCCTCTCCTGCAGCAGTAACTAAAGTATCAGCAAAAAGACTCCTTCCTGAAAATAGGTTATACCATTAAATATTAATGTATCACCTTCGCAGATTCCTAAATTATAATGAGGAAGAATAAAATGGATTCCCCTGCCCAGTCACTCATTAAATGCCCGCCATCTCTAGCTCTTACACTCCAGAAATATTTCCCGGTTGCAAATTTTTCAGAATAAACAAAGAATCTGGGCTAAAAGTCCAAATTCACCTTTGATACCTGATACATGTTAGCAGTATCTCGCAAGTAAATTCTGTATACAAGATTGTTTGATGAGGTGTGGTCATCAGATGAGTTGTTCCAAGATAATGTCACCCCATTGCTGATAATTTCTGTTGTTAACCCTGTTGGAATGGAAGGAGGATTATTGATTGCAGGTAATTTGTTTATGTAGAGTGTTGAAGGGAAACCATATCCGCCATTACCTGTTCTTAGAATATCCAGTAGGCCATCATTGTTGAAATCTCCAAGTTTTATTGAATAGCTTATAAATTCACCAAATACGCAATAATCATGTGAGCCCCATGTAAAGCACCTGGGAATATCCGCTTCCATGTCTGAAAATATTCCATTTCCTTGATTTTTGTAAAGCCTGGGTGACGACATGAACATCTCATCAATATATCCTACTTCCCAGTTTATTCCAACAATACATCTTCCAATACCTGGAGTACCGCTTACAGCAACATCATCTCCTCCGTCATTGTCCACATCTCCCACGCTTATGCTGCTTCGGCCATAAGCTTGACTATGGGTTTTTTCTGAACTGAGGGAAAAGGCATCATTTCCGTCATTATGATAAAACTGGAGACTTGTGACCTCAGCATACATTATACAGGTAGGCCCAGAATGAAAAGGCTCACCTTTAAGACCAGACTGAACGAAATCCATTTCTCCGTCATTATCGAAGTCAAGCCACTTAACACTGCCAAAATTAGTATTAGTAAAAGGCCTGCCTATATCAATGAATTCACCATTTAAATTCTTGTAAATTTTTGTCACCCGGTTAGTGCCATCATCACCTTCGATAATGATATCAGGAAAGCCATCATGATTATAATCTTTACAATCAACCGAACTGTTTATCAGGTTGATGATGTTGGAAGGGGATTCTGAAAATAGCCAATCCCCATCATTCCTGTATAGTTTAGTCATGGGCATACTATCACTGTCCGCTCCTGTAATCAGGAGGTCCATTAACCATCAATATTAAAATCAAGGCTG
>JADJHD010000034.1 GCA_016707705.1 Bacteroidales bacterium
CGGTTACACAGAGGAATGCAATTTCTAATCCGGCAACCGGGTTAATAATATTTCAGTCAGATGGCGTTCCCGGATTTTATTTCAATTCAGGCAATACTGCAGCACCGGTTTGGGAAATGGTTGGAGCATCCGCTGGCTGGGGACTTACTGGCAATACCGGAGTTTCAGCTTCAAATTTTATCGGAACCATTGATAACTCAGCATTAAACTTCAGAATAGGCAACCAAAATGCTGGAAGAATCGAGTTAGACCCGCTATGCACCTTCCTGGGATATCAATCCGGATCCAGCCCTGCAAGTGGATATGCCAATACCGGAATGGGCGCATTTACTTTATTTTCCAACATCGAAGGAACTAAAAATGTTGCTGATGGTGCTTACGCATTGTACAGTAATATCTCCGGGAGTTACAATACAGCAAGTGGGTATAACAGCCTGACGAAAAACCGGGCCGGTTCAAAGTCAACAGCAATAGGTGCATTTGCACTTTCCAAATCAAATGACCAGCTGGCAGAGTTCGATGCTGCTAATGTAGCTATTGGTTATTCTGCAATGTATGGGCCGGGTGGAATTACTGCAACAAGTACAGGAATACAGAACACCGCTGTTGGAACAGAATCCCTCAGTTTACTTTCCAGCGGTTCTTTAAACACTGTTATAGGTTACCGCTCTGCCTTCAATACTTCAACAGGTTCCCAAAATACAGGTTTGGGAGGTAATACCTTATTGATTAACACCACGGGATCCAATAATACTGCCCTAGGCTATATAGCACTTACTTCCAGCACGACAGGCAATCTAAATACCGCTGTGGGCAGCAATGCTTCAGGTACTACAAGTTCCGGTTTCCAAAATACTTCTTTAGGTGCGAACTCTCTGGTAAACAATACCACCGGATCCTACAACACTGCAATTGGTTATAACACAGGTCCAAATACTTTTAATCTCGCCAATACCACAACCCTTGGAATCGATGCCTCCGCCACCGCCACCGACCAGGTTCGTATTGGCAATGTTTTCGTCAATTCCATCGGCGGCTATGTCAACTGGAGCAATATCTCCGATGGCCGCTTCAAGGAAAACCTGAGTGAAAATGTACCAGGGCTTTCCTTCATTACCCAACTTCGTCCGGTAACCTATCGCCTGAACCGCAACGCCATCAATGCCTATATTGGAGTTGATGCTGCTTACAAAGGAGAGGTCTTAAGTGGGATTACCTCTGGTTTTGTAGCCCAGGAAGTGGAGAAGGCAGCTCAGCAATTGGGATATGATTTTTCAGGAGTGGATGCTCCGAAAAATGATAAGGATGTTTATGCCTTAAGGTACTCTGATTTTGTAGTGCCTTTGGTGAAGGCGGTGCAGGAGCTTGATGATCAGAATTCAGATTTGAAGTTGACAATAGATGGTCATCTTCAAAGAATAGAGAGTCAACAAAAAACTATCGAAAACCAGCAAGCCCAGATAGATGAGCTAAAGCAAATGGTACTTGAACTAATTCAAACCTCCAAATAACTCAGATTTTATGAAACTAACTACCGGGATTTTACTACTGTTCTTTCTAACAATTGGCCGGGTTAATGCACAGGTGGCAATTAACACCGATGGCTCGACTCCCGACAATTCTGCCATGCTGGATGTTAAAGCCACAGATAAGGGTTTTCTCGTTCCCAGGATGACTCAGGATCAGAAAACGGCTATTTCAAATCCTGCAACCGGACTGATTATCTATCAAACCGATGGCTCCACAGGGCTCTACTATAATGCCGGGACAGCTGCAGTACCCGACTGGATTAAGGTTGGTTCAGGTAGCGGGCAATGGGCCAGTAATGGTAGTAACCTATACTATAGTGCAGGAAATGTCGGGATTGGCACGAATGCTCCTTCAGCATTGCTGGAGGTTAATGGGGATGCTAAATTTAACGGGGTAACAATTGGAAGGGGTAGTGGGAGTATTATTACTAACACCGCAAATGGATATGGTGCTTTATCCAGTAATGAGACAGGGAGTAATAACATTGCTATAGGAATTTCTGCACTCACCTGGAACAAGGCCGGTTCCCGGTCAGTCGCAATTGGTGCAAATGCATTGTATAGATCAAATAACCTGTTAACTCCCTATAACGCTGACAATATTGCGATAGGTTATTGCTCTATGGTAGGGCCATCATACATTGGAGGCATCATCACCGGTATTCAGAATACAGCTGTGGGTTCAGAGTCATTAGAAAGAATATCCTCAGGCTCTTCAAATGTGGCAGTAGGTTATACTGCAGGATATAACACCTCAAGTGGATTTCAGAACACTGCCGTCGGAGCCAGTTCTTTAACACAAAATATGGATGGCTCGTATAATACAGCAATTGGTTATAACACAGGTCCAAATACTTTTAATCTCGCCAATACTACTACACTGGGCATTGATGCCCGTGCCACTTCTTCTGATCAGGTTCGAATAGGCAATGTTTTCGTTAATTCCATCGGTGGCTATGTCAACTGGAGCAATATTTCCGATGGGCGTTTTAAGGAAAACCTGAGTGAAAATGTGCCGGGGCTTTCCTTCATTACCCAACTTCGTCCGGTAACCTATCGCCTGAACCGCAATGCCATCAATGCCTATATTGGTGTTGATGCCGCCTGCAAGGGAGAAGCCTTGAGTGGAATCACCTCAGGTTTTGTGGCCCAGGAAGTGGAAAAGGCAGCCAAGCAGTTAGGGTATGATTTTTCCGGAGTAGATGCTCCCAAAAACGAAAAAGATGTATATGCCCTGAGATATTCTGATTTTGTGGTGCCTTTGGTGAAGGCAGTGCAGGAACTGAATACGGATAATAATTCACAGAAATTAAAGATAGAAGCACAGCAAAAAACTATCGAAAACCAGCAAGCCCAGATAGATGAGCTTAAGCTAATGGTACTTCAACTCATACAAAACTCCAAATAACTCAGATTCCATGAAACTAACTACCGGGATTTTACTACTGTTCTTTCTAACAATTGGCCGGGTAAATGCACAGGTGGCGATTAACACCGATGGATCGACTCCCGACAATTCTGCCATGATGGATGTGAAAAGCACAACCAAGGGATTTCTTGTGCCCAGAATGACAAATGGTCAGAAAACATCTATTGCAAATCCAGCAACCGGACTGATTATCTATCAGACTGATGGCTCCACAGGGCTATACTATAATGCCGGGACGCCTGAAGCACCCGAATGGATAAAGGTTGGATCCGGCAGCGGACAGTGGACAAGCAATGGCAACAGTATTTATTACAATACGGGCGGCAATGTTGGGATTGGCACCAATGCTCCGGCAGCATTACTTGATGTTAATGGTGATGCACGTATTAATGGTGTCACAATTGGCAGGGGAAGCGGAAATGTTACAACCAATACCTCTATTGGTGTCAATGCCCTTAACGCAAATGCATTTGGTGATTTCAATACTGCGGCCGGATATCAGTCACTCTATACAAATACAAACGGTTCTTTCAACACTGCCTTCGGTACCCAGTCACTGTTTTCCAATACCACTGGTACATACAATACAGCAAATGGCTTGTATTCCCTCTTTACCAACTCAACAGGATATTTTAATACTGCAAGTGGTTTCCGAAGTCTTTATTCCAATACAAATGGGCATGATAACACAGCCAACGGTGTAAATTCCCTGAATTCCAATACCACAGGTATACACAATACAGCATCTGGCTCGCATGCACTATACTCCAATATTGCCGGAAGAGAGAACACGGCAATAGGTTTTAATGCTCTGTATTCAAGCACTTTTGTTTCCGGCAACACAGCTGTTGGCTGGAAATCCTTGTTTAATAACACTATAGGATATAGTAATGTTGCTGTTGGATACCAGTCTCTTTTTTCGAATGTTTCCGGAACGGGTAACACAGCTATGGGTAATAATTCCTTAATGAACAATACTACCGGATTTGACCTGACAGCCTATGGCATACAGTCCCTGGAGCATAACACCTTTGGCAGATACAATACAGCTTTAGGGGCCCGATCATTGTATTCCAACATATCCGGCAGCTATAATACAGCCGTTGGACTTAATTCAATGTACAACAATACGACAGGAAGTTACAACACTAGCGGAGGGCTTAATAGCTTAAGCTACAACCAAACCGGTAACAGAAATTCTGCATTTGGGTTTAATGCTTTATTTTGGAATGAATCTGATGATAATACAGCCATGGGTTACGAGTCTTCACCTAATATTACTACCGGTTTTCAGAACACAGCTATAGGGGCAAGATCTATGTTATACAATGACATTGGTTCATATAACACAGCAGGTTCGGCGCTCTTTCCTCTTCGGTTTCGGACGCCTAGGTTCCAATTCGCTGGTTAGTAATGCCTCTGGATCCTATAACACTGCAATCGGATACAATACCGGCCCAAATGCAGCAGCCCTTTCAAATACAACCACCTTGGGAATTGATGCCCGTGCCACTGCCACCGACCAGGTTCGAATAGGCAATGTTTTCGTTAATTCCATCGGTGGCTATGTCAACTGGAGCAATATCTCCGATGGACGCTTTAAGGAAAACCTGAGTGAAAATGTGCCGGGGCTTTCCTTCATTACACAACTTCGTCCGGTAACTTATCGACTGAACCGCAATGCCATCAATGCCTATATTGGGGTTGATGCTGCCTACAAAGGAGAGGCGATGAGTGGAATCACCTCCGGTTTTGTAGCCCAGGAAGTGGAGAAGGCAGCTCAACAATTGGGATATGATTTTTCAGGAGTGGATGCTCCTAAAAATGATAAGGATGTGTATGCCCTGAGATATGCTGATTTTGTGGTGCCTTTGGTGAAGGCGGTGCAGGAACAGCAACAGCAAATCACAGATCTTAAAAATGACAATACAGAATTGAAGTCGGTTATTGAAGAACTCAGAGCGATCAACCTTGCAATTGAGCAAAGGCTTAAAGCGCTGGAAGGCTCTGCGTCCGAATAATGATTATAACCCATTCAAACTAAAGCACTTTCTATCTGTTAGATTATTCACATCAAAGCAATTAAGTGAAGAAGAAGGAAATCAACCTTCTTCTTTTTTCATAAACTGGTCAGTAAAAGAATCTGGCAAGAATCACCGAAATTCCAAATCCCCAATAAAAAACGCCAATGAAAAATCTCTTTGTTATTGCTGCCCTTCTTCTTGGAATCAGCCTGCAGGCACAGGTTTCAGTTAATACTGATGGCTCTGCTCCTGATAATTCAGCCATGCTGGATGTAAAAAGCAGTGATAAAGGGATTTTGATACCCCGGTTAACATTTGCACAGCGGAATGCCATTGTGAGTCCGGCTAACGGTTTAATGGTTTACCAGACGGATAATACACCTGGGTTTTATTACAACTCCGGAACTTCTGCAAGCCCGGCATGGCAGATTGTGGGCACCGGCTCAGGATGGGGACTGGCTGGTAACGGCGGGACTGCTGCAGCATCCAACTTTATCGGGACAACCGATAACGTGCCTCTCACATTTAAGGTGAATAACCAGGTAGCCGGCAAAATTGACCCTGTCTCCAATACCTCCCTGGGCTATCAGTCGATGAATATTACAACAACAGGCAGTGAAAATGCAGCATTCGGCTATCAGACCCTTGCAACCAATACCGTGGGCAACCAGAATTCGGCATTTGGATTTCAATCGCTAAAGTCAAATACCAACGGAAACTATAATACCGGAATTGGCCATTGGGCGATGTATTCCAATACTGTAGGCGATGACAATGTAGCTGTTGGATTGATGGCTTTGTTTACAAATTCTTCAGGACATCATAATTCGGCACTGGGGAATTTTGCCCTTCGCTACAATACCAATGGCTATGGCAATAGCGCATTTGGCTTCAATTCTTTATACGATAATACTTCAGGACTTAATAATACTGGTCTCGGATTGAATTCACTTTCCTCCAATACCCTGGGAAATGACAACACAGCTGTGGGCAATTCATCCATGCTTTTTAATGTATCTGGAAATCAGAATACTGCATTTGGTAGTTATTCCCTGTATAACAATGCAACAGGTTCAAATAATACTGCAATTGGCTATCAGTCAATTTACACCAGCAATTCTTCTGCCTATAATGTGGCTGTTGGCTATCAATCCATGTATGCAACCAGCAGCGGCGACGAAAACACCGCACTTGGTTATCAGTCACTTCTTACCAACACAACCGGATACAGCAATGCTGCGGCAGGAATGCTGTCGATGTACTACAATACCACAGGATATAGCAATGCAGCATTCGGGGCGAGGAGCTTGTATTCCAATACATCAGGCCACCACAACACCGCTATCGGGATGATGGCTATGCATGATAATACATTTGGTTATTCAAATACTGCCATAGGGAATGGCGCCCTGTCATCAAATTCGAACGGAAATAATAATACAGCAGTTGGAGCAGGGGCACTGGCCTCCAGCTCATCAGGAAGTGAAAATACTGCGATGGGAGTAAATGCCCTTGGAGGCAATAATACTGGAAATTACAACCTTGCCTTTGGCGTTAATGCCCTGGGATCAAGTGCCTGGGGAAATGACAACACCGTGGGTGGCCATGCGGCTATGTATTACAACTTTACCGGCAATTACAATTCAGCCTGGGGACGAGAAGCCCTGTTGAACAGCACGTCAGATCATAATACCGGACTCGGGTACCATTCTGCCTGGGTTACAACCACTGGTTTTCAGAATACTGCCATTGGATCGAACTCTATGGTTAACAATACTACCGGATCCTATAATACGGCAATCGGCTATAATACAGGCCCAAACTCAGCAAACCTGAGCAATACCACAACCTTGGGAATTGATGCCCGCGCTACAGCAACTGATCAGGTTCGCATTGGGAATATTTTCGTCAATTCCATCGGCGGCTATGTCAACTGGAGCAATATCTCCGATGGTCGATTCAAGGAAAACCTCAACGAAAATGTGCCCGGACTATCCTTTATTACACAGCTTCGCCCGGTTACATACCGACTGAACCGTAACGCCATCAATGCTTATCTTGGAATAGATGCGGCATCCAAAGGCGAAACTATGAGTGGAATCACCACAGGCTTTGTTGCTCAGGAAGTCGAGAAGGCAGCCCAAAATCTTGGTTATGATTTTTCCGGAGTGGATGCTCCTAAAAACGAAAAAGATGTATATGCCCTGAGATATTCAGATTTTGTTGTGCCATTGGTGAAGGCAGTACAGGAACAGCAACTGGAGATAGAACTCCTGAAAACCGAGAATTCATTGATGAAATCATCAAATGATGAAATTAAGGTTGAAAATGAAAAATTAAAGGCAGACAATGCAGCCTTCGAAAAAAGATTGAGCATATTGGAAAGTAAATTACAAGGCAGATAAGCAATTATTCCTTGAGAATTGAGCAGTAGTTGATTGCTGAAAATACTATTACAACGCTGATGCCTGTGAGAATAAAGTTTCCACATGTTCCAGCGTTTTTATTTTATCTGCCCCAAATTCACTTCAATATCAAGTTTCTATCCATTTTCCTTCAAGAAATTATGGTATTAATCAATGTATGGGACAATAAATCAACTAATTAAATTATTTATTTGTAATCAGTCTAAACAATTTATCTTCTATTCCTGTTATTATTCATCATTTAGCGCCTGCATATTCATTTGCCAGGCTTCACAAATCCCGATTCATTGGGATTGGATTACAGCTTCCAGTAGATCTCGTTATTTTTTTTGACAAGATGGCTGTTCAATTACCCGATTTCCATCATTAGGGCTTACGATCAAATCTTGTCTTGCTTCCCCTTTTTCTCGTTCTGTAGTTTTCACTCATTGATTATCATGAACCGCTTCATATGGGGAAATTCCTGCCTGTTTATTGTCTTCCAATTGGATTGAAAAAGCTTTTTCAAAAATTCATCAATGCTGAGAGTTGTGTGAATTTTATTTCATCCGGAACTGGAATGGAATTTTTGAAATACTGTCCGACAATCCCGGATGTCCAGTTAAGCACTGTTCACAATTGCATTGCTCGCAGGAGAACTGCCTTTATTGATAATCATCATCATTTTCAGAATCACTAATGGGAGAGTATTCGCTGAAACGAATCCCTCATACGAGATAATTACTTGAATCTTAATCTATAAATACCAGAGAAATGGAAAGAAGAAATTTTTTGGCAATGTCAGGGCTGCTAACGGCTTTTGGTGCAACAGTGCCATCCAGTTTATTGGCACTAAGCAGCAGTCCTGAAGAAGTAAAAAAGATTGACCCCGTGCTTCTGCCTTCACTGGCTCCACTTGACGATAAAGGCGGGATGGATATTCGGGTTTGGGTTCGTTCAGGAATGACCAACGGGGTTTTCTCAAGTGTTGAAACTGCTGTAGCTCCGAAATTAATGGGACCTCCACCTCATTACCATCATGAACTTGATGAGCTGATGTATGTGATTGAAGGAACCGCCAGCATCCTGATAGGTGATGATATGATTGAAGTAAAAGCCGGTGGCTGGCATTTGAGGCCCAGGGAGATCAAGCATACATTTTGGAATGCTTCCGATCAGAAACTTCGGTTCTTCGATATGTATTTCAATCAACCTTTTGAGGAATACCTGGAAGAAATCTTTCACAAACTGACCGCAGAAAACGGATACGAGGAAGGTTCCGAGAAGAAGAACAATGCGATTTGGGCATTGAATGATAAATTCGGATTGGTGTTTCCTGAGGATTCCTTCGGACAGCGGACTGAAATAATGAAGCAATTCGGACTAAAGTAATCCACTCCTGTCTGAGTTGGAAGGTCGGTATCTGGAGTATGAATCCGGAAAATGCCAACAAACATCTATTTCTTTCTCCTATCCTCCAGCGGGCGAATGAATTCCTGCTTTTGGATTCTGTCCTCCAGCTGGCGGATGGCTCCTGACTTCTTTTTGAAACAGCATCTTTAGACAATCTCTTAATGACTTTTCGCCTGCCAATCCGGGATAGTTGTTAAATAAAACTCTTATCAAATGAGAAACATACTTGCAATGGTATTCCTTACTTTAGGAATGAATGTATTTTCACAGATTTCTATTAGTACCGATGCCTCAGCGCCCGACAATTCAGCCATGCTGGATGTTAAAAGCACCACCCGTGGCCTACTGGCCCCCAGGATGACACTTACCCAGCGAAATGCCATTGTTTTACCGGCCACCGGGCTGGTAATTTTCCAGACCACCGATATACCGGGGTTGTATATTAATACCGGTACGCCAGCCCTTCCGGAATGGGGTATGGTTGGTGTCAATTCCGGACAATGGCTTATCAATAGCCCGGATATATATTATAGTTCCGGAAAGGTTGGAATCAATACCTCCACACCCCTGGCCTCTTTCCATGTTGCAAAAAACAGTCCTGACTTTACCGCATTATTTGGTTCGGATATTCAAAGTTATAGTGATGGAACTGCCGTTTCCATCGGTGATGATGCCGCTTCTCCGGTATTGTACCTGGGTCAGTCGGCAAGCGACAAAGGCTATTTAATTTGGAATTACAATGTTAACCCTGTCAATGCTCAATTCCTGATAGGTACCTTTAACAGTTCAAATCCCGTGCTGCTCCAGCCATACTATGGTAATGTTGGAGTTGGTGTATTAGCCCCGCTTTCTAAATTCCATGTCAGTAGTTCCGGCTCCGAGAGTCTATTAGGTTATACCAATACCATCCCAAATTATTTCTATCATACAGAAGATCCGGTTGAAGGTGACGGGCAGTCGGCACTTTTTGCATTAAGAACCCGCTCATATGCAAATCATGGTTATGATTATGCCGATTTCTCCAGCAATTCAGCGCTCAAAGGCATGGCTTACTGGGGTGATGAATATTCTTTTGGCACTTCAGGGTTCAGTTACCTTGACTATGAGCGAAGTGGAGGGGTATTGGGTGCAAGTAGCGGAGGAGGTTATTGGGGATCATTGGGTTATCGTGCAACCGGATACATATTGTATGGTGGATACTTCTCCAACTGGAATGCCGGGGGAGGTAAAAGTAACCAACCAAATACAGGAATAGGAATAGGAGTCTGGGGCAACCTGATGGGCGCTGATATCCATGGCAAGGTATATGGCATATATGCCGAAGGGGAAAACTACGCAACGTACTCAAACGGTTTGGTAATTAAAAACAATCTGGATGTGCACCTGCAGGAAAACGGGACCGAAACCCAAACGGTTCTTTACACAAACGTTTCAACGGATGTAACTGTTACGACCAGCGGATATGTTACCCTTTCCAATGGCAAGGCAAGCATCGCATTTGATCCGGCATTCACTGCATCCGTGTCAGCCGATATCCCTGTTGTGGTTACGGTAACCCCGGTAGGTTCGCCCAACTGGGTATACCTGTCCGAAGTTTCAGAAAAAGGATTCAGCATTGCAGAAGGCAATGAAGGGAAAAGCAGCGCCAAGGTTTCTTTTATCGCAATTGGCCGGCGGGCAGGCTATGAACATCCCATACTCCCGGGTGAAGTAATTGAAAGCAGCTATACTCAAAATCTTGCCCGCGGTTTACACAACGATGCAGTTAAAGACACCAAAGGGGAAGGCCTGTATTATGAAGATGGTAAACTGAAGGTCGGAATTCATCCCTCCGTATATACTGACCGTGGAAAATCGGCAGCTGAGACTTTTATTCCTGCATTTTCATCTGTGCCTGCATCATCAGGTCATAATGCTGCAGCAGGCCAGCCCTTAGGAAATGATGTACATGGAACCCCTAATTTACAACCTCAGAAAGCAGAAAAAGCAATACCAACTCCAGCTATTGTTCCGGAAAGTAATTCGTCAGGCAACACACCAGCCGTCAATACCTCCACTTCGACCCAAAGTCAAAAATAAAATGGGAAAAGCCAGTTTGACCTTGATTCTTTCTCAGGTCTACATCTTTTTTATTTAGGGTAGTAGTTTTCTACATTTTTACTCATTAAGCTTCTTAAATACTAACTGTAACCGTTCATCCAAGAAAATAGGGAATATGCGAAAACTTATTGTACTCTTTATAATAACGTTAGGAATGGCAACTCATGCTCAGGTTGCCATCAACAACGATAACTCTACCCCCGACAATTCAGCCATGCTGGATGTGAAATCCATCGACAAAGGCCTGCTGATCCCGCGGGTGGCCCTTACCGGGACCCTGGATGTTGCAACCATCGCATCACCTGCAACAAGCCTGCTGATCTACAATACGGCAACGGCAGGTACACCGCCCGACAATGTAACCCCCGGCTATTATTACTGGAACGGCACTGCCTGGACAACCTTAGCAAACAGTCCCTGGACGGTGAATGGTAATAATATCTATTCCAATATCACCGGAAAAGCGGGTATTGGAACTACTAACCCTGATGACAAACTGCATCTTTATGATTCGGTTAACTTGAGGATATTGATTGAAACCCCGGATAATTTTTATGCCGGTGTCCGTACCAGGAATTCCCAGCGTGAATATTTTATGGGTACAATCGGTGATCGGTGGTCTGTTTTTGATAACTATACTGGTGGTGAAAGAATCAGTGTGCTTCCTGATGGCAATGTGGGGATTGCAACCACTTCACCTGCCCCGTCGGCAGCCCTGGATGTCAGTTCTACTACCAAAGGATTTTTACCGCCACGGATGACCAATCTCGAACAGCTTACAATTCCGGATCCCGCTGCCGGATTAATCGTATGGTGCACTGACTGTGGCCCGAACGGGGAGTTGCAGGTATTTAACGGAATTTCATGGACCAATATGATCGGTGGTGCAGCCTCAGCCGGACAGCTTATTGGTCAAAGTTACCAGGGGGGGAAGATTGCCTATGTGCTGGTACCCGGTGACCCCGGATATGTTTTAGGAGAGTTTCATGGAATCATTGCCGCTCCTCCCAATGGCTTATCTACATGGGAGTGGGGTTGTCGTGGAACCGAAATATTGGGGGCCTATGGTGAGGAATTGGGATCTGGCAACCAGAACACCATTGACATTATGGCTGGTTGTGCCGAGCCGAATATAGCTGCAAGATCATGCGGTGACCTGGTTTTAAATGGATACAGCGACTGGTATCTGCCATCGTTTGACGAATTAAGGATACTTTATGGTTCCTGGGAAGAGATTGGTGGTGTTTACGATTCTTCTATATACTGGAGTTCAACACAATATGATAGGAACATGGCAAGAGCCGTGAAATTTAGTTCTCTAGTACCGGAATTACTTATAAAGTCCAAGGACGAAGGTGCAATAGTATATCCTATCCGGTCTTTCTAGCTTTGAATTTACCTTAGAATTAACTACTTACCAATGAGTTTATTCATGTTCATAGAATGTTCATTTTTCAGGCCATGGCATTGCAAGTTAATTTGACGGTTAACCCGAGGAATTTTAAAAATAATCTTAAAAATGACTTTATGAAAAAACTTTTAATACTCTTTTTCCTTACAGCCGGTTTTGGGGCCTGGTCGCAGGTAGCTATAAATACAGATGGCTCAGTTCCTGACAATTCAGCCATGCTGGATGTGAAAAGTACGAATAAAGGAATGCTTGTACCCCGAATGACTTCTGCAGAGCGCACAGCCATTGCCAGTCCGGGAACCGGATTGCTGGTTTATCAGGCTGATGGTGCAAGTGGTTTTTATTTTTTTAACGGAACCAGCTGGGTCTCTTTAAACGATGCAACCTATACACCTAAAGTGTTGGCCGATGCTGACAAGAACACCAAGATTCAGGTGGAGGAAAGCACCAATGAAGATATCATCCGTTTTGATATGGGAGGCACCGAATATTTCCGTATGAACCACGGCCGACTTGAAGTACAAAATACCGGAAACAGCATATTTCTGGGAAATTCTGCTGGTATGAATGATAATTTTTCGGACAACAGGAATGTGGGTGTTGGTTCTGAAGCATTAATCTCAAACACACAAGGATCTAACAATACTGCAAATGGCTTTGAGGCAATGTATTCGAACACTACAGGATATACCAATACTGCAAACGGGTCACTTTCAATGTATTCCAACACTACAGGATATGACAATACAGCTCTAGGGTATTTAGCATTTTCAGATAACACTACAGGGAATTTCAATTCAGCAATCGGCACTTTCGCATTATCAAGTAACATCACCGGAGATTATAATACCGCTCTTGGTTTCGCTGCCAATGTTGCTTCAGCAGTCCTGACCAATGCCACAGCCATCGGAGCCAAAGCGAAGGTTGAGCAAAGCAATAGCCTGGTGCTGGGTTCAATTGCCGGTGTAAATTCATCCACTTCTGATGTTAATGTTGGCATAGGTACAACTACCCCTGATAACAAATTGGATATCCGCTCTGATGGTGTTGCAGGTGCACCTGTCATTCTCCTGGGATTAAGTTCAAATGTTTCCAAAAGACCGGTCATCCAGTTTTCTGAAGGTACAGATGCTACATCAACTTCAGGGATGAGTATTGAATACAATGGTGCTGGTGCTGCATCTGAAAATAAACTCAACATTAATGGTACTGATGGATTGCCTAAGTTAACGGTTGAAAGCCTTGGCCAGGTGGGTATCGGTGAATCGTCACCTGATCGTGAGCTTACTGTATTTGATACGGATGGTAATGGAGATGCGGCCATCAATATAAAATCCAGTAACAGTGCAGCCCGGGAATTGCTATTGGCTGTAAACCAAAGCTCCGGAGGTATTATTAGTATGATGACTGATAATGACCTCCAATTTCGGTCAAATAATACCAACCGTATGGTTATTAAAAACACCGGTGAGATTGGGATTGGGACCATCAGCCCTTCACAATTGCTTTCGGTAAACGGTACGGCAGGCAAACCCGGTGGCGGATCATGGGCATCCTTTTCCGATAAGAGAATGAAACAGGACATCATACCATTCCAGCCTGGACTTTCGGATGTGATTAATATAAATCCGGTGCGTTTCAGATATAATCAACTTAGCGGATACGATACACAAATAGAACATGTAGGTGTTATTGCCCAGGAACTGCAGAAAATTGCACCCTACATGGTCAGCTCATTCGAAAAGGATGGAGAAGCTTATTTGCAGGTTGACAATTCTGCCATGACCTATATGCTGATAAATGCCATAAAGGAACTGAAGGATGAAAATATTAAGTTGAAAGAAGATATCGCCCGTATAATAGCATTGTTGGAAGCCAGTAAACTGAAATAATAACTATACCATGTAATGGAAAAGTTTTAACCCTGTTAGGGTTAACCAACCGCAGTCAGGGTTAAAAACCCTGACGGCGAAGATACCTGTCCGACTTCCTGAAGTCGGACTTCTTCATTTTTGGAACTTAATATTCACATATGTATATTTGTAAATTAATCCTGACAAAGTACCAAACCCAATTGTCATTGTTTTTCATTGCGCACTATATCAACGCATTAGCTTAAAAAGGTAATGTTGCTAACTCTACATACTATTACCAGAAACTCCTAATCTTCCTTCCAAATGATGAAACGACTTGTACAATTCTATCTGGTTTTTATTACTCTTTTCTCAATTTCCTACGCTCAGGTCTCCGTTAATACTGACGGATCTTCCCCTGATAATTCCGCAATGCTGGATATAAAATCCGATTCAAAAGGCTTGCTGATCCCAAGAATGACAACTTCCCAGCGTGATATGGTTTCATCTCCTGCCATTGGGTTGCTCATTTACAACACCTCTACCTTATCTTTTGATTATTATACCGGCTCCGGCTGGATAAAACTTGGGAAGGCCCTTCCTGAGGGAGCCCATGCCGGGGATATGCTTGTTTGGAATGGAGGCGAATGGCAGCCAGCTTCTTTTAAATATTATCACCTTGATCGTGATGGTGACACTTTTGGGGATCCTATCACATTAATTTACAGCCCGGTTCAACCAATGGGATATGTTCTGAATGACTGTGACAATGACGACAATGATCCTTTATCAGGTGGCGGCATCTTTAGAACATTTTACCCGGACAGAGATGGTGACGGACATGGTGATCCAACCGGAACTTCTGCTCAGGGTTGTTATGCTCCCCCGGGATATGCAATGTTTAGTCAGGATGATTGCGATGACAACAATCCTCTTGTTTTTCCGGGTGCTGCTGAGCTCTGTGACAGCATCGATAATGATTGCGATGGAATCATTGATGAGAAGGTTACCTTGTTTATTGACCTTGACCACGATATGTTCGGAGATCCGGGTAATTCAATTCAGTCCTGTATGCCTTTTCCTGCAGGATATGTTACAAATTCAATGGACTGCGACGATGCCGATCCTTTGACAAATCCGATGAATCCCTATGAAGCCTGTGATGGGAAGGATAATAACTGTAATGGAGATATTGATGAAAGTCCAACATTTGCTTTCTTCGACGGTGATTCTGACGGCTATGGAGATATTAACAATCCTATGCCATGGAACTGTGGACAGACCCTGCCCCCGAATTATTCATTCAGTTTTAATGATTGTAATACCGAAAATCCTGCCATTAACCCCGGAGCAACAGAAATATGTGATGGAATAGATAATGATTGTGATGGCCAGGTAGATGAAGATGTAACAATACTCACAACGTTTTATGCTGATGCTGACAACGATGGATTTGGAAATATTGCGGTGACAACAGAAGCTGCTGGTTGCACCCCTCCAGCCGGTTATGCGAGCAATTCCATGGATTGTGACGACAATAATCCAAACATGAACCCTAATACTCAGGAAACCTGCAATGGAACTGATGATAACTGCAACGGAGTGATTGACGAAGGAGTGGCCTCTAACGGAAGTACCTTTTATTTGGATTATGACGGTGATGGATATGGTGATGAAAATCAACCGTTGACCCTTTGTTATGCCCAATGGGGCTACGTTGCCAATGCCGGTGATTGTGATGAATTCAATCCCGCTGTATATCCTGGTGCCACAGAAATTTGCGATGGGATAGATAACAACTGCAATGGACAGGTTGATGAGGATGTGGTTCCTCTTACCTGGTATTTCGATGCCGATAATGATGGCTACGGAGTGAATGATAACACAATTCAGGCTTGTCTTCCGTATGTGGGATATGTTTCTCTTGGCAATGACTGTGACGACGCTAATCCTTACATAAGTCCCGGTAATCCTGAGGATTGCGATGGTATCGACAACAATTGCAATGGGCTGATTGATGACAATGTCCCCAATCCGACCATCTGGTACCAGGATGCCGACAACGATGGTTATGGAAATCCGGCAGTTAGTCAGGCTGTTTGCAATGGCCCTGCCGGATATGTGATGAGTGCTGGTGATTGTGATGACAACAATCAGGCAGTTCATCCCGGAGCGACAGAGGTATGTGACAATATCGACAATAACTGCAACGGAGAAGTTGACGAATACTCAAGCGGTGCCCCATTCTGGTATTTTGATGGTGATAATGATGGTTTTGGAACCAATAGCAACATTTATCAGAATTGCACTCCGCTTCCCGGTTATGTATCAAGTTGGGGCGACTGCAATGACTCCAATGCCGCGATTAATCCCATCGCTCCTGAAATCTGTGGAAATGGCATCGATGACAACTGCAACGGGGCTATTGATGAGGCAGGTTGCCAGTAGTCCAGGCATTTAGACTCTGATAGATAAATATTTATTCTAGAAAATACCCATTGAATGAGAACTTGGATTTACTCTCTCCTGACTTTTTTGATCATGGGCATTACAGGCTTTGCCCAGGTAGGTATTAACACTGATGGCTCCCAACCGCACAATTCAGCCATGCTGGATGTGAAGTCGACAGGGAAGGGTGTTTTACTCCCTCGAATGACATACAATGAATTGATTGCCATCAGCAGTCCGGCAGAAGGCTTGATGGCATTCTGCACCGATTGTGGGCCCGGTTCTACTGGAACCTTGGTAATCTATTCGAGTGGTATTTGGAACACTTTAAATGTTAACTGCTTAACCCCGATTCATCCCTCTGCCGGTGTGGCTGCCAGCACTTCCTATCAGGTTTTATGGAATTGGTCCCAGGTTCCTGGTGCCACCGGCTATAAATGGAACACCTGGAATAACGTTTTAAGTGCCACCGACATGGGTGCAACCACTATGAAGCTTGAAACGAATCTAACCTGCAATACCTCATATTACAGTTATGTATGGGCGTATAACGCCTGTGGCGCCTCGGAACCATTGCTGATGACACAAACTACCCTGGTTGCTTCATCGCCGGTTTCGGCACCTAATGTTACCAGTCCTAATCAAATCGTGTGGAACTGGAATGCAGTTCCCGGGGCAATTGGATACAAATGGGGAACGACGAATGTTTACGCCAACGCAACCGATATGGGTTCGGCAACTTCTAAAACTGAAACCGGGCTTACCTGCCAGACCCTTTATACCCGTTATGTATGGGCTTACACCAACTGTGGAAACTCAAGTCCAACAACTCTTACACAAACAACTTCCCAACTTCCGGTTGCAGTAGTACCTGGTACACATACAGCTACTTCCTCCCAGATTACCTGGAACTGGAATCCTGCAACCTCTGCTCTTGGCTACAAGATCAATACTGTTAATGATTATGCTACTGCAACTGATCTTGGACTTGTCACCACCAGAACTGAAACCGGATTGCCTTGTAATACATCTCAAACCAGGTATATATGGGCTTATGGCACTTGTGGAAATTCGACAGCTACATCAATGACATTTTCTACTGTTGCTGCACCTCCTTCAGCAACTGCAGGAACCCATGTGCCGACCACAACTTCCATTGTCTGGAACTGGAATGCAGTTATTGGGGCCACCGGATATAAGTGGAATACAACAAATAACTATGCTACAGCAACGAATCTCGGAGCAGCATTAAGCAGAACAGAATCAGGCCTTACATGCAACACTCCTTATACCAGGTATATCTGGGCGTATAATTCCTGTGGAAATTCAATTGAAACTACCCTGGTTCAATCGACATCCATGAGTAATATCCCTGCTTCTCCTACTGCAGGGACACATTCATTTACAGCTACTTCAATTACCTGGAAATGGAATACAGTAAGTGGAGCCGCAGGTTATAAATGGAACACTACCAATGATTATTCAACAGCTACCAATATGGGAACTGCTACATCAAAACCTGAATCCGGGCTTTTTTGCGGAACAACCTATAACAGGTATGTATGGGCCTATACTTCCTGCGGGGTTTCAACTCCGGTAACCCTTACTCAGGCAACTGTCTGGTGTTTATGGACCTGTGGCGATTCCATTACAGATGGACGTGATAATAAGCGGTACGCAACCGTTTCCATCAATTCAAAATGCTGGATGGCTCAAAATCTGAATTATGGAACAATGATCAATACTACCGTCAATCAGACCAATAACTCCTTGCCTGAAAAATACTGCATCAGTAATAGTGAATCAGCATGTAGCACTTATGGGGCACATTATCAATGGGACGAAATGATGAATTACTCTTTAGCCAGTTCTTCCAACCCCAGTGGCAGACAAGGATTATGCCCTGCCGGATGGCATATTCCGAGCGATGCTGAATACTGTGAAATGGAAACCTTCCTTGATCCCACTGTGAGCTGTGCCAGTTATACAATGACCGGAACTGATGTCGGTGGACAAATGAAAACCACCGGAACTTCACAATGGACTATACCAAACACAGGTGCCACTAATGCAAGTGGTTTTAGTGCTCTTCCAGCAGGATACCTCGGATTGAATGGAAACTGGACCCAAGTGCATTCTGGTGCAATATTCTGGACTACAAATGAGGTTATTACTACTGGTGATGTCGCACAAGCAAGTCATGAACTCCATTACGATTCAGGCCAGATTGGAAGGAGTTACCATTCTAAGACGCAACCAAATTCAGTTCGTTGTGTAAGGGATTAAACCAGAAA
Organism: Bacteroidales bacterium; assembly: GCA_016707705.1. Lineage (GTDB taxonomy): Bacteria > Bacteroidota > Bacteroidia > Bacteroidales > UBA4417 > UBA4417. The sequence continues at coordinate 18,907 of JADJHD010000034.1, forward strand.
GGCCAATTGATTTCAGGTAAAAATCGCTTATAAAACCCAGGATACTTTTATTCAGAATCGTCTGCTATGAACTCAAAACTTAAGAATTTATTCCTGATTCTATTTCTCTGTCTTACTGAGATTCTTACATACGCCCAGGTTGGTATTAATACTGATGGCTCAAACCCTCACAATTCAGCAATGCTGGATGTGAAATCCAACAGCAAGGGAATCCTTCCTCCACGGATGACATACAGCCAGATATTGGATATTCAGTCTCCTGCAGAAGGGCTGTTTGTTTTCTGTACCAATTGCGGTCCCACAGGTGACGGATCGTTGGCTATGTACATGGGAGGAAAATGGAGCCTGATGACAAGTTCTTGCATGCCACCTGCTTCCCCAACTCAGCAGACGCATATTGCCGGCTCCAGCCAGATTACCTGGAACTGGGAATCGGTGCCAGGTGCAATTGGTTACAAGTTCAATACTTCGAATAACCTTCAGACAGCTATCAGTCTCGACACCAATAGTTTTTATATTGAAACTGGCTTGGATTGCAATACGACGCAAACCCGTTTCCTTTGGGCATATGATGATTGTGGTACCTCTGCACCGGTTACTTTATCCCAATCAACTGCGGTAAACCCTGCATTACCTGGTGCTGGAGTTTCATTAGCATATCCACATCAGATCACCTGGAATTGGACAGCTGCCCAGGGAGCAACCGGATACAAATGGAATACCTCAAACAACTATGCAACTGCAGTTGATGTAGGGAATACTCTCACTAAATCAGAAACCGGACTAAGCTGTAATACGGTGTATAAACGCTATATCTGGGCTTATAACAATTGCGGGAACACCAATTCAATTCCTGAAACCATGTCAACAACAATATCTCCGGCAGCTCCAACAACAGCTTCCCATGTTGCTAACACTTCAGAAATCATCTGGAACTGGAATGTAGTTACAGGAGCCACTGGATATAAATGGAATACTGTGAACAATTATGCAACTGCCCAGGATATGGGCACATCAACAACGAAAACAGAAACCGGGCTTGCCTGTAACAACAGCTTTACCAGGTATATCTGGGCCTATAGCAATTGTGGCAATTCTGTGGCAGGTACAATTACCAAGTCCACACCCAAATTTCCTGATGCACCTGTTGCTGCTGTCACATTTGCTACTCCTACCACCATTATCTGGAATTGGAACGCAGTACCGGGAGCTGCTGGATATAAATGGAATACAACAAATAGCTATGCCACAGCCCAGGATATGGGAAGTGCAACCTCAAAAACTGAAATCAATTTAAACTGCAATACGTCCTATACCCGATATGTATGGGCCTATAGCAGTTGCGGCTCATCAACCTCCGTCGCCCTCACCCAGGTCACTCCTATGACGAATATACCACTTGCACCAGTTGAAGGGACACATACTTTTTCGACCAGTACTATCACATGGAAATGGCTATCAGTTTCAGGTGCAATCGGTTACAAATGGAGTACAGAAAACGACTATTCTACAGCCATTGACATGGGATTACTCCTGCAAAAGACTGAAACCGGGCTTGCCTGTGCAACTACCTATAACCGCTATGTGTGGGCTTACTCTTCATGTGGGTATTCAGCTGTAACCCCGATTTCCCAGACTACAATCTGGTGCCTTTGGACTTGTGGCCAGCCCGTATTAGATTCCAGAGATGGACAGGAATATAACACAGTGCTCATCAATACGCAATGCTGGATGGCTGAAAATATAAACATTGGTACTCGTATCAATGGCTCTGAAGAACAGTCAAATAATAATACTATAGAGAAGTATTGTATGAATGATCTGGAGTCAAACTGCACTACTTATGGAGGACTTTACCAATGGGATGAAATGATGAATTATGCCACTCAAAGCAGTGCGAATCCTAGCGGGAGGCAGGGTATTTGTCCGGAAGGATGGCATATTCCCTCTTTCAATGAATGGTGCCAGATGGAAACTTTCCTGGATCCAACTATGCTATGCTCAACTGATGATGCTGAACTCGGTACTGATGCTGGTGGTAAAATGAAAGAAACTGGCACCCTTCACTGGCTGTCAGCTAACACCGGAGCTACCAATACCAGCGGATTCACTGCACTGGGTGCTGGTAAAAGGAATTCTGATGGCACTTTTATGTCCTTCAACACTTCCACTCTTTTCTGGTCTTCCAGTATAAGTGTCGTATTTGGATTTGATAGGACCAATTCTATTGTTCTTAATAATTATTCATCCAAAATCAGCCATCTTCAAATAACATCCAAAGATTTAGGAAATTCAGTAAGGTGTATCAGGGATTAATTTGAATCAATTTCTTAACCTTAAGGAATCAAGAAACGGATTTCCAGCAGATTGATTTATACCAGTGCAAACATATACGCCTGACCAGAGAAAGGTTTGCTAAATAATTCAGCAAGGGTATATCAAAGAAAAATATCCTGTCTAACATCCGAAAACAAAAAATATTTCATAATTTTATATCTCCTATTACGATACAATATATTTCAGTTAACCTATAGTTTCATTAAATCTAAATTTCAGTATGAAAAATTCATTCCTTTCCTTCGCGGGAGCACTGGCTTTCCTCTTAGTTTCTTTTCTTTCATTCGGCAATGAAAGCAATATTATTTTCAGCGACGATTTCACCGATCAGGATGCCTGGCATATGCAGGGCAATGGAGACGTGAATGTGAACAATGGTATTTGTAATTTCGATAATGTTTACTGTGGTGATTACAACAGGGTTTATCGTACTTTTTACCCAACCCTGCCTACTCTTTACTGGAGGGCTGAATGCGAGTTCACCATCCTGAATTCCAATCCCTATGGAAATGGTACCGGAGAAGTTGTTCTCGCTCTCACTGCCGGCTCCCTCGACTTTATGTCGTATAACGCTGCTCAGGGATATGAGGAAACAACACAGGATGGGATCGCTGTTGTGCTGATGTCCGATGGCTCTGTTGACAACAACATCAACAACTGGTTCTTTATGATTGAAGGGAAAAAAGGCAATTACCGCACCTTCAATTTACAGTCTGTTATCCATGCTGATGCCTCCATAAGCAAGTACTACATCCGACTTGAGAGAATGTCGGAAAGCTCTACCATGCTGAGCATTTTCTCCGATTCAGCTTATACGCAGCTACTTCCCGGCGGTCCGGTAACCTTTGATATTGACCCCACCATCGACAGGCTTTGCACCATTCAGCATGGCACCATGACTCCCGGATTCACCTCCAGACTTATCAATGCCCAATTGGATAATGATGTGATCTACGATGATTCATACTTCACAGGTTTGAGCAATCCACTTGCATTGGCTGCAAGCTTAAGGGTATTCCCAAATCCTGCAATAAACAGTATCTCGGTTAATGCATCGGAAATTCCTGAAATAAAGCCTGGCTCTGTGTTCAGTATTTTCAATCTTGCCGGACAGGAGATCACAAGGGATATTCTTGCCCCCGAAGGACAAATCGATATCTCCGAATTAATGAAGGGAGCTTTTATTCTGGTTGTCAGGGGAACGGAAAAAGCGCTCGTGACAAGGTTTGTAAAGACGGAATAATCCATCAGGTATTCCCTTCTTCAGAGCGAATTTGGCGCTATAAAACTGACTCTTCTCCATTGGGGTTGAGTAATATTTATTTGCTCTGCATCGAACCTAATTGCCTGAATGAATGTTGTTTTACACTAATTATTGCCTGATTTGAGTAGGCCTGAAAAGTCAGAACATTGCCGGCATTAATTTAACATGAATTCAATATACCCTAAAGTGAGGTAGCTGATAAGAATACAGAAGTGATTGAACGATAAGGGAATAAGGTAGATTGCAGGGGGTTGATTTATTACTAAGGTTTTGTCTTGGAAGATATTTGACACTTTAACGTAATACACCTTATTCTTATTCCTTAACCTTAGTAACCTGAATGGTCAAACTTGCATCGAACCTTATTACCCTATTGATTTTTAGCAACATGAAGATTGTTTTCTGTTTAAATTAAGTCGAGTTCACTTCAATTTAGTATCTTGAATGCTGAAAAGCAGCTGACACAAATGAAATTTTCCCGGATCTTCTTCTTCTTTTTAATAGCCTTTCTTTTAGGAAGAGATGATCTTCATGCGCAGTTCAGCAATCTCAGATTTGATAAGTATACTACAGCCAATGGACTTTCTGACAATAATACCAATGCCATCATTCAGGATAGCCGGGGATTTCTGTGGATTGGCAGCAATAATGGTCTGAGCCGGTTTGATGGCAGATTCTTCAAAAAATATACCCACCTTGGAGAGGATGGTCTCACTGATCTTTCCATCGTATGTCTAGCCGAGGATAAGAAAGGGAATATCTGGATCGGGACTCAGAACGGACTGAATAAACTGGATCCGCAAACCGAGAAAATCACTCACTACTTCGAAGGTACCGGCAAGGGAACCATTCCTTTCAAATGGTGCGATTACCTTTATATGGATAGAAGCAATAACCTTTGGCTTACAACCGAAAAAGGGATCGCTCTCTATCATCCCGAATCTGATAGCTTTGAGAATTTCCCTGTAACCGTTACCGGTAAAGATGACCGTATTAATAAGTTTATAAGCAGGGTTCTGGAAGACAGCAAAGGTCGGCTTTGGCTGACCACTTCCTACGGAATTAAGCTTTCGACAGGAAAACCCATAGGATTTCATCATTTCTCTATGAACTTGGTGCTGAGAAATCTGCCTATCCGGTTGTATCAATAATTGAGGATTCTAAGGGAGATATCCGGGCCGGCACCTGGGAGCAAGGCCTTCTGAAGTTCAATGAATCTTATGACAAATTTGAACAGCAATCTTTTCCTCCTCTTAATTTCAAGCAGCTGGTCATATCCGATATGCTGATTACGCATATTCTCAACAGGGAGTACCTGGTGCTGGCAACCAATAAAGGACTGATATTTCTGGATGGAAGCGGGAAAAGTCCGGCGAAATTTACCAGTCTCACCGATAACATCAGCCATCTCTTTTCCGACAGGCAGGGCAACCTCTGGATTACCGGCTCCTCCGGACTATACCGGATGAACAGCAACAGCCTCTCCTTTGAATGGACTACCATCAATGATCCGGATCCTGAATGGCAACATATCTACCATATAATCCCCGAAATCGGCAACAACTCCCGATACTTTCTCAGTACTCTCAAAGGCTGGTGGCAGTATGACGCGCTAAGTCATCAGCTGAGTAAATTCAAACTGCCTTCTGACCCTGAGAATCTGCTGGGGGGCATCAATACCTGGACTGCCAACGAAAAGGGATATTGGTTTTCATCCATTAATGGAATGGGCTATTATGATAAATTCAATAATAGATTGGATAGCTGGAATTCACTTGCTCAGATGAAGTCGGGACAAACTTCAACGGGAATAATTGTAGCTGATAAAAGCAATAAACTCTGGGTTAGCCTGCATCGTTCCGGAATCCTGGTTTTTGGTCAGGGCGGGGGAAATCCGACCTTATTGTTTGCAGATAGAAACAAACCTGATAATCTTATCGGGAAGGACATCCATGATATTCAGCTTATTGATGACGGATCTATCTGCTTTACAGCCGATAACAGGCTTTTCAAGGTTAATGCATCCGATTATGCCTACACCTCTTATTCTCCGGAAATTAAGGATGAACGAATCGACAGAAATAAAACTGCCCCTGAAAAAATCTTTTTCTCACCCGGTCGCTCTGTTTTTGTGAGCAGCAGCTTGCAGATCTACCAATTCAGTCAGAACAGACTGGCAAAAGTGTTTCCGGCAGAAGGATATGCTGAATTCATCATTGGAAAGATAGATTGTGATTCCAGAGGGAACATTTGGGCGCTAACTTCAAGAGGGCTATTAAAAACTGACACCACCTTCAGGCATTGGGTGAATATCAGTAATAAGCTGGGCTGGGAAGAAGATGAGGAAATTGAGGATTTCCACCTTGGTCCGGGAGGGGAGGTAATCCTTGCTGCCAATGGTAAATTCGGAATCCTGCATGATTCACTACTAAGCAGGAGTATTGCTCCGCCGGCAGTCCTGATCAGCCGGGTAAAGCATGGCGACAGGGTTTCATATATGGTGATTGGTCAACCCAAACCTATTAAGTGCTCCTATAAGGAAGCTGTTGAGATTGAGCTGTCTTCAATGAATTTTACCGAAGACAAGGAAACCCGCATCCTTTACATGCTTGAAGGCTGGGAAAACAAGTGGAATGAGTTGTCCGGACAACAGCTGATCCGTTATGAGCAGCTTCCTCCCGGCGACTATACTTTTCTTGCCCGGCAAGTGAATGATGAAGGAGCAGAAAGTGAAATTACATCATTTAAATTCAGCATTCCTCCTCCATTTTACCGCAGCTGGTGGTTTATTGCACTGATACTTCTGGCAGCTGCAGCCACCCATTTCTCAATCAATCATTACAGGAAACGTAAAGCACTTGAACTGGAGCGGCTCCGGACACGCATTGCCATCGACCTGCATGATGATATAGGTGCAACATTGAGTTCCATTTCCATCTACAGTGATGCATTGAAGCGACAACTGAAAGATTCCCAGCCAATGCTGGTGAATGTTCTGGATAAGATGGGTGAGAGCAGCCGGGAAATGGTTTCGGGAATGAGCGATATTGTCTGGGCAATCAATCCCGATAATGACCATGGAGAGAAATTAATCAGCCGTATGCAGAATTTTGCCACGGATGTCTGTGCAATGAAAAATATCCATCTGCATTTTCAGGAGGATGAAAGGATAAACTCGATTGTATTCCCGCTTGAAGGGAGGAAGAATTTCTATCTGGTTTTCAAGGAGGCTGTGAATAATGCTGCCAAATATTCTGAAGCTTCAAACCTCTGGATAAGCCTGCAACTGCAGGGCGGGAAGCTGATTCTTCAGGTTCGGGACGATGGCCGGGGCTTCAATGAAAATACCATAAGGCGTGGAAACGGATTGAAGAATATGAAGTCCAGGGCGGATGAGATGAAGGCTGAATTTCAGATAATTTCAAATCCTGATGAAGGGACTATAATCCTTCTGAACTGGAATATTTAAAGGGCCGGATATCCCCTGAATTGGTGATTGTTTCCCCTGTTTGTTAGTTCGTACTTTGCTGGCTGAAAGTTTGATTATGAAGATTGCAATATTTGAGGACAACCAGAAGTTCAGGGAAAGCCTGGAGTTTTTGATTGTCACTTCCGGTGATATGGAACTCTGCGGCTCCTTTGAGGATACGAATCGCCTGCTACAGCGAATTGAAGCCCTGATGCCGGATGTGGTGCTTATGGATATTCACCTGCCGGGTAAAAATGGTATTGATGCTGTTAAAGAAATCAAGGAGCATTTTCCGGCAATCAATGTATGCATGCAGACTGTCTTCGAAGATGACGACAAGATTTTCGCTTCCCTCTGCAACGGAGCCTCTGGTTATATTTTGAAAAATACTGCTCCCGAAAAAGTACTTCAGGCTATCAGGGAAGTTGCCGACGGAGGCTCCTTTTTTACTCCCTCCGTCGCCCGCAGGGTATTGAATAATTTTCAGCAGCAGCCTCATCCGGGTGAGTTTACCCAGCTCACAGATCGGGAAAGAGAAATCCTGAAATTTCTGGTTGAGGGAATGAGCTACAAGATTATCGCCGACAAAACATTTATCAGCTACGAAACCGTGCATTCCCATATCAAGAAGATTTATGAGAAGCTGCATGTCAATTCCAAAAGTGAGGCTGTAGCCAAGGCTATCAAGCGCAGGCTAGTCTGATTTCCTCCTGTTAATTTCTTATTTTGATCTATAGCCACTTGCGGGTGGATGAATCCATCGTGGTGGAATATATCATTTAACTTCCTATCCCTTCACATCCCCAAAAGTTTCACCAGTTCTGGGTGATTTCCCGTTGCAGGATTGAACTTAGTTTTGTTGTTCAGAAAACCTGAAGCCAGACGACCTGCTAAATGGTGCACAGCATCCCCTGCTTGCACCATTCCGCAGGTCTTCCCAAACTTTACCCGACTATGACCAGAACTTTCCTGTTTTTCCTGCTGTTGCTGCTCATCAGCAAAGCCTTTCCTTTTCCCAGTTTGCAATCAATACCACGGCTCTCTGCCCGATAATTCCGCCGGACTGGATGTTAAATTCACCAATAAAGGCTTCCTGCCTCCAGATTGAGCACCGCCCAGCGTGTTGCGATTGCCAGTCCTGCTGCCGGACTACTACTTTTCAATACAGATCTTAACAGGCTTGAGTATTATGGAGGAGCTTCCATTGGATGGACTTCAGGTTCCGGACACGGATGGTCGCTGACGGGAAATGCCGGTACAATTGATACCGTCAACTTCCTCGGAACAACAGATAATGTACCATTGAATTTCGGGGTAAATAATCAGAAAGCAGGGAAAATTGACCTCACTAAACAGAATTCATTTTCGGTCCTTTGCTGGTTCAGCAACAACTCAGGTACAAATAATTCAGCATACAGGGCCAACGCAATGCAAAGTAATGTGGCCGGAAGCAATGCAACAGCAATTGGAACAAATGCAATGCAATTTGTCAACAATTCAACGATCCCTTTTACAATTTACAATGTAGCAGTTGGTTTTGAGGCAATAAGAGGGTCGGAAACATCTTCTGAAAATACAGGGATTTCGAACACTGCGATTGGTTATCAGGCTTTGAGAAATAATTCAGCGGAGGCTGGAATACGCAAGCAACGATAATTCGGGAACACAACCGAAACGCCAATCTGCATGGGAATGATGTTCTAAGAAGTAATACGTTGGATCAAAAACAGTCCTACGGTCTTAATTCACCCAGATTTAACATGTAACGGGGAAGCGGAACCTGCTTTGGCTTTCTGATGCCTTAGTATAGTACGAACCACATCTAATTTGTCTTTGGAGGGAAGTTCACCAACTCGAAATGTTAATGGATCCGAAACTTCGTTTAAGTTTGCTTAGTGCACAGATGGCCGGAGTGAGGAAATTATAACAAACGGCAGTGGGAAATGAATGGCGCACGGATGTTTATTCAGCAAAAATTCCACTGCTAGTTGAAAATGGGGATGCAGTATTATATCAACTACCACCGGTTTATTAATTCAACGTAGCAGTTGGTTTTGAAGCTTTAAAGTGGGGATTTCAGGTTACGGCAGGCAACCCGTGTAATTTCAAAACAGCGCAGGCTACCAGGCGTGTTTGAACAAAAGTTCCGGTGACAACACTGCTAAGGGCTACATTGTTTTAAGCAAATACGTCCGGATCAGGCAATGTTGCGATAGGATCCTGTCCCTACTCGAAGTTTAATCAAGTTCCGTAACATACAACTGTAGCCGCCGGACCCGTCGCTATGGATGCTAATACTTCAGGAACGAAAACCTCGGCTTAGGCATAGGTGCATTGTTAGGAACAAAGGTTTCCGAAGTCACTAATGTCGCTTCACCCTGAAAGAATGCACTCTATGTGTAATTAAGTGGAGGAATGCATCGTTGACGTGTTCCGCAATGTATGCAATGTCTGTCGAATAACGGCAATTAGCACGGGAAACGCCATAAGTTCAGTAGGTCGAGGAAGTAAAGGTTGCTAATAGCGTTATAATGCGGTAGTAAATGAAGCAGTTTTGGCTTTATCAAGACCGCTCGCAAATATCGAAAATTCAAACGAACCGTCCAGGTTCAGTTCCGAGAGGACCGAGGTATTGTTCAGGAATACGCCAACTTGCAACACTGTTTGGGACCACAGGTCATGCAATTCACAAACGACCAGAAACAATAACACGGCCCAGGCACAAGGCTGAAATAACAAATAACAACTCGGAAAGCTAAATTGCAGTTGCGATCAAATTTAAGTGGTCCAGAAATCAAGCGGTTACAATGATCAGCGTATTGGAACTAAGGAGCAACTGAATCTATTCAAGAACTCAACAAAACCTTATATTTCATGGATAAGTGGCAGGTTGTTCAAATAAATCCGGTTAAAGGGTCTGCCAAGTTCCGCACCAATTCACGGCACAATAATACAAGCGATAGGCCATCAATTGTTCGACACTCAATACGAGCAGATGTTGGGGAATACAGCCGTTGTGCGGAAATGACTTACTATTGCCAACAGCAATTCAGGCATTCAAAGCCAGTGGAACATCCGATTGGCTTATGACAGTCTCGAAGGCATCACTAAAAATCACAGCAAACGGAAGTTATCGCAGTAAGAGTAAATAGCGCCAGTACGTAGCGACAATTCCGGTGTCGATTGAGTTTTCCACCACATTACTGCATGTAGGTAAACTAGGCTGCTCCAATGGCCACACTACACTAAAGTTCGGCGCAAATACAACGGTTTAAATAATACTGCCAGGACAATCATTATACCTCAAGTCAAGCAATAACAAGGAAGATTCCGGAAACGACAATTGGCTATTGGCTAAATGTCGAGACAATGTGCCAAGTAATAATGGCAATCGTATTATAGAAAATGCTAGGCAAAACTTATGTAACAACACAATCACCATCCTTTGAAAATTATAATGGCTGCTTAGTTATGAAGCCTTTGAAGGTCGTCTACTGGGTGCATATCTAACATTAGGCGACAATAATACAGCCCCTGAGGCCCAGACATTGCTGGTGAATCTATCAGGTACTGCCAACACTGTTGTTGGAACAGGCCATGTATAAGAATACTAACGGTTACAACACTACTGCAACCGATAGGTGCATAGTTTAACAATACAACCGGAATTAATAACAGTGCTGTTGGAACCAGTCTCTGAAGAATTAGATTGGTTGTTCTAACAGTAGCGTCAATCGGCTTGAATTCCTAAGGCATTAACACCACTGGTAGCAATAATTCAGCCCTTGGAACAGGTGCAGACGTCGGCGCACGGAATCTTTCAAATGCTACAGCAATGGAAGCGGAGCAGTTGTTAAGGTGCCATTTGCAATAAAATCAGACTGGGGAATACCAGCGTTACTCCATTGAAGGCCAGGCAGCTTACAGCCTTCCTCTCGACGGTCAAGTCCAAAGCATAATCCTCTCTTGAAGATGGCATCAAGGCCTGACTTTCATCCCGAAACTCAAACCGGTACTTTACAATTTTGATAGCCGGAATTGGAGGAATATCTCGTTAAAAATCTCCCGACAGCCTCCAGCGTACCATCTTGATGAATCTGATTTAGTCAGGTTTCAGCCATCCGGCAATTGGGATTTGTTGCTCAGGATGTGGAAAATGCAATGCAGGAAACTGGTACCTGACTCCAACTGACTATGCGTAAACCAACCGATGTCGATGATCACTATTCTGGTCCTGCAGCCTCTTTGGTGGTCCTTTGGCAAAAGGTATGCAGGAGCAGCAGCAAACGGTTGACGTCCGATAAACTGAAAACCAAAGCTTCGGGAAGAAAAACCAACAGTCTGGAATCCGTTAACTCTCAATTGAGAGCAGGCTAAAGGCAATTGAAGAGAAAATAAGATAAGAAGAAATCACTACTCACTTACTCTTTTTCTAGGAGTCATAATTCGAAAACACTTCTTCTGGCTCAGGTTGCAATCAATAGCGATGGCACATTACCTGATAACTCAGCCGGACTCGATGGTGAAATTCAACAATAAGGGGCTTCCTTCCTCCCCGCTGACAACTACACAACGGAATGCTATTGTCAGCCCTGCTGCAGGACTTCTTATTTACAATACAAACCTTAACAGGCTTGAGTATTATGGAGGAGCTTCCATTGGATGGACTTCAGGTTCTGGAAACGGATGGTCGCTGACGGAAATGCCGGTACAATTGATTCAGTAAACTTCCTCGGAACAACAGATAATGTTGGATTGAATTTCAGGGTAAACAATCAGAAGGCAGGGAAAATTGACCCTGTGAAGAATAATATATTTCTAGGTCCTCTATCAGGGGGGAATAATAATTCTGGCATCAATAATTCCGCTGGGGCAAATGCCTATACAAGGCAATGTAGCAGGAAACAATGCAACAGCTGTTGGAGCAAATGCATTGCAATATTCGAACAAACACTCTCCAGTTCATTTCTGAAATTACAAAGCAGCAGTTGGGGCTTGAGGCAATCAGAGGATCAAATGGTTCTTAAAGAAAATACCGGAAACTTAAACACAAAGTAGGCTACCAGACCTTAAAGAACAATACTGGGAAGCTGGAATACAGCAGGTGGTTACAACGCAATAACTTCCAATACAACCGGTTATGCTAATACGGTTACATGGGGTGATGCAATGAAGACAAATACAACTGGATATAATAACAGCCTAATGGACTAAATTCACTTCTATAATAATAATTCAGGAGCCAACAACTCTGCCTATGGTGTTGGCAGCCCATATTTTAACTACAATGGACTATCAAACCTTGCATTCGGGAGGGGTCATTGAACTACAATATCAGAGGAAACGAAAATGTTGCTGTAGGAACTAACGCAATGTTTAGCAATGTTGCAGGTAACAATGCAACAGCAATTGGAACAGGGGCCAGGTATTACTCCAACAGTTCTTCACACCCTTAGTAGGACATAATGTCGCCGTAGGATTTGAAGCCTTGAGAGGCCCTTCCAATGCGCAATTGAACACCGGACATTGATAATACAGCTGCTGGCTTCAAGCTCTCACAAAATAATAACAGCAATGGCTTCTTTAATACTGCAAGAAGGGTTAGTGCTTTAGTAAACAATTCAACAGGAATAACTTCACTGCAAGTGGTGTGTATTCACTCTTCGATAATACAACTGGTACCAATAATCTCACTACTGGAAATGCTGAAAAATTACTTCTAACACGACAGGAAGCAACAATTTGGCAATAGGCTTGAATTCATGGAAAACTCAGCTGGGAATAAGGCAACAGCAATCTGAATCAGTGCAATGGCTCATATTGAACAATTCTTCTGTTGCATTTTGACAATAATCTGTTGCAGTAGGTTTTGAAGCCTCCTGAGGCTCGAAGAGTCCGGCTTCAAACACAGGTAACAATAACAAAGGGGAATGGTTGAGTTGTTAGACATTGCTGTAAATTAACAGGAACTCCAACACTGCTGGTCGAATGCAGGCTATGTAAAGAACACTACCGGATACAATAATACCGCAAACGGAGTTAATGCATTGTATATAACAATACTACCGGAATCAATAATAGCGCTTATTGGTACCAGTTCTCTTTTCAAATAACTCAACAGGTAACCCGAACACTGCTATCGGCTTAAATTCCCTTGTTCTTAACAGGGGGCCTACGCGGCAATAATTCAGCCTTTGGAGCAGGAAAGACGCCGCTCCGTGGAATCTTTTCAAATGCGACTGTTCACAGGGAAGCGGAGTTTTGTAGGGTCCAGCAATAAAACCAGGCTTAACAGGCAGCAGTACTACTCCATTGAAGGCCAGGCTTAGCAGCTTTCCGGACGGTCGCGCTTCAAGTATAACCTTTCAGAGGATAACAAGCGGGCCTCGACTTTATCCTTGAAACTCAAACCGGTACTATGCTACCTCGACAGCCGAAATCGAGGAATACCTCGCAAAATTCCTGATAGCCTCCCAGCATGACCATCTTGATGAATCCGATTTGAGTCAGCCTTCAGTCATCAGGCAAAGTGATTTGTTGCTCAGGATGCTGAAAATGCAACGGTGAGAGTGGTTATGACTTTCAACGGACTTACGTATCAGCCAACTGATGCAGATGATCACTATTCTGTGTCCTATAGCCTGCTGTTCCACTTCAGAAAGGGAATGCAGGAGCAGTAGCAAATCATTGAGTCCGATAAATTGGAAAATAGTTGCCCTGAAACAGAAAATCAGCAACCTTGAATCCATTAACTCTGAATTCGAAAATCTGAAAACAGTAAATGTTCAATTGAGGAAAGACCGAAGGCAATTGGAAGAGAAAATAAGAGTAAACAGTGAATCTTGCATAAAAACCTCTATTCAACGAATACGCGAATAAAGGAACGAATGAGATCTAAACATTCGCGGAAAACCCTTCCATTCAGTGAAAGTCGCCACGAATACGAATCAAAAGAACGAATGAGATTCTTGAAACATCTGTGCCAAAAATCTGTAGCCAAAACCCTACCATTCAAGCAAAGCCGCCACCTAACAGCCGAATAAAAGAACGAACGAGATTCGTAACATTCGTGCATTCGAGGCAAAACCCTTTCCAACTGAAGAAAAGTTGCCACGAATACGCGAATAAGGAAACGAGTACGAGATTCGCCAACATTCGTGCATTCGTATAAAACCCTTTCCACTATAGTTGCCAGGAATATGAACAAAGCGGAACGAATGGAGATTCAAAACATTCGAGCATCCTGTATAAAAACCTTCCTATTGTGATTGGAATCAACCATGGTATTTTTCTGCAGTTCAGTTTAAGTTTTCAAACAATCAGCAGGCTAGTTTATTATGTGAGACCTTCAGGTAATTGATGCATTGAGCAACAACCCCTCCGGAATAGAAGAAACTCCTTTACCTCCAGGATAATGCTGTCGTAAACAACAAAATCGGCATAAATCGATGAGGTAAAATAATATCCTTGCAATGCACAACATACCCTTCAAATGGAATATCCGCTTCTTTTGAATCTATACTCGGGCGGCATCTTTATAGACACCTCCAGAAATCCAGCCCTAATTGATTGTGTACATCCATACAGACATCAATAATGGAATAGCTTTGGTCTTTAAAATATATCACTCACTAATACATTAAATAAATAAATCAGAATATTAGGTGCCAATAACAACTAAATGTATTAATAAATTAAACTCACACTGGTATTCATGGCATAACTTCATCCCTCTTTCAAAGTCGCTAATGAATACACGAATAAAAGAACGAATCATTCGTAAACATTGGGCATTCGTGGCTGCAAAACCTGACTTCATCGGCACCTCATCTGCAACACCTCCCAGCCTCATTTAATCTATGCACCAGATGTTTTGGGCAACTGAGGGTCCTGAAATATCCTGCAAGCAGTCCTACAACCCCATCACCATGGGTCACTTGAATCCCCTTAAGCCAAGTGAAAAACTTATCAGACGATTCCCTGTCCTCAATAGGCTACCATTGCTGCTATCAATCAAGGGCGATGCTGCCCAAAATGAGCGGACGAATCTTGATCTTTTCTTCCCGATCAGATTTCTTTTCCCAGTTCTCGATCAATCCTGGCAGTAAAGCCAGCAACAGGAATAACTATAACACTGCCTTGATGGTAAAGCGTATTGCTTGTGGATTGACGTTCGGGATCTCAATTTGTTCCAAACTCTCGGAAGGCGTTAACTTTTCCGCCTTTTTCGCCAACAAGCACTAAAACTTGAATAATCAACAAGGCTGCCCAATGAGGATAGCCCCAGCGAAATGGGAACCATTCTGTTTCCGGAAACCCCTTTCAGTGAAAGATGACTGGGCAAGGACTGAATTCCCATGCTCTTGTATCTTTCCCGTCAAACCCAGGATAATTGCCAGCTCTAATTCCCAGCTTTTGGTTATCCAAGCGGATTGCGCACCGTCAGAATTTATTTCCAACAGAGTCGTGATCTCTTCAGCCTGAATACTCAAGTCAAGCGTGTGCCAGTTGATCGAATGGCCCGAATGGATTTGAAACGGCACCAAATGATACCAGAATATCTTCAAAAGCCGACAACTGCTTCTGTCCGGGTATGGTCATGTTGCCAGCTTCCCTAACTTCCATTGGCAGGAAACGGATGCTTCCTTCAGCTTTTTACTGAAATCATACTTAAGAGGAGCTGCATCAATAAAGAGAATTCGATAGAAAACTGATTTCCTTGTCCCGGTTCCCCTGGCATAAAAGAGTTCCGGCAGCGAATAATCCGGCATTGGCGGAGGTGTCAATTTATCGGGCAACACTGACTATTTCAACCCTGACTAATGGTAATCCTTCGCTTGAGCAACAGCTTTTTCTTCTCCTGCCTTAGGCTTGAATCCACTCAATTCTTTCTCAACTCATGGAGGTATCCAATATCCGGCCGTATTGGTACTGACTTCTAGAATGCTACTTTCTGCTGCAGCAACTGTGTGGGTCACCAGTGTCGATGCCGCCTCTTTTACCTGTTGGGCACCAGGAATAGGGGAGAACCAGCGATATTATGAGTGATAAATATTGAGCTTCTTATAGAGAGTTGGATATGTAGACAGAATATGAACCTTAGTAATCTGTAAAGTATTCAACTCCTTTCAGATTTTGGAAAGAATCTGTACCACAACAGATCCTCGTTTGGGAATTGGGAATTGATATTCCAGGTGTTGACGGTCAGATCACATTGAAAACGCAGCAATATTTTTACTGATTAGACCCAAGATATTATACTTCTCAGCCGCAGCAGAGATATTTGTTAGTCATTGACCGCAATGTGTGCCGTAAACTGGACCTCTTCTACTGAATAATCCGTCTTTGGTGATGAACTCCTTTTCGGTTAGAATAAATACGCAGAATGTAAATTCCGGAGGGTATTCTCTTCAATGAAATGGAGTAAATTATTCCTAAATCTTTCAGCACATAAGTATCAGTTAGAATTCTACAAGAGAAGTAAATATCTCAACCTGTGAAATCTTATAGCTATTTGATTTTATCAGAATATCGCTAGTTACGGATTGGGAGATATCATTATTCCTTGTGCTGAAACATCAGCCTGATTCCTGAAAATAAATCCAATTGTATAGCATCGCAGTTGGATAGTGGAATTGCAGGCATTGGCAGATTCAAGGCAAACCTCGTAATCTGCGGCTCCGTGAAAAGTTGTGAATAGGATTAAATTCATTTGGAAATATCGCCAGTCCTAAAATCCCACATCACAGTTTTCTGCAAATAATGATTGATTGACAAACCAACAAAGAAGTTTCGGGGATAGTCATATCTGAATCTGCTGAAGGTTCCCTGATATTGTAAGTGACAATATGCTCGTAGGAGAGATTTTTCTCGTATCTATTCTTTATAGAGGCAGGCCATAATAATTTCTTCCAAACTGATAGGTATGAGTCGGATTTTGAACTGTGGATTGTTGTCCGGTCCCAAAACTTACACAGCCATGTTACATTCTGCCTGGTTAGCAAAATTCTGAGAAAGATTAATAAACTGAACGGGCTGAACTCCTCCAGGCCGTTGTTGCATAATCAAAAGATGCATGACGTAAATTCCATACATTAAATGTGTGTCACGTTGTTCGGACAGCCCATGGTGTCAACAACGGAAAGAGTTACGGTATCACATCCTTGTCTATGTACACATGCTTTGGATTGCTTACCGAAACTGATCCATCCTCAAATTCCCAAAGCCATGTTGCAATTGTTTTCTGGGTCCATCATCATTGTGGATCCAAAGAAACAGCCTTCACTCAAACATGCAGTAGTACTTGTAAAGTCAATGAGCACTGATTACTGATGACCCGCTTGACTATTGTATCCATGCAACCGGTATTCGTCACAACAAGCATTACATTGGTGCCGTTAGGGCGAACACGTGCATGGGATTACTAGAGGGCAGCCACAGCATGACCCAAGCAGGATCTTGAAATTCACTGCCAGTTAATAATATTTCCTCGCCTCCATTCAGGGGAAGTACGATCTGCAAAGTAAACTGCCAGGTTTGGTGCAATCGCCTGTACAAGGAAATTTGTACTGGTAGAGGTAAAGGAAAACAACAGGAAAAGTCACAGAGCTGGCGTATCCCCCCATTGGTGATTTTGTGGTGAGCGATACGTAGTATGTTCCGCGGGAGTTCTGGGCATGAACATGCTGCACATTCGATTTTCAGGAAAAATAATAGTTTCGGTTGTACCATCCCGAAATTTTAGATCCATTTCAAAATATACCCAGAAGTGTGCTTGAGCAGTCGTTGAACATTACTGGCTGATTAGGTGCAACTGGAATCAGTGATAAAATTCAGTACCAACCTGATTGGGTCCGTAATGCCAGCAAACCAGGTTGCCCCGCTTCGACATGCCGTTCTAAGGTGAATAATACCAACATACCACACATGGCTTCGCTTAAAGTCAAAGGAGTTGATCACCCCAGATAATAGTTTCCGGTGTATTTGGCCTGTCATAAAGGTAAATATATATCTTCCATGGGAACCTAATTGCATTGTCTCTATGCTATGCCGTGTTGGCACAAAAGTTATTAATGTTCGATGCCAGGTCAACCTGATAGATTTCGGAACATCATAGGATGCGTGAAACATAAGCTTGGTGTTGTTCCCTGAAAACTCTAACTCCATAGTTGCATCGGGATAAGCATATTCAAGACTTGTAGGCTACCACCGGTAGCAGGATCAAAATTATAGATTTCAGCACGCTTTTGATAGTAGGTGGCCGCGTAAGCAGGTTTCCGGGTCAGAAGAAATTTTCAGATAACCCTGGAGGCCTGCTGACAGGCCCTGTTCCACTGACCACAGCATTATTGGACAAAACCGTATTGAAGCAACCAAATAGCTTTTTAAAATAATAAAGTTGTCCTGTTCATGGATGACAACTCAGATGTCCTGATGATTTTCTTGCAGAAAATGCGCAGTCATTTTCAGTGTAGTTCCCTTCCTGTATAGATATTTTCTTTAAAACAACCCCACCCATGCCATTGTTTTGTGTCATGTCCACCACTGAATATGTGAAATTTCCGTTACTGTAAGTATAATCAAGGGTAAATATCAGGTATTGTGTTGTTGAACCCGGGTTGTAAATTGTTGGTCAGACTGCGTAGTATGCATTTTTCACAAAGTCAGCTCCGTTACTCAAGATACTATGATCCCATCGTAATAATCGTAACACCATCCGTGAACAACAGTTCACCATTGCCGCGTAGCTTACGCTAGCAATTTCCATCGCGTTTAGGTCTGGACCATTTTGAAGAGCTGCTGCACCCTGAATTAAAAAGTCCAGTCCTGAACATAAGAGCCAAAAATACCGGATGTTCCCTGTTTCAGCCACGAACAAAATATGGGATACCAATAATCTGAGAATAACATTAAAAATACTTTTCATAATTGAATATTTGGGAGTGTTAAGAATCGAAAATGATTTAGAAGGTTCAAATCCTGAAGTCTGAAATGTAATTTGACTAAACCGAATACAGTATATACTTATCCTGCTGTTTGTGGCTTGTTTTTCACAAGTTACAGTACAATAATCCGAATTATTGATAAATATCAAAATGTTGTATATTTAATTCAAAATGGATGTATCTTTAAGCTCAATATTAACAATTTATGATTGCTTTAAATATTTTATGAAGATGTAAATCGTTCGTTTAAGGCTTACTCTCCGAGAACTTTTAGCTAATACAAAATAGTCTGTTAGAGCAATGATTGATTAAAATTCGGATGAGTTTCTTTCAGTTCATGATCATTTATTATTTCCTTCGTTGACCATAGCGATGCCTGTGCTTCTTGCCTTGACCGTTTCTTTTCCATTCCCCTGTCCTTTGCCCTTCAAGTATCACAATCCATCGTTCGCGGAAGGTGGATTTCCGTGATAGTTTTTGTGTCTGTTCTGCCGTGCATACTTTTTCAGTTCCATAAACCGTTTTAATATTGGCTTGTTGCAGATTACGTTCTGACGCTTATCGGGTTCGCTTAGAATAGCATTGATGAAGAGTACGAATTTTCCTGGATAGTTCTTCCCTTCACTCAATCAGTTTTCTTTTCCTTATTGACAGAACAGATAGGCTCACTGGGCTGGCTTTATGGGCTGGAATTAATCTCATTTACCTTATATTTTGTTCAGGCTCAGGGAAAGTTCCTGACTGCGGAGTTTCACCTCGCTCTGCTTCGGCTGCACAATTGATGATGAGAAAATTTTCCCGAACTTGTTGCAAAGAAGGTAACCATAGGCCAGTAAATATTTACCAGCACGAGGGAAAAATGCACATCCAGAATGCTAAACGATTTTTTATCGGTGGTAAGCTCATAGCGGCTGATGTTAATTGGGCGAAGTATTTTCCTCATCCATGAAATCAGGAACATTTAAGTCGTTCCACGGTTTCACTTGGTCATCACCGGTCTAAATTGATGAATATTGCTTAGCCTCTTCTTCGGAACCTAAGACACTATCTCTATCGCAATGGCCGCAATAATGCGCTGTAAACTTATCACCGCAGGCTCGAGTCTTAACAGCCATA
>JADJHD010000035.1 GCA_016707705.1 Bacteroidales bacterium
ACATCTTCAGGTTTTCCACCCCTGCGAAGAGGAATTTGCTCTGCCCAGGTCTTCTTTACTTCTTCTGGAAGTTTTGCGGTCATCTCGGTTTCAATAAATCCGGGAGCGATAGCATTGCAACGAATATTTCTGGATCCAAGTTCCTGAGCAATTGACTTAGTAAAACCAATCAATCCAGCCTTTGATGCTGAGTAGTTTGATTGTCCTGCGTTTCCGCTTACACCAACAACAGAGCTCATATTAACGATAGAGCCGGCACGTTGTTTAAGCATATATTTCTGAACAGATTTTGTCAGGTTGAACGCTGATTTAAGGTTAACCTTGATTACAAGATCCCAATCATTTTCGGTCATTCGCATCAGGAGGTTATCCCTGGTAATACCGGCGTTATTAATGAGGATATCAATTCTGCCAAATTCACGGGCAACCTCATCAACCATTTTCTCACTATCCTCGAATGAACTGGCATCGGAGGCATATCCAACGGCTTTGACGCCCATTGCATTCAATTCCTTTTCAGTTTCTTCCATCAATTCATCACGCCTGATATCGGTAAAGGCAATGTTGGCTCCTTCCATTGCAAAAGCAACAGCAATAGCCTTCCCGATTCCTCTGGAGGCTCCGGTAATAAGCGCATTCTTTCCTTGTAATAGGCCCATTTTTAAGGTGTATTGGTTAGGTTTTAATTTAAATGTTTCTTTTCAACTATTTGAAATTTGCTCCGTATAAAAAAAGTAACCGGAAGCTAATTCCGGTTACAAAGGTAAGAATTCTGATTCAAATGGCTTATTCTGGCAAATTATGACCAAAATACCATCTGATTATTAATCATTTAAGCCCATTTAACAAGATTAAAATCCTGACGATGCGGCAATAATGGATGTTTGGGTGTAATTCGGAATGCTATGTCAAATACACCTGAGCGGGTAGTTGTAACGGTGAAAGAATAAACTGCATTTTCACCTTCCATACGGTTCAGTTTCAGTTCATGGATAACCTGAGGTTCAATCATCTGATCATTTACCCTTTGTCCGGCAACAAACTCTATCATGAGATCATCAGGATTCACATCACCCAGTTTTAATACTACTTCTGAGGTTAGTGATTCCCCAAGGCTCATTGGAGAAACTGTGGAATTAGGCAACTCAACATGAACAATTTCAATACTTTCCCAATTTCTGAGCATTCTGATTTTCCATGATGCCAGCTTCTTGGCAGCTGAATAATCATCGGCCTTCAGTTTTTCTGTTCTCTCGTATAGCTTATAATAGTACTGGGAGAAATAATCATCCAACTGCCTCTTCATGGTGAAGATAGGCGCTATTCCAGAGATTGTATTCTTGATGAAGGAAATCCATTTGCTTGAAAGACCTCGGTTGTCCTTTGCATAGAACATCGGAATAATCTCATCTTCCAGAACATTATAGATAGTTTCACTATCCAGTTCATCCTGAAACTGCTGATTCGGGAAGGTCCTTTCCTCTTTTAGTGCCCAGCCAGCGTCAGGTCTGTAACCTTCTGCCCACCAGCCATCAAGTACACTGAAGTTGACAACTCCATTCATGATAGCTTTTTCACCACTGGTACCGGAAGCTTCAAGAGGACGGGTAGGTGTATTTAACCATATATCTACTCCCTGCACAAGTTTCTTGGCCATCTCCATTCCATAGTTGTCAAGGAAAATAACCTTACTGATAAACTGTGGCATCCTTGACACCTCAATAATTCTCTTGATCAGGTCAGCTCCGGCTTTATCAGCGGGATGAGCCTTTCCTGCAAAGATGAGCTGGACAGGTTGTCCAGGCTTATTCAGAATTGCAGCCAGGCGATCAAGGTTAGAGAAAAGCAGATGAGCACGCTTATAGGTTGCAAAGCGGCGTGCAAACCCGATGGTAAGTGCATTTTCATCCAGAGCTTCAACAGTCTGAATAACATTTTTAGGATTTTCCTTGTCCCATCGAATCCATCAACCGGTTGCAGATGAATTTTATAAGATCGGACCTGAGTTCCTGGCGTATTTGCCAGATCTTCTCATCAGGAACGGTATGAATTTTCTGCCAATGGGCAGGATTAGACTGATCATTCAGAAATTCAGGTCCAAACTGGCTTTCATAGAGGTATCTCCATTTTGGTGAAGCCCAGGTTGGATAATGTACTCCATTGGTTACATATCCAATGTGGAGTTCCTTTTCGAAGAACCCACGATACATATTGGTGAACATTTCCCGGGTAACCCTTCCATGAATCTGGCTTACACCATTCATTTCCTGCGACAACTTTGCCGCGAGTACGCTCATTGAGAATTTCTCATCCTGCTTGTCCTCAACATATCTGCCGAGGTTCATAAATGCATTCCACGTCAGATTAAGCCTGTCAGCATAATGTGAAATATATGCCCTTAGCATATCTTCAGGGAACGCGTCATGTCCTGCAGGAACAGGAGTATGTGTAGTAAATAATGTAGATGAACGAACTATTTCAATTGCCTGATTAAAGGAGAATTGCTTGTCGGCGACAAAATTATGAAGGCGTTCAATGCCTATGAAAGCAGCATGACCTTCATTGCAATGATAAATATCAGGATCGGCACCAAGCAGATTCAGCATTCTGATTCCACCAACTCCAAGCAACAATTCCTGTTTGAATCTCATTTCAAGATCACCACCATAAAGCTGATGAGTTATTGCGCGGTCGGCTTCGCGATTCTCTTCAATATCTGCATCCAGTAAATAAAGGGGAATCCTTCCTACATCCACTCTCCAAACCTTTGCAATAAGATTCCTTCCCGGAAGTGCAACACTGATCTGCAACCATTCATCATTTTCATTCCTGACAGGCTTGATAGGAAGATGGTTGAAACGTTGAGGGAAATACTGAGGAATCTGCTCACCATACATTGAAAGGCTCTGTTTAAAGTAGCCATAACGGTATAGCAATCCAACTCCAATCATATCGGTATTGGAATCAGAAGCCTGCTTGAGGTAATCACCTGCAAGTACTCCCAATCCACCAGAATAGATCTGAAGTGAATCATGAAGACCGTACTCCATGCTGAAATAGGCAATACGTGGACGAGGCCTTGATTCACCCTGTTCCATGTATTCTTTAAATCTGGCATACACAGAGGCCAGTTTCGACATGAAAGCCTCATTCTTTTCAAGTCGGCGTAATTGCTGAAGTGAAAGTGATTCGAGTTGGAATACAGGATTTTGATCTGCTGTATCAGCTTGTTCAGGATCAATCATCCTGAATAATTCCTTTGCATCTGTGTTCCAGCACCACCATAGATTTCTTGAAATTTCAACAAGGCCTGCAAGTGATTCCGGATATGATTGACGAATGAGAACCTTCTTCCATTCAGGGTGTGCATGTTTCTTGCCGTTCAGGCTATTGATTGTTTCAACATGAATTTTGTCCCTGAATAAATCTGAGCGGTTCTGAACTTTATTGAGAGCAACAGAATATGCTTCAAAATAATGAATCTGCAAATTGCTCCATAGTGCAGTTCGTGCTACAGAAATAGCACTCTGAGCCAGTTCAGCCCTTCTGCTCTCCGACATTTTCTCGAATTTCAGAATAGTCTGAGCTATCTGACCAACCACCTTATCCTGGTTATCGTCGTTACGATCAATTACAGTAACGCTGGTATCCTTGAAATTATTCCTGATCCACAATCCAAATCCTGCCAGGGTTGTAGTAAGAGTAGGTACTCCAAAAGCAAGGCTTTCAAGAGGAGTATAGCCCCAAGGCTCGTAATAGGAAGGAAAAACTGACAGGTCGAATCCCGGAAGCAGATCGTAGTATGGCATATCAAATACGCCATCGCTGCCGTTCAGATAGCTGGGAACGAAGATTACCTTAACCTTGTCGCCAACACCATTGAACAACTGCTTTTCGCGGAGGCGATGGAGAATTGGATCAAAATCAGCTTCAAAGAGTCCGTGAGTCAGGTACTGACCAGAAAGTGAAGGGTTATCCTTAGCATCATTCAGTCTTTCAAGGATTCCCTGAACAGGACCTGAATGATTTGCAGGAATAGTAATGAATGCAGCTACAGGATAAGTAAGACGCTGATCATGATTAAGTTCAGCCAGGGCATCGATAAATACATCAATTCCCTTATTCCTGAACTCATACCTTCCACTGTTAATAAGTAAAAGAGTGTCAGCCGGAAGCACCTCTCCCATTACTGCCTGAGCTACTGACAATAGCTTTTCCCTTGATAGCTGGCGCTTTTCGGTCAGGTCTGCATCATTAGGGATCAGATCATCATTAAAACCGTTTGGTGTAACAATATCAGTATCTCTGCCAAGGAACTGCCTGCATTCTTCGGATGTGAGTCCGCTTACAGTTGTGAAGGCATCACTCTCCAATGCTGCCAGAGCCTCCAGAGAGTGCTTAGCCTTAACATTGAAACGATTAGCCATTGCATCCCCGTTATATTCGCTGAAATGGCTGTATAGGGGAAGGTTGTTTCCCGCAATGCATCTGCCAACAACTGTGGCATGTGTTGTGAATATACATCCAACTTGAGGAACCCTATCCTTCAAATACAGAACACACTGCCAGTCATCCACTCATGGAACTGGGCAACAATCTTGTCCTCAGCTGTAAGATTTTGATTATAGTAACTTTCGATGATTCTACCGGCAGCATATCCGAACAACATTGGCTCGAGATAATCCCAACTTCCGGTAATACTGTCGAGTTTGTATTTTTCCCAGAATTCAGCAAGAATTTTATCCTTCAGGGGGATAAACATAGTAAAGTCAACAAGGATAACAATTGGGTTGCCCTTGATGTTCCACCTTCCTATTTTGAATCTTAATCCGTCAGCTTCAGCCCTTTCCCTCCAACCACGGAGGAGGCTGCGATCTTCAGTAAAATCAGGATTTTCCCTGGTTTCTTTCCACACATCAGGGCCTATCAGGATATAATTATCATGAAGATCGCGCTGAATTCCCTGTGCTTTAGTGGATATTACTGTATAGATACCTCCTACCTTATTACAAACTTCCCAACTGACTTCGAATATATAATCTGGTTTAACTAGTTTCTTTTCGCTCATAATTATTTTTTAGTAAGCAACTTATGCCATGAATTACTTCATTCTTAACATTTATTAATCTACCTGATGAGGTAAAGTAACTCTTTTGGCGGGCCAAAAGTAAAAAAAATTAGAAAGATGGGGCCATGATTATTTCCCCCTACTTTCATTGATAAGAATCATGACAAAACGGCGGTTTTATTATTGGTAAGCTATGACTGGAAAGGGCAAGCAAGTAACAGCAGATTACAGACAAACCACATTCAACCAGACAATACAATCACATAACTGATTGATTAAATGCACATTAAGGTTTATTCAAAAAATCCAAAGAATGACATCTTTGGATTTTTTCGAATATTGAACTTCTATTTAGCTTTTCCGGGTTTTGCAGTGACAGCTTTAACTTTTGCCGCCTTTGCCTTTACCGGCTTCTTCTTAACCGGATTGGAAGGCTTTGCAGGAGCAGATTCAACTTTGGCTGTCTTCGCCACTACAGGAGATTTCCTGCGTATTTCCTTTACCGGCGCCACTTTTGGGATTTCAGCTGATTTAATTGAAATGCCTTTAGTATCAGCGTAAGTCTTGACTCTAATGAGGAAATCTGACATCACATTCATGTAATTCAGGAAGGCCTCATATGGAGTGGTGTATGGGTTGAAGTAGTTATGAACAGCCCCGTCGCTGAACCACTTGGTGCACATATAGTAGAAGTGATCACTGGCCTGTAGGTAATGCCAGTCAGCAAGCAGTTCAGGGTCATCGCATTGAGCAATGATGTGCGTAATATCATACAAACTTCCTATTGCTTCATCCTGAAGATCATTTCCAATCCATGCAGTCAGGTCGCGCTCTTCATCAGCCCATGAGATGGCATGAGGCACATTTAGTCCGGCAACAGGCTGAAGATTTGAAGCAGCTTCGGATGGAGTTACCATCTTCCACTTTCCGGATTTAATAACGTTAGCTGGAAGTGCAGCGAGGAACTGGAAAATTCCTGTATCAGCGCGCTGGTGTTCTCCAAATGTTTCATAATCCATGAAGAGATTCACAATTTCCTGCTTTTTGTCCACAGCGTTCAGCCACCCCATATATTTCTCAGCGGTAAGAGGCCATTCGCTCCAGTCTCTTTGGGAGAACCTGAAGGCAATGTCATCGCTTAACTGGTAGTTCCTCAGCAGTATTTTCAATCTCTCCTGGGAAGCGCTGCAATACAGGAAATTAGGGCTCTTCCAACCCAGAACCTGTTTAGCGCCTTCTGTTAACATAGTACTGAATCCCAGGTCATAAACCTGATTGGCTATATCGTTTGAATAAATAAGCTCAGTATTGCGGAATGTAACCGGGCGCTGACCAAAAAGGCGTTCAATAGCATCAGAATGCTCTTTCACCTGCCTCTTGAATTCATCGGGACTGTAGATAGATGCAAGGGAATGAGAATAAGTTTCACCGAGAAACTCAACATTGCCGGTAGCTGCAAGTTTTGCAAAGCTTTCAATTACTTCCGGAACATATTTCTGAAACTGTTCCAAAGCGGTGCCTGAAATGCTAAATGACACCTTAACTGCTGATCCATATTCCTTGATAAGATTCAGCAATACCTGATTTGCAGGAAGATAGCAATTATTGGCGATTCTCCTGACAATATGCCGGTTGAGATAATCATCATAATAGTAATGATCAGAACCAATATCAAAGAAACGGTAGGTTCGAAGCCTGAAAGGCTGATGGATCTGGAAGTAAAGGCACAAAGACTTCATAAATATAAATGCTTGGGCTAATGGTTAAATACTCAAGGTTGAACGATATACATCTGCAATTTTACCGGCAGCTTCTTCCCACTTTAGTCCATCAACTTCCTCTGTTCCATATGTTTGGAACATTTTGGTCATTGATTTATAATGTAGCAGACCGTAAATAGCATCTGCCATGGCATCTATATCCCAAAAGTCGACCTTCATTACATGATTGAGGACTTCAGCCACACCAGACTGCTTTGAAATAACAACAGGAACATTGGAGCGCATAGCTTCAAGAGGAGAAATACCAAAAGGTTCAGACACTGATGGCATAACATATACATCACTCAGGGCAAACATTTTATCAACGTTTTCACCTTTCAGGAATCCTGTGAAATGGAATTTGGTAGATATTTTCAGCTGAGCAACACGACGAATCATTTTCTCCATCAGATCGCCGGTTCCAGCCATTACAAAACGAACATTGGGATCACGTTCGAGGACTTTCTTGGCAGCCTCGATGAAATATTCAGGTCCTTTTTGGAAGGTAATCCTCCCAAGGAATGTAACTACCTTTTCATCAACTGTTTTTTGCAAACCTTCTATTTCGCGCTTGTCGGAAGGTTCAACGGCATTATGTACAGTGATGACCTTGGCAGGATCAATACCATAGCGTTCAATGACTATATTTCTGGTAAGGTTGCTAACGGTAATAACCCGGTCAGCTTCTTCCATACCTTTTCGTTCAATATCGAATACATTTGAGTTCACATTCTCTCCGGAACGATCGAACTCAGTAGCATGCATATGGACGATGAGAGGTTTGCCACTGATTTTCTTGGCAGCAATACCAGCAGGATAGGTAAGCCAGTCATGGGCATGAATAACATCAAATTCGTTAGCAGAAGCAATTGCTGAGCCAACAAGAGCGTATCTTGACACTTCAGCCATCAAATCATGACCATATTTACCTGAAAACTGAAAACGCTCCTTGAATACTGGATTCAGTTGAAGCTCCTGGCTAACAGTATTTTCCTGGACCATTTCTTCAAATTCTGAAGGTCCGACATATGGAATCAGGTTGGAACCTATTTCCATAAAGGTAATCTGATTCCAGTACTCCCTGTATATTGGATCATTCATCCAAACCGGGACATCACTGGCATTAACAAGTCTTACAGCTTCCTCACTTTCGTCGCCATAAGCCTTGGGTACAACAAAAATTACATCCACACCCTGCTTCATCAGACCTTTTGTCATTCCGAAACAAGCTGTGCCTAATCCACCTGTGATATGGGGAGGAAACTCCCAGCCAAACATCAGTACTTTCATTTATTTGCTCCTAGTCTTCTGGTTACTTTTTTTTGGTTTAACAGTATTCTTTTCCTGAACCTGCGAGAGAAGATATTTCATTCTTAGCAGTTCAGCTACACTCCATGCCTGTGAAATGGCACCTGAGGGTTTATGAGGAGGATCTCCATCATACAGTTCGGATATTGTACCGATACCATGTTCTGACATGACAACCTCAAATTGCTTGTATAGTTTTTCAATGTAAGCCACTCCTGACTTTTCATGAAGTTTAAGATAAGCTTCAGCGAAATGTCCAAGCAGCCATGGAAACACTGACCCCTGATGATAAGCCATATCTCTTTCAGTCTGATTTCCTGTATACTCAGGCTTATATAGTGGATTCTTAGGTGAAAGTGTTCTGATACCGCGAGGGGTAAGTAATTCATTCTGAACTCTGTCGACTACCCCCTTGCATTGTTCCTCATTAAGAGGAGAATAAGGAAGCGAAGCTGCAAAAAGCTGATTTGGACGAACAGACATATTCCGATGCACACCTTCAACAAAATCAGCAAGGTATTTTTTGTCTTCGAGCCAGAATGTATCAGTAAATGCTGATGGGATTCTGTCAGCAATTGATTGCCATTCAGCAACAAAAGCGGTATCACCGGCTTTGGAAGCAAGTTCAATAGCGAACATTATTGCATTGTACCATAGTGCATTCACTTCAACTGTAAGCCCCATACGTGGAGTAACAGGTTTTCCGTCAACAACGGCATCCATCCATGTAACGGCTACTCCGGGGATTCCGGCATAAAGTAATCCATTATCAAGCATATGAATATTGAAGGATGCACCTTTCCTGAAACTGGACAGAATTTCATTTAATACACCTCCGTATTGCTTCCATACATTCTGATCATCTGAAAATTTAACATACTGTTGAAGTGACCAGAATAACCATAGTGAGGTATCAACGTCATTATACTCGACCCTGTGACCTGTTCCGAAATTCGGAAAAAGAGGTCCCTGCATTTCTGCAATCAAACAATCAAGAATAGCTTTAAAAGTCTTAAAGTCACCATTAACCAGGGTTAATCCCGGTAGTGAGATAAATGAATCTCTTGCGACTCGTCCAAACCAAGGAAATCCCGCAATAATCTCCGTTTTCTTTCCTCTCTTAACAATGAATTGCTGGGCAGCGTTTGCCAGACAATGTTCAAAGCTGTCGCGAGGAACCCTTCTCTTGGACTCAGCGGCAAACATTTTGCCAAGGTTCAAGGGGTTCTCTGTCTCCAGTCCGGCAATAAAATAGATACTTTCTCCCTTTGCTATTGGAAGTTCGAAATAGCCGGGAGTAAAAAGATCTTCAACATAATCATATCCCCTTGCCCTTTCCCTGGTGTAGGTAAAATTGTAATACCAATCAGGAACATGCACATAATCAGGATTCTTGGAGAATTGCAGGTGCAAATGGGGATAACCCTGATACATCCTCACCTTGATACCATTTTGAATGGCATCGTATCTTCTTTCAACATCCTCGTTTGCCTTGCATAGGCTGTGGATATTCCTGTATGCCAGGAATGGCCTGAATTTGAGGAGAGTTGGAGAATTAGCAGATACAAGGGTATACTTGATGATCATTTGGTCAGAGTTGCTGATAAAAAGCATCTCCTTTGTGAGAACAACACCTCCAACGCGATAGGTAATGGTTGGTATCGGATCGGAGGTAAAATCAGTGATGTATTTATGTCCCTTGGGATTATAAATTCCTCCCTTATAGCGGTGAATTGCAAGATTGAACTCAGTATTCTGCTGAATAATTGATTCATCAAGACTTGAAAGCAGGACATGCATCCCTCCGTCAAGCTGTGGCTGGGGTGTAATCAGCAAACCATGATACTTCCTGGTATTGCAACCTATAATGGTTGTACTGGAATATGAACCAGCACGATTCGACCTTAACAGTTCACGGGAGAGGGAGTATTCGAGATTTACGAGCTGATTCTTGTCAAATTCAATGTAACTCATAATATATCAATCTTTTAATCCATTAACGAAATTACCCTTAAAAAGTTTGCAAAGGTATCATATTTTTACCACTTTTTCATCACATCACCTACTGCAAACACTATGTTTCTTTATAAAAATAGTTAATTTCTGAATCGGATTGTCAGAATTTCGAATTTTTTCTTGTTTCAGGCTCTCAGTTCTTTTTGCTGATTTTTCGGATGAAATGGATTCTATTCTTCAAGATCGTGTTAAAGCTGCACAATAATTAGGAATGAATAGCGTAAAGTATTCATTGATAGTCCTATTTTTGCAGTCCACAAGCTTTCGATGAAAAAAATCTTCCCGAATACTCTTTCAAAAGGATCTAATGAGCATCAAACTGCTGATGCAGTTGTTTGCGCTCCAATAGTTGCTTTTTCCAGGAAATTCAGTCTGGCAATCTTTTCTGTATTTTTTATTGCAGGCATCAGCATCCTTTCATTATTTCTTGGAAGTTGCAGCAAGGACCCCATTAATTCCGATCCGGGATTTAAATTGAGCTTCAGCACTGATACCGTGATGTTTGATACTATATTCTCCTCCATTGGGACAACGACCCGAATGTTTCTTGTTCACAATACCAGCAATCAACGAATAAAAGTTGACAAGGTAAGATTAGCCCGGGGAAGCAGTTCACCCTTCAGAATCAACATTGATGGAATAGCAGCATTTGAAGTGAATAATCTCGAAATTGGAGCGAATGATTCTGCATACATATTTGTAAAAGCTACCATTGACCCACAGGACAGCGATGCTCCATTGATACAGACTGATTCAATAGTCTTCATGACAAATGGAAACCAGCAGGATGTTAAGCTGGTGGCCTGGGGACAGGATGCACATTTCTACTCCAATGACACACTCACAGGAAATATCTTCTTTGGGAATGATAAGCCTCACGTGATATATGGAGATCTGATTATTGATTCACTTGGCACCTTAAATATTGAAGCAGGTGCAAGGCTTTTCTTTCATAACAACAGCGGATTGCTGATCAGAAATGGGGCCAGGATTGAATCCAGAGGCACGCTTGAAGAACCTGTTCTATTCAGGGGTGACAGGTTGGACCATGAGTACGATGAAATCCCCGGACAATGGCTGGGGATTGAAATAGAAGGCCAAAGCAAGGGCAACTATTTTGAATACACCAATATTATTAATGGCAAGTATGGAATTGCAGCAGATAGTTCCGATGGCGGTCAGATTATAGCGGTTACCTTATATAACTGTATGATTCACAATATGGTTAATTATGGAATTCTTTCAATTCACTCGAATATCAAGGCCTTTAACAGCAGAATTACAAACTGTGGAGGCTATGCGGTTGCTATCATGGGAGGAGGAAACAGTGAATTCAGGCATTGTACTATTGCTAATTACTGGAGCTTTTCTACTGTTCAGTATCCTTCACTATTGTTAAGCAATTATATTATGTACAACGATGGTTCAAAACGATTTTCCCCCTTGAGTCATCTTATTTTGGCAATTGCATTATCAGTGGAAGGGAGTTTGAACAAATAGAAAAGGATAGCACAGGAGGAGCTTCATTCCTCTACAACTTTGATCATTGTTTGCTTAGAACAGAACTGAATACAGCTAATACATCCCTGTTCAATGCCTGTGTAGTGAACAAGGATGTTAATTTCAAAGACCCATGGAAAGGCTATTTTGAACTGGATACACTTTCAGCAGCCAAGGATGCGGGATGGTTGAATATAATTGAGTCCTCTTCCTATGACCTGCATAAAGACTTATTGGGCAACCTGAGAGATCAGGATCTGGCACCTGATCTGGGTTGTTTTGAAAGGAAAGAAGAATAGGCAGGTAAAAGGAATCGAACAGAATCTGTATTTGAGATAAAAGTGGATTCCGCAATTTGGAACTATGTATTCCTTTTGAACGCCTGAACTCAAGAAAGCATTGAAAAACAGGAAATGATAAAAAGAAGAAGGCTGCCAATAGGCAGCCTTCTTCTTATATATTATCAGAGATTATCCCTTTAACAGTTTTAGCATGGCTGAACCTATGTCAGCAGGTGAATCGACCACAACAATGCCGCATTCGCGCATGATTTCCTTCTTGGCTTCTGCTGTATCAGCCTTCCCTCCTACTATAGCACCGGCATGACCCATAGTCCTGCCCTTTGGTGCTGTGGCACCGGCAATAAAGCCAACCACGGGCTTGGTTCCATGTTCCTTAACATAGTAGGCTGCTTCGGCTTCCATGGTTCCACCAATTTCACCAATCATGACAATACCCTTGGTTTCAGGATCAGCCATAAAAAGCTCCATTGCGTCCTTGGTAGTAGTGCCAATAATTGGGTCACCACCTATACCGAGAGCGGTTGTTTGTCCGAGTCCAGCTTTCGTCAGCTGATCTACAGCTTCATAGGTCAGGGTGCCAGAGCGGGATACAATCCCGACAATACCCTTCTGATGAATGAATCCTGGCATGATACCGACCTTAGCTTCTCCCGGAGTAATAACACCCGGACAGTTGGGACCAACAAGCCTGCAGTCAAGTCCATCAACATATTCTTTTGCCTGAAGCATATCGTTAACAGGAATGCCTTCAGTAATGCAGACAATAACCTTGATTCCGGCAGCAGCAGCTTCCATAATCGCGTCAGCAGCAAATGCAGGTGGCACAAAAATGATTGAAACATTGGCTCCGGTAGCGGTAACACCATCCTTAACAGTATTGAACACAGGACGGTTTAAATGCATTTGTCCGCCCTTGCCGGGAGTTACGCCTCCAACAACATTTGACCCGTACTCAATCATCTGGGAGGCATGGAAAGTGCCTTCACTTCCGGTAAAACCTTGTACCAGAATACGGGAATCCTTATTGACCAGTATACTCATAAATAAGAAAATTGGATTTTGGCCAAAGTTAGAAAAAAACTACTCACCCCCTGAGTTTTCAACCTGCTATTTGTTAACAACTCTTCAGGGTAGAATAGGGAATTCAGGGAACAATTGGTTTTTTTTGCAAAATCATCCTTTTACTTTTGGCTTTATGGGAAAAACCTGGCGCTCGGTCATCACTACTATATGTTTAACTTCCTTCCTTCTCCTGTCACTTGGCTGCTCTCACCAGGCTCCTGTATCCATTGAGACGGAAAAATGCTTCGACAAGCATTTACTTACTCCTGCTCAGCAGGAAGCAATCCGCAAGGAGATTCATGCTGCGGAAAAAGCACAGAAACTGGACACTTTATTTGAGAAAAAGCATAAGCGACAAGGCTTCAATGGTGCCGTGCTTGTTGCACAGAAAGGTGTTATTATATACGAGAATGCATTTGGCTTCAGCGATATGCATGAAAAAACACCCCTCACCCTAAATAGCGGTTTTCAGCTTGCCTCCATCAGCAAAACCTTTACAGGAGTCGCCACACTCATTCTGGTGCAGGAAGGGATAATTCATCTTGAAGATTCAATTCAACAGTTCTTTCCTGAATTCCCTTACCACAATATAAGTATCAAGGACTTGCTAAGCCATCGGTCAGGTTTACCAAATTATTTGTATGCCTTTGAAGACAAGAGGAAAGCAAACGGCTCTGCTCCAACCAACGACACGGTTGTGGACTGGTTCTGCAAGGCCAATCCAATGATTCCGGCCTATAACAAGCCCGGATGCTTTTTCAGCTATAACAATTCAAACTTCATGCTTCTTGCTGCCATTATAAGCAAGGTTAGTGGCATGAGTTATCCCGAGTTTCTGAAGCAGCGAATTTTTATTCCCCTCGACATGTTCCATACCTATGTGGACACGATTGCACCGGATTCGCTATTGCAGCTAAAAACTACCGGACATCATGGAAACAGGAAGAGAGAAAGGGAATTTTATGATGGAGTATATGGTGACAAGGGTATTTTCTCCACAGTTGAAGATATGTCACGCTGGTATTTTGGACTAATAAATGAATGCATTCTGAACAAACATTGGTTAAAGGAGGCATTCAGTCCAAGAAGCTTTGAAAAGAAGAGCCGACATAATTATGGTCTTGGATTCAGGCTTATCACCGAACCTACGGAGATGGAAAAGGTTGAATATGTGTATCATGGCGGCTGGTGGGCTGGTTATTCCACTATGTTCTGGACTAATCCGGAAAAGGAATATGTCATTATAATGCTTTCAAACAGAAAAAGCAGCAGCGCATATGAGATCAAACCTATCCTTGAGATTCTTGATGGCAAAAAGGATACTGATAAAGAAGCAGACGCTGATGCATCCGACACCTTATAGTCTGATTAACTGATAATTCGAATCACCTCAACTTCGAAAATCAGAGCAAAGAAGCGTGTTGCCTTGAAAAGCGCCTTTTCGCAGCGTATCTTTGTTATTAACATTCCAATCAGGAAATGAATCCCAAGGCTTTTCTTTCCCAAAATATAGCAAGATGAATATCCTCGAATCCTTTGCCAATTCTCCGGACACAATCTGTGCGCTCTCTACTCCTGCAGGATCCGGAGCAATTGCAGTAATCAGGATTTCAGGGGAGAAAACCATTGAACTATGTAACAAATTCTTTCATCCAATAAATAAAAAAGCAGCAGAACAAGGACTGGATTCACATCACTCCTATCTGGGTAAGTTCATTGATGGAGATGATTGGATTGATGAAGTGATGCTAACCCTGTTTCATGCGCCCAATTCCTATACAGGACAGGATGTTGCCGAGATCAGTTGCCATGGATCACTCTACATACAGCAAAGAATCCTTGAATCTCTGCTGCAGGCAGGTGCCAGAATTGCTAAGCCGGGTGAATTCACTCTCAGGGCTTTTCTGAATGGCAAATTCGACCTTTCGCAAGCTGAAGCTGTTGCTGATTTGATTGATTCAAATTCGAAAGCTGCCCATGATCTGGCATTGACTCAAATGCGCGGTGGATTTTCCAGTAAGATAAAAGATCTGAGAAGACGTCTTCTGGATCTTGCTTCACTTTTTGAGCTCGAACTTGATTTCAGCGAGGAGGATGTAGAATTCGCGGACAGATCACAGCTAAAAACCGTCCTTCAGGAACTGGATGAAGAGTTAACCCAGCTGCTGCAGTCATTTGCATTTGGAAATGTAATTAAGCAAGGCATTCCAGTTGCCATTATAGGTAAGCCAAATGTTGGAAAATCAACTCTGCTCAATGCCCTGCTTAATGAGGAAAGAGCAATAGTAAGTGATATTCCGGGTACAACCAGGGATACCATTGAAGACACCCTGACAATCAAGGGATTGAAATTCAGGTTTATTGACACTGCCGGACTACGATCACACAGTGAGGATGTAATTGAAAATATTGGTATCGGCAGAACCTATGAAAAGATCAGGGAGGCTTCAGTCATTCTATATGTGTTTGATATTTCAAGCATTACTACAGAGGAGATTGATGAGTTGAAGGAAACCTTCCATGAGCACATCAATGACCCTGAGAAGCAATTTATTCTGATCGGAAACAAGACGGACCTGATGCTTGAAGCTCCGAACCATATTTCTGCATTATTTGATCTGGAGACCATTTTTATTTCTGCAAAAAGAAAGGAAAACGTAAACCTGATTATTGAGAGCCTGCTGAGGGTTGTGAGATCTGAGGACCTGAAAGACAGAGCCATAGTAAGCAATGCCAGACATTATGAGGCACTGAATAAAACAGTGAAAGCGCTTGAAAACGTCAGAAACGGCTTGGATTCTGGTCTTCCCACTGATCTGGTCGCCATCGATATGCGTTCAGCCTTGCACTATTTGGGTGAGATCACCGGAGAAGTATCAACAGAAGAATTGCTGGGTAATATTTTTGGCAAGTTCTGTATTGGGAAGTAGCATAATATATTAACTATATATCACCTAGTCCAGTTTAAAGCTTATAACATTATAAAAACATTTTTTCTAATCAGGTTTACATGAAATTGCAATCATCAATTTGTAAGTAAAAAGTACCGAATAATTCTCAGAAGGAATCTACCTCGATTGGAGGCAATTTTCGTTTAATAAATCATAAGTCAGACAACTAATTCTATGAATTAATAACTCATAGCACATATTCATTTGTATGCTCAAGTATAGTTTCGGAATGCCAGAGGATTCCAGATCATCACTTATTACAAATTAAAAATATGTAGCCAAAGTATTTTTTTTGAGATCCGGATCTTGATCTTTCCAGCAAACTCTTTTGCAATCGAACAAAATAGCAGCAAATTAAAATTAAATAAAAAGTAGGGTTTAAATTCCAAAAGGCTTCACCATACTTAGTTGATACAATACATAAAACACTCAAATGCTTATAAATATTGGGTTCTATTTCGAAAATATCCATTTCTGGTCTACGAATTAACTAACCTATAACCAATGAAATATAAAAAATAACATAGTCACGAAAAAAAAATATGACAAACTTGGTACTTTGCTTAAATATTCTAAATTTGTTCATATATAAACCTTTTAGGCAAGATTCCTCAAGCATAGCAACTACTGTTTTAAACTATTATTTGAAGTGCATTTATTAAAACTATATGCCAGCTACTGAATACCGTTAACCTTGTATCCCTCCGAAAACTTATTTTATAATGTTTGAACCAATATAATAATATAGCGAACAAAATAAACTAAAACAATCCTAAAACCAAAAACCATGGAATCGAAATCTTTTTTCAAAAAACTCTTTGGTAGCTCTCCGGTAAAAGAAGATCCAGCTGCAGTTAAAATGGGGGACCCAATATCATTAAGTAAATATGATATTAAAGATGTATTGCTAGAGAATTCAATTATTTATTTGCAGACGCAGATTGCATTCCCTTCTGAGAAAATTTATATTTCAATGCCGGGTAAGGATGACAACGAGGAAATAGTTTTGGTTTTTAAAGACTTCAACGGAGTAATTTATGGTACCTACAAGTATATCAAATTAGATGTTACGAGTATAGACTTGGACAAACTAATCGATTACTATTCAAAATCTTACATATCAAATATCCTATACAAAACCGTCCATAAGACATTTATAGATGGTCGGGAAGCATTTATCGTTACAGGTAAGACAAATGAAAGCAAGTTTGACTATTTTACTGCAGTAATTATTGAGGGGTCAAATTTGACCATTTTCAATTTAATAACTGATGAAAATTTCCTTTTCTTAGACCCTGATTTTGCTTATAAGACATTTGCAAGTTATAAGTTCATTAAAAACTCAAATCAAAATCAAAGAATTATTAAAGATTTTATTTGTTTTAAGAATGACAATGGATTGATGAAATATTTTAAGGATGATGGGAGTTCAAGAGGCTATTATACTTTTTATACAAACCCTTCTCTGAACCTCAGTATAACAGTTGGCATTGAAGAAGTTGCCCATGATTCGATATTGTCATTAAAAGATACTTATAAAGATAATGATGGAACCTGCTTCAAGGACACTCTAAAATTTGGCAGCAAAGAAATTGAGGCTGATGGATTTAATCAAAAAGATTGGCTCATATACCTGATAAAATATAAAGGTAATAATATTCAATTTTCCATGAATATCAATAAAATCGACCCTGAACAGGATTTATCCAGGGATCATTTGAAAGAAAGTGACTTATGGCCTCAGATTCTGGAAATTGTAAGTGAGAACTTCTACTTTAATTTCTAAGTGTGGAACAATTCTGTCTTATGAGGCAAATATAACTTCTTGCTTATTTGCATCATTTTCATGGAATTAGCATCAGGTTTTACTTCGTCAACAAACTGTCCTCTGAAATGCAGGACAGTTTGTTTAGATTTTAACATGAAGTAATACTGCGATTATTATCAATGGAGAAAGCTGAAAATCCAATAAAGAGTAAGCCGTATCAAAATTCTAAATGAATATGAACTTCTTTGATAAGCTATTTGGAAGAAATATTAATAAAACATCAAACACTCGGCAAGGTTTCAATCCAGAAAATGAGTTAATGATGGAATGTCCTCCTTATTCTGGTCAGGCAATCTGCTCTGATGATGCATGTCCTTGTGACAATACAAAAATGCCGCCAGCAACAGGGTATTTATTAATAAGGCAGGAAGTTGTTTCTACTCGTAGAAACTGCTTAACTATGTCAGAAATGCAAAATCATATGTCAAAATCAGGAGTAACAGCCATTGATTTCAATTCAATTCGTCGAAAATATCTTCCAATAGCAGTATGTGAACAATCTGCTAGAATGAGGAAACTCAATTTAAGTATTGCAAAATCTGATTTTGATTCTTGGGTTAGCAGCGGGAAGGTTCCGTGCAGGGAAACACCTTTAAGTCTATAGCGCTTTAGTTTTTTTTCACATTTGTATGTGTGATGAACTAAATTATTCAACACAAACTAGAATTCTAAAATTTCGAATACTTCGCTATAAAGAAGTTGTCTAGTATCATCAACAACTTATAAAACATGAATCCAATTGAGCAGGAAGCATTTGATGCCCTCAATAACCGTGAATATGAAAAGGCAACAACTCTGTTTTTTCAATTATATCACTCTGATTATGAAGATAAAGACAGGTGTCTAACACATGCTTGCATTTCTATCTGGATGGGAGTTCAGAATTGTTGCCATACAGCTGGAAGTATTTTTATTTGTGCTCTTATGGGTATGAATGATAGCGGCTATGCTAGCGAACTATTTATTACAAGCTTGTTTAGACTTAAAAAAATATCATCAAAGTTTATCACCCCCATTTCTGACGAGATATGTGAAACTGTAGAAAAAACTGCAAATATTTTAAAGCATTTAGTTGAAACTAAAAAATCAAACTATGCGATGGCTTGGTACGCAAATGTTTTAAGGGGAATGGCTAATTACTCAGAGTGCAATACATTTATTGTCAATTCCTTATCTGATACTTCCCTACCTGAAGATGTTGTTAAACAACTTAAAGGATGCAGAGAAAACATTAGTGGGTATGACAATGACAGTGCAGAACTATATCAAAAAAAGCATTCCCAGATTTCATAACAATCAATCCAGAAGCGATTGCAAGATTGAATCTTCTTATTACCAATATTGGCAAGGAGATTTTTAATTCTGTTGAGAATAAAATTACCGATCAACACCTAAAACCAATTGAGGAACTAATACCTGAAAATAAAGTTGAAGCTACTAATTCAAAAATCAGTTCTTCATTCGTTTGTAAGTTAGGGATTCATAAATGGAATGGATGTACCTGTAAAAATTGTGGAAAATATCGTAACAAATATCACAACTTCAGTGACGACTGTGAGAAATGCTCAGTCTGTGGCAAAGAAATCTCGGAATCACATGCATGGAATGGATGTAAATGCAAGAAGTGTAATAAAACCAGAGACAGTGAACATAAAACTAATGGTGGTTCAACTTGCTTGAATTGTGGCAAGAGTGTGAAGAGCGCTGATTTTAATAATGTTGTTAACCTATTTATCAAAACTGCGATGGATAAATCTGCCTACTGCAGCATAGCTATTTCAGAATTAGGTACAGCATCATCAGACCTTGCACAAGCATTTATGAAATCAGGAATATCTGCTTCGCATGTTACAGAACTATTGAATACTGGTTTGCTGGCTATATGCCCAATGTGTCATGATTACATTTCGGGTCAGGCATTATTAATGCTGGACACTTTAGCTTTAGCAGGAAGCGTTGTTTTTACCGGCAACTCTGGTGGTGCAGAACGGTTAATGGAAGGAAAATGCAAATCATACTCCTGCTTTTCCAAGACTTATGATTTGTATTGGTGTCCTGATCTCGATCCGATATACTTATCTGATATTCAAACCCGTCATGGTTTGAGTATAGACAGGTATATGCAAGAAAAAAGACAACATATCTGGAAACCATCAAGATGAATAACTTCTCATTCATGTCGGAATAATTGGATTTTATAACCCATTGCTTTAAAGCTAGTCAATTTAAGTATACTATAGCCACAATGTATCACATGCTATGACAAATCTGAATGAGAGAGCAGAAGAAAGAATCATCCGCGTTTTTATTTCTTCAACTTTTAAGGATTTTCAACCTGAAAGGGAAATGCTGATTAAACGAGTATTTCCAAACATTAAGAAATTATGCCAAGAGCATGATGTGGATTTCTGAAATTGACTTGCGCGGGGTGTAACAGAAGAACAAGTGCAAAATGGAGCTGTCATAGATGTTTGTTTGGCTGCCATAGAGCGTTGTCATCCATATTTTATTGGATTGATTGGAAGCCGTTATGGTTGGGTTCCTTCTGAAGAAGATATTGCCAAATACAAATGGATAGAAGACAAATACCCTGTTTTAAAAGGTGTATTTGACCAACGACCCAGTGTGACTGATATTGAAATTCAATACGGGGTTCTTAAAAGAGAAGAGAAAACACTTGTTGCCTATTTTTACTTTCGTAAGGATGAGGAAACTACTGCTGAATATACGAAAGATGAAAACAGTATTGAACAAAGAAAGCTAGAGCATTTAAAATCAAGAATTGAGAAGGATTCAAATTTTCCTGTTTTCAAATATGCTGAAATCGACGAACTTGCTAAGCAAGTTGAAAAAGATCTGGGAGATTATATAAAAACCAAATTTCCTGTAATAGAATCCTTTACCAAATTAAAAAAACTAAGACAGGAACATGCAGCTTTTGCCAAAAGCCGTTTAAAGGTCTATATAAATGATAAAAGTTTATACAATGTAATTGACAAGAATGTTGCCAATGCTACCACTATAGTGATTGCTAGCGCTCAAGGCACAGGTAAGACGGCTCTTCTTGCAAACTGGATAGCTTATTATCAAAAAAATCATCCCGAAACTTATATTCTTTATCATTTTATTGGAGGAGCATCTGAATCTACCAACGTATATTCAATGATGTTGCGTATTTGCGAGGAATTAAAAGAGCATTTCAAAATAATCGATGATGTTCCAACTACTAACCAGCAAATCCTTACACAATTTCACTATTGGCTAAACAGACCAAACGCTAATCAAAAATGGGTGCTTGTTCTTGATGCATTAAACCAATTGGAATTAGAAGGTAATGCTCATGAATTAAATTGGCTGCCAATTGAGTTACCTGAAAACTTGAGTGTTGTAATGTCACTTACTCCAGGAGAAATACTTGATGTTTGTCAAAAAAGAGGATATGAAACACTTTTCTTGGAAAAGCCAATTTATGAATACAAAGTTGAGATAATTAAAAACTATCTAAGTTCTTACGAGAAGAGTTTATCACATAAGTATTTAACCTCAATAGCAGAGAACAAGTTAACTGATAATGTGCTTGTTCTTAGAACATTTCTGGATGAGCTTAGAATTTACGGCTACCATGAACTATTAGATAATCAGATTAGATATTTCTTAAACGCTGAATCACCTATGTCATTTTTCCAAAAGGTTTTGGAACGATTTGAAAATGACTATGAATCAGTATCTAATAATTTTGTTAAGAATAGCCTGATCTACTTATCTGTATCAAATTCGGGATTATCAGAGCAAGAATTATTGGAATTGACTAATGTAACAATCCTTGAGTGGATTCCATTTATCGAAGCACTTCGTAACCATCTGGTTAATCGCAGTGGCCTCCTTAATTTTTCTCATGATTATTTACGACAAGCTATAAATAGCAGGTATCTTTCTAACAATGAAGCGATCCAAACAGCCCATAGGCATCTTTTACAATATTTTCAGACTAAGGAAGCATCTAAACGGACATTTAATGAGATACCTTTCCATTTCAAGAAATTAAATAAATGGGAATTGCTAAAGGATTATCTTACAGAGAGTTCAGTTTTAAAAACAGTTGATATTGATCAGGTTCAGTTCGAAATGCTGAACTATTGGAATTGTCTTGAAATTAGCTATGATATTGAAAATGAGTATGAGAATTCATTATCATCATACAAATCAACTCTTAAACCAGCCCCGGAATTAACTGACTTATTTTCTTCATCTTATACAACTGACAGAGATCAACATGTTATTTACGCATTGATTTGTGTGCAAGTAGCAAAATTGTTGATGTCTGCTTCCAAATACAGACTGACGGTAAAACTACTCGAAGAAAGTTGTGATCTATTCATGAAATATCAAGTTTCTTCACCTGAGCATTATTCTTTGGTATTCTTTGCCAGAAACATGCTCATCAATATTTATATGAAACAAAAGCAATATTTCAAAGCTGAACCTTTATTAAACCATACAATATTCGATCTTCAAAAAGAATTTGGGAAGTCAGACACATTGGTAGGAGTACTCACTGGAACTTTGGGAATTTTATATCTTGAGTTGGAACTTCTGGATAAATCTGAAACATGTTTGCTCAAATCATTAGATATCGTAATTAAAAGTAAAGGAGAAAACTCAGTTGAGGCAGCAACTTGTTTCAATAATCTGGCCATGCTTTACAATTCAACAAAACAAAAAGATCGAGCAGAGACTTATTTGAAGAAGGCGATTGAATTAAGAATTCTTTTTTATGGCCGCGGACATCCAGAAACCTTGACTTGTTTGGTAAATCTTGCATTTTTCATGTTGGAGCAGAACAAATCAGCAACGGCAAAAGAATTAGCTCTAGAGGTCATAGAATCCTCTGAAAGATTAATAGGCAATAACAATGTAGAAACTGGCAGGGCATATAAGGTTTTGGGCATTTGTTACATTCAGGATGGAGAATTCTATGAAGCTCAAAAGCAAATCAGTAAATCATATGAAATTAACAAAATCCTCTATGGTGAGATTAATGCCAACACTGCTGAATGCATTCAATGGTTAGCAATATGCTTAGTAAGGCAAAATAAATTATTTGAGGCATATGAATATTATACCAAGGCATACGATATATATCGTATGACATTAGGATACGAACACCCAGTTTCAATCTATACGGCTCAACAAGTTGCTGAATTGAAACGATATTTATAAAAGTAATTTCTTGAAAGTTATTGTTGTTACGCCTGTATTTAAAACTGAATGGTTGCTTTTTGTCCTTCAAATAATTATTCCAAAAGCTAATCTAAACAGGCAGGCTGATACGCCTAAAACTCAAAGACACACACCACTCATGGTTTTCAGTTGACATTATATCTTCCGCGTTTTGTATCTCCTTTGCAAATTCGTCAGTTGATAACGCATCATCAACAGCCCTTTCCAGCCTGTGCAGGATTTCAGCCATTCGTTCAGACCTGGATGCAATTCTTTCAAAATCATGTATTCCACCTATTGCATGCTGGGATGCAGCAATGGCTGGCAGAATAACAACGAGGACAATGATGAGATTCTCAAGAAAATGAAGCTCAGAGAATAAATCTGACAAATGAAATGAAGCTGCAATAAGCGTTAAGAAAAGTAGGACACCAATAAACTTATGGTCCTTAGATGCTTTTCTTGATTTTTTATAAGAGGACGAAACATGGTAATCAGCCTGGTATTTTATCCAGCTGTTGTTTACAAATGATTTTATACTTTGCAAATCACTGATTGTAAATGACTTATAAGATATACCTGATTTTATGTATTGAAGAGAAGATTCAACCCAACCACCTGGACTAGGATAAAATGGTAAAAGTTGAACTGGAGAATTACTTGCACTGCCTGTATTAACAGGTACAATACTGGTAAAACCAAGAATTCGCAATCGTTCTGCCAAATGCCTGTAGTTTAGCCATTTTTCGTGCCAGTTCCCTGAAATACTTAGTCTAAACCAACCTACTGCACTTACGAGAGCAAGAATCTCGAAAATAATCAACCAAGTTTGAGAAGGGAGAAAAATAGCCTGGATAATAGAAACAAATACTGCAATAGTGGCAAGACGATACAACCAAGAAGCTGAACGCACATGTTTATTATTATAATAGATTGCTAGGTAATCAGCCATTGCATAATGAGGAAGAACAGAGTTTATCAAAGGATCAAGATATTCCCTGGAAAGACCGGAATCTTTGATACCTGATTCAATACGCATCAGATTATCCTGATAAACCTTATTGAACCCATTTAGGTTTTTAGCAGGGTCGCGGTTGTATTCTGCCAGTTGAACAAACTGTGAGGCAATTTCAGAAGCTGATTTTGGCAATTTTCGAGATAAAAATGAAGCTTCTGACCCATTTCTTTTATGAGGGTTAAAAAACAATAGACAAGCAGGTTTTTCAGGATGCAAAGAATTAATCCAAATTACAGTTCTGTTCAATCTCAATGCGTAATCAACAATTTCAGCTGTGCCTCCAACTCCTTTTGCCGGTCCACCATCCCAAACGGCAATGATTATGTCGCATGTTTCTGCCATTTTTTCACCGGAATGGCGATAACCCCTGTTTCGTGGAGTTGGAGCAGGTTCACATTCAAAAGAGTGAATATTAGTAATTGTTGCTTCTTTATATAATTCTTCGAATTCATATAAATCTTCAGCTGTTTTGAAATCTTCACGATATTCTGCTTCATTAAAAGGAAGAATTACCTGAAGAGATGCATTTAATGAATCCATAGCTATTCTTGAAACCATCCTATCTGCGCCTTGAGCTAAGGCAGAGACTACCTGCCATGTGAGAGGAGTATGATGTTCAGGATTCTCTCTTTTAGGATGAGCATTAAGAAAGGCAATAGATTTTTTGAGTTTCCAAATTATGAAATTTTCAGCATTTCTCCACTTTGTATTCCCTGGAATCAAAGGTTGATGAGGATCAGTATTGACTG
This sequence comes from Bacteroidales bacterium, assembly GCA_016707705.1. Classification (GTDB taxonomy): domain Bacteria; phylum Bacteroidota; class Bacteroidia; order Bacteroidales; family UBA4417; genus UBA4417. Next base: position 24,783 of record JADJHD010000035.1, read on the forward strand.
ATTCAATAGTGGTTTTTAAGTACTCTATAGTCCTGGTTATCTGTATATTGACAGCATTTGCATCTTTAATTTTTCTATGTCCGGTAACCCCAATACGCATTGTATAGGGAATAGGTGATGGTATTTTACTTTCAGGATTCATCTTAAATAATGAGTTTAATAATTCACAACAATAATGAGATTCATATCAATGTAATAATCTACTTTCTGACCATTCAAAGCCGGCTTTGTCCAATTATTCCCAGTATTTCAACATTTGATTTCGACCTCTATTCTTATCTGGTTCAGTGAATCTTTTATTTTGTAATAGATCAGACAATTAAGAATTTTCTGATAATCATTTCTTGTTTCACTATAAATCCAGTCATTATTTTCATTGAACTCTCTTCATTGTCTGTACTCCACTGCAGCCATTATTTCGAACAATCGCCTCCCCTCCCCTTCAAAGTGAATCAAAAACTCTTTCCTTTTATGGATTCTGATTTCTACTACAGAAACTATCTTAAGTTTTTCTTAACCTAATTCCTGTGGTATCCTTACCGCTTCAGCCAAATTGCTTGTTTTGATCAAGACCGGTAATTTATCAAATTCCAAGTCATAATTCGGATTCTTTGTTTTATCTTGAATTTAACAGGCTTCATGAAAACATTTTGCAATTTCAAATGCATATTATTGGTATTCCAATTTTCATTTTGCTCATCCGTAAATGTACCACAAATCAAAGAATGATTATATTGACGAAAAAATTTTGACGTGAATCTAATCAAATTTATTGAAGACTTTCACGATGAACTTAGCTGAATTATTCATTTTATGAGCAAAAAGTAAGAGCAAGGAATTTTATCTTATAAATGAGATTAACCAAGTGATTGAGGCCAACATCACTGGCAAAACTATAGTGTTCAGTGACATAAGGTTAATAAAGGTTAACAAAGACAGACAACTCCTGAGTTTCAATTATTTTTGCATTATGAACAGAAGGAACAGTCCCGGAAAACTTGGAATGATCCGCTTTACCATGATAGTCGCGCAGATTCTCCTGGTAGGCTTTACTATTCATTGGCTAAACCTGCAATTCTCTGAGCATGAAAAACGGTTATCCGGAGACCTTGAAGTAGCATGGAATGAGTCGCAGCAGCAAATGATTGACTCTCTGTTGCTTAAAGAATACATTAATCCAGCAATGGATTCATCAAGGAATTTCAACTATCATATAGAGTTTAATTCTGATTCATTGCGATCGATTGAACAACTTCAGATTTCAGCAGAAAAGTCTTGCAACGTACAACCGATCATTCTACCCAAAGTACATATTCCTCCTATGCATCTACCCGGACCACCTCCGGGTCACCAGAAAATTATTGTCCAGGTAACTGACTCTGTCAGGATTAATGATATTCCCCCACCCATCAGGCATAATACTATAAGGACTAAGGATCTGGTTCTTCAGGGTGTGAAGTTGTTTGTGAATGAAATCTCTGATTCGGCAAATTCCTTCACCGACTTTACCTCCCAATGGTCATTTGATACTGATACCGCCTATATCAAATCATCCTTTAACAAGAAGGTGAAGGAACTGGCGCCAATGCTGCATGTTTCCTGGATAAAACATGATTCAATCCTGGTTTGGCCTGTTGACAAGAAGTTTACCTATCAGATTCATTCAGAGTCCGATACATTGGAAGCAAAAGTTGGTGGATACAATCTCTATATTCTGAAGAAGCTCCTACCTCAGATTGGATTTGCATTGGTATTAATCTTGCTTACTGCACTTGCATTTATCGGCAGTTTCAGGAGTCTCAGGACTCAAGTACTGTTGAATACTCAACGTAATGACTTCATCAGGAATATGTCGCATGAGCTGAAAACACCAGTTGCCACGGTAAAAGTTGCCCTGGAAGCACTTAAACGGTTCAACAGGAAAGATGACCCCAAATTGATGGATGAGTACCTTGATATGGCAAACTCTGAAGCCAACAGACTTGAATTGCTTATCAGCAGGGTAATGAGTGTTTCTGATACCAATGAGGCTTACTTACTGAATAAGGAGCAGGTAAATGTTCAGGATCTGATTCGTCAGGTAGTAAGTTCATTGACTCCCAGAATGGATTCACTTCAGACCAAACTGGAGGTTATACTCCCTGAGTCCCCAATATTCCTTATGCTAGACAGCCTGCATATACAGGGTGTTGTGATCAACATTATTGATAATGGCCTGAAATACAGTAATGAACAGCCTGAAATAAGGATAGATATGAGTACATTAGGGAATGCAGTAATTATCAGTATTGCCGACAGAGGAATTGGAATTCCTGAGATTTACCGGAAAAAGATTTTTGAGAAATTCTTCAGAGTCCCGACAGGTGTGCAACATAATGTTAAAGGGTATGGTTTGGGACTAAGTTATTCAGATCATATTATGAAGCTTCATGGCGGCAGAATCGAATGCCTGCCTCGTGAGGAAGGCGGAAGCATTTTCAGATTGATATTTCCTGATTCAACTCTATGAAAACAAGGATACTGTATGTAGAAGACGAACCCTTCCTGGGCAGAATTGTGAGTGAAACTCTCCAACAGCAAGGCTTTGAAATTCAACTTGTTGCTGATGGCGCACTGGTAATTAAGGAACTCCGGCAATTCAAACCGGAATTATGCGTGCTTGATATTATGCTTCCTCATGTGGATGGTTACACTCTTTGCAGGGAGATCAGGGCAGAGAGCCAATCAATGCCTATCATTTTCCTGACAGCCCTTTCAGAAACTGAAGACCTGGTAAAAGGATTTGAGGCTGGCGGCACAGATTATATCAAGAAGCCATTCAGTATGGAAGAACTTATTATCAGAATCAAAAATCAGCTGAATCTGAGTGAACGGTTGAGAACAAATGCTTCCTCTGATAAAAAACTTGGCAAATTTATGCTATCAACTTCCAGATATGAGTTGATTACCCCAACTACAACACACAAGCTATCTTCCAGAGAGATGGAAATTGCCTCCCTCCTTACGGAAACCACCAATAAAGTGATTGATCGCAGGGATATCCTGATGAAAGTCTGGGGCGATGATTCCTTTTTCAATTCACGAACATTGGATGTGTATATCCGAAAACTCCGTTCATTGTTTGCAGAAGATCCTCAAATTGAATTAATTACACTGAAAGGAAAGGGTTATCTGTTTATGATCAGAAATTAGCTGATTAATCACACTGACATCAGTGGTCTGATTTGCATATGCTTCTCCGCTAAAAAGGCAATGTGACAGAAATAAAGCTGCAAGCATTATTCTCTATAAAAATCCAGTCTCCGGAATCCACTAACCCATCCCCATTCACATCTTCAGGTTTGTATCCGGATTCCATCAGCTGAATCTGATTTTCAACTCCAATCATATCTCCGGAATCCACGATGCCATCCTGGTTGACATCCCCGGCCGGCAGGCAGAAATATCCGGATAGCAGGGTTTGATTCTGTCCAAAGGCTGAACCAGAGGAGGTTGTAAAATCATAGGTTATTGAATCAGTATCAAATAAAACAGGAACAGAAGAACAGATTACAATTGAATTCCGGTGGGAAACCTTTATGTAGTAACTATCTGATAGGTTTTCATTGATTGGGAAACTGCATTGCCCGGAGGTGGTTAGAGCAAGATTCTCCTGATGGCTCAAGGTTTCAGAAGGATCAACAGGATTTAGGAGATCTATTCCAATGAGGTCAGAAATCTCATCCTCAAAAAGCTGATTGCTCCCTGCGCTTACCTTCTTCAAGGTTCCGGAATCAGAATTCAGCAATGCCTCAGGAAAAACTTTAACTATCGCTGTATGCGAATAAGACCCGGACTGGATATCAAGAAGAAAGTCCCTGACATCGCCGCTTTCCTGATTACCACATGGAGATAGTGAATTACCTTCTCCAAGGCGAACTCTCAGTCTGGTGGAACCTATTGCAGCATTCTCAGGAACCTGAATTTGCGTTGTAAACATCTCCATATCTGGATTATATAAGTAAACAGGCTCGCCTTCATCGTCAAAATCAAAATCCGCATTCCAATCAATCCAGGCATTGCAGCTTATTGAGGTGATAGGCTGGCTCGACTGAACAAGTAACGGCAAACTCTGTCCGGTCCAAACCGTACTTTGGAGAGAATTATTGAATATATATCCGGAACTGCTGCTATTTTCATTCAATAAAGTAATATTCCCAAACCGAAGTTCCCTGATACTGGGACTTCCATTAGCAGATGCTTCACAATAGCATGGCAATGTGACTGTTATAAAACCATGTTTCACATCGGTATCATATCCAAACTCATTTGTAGTTCGCAGAGAAACTGAATAAGTTCCGGGGACAAAGTATTGAACTACAGGATTTTGCAATTGTGAATTTTCAGGGACAGCCCCTTCAAAATACCATAGCCAGTTTGTTGGATTGTTGATAGTCTGATCCAGAAACTGTACTGAGTTCCCCGCACAAATAGTAGTTGAAGAAACTGAGAATGAAGTAAGTGGTGGCGGATTTTCACTTTGCAGCCGGAGAACGGTTACACCCCATTGAGCCATACCGGCATACGAACCACCCCAGGGCATCTGATGCAAGTCATAATCCCAGGTATCATGCAGGTAAACAATATTAGCAAGAGAATCATAGCCAAGTCCAAGCATGCTGTGGCCATTGAGCTGAAGCATCACAGGCCGCTGATTGTCAATTTCCTCCCTGAACATCTGGAATGTAAACCCATTAGAATTGCCATACATTCCCTGTATCAGCTGGGTGAAGTTCTCAACAACTTCATAACCCGCTGATTCATAGTAAAGTCGCAAACCATGGCAGCCATCCCTTCTCGAAGGCTCATTCCCTGTATAATCAAATAAGGGAGCACCATCAGGAATCATAAAAAACCGGGTGTTGCCATCCGCATTCCAATAAATGGACTGGTTTGTCCCCATAAAATCACCGGTACAATCTTCATCTGCATGCCGACTCCAATTGTTTACCAGATAAGGATCCGGACCATAATTCCGGTAGATTATCCAGAAATCATCCACATGTCCCCTGCTCTGCCTCTCTTCCAATCCCAGCATGCTGGCACTGATGGGACACTGGTTCCTGGTTTCACCATTGATAGTAACCGTTCCCCACATGGTATTATCAAGCGGAGCCATACCATCGTTTGAAATTCCGGTATAGAGGTCAGGATATCCATGGTTGTCGAAGTAACCCGCTTGCATGGCAGCTGTTGTGTTTGAACAACCAAATGACCAGCTATAGGCAGGAACACTGTCAATCAGAACAGCAGTGCTTGATGGTGAGCATACAGGTGAGCGGTAAATCTCGGGAGGAGAACCCGGTACAATCACTTCATTGATCTCCACTCCTGTCGGACTGATAAACCGAGAAGTAATATAAGTTTCAGAGAGGTTCTTCTCATTCTGGGAATAGGCATTCAGAAAGCCTGCCATGAGGCTGAACAGCATAATACGTGAAAACATAATATTAAATAATTAGTATAAGTGAATAATTGTAATAAATTAATATAGAGCAATATGTAAAATATATTCGATATACCTGTGCACTGACTGGTCCCTTGAATTTCTGAGTTTTGAACTAAATCAGCAATCAAAATGCATCGTACTTTCCTGCTGTAAAAGTAGGTCAATACGCAATTTTGAGTTGTTGATAACCTCAGGTATTTACTCCTAAATTTTCAACACTCAAAAAGGTTTGTTAACTAAAAAAAGTTAATTAGTGAGTTTCCGGAGTTCTTTCAGCTCTTCCCCGTAGTCAAATTGCAAATCCTCATGCAATTCTGAAATGGACTTCTTGATTTTTAGAAATTGTCTTTCGAAAAGGTTCCGCAACGTTCCCTGGGAAGGAATCCATATTCCATTCTCCCTTAGGCTCTTCCAAAGATAGATATGCATTTCTGCTTCAATTTCCTTTTTAGCTGCAAAATGACTGTACTTGTCCAGCATTCTGATAATCTTGCGTATTCCCTTCAGTATGTAGTAGTTATTTGAACGATTGATAGCAGCTATCTGGGTATTGGTTTCATTTTTCACGGCCCTCAGGAACCCTGAAGGGTCACATTCATAGTATAAGATATAGGTAATAAGTTCCTTGTTTTCCTTTTTATATCGCCCCAACCGCAGGCAAAGCTCTGCCATTTCCTTTGGAGAAAGGCTGCCAAATGCTTTCCTGATTTCATTCAATGAAGCTGTTTCCATGCTTATTGCAATTTAATCCGATTCACTCCTGCAGCCTTATTTATAGGATTTATCTGCAAGACTTGATCAATGCTACATCCATTAATTTCTTCAGGCGAAGATAGTAATACTCCGGCTATGCTTAGTTGCCGGAAGATTAGCTGAAATACCATATGTTGTATCAAACACATTCATCTGTTCAAGTTTAAATTATCAGGTTGGAATTATGTAGTTCAAAATAATTATGTTTGTCGAACATGACCGCATCCCCCACATTTGATAGAATAAATACTTCCAACCATAAAGTACAAGGATAGATGACAGCGAAACTAAAAAGCATTCTCATTATCAATCTTTTGATTGTCAGCATTGTATCTCCTCTCTCACAGCTGAAGGCCCAGGATTCGGAACGAACAAGGCAACTCAAGGAATTTGCGGCGAAAACCGTTGATTATCAGGAAGGTTTTGTATGCAGTACCCCTGGAAATGATTTCAGCTATCACAGTTTCAGGAATGATATTTCGGATGCCTTGCTGACACGTTGTACCGATGGGACTGTTGCCATTGAATGGAAGACAGAGTCAGTTTATGACAAATTAGGGGACAATGGAGCTGGTTTTATCTGGATGGCTGCCCTGGATCTTATCTCGGAGTATCATGAATTTGATGTTTTCGTTGATGGGATCAAGCGGTTTACCATCAATTCAAGCATGAAGGAGCAATTTGAGCTCAAAAATCCTGATGGCGGTTCACTTAGGTTCATTACGGCAGAGACAGATCGGTATGCCGATGCTCACGGCTATATGGCTTTATGGGCACCGTCATCATGGTTGAAGGCAGGAAAAACACTTTCAATTAAGATTTGCGGACATTCAGAAAACAGCAATTGCTGGATCATCATCTACAAGGCTACAGATGCCTCAAAGTATCTGCATGAATCAGTCAGGTATAATTCCTGGCTCAACATGGCTCTTAAAGCACAGAAAGGAAAACTTCTGTCTGATATTGAACTTCCCAAAGATCTGGTCGGTCAAAACATTGATTATAAGATTAATGGCAAGACTTATAGTTTACCGGTGACCTTGAAAAATGAAGCCGGTTTTGCCAGCATTGAAACAAAAGGCAGCCTTGAAAAAATCAAATCCTTGATTGTCAGCGATAAATATGGCGAAATGCTAAATGTCAGCAATCTGGTAACAGGAAAAACAACAAGACTAGCAAATCTGGCATTACTTGAATCCAACATTATCAATTTAGGTGATAACCTTACGATTAATGCCAGCAGAGTATACAAGCCTAATACTGTCAGGTCACTAAACACGCTATCAAATTCAAATTTGTCTGGCGGCTCCATTTATCTTATGAACTCAAGCCATCAGGATATTGCATGGATGGATTCACCGGAAAAGTGTATTCTGCTCAGGGATACAATGCTGCTCTCTCCTCTTGTGGAGCATGCGCTGAAAGACCCATCCTATAAATTCGACATAGAAGATGCACTGATGCTCCGCGAATACATTACACGCCATCCAAATATGAAGGACACCATTGGATATCTTTTGAATTCAGGACGGCTGTCGTGTGGTGCGAGCTACATCCAACCCTATGAAGAGATGCAGACAGGTGAAGCATTAGCCCGACAATTCTATTTTGGAAGCCGCTGGCTGAAGAAAACATTCGGTTATGATGCCAGAACTTACTGGAATCAGGATGTCCCGGGCAGAACCTTGCAAATGGCACAGATACTCAGCAAGTCTGAGGTCCCCTATCTATCGCTGAGCAGAATGAAAAAGGGTATCTTTAATTGGTACAGTCCGGATGGATCCTTTGTTTCTGTTTATTCAGCCGGACATTATGGAGATGCATATTCCCATCTGCAGAAAAACTACTATGAATCTGCTGAGTACATTGCCAGAAGTTCGGGACAATGGTCTGATTATTTCTCAAAGAGTCCAAAGAACCCGGCTATTCCCTTGCTCTCCGACTGGGATATGAGTCCGGCAAAAGATTACAGCAAACTCATCGCTCAATGGAATTCAACCAAAGAAATTCAGGACAGCACAGGAAAGTATGTCCCCATTCATCTTCCGGAAATCAAGCCTTCACTTTTTCCTGATTTCATGAAAGACTTTGTTGCATCTGCAAACCAACTACCAAAGATTAGTGGTGAACGACCGGATGTTTGGTTGTTTATTCACGGACCGACACACCAGAAAGCAATTCTCGATAGCCGTGAAGCAGATCATTTTCTTACTGCAGCGGAAAAGTTTGCAACAGCCAATGCCTTGATTGACAATAGCTTTTACAAGTATCCATCCCTTGAACTTGAACAAGCCTGGGAAGCAAGAATTTATCCCGATCATGGCTGGGGAGGTAAACATGGTGATATTACCGATGACCTGTTCGCATCAAAGTATGCCTTTGCCAGAAGTAAGGCTTCGGAGGTATTACAGGCAACACTGAAGGATATTTCTTCAAAAATCAAAATTGATAATGGGAAAGGACTACCTCTTGTTGTGTTCAACAGCCTGAACTGGATCAGAAACGATCTGGCAACTTCAAGAGTTAGTTTTCCTGACAATTTCGGAAAATGGATAAAGGTTGAAGATGCCAGCGGAAAGTCCGTTCCACTTCAATTGGAAAATCCAATCTTCTACCCTTCCGGTTCTATCCAAAGTGCAGATATCAGTTTCCTGGCCTCTGATGTTCCTTCTATTGGATATAAGACCTATTACCTGAAAGCTGATTCAAAGCCAGTGTCAAAGACTCTGCAATCAATTGAGCTGATTCTTGAAAATTCCTTCTATAAATTGAGTCTCGGAAATGGTGGAATTGAGAAATTATATGATAAGGAATTAGGAAAGGACATTCTTGATTCAAAAAAATTCAAGGGTGCTGAAGTATTTACACTTCATTCTGAAGGCACAGGAGCCGGAGAGTTTGCGGATGTGCAACAACCTGATATGGAAGGCTTCGACAAGGCATCAAATTACAAGGCTGAATGGAAGCTTATTTCGGATGGCCCTGTATATCAGGAGTATTCATGCAGGCAGCCTATCAGGAATGCAATGGTTGAGCAGAGAATCAGACTTTATAATGCCATGAAAAGAATTGATGTCTGGATCGAACTGCTGAACTATGAAGGTATACTTTACAGGGAATACAGGATGGCCATTCCTGTTGCTCAAAGTAATGCAACAATCAGTTATGAGGTACCTTATGGAGTAGTAACCATTGGCAAAGATGAATTGCAAGGCGCAGCAGGTGAGCGTTATACCACCGATTGCAAGGATATTCATCCAAGAGGAATAGAAAACTGGATTGATTGCAGTGGAAAGGATTTTGGGATTACAATGAGTTCCAGCGTTGCGGTTGCAGATTATATCGATCCAAGTGATCAAACGTCAGAAATTCCGCTGATTCAGCCTATTATGATCTCTTCAAGAAGAAGTTGCCATGAAGAAGGAAATGAATATCTGCAGACTGGCGACCATCACTTCTTCTTCTCACTGAATACTCATAAACCCGGATGGGAAAATGGATACAGGACTGCTCTTCAGGCTAATGAGCCGCTTCAGGTGATTACGAACTTCAACACCTATGTTTCTGCCATTTTGCCTGAAGAAAAGAGTTTCTTCACAATTGATGATCCAATGGTGCTGCTGACTACGGTAAAGAAAGCAGAAGATCAGAATGCCGGAGTATTCAGACTTGTGAATCTGGATCAGAAGTCACGGCTCTTGAAACTGGGAACATTCATGGATTTCAAAAAAGCATCTCAAACCAACCTTATCGAGAACAAGACAGGCTTCACTTACTCTATCGATAAAAAACTGATTAACATCGAATTGGGTAAGTTTAGCATTGAGAGCATCCTTATTGAATAAGCTTCAGATCCGGGAAGGTGTTGATAACTTAAACACGAGCCTGATGCTTTCCAACAGGTAGAATAGCCTATTTTTGCATTTACATATTCTATATTTCAATTTTCATATTCAGTCCATTTATTCTACACTACATCATGGAAAAAGACCTGTTGTTTCTGAAGAAATTCTTTGGCTTCGACCAGTTCCGCCCTTACCAGCGGGAAGTTATGACGGAGGCGCTAAAGGGAAATGACACACTGCTGGTTATGCCAACAGGTGGTGGTAAATCATTATGCTATCAGCTTCCCTCCCTGCTTACAGAGAAACTTGTGGTTGTTGTCTCACCACTCATAGCACTGATGAAGGATCAGGTAGACAGTCTGAGGGCGAACGGACTTGAAGCAGCAGCCCTTAACAGCAGTTTCTCTGCAAAGGAAGAGCGGAATATCATGGACCTGTGCATGAGCGGACAGATGAACGTATTGTATATGTCACCTGAGCGACTGCTGAATGAGATTCCGCGACTTGTGCATCTGAATATTGGACTGTTTGCCATCGATGAAGCTCATTGCATTTCTGCTTGGGGACATGATTTCAGACCTGAATACACAAGACTTGCTGTTCTCAGGGAATCTTTCCCGGGAATACCGGTTATGGCACTTACAGCTACTGCTGATAAAATCACCAGAAAAGATATAATTACTCAGCTCGGATTAAAAAATCCGACAGTTTTCATTTCATCATTCGACCGTCCTAACTTAAGTCTGAACGTCAAATCAGGCTTAATATCCCGTGATCGCCATCAGGAAATTTTGAAATTTGTATTCCAGCGAAAAGATGAATCCGGGATTATATATTGCCTGAGCAGAAAGGAAACCGAAGCAATGTCAGACTTCATGAACAGCAACGGCATTCAGGCTTCGGCTTATCATGCGGGTATGGATGCTGAAAGCCGCAAGAAGGTTCAGGAAGCATTTATTAATGATCAGGCTCAGGTAATCTGCGCTACTATTGCATTTGGACTTGGAATCGATAAGCCGGATGTGAGGTGGGTGATACATCATAACCTGCCGAAAAATATTGAAAGCTACTATCAGGAAATCGGAAGAGCCGGAAGAGATGGGCTTCCAGCCGACACCCTGCTTTTTTACAGCACTCAAGACCTGATTCGGCTGAGGCAGTTTGCAGAAGAAAGTGGCCAAAAAGAACTTCAACTGGAGAAATTGCAAAGAATGCAGCAGTTTGCCGAGGCTGATGTATGCCGTAGAAGAATTCTCATTACCTATTTTGGTGAAGCTTTTGAGACTGATTGCGGAAACTGTGATGTTTGCCGTGATCCCAGGGAGCATTTTGATGGAACTATCATTGCACAAAAAGCTGCATCAGCATTGATCCGAATGGAAGAAAAGGCCGGAGTCCATATGCTGATTGATGTTTTACGAGGATCCCGACGCTCAGAAGTAGTGAGCAAGAATTATCATCACCTGAAAACCTATGGCATTGGTGCTGACCTTAGTTTCTACGACTGGCAGGCTTACATACTGCAAATGCTGAACCTGGGAGTATTTGAAATGGCGTACGATGAACATTTCAACCTGAGGGTTACACCCTATGGAAGGGATATAGTACATGGGCGCAAGAAAATACAGCTTGTTAAGCCTAAGTTGATACCAATTATAAAGGAAGATCGCCGAAAGAAGCGATTTGCTGAGATTATAGCAGAAGCTGAACAGGAATTGAGTTTCGATGAAAAGTTGTCTGATCGTTTGAGGATGATGCGTCGCAATCTGGCTATTGAGGAACAGGTACCACCTTATATTATTTTCAACGACCGGACTTTGCAGGATATCGTGAGCAGAAAACCTCAAAACCTGCTTCAACTTCTTGATGTAACCGGTATTTCTGATTTCAAGGCAGATAAATATGGAGATGTAATCCTGGATACAATACTCGAAAATACCGGAAAGAAGGCCAGGGCAAAGGGAGACACCTATCAGGAGACATACAGGCTTCTCAAATCCGGTAAATCAATCGACGAAATTGTTGCCATCCGCAAACTAAGTTCCACCACTATTTGTTCACATATTGCAGTTCTGGTTGGAAAAGGCAATCTGGTCAATGTATTTGATTACATAAGCACAGAAAACTACAACAAAGTTTTGAAAGCAAATAAGATAATCGGACAAACAGAAATACTGAAGGAATATTTTGAATACTTTGCAGGAGAAATCCCATACGGTGATATTCGTCTGGCATTGGCTGAAATTAATCGCCGGCAACCTATGGACGATGAACTATTTGGAGATGACTAAGCTATTGATTTCAAAATAGGGACAAAAAATTAATGCATAAAACCAGTTGCCAATGAATCCGGAAATAGTTGGAATGTGTGCAGGACTTCTATCCTGTGTTACTTTTATTCCTCAGGTTATCAAGACTTACCGCACAAAATCAACTGATGATGTTTCCCTTTGGATGTTTGTATTGGCATCACTGGGTACAATACTTTGGCTTGCCTACGGATTCCTTATCGATAGCATCTCTATCCTCTTCACCAACTTCGTTGTGCTTGGTTTATCACTGATTATGCTATTTTTCTTTTACCGTTTCAGGCCATCTAAAGCATAGAATATGGAAAACAATGAAATGCTTGCCCTTAAAGGGATGGAACTGGCACCATGGATACAGAAGTCAACCACACTTATTGAACACCAGCGTAAGGTAGGCGGAAATCAGTTCAGACATTGTCTGGCAACAATGACCATTCTCATGGATTATCACTTCATTGATTCAGTGATTTTAAAGACGGCCATAGTGCATGATTTACTTGAGGATTCCGGCAAGGTTTCGGCACAGGAACTGGCAGATATTGACAAAGATGGTCCCGAGGTTGTCGGATTGGTTCAGGAACTCACACGGAACAAGAATCTTGAAAGCAAATCAGAATATCTGCTCAATTTGCTGATGAATGGCTCGATCAAGGCAAAAATTGTCAAGCTCGCCGACCGCATTAGCAATCTCACCGACTTGCACCTGTTTGTATTCAATGAAAAGGAAACAGAATCCTATATTCATGAAACAGAACTTTACATTATGCCGATTGTAGATCAGCTATTGCGCTCTGGTTTGCCGGAAGAACAAAAGAACATGGTAAGAGAAATGGGCAAAGAGCTAAAAGACCTTATAGTGATCAGGCATATGTATGTAAAGGAATTCATCCGGGATGAGTCAATTCGCCTCAAAATTAAAAAGATGCTGCAATCCTTTGCACATCGTAATACAAAGCCATAAAACGGGAAAAACATTGCGTCGCAGTCCGACCAAAAGGCTTTTTGCAGAATTTTCTGGTTTCACAGAAGTATTCAAGGCTTCCAATGCCCGTTAAAGGGTATTGCCTAACCCTAATTAATCATTGCCAATGAAATCACCAGGAAGTTTGTAATAAAACTTAAACATTGAGCCGTTTCGACATCTTAAATTCCGAATGCAGTATTTAAAATAATTATTTTTTTATCATCACCCCCCCATATTTTTAATATACTCTAAGATATATTTACTATTTTTTTAATGATACCCCTATTTTTTTCATGCTATTGAAAATTATTTTATATTTTTGCAAAAAAAACAAACTATATGGCAACACTTCGTTTTAAGGCTATTGAGGAATCCATGAAACATAAACCAGTTTCAGTTCCCTCTCCTTCTGAGAAAATTTCAGATTTTTTCGGTATTTATGTATTCGACAAGTCAAAAATGCTCAAGTATCTCTCCAGTGATGCTTATGAAGCAGTTATGGATGCTATTGTGCAAGGCACAAGGATTGACCGCAAAATGGCTGATCAGGTAGCATCAGGAATGAAAACCTGGGCAATGAGCCATGGAGTTACCCACTACACCCATTGGTTCCAGCCACTCACTGAAGGAACCGCGGAAAAGCATGACACCTTTGTAGAAATAGCAGCCGATGGTTCAGCCATAGAACAATTCTCGGGAAAGCTATTGGCTCAACAGGAACCTGATGCATCAAGCTTTCCAAGCGGTGGTATAAGAAACACTTTTGAAGCAAGAGGTTATACAGCATGGGATCCTACATCTCCTGCCTTCATCATGGAGAATACCCTGATTATTCCAACTATTTTCATCTCGTACACTGGAGAGGCCCTCGATTACAAAACCCCTATGCTCAAGGCTTTGCATGCCCTGGACAAGGCTGCAGTTGAAGTTTGCCAGTATTTTGATAAGGATGTAACCAAGGTTATCAGTAATCTTGGCTGGGAACAGGAATACTTCCTTGTAGATGAAGCAGTATATAATGCCCGTCCTGACCTGATTCTTACAGGCCGCACCCTGATGGGTCATGCTTCTGCAAAGAACCAACAGCTGGAAGATCAGTATTTCGGACAAATCCCAAACCGCGTACTTAATTTCATGAAAGAGCTGGAGTTTGAGGCGTATAAACTTGGAATTCCTGTCAAGACCAGACATAACGAAGTTGCTCCAAATCAGTATGAGCTTGCTCCCATCTATGAGGAGACCAACCTTGCAATTGACCATAACCTATTGATTATGCAGCTGATGCGTACTGTATCACGCAAGCATAATTTCATAGTTCTTCTTCATGAGAAGCCTTTTTCAGGAATCAATGGTTCAGGAAAGCATAATAACTGGTCAGTTGCAACCAACACCGGTGTAAATCTTCTTTCACCAGGCAAGACTCCAAAATCGAACCTGCAATTCCTCACCTTCCTTATTAATACACTGGCAGCCCTTTACAAGCACAACGCGCTTATCAAGGCATCCATAGCTTCAGCAGGTAACCAGCATCGCCTTGGCGCCAATGAGGCCCCTCCTGCTATCATTTCAGCTTTCCTTGGACAGCAGCTCAACAAAATGCTGGATGAAATTGAAACCAGGGTCACTGATGAGAAGATGACTCCTGATGAAAAGACTGTAATCAAGCTTGATATTGGAAAAATCCCCGAAATTCTCCTCGACAATACCGATCGCAATCGTACTTCACCATTTGCCTTTACAGGTAATAAATTTGAATTCCGTGCCGTTGGCTCATCTGCCAATTGCGCTTCTGCAATGACGGCCTTGAATGCAGCCCTAGCCGAGCAACTCGTTGAATTCAAGAAACAGGTTGATGAATTGATTGAAAAGGGAGTAAAGAAGGACGAGGCTATACTGCAGTTACTTCGCAAACTGATTAAGGCTTCCAAGGCAATTCGTTTTGAAGGAAACGGATACAGTGAAGAATGGAAAGCAGAAGCTGCCAAAAGAGGTCTTGATTGTGAAGCTTCAGTACCAAAGATGTATCATGCATATCTAACTGAACAATCACGAGAACTCTTCAGAAAGACCAACGTATTCACTGATGTTGAAATGGAAGCCCGCTCCGAGGTTAGAATGGAACTATTCATTAAGAAAATCCAGATTGAAGCCAGAGTATTAAGTGACTTAACCGTAAATCACATCCTTCCAACCGTTGTTGAGTACCAGTCGAGGCTGATTGAGAATGTTAATGGACTGAAGAGTCTTTATAGTGCTGAAGATTTCAAGGCACTCTCAGGAAGAAGACTTGCGCAGATAAAAGACATCTCCTTAGCTGTTGAAACAGTGGAAAAACTGGTATCTGAAATGGTTGAAGCCAGAAAAGCCGCCAACAGGATTGACGATGTGGATGAGAGGGCAATTGCCTATTCCGATAAGGTTTTCCCTTTCCTTGAAGAGATCAGGTATCATGTTGACAAACTTGAACTGATTGTCGACAATGAACGCTGGCCTTTGCCAAAATACAGGGAACTGTTATTTATAAGATAATTGATTGAGGTATGAACAAGAAAGGCTTCCATAACTGGAAGCCTTTCTGATTTTATTCAATGAACAGGATAAAAAAATATCCGGATTCTATCTCATATTATGGAATACGTTGATAACATCATCATCATCTTCCATCTTCTCAAGCAGTTTCTCAACATCAGCCTGCTGTTCAGGAGTTAATTCCTTTGTATCATTAGGAATGCGCTCGAAAGCAAAAGTCCTGATCTCAAATTTGTTTTCTTCCAGATATTTCTGAATAGGACCGAACTTGGTAAATTCAGCATAGATAAGGATTTCTCCTTCATCAACGAAAATTTCATCAAGTCCGAAATCTATAAGCTCCAATTCCAATTCGTCGATATCCAAGCCATCTTTCATAGCTACCTTGAAAGTACATTTTCTTTCAAAGAGAAAATCGGTCATGCCCATGGTTCCAAGGTTGCCGCCATATTTATTGAAGCAGCTACGGACATTGGCAACAGTGCGTGTTGTATTGTCGGTTGCTGTTTCAACAACAACAGCTATTCCATGAGGAGCATATCCTTCATATACAACTTCCTTATAGTCGCTTGAATCTTTAGAAACAGCACGCTTTATAGCGCGATCCACATTGTCCTTCGGCATATTCTCCGAGCGGGCTGTCTGAATAAGCAACCTCAATCTGGCATTCCCGGCCGGATCCGGACCGCCTGCCTTAACGGCTATTTCAATATCCTTACCCAATTTGGTAAAAACCCTGGACATATTTCCCCAGCGTTTCAGTTTTCTTGCTTTGCGGAATTCAAAAGCTCTTCCCATGAGTGATTCGTTTAATCGTTCTTAAAAATTAACCGGGATTTCCGGATAAGGCAGCAAAATTAGTTTTCTTTGCCGAATAATAAAAAAATACCAAATTTTGAATTACAGGTTTGGTTGAATCTCATCAAATATTATCGTCAACATGAAAATAACCCTAAGTTTACTTCTTGCCTTTGGACTGTGCAACCTAATCTTTGCGCAAAAGCAGGATACCATTCACGTAAAATCACATAACAAAGTACTCGTTGTTACTGATCCTTCTAAAGGTGAAAAGTCCTTTATACGCTGGGCAAAGTTTCCGTCACAAAATGTTGACCTGCGTAAAATCAGAATGACAGTTACGCTTGGTTGTCCGGATAGCCTACCCTGCGCACATTGGGATTATCTTGACCATATTTATCTTCGGAGGCAGGGAGGACAAAACCAGCCCAGTCTTGATTTTGAACTTGGAAGAATGCTCACACCCTATGGAAGCATATTCGATCGCGGCTGGGAATGGGGCTGGACAGTGGACATAACAGACTTTTCAATGGTATTGAGAGATAGCGTTGAGATTGAATATATGCATTCGGGATATGAGCCTACTTCGGTTGGCTGGTCATTAAGTGTGGATTTCGAATTCACTACAGGAAAACCCGCTGCTGATCCTGTTTCAATAAAAAGAATGTGGGAAGGCTCCTATAAATATGGTGATAAGACAGTAAACATCGACAGCACTCTTGCTCCTATCAACTTTACCCGCACGAAGGGCGCTGATTTTGCCAGACTCAGAATTCAGCAGACAGGCCATGGAATGGATGAGCCAAAGGGATGCAGTGAGTTTTGTGACAGATACAGGGATATAAAATTTGATAACAGATTGATTGACAGAAGGAGTCTCTGGAAAGAATGTGGAAATAATCCACTATATCCACAGGGCGGAACCTGGATTTTTGACAGGGGTAACTGGTGTCCCGGAGATCTGCAGCCAGCTGACCAGTTTGATGTTCATTTAAGCAGATCAGAACACAGCATGGATATCGACATGGAGCCCTATCGTGCCACAGGAAACATCCAGGCAAATGAGAACATGGCATCATACCTCATTCAGTATGAGTCACCAAACAGCTCCTATGACGTTGCCATTGACAGGATTCTCTCCCCCAATGATGACCCCAATCTGGGAAGATTCAATCCGGTTTGCTCTGAGCCTCATGTTGTACTGCGCAATATGGGAAGTGAAGTCCTTCGCTCTGCGGTAATTTATTATGGAACTGAAGGATACCCTCTCCGTAAGCATACCTGGCATGGTAGCCTGAGGTTCAATGAAACCGCTGATGTTTGGATGGAAGGTCCGCTCAAATTCAAGCCCGGCAAAAACTCGTTCATCGTGCAGGTGAAGGATCCAAATGGAAAAAAGGATGGCTGGATTGCCGACAACTCAATGAAAGTGACCTTCAATTCACCATTGGAACTACCTGAGAGAATGATTGTTGAATTTCGCACAAATGAAGCTCCCAAGGATAATAAGCTTTCTATAATGGATGCTTTCGGAGGGATACAGTTCATCCGTGAACCGGCCTCTCTGAAAGCGAACACCTTGTACAGCGATACTCTGCTTCTGCCCAAAGGCTGCTATGAGCTTAACCTCAGTGATAGCACTGGGAATGGACTGGAATTTTGGTTTGAACCTGAGCAGGGACATGGATTTCTTCGCCTTCTGGATGCAAAGGGACGATTACTTTACAACTTTGAAAGTGACTGTGGCAGCGGGCAGCATCTCGCTTTCGTAACCTCATCATCCTACAGCTACGATACCACTCAATACAAATATGCTTTCAGCGTGTTCCCATTAAGGGTTAAGGACAAGCTTGTATTTGACTGTGTTGCTTCCCGACCTGAGAATATCACTGTACTAATCAGGGGTTCAGAGAATGCCATTCTAGAGAAACATGAATACATCGGACTTCAGAATCGCATGACTACCTTCGATCTGAGTCATCTGAAACCCGGAAGGCATTTCCTGGAAGTGCAGGTTGATGGAAAGCGATTATTCAAGAAAAGGTTTAACAAGGAATAGCTGAACCTCAAAACAAAAAAACTCCGCACCTGATTGGGATGCGGAGTTTTTTTTATCAGTCAAAATGAATTATCCCTTCTGGATTCTCATCTTGTAGAATGAACGGTAAACGAAGTAAAGAGCTATTACGAAGAAAACTGCTCCCACAATCGGGGCGATTTCATAGAAACCCGGTGAGATTGCGATTTCCATGGCCAGCAATCCGAACAATGTGGTGAACTTAATGATAGGGTTCAGAGCAACAGAAGAAGTATCCTTGAATGGATCGCCCACAGTGTCACCAACAATGGTAGCATCGTGGAGAGGAGTTCCCTTTTCCTTCAGGTCAACTTCCACAACCTTCTTTGCATTATCCCATGCACCACCGGCATTTGCCATGAAGATAGCCTGGAAGAGTCCGAAGACTGCAATTGAAATAAGGTAGCTGACAAACAAGGAAGTAGCAGCATACATATGAGCAGGCGTTGCACCTGACATATCCCGGTATCCTGCAAAGAATGCGAATGCCAGGGCAAATGAGAAGATTGCGATAAAGATATTGAACATACCAGTTTGTGCATACTGGGTGCATATTTTTACAACTTCTTTCGAGGTTTCTATGGATGCACTTTTGCTAGCATCTTCTTCAAGCTTGATATTCTTCTTGATATATTCAACAGCCCTGTAAGCTCCTGTTGTAACCGCCTGAATTGAAGCTCCTGTAAACCAATAAATTACTGAACCTCCTGCGAGGAATCCAAGAATTGTATATGGATTAAGCAGATTCAGGATGGTTTCAGGCTCGATGCCGAACTTATTCTTAATTACAAGAATCAGTGAGAAAATCATCGTAGTTGCACCAACAACCGCAGTTCCGATCAAAACAGGCTTAGCAGTTGCCTTAAAGGTGTTTCCTGCACCGTCGTTAGCTTCCAGGTAATGCTTGGCTTTTTCAAAATCGAGTTTGAATCCGAAATCTTTCTCTATCTCGATCTTAGCTTCCTTGTTTTCTTCAATGAGCGACAATTCATAGATACTCTGCGCATTATCAGTAACAGGACCGTAGCTGTCGACTGCAATAGTAACCGGCCCCATACCGAGGAAACCGAAGGCAACGAGTCCAAATGCAAAGATTGACGGATAGATCATGAGACCATCGAGACCGAAATTTGAAGCAATGTAGGCTACAAACATAAGTGCGAGGAATACCATGCCTTTCCAGAATGCGCTGAAATTACCGGCTACGAGTCCTGAAAGAATAGTAAGTGATGCACCACCTTCGCGGGAAGCCTTTACAATTTCATTAACATGCAGTGATTTAGGACTGGTAAACAACTTGGTAAACTCAGGAATCAAAGCAGCACCAAGGGTTCCGCAGCTGATAATGATGGAAAGTACCAGCCAGAGATTGTTGGCAAGACTGCCAATCATTACATAGCTAACTGCAAAAGTTACGAGGATTGAAAGAAGAGAAGTAATCCAAACCAGCGAGGTAAGAGGTTTCTCAAAATCCATATCATCAACGTCACTGTATTTCATATTGCTGTATGCCCTGTTAATATAGAAAGCCAGAATGGAGGTGACTACCATCAATACGCGCATGGCAAATATCCAGGTAAGCAGAAGAGTCTGATCAGCTACATTAGCAACTGCCAGAACGATAAAGCTGATAAGAGCAACACCTGTAACGCCATAAGTTTCAAAACCGTCAGCGGTAGGTCCAACACTGTCACCGGCATTGTCACCGGTACAGTCTGCAATTACTCCAGGGTTACGTGGATCATCTTCCTTGATCTTGAAGACAACCTTCATAAGGTCACTTCCGATATCGGCGATCTTGGTGAAGATACCACCAGCTATTCTAAGTGCTGAAGCACCCAGAGATTCTCCAATTGCGAATCCAATGAAGCTTGCACCTGCAAACTCTCTGGGAATGAAAAGGAGAATGATTAGCATCATAATAAGTTCAACTGAAACCAGGAGAACACCAATGCTCATACCGGCATCCAAAGGAATATTCAGAAGCTTCAGAGGCTTTCTTTCCAGTGAAGCAAATGCCATTCTGCTGTTAGCCAGGGTATTCATCCTGATACCAAACCATGCTACACCATATGACCCCAGAATTCCGATAACCGTCCAGGAGAGAATCAGCAGTACTCCGCCAATGCTCATTTCCTGCAGGTAACCGAAATAGAAGGCAATACAAAGGGCGATGAAGCCAAACAGAATCATGAGGAACTTTCCCTGTTGAATCAGGTAGGTCTTGCAAGTTTCAAAAATGATGTTCGCTACATCAAGCATACTCTGATGAGCTTTCAGCTTTTTAACCCTCATAAACTGGTAAAGGCCAAAGCCCAATCCCAATAAACACACCATGAAACCCAGTAGCAGAAGATTGTTCTGCGAAGGATCCAATTGTGGAATCTTGAGGTCAGCTTCACTGGCCATCATGGGTACTGCCGCCAAAAATGCGGCGAAGGCAAGGAAAATTCTTTTCATAGTCGACGTATATTGATTAATAATTGGTTTCAGTTGCTTCAAATATACAGATGTTTAATTGAAAGTCAAACCTTTAGAAGTATCACAAAACCAAATTATCACATTCAAAATTCTATGTATCTGACTATGTTATATTTATATATACTTACATATTACAAATTTTCTATATATAAATACGAAACCAACAATAGATATCACTATTGTCAAATATATTCATTATAAATAAGTTTAAATCTACTTGGTTGCGATCGCAAAAAGGTCAAAACAGGCAGGTGTTGCTGTGGACAGATAAAAATCAGCAGTACTCACATGACTCACAAGTCCTGAATCAGTATTGAGCAATTTCCGCCTGTTAAGCCGGTTCATAATGTCATAGGGAACCTGAAGGATTTGCCTGGGCAGGCGATACTGCAATTTCAGGATATCGAAGCGGGTGATTTTTTCGACAGATGCTTTATTACGTTCATGGTATTCCATTACTTTTTCCCTGCCATATACACCTTTGATTTCAGTTGAAGAAAAGCAAACGTCCAGCTTGGCTTTCAGCTCATCAGAGGTATATTCCCTGATATGCCAGGGATTTCTGGTCAAGGACATCAATCTGTTAGGGGTAGAAAGCAACAGCTTTCCTCCGGGCTTAAGCACCCTGTGAATTTCGCGGATGAATTCCTGATCATTTCTGATATGCTCAATAACCTGGAAACTTACAGCAAAATCAAAGCTGTTGTCGGCAATACCTTCAAGTGATGGCAATAGCGATTGCCGAAACTCTACATTTGGAGCGGTTGCAGGTGTATTGAATTTGTCAATGGCAAGATAGCGGGCTGCCTTGGGCGCAAGAATAGAGATACCATACCCCTCCCCGCTTCCAAGTTCAATCAGGTCCCCTTTAACATACTCGGCAGCAGCTTCGTATGCATAAAGACAACGTGAATAAATCACCTGTTCTGAAGGATCTTTACCTGTACTTCTTTCGGCAGTTTGCATATTATGTCCCTGAAATTAGCCTGCAAAAGTAGTAAAAAGTATGCAGCATGTTCCTGATGCATAAATCCGGAAGTCAACTGATGATGCCTGATATTTGCTGTCTCCGGTCTTTTTCTGAATCAAATTCCCCTTCATTTCAATTTTCCGCAAAATGCCTGGAGCAACAACAGAGAAGCATTAGGATGCTATTTTATTACCTTTGCAGGTAGAGGCAGGCAAATTGAGATAAATCCTTAAGGACACATCCTGAATAACATGAGAATAGGGTTTGATGCCAAGAGAGCATTCAGAAACAGAAGTGGATTGGGCAATTACAGCCGAAGCACTATTTCTTTGCTTTCCAGGCAATATCCTGAAAATGAATATTTCCTTTTTACACCTCAATCAGGAGGTGAATTATTTGAAGTTCTTCCCTCCTATTCTGTCGTCCAGCCCGATTCATTCCTTTCAAGAACTTTCAAGTCTGCATGGAGAAGTTTTGCAATCAGTTCACTAATCAAGGAGAACCAACTTGATATTTACCACGGACTCAGCAATGAACTTCCATTTGGGATTCAGAAAACAAACTGTAAAAGTATTGTCAGCATACATGACCTCATTTTCCTGAGATATCCTGAATTATACCCGTTCATCGACAGGCAAGGCTATAAACTCAAGTTTAGGTATGCCTGTGAGAAAGCTGATCTGGTTATCGCCATCAGTGAATCAACAAGAAATGACATTATTGATTATTTTGGCGTGGATCCATCAAGGGTCAAAGTGGCATATCAAACATGTAACCAATCATTTACACAACTTCTTGATAATAAAAGCAAAGCAGATATCCTGGCGAAATATCAGCTGCCTTCTGAATATATCCTTACAGTTGGCACAATTGAGCCCAGAAAGAATGCCCTTCAAATTTTAAAGGGAATGCTTGCCTCTGATATTCGAATGCCCTTGGTCATTGTAGGCAAAAACACTCCATACACAAAGGAAATACAGGATTTCGCAAATCAATATGGTTTATCTGATTTGCTGATTATCAGAAATGGAGTTGAAACTATTGATCTGCCAGCAATCTATCAATCTGCATCTGTGTTTGCATATCCTTCAATCTTCGAAGGATTCGGGATTCCAATCCTTGAGGCTCTTTACTCCGGAATACCGGTGATAACAAGTAATGGAAGCTGCTTTCCTGAAACAGGAGGTGAAGCTGCTCTTTATATCAATCCATCTGATGCTGAGGAAATTGGGGCCACCCTTAAGCTACTCATTCATGACAGTGAGTTAAGGAGCAAATTGATTACGAAAGGATTTGAACAGGCCAAGAAATTCGATGAACATAAGGTTGCTGAAAGATTAATGAATCTATATCAGGAAATTGCCCGCTGATTGGTTATTTTTGCATCTTGTATAACCTATAATTATCAGGCTTCTGCCTCATCAATAATTTCAACTCAATAATTCTCACTAGCGAGCAAACCATTGCTGCTGCCACTTGTTAATAATAGTAATGGATTTTGAAGACGACATACGAAATGCTCTTACTGTCCTTCACAAGGGAGGTACATTACTGTACCCTACTGATACGGTTTGGGGATTAGGCTGTGATGCAACCAATTATATGGCTGTTAACAAAGTGTATGGTCTTAAAAGAAGAGTTGAATCCAAAAGCCTGATTATTCTGCTGGAAAGCTTTGAAAGCCTGTCCAATTACGTTAAGCGTATACCTGACATTACCTACGACCTTCTGGACAGCATCGACAGTCCGGTTACCATCATATACTCCAATGCCTGGAATCTGCCCGAAAATGTAATCGCTAAGGATGGCACCATTGGAATCAGGATTGTTAAGGAGAAATTCTGTCAGGATCTGATTCGTGCCTTTGGAAGACCAATAGTTTCTACTTCTGCCAATATTTCCGGGGAACATACACCTTCGGTATTTAACCAGATTTCTGAAGAAATAAAGAACGATGTGGATTATGTGGTAAAATACAAGCAGGATGTCTTTACACCTTCCAGACCTTCTACAATAATCAGACTCTTCGAAAGCGGTCATTATACAATGATTCGGAATTAAAGGTAGCAAGTGGACAAAATCCACCTTTGCAGAAAAAACCTAAACATTTGTTGAACAAAAGTTCATACCAGATGTTTTGGCTAAGTTGTTATAATTGAAGTAACTCTAGACAATTAATGGAAAAAGCACAAGCATTCAGACTGGAAACTGTTGATAAAGAAACTCTTAAGAATTGGTATTATCTAATGAGCCTGGGGCGCAAACTTGATGAGAGAGCCCCAAACTACCTTAAACAAGCACTTGGGTGGTCGTACCACGCTCCCTATGCCGGACACGATGGTATTCAACTTGCAATAGGACAGGTTTTCGACAAGGAAACCGATCATCTCTTCCCCTACTACAGGGATATGCTCACAGCTCTGAGCTCAGGCGTTTCAGCCGAAGAAATCATTCTCAACGGAATTTCAAAAGCAACCGACCTTGCTTCTGGAGGAAGGCATATGTCAAACCATTTTGCTAAGCCTGAGTGGAACATTCATAACGTATCATCCTGCACAGGTAATCACACCCAGCATGCTGTAGGAGTTGCCCGTGCAATTAAAAAATATGGAGCTAAAGGAGTTGCTATAAGTTCACAAGGTGAATCTTCAACCTCCGAAGGCTATGTTTATGAAGCCATCAATGGGGCTACCAATGAAAAGTTGCCTGTGATCTTTGTGTTCCAGGACAACCGCTACGGTATTTCTGTTCCTAAGCGTGACCAAACAGCAAATACTTATGCAGCTGATAATTTCAGGGGCTTCAAGAACCTGAGAATCATTCATTGCGATGGAAAGAATGTCTTCGCTTCGATGAATGCCATGACGGAAGCAAAGAAGCATGCCATGGAGAAAATGGAGCCTGTTATCGTACATGCAAGTTGCGTGAGAATTCACAGTCATTCCAACTCCGATAAGCATGAACTTTACCGTGACGATAATGAAAGGCATTGCGCAAAAGCCTCTGATCCGTTCGACAGGTATCGCATACAGTTGGTTCGATCAGGTACTTTTACTGAAGAGGAACTGAATGCACTGGATGAGCAGGCACAGAAAGAAATGATGGCTGCACATCGTAAGGCACTTGTTGCTCCCGATCCGGATCCTGCTTCCATTTTTGATTTTGTTACTCCTGAAGCCTTTGTTTCAGTAAAGTATCCCAAAGGATTGCATCAGGAAACATCGGGCAATAAGCTTAAACTGATTCAGGCACTGAATGAAACCCTGAAGGCTGAATTCAGGCATAATCCTGATACCTTCATATGGGGACAGGATGTTGCCAACAAGGAGAAAGGCGGTATCTTCAATGTTACCAAAGGAATGCAGCAGGAATTTGGTTCCGAAAGAGTATTTAACGGACCAATTGCTGAAGATTTCATCATGGGAACAGCTGATGGGATGAGCCGTTTCAGTGATAAGATCAGAATAGTAGTTGAAGGTGCTGAATTTGCAGATTATTTCTGGCCGGCCATGGAGCAATACCTTGAAGTTAGCCATGAATACTGGAGAACAAATGGTGCCTTTTCCCCCAATATTACTATCAGGCTCGCTTCAGGCGGATATATAGGTGGAGGACTCTACCACTCCCAGACAATTGAAGGTGCATTATGCTCCATTCCAGGAGTGAGGATCGTTTATCCTTCTTTTGCTGATGATGCAGCAGGATTGCTGAGAACCAGCATGCGCTCAAAAGGTCCAACCCTTTTCCTGGAACCAAAGGCTCTGTACAATGACCCAGCTGCTGAAGCAATCGTCCCTGACGATTTTGAGGTTCCTTTCGGAGTCGCTCGTCTTCGCCGCGAAGGTTCAGCAATGAGTATTATCACTTACGGAAATACAACTCATATGTGTATGAATGT
Organism: Bacteroidales bacterium; assembly: GCA_016707705.1. Taxonomy (GTDB): domain Bacteria; phylum Bacteroidota; class Bacteroidia; order Bacteroidales; family UBA4417; genus UBA4417. The sequence continues at coordinate 50,895 of JADJHD010000035.1, forward strand.
AGCTGATAGGCTTGAAAAGGAAACCGGAAAGAGTATAGAAGTGCTGGATCTGCGTTCATTGGTTCCTTTGGATAAGGAAGCTATTCTCAGCAGTGTTGGCAAAACCGGAAGAGCATTGGTAGTTCATGAAGACAAGGTATTTGGTGGTTTTGGTGGTGAAATTGCCGCCATGATTGCCGACGAAGCCTTCAGCTTCCTTGATGCGCCTGTTCGCAGGGTTGGATCTACATTTACACCTGTAGGTTTCAACAGGATTCTGGAGAAGGCTATTCTTCCTAATGAAGACAAAATTTATACTGCAGCATTTGAATTGCTCACTTTCTAAGACTGATTTTCAATTTAAAGTACCGAAAGATCAGACTAACAATACTTGCATTCAAACCAATAAATAAAAAAGGAGCGCTAATCAAGCGCTCCTTTTTTATTTAGATCTGATGAAGACTATTTTATAATAGTGACAGTGCCGTAGACCGTCTTTGGCAGAGGCTCTACATTCCCAATATTCTCAGCATTCCAGATTGTTCCATCCTTAAACACAGCTGAGGCTTTCCAGACGTAAACGCCTTCCTGAGCTTCTAAACCATTGAACTTACCATCCCAGCCTTCTGAAGGACGGCCAAGATCATCAAGTTTATCGGAATTCCAGAGCAGATTGCCCCATCTGTCGTAAACATCTATGGTAAATGATTCGAGGTTGATACCTACAGGCTTGAACAGTTTTACCTCTTCCCTTGGATTGTTGGGTGAGAATGCATTGGGGATATACAAACCCTTCACCATGAATTTATACTGCATGATGAGTGTATCAGTGCATTCCAGATCATTCCAGCTGACAAGCATTATGTTGTATGTTCCATCTTCAAGATAGAATACAACAGGACTTTCAGCATAGGATGATTCACCGTTTCCGAAGTCCCAGAAATACTTTGTAGCATCCAGCGAACTGTTCACAAATTGGAGCTGTCCCTGAATATTATCAAAGTTCTCATTATAGGCATAAATGCTGGTTGGAATAGGATTCACATTCACCGATTTGTTGATTGTATCAATACAACCATTTGTATCGATAACCATCAGATTCACCAAATAATCGCCGGGAACGGTGAAGGTGAAATCGGGGTTCTGATCTTCCTTGAATCCTATAATTCCATCATCATCCTTAAATGTCCAGTTCCAGATACTGATTGGCGCTACAGCACTATCGGACCTGTCATTAAAATGAGTAGCATCTCCTGCACAGGACAATAAATGATCAAAATCAGCTGATGGCAAAGGATGCACCTGCAGTTCGCTGGTAGCAGTATCCTGACATCCATAAATATTTGTAGCTATCATTTCAACTGTGTAGAAACCCGGAGCCTTGAACAGGTGATCCGGATTCTTCAGTATTGAAGTATCTGCAGGAACAGAAGCAGGATCACCGAAATTCCAGTGATAACCATCCACCGGCACCCCATTGGTTACAGTCACATTGGTAAACTGAGCAGGTACCCCGAAGCAGTTCCTTTCTGTAGAATAATCAGCAACAGGACTTGGATGAACCAAAACAATCTCCGTTGTAGAATCACTTATCGATTTACCGGCTACACTTGTTGTAATCAGCATTTTTACGATGTAGGTTCCTGCCACTGTATATGTATGCTGAACCGGATTGATATAGGTAGTATAGGCATCAGTAGTTCCGTCACCGAAATCCCAGTACCAGTTGGTAATAGGAAGACCACTATAGCTGCTGTCGGCAAAATCAATAATATAGTTTTGGCATACAGTATCAATAGCTACGATATCAGCCTGAATACAAGGCCTAACCAGAACACTGTCAGTGATCAACTGGCTACAATTGTTGCCATTGGTGGCAGTCAGAGTAACCAGGTACATCCCCGGGATTCCATATTTATGTGTCACATCAGGATTTGATGGCGAAGTGACTATATCAGTGACGCCATCCCCATAATCCCACGTCCATTGCGTTAATGGTGAGCCATTTCCATTGGACGACTCATTGAAGTAAATGGTACTGTCGCAGAGTCCGCTGGTAAAGCTGAAAGCCGGAACAGGTAATGGATTGACTATTACAAACAAATTCTTGGTTACCGGGCAATTATTGATATCCGTTGCCTGCATGATCACTGTATAGGTACCGGGTGAACTGTAATAGTGCGATGGTTCCCTGATAGTTGAAGTATTATTCAGACCTGATGTAGGATCTCCGAAATTCCAGTTGAAAAAGACCAGCGAATCGGATGCCGGAGTAAGCAGTATTGGCGTAAAATAGGTTGAGTCAAGGTAGCATGTAGGTGAATAGCTGAAGGTTGCAGTAAGTGGCGCAGGCACACATACTGATTTAACTACAGTATCGGTACATCCCCTGATATCAGTAACAATCAGGCGAACATCGTAACAGGAGTCGGCAGAGTAGAACACATAAACCGGATTCTGAAGAGTTGAATACTGTCCGGGTTCAAATTGCCAGTACCAGTTGGTGATGGTTGCCTGCTGACTGAATGAGGAATCCTGGAAGTAAACTGCTCCATTGTTACAAGGCGCTGCTGTATAGCTAAATCCAGCATCCGGAAGTCCGAATACCTGAACAGAAACTCCAACAGTATCCTGACAGCCGCTTTGGGAGGTAACAATCAGGTTGACTGTATAAACTCCCAGTGCAGAATATGTCCAGCTTGGATTCTGCTGGCTTGAAGTATCATTGGTTGCTGTTGTCACTCCAAAGTCCCAGAACCACCCTGTAATTGCTTCACCACTGGAAGTAAAGGATTCATCAGTAAATGAAACTGGAGTGTTCAGACAGCCGCTGGTATAGGTAAACAAAGCAGAAGGCTGGGCATTGATTGTAACAGCGTACGATTTAAAATTGGTACAGCCTGCAGTATCAGTAATAGTCAGTACAACAGTGTAAGAGGCAGGTGAAAGGTAGGTATGAGTGGGATCCTGCTGTGTTGAATGCGCACTGCCATCTCCAAAGTCCCAATCCCACGTTTGAACGGCTCCTACGGCAGTTGCAGTAGTATTAACCGTAAACTGGGTAATGGTACCAAGGCATGTATTGGTCCAGGAGTAATCAAGTCCGGGTTTCGGAAGGATTGTCACCTGATGTGCGGTTGTATCCGGACAACCATCAGCATTATTAACCTGTAGCAAAACGGTATAGGTACCTGCAGTGGCAAAAATATGTGATGGGTTCTGGAGATTGGATGTATTATTCACACCTGAGGTTGGATCTCCGAAAGTCCACAGATAAGTCACAATTGAAGTTCCTCCATTTGGAGTGGCCATGCTGGTAAAGTCCACAGCTGAATTGGCACAAGTATTTTCAAATGAGAACTCTGAAAGTGGGCTGGCAGAAATGGTAATCACGAAAGGAAACTCATCTTCGCATCCCTGCGATGTAAATACCTTCAGTTTCACTGTATATGTTCCTGCAGCTATGTAGATATGTGAGATATCCGGATTAGCCGGAGCATTAATGGTTGTATCACTTCCATCTCCAAAATCCCAGTACCAGGAGGTAAACTGTCCGCTCGACAAGGTCGACAAGTCATTGAAAAAGACCGGATTGTTTGCACATGTTGGTGCAGAAGCCTGGAAGAATGCATCAGGCGGAGGTGTAATGGAAACTACATGAGTAATTACATTGGAACAGTCAGCAGTATCAACTACGGTAAGTGTAACTGTAAATGCTCCGGAGCTTGCATAAATATGGTATGGATCAATATCGGTTGAAGTAAATCCGTCACCGAACGTCCAGGTTCTGCTTGTTACCGCAGCTGCATTAACAAATGTAGAGCTGACAAAGTGAGTGGAATCATTTACACAACCCGGAGTAGAAGTAAAATCTACAGCAGGAAGAGCATGAACCAGAACAGACTTCGAAATGGTATCCTTACATCCGCCACTATTGGTTACAATCAATGAAACAGTATAGGTAGTAGGTGCTGAAAACGAATGGGAAGGATTTTGCAATGTAGAGAGGTTACTCGAACCTGATGCAGGATCACCGAAATTCCACGACCAGTCTGAAAGTCCGCCCGAACCACTTTGCGACAAATCATTAAACTGCACAGGAGAGTTCATGCAGGTTGTCAGGAATGAGAAATTTGCCTGAGGATTTGGTGCAATGGTAATGGACTTGGTGATGAACTGAGTACAACTGTCGTTTGTTTTGACTGTTAATGTTACATCAAATGAGCCATAGTTTGCATAGGTATGGGTAACGTGCGGATTTCCCGGGAAGTTAACCGTTTGCGTATTTCCATCTCCAAACTGCCAGGTCCATCGCACTATATACCCAACCGGCGCTGTTGAAAGACTTGTAAATTGAATTGCAGATTCCTTGCAAGCAGGAGAAGAAGAAGTGAAATTAGCAATTGGTTGAGGTATAATTGTAATGATCTTGGTAATGGAATTCTCACAACCTGAAGTATCCTGAACGGTTAATGTAACTGAGAAAGGACCGAAAGTGGTATAGGTGTGAGTAGGTGATTGTAATGGGGAAGTACCTCCATCTCCAAAAGCCCATGACCAGCTGGCAATGGCTCCGACTGACATTATTGCTGTATTGGGAAGGAATAGAACGGCGTTGTTCTGACAATTGTTTTGTGTTGTAAAGTCAACACCGGGTTTGGGATTCACTGTTACCTGAATCGTGAGTGTATCATGACAACCATTGCTGGTGGCAACATAGAGGAAAACATTAAAGGTTCCTACTCCGGAAAACTGATGACTTGGATTCTGAAGTGTAGAACTATTAGCAGCTCCCGTTGTTGGGTCTCCAAAATCCCAGTCCCACTGCACTATAGATCCACCTCCATTATTTTGGGAGAGGTCAGTAAAATCAACAGGAGAACCATCGCAGGCGGAGGTAAAGACAAAGTTTGCTACAGGATTAGGATGAATTGTGATTGGTTGTATCTCAATATCAGTGCAGCTATCAGATGCTTTAATGGTTAGGGAAACATTGTAAGTTCCCGCAGTGGCATAGGTGTGAGTAACATTTGGATTATTGGGATGGTTAATGGTTTGGGAATTGCCATCACCAAAATCCCATATCCAGGTAACCACATATCCAAATGACGTAGAAGTTAATTCAGTGAAGTTAACCACGGCTCCGGCACAGTTTGTTGTTCCGGCATCGAAATGGGAAACCGGCAACGCATGAATGGTAATCGGATGGGAAACGGTATTAATACAACCTGCAGTATCGGTAACAGTCAGAGTTACAGTATATGTACCGGGCATTGTAAGCATTTGCAGTATTTTTGGCGTTGGAAGCATTTCCATCTCCAAAATCCCAATGCCATGAACCAATAGCATTGATATTTGTGACTGCAGTATCAGGACTGAAAAATACCAGCTCGTTTAAACAGGCTGTAGTGAAGGTAAAATCGACAGGTGGATGGGGATAAACCAGCACCTGTTTTGTCATGGTATCACGGCAGTTATTGAAGTTAACAATAATGAGCGAGACTGTATACGTTCCGGCATTTGAAAAGACATGTGTTGGATCAGTAAGGTTGGAGGTGTTGTTTATTCCACTGGTTGGATCTCCAAAATCCCATGCCCAGCCAACAATATTCCCAGCTCCGTTTGCAAAGGAGGCATCATTGAACTGAACCGTCTGATCCTCACATTTGCCTGTAAAATAGAAATTGGCAATAGGTCCGGGTGTAACAACCACCGGTAGTGAAACAGAATTTGTACAACTATCTGAATTTATGACTGTTAAAGTTACATTATAGGTTCCAAATGTTGGAAAAATATGAGTCAGGTTGGGCGTATTGGGGAAGTTAACCGTATCAATCGGCGATCCATCCCCGAAATTCCATATCCAGGTTGTTAAATACCCGAAGAGGGTACTCGACAAGTCAGTAAATTGAATTGGTTCATTCTGGCAGTTAGGCGTATTATAGCTAAAGTTGGCAATCGGTAAAGGCTGAATAGTAACAAAATGAGTGGCAGAGCCCACAGCTCCTGCAGTATCAGTAATCGTCAGAATAACTGTGTAAGTGCCTGGCCCGGCATAGGTATTTGAAGGATTCTGAACATTCGAAAATGTTCCGTCTCCTAAATCCCAACTCCATACAGCCACGGCATTTACGTTGGTAACAATAGCATCGACAGTAAATTGGGTAGGACTGTTCACACATACCCCTGTGGATGTAAAGTCAACGGATGGTTGGGCTGATAAATGCATAAATTTAGCCTGCAACCCTACCGCCAGCATTGTAAGGAGCAAAGCCAATTGTATTTTATTTTTCATCAGACTCTATTCGATTATGTAGTTTAAGAGTAGTTAAATCGTTCGGAAGTGTACTTTCTAATGATTATTCAAAAGTAGGTAAGTTTTGAATTTAAACAACAATGATGCTTATGTATTTATCACACTAACGACAAGAGGTAATTGAAAATTGCAGGCAACTTTTTTTCAATCTTGAAACAGATAATTCTTTGGGCTTCCTACTATTGATAAGCGTCTTTAACACAGCGGAATCCAACTGTCGGACTTCGGTCGAAACCAGGGGAAACCATTAGTAACATTTCCGGGTGAGTAACCGGAACTGGTCCACCAATTACATACCAGATACTTCCTTTGGGATTATAGTTACTTCCACCCCGAATTATGTTGAAAAAATAAGAGCCATTAAAGTACACATCATCTGTTATTTGCCACACATTCCCAACCAGATCAACAACCCCAAATGGAGAACGACCTGAGGGAAATGTGTAAACCGCAGTTGTATGATTCAGGGAATAATTGCATTTTGTTGAATCCATTTGATTTCCCCAGGGAAAAGCACGTGCATCGGTTCCCTGTGCTGCATATTGCCACTCAATTTCGGTTGGCAATCTTTTGCCAGCCCATTTGGCATATGCCCTGGCATCTTCCAAACTAACATATACTACAGGATGATCCTGAATGTC
>JADJHD010000036.1 GCA_016707705.1 Bacteroidales bacterium
TCTCGTGCTGGCAAAATTCACACCGTAGTAAATCGGGCAGCAGAGACTCGGTGTTGACGGTCAATGCAAACTCCATAGGAGACCCGACAATATAAGTCTGACCAATATGGTCAGTGGTGAACTGATGATTGTTGTATCCCCAGGAAGTGTGTGCGATCCCATCGAAGAAGTAAATCCGAACCCGACAACCCTCAAGCAAGACCACTACCATACCCTTTGGATGTTTGAATGATGCGACACGAGATTGGATTGTGCGAACAATGTCCATGCAACTCACCCCGGTCAATATCGCTCTCGTCAATTCGTTCGTTAAGTTCTTAAATGATTCTCGACTCGACCTAAAAATTCTCTTGAATAGATTCATGTTGTTTCCTTTGTTATTTAGAGTTTCGTCACACCTTGTCAGCCAACCGTTCACCATTGATCGACACTTCGTGGACTGAATGTTTTAGCGCGCCGCTCTGCCTCCTGAATCTGTTGCACCGTCATCTGTTGGATGACGGCACAGCGAATCTCCCTAGCCTTCGGGTAGCCCCCTTGGTCTGAGAGGATAATCCATCGGAATGCCTCAACCCAATCCATCTCGACTCCGTTGCCTTGTCCATAAGAGATCGCAACATTGTATTGAGCCTCGACATGTCCCCCTTCAGCAGCAGCGAGAAACCATCGAAAAGCTTCTGACGAATCTGGAATAACCCCATGTCCTCGATCAAATGCGATTCCTAAATTATATTAAGCTTGCGCATCTCCCTGTGCAGCCGCACGATGATACCACTTGGTGGATTCAACGAGATTGCGTTGAACTCCTTGACCGAAAAAGTAGAAAATACCAAGATTACATTGCGCGTCAGCTTCACCGGATTCTGCGCGAAGCTTTGTTTCTTCAATGATTTCAGGTGTTGGTGTTTGCATAAGTATGGTTTTCTTCATGATGTTTCAGCCAAGGCAGAGCGTATTTCCTTTATGATTTCCAAACTTGGTCGTCCCGCTTCTTCCACTCGACCCTCTAAGGTATCCACCAGCCCGAAACTCAGATGCTCTTTCCTTACGGAGCGACTGAATTTAGCCAGAATGATGACTTGTCGACGCAAAATCTCAATAGACTTGTCTAAACGTCTTTGCCGGTAAAGCACCAATGCCAGGCCGCTCAAAATATTCGACACATTCGGATGAAATAGGCCAAAGTTCGATTCAGCTATTTCAAGAGAGCTTTGAAATGCAACCTCGGCTTCTGAAAGGCGATTGGCTGCGACCAGACATGCTGCCAGTATATTTAATGCTCGTGCAACTTCTGGATGGTCGGCCAAGTAGCATTTCCTTATAATTGTAACCGCACGATGAGCATACTTTTCAGCATCTGACATTTGGTTGGTCTTAAGAAGCAACTCGGCTAAGTTGATGAGCACCTCTGCAAGGCTCGGGTGTTCTGGATCGAAAGTCTGTTCTTTGATCGCCAACGCACGTCTAAAAAGAGGTTCAGCCTCGGAAATCCGATTTGAACAGAAAAGTAGAGTAGCTAAATTATTTAGATCTGTAGCTACATCGGGATGATCCGGACCATAGTAGGATTCATGAATATCCAATGCTCTCTTCACAAGTGGTTCGGCTTCGGTGAACCGTCCAGTTAATTGAAAGATATTTGCAAGGTTGTTCAGAATTGATGCGACAGCCGGATCCGTTGGTCCTAAAAACATCTCAGTAGTTTTTAAAGCTTTGCGAATAAGCGATTCGGCTTCGTGTAATCGGTTCGTATCGCGGAGAAGGTCGGCAAGATTAGTCTGTGTCAAAGCAAGATCTGGATGGTCGTTACCAATGGTTTCCTGAATCGCAACCGCTCGACGAAGCAACTGTTCCGCTTCATCAAGTCTGTTGGCAGATCGGAGAAGCAAGGCTAGATTATTCAGCAGTGGGGCCACCGCAAGAGTTTCCAAACCCCAGAGTCTCTCTTGAACTTCAATGCCCAATCTCATTAGATCTTCACCTTGTGTCCACATTCCCAGTTGGTAAAGAGGCCCAGATATTGAGTTTGCAAGATCGGCGCCAGCAGAATTGTTTTCCCCAAGCCATTTAATCGCGATTGCTTGTAAGGGACCCACTTCCCATTGATGTTGCTTTTGATTCCAAACTTGAATGGTTTTTTGGCCTCGATGCAGAACAAAATCGCGTAATGCAGTTTTGAGCAGGTTGCTCCTTTCCTGCAACTCAGTTTCAACACACGCTGAAGAATGCTGTGGATAGCGACAACGCGCGGTTCGGCAGTCTGTTGGAACAACCTCATACCAATCAAACCACGGATCAATTGAGTCCATGGATCTCTTTCACCGGTAGCGGAATCGGCGGCCAGTTCCGGATGGCTTTGTCCGGCAATAGCGCGCACCCATGGCAGGGCCACGCCGTCTGGTGATAGCAGTGAGGCGATCTGTAAAACTGTCCGCGCCGGGGCATCCAGCCGGGCTAGTGTGGGTCGGAGTGTGGCCGTGACTTCGCGCAATTGGCTCATCACGCCATCACTTCCGCCGGTCTTCAGATCTTCACGCAGTTTGTTTAGATAATTTCGCACGTCCACTGCATGCTGCTGTTCGGCCACACGCGGATCGCATTGCCCCAGATAGACGGCAGCCGTTTCCACGGCTAGGGTCAGCCCACTCAACTCCTGAACAATCTCGCGGGCAGCGACCTCGTGTTCAGGTGAAACAAACGCCTGCCCTGGCTGGTAGCGGCGGATGAGATCAACAGCCTGATCCTCAGTTAGCTGATCTAAATCCAATGGACGAATCAAAGCGCCGGCCTTTGTGAAATTGTCCGGAGCGAGCCGGGTGGTGTAGAGTACGTGTGCCCAAGGCTGGTCGGCAAGCAGTTTAAACTGCTCCTGCGCCAGCAATGCTGGTTGATCCACGTTGTCGAGCAGAAACAACGCCGGACCGCGAGGACGCAAAACATCGAACACCTGTTGCACGGCTTTGGCATCATCAAACTTTTCCTCGCCGGTCAGCTCAATTTCGAGATCATTCACCAAGGTGCGGAAGACTGTGACCAGCTGTTCCCGTCCCTCGCAACTTAGTAGCCAGCAACCGCCGGGAAAGGCATGGGCTTCCTTGTAAGCATATGCTTGCGCGAGAGCGGTCTTGCCCATACCACCGATTCCATGAAGGCCGGCCGGGGATAGCTTGGGCGCTTCGAGCAACAGGGCGTGCAGGCTGGCCAGTTCCGGTTCGCGCCCGACGAAGTTTGCGTTCGGCCAAGGGAGATTGCCGCGCCGGGCACGGTCCAGCGTGAGCAAGCGCAGCCGTTGCGCGACGTGCTCGGTGAGTTGCTGCAATTCGGAAAGAGCCGCCGCATCAAGGTAGTTGCCGTGGTCGTCGTGCCGCCACTCTTGGCATTGGATGTGGAACCGCTGGAGCAAGTCACCTTTCCAGCGACGGAGCAACTCGACATCTTCCGGCGCATCGAGGTCTTCGAGTTTCACGAACCAGAGCGATGCAGCACCCTGGCCCACGAGGCCGTGTTCGCGTTCGTGTTTGCACCATTCCTCCCATTCCCAGCGGCAGGCATCGCTGCGCAGGTAAGTGCGCGAGAGACAAGCAATGAAGAACCGCGAGTCGCGCAACACCCGATGACAACGGACTTGCCAGTGGTCAAAATCCTTGATGTCCTCCCTGTCGAAGAAAATTTCCAGTTCACGGTTGAAGCGTCGTCGGAAATCGGATTCCAGTTCAGCGTGAAGTTCGGCAACCAACGCGGTCACCTCTTTTCGGGAAGTGTTGTCTCCTTGATGCGCGTAAGAGATGAAGAGGTCGTGGGGCATGATTTTTCTTATAATGGACTTTGGACTTCTTTTTTAGTGAAACAAAGTTAGGTGGGAATTACAAATCCATATTGTGCAGTGATCTAAACCAGATTCACCTTACGCACCCCATCTTAGGTCCACTGCCTGGAATTTGGCTCCCAGCTCTTCACAGAATTTTCCAATCTTGAGAAATAATCCTGCTAAAGGATGTTTCCTCCAGTTTCATCTCAGTAAAGTTGAACTGACAAATACCCGAAAGGTTTTGGTTTGCTGGGGCATAAGGCTTCTCGTTTATAATAATTATGTTATTCAACTAGTTGATTTCAGAGAATAGTACAAGTAAAAAATTTAGTATGTCTTAGCACATCGAAAGCCAATCTGGGCATTACCTGAAGAGGGAGAAGCTTTACTTCTGGTTGCACAACGTAACAGTTCTCCAATACCCATGTGATAGTAGCTGCCTCTAATTACCTTCTCAAGGCCTGATGATTCTGAAAAATCACCTTTCCTGTAACGATCATAGGCTAGCGGGTCAAAGTCATCGGCACACCATTGCTGTATATTTCCTATCATTTGATAATTCCCCCACACACTCACTCCTTCAGGGTAAGAGGTAACACTACAGGTGGTTTCCTCACCAGGCTTTTTTGGTGAGCCGGACCACTTACAACGATATCCTTCAAATTCATTTCCCCAGGGAAACTCCCTGCCATCATTGCCCCTTGCTGCTTTTTCCCATTCCAGTTCAGTGGGCAGGCGCAACCCTGCCCACTCACAATAGGCATTTGCTCCATACCAGGTGACTCCTGTAACAGGATGGTCGTCTTTTTCTCCCCAGGTTTCAAATCCACCTCCCGCCATTCTTATAAAATTGCGGGAATCAAGCTTTATCCATTGGTCCAGTTCCTTCTGTTCGGGATCGGCCTCAATCAAAAATTGAGTATATTGACTGTTTGTAACCGTAAACATTGATAAGTAGAATGCGGGAAGCTTTACCTGGAAGGGCCGCCCACCCTCTTCTGCTCGTCGGCTGCCAGCCCAAAACTCTCCTTCCGGAATCAGAACCAGCTGAGAACCGTCTTTATGATTTGTTATAGAAGTTGTCAAAGAGGTCAAAACAGACTTTATTTCAATATCTTTTTTATGAATCGGTTGAATTGAAATAACATTTGCCAGGTCCAATACAACAGTAAAGCCACTTTCTTCTTTTCCAACAATTCGTCCGGATCTGAATTTTACCGGATCTAATAATTTGCGGTCCTTGAGCAGTATTGAGCCTGCTTCCATGTTCCGGATATCAATTTTTTCAATTTGATTCCATGGGATTTCCTGAATAGAACTCCCCTTCTCAATGATGAGATGGCCTCTGATGGCATTGGAAAGGTTTTTCTCTGCAAAAAGGTTGTAGACTATTCCAAACTCGGTTAGAATCGTTTCATTCCCGGTTGAATCACTAATCTTTAACCCATGAACTAATACAGGTTCCTTTTGCTTAGAAGAGGTTGTTGGGTGAATAGATTCAATTGCCTGAATGCTCTCTTTTTCAGTAAGAACTTTAGAAGGTTCAGTAAGTGGAACCTCTCTTTTAAGCAGATGTATTATAGTGTTTGATAAGACGGCAATATGGGATTCCAGTGGCGGGGTCATCGCATCAAGCCAATGGGTATTTCCAAGGGCAAATTCCAAAGCTTTTGTAGGCAGAATGTCATCAATCCTGAAAGGAACCAGGATTTTTCCTTTGCTAAGGGCCCGCTCGACCTCTTTTCGGACAAAAACTGAATTATTGGCTTTTTCTGAAAAAACCAGGATCAGGACACTACAATCTGATATTGCATCAACAATTACTTCGCCATATTCCAATCCCGGAATAATATCCCTGGGAGCAATCCAACAGCGGATTTTATGGTTTTCAAGGGCAGAACATATTGCATTCGCAATTGCTTTATCGTGTGAAGAATAACTAATAAATACATCGTGTTTCATGATATATTGATTGAGACTATGATATCGTTTTAGTGAGATGTACTTATCAGGTTGAGTCAATTAGAAATTGATGGATCGAAACCTATTAAACCGGCAAACTAATCCTCCTGAAACTCAACGACACACACCATTCATGATTTTCTGTTGCCATTACTTCTTCTGCATTCCTAATCTCATTTGTAAGCTCCTCTATATTTGATACATCGTCAATTGCTCGTTCGAGCCGATGAAGGATTTCAGCCATTCGTTCTGATCGTGAAGCAATACGCTCAAAGTCATGTATCCCTCCAATAGCATGTTGGGAAGCCGCTATCGCAGGGAGGATTACAACAAGAACGGTGATAATATTCTCAATGAAATGGAATTCCGAGAAGAGTTCAGACAAATGAAAAGCGGCAGCAATGAGTGTTAAGGATAACAAGATCCCAATAAACTTATGGTCTTTTAATGCTTTCTTTGATTTTTTATAGGCAGTGCGTATGTGGTATTCTGCCTGGTAATTTATCCAGGTGTTGCGCACAAATAGTTTGACAGGAAGCAGGTCGCCTGATAAAGGTTTCTGTGGCGAAAGGTCAGACTTTACATATTGAAGGGTAGATTCTACCCAGCCTCCGGGGCTTGGATAAAATGGCAGAAGTTCAACCGGGGAATTGTTTGATTTTCCAACATCTGGTGGAACAAGGCTTGTAAAGATCAAGATCCTTAAGCGTTCGGCCAGATGCCTGTAATTCAGCCACTTTTCATGCCAATTACCCACAACACCTAAGCGGTACCAGATTACAGCACTTACAAGTGCAAGTATTTCAAATATGATCAACCATGTATAAGCCGGAAGAAAAAGTGCCTGTACAATTGACACCAATACCGCGATTGTGGCCAGCCGATATAACCAGCTGGCTGAGCGTATATGCTTTTTATTGTAGTAAATCGCCAGGTGGTCCGCCATTGCATAATGCGGAAGAATAGAGCTTTTCAGCGGGTCCAGGTATGCTTTTGCAATACCAGAATCACTACCGCCTGTATCCAAATGCTTCAGGTTATCCTGATAGGCTCTGTTGAATCCAATCAGGCTCCTGGCCGGGTCTCGGTTGTATTCTGCCACTTGAACAAACTGAGAAGCAATTTCTGCGGCTGATGTTGGCAACTTTCGTCTAAGGTAAAAAGTGGAAGCATCAGCTCTTTTTTTAGGGTTATGAAACAATAAACAAGCGGGTTGATCAGGATGCAAAGGATTGATCCAGATAAGGGTTCTGTTTAATCGCGAAGCATATTCTACAATCTCAGCGGTACCGCCACCTCCCCTTGCTGGTTCACCATCCCAGACTGCAATAATTATATCGCAGGTTTCAACCATCTTCTCTCCGGCACGGCGATAGCCAATATTTCGTGGAGTTGGTGCAGGTTCACTCTCAAAGCTGTGAATGAGCTTATAGGATGCCTTGCTATAGAGCGCCTTGAATTCAGCCAGATCCGCTGCTGTTTTGAAATCTGCACAGTAGTCTTCTTCCTTAAAAGGAAGTATTACTTCCAGAGACGCATTCAACTTTTCCATAGCAGCCCTGGCAACCATTCGGTCAGCTCCTTTTGCCAAAGCAGAAACTACCTGCCATGAGAATGGAGTCTGACGCTCAGGATTTTCCCTGGCGGAATGGGGAACCATTTTGGCCAGGGCTTTCTTTAGCTTCCATGCAATGATGTTTTCTGCCTTTTTCCACGCAGTATGACCCGGAATGAGGGGCTGATGAGGATCTGAGTTAACCGATTCCAACAGGGCCTTCAAGTAACCGAGTGTTTCAGCAATTGCCGTATTGACAGCTTCGATATTCATTAGTTCCCGATGCCCCGTCACTCCTATTCTGACAGTGTAAGGTATGGGTGACGGGATCTGAACCTCCGCTTGTCCGGGTAGGGGAATAGCTTGGCTTTTCATTGATTTCTATGGTTAATTACAATGGGGAACACTATTCCTTCGCAATCCCAAATCCTGCATTATTAAGGAAGTCCCAGTATTTTAATACCTGGTTCCTGTCTTTATCCCTGTCATGTTCAGTTAATTTAGTGTCTTTATAATCCACCAGGCAATTATGGAGTTTTTCATAATCATTCCTTACTTCATGATAATGCCAGTCGTTGCTCTCATAAAAGGCTCTCCAGAGCTGATGTTCTTTCTCTGCCATTTTTTCTTTCAGATTTTTCCCGGGAGCGTTAATGAGATCTGTATATTCCTCTTTTGTAAAGATTCCCGGTTCATCTTTATGTACAATCTTTAGCCTGGCTTGTGCCAGCACCTGTGGAATTCTTATCGCTGCAGCCAGGTTACTTGATTTGATAAATACAGGTAACATATTGAATTCTGTATCATAATCGGGATTCCTTGTTTTTGCATTTTTGAGGTACTCCACATGGATCCATTTCGCGATTTCAAAGGTATGCTCATGGTACTCCATATTCTCATTCATCAGACCGAAGAAATCTTCGATATCGTCAATCAATAGTTTTAGAATGGCATTGGAAGGGAGATGGCTGCGTAGGATCCTCCTGCCATCACTATTCTCTTTCAGTTGTTTTATCAGGTTTTCAAGCGAGCGGGATCCATGCTTATATTTCCCCACTTTCAAAAAAGCATTCAGCAATCCCCAGTCAATATCGAGCAATTCTTCATCTTTTAAGTCAAACATCTGGCGAATGAAAAGCCCTCTGCGAATTGGGAAGCAATGATCCCCTGAATCAATCTCCCATTTCCCTGTTTGCTTATTTTTGAACAACCCGGGGTTGGGACCAAGGATGTTGATATAGCCGTGAATCCTGCTGATGAAATCCGGCCCTTTCTTCAGTTTGAATTCTTCTATCTTCTTCTTATCGTTATCAAAATCCCCAAAGAACTCCATTTTGTAACTGGTTCCACCGGCAAATATCATGATACATTTCCCAATGGTATGTGTAACCTGTCCCTCCTGGAAACTGCCGTCCTGCATGGGAGCCAGGAGATATTGCAGCCAGTCATAGCTTTTGGAATCGAATTCATCCCAGAAAACAAGAGGGGTGGTTCCTTTTAAGATTTCATCCCTAACCTGGTGAAATGCTCCAATAAGGTCAGCAGGGCCGGAAAACTGGGAGAGATTAAACTCAAGAATAGGAACCTTCTCACCCAGTACTCCTTTCCCAATCTGCTTTACTGAAAACGATTTACCGGAACCGGGCAGGCCAAAAACAGCAATGGAAAGTGGAATTTTTGCCGATTTCTGGTTTCGATAATTCTCCATGAGGATTTTAATATTTCTCAAGGCTTCAATTTCATTCCTGTCGACAGTGAAAAGCTTGCTGAATTCAATGGAAGGGACGTTGTTGAGTACCTGCCGGCCATTGGTAATGATTCTCCTGGCCAGTTCGAACATCGCGCCGGGACCGGCATCATTGGTTTCTGTATGGTTATCAAGCATGATACTCCACGGCTTATCCAGGAATCCAGGATCATTATCAGGTGCCGGAACATAGGCTGTTGTGAAACTAAGTATATGTGATTCAGCAGCATTCACCATTGTTTCCCTGGGCAAACGAACTTCCCCATTCACTAAATTGAATCCGACATCATAAAATCCTCTTATAGAAGCAAGTCCTTTTACTATGGCTTCTTCAACCATGAAATCCTTTTCTGGCATGCTCGTATCCAGGCTTCCGGCAAAGGCTGCCGTGAAACAGGACATTTTTCCAATCATGTTTCCTTCTGCTTTCGCTTCCCATTCCCCTTCAAGATGACATGCATCAAATATCAATTTGTATTCCCTCACACCAGTGGTTTTATTGGAAACAACCAGTGCCCCGGAAGAACCAAAGGTCACTACCAGCATCCTGCATTCTGTGAGCCCGACAAGAGCAATATTATTTTTGAGTTCATATACAAGGTCCAGCGCCGACTGCTCCCAGGAAATCCTGGAGGATACACGTGCATCCTGCCTGCGGATATCACTGGCAGAGACAATTGTGACCAAATTGATTTTCCCTTCCTTTGATAAGTTCAGCAACTCTTTCCAAAGATCTCCCTTCTTCAGGTTACCACTTTTTTTACAGATCACTAATCCGGGATGCGGTTTATTTCTTGTGCCTTTATCCAGCTCTGAAACCCACGGCCACACTGTCTTGCGATTTGTCTGTGAACCGAAATCCATTCCTGCATCATCAACAATGGTAATATCAAATCCTTTCAGAGAAACGACCGGACTTGAATGTGCATAATCAACGCTACCTGCTGGCGTCCCAAATCCAAACTGTTCTGTTACACGCATCCGGACTTCTTTCTTATCCTTCCCTCCCTTAAATTGACCAATGGTAGCATAGCTTTTATTTTGCGGAGGTAACTTTTCGAAAAGCGATGAGTTAAACCCGAGCTTTATTGCTTTACCAGTAGTAAAGGCCTCAAGGAAATTATGTATAATCCCGGCGCCACCATTGATCATACTATAACCGGCTCCTTCCAGGGTCCCGGGTGAATCTGAATAAATACGTTTGCCAATAAGAAAATAGTGATCGCGGGTAATGTCACCGGTAATAAGTATTTTTTTCATGAGGGATTTATTAACATTTTAAAAAACAGCATTATAAAATAGGAATCAATGACTTAGAAATTTATTTCGCAATAGGGAAAAGCTCTTTCAAATTCCAGCAATTGTTCCTTTGGAAATTGATTTTCTTTTAACCTGACATGATTTAACTTCTTTAAAGTCATCAATACGCTGATATCCTTTATACGATTCCGTCCTAAGTCAAGGTACTGCAACTGGTTCATTCCCTTTCAGAAAGGAGATTTCCTCCAGTTCATTATCTCTTAAATGAAGGGTGTGTGCGATTTTTAACTGCTTTAACGTATCAAAGGGGAAGTTCTTCTTGTTTATTACTTCAACAGTATTCAGGTTTTCCAATTCATTCAAATACTCAAAATCCATATCCTCCAGCCGTCTTAAACTAATCCAGAGTTCAGGAATATCCTTTATTCTGCCTGCATTCTGCAGTAATTCCCTGTACTGTTTCTGATTGATAATATCGAATGTGAATGTTTTCAGATTGGGTAGTTTGTTTACAATGGAAAAGTCGTTAATTAAATTTCCATGAACTCCGAGTTCAACCAATTGAGTCAGGTTGCTCAACTGGCTGATATCTTCAATCAGGTTGCGCTGCAGTTGTAGTTTCTTTAAATTCTTTGAATTCTTTAAAATCGAAATATCCTTAATCTGGTTATCGTGAATTTCAAGTTCTTCCAATTCAGTCAAGCCTTCCAATGCCTGAATATCGGTAATGTTATTGAAATAGGCGTTAAAGTAGGTTAACTTGTTCAGACTTTGCACAATATCAATATTGCTGATCTGGTTCTCGTCAATATTCAGGTTTGTAAGTCTTGTAAGTTTAGCAATAGGGGAAATGTCAATGATTTTATTTCGTCCCAGGTCCAACTTTTCAAGAAATGACATTTTACTTAAATGTCCTGTTTCTCTCAAGCCGAGGTTCCTGAGTGAAAGGGATTTTAACTGGGTAAGCTCCTGCAACGGACTGATATCGTCAACCGGGGAATCATATAAAGCAAGGCTTTCCAGTTGCCTGAGTTCACGAATGGGTTCAAGACTGGAGATTTGATTTCTGAATAAATCAAGATGAACCAGCTTTTTTAATTGTGATAAAGGTGTGATGTCCTGAATATTGTTTTCAGATAGTATTAAAGTGTGAAGATTTAATGCATTACAAAGTGGAGAGATGTCATCCACAGGGTTTTGGTTCAGAATTAATGTGTTGAGGTTAGGGATTTTTGCAATAGACTCTAATCCGGTAATCTGATTATTGCTAAGGTCTAAATGCTTTAACAGACCCAGTTTTTCTATTCCTGTCACATCTGAAATTCTGTTATTTCTCAGGTTGAGTTTCTGGAGATGCGTTAAAGCTAGAATCGGTGTAATATCTTCAATTTCATTGGAAGGAATATCAATCCCCTGGAAATTCTTATAGTAGTTCAGTACCGCATGGCTTTTGAATACCACCTGGAAGACTCCTGTAATTTTTATCGCCGCCAGTTGTGGATTGGAGGAAATAAAAACATTGGGATAAAACCGGTTATCAAATTTCTGTATTCTATGAAACCAGATGAGTTCAATGAAATATTCTTTAGCGATTGGGAATGCGTTAAAATTAAAATCTGATTCAACATCTTCATGCTGAAGCAGGTAAACGGCCAGGAAAAAACCGAATATTTCCGGACAAATAAACCTGAAGTTTTGTGAATCAACAGCTTTAATGAGATTTAAATCCAGGAATCTGGACGTTTCAAGGCTTGCTGATGAAAATGATCCCTGATGTTCTTCAAAACTGGTGCTGATTTCAAATGCGAGGACTGATAGTTCATCAAAATACCGGCCGATCTCCTCACTTTGGTAACCTTTATGCAGGAACTTCCTGATAATGGTATAACCAATGATAAAGCACTTTAAATCATACCCATAGGATAGTTTCGCTATATTGTATTCAGGGTTTTTATCCTCCAGCTTAATGCGGAAGATATTGTTGAGAATTTCCAGGGAAAGTAATAGTGTTTCCAGGTGCTGGAAATAGGAGAGATATTCTTCATACTTACTGTATAATTGATTGAGAATTTGATTTTCTTTCGGATTCTCCATCAAATATGCCAGGGTTTCTGCCTGTTTATCCGGTTCATTTAAATGCAAAGCTGTATTTAACTGTAACCTTATATCCTTTAATTCACTGTTTTTATTGAACAGATCATCCAGTTTTATCATTTGATCTATCAACTCCCTCAACTCCGAAGCCTGGTCAAGTAAAAATGTGCGTACTATATGACCAGGGAATTTCTCAATCAAATCTGAAACTAATGCATCGTTGTAATTTAATTTTTCTTCAAGGAAAATCTCCAGCTCCTTATTGCTTGATGCATCATAAATCCCTTCACCGTTCAGCTTCTCAATAAAATGCGGTGAGTAATGTGTTGTTTTATCCCAACACATCTCATTGTAAAACTTTTTAGCATATTCCAGATCATCAAACCGGAACAGCGATTCATCAATTTTATCTTTAAATAATGAGGTTGCCAACAGGTACTCGCGTATGGTTTTATGAGAAAATTTATAATATCCGAGCGCATTCCTGTTGAGAAGGGAATGCGATTGAAATAAAGAAGTTTTAATAGCTTGTTCATCAAGAATGCCAAGATTAAACGCTTTAGCCGTCTCCACAATTTCCGTCCGGGTGAAGAGAAAATCCTTCTTCTTTCCATCCATTTGTAATTGATATTGATCAATGGCTAATTGCAATGAAAAATCTCTTAAGGCATTTTGAAAAACGTCCACCGATTTTCTTTCATCACTGATCCTGTTTTGTTTACCGGCCCGGATAATCTTAACGGCTTCCCAATTCAGCCATTTTTCAATGATTGCTTCATAAACCTGGTAACTAAAATGGTAGGATTTAATCTTTGAAGATTCAACCCCTGTGATTTCTTCGTTCTTAATTTCGTTTTCAACAGCTGTTTCTGCTGAACAATCAAGGTTATTCTCCTGGTACTCATTGAGTATATCATCAATCAAATCATCGATAAAGAATAAGATCAATGGCCTGGTAACCAGTTTTGAACAATTATTAACGATCCGGATAGCGATTGTTTTCTTTATTGCTTCCGACTTTTTATTTGAACGAAACCGTTTATTCAAATATTTCCTTACAGCTTCAGCGGTAAAATCAGTCAGATATATTCTGGTAAAGGATTTTGTCCGTGTGGAGATAATTTTACCGGTTTCTTTGATTCCGCTTTCTGATGGGAATAACTGTGTCTTACAACTGATCACAACCTTATGAAATCCACTTAGTCTTTCACATAATTTATTAAACCTTGATTCATAATCTTTTAAAGCTTCAAAGTCTTCATCGAAGCCATCCAGTAATAAGATTGTATTGCGTTGTTCAGCAGGTGCGATCAGGTCCAGTTTCCGGTCGATCCCCCGCCCATATTCATCGTTAAAACTCAAGAATAATACATTGAATTTATTTCTTCTGAAAAACTGTCGTTGATGAAGTTTTAAAAACAACTTTATCATCAGCGTGCTTTTCCCTAAGCCGGAATCTCCCAGTAGTAAAAAGTGCTGTTTATTACTGTTCCCAAGGAGTTCCTTTAAAAAGAATTGTAAGGCAATAAATGTTGACAAGGGCTTCGAACTAATGACATTACTCTTCTTTTGTTCGGACAGAACTGCCAGAGGTGAAATAAAATACCGGAGTTTATCATCAATAACGATATCTGAGAAAGAGTTCTGGCTTCTGTAGTAGGTGCGTTCAAAGAAATTATTATAGAATCTGCGCAGGAAGGAATTGTTTTGGATTTTGCCTGAATCACTTCTGTTGACCAGGTCACTAAGTTCCCTTACAATCTCTGAATATGCCAGGTTTTTATCTTCACACCTGCTTATTGGCACTGCATCCTTAGGTAAGGCAAGGTAAGATTTCAAAAGCGATGATTCCCATGCAACCGGCTCCAGAATAATAGGAATAATCATAATGCCTTCATTCTTAACACGCTCTATCGCTGTCTTTATCTCAACCTCTTGAACATACCTTGAACAGAATAAATGCTTGCTGCATAAGAAAACAATAATATCTGCCGATTCAAGATTCTTCTTAATTACATGATCCCAATCTTCTCCCGGTTTTATCGCATGGTCGGTCCATTGAGTTGCAACATGATCACCCTCCAGTACGGTAAGATGTTTCCTTAGCTCAACTACAGCTTCAGAATCTTCGTGTGCATAAGAAATAAATATTTTAATCGACTTCATAGGAATTAACGCTGATATCCTGGTGGCTATTTTCTGAAATCTAAGAGCGGATAAAAAATGAAATTCAAAAAGAACGCTTGAGTAAAGGTATGAAAACACAAATAGAAATGATTACCCAATTGAAGAACTATTTACATAAAATGGAATATTTTATGCAGTAAAATCAAGACAAAAGCACAGACTGAAATTACTTATTTTTACGTCCGGAAGTTATGTAACGACTCACCCACTTTATGCCTCTATCCTCTGTCAGCAGTCAGAAATTCCGATTCTGGGCCTTCATTTCCATGGTCCTGCTGGTGTTTGTGCACGGGTATAACCTGGACCTGAGATATATGCAACCCTGGACTGTCCCGGGCGAACCCCTCGATTTTACATCTTTTACTGAGTACTTCCTGGCCAATGGGATCTTCCGTTTCCGGATTCCCATGCTCTTCATTATTTCAGGCTACCTCTTTGCCCTGCATGATCAAAAACCCTATAAAGAAAGGGTGAATAAACGACTCAGGACTTTGCTGGCTCCCTATCTTATCTGGAGTGCCTTTGGATTGCTGCTCACTTTTGTCCTGGAGTTATTCCCTGCTACCCTGAAAATGGTGGCAGAATCGAAAATTATGATGATTGACGAAAACCGTTTGTTGCTCCATGACTACCGTTGGTTTGAAATATTAGGCCGTTGGCTCGTTGTACCGGTACCTTACCAGCTTTGGTTCATCCGGGTCCTTTTGATCTATAACATTGCTTATCCATGGATCAAAAAGGCGGTTCTAGCCAAAACCGGCAGGTGGATTTTCTTTTCCATAGCCACTCTTTTATGGCTGGGAACAATGGGATTCTTCTTTTTTGAGGGCGAAGGACTGCTGTTTTTCTCCCTGGGAGTCTGGATGCAGAAAACTGATTTTTCCATCGACCAACCAAAGCGTTGGCTGAAGCCCTTACCCTGGGGATTGGTATTTGTGGGGCTTGCGGCAACTAAAACCATCCTGGCTTTCGAAGGTGAAAAATTCCTGGGAGGCGGAGTTTATCCTGTACTTACTATTCTGCATAAGTTAACAATACTAAGCGGACTTATCAGTTGCTGGTATGGACTCAACCGCATTGTGGACTGGTTTATGAAGCGAAAATGGTTTGTCTGGCTGAGTGCTTTTTCTTTCATGATTTATGCCCTGCATGCCCCATTGGTGGCCTACCTGATTAACCCGGCACTGAAAATACTTCAACCTTTGCCTGGCACACAGATTCTGGCGTTTATTCTTCTTCCCCTATCTGTTGTCGCACTATCAGTAGCAACAGGCGCATTGTTGCGTAAAGTCACCCCGGGCTTCTACGGTCTCTTAACCGGGGGTAGAGGGTTGGGGTAAGAATCCTGGGATGGGTACTGCTAACTTATAGCTCGCATTTCTTCCTGCCCCGTCAGTTTTTTGCAGGATGCCTTTTTCTACCCGATCTTTAATAAAAAGTATGCATCGCATTTTGGAGACAATGCAAGAACCATTTTAGCTATACGGTTATTCGCCGCATTTTTGCGGTGAATATTTTATTTTTTCACCGCAGGGGTAGTAAAGGCTTAGTTCTGTTTGATCTGCAATAAATATTGAAAATTTAGCTATTATAAATTAGTAGTTTGAGAGTTACTCTAATTTTAAAGGTTCAAATTCCGGGGAAGAATACAAATGGTGTAAAAATTAAATTGTTTGGAATCCAATACTTTTCAAATAGTTGTAAGTTGGGTCATAAAACTCCTTTTTACGAGTATTGTCTTCTGTATTACCCTCAGGAATAACAATTACCATTCCTTGTCGTGCTCTCGTTAGTAATACTCGATATGCGTTTAGAAGATATTTTTTTCGTTCAGGAGCATTAATATTTTGCCACTTATTGCCTCTGAAAGAGTAGGTTTGCCAACCTTTTTGGGAATATCGTAAATCACCATCCCATACAACACAACTCCAATCCAACTCCAAGCCTTGAATATGAAATTCAGTTGCGACATCTTCTAAGTAGAATGATGAACGAACATCATCTTTCCCATCTAAAAACCAATTTACATGATTCATAGGAGTCTTGACATCAATAGCAAATGGTTTTAATCTTAAAGCTTGAGAAGAAACTACCATTCCATAGCGCTCACTACCTCTTGCTTTTTCTTTCAACCATTGTTTTGCTTTAGCTAAATCACGAGTTAATATGATTGGATATTTCCCCTTGATATTTAGGAAGTCATCAATTGCATTTTCAATATCACGTTCCAGTATATTCTTTACTAATGATGACAATCTCTCGGCTCTAAATGAACGCAATGAAACAGACAAATGTAAGTTTTCATCAAAAGTGATTCTGTTAAGTATTTTCAATTTTTCAATAGCCTCAAATGCAAGATATTCCGAGTTTGTGAGATTTGGTGAAATATAAATCTTCCAATCAGGAAAAGTTGTTTTCATTGCTTCTAACCATAAGGAAATTCCAGCTTCACCGGTATTTATCTCTTGACCACCACCTACCAAACAAATAACAACAGCCCAATCTTTGTGCCTGTTCAAACAAGAAATTAGAAATTCAGGTTCTGAATATTCAAAATCAGGAATACCTTTTTTCTGTTTCATAAACTTAACTGTTTGATCCTTATTCCATGCACGCTGTGCTTCATCAAAAATGGCAACATGGTCATAAGGAGGCTCTGGATTTTTCAAGTATTCATCTCGATAATGGTGGATAATTTGAATAAATGTTTTTACAGCCTGATGAGCTGCTTTTTTGGTTATTTTGTTTCCTTTTACTTTCTCTCTCGAAACTTTATCCCTTGCTAATGCTTCTTGCAGAATGTCGACAAGTGGTCTATTTCCAGACAAATAAACACTAGCGTTTCCATTCTTGTTGTCAAGATGTGATGTGGCAACGTTCAATCCAACAAGGGTCTTCCCTGCACCAGGTACACCCGTGACGAAACAAATAATCTTCTTATTATCATTTTTAGCTATTTCAATGATTTCTGAAATTGCTTTTGTTGTAATTGTCAGATTTCTTGCTGTGGCATCTCTACGAGTGATATTTTCAACGCTATGAGTAGTATAAAGAGATACTGCTGCTTCAATAATTGTAGGGGTTGGCATATAACCACCATTAACATATTCTGCAACATTGATCTGTGGCTCATTATAAAAGAACTGCAGAGCAATTTGAATTACATCTCTTATTTCACTTTTACCTATTCTAACAGGTAATGTTAAATTATCGTTGTGAGAAGTGAGAAGTATTTCAGTAAAAGATTTTTTTGCTTCAGTTGCAATCAGAACGGGTACAATAACGACATCGTGGCTTGTTTTGTGGAAGTTTTTCAAGTCCAGAGCGTAATCCCACACCTGTTCAATATTTTCATTAAAGAAATGATATTCCCCTACTTTAAATTCTAGTACAAATACCACATTTTTGATTATAACTAAAGTATCAACTCGTTTCCCCATTCTAGGTATGGATACTTCAAAGAAGACTTCTCCATCATAACCTTGCAAAGCAATTTTTAAAATAGGAATCTGTTGTTCCCATGATTTGTTTTGCAGGAATGAAGAATCAAACTCATTGGAACGAGTTATAGCACCGATTATTTCGTCGGTGCTTTTTTGCATAAATTCTTTTATTGTATTACGGTAATAGTAATTCATTAAACGTTACATCTGTGCTAAAAAATAATTTAAAACAGAAAAGTGAAGATCGGGTGCTCTATTATGGAGTATACTTGGAAAGGCAACTCAAACAAATCTTTATTGTAAAAGTATCAATTTTGGGCAAATCGCGCTGAAAATGGGCACGGAAAACCTTATGAATGGTTTTAGGTTTGTCTTTACCGAGGTTAGATTACTCATAGAATTAATCGGATTATTTAAGGAGTAAAAAGTATTTCTTTAATATTCTCCGCAACGGCGTTTATTGAATTTAAATGATGTACCAGCCATCAGTACTTCTGCTATCAAAAACCATAACATCTACCTGTTCACAACTATTCCACCACCACCTTCCTCACCTCAACCTTCCCCTTATCTAAAATCTCCACCTCATAAACCCCGGGTAAACTGGTGCTGATATCAATACTGATCAGGTCAGTGGAGGTGGTAAACAATTGGAAATCACCCCGGCCATTCATATCATACAAAATAACACTCTTAAACGCTTATTTTGAACTGTTTGGGTTTAAATGTGTTTTTAATTATACTTCGGCTGAACCGTTTTGCGAAAAGTAATACCTGGAGATTTCTCAGTATAATTCATTAATGCAAACTCCTATGATCAAAAAAGTATTTTTTACCGGCTTAATCTGCTCTTCACTCATATTTTCCTTTTGTAAAAAAGATTCTTCCAACAATACAGGGAATCAGCCATCAGTATTGGAAGTTAACAATATTCTGGATGAAGCAGAAGCAAAGTTCCTTGAATTTGCCGCCCAGACAAATGGAGATCCGGGAAAGGCGATTTATATGGCAAAAGACTGGGTTCTAACCCAGGAAACAGTCGGGGATGCATTTGTTGACGACAGCACTTATCTGAGAATTCAGATGAAATCAGGATTGAGGACTGTTTTTTATTACATTGATACATATCCTGACGGAAAGGCAAAATTCCGCGGGAGTAGCAAAGGTGGATCCGGAAATCTGGTAAAAACAGTCAAGAAAAACGGATGTTCTAACAAGATCGAGAACAAAAAAGTATTGATCTATGTTCCTGCCTGGAATGATTTTTATGAAGATGGCGAAATAGAAAAAATTGTTAAGATTTTTACCGATGGAGGAGATTACCCGGTTACATTGCTTAGAGGCAGTGAATGCACGGTTGATATAGTTAAGACATTTGGAAATTTTGGATTCGTTATTATTGATACACATGGCCTCCCCGATGGATTCAAGATAGGGACGAATATTTATAGTGATAAAAATGTTAAGACTGAAAAGGAAATGAAAGATCTGGTCATAGCTCAGGCCGGACAGCAGGTTTGGGATATGATTCTGAGTGAAGATCTTTGCTATATGAAGGGACATTATATTAAATCAGAGCAGCCTGGTTGGTATGAAAAGCCGAGCACTTCTTTCCCCAAAGAGCTGTTTGTAACTTCTAAATATATCAATTCATTACCCGAATGGAAGGAGACCATGATTTTTGGCAATATGTGTTATTCGGGTGTTAGTCATGAGAGTACCGAGAATAACAATTATTATTCCCCTTTTATTGGCAAAGCATTCATTAACAGGAAATTAATAAGCTATTTTGGATATGCTTTCGATAATAAATGGTCGGCACCTGTGAATGATCCTTTTTCTAAAATGATGGAAGATTCGTTGTCGAGGGCTTTTATAGTTGATGGTGATAGCACCGGTAATGCCTACTTACGTTCCAATAGTACTGAGTTTTATGATTTTTTGCGTACGCAGAATCCGAAATTGTGGTTTAAACAATTCAATGATAAAACTTACTGTTTCAGGACCTGCGGAGATGATTTTACTGATGCGCGCGACGGGAAAGTTTACAAGACGACTTGTATAGGTAATCAGACATGGATGGCCGAAAACCTGAATTTCAATGCTTCCGGCAGCCTTTTCTACGACAATGAATCAGCAAATGGAGCCATTTATGGACGTTTATACAGTTGGGATGTGATAATGAATGGTGAAGCATCAAGTGATAAAGTTCCGAGTGGAGTAAAGGGTATATGTCCGGAGGGATGGCATTTGCCAAGCAATGCTGAATGGAAGATATTAATTAACAATTTAGGAGGCGAATTAAACGCCGGTGGCGCAATCAGAGATACAGTGGGCTGGAATCCTCCAAACACCGGAGCAACCAACAGTTCTGGTTTTACTGCTAAGCCCGGTGGTCTTGAAAACGGTGAAGGATTTTTTAGTGATATTGGGGAGAATGCTTACTGGTGGACTTCAACAGCCGATGTTATTCTTCCGGGGGGGCGTAGTTATTATGTTGTAAACGGCAATCAAATTCCTTTGGTTCTGTTTTATTCTACTTTTCCAAACTTCCATCTTTCATGCCGGTGCGTGAAGGATTAGAAATAACGGATCAGGAATTCCTGTCAGTAAGGTTGAAATCCAGTCGGGTGAAGTGTGTTGAGAAAGCACTCCAGCCAGGAAAAATAGAATCATTCTAAACGAACGAATGATTTATTCAATCACCAGCTTCTTCCTCACAACCTTCCCCTTATCCAAAATCTCAACCGCATAAATCCCCGCCTTACAGGCGCTGATATCAATACTGATCAGTCCGGAGGCTTCAGTAAACTGCTGCAAAACCATACGGCCATTAATATCGTATAGGGTAATCCTGAGATTCCCGGATTTTTGGGAGGGCTTTAGATAAAGCTGATGATGTGCGGGATTTGGGAATAGTTCAGCAGTTTCTGTGGGGAGGTTATCCACGCTTGTGAAGCAGTCGGCCCCGCTGAGGTTATTGTCCATCCATGCCAGGCGGTCGGTGAGGATGGTTTTTAATATCGCTACGGCTGCCTGGAAATCGTAATATCCTACAGTGGGCCAGCGCTCTAGGTTGCGGTAGGCAGCAGGCTCAATAATGGTGGCTACAGAGTCGATATAGCTGATAAACTTTTCGGTTTTCCATTCCGTGGCGCGGAGTATATACCATCTGCAGTAGGTTTGCTGTTTGAATAGAGAATCGGTATCAAAAATGCTCCACCAGTCGGGAAAGGGCCACATGGGATGGGTTACTTCCCATACCCAGTCGTTCACACAGCAGTAACCCCGGTCATAATCCCAGGGCGGGCCGATCTTTAGTTTGCCTCCATCAGTATCCTTTTCTTTGTACAAATAGGTACTTCGGCCATAGCTGTCATAATTGGTGGAGAACTCATTCACGAGCATA
This sequence comes from Bacteroidales bacterium, assembly GCA_016707705.1. Taxonomy (GTDB): domain Bacteria; phylum Bacteroidota; class Bacteroidia; order Bacteroidales; family UBA4417; genus UBA4417. The sequence continues at coordinate 21,466 of JADJHD010000036.1, forward strand.
AAATCGATAAAAGTGGATTCGTCAATCCATTTTCTGTACCCGTTGATAGGGTCGGCATAGTCAGGCTGATGCAGGCTGAGCTCAAAATTGTCGACAAACTCCTTGATATAGGCTGCCTGCTGAGGCATGATATCCACTGCTTTCGGATAGACATACTTAAACTGAACCGGGAGCTGGCTGGTGCCATAGTTGATCGGAAGGTACTGCGAATCCCAGGCTCCGGGATCCCCGTTATGGTTCATTTCAATAATATAACCGCCCGTCAGCTCAATGCCGGTGGTGTCTTCAGGTTTCAACTTTGCTATATCCACCCGGTTTTCTCCACGCTTCACTTTCTCGGTGAGGTTGTACAGTCCCTGGTATTCCCCGTCCAGGAACAGCTCGCAAAAGCGGGTATTGGGGGCATAAATCCCCATTTTGCGGGCAAATTCATAGGTCAGGGGATTAAACATAAGCGTTGGATCAGTAGGCTCTGACTTGAAAATCCAGTCGTTTTCCGCCGGCATGCCCATCAGGGAAGTGTCAATTTCGAGTCCGAAAAAATTAACCAGGTCGATGTCGTAGTTCTTTTTGGGACTGCCAACGCTGGAAAATCCCTGGAGTTCAACCATGATATTGCCTGTATATTCGTAAACAGTATCGGAGGGTTGATTAGGTTGTCCGTCGGGATGGTTAATAATTTGCAGGATAGCCGGCACTTTGGGTTCATTGGGGATGAAATTGCCATTGGTCATAATTTTCGCAATGGGCAGCACGGTTCCTGAAAAGGTGAAGGGTCCGGAGCATTGATGCCAAAAGAGATGCTCCAGTTATGCATAAAGCCCTGATCGGCCCAGGGGTAAGTATCGTGCAGTACAATTTTCCAGGTACCATTCGGGTTTTGTCCGTTATTTACTGTGCCCATATAGCCCATTGGCTTAAAAGTGCCGGTGAATGGGGCTCCGTAATTAAAAATATAATCCGGGGCATCATCACGTAATACGGTTCCGGTAAAGTTATCACCATCACCGCCTACTCCCGAAAAAAGCAGGAAGGAAGTTCCATCCGGAGCCAGCACCCTTGCTTCCATATCACTGTCATAGGGATGGGCCATATTCAGAGTAACCTGCACCAATCCGAAGTTGGTATCAATAACCGCTGGCAGACCATATACCTCCACCGGGAATGAAATACAGCTTCCGTCATCGGGGATGGCTTGATTAACGGGACCGAG
>JADJHD010000037.1 GCA_016707705.1 Bacteroidales bacterium
CAACCTGTTTCCTCTGGCCTCGCAATGGGATAACTGTTATAAAATCAGGTCTCCTTATTCAAATGAAGAGTATTTTATTCTTGAATACAGGCAAAAAACGGGTCTATTTGAGAATAACCTTCCCGGAAGTGGATTGCTTGCCTATAAAATCGATCCTGTATTTAATGGTAATAGTACAGGTCCGCCGGATGAAGTGTATCTTTTCAGACCCGGTGGAAGTTGTACAGAGAATGGAGAGCCTTCACTGGCCTATAATTCTTATGAGTCAGGACGGACTGCATTGAATGATACGACAGAAACAAATGGCTTTCTAGGGAGCTGTTCTCCCGCCGGCCTCATGATCAGTAATATTACTTCAGCCGGACCTTCAATAAGTTTTTCAGTCAGAATCAGCAATGTTGAACCACCATCTGCATTTTCTGCAACAGCAGCAGGGACAAATAGTGTATATCTGAACTGGAGTCTGAATCCAAACGGAAATTCAGTCCTGCTGGTTTCAGGGATAAATAATGATATTGGCAACCCAATGATGGGCGTGAGTTATACGGCTGGAGATCCCTTGCCCGGCGGCGGGACAGTAATCTATTGTGGTCCGGCCAGTAACTTTGAACAAACTGGTTTAAGCAGCAACTCTCTGTATTTTTATAAGATATGGTCCTTTGAGCCAGGCTATTTATATTCCAGAGGTATTACGTCCTTTTGCTATACGGATTGCTCTTGTATTATGCTTCCTTACTATGAAGCTATTCAGGCCTCCTGGCTGCCCAGTTGCTGGGAGATTCAATCGAGTGATGAAACTGCTCAAATCTGGAGAATCAGCAATACGAGCGAAGCAGGAGGGGAGCCCTATGAATTGATGATAGCCAGCAATATAATCAGTATAGATTATTCAAGGATGATTCTGCCCCCAATAAATACTATTGGAATAACTCAACTTGGCTTGAGTTTCAGATTCAATTTCCTGGATCAATACCAGGGGACTACAATTAAAATCCAAACAAGCAATGATAAGGTCAACTGGACAGATGCAGGCTGGTCAGTAAATTCTGTCTATAATAATCCACATGCTCCACAGGTAATTCAAACCTCAATCACTACTAACCTTGATTCGCCAGTTACCTATGTAGCTATCTCGATTGAAGGTTCCCTCTGGGCATTCTCGGGGGTGTATTTCGACGATTTCGAAATGTATATAGAGGAGTGTAATTTTTATCAGGTATTTGCATCTGCCGTTCCTTCTGAGGGAGGAACCGTTAGTGGTGCAGGGCATTTTTACCCGGGACAGGAAGTTGCATTGCATGCTCAGCCAGTGCAGGGCTGGAATTTCATTGGCTGGAAGGAAAATGGACAATGGATTTCAGATACACCGGACTACTTCTTTTTAGCAGGTGGTGACAGAAATATTTCAGCCTGGTTTTCTCAAAGCCAGATCAGGGTTAGTGCCATCGTTACTCCTGAATCCTCAGGGGGATGTGAAGGTGTTGGACTGTTCGATCTTTTTAGTCCTGTCGACATGAATGCCATCCCGGCAGAAGGCTTTGAATTTGATCATTGGGAAGAAAACGGACAGATTGTTTCCGGGACAGCCTCCTATTCCTTTACGGCATTGAATAGCAGGTACTTTACTGCAGTGTTCAGGCCCAGTGTTTTCAATGTTTACGCTCAGGCCGTACCCGTTGGTACTGGTCTGGTGCAGGGGACAGGGTCCTTTGAGATTCATCACACGGCAAATCTGGTTGCTACACCACTGGATGGATATCAGTTCATTGGCTGGTTCGAGAATGGCAACCTGCTATCAGCATTGTCAGAGCTTTCTTTCGAAGTAACCACCGAACGCAATCTTGAAGCCCGGTTCTACTGTCCGGCCTGCAATATTGTTGCGGTGGCTTCTCCTGTTGAAGCTGGGAGTATTGAAGGCGGTGGGGCATACAGTGGTGGAGAAACTGCTGTTGTGAAGGCTACGCCCGGTAATTCCTGGGTATTTAAAAACTGGACGGAAAATGGGATTCAGGTTTCAGGATTGCCGGAATACAGTTTTGTGGTTGAAAGATACCGGGATCTTGTAGCCCATTTTCTAAAAATTTATAATGTTCAGGTTACTGTCACTCCTGTTGGTTCAGGAAGTATAATTGGCGATGGACAATTTGTTGATGGAACAGCCATTACCCTGGGAGCCTTTCCAAACGAATATTTCGAATTCAGTTGCTGGAAGGAAGGCGATGATACCCTTTCCACCACCAACGTACTGAACTTCATTGTGCAGTCAAACAGGGATATCAGGGCAGTGTTTAAAAAGACCAACGGGTTCAGGGAATTATCAGGTCCTGGAATCAGGATTTATCCTTCTCCTGCCAAATCAATTCTTTTTCTTGAAATTACCGGGGGTGCAATCAGTGCTAATCCTATGATTCAGGTATACGACCTGACTTCCAGATGTTGGCAACTCCCAATGGAAGCCTTGTCCAATGAAGTATACAGCATTGATATCTCCGGTCTTGCAGCAGGTACCTATTTCCTGCGCATGCTTTCGCCTGAAGGGAAGAGTCTGGGTACAGGCTGCTTTATCGTGGGTAAATAAAAGAAATTCAAGTCATTAAAAGATTTTTTCCTGAGAGGAAGTTTTTGGGTCACAAAGTCACTGAGACACCAAGTCCGCCGCGTCGGACACAAAGAGTAACTGACAGATTAGCAAGATTTTGTGTGACTTTATTTAATGTCAGGCTGTTGCAGGGTCTGACTTGGATCTCCTTATTATTCATCAGTGCTCAATAAATCTTCCTGAAAAAGTAAATTTTGAAATATGTATCCACAAAATTTGAAATGATATGCAATATTTATTTTGATTTGTCGGAATAAATTTTTGTAATTTTACTCCACCGGATTCGATATTAAGCTTGTATTACGATCTATTAATTATACTTTGTTCAGCTATCAGTGATCAGAAGATTCAAATTACTCCTTCTACTTTTTCTTTTTCCACATTCATCACTAAATCAGTCGCTCCGGAAAGCTCTGAAATGATGATTACTTTTTTGCATGTAGTTAATTAACCTTTAAAGTTTCAATGCCAAGCTTGCCCGGAGAATTCTTCTTGAATTTGCCGGTAAACCCATTTGATCCGATAGGTTTTTAACATGGCTGTTAGGGTAAGACGATTGTTTATCCTGTTTTTTCTCATGTTGTCAGTGCTATGCAGCCGGGCAGCGTGGTATTCCTTTGCGCCATATTCGGTAAAACAAGCGGATCAAAGTACGCTTGAATGCTATATCTCAGGGGATGAGTATTACAGCTGGCTTCACGATAAGGAAGGCTATACCATTCTCGAAGGAAACGATGGATTTTATTACTATGCCGAACCTTCTCCAACAGGATTAATCCCGGGTAAATACAAAGCCGGTAATGATCTTCCTGCTGAATCCGGATTGCAACCCTGGGCGGGCATTCCAGAGAGTGATTACATGAGCCGCCGTTCCAATGCAGCTGTGTCAGGTGGCATAGCTTCAACTTCTCCTCATTCCGGACTGGTTAACAATCTTGTAATTTATATCCGTTTTGCAGATGATCCTGAATTTGCAACCAGCCGTCAGCAGTTTGAAACTCTCTTTAACAGCAGCGATCAGGCTTCCCTGAAATCCTATTATTCGGAAGCCTCCTACAATCAGTTGAACCTTACATCAAGTCATTTTCCCGCTTCTCCTCAAAACATTAACAGATCATACCGCGACAGCCATAACCGGGGATATTTCCAACCTTATCATGCCTCATCAAATCCGCAAGGGTATTCAAATGAGCAGGAGAGGATCAGCAGGGAGCATAATCTTCTGAAAAGTGCTGTGGAGTGGGTAATTATCAATTCACCGATTCCTCAGGGATTGAATCTGGATGCCGACAACGATGGAAAGGTTGATAATATCTGTTTTGTCAGCAGGGGCAGTGCCTCAGCCTGGTCGCAATTACTTTGGTCACACAGCTGGCAGCTATTCTCTTTTCCGGTACTGATAAACGGAAAGCAGGTTTGGGGATATAATTTTGTTCCCGAAAACCAGTCAGACGTAAGGACTCTTTGTCATGAGATGTTCCATTCACTTGGTGCCCCTGATTTGTACCATTATGTTTCAAACGGACTTCAGCCTGTCGGAGACTGGGATATTATGGAAAGCGGTTTGGGACATATGGGCAGCTGGATGAAATGGAAGTATTCCAATCATGGCTGGATTTCTGAAATACCTGAAATTTCTCATTCCGGGACCTATACCATCAATCCGCTGAGCTCGCCAACAGATCAATGCTACCTTATTCCTTCACCACATTCCGGCACTGAATTCTTCGTTATAGAATACCGCCGCAAGACGGGTCTTTTCGAATCCTCACTACCGGGTTCCGGTCTGCTTATATACAGGATAGATACTACTCTCAACGGAAATGCAGCCGGTCCTCCTGATGAAGTATACATCTACAGGCCCAATGGTACCAGGAGTTCCAACGGCAGTCCAGATAATGCATTCTTTACCTTGGATGCCGGTAGGACTTCCATCAATGATGGCAGCAATCCCGCATGTTTTCTGCAGGATGGAAGTGCTGGAGGACTGCAGATATACGATATAGGAAGCTGCGGTGAAACCATCAGTTTTTCAGTGGCAATGAATGATATTGACCCGCCTGCCTCTTTGGTTTCGTCAGCTATTGTGAAAAACGAGATGCAATTGGAATGGCAAGGGAATGCAGAAAATGATCCGGTAATGCTGGTGGGAAGCACTGATAACAATTTTGGCATTCCCATCGACGGACTTGAATTTCCAATAGGCTCCCAGCTTCCGGGCGGGGGAATGGTTCTATACTCAGGTAGTGATCTGAGTATGCAGCATACAGGACTGGGCAATCATGAAGAATGGCATTACCAATTGTTTTCAGTGAGTGCAGGATTTCATTATTCAAATCCAATTCAGGCAGAAGCTATTACACTCTGCGGATCAGTAAATTTACCCTATTCGATGAACTTCAATGCAGCGGGATTGCCGGATTGCTCATCACTTCAGCATTCAGGTTCAGGCTGCATCGATAACTGGGATGTCTCCAACACTCAGTATGCCGGTGGAAGTGGAAAGGAACTTCGTTCAACATTCCAGCAGGTAAGCGGAGGTGTTAGCCGTTTTGTGCTACCTGCAATCGACAGCAGGGGAATGAACGCATTGGCGCTGAGTTTCAGGCATACCCTTGATGACTGGGCTGCCGGAGCCACGCTAAGAATCCAGTCCAGCAGCGATGGGGTCAACTGGACCAATGAATCCTGGTCGCTGTCGAGCAGTTCAAACATTACTATCGGACCGGTAATTGTCAATACAGGCATTCATAACAACCTGAACTCTGAAGCTACCTATATTGCCTTTACCGTTGAAGGGAATTTATACCAATACGATTTCTGGTATCTCGATGATATCAATCTCAGCTGTTCATCACGCATCCCGGTGACTATCACCGCACAGCCATATCCTCCTTCGGCAGGAGCATGTTCGGGAGCAGGAACCTATCCCAGCGGACAAGCTGTCGAGTTGAGCGCAACTCCTTCTTCGGGATGGGAATTCTTAAATTGGAGTGAAAATGGAAGTGTTGTTTCCGCAGATGAGAAATATGCTTTCAATGCTTCCGATCGCTCTCTTTTAGCCAGTTTCAGTCAAACTGAAGCAACTGTTGGAGTTACTGCATTTCCGGCAGGTTCAGGCAACTGGACAGGTTCCGGCACCTATACCCGCGGGACTGAAGTAATTGTTGCAGCCAGTCCGGTTTTGGGATATGTGTTTGACGGATGGTGGGTTGATGGAGAAAAGGTGTCTTCGGAAAGTTCATACGCATTCACCCTGTTGCATTCGGTGCAGTTTGAAGCCCGTTTCAGCAGACCGGCAATGAACACCTATGCAATTAGCCTGATTTCGGCTCCGACAGAAGGAGGGATTTCAGAAGGTGCAGGAATTGCCTATGAAGGAGAGTTGTACACAGTCTTTGCCATTCCATATGCAGGATGGATCTTTGATTCCTGGCAGGAAAACGGCATTATTTTATCATTCCAGCCGGCATTTACCTTTGCCGTTCACAGAGCTTACAACCTCAAGGCTGTTTTTAAGCAAGTTCTTACCATTCATGCCTACGCTTATCCTGAAGAAGCCGGTTATGCCCAGGGAGGAGGTGATTATCTTTCAGGTCAGATGGTTAATCTGCAGGCCATCCCCAATCAGGGCTGGAGGTTCTACAAATGGTTGTTGAACGGACAATTCCTGTCGCAGGATTCAGCATTGGCCTTTCTGCCGCAGTCAGATTGCAATGTACAGGCAACTTTTGTAAATGGATTGGATATTCAGGAAACAGGAAACATTCAGGCGAGTGTTTACCCCAATCCTTCCAATGGCAATCTATGCCTTAGACTGAATGATTCGCGGGAAGAAAGGCTTCTCAGAATCTATTCTGTTTCCGGTGCCCTTCTTATTCAACAATCACTTCCACCCGGGAGCCTCTATCCCCAAGATTTTTCACAATTGGGAGCGGGTGTCTATCTGGCGAGCATCACAACAGCTGAAGGTAAATCTGTTCAGTTGAGGTTTGTTCTTGCAGGTGGGAGATAAGGGGGTGCTTTCAGAAATTTTTGTGTTTAGTTGGTTGACTGTACTTATTTGGGTCAGACAATAGTCATGCGATTGTCATTCAATAGTCAATTCAATAGTCGGGCAATAGTCATTCGATAGTCAGACGATAGTCATGCAATAGTCAGGCAATTGTTTTAGTAAGAATCAGCGAAAATCAATCTGCAGCAGGCGGATCCGCGAAAATCTGCGAGAAACCTTTCGCCTTTTGCAATTTTTACCATTTTCTTTTGTCTTTGTCCTTTTGTCTTTTTCCTTTTATCTTTTGTCTTTTTCCTTTTATCTTTTGTCTTTTGTCTTTGTCCTTTTGTCTTTATCCTTTTCCGCCAGCTGACGGATTGTCTTCCCCTCCGCTTTCCCATATCCGTTAATTGATTAATTTTGAACATACCGCTACAGGCAACACCGCCTGAGGATATTTACAGATTGATGAATATGGGTTTGCTTCGATATGCTTTTTCATTTTCAGGGAAGGATGGTTTTAATCAATCCTTATCGAAGACTCATGATTTAATCCATGCAGATATAGATGTTCCATCTGCACAGGTAAGAACATCCAAGATAAGGCAAGCCATATTTCTCTGTGCCATTATGCTCCTTGGTTTAAATTCAGGGTATGCACAGATTCAATCTTACCCTTCAAAACTTGAGCTTCCTGAGAAATACCGCCATATTGCTGTCCCTTCGAAGAACGGGATACAGAAAAAGCTAAATCCATTTGTACAAGCTGCCAATCCCCTGGTTGAATTCAACTGGCCGCAGGAAATAACTGTCGGAAGCAGTTACTATGATCGTCAGTCGTTATGCTCTTCACCACAGGGAAGGCTCTCAGTATTTCTGGATGGCACACTCTCAGCTGCATGGAATTATTCAAGCGATACAGTTTCATTCAATGATATTGGTCCGGGGTACAGCTATTTCGATGGGAATGCCTGGTCAGGACCACCGACATCAAGAATAGGTTCAGGCAGAACCATTAATCCCTGTGCAGCCTTATTTGGAGCAGGAGAGGCGATAGTCGCCGAGTCCTATCCGGATGGTCCTGTGAAGTTGTTTGTCCGTAATGATAAAGGCATTGGCGACTGGTCAGAATCCACCCTTCCATTGCCGGCAGGAGTTTCCTCACTTAAATCACCGGTTTTGGTGAGCAGTGGAATCGGGAATACCATTCTGCATGTTCTTGCAACCAGCAATCCCGAAAGCGCAGGCGGAGTTCCTTATCAGGGAATGGATGGAGCCCTGCTATATTACCGTTCACTCGATGGCGGACAGAACTGGGATATTGCCGCTGCAATTCCTGAAGGATGCGACAGTAGTTCCTATAATGGATTTAATCCCGGCACCTATGCCTTTGCTGAACCAAAGGGAAGCAATCTTGCCTTTATAGTGGGTGATTCGTGGAGTGATTTGTTTGTGATGAGATCGGCGGATAATGGCAACAGCTGGCAGAAAACCGTGCTGTGGCAGCATCCCTATCCTTTCTGGAATGGTGAAGCATCTGACTCGGTTTATTGTCCTGATGGGGCTGTTCATCTTGCCTTTGACGAATCGGGAAAGTTGCATGTGGTTTTCGGACTGACACGTCTTTACTCCGATGGATCGCAGGTGTTCAGGTTTCCCTTTGTCGGTGGAATAGGGCATTGGATGGATGGCGATAGTCTCTGGACCGGTATGGACCAGCTGAACTGCCTGAATCCGGATTCGCTGGAGGCACACGGACACCTGGCCTGTTCATACCTGCTCGACTGGAATGGTAACGGCAACCTTGATTTCCTCTGGAACTTCCCCGATTATGGAGTTGGTCCTATTAGCCATCCTCAAATCGCCTTTGATCAATATGGAGTTGGAATGCTGCTGATGTCATCAGTGACAGAAGCCTATAATAATGATATTCAGGATTATCGCCATATCTGGTACCGGTATTTGTATTTTGGGGCTATCGGAAACATTGCCTTCGACTGGAACAACCAGCCCCAGCATCTTTTCCATGAAGCGGTGTTTCCTTCCATAGGTTCCCGCTCACCCGACAATCTTGGCTGGCCATTTCTCTATCAGATGGATGATGAACCCGGCATGGCGGTAGCAGGAGATATGGATCCCTTTGCTGAAAACTCAATGCAGCGCGTTGATCTGCAGTATATGTTGCCTGTCCCGCTGGTGGATATATTGCTAACCGCTGATCCACCCGAAGGTGGGAATGTGTTTGGTCCGGGAGAGGTTTTTTATGGCACTATGACCAGCATTGAAGCTGTTCCCTTTGATGGCTGGGAATTTGTAAACTGGACCAGTGAGAATGTGGTCTTTTCAACTTCTGCCTACATTACTTTCCAGGCGTTATGGAACTATAACCTCGTGGCTCATTTCAGACTTATTCAATCCTTGCCGGCACTGCAATCAAATGAAATAAAGCTTTTTCCTAATCCGGCTAATACTCTGGTTAATATCAGGATTCCTGAAGCGTATGCTCAAGAAGTTGATGAGATCACGTTAATGGATATGAATGGGATTCCTCAGTTGACACAATTGGTGAAAACAACTGCACTGATTCAGCTAAGTCTGGATGGAATAGCTCCGGGTGTTTACATTGCAGAATTGAGGTTTAAGGACGGGAGCAGGGTGAGGAAGGTAATTGTTAAAGCTTAATTTGCTTTTGATTAATCAATTCAACTTTCAATAATGAAATTATTCATTCCAGTACTTTTCATTGTTCTGATCCAAACCTCATGCAGGCAAAATGCTGATAAAGACTTTGACATTAAATCCCTTCCTACTGAATGGGTTCAATTAACTGAGACGGATTCAGGATTTATCATTTACAACTCCTGCGATCAGGGTAACCTGCTGATGAGCCTTACTCATGAGATCAAAAGGACAGGGTTGTTTATGCATGGAATGCAGGAAGATTATTATCTGGAGGTCCTTGGAGCTGTTCAGTCTGGTGATACAATAAGGATTAAGGCAAGATGGCCGGATTCGCAGGAACTGGAAGAATTAAAGTTTGTGTGGGCAGATAAATCCAAGGGTGTGGGAATGATGATTTCCTCATCCGAAAATGGCTATTCTTCAGAAGTGATCTTAGTGACACAGGATAAACAAAAGTATTTCCCAACAGTTAATCAACCCTGCCGGGAATGCTGGGGTGACGAATGCGATGAAATGGAAAAACGGCTGGATACAATTCGTAAATAAGATTCTATTTAATAATACACTAAGCTTAAAGGTTTTATGGATTGGTTCAGTGAGGCAGGACTTGAAGTGTAATCTTGGAGGCTGTTAACACAAAATCTCGTGATTTATAAGCCGCAATTAGATTTAACACCTGAACAATTGGATCTAAATGCCGATATCGACCTAAAAAGAAAGATCCATGAATAAAAAATTGGTTAAGTATCTTATTGCAACAGTATTACTTGCAGGAATTGTCCTCTTCTCAGCCTGGTATTGGTATGGAATATTCACTCCCTACAATGCTTATACAGCGAAAAGGGATATTTCAAAAGGCAACATTCAGATTCTTTATTATGGGGAAATGAACCCCAACCAGAAGTTGGTTGACAGGATTGCAATCCAATATGGATTTCAATATAAAAGGGTGGATGATTGCACGGTGAATGGTGTGCTGATCAATGGAGTTAAGCGCTATAATGATGTCGTTTATGATTACCTGGACAGAACGAAGGGCAAGAATTGGGATAAGGAATTCAGGCATCAGATTGAGATGATTCTGAATATGGACAGATAGGACAAAGATCCCCCGGACATCTCAACTAAATCTGTTGCCTCTTTTGAGATGTATGCTTAAATTCGTATCACCGCTTTCACAGAATATTCTTTTGCCTTTAATATTAGGAATAGCATGAGGGAATTCGGGCTTGTTATCAAATCCAAATCATGCTTCAGGATTGCTGAAGGCATTCTCTTAAACTCATACAGATGAATAAAATAATTATAGTTCTTCTCCTGGCAATATTTGCTATCAGTTGTCAGAAGCAAGCGAACAAAAAAACAACTTCAGCGATTGAAGAGAAGTATCAGCCTCAGGAATATGTGAAACTGAACCATCCTGAATGGAGCAAAAATGCTGCGATTTATGAATTAAACACCAGGCAGTTTACCAAAGAAGGAACTTTTCAGGCTGCGCAAACACAGCTACCCCGCCTCAAAAAGCTGGGCGTTGATATCATCTGGCTGATGCCCATTCATCCCATAGGAGTGAAGAACAGGAAGGGAACGCTTGGAAGTCCCTATTCGGTTAAGGATTATTATGGTGTGAACCCTGAATTCGGGAGCATGCAGGACCTGAAGAATTTCGTTTCAGCTGCTCATGATCAGGGAATGTATGTGATCCTCGACTGGGTTGCAAATCATACCTCCTGGGATAATAATTTGGTAACCGAGCATCCTGATTGGTATGACAAGGATTATAAGGGAGACTTTCGTCCGACTCCCTGGTGGGATTGGTCTGATATCATTGACCTGGACTACAGCAAACCTGAACTGCGCAAGTACATGACCGAAGCCCTGAAGTATTGGGTGAAGGAGGCTGATATTGACGGCTATCGCTGCGATGTTGCGGGATTTGTTCCCGTGGATTTCTGGAACAATGTCCGCAAGGAACTGGATGCCATCAAGCCTGTATTTATGCTTGCCGAATGGGAATCCCGCGACCTGCATGCCGAAGCCTTTGATATGACCTATGCCTGGAGCTGGAATGAGGCTGTACAGAAGATATGCAAGGGACAGGCTGACGTGAATTCATTGTTTATCTATTACTCATGGAATGAAAGCGCTTTTCCTACAAACAGCATGCGCATGACCTTCGTCACCAATCATGATAAGAATGCATGGGAAGGCACAATGCAGGAGCAGTTTGGAGATGGTCTGGAGGCTGCTATCGTATTGTCGGTAATAGGTGAGGGGATGCCCCTCATTTACAGCGGACAGGAGGCAGGATGCAATAAACGGCTTCAATTCTTTGAAAAGGATCCCATTCAATGGCAGGAACATCCTATTGGTGACCTGTACACTAGCCTGCTGGCGTTGATGAAAGCCAATACTGCTCTCTGGCATGCAAAGTGGGGTGCGACCATGATAAAAGTCCCCAATACTTCTGAGAGCAAGGTGTTCAGTTTTGTCAGGCACAATGATAGGGATAAGGTGTTTGCAGTATTAAATTTCTCGAAAGACCCCATAAAGGTGAGCTTCAAGGAATCGCTTTACCAAGGTAACTACACTGATTATTTCTCAAAGGAAAAGGTAAAACTCGATGAGAAGTTTGAACTGGAGTTGAAGCCCTGGGGATATAAGGTGTTTGTGAAGGATGCAAATTAATATTGCGAATGCAAAGGATGATTGTTGCAGATTCAGTTATTTAATTGCCTTCTGATTTGAAAAGGGATATTCTGTTCAAAAATTGATTTAACAACTATTCAATATGCTATTTAAGAGATTCAGAAAACTTAAGCAATTAAAAAAGATAGCATCTGTCTATGTCTCTGATAAACACAATCATATTATCATAGTCCCGCGATACGAGAACGAGACTGGAGTTTATTATGAGCAGGAAGCTTGCCTTAGTTTCGAAATGCCATTAAACCCTCTTGATTTAGGGACAGAAGTTATCAAGGCCTTAAATAACTACTGTTTCAGGGAAGCCCCGGCATCTCTGAAACTAACCGACTGGCCGGCTTTTAAAGCTGGCAAGTCCAGGTCGGTAAGTGCATTTGAAAAGGAGTACATATATATTCACGTGGGGAGTCTTAATGTTTCCAATCTTGTTTTGGAAATATGCGGCTACCCGGAAAAGGATAGTGAACTTACTATTAACTCAACAATTTCGTTCTTCGCTCCCCGGGAAGAGTTAGGGGCGAGAATTATGAAAGTCTATGCAACTTGTTTGACTGGGAAACTCCCTTAAAGTAGCAATCCACTTCGTTTTAAGATTATCCATGATGAGAAAATTCAAATTTGTGTATGCAGTTCTGATGCTCGCAGCAATGACAGCCTGCGAGAAAGCCAATAATACAAAGCCGGACAAAATCACTTTCGAGCAGGTTAATAAGACCGTCACGTTAACGAATTCTGATTCCATTTCCGGTGCATGCCAGCATTTGGTTTTTAGTGTGGCAGGCAATGCTGCTGATGGTTTTCAGGCATACATTTCTTCTGATTCTGTCATCATGCTTTGTGATGGAAGTGATCAGTTTTTGGTGTATGAAACAACAAATCAGATTAAGGCTCTGGGCGAGAATACTGAAGTTTCAGAGCATGGAACCTGGAAAAGGATTACCTGGTTTTCTCTGGACCAGTTTGCCGGCAAAGGTGAGAAGTATGTAGGATACAGGATACTTTCATTTCCTGATGGGAATAGTAAATACTACTACGGTTGGATCAAGCTGGAATTATCTGCAGGTATGGAGAACCTTAAGATAATCAACAGAGCAACCAATTACACTGAATTCAACCCTATTTCAACTGGGCAGGTTGAGTAGACAGTATTGTGAACTCAAGGCTTTTGGTCTATCCGGAATGAGCATTGATCACATGTAGAAATAAGCTTCAATTCTTGCGTAACAAACTGTTGAAACTACCTTATTGGTTTATACCTGACAGATTTAGCGTTTTCATTGTTTGCCTCTCGAAATTCCAACAATTCACTCCTTTAACATTATCAAAACTATCCTCATGAAAAAACTCAGTCTTGCCTTCATTTTGATGATGCTTGCCATACTGATCTTCTCATGCAGGAAGGAAAAGGATGAAAATTCTATTATAGTTGATCCCAACTTTACTGATTTTCATGATACCATGTTTACAGTGCAATGGGCCAATTTCGGACTGGACTATAATCTGGATATTGATAAGGATAGTGTCACAGATGTTATCATCACAGCATACAGCTATTATTCAAGTACTGCAGGCCATGAGAGCTATCTCAGGGTTGCTCCGAAGAATGGATACAGTCTTGCCTTTTCGGAGATAATCACTACCCGTTGGCATTGGAATCCAAGTTTGGTGGATACCATTTTTTATGTCGATACTGTCATGATTCCCAGAGTTTATCATCTCAATGACACTATTCGAATATCAGACCTTTCCAATGATGCATCCATGATGGTTTATTATTCTTCAGGCCCATCAGGTCCGTTCTCGGAATACAATAGTGGCTTGTCGTACAGGATCAGTGAGACCGATTACTATTATATTGCTTTAATTAAATCGGATGGAATATCCCGAAAGATTGCTTGGTTGAAGGTTAAAAGTCTGTCGACGAGTGGGATTTTCATCAACAGCAGCAATTTTGTAGTGGACAAGGATTTGCTGAAAATAGAATAGCCGGCAGCTATATTCGAAAAAAACACTAATAGCTGTAGGGGTAATTAGAGATAGAGTTGTCTTATAGCTGTAATTGATTCTGTTATCGAAGTCTCTGAAGACTTCCATTTGTTAACTGCTTATCCTGATTATTATGATTTCTAGAAAGAGACTATTTGTGTTCCTGTTTTTGGTATTGATTTGCAAATCTGGATTTTCACAGTGGAGGTATCTGGAAGGATATCGAAGCTATGGCCTTGACTGGGTATTTATGGGAAATGTGCAATTCGATGTTTCACCAGATGATGGGATTTATGTGAGTTCTGAGTATTCATATTCCTTCTCCCCTCATTATTACTGGTTTGTAATCAATAAAAGTCACGATGGTGGAACAATCTGGTCGGACTGTACTATTCCAAATGGTGGAGTTACCTATTGCAACAACATATTTTGTACTGCCCCATCAGAGATGGTTGCAATAACCTCAAGTATTTATAGTGGAGCCATAAATTCAACTATCAATGATGGTAGCGAATGGATTACGCAGGGCGGCCAATGGTGGAATGACGGAAGCTTTTTTGGAGGGGACTTCGTGAATTCACACAAAGGCATGATTTTTTTCTACAACTTTCCGTTAGCTTCAACCAGCGTTTGCTGCATCGAGAATGGCACTTTTGAGTTCAGGACCAGCGATACCCTGGATCTGAGACATGCAAGTATAGTTATGACTGATGAATCGACAGCCTATATGCTTTGCCGGGATGTAAGGGGAGTGGTCTTGCCTCAAAGTGGAAATAACTGCATTGTTAAAACCAGCAACTTCGGACAGAGCTGGACCAAGGTTTATACTGATACTGTATTTGGATTGATCCATCTCCAAATTGACTCATTGGGTGAAGGAGTTGCGGTTGGAAATAATGGGAGGATAATTCATGCTGATTCAGGAAAGGATTGGACAGAAATGGAATCGGGCAGCAGTAAAACTATTAGGTATACCACCTCGCGAAATGGCACCTTTTTGTGTGTGGGGGACTCAGGGCTCATTCTTAAAAAGGAAAACGGACAGAATGAATGGGTTGATTTATCCTATGGAACGGCGAATTACAGGAAAATTAAAGTCAATTCGAAGTTTATAGGTTATGTGCTTACCGATAGCTCTCAGATTCTTTACAGCCAGCAGGCTTTAGGATTACCTGATTTAAAGAAGGAATCTGCAGTTTCAGTATTTCCGAATCCGGTTGAAAACCAGCTTAATTACAATCTGCCTTCAAATTATCATTTAAAGGATATTATAATTACCGATATGGCCGGAATGGTTCAATTGCAGTTTTATAGAAGCCAGAATGGATTGCTTGATCTGAAGAATCTGGCTCCCGGCATTTATTTCGTGACTTTTCAATGTGCAGAAGGGCGGTTCACTCAAAAGCTGGTTAAACAATAATATTCACGGATGAAATCTGGCTTGTCGATTATATTCATAGATTAGCCTGCATCGTACATCAAATTGCAAATTCTATGAGGATAGTCAGCTTTAAAGCAGGGATAATTGCCTTTCTCATCTTACTTATCATTGTCACCTGCCTTCATCCCATTTATCCGAGGGAGCAGTTTCTCCAGCACCTTGGGACGGCTCTGATGCTGATAATTCCCTTCTCTGACCTGAAGCGAAACAGATTGAGTAAATCCGCCTTTATCTGTGTTTCCCTTTTTATAATGATTCATATTATTGGAGCCAGATACATCTATTCCAATGTGCCGTACAATGATTGGTTCAAAGCAGCATTCAACATGGATTTGAACGGATTCCTGCATACCTCCCGAAACCATTACGATAGATTTGTCCACCTTATGTTTGGAGTGCTGGCTTTCCCTTATGTGTTTGAGGTCCTTGATCGATAGAACCGGTATGAAAAAAATGCTGCGGATTCTGATGGCTTTTGCTGTTATTCAGTCGGTTAGCATGTTCTATGAGATATTTGAATGGCTTCTTACCATTGTTGTTTCCAGCGAAGCAGCAGATAGTTATAACGGACAACAGGGTGATTTATGGGATGCCCAGAAGGATATGGCGCTGGCAATGGCGGGCTCATTGCTGATGGTAATAATTTATTCTTTCAGAAAAATTAAGCAGCAATAATTTATTGAAAATTAAACTATTGGTGACAACTTAAGATTATAGGATACAAACGATGAGCAATTGTCAAAATCAGGGTTTGGCCGAGAACGGATGGGCTACCTTTTTCAATGAAGCTGCAATGTTCTCAGAGAGTTTCAGGAAAGAAATGTCTGATCAGCTGCATTTGAAACTTTTTGAAATTCTGGGTGTTGAGGCAGACTCATCAAGGGCCGGCTTTTTTCTTCATGTCGGAGATTCTGGATTGGAGATATCAGTCAGGGAAAAGACTGCGTTTATCAAAGTGAGTCTGATATCTTATGATTCAATTGGTTATGGTTGCACAGCCTTTTGGGAGTTGCAGCAAACTGACTCACCTGAAAAGGCAACATCAATGAGTGAACTTGATTCTCAAAGAATAGCATTTGGATGGTGCAATGATTTGAATGCAGAATTATTCAAAAAAATGTTGCGCCCTCTCAAAATTCTGAACAGTAAAAAGCATGGAGTCAAATTCAGGGTGGAGTACGATTATTCATTATTTCCTGATCTGCAAATTCAGATATACTTTTCCGTAATTCCTGAGAATATACTTCTGAATAATTTGGAAAAATTGTTTCGGGATGCAATTCCGGGATCATATGTGTCGGGGTTTTCCTTTTCTGAACTTAAAGCTTTTGGGATTATTGATTTTCAGGGGTATGGATTTAAAGAAGGGATAGCTGCCTTGCTATCCTCAATTAAACTGATCGGGGACAGTGATCTGTGTGGAAATATTGAGAGGATAGTCATCAGATAGAATTAAACAGATTGCATTATGTTTGTATTCTTACCCCTTATGATTTCTGATTATGGAACACTATGAAACCGAAAGGTTGATTCTTAAACCTGCTGATATTGAGGATGCTGCTTTTATTCTGGAGCTTCTCAATACTCCCAAATGGCTGGAGAATATCGGCGACAGGAATGTGAAGTCGTTGCAGGATGCCGAAGAATATATAAGAATCAAAATGCGCCCTCAGATTGAGCGGCTGGGTTATGGGAATTTTACCATAATAAGGAAAGAGGATGGCGCTAAACTGGGTATTTGCGGACTTTACGACCGGGAAGGAATGGAAGGGATTGATATTGGCTTTGCCTTGCTTCCGCAATTTGAAGGGAAGGGGTATGCTTTTGAAAGTGCAAACAGACTAAAGGAACTGGCATTCGGGAAATTCGGTCTGAAGGAGATTTTTGCCATCACAACAATTGCAAACAAAGCATCACAGGATCTGCTTTTCCGACTTGGGATGCAAATTTTAAAAACAATCACTTTCCCGGATGACCCGGAAGAACTTTATCTCTTTTATCTCAGTTCTGAGTCAGAGAAAACACTTTCCGGCAAGGATTGTTAAATCATATAAATTCTTGAACCTAAATCCGAAGAATTTATGAATCCAATTCTAAGAAATATTCTTGCCGTTATTGCTGGCGTTGTGGTAGGCGGTGCCGTGAATATGGGACTGGTTATGATCAGCGGACATATCATCCCGCCTCCTGAAGGTGCCGACAATACTACCATGGAAGGATTAAAAGCTTCCCTGCATTTGTTTCAGCCAAAACATTTTCTCTTCCCCTTTCTTGCCCATGCCCTGGGCACCTTCTTTGGTGCACTGATCACCGCTCTGTTTGCTGCCAACCGGAAAACGATGCTGGCACTCTTGATAGGAGTGGTATTCCTGGTTGGAGGGATTGCCAATATTGTAATGTTGCCATCCCCACTCTGGTTTACCCTTGTTGATCTTGTTGGTGCATATATCCCAATGGCCTACCTTGCTTCCAGACTGGTAAGGAAATAGTCTGGTCAGAACCTGCTCAAGGCATTACTTCTATTCGTAATTCTCTTTTTTCCCGGGATGAATATTGATTCATCTCTTTCTCCTGAATTGTGCTAAATTTAGTCCCGCAGTTTTTGAAATAGATATAACAGGAGCAACATTTAAACATCATCAGAATGAAGTATAGAAACCTGATTGTATTGTCAGCAATACTTTTATCATTATTTTCCTCCTTTGCAGGCGCTGCAGCTGAAGGGACAAGAACTATTTCGGCAGATCAGCTTCGTGACAAGATTGCAGGTGGCTGGGCAGGAAAAATGATTGGTGTGACCTATGGGGCCCCGACTGAATTTCGGGCACTTCAGAAATTATATCTGGATCCGATCACCTGGACACCTGCGGATATTCGCGGAAGCATGTGGCAGGATGATATTTATGTACAGCTTACTTTCCTGATGGCCATGGATCAGTTTGGGATGGATGCACCTGTAAAGAATCTCCAGGAAATGCTTGCCAAAGCCGGATACCCGCTCTGGTGCGCCAATATGCAGGCAAGAAAGAACTACTTTGATGGAATCTATCCTCCTGAATCGGGGAATCCGGAATACAGCTACAGGGCTGATGATATCGATTTCCAGATTGAAGCAGATTATATTGGCTTTATGAATCCCGGCATGCCTCAGAATGTGGTGGACATGTGCTGGAAAATCGGCCATATTATGAATTATGGCGATGGTGTTTACGGTGGAATCTTTATCGATGCCATGTACAGCGCTGCCTACTTCGAAAACGATATAATGACTGTGATTAATAAAGGTCTTGAAGCATTGCCTCCCGGATCTGATTATGCAAGGATTGTAAGGGATGTGATCAGGTTGCATAAGCATTATCCCAACGACTGGAAAGGCGCATGGGCTGAACTGGATACCAAATGGGGTGATGTAGATATCAGCGGGGCCGGTTCGCCTTTCAATATCGATGCCAAGCTGAACGGGGCTTATATCGTTATGGGACTCCTCTACGGCAACGGAGATATCGATAAAACCCTTGAAATTAGCACCCGCTGCGGACAGGATTCCGACTGCAATCCTTCCAATGCCATGGCTGTTCTCGGGGTGATTAAGGGTTTCAGTAATCTGCCTGCTGAAATGCAAAATGGCGTAAGGCATATGGGCGATTCCCTCTTCATCAATACTACCTATTCCTTTAACTCAGCAGTGGAAAGTACCTACAAATACGCACTGACGCTCATCAAAGCCAATGGTGGTAAATTGGAAAATAATATCATAACATTGCCTGTTCAGGAAGTGGTTCCGGCTAAGCTGGAAGTGTCGTTCCCGAATGTGGTCTATGAGCGGAATGCGTCTGTATTTAGTGATGCAGGATGGAAATTTAAAGGAAACTGGCAACCCTATATGGAGAAGTCCTGGGACCAGAAAAGTGAAAAGGAGCAATCAAAATACTCCGCCAATCCTGGTGATGAGGCAGAATTTACCTTCAGCGGTACCGGAGTATCAATCATGGGAAACTGGTTCAAGGATGGCGGCCAAGCCGATGTTTACCTGGATGGGAAACTGACCCGATCCATTGATACCTACTATGAATACAGCAATCAGGAACATGCTTCAGTTAGCATTTGGCATGTTTTTCAGCTAGCTCCCGGTAGCCATACCATCAAAATAGTAGTGAAAGGCAGCAGCAATCCGCTTTCCAAAGGGAAGAACGTTTATATCAGGGAGGCTGTGGTCTATAAAACCGGACTTAAGAAGAATGATTCCTGGCGTTTCTCGTTCGAATAAGCTTTGGCCCTTGGGACAAGGGGACTGGGAGACAAGAAGAATTGAAGAATTTCGGATTTCGGATTGCTGGTTGCGGATTAAAGATGTTGGGATTTGTCCGCCAGCTGGCGGATGGAGATGTGAGGATGTAAAAATTGTAGCAGCCTAATCAGTGCTAATCAGTGCTAATCAGTGCTAATCCGCGTCATCCGTGTTCTAAATTGTGCTACCTGCGACAATTTAGAACCACTAAGGCACTAATCCGCCGCGGCGGAAACTAACATCCTTAACTAAAAATCCCTGAGCACTTTTTCAGTGTGCTCGAGCATGGCGTCGGTGAAGTCGAGGTGTGTGACGAAACGGATAGTTTGAGGAGAGAGCGCAAGAGCGTGAATATTGTTCTTTTTGAGTTTGGCGAGGAATTCAGAAGAGGGGAAATCCTTATCGAGGCTGAAGAAAACAAGGTTGCTTTCAACAGGAACTACCTCTGTGACAAATGGCAATGACTTTAAAACCCTCTGCAGATGCTTTGCCCTGATGTGGTCAGTTTTGAGCCGTTCAACATGATTGTCGAGGGCATAGATACCAGCAGCTGCCAAAATTCCTGCCTGACGCATTCCACCCCCAAAAACCTTGCGTATCCTGCGCGATTTCCAGATGAACTCCTTTGATCCGGTAAGAACACTCCCCACCGGAGCCCCCAAACCCTTGGAAAGGCAAATTGAAATGCTGTCGAAGGTTTTGCCATAATCTGCTGGTTTTTCAGCAGTTTCAACCAAAGCATTGAATAATCTGGCACCATCAAGATGGAATCCCAGTCCATGCTCACCGCATACAGCTGATATCTTTACCAATTCCTTGAAATCATAAATGGAACCGCCTCCCTTGTTCATGGTGTTTTCGACCGAGACAAGCCTGGTGAGTGGACGGTGAACATCATTGGCAGGGTTGATATGCGACTTGACCTGATCAGCGTTGATGCGGCCCTTGTCACCGGGAAGCAGGCATGTGGAAACACCTGAATTCATTGCAATACCGCCACCTTCATAATAGTAGATATGCGACAGCTCATTGCAGATTACCTCGTCGCCGGGCTGCGTATGTGCCTTGATGGCAATCTGATTGGCCATAGTGCCTGAAGCACAGAACAGCGCGGCTTCCTTACCGAACATGCCGGCAACCTTCTCTTCCAGTTGGTTGACCGTTGGGTCATCGCCAAAAACATCATCTCCAACAGGAGCATGCATCATGGCAGAGAGCATTTCCGGAGAGGGTCGGGTAACAGTATCAGAACGAAGATCGATCAACATGGGGTGTCTTGTTAATTTGTTGTGATTGTATTTGGTATAGGCTTATTCAACTCCGCGACTACAATTGCTGAACTGCAGCATGGAGTTGCTCCAGGGCCTGCTTCAGTACTTCCTTCGGACAAGCAATATTCAGCCTCATAAATCCTTCTCCTCCGGGACCGAACATAATGCCGGGATTAAGTCCGAGTTTCGCCTTGTGCATGAAGAAATCGGTAAGATCCCTGTCGTTCAATCCAAGTTCTTTGCAGTCGAGCCAAACAAGGAAAGTAGCCTCCGGCCTGATCATTTTAATGGAAGGAAGCTTGCTGTCAAGAAATTCCTGCATGAAATCCAGGTTTTTGGAGAGGTAAGCCATCAGTTCCCTCGACCATTCATAGCCATGGGTATAGGCAGCTTCGGAAGCGAGGTTCCCAAAAATATTTCCACCACCAATATGCAGATGATCAAGGACAGTGCTGAATTTTTTCCTTAGTACGGGGTCTGAAATAATCACAGAGGATGTCGATAATCCCGACAGGTTGAAAGTCTTGCTGGGTGCCAGAGTGGTGATTGTTAAGGCAGAGATGCTTTCTGAAAGTGAAGCGAGTGGAATATGTTTGTATGGGTCATATACAAGGTCGCAATGAATTTCATCGCTGATCATCAATACATTATACTTCAGGCAGATGTCGGCCATTTTCTGAAGTTCCTCACGGGTCCAGACAGAGCCACCCGGATTATGCGGACTGGAGATAATAATCATTTTTGCACCTGCAGCAGCCTTGGCTTCCATGTCCTCAAAGTCCATGCAGAGTCTGCCATCCTTCAATTCCAGAGGGTTATGTACCAGCTTTCTGCCATGATCCTTAACTGCAGTGAAGAAAGGGAAATAAACGGGAGTTTGAACGATAATGCTGTCGCCAGGTTCGGTGAAAGCAAGAACAGCCATGTTAACAGCCGGAACCACTCCCGGGCTGAACATGATCCAGTCGCGTTCAACCTTCCAGTTATGGTGATTTAGTTCCCAATCCATAATTGAGCTAAAGAATCCTTCCTGGCGAACCGGGTATCCCAGTACTTCATGATTGAGGCGTTCCCTGAGGGTTTCAAGAATAATTGAAGGGGTACGGAAATCCATGTCAGCAACCCACATTGGAATCAAATCATCGGAGCCAAGAAACTGTTTAACAGCATCATATTTTATGCAGTTGGAACCTTTGCGTTCCAGAATTTCATCAAAATCAACCTTCATTCTATTCATTCATTAATATGTTTGAGGCGGCAAAGATACCACATCCCAATGAACTCTGCTTTTTCTGTGCTTATCATAAACTGGTATTCTTAAAATGGGCATTTTCCCCTATTTTTGTCTTTTGCCAATATTCGGGTATGAGGACATCTCCACTTTCACTTTTATCGCGCAAGTATTATTTCGATGATACACCCTTCATCAAGCTGATGAAGAAAAGAATCTATCATGTGTTGCTTATTGCCAGCAATTATGATTCATTCATTCTGGAAAGTGACGGGCGCATCGATGAGCATATCTTCAATGAATATGTTTCACTTAATCTGAGATATCCTCCCCAGTTCATACAGGTGCCTACCGAAGCTGAAGCCTTTACTGCACTTGCCCGTGAGAATATCGACCTGGTTATTTGCATGCTCACACTTGATGAACTTGATACATTCGGACTGGCAAAAAAGATCAAGAAGATATATCCTGAGATACCGATTGTAGTTCTTACTCCTTTCTCCAGAGAAGTTTCATTGAAGCTGTCGAGGGAGGATATGAGTGTTATTGATTATGTTTTCAGCTGGCTTGGCAACCCTGATCTTTTGCTTGCCATTATTAAGCTGATCGAGGATAAAATGAATGTGGAACATGATTCGCAGGAGGTCGGAGTGCAGGTGATACTGCTGGTGGAAGACTCTGTGCGGTTCTATTCCAGTTATCTGCCAAATATTTACAAGATTATCTTCAATCAGTCGAATGCCTTCATGGCAGAAGGATTGAATGAGCATCAGCAAATGCTTCGCCGAAGGGGAAGGCCTAAGATCCTGATGGCTACGAACTATGAAGAAGCTATTACTCTATATGAGAAGTACAAGCAAAATCTGCTGGGAATAATCTCCGATATCAGTTACAAGCGTGCTGGAAGGGAAGATCCCGAAGCAGGATTCAAGTTTGTAAACCATGTAAGGAAAGAGGATTCCTTTATTCCATTTCTTCTGCAATCTTCGGATGCACATTTTATGGATAAGGCGCATCAGATTGGAGTTGGGTTTCTGAATAAGAATTCAAAGACACTCTCTATTGAATTAAGGAACTTTATGATGGAGTATTTTGCCTTCGGCGATTTTGTCTTCATCAATCCGGATACAGGTAAGGAAATCATGCGGGCTCCTGATCTTAAAGCATTGCAGCAAAGAATCTTTGAAGTTCCGGATGTATCCCTGGGATATCATATTTATCGCAATCATTTATCGAAGTGGTTATTTGCCAGGGCTTTATTCCCTCTGGCTGAATTCTTTAAAGATGTTCGCCCGGGAGATTTTACCGATCTGGATGAAATCCGCCGTTTTGTGTTTGATTCCATTGCCGGTTACAGGCTCAATAAGGGCAGAGGTATTATAGCCCAGTTTAATCGTGAAAACTTTGATGAATACGTAAGCTTTACCAGGATTGGAGAAGGTTCCATCGGTGGGAAAGCCAGAGGGCTTGCGTTTCTGGATGCGATTATCAAGAGAAACAGACTCTTCGACAGGTTCCCAGATGTTTCAATAAGCATTCCTCAAACTGTTGTCCTTTGTACTGATATTTTCGATGAATTTATGGAGGATAACGACCTCTATAAAATTGGATTGTCGGATTTACCAGATGCTGAAATCCTGAATTATTTCGTGAATGCACGTCTGCCACTTCGATTCCATGATGACCTGGTAGCATTTATCAGGGTTGGAAACAGACCTATTGCAATTCGTTCCTCAAGTTTGCTTGAAGATTCCCATTATCAGCCGTTTGCAGGGGTGTATTCTACCTATATGGTGCCTCAGGTTACTGATGACGACAGGATGATGCTTGAATTGCTGAGCAATGCAATAAAGAGCGTTTATGCCTCTGTGTTCTTCCACGATAGCAAGGCTTACATGGCTGCAACCAGCAATCTGATCGATGAGGAGAAGATGGCTATTGTTTTGCAGCAGGTAGCCGGAACACAGTATGGTGAAAGGTTCTATCCTTCATTTTCAGGAGTTGCCCGTTCCATTAACTTCTACCCCATTGCTCCGGAAAAGCCAGAAGACGGGATAGCCAGTATTGCAATAGGTCTTGGGAAATATATTGTTGATGGAGGCGTATCACTTCGTTTCTCACCTAAATATCCTCAGAAAATACTTCAGCTTTCCTCACCGGAGATGGCACTCAAGGAAACCCAAAAGCATTTTTATGCACTTGACCTTACTCCCGGAAGTTTCTATACCTCAGTTGATGACGGCATTAACCTGGTAAAGCTAAAACTTGATACTGCCGAAGAGAATGCAGCTTTCAGGAATATGGTTTCCACATACGACTTCAATAGCCAGGTGATGCGCGATGGAATCCTGTACGATGGGAAAAGAGTGGCTACATTTTCCAATATATTGAATCATAAGGTATTTCCTCTGGCAGAGATACTTTCGACCTGCCTTGAAATGGGACAAGAGGAAATCGGAAAACCCATTGAGATAGAGTTTGCCGTTGAATTGAACCGGGCCACAGGATTGCCAAAAATCTTCAACCTGCTGCAGGTGCGCCCCATTGTCGACAGCAAGGAAAAAGTGGACACCAAGCTTGAGGACATCCCTTATGAAGAGACCATTCTCTATTCGAAAGCTGCACTTGGGAATGGTATCATTAACGGATTAAAGGATGTGGTTTATGTAAAGCCAAGCGGATTTGATCCTGCAAAAAATCCGGATACAGCACTCAGGGTTGCAGCCTTGAATGAGAAGTTCACTGCTGCAAAATTGTTCTATGTGCTGGTAGGTCCCGGCCGTTGGGGCTCCAGTGACCCATGGCTTGGTATTCCTGTGAAATGGCCACAAATATCTGCGGCAAGGGTGATTGTTGAATCAGGACTGGAAAACTACAGGATTGATCCGAGTCAGGGTACACACTTCTTCCAGAACCTCACCTCCTTCAGGGTTGGTTATTTTACGATTCACCCCTATATCAACGATGGTTTCTTTGATGTGGATTTCCTGAATTCCTTCCCCGCTGTTTATGAAGATGATCTGATTCGCCATGTAAGATTCGACGAGGAGATGCTGGTGATGATCAATGCCCGTAACAACCTTGGTGTTGTTATGAAACCGCGGAGCATTGGTGAAGATGAATAGTCGCTGATATCCTTAGTGTTATATTCCGATCAGCATGCTAAACCATGTCATAGGTAATCATGTTCAGGAGAATTATCTTCGTGATTCCGCTATTTCCGGCTGCCTATATTTCCAGTTTATTCTCCCTGAGCAGATCAGCGCTAAGGCATGAATGGACCGGGATAATGGCAATCAGGTCACCTGGCTTGAGTTTTACTCCTTCCTGCATTTCTAGAATGCCATGCTCCTGTGAGATGCTCTTCAAATGTCCGATAACCACTGAAGTATCCCATTTTCCTTCTTCCAGTCTGACAGCCATTCCGAAGGTCAGTTCACCATTTTCACGCCTGCAGTTTTCCTTCGAAAGGTGAACGGCCCCACCATAAATAATTGCTTCCTTTCTTTCAGGATGCACTGCCACTAGAGGACAGGCAACGGCAACCGCGATATCTTTGAGAGTGCAGGAATTCAGGTAAGATTGCATCAGGTCGTAATAGGCAAAGTTGCCGGGACGAATCTCATCAGCAAAGGGAATCTTTCCCGGAAGACTGCATCCCGGAGTATCTCCAACAGAAATGATTATGTCAGGATATTCATTTAGATATATTTTCTTGAGAGTTTGCAATTGTTTCCCTGCATCATCCCTTATTTCCCTGACCTCTTCCACCGATTTTGCATGATAGGTCTGTCCACTATGCGTCAGAAATCCCCTGAACTTCAATTTATCACTTTCGGCAATTCTTTTGACGAGATTGTCGATTCGTGCGGCTTCTCCGGAGGGAATTCCGCAGCGATGATAGCCGGTATCTATTTTAATAAATACTCCAACCTTAGATAGCAGGGTCTCGGAAAGGAAATCAGCCACATATTCTGATTCAATAAGCAGATTCAGTTTGGAATGGGTTGCCAGTCTGTTGATTTCCCTTATTTCAAGGATATTCACTGGAAATGCGATGGTGATGTCGTTCCATCCTGCAGACTGGAAATAGGCAGCCATTCTGACTGAAGAAACGGTGATTGCGTTCACGCCTTCTTCCCTGAACCATTCTCCTACCTCAACAGACTGATGTGTCTTGAAATGTGGCCTGAAAATTACTTCAGAAGCAGTTGCTTTGGTAGCCATTTTCCGAATATTTGACTGACAAATTTGCTTGTTAATCAGCAGGGTAGGATGGGTTATTCTGAGCATAATAAAGGTGGGTTAAGGCAGTAAATTTGGTACTTTTGTGTCATTCAACAAATTCTCATGAAAAATATCCTGATTGCAATGTTGTTCAGCCTGATGCTTGGACTCATTATTTCGTGCAACAAGCCGGCTGCTGAGTCTGGCGAACTGGTTACCAAGCGGATTCAATATGATGTTTCCATTGTGAGTCCTGATCCCGAGTTCGATTGGTGGGTGCAAAACATTGAAGGTTCCGGCAGGGAAACCTTTGTAAAGAATATCTTATCGGGAGCAAGCTCGGGTAAAGTTAAGGTTTTTGATTTCTTTACCTATAAACCCCTCGCTGCCGAAGATATCAAAAATATCCTGCGAAGGGTTGACACCATCGCACTCGAAAATCCTGATCCTCCTCATGAGCTCAGGGATACAGTGCTGGTAAAGGAGATTGGAACACATGACATTTCGAAGGTAAGGTTTATGGAAGAGTGGTATATGAATAAGGAGAGTCTTGTTTTCTCCAAGAAGGTGATTGGCATTTGTCCCCTGGTTGAGGTCTTCACCGAGAATGGTGACTTCAAGGGAAACAAACCTCTTTTCTGGGTGTTTTTTGATGATAGGTACCCTGCGGAATTGAAGTGAGTTGGTATTGATTGGTGCAATTGGGAAAAATTTGATTGTGCTTGAATTCAGCTTTTCTTTTGGTGGTAATAGTGCAAGTAGCATAGAATAGAACACAGATCCGCCAGCCAGCGGACTGATTTAGACTGATTTGGTCTGTGCCTGGAACAACCCTCCCCGGCCCTCCCTTTTGAAAAAGGGAGGGAGAATGTTTGGTGAAAAATATAAATGTTGCTACTCTTGAAAACACTTCGACAAGCTCCGTGTGACAACCTAGTTTGAGTTGAATTCATTAAAAAAATCAAAAATGCGCACATCTCCATCCCACAGCCGGCGGACTTCACTTCGCTTGGCATCCTCACATCTCCACATCTCCACATCTCCACATCTCCACATCTTCACATCTTCACATCTTCACATCTCACATCTAAAACCCGCAATTCATTAAATCTCCTTGTCCCGCAGTCCCCCAGTCCCATTGTCTCTCCCAAATAAGCAACAAATTATCTCAGACAGAAATCCTCAAAGAAAGCATAAGCTATACAAATGACTAATATCTACAACATACACCGCTTCCCCAATGGAGTAAGGTTGGTACACAGAAGGACCAAAAGTCCGGTGGCACATTTCGGGATTATGGTAAATGCCGGCTCCCGTGATGAAATGGAGGGAGAGCAGGGACTAGCCCACCTGATTGAGCATATGATATTCAAGGGGACTCCGAAGAGGACAGCTTATCAGGTGATTAGCAGACTGGAGAATGTGGGAGCAGATATGAATGCCTTTACCACCAAGGAAGAGACTTGCGTTTATGCCTCCTTTCTGACAAGGCATTATGGTAAGGCAGTTGAACTGATTTCGGATATTGTTTTTAATTCAACCTTTCCTGAAAAGGAGCTTATCAAGGAGAAGGCTGTGGTTATTGATGAAATCAACTCCTACAAGGATAATCCTGCAGAATGGATTCATGATGAATTTGATGAGGTGCTTTTTCCGGGACACCCATTAGGGCGAAATATTCTCGGGAAACCTGCCCGGCTTAAACAGTTTACTCCTGCCGACCTTCAGGCTTTCATGAGGAGGACCTACCTTTCAAATCAGGTGGTGGTGAGTTCTATCGGGAACCTTACGTTTGAGCAGGTGATCGCCAAGGTTGGGAAATACCTGGAGGCTCTTCCCGTTGTTTCAGAAGAAAAACTGAGGGTTAGGCCTAAGGGGTATTTGCCCCAGACTATCGCAAGGAAGTTCGGTCGTCATCAGGCTCATATAATCCTTGGGAACACAGGATTTCATTATCACCATCCATTGCGTGTCCCCATGGCTTTGCTGAATAATATTTTGGGAGGACCGGCGATGAATTCCAGGCTGAATCTGGCACTCAGGGAAAAGCATGGAATCGCCTATAATCTTGAATCCAACTTCCAACCTTTGTCGGATACCGGCTTATTTACCATTTATATCGGGACTGATGAAAAGATGGTCGACAAGGCCCTTGAATTAGTACGCATGGAACTGGATAAACTGAGGAATACCACGCTCAGTAAAAACCAGCTTCGCATTGCAAGGGAGCAGCTTAAGGGTCAACTGGCCATCTCAGTTGAATCGCAGCAGCAGGAAATGATATCTGCTGCCAAGAGCATTCTGGTATATGATAAGGTAGATTCTACGGAAGAAATCAATGCAAAGATTGATAAGGTGAGTGCAGAAGAGATTCAGCAGGCAGCCGAAATTATCTTCAATCCTGAATCCATGAGTCTTTTGGTTTATAATCGAATATAGCTTCTATTAAAGATAATCGCTTCTTGAGGGTTTCAGTAGGCCCAATAACTATATTATAAAGGTTGATTGTGAATCTTGTGTCGATGACTGTCATCTGCAAGCAATTCTAATGTTGTTCATGTTGATTTGCATTTATTTGAAAATTCTGGGAATTTTGATTTCTCAGCCACAAAGGCACTAAGGCTCAAAGGGCCACTAAGTAATATTGCAAATATCGATCCAGGTAATGATTTAACAGTTATTCAGTGCGTTGTGAATTTTAGCTTCGTGACCGACGCGGCGGACTTTGTGCCTTTGTGCCTTTGTGGCAAAGCTAATAGACTCAATCCTAACGTCTCCATGGAGATTGATTAAATTTCCAGATTATAGTCTTGACTTCTTTCTAAAATATTGTCGGTCTATTTAAATTTTGAAAATGACAGAACTTCTCTAGTAGAAGTGAATAAGTAAAATTACCTACTTCATTAACCAGGAGGAATCAGTAATTTCAAGTTGAGCAGCAATCCGGTTGATTTCTGACGGGTCAACACCATTATGGCAAATTAAATCTGCCTTCGATATCAGATGGCTCACATCTTTAAGATTCTCAATAGGTTCAGAACGCATCATCAGAATGAAAATCCCGGGAGTAATGAATTCCCGCAGACTCCTGCTTTCGCAGAGTATAAGACTGTTTTCCGGAATAGATTTATAGAATGATTCGAATGCGTTAACAACCTGATCATCCTGAGCCTGAATATAGAATACTTTCGAGGCTCCGCTTGCCAGCATTTTTGAAGTATCCTTATCACCTGTAAGGTTTGATTCTTCTGTTATTGAAAACGAATCAGGTGAAGGTTCGGAATGATGGCCATGGAATTGTTCCTCACCGCTTTTCATTCGGGTAAGTTTAAGTCCGATAATGGAATGGCTTTGCCCAAACCTTCGCAGTATTTCGCAGGAGAGGCTTGTTTTGCCAGTATTACGGGCATTTCCGGCAATCAGCAATAAGTTTGGCAGAGTAAGCATCATATATTGGCTCCTGAGGCTACGCGTGATTTCAAAATTAGCCTTCAAAGGTAAGCAAGCCATATCCAGTGAAACAATTATGGTTTTCGAAAATCAACAAATTCCATTGCCGGGATTATGCAGCAGTAAAAGCGGGAATGTCCTAAAGTTTCAAAAATTTCTCCCTTGTAATCTGATCATTTAATTGAATTTCAGCAATATAAAGACCGCTGCTTAGTGAAGATATATCCAGACTTTCTGTTTCATCCTTAAGAATTTCAGAAGCCAGAAGTTTTCCACTCAAATCATAGATGCTGAATCTGGATCCTTTTGGTGCTTTCGTCTTTATGAAATTAGTGGCAGGATTTGGATAAACAATTGCAAAGGGTAGCTGAACGGCATCGTCAATACCCATAACATCGGATAGTTTTCGTTTCCAGATGCCTTCCCCAAGTGTGCCTGCATAGATGTAGGAATTCAAGGTAGTCATAGCATTAACGGAGGATCGGGTGAAGTTACCAGTGATATCTGTCCAGTTGTTTCCATTATCAGCGGAAGCAAAAATGCCATTGGAGCTTGTGCCGGCAAAAATGTTGTTTTGAACAGCCATCAGGCATCTGGGAGTGGAGAAGGAGGGGAATCCGCTCACGGCAGCGTGCCAAAGAGTTCCGTATGTTCCACTCACAAAAAGTCCTTGTTCATAAATTCCGCTTATCAAATTGGTACCATTTGAGAGTAGGGCAGATACCGAACAATAGGCAGGAAGTCCACTTTGAGCCTGAGTCCAGCTTGTTCCATCGTCTGTTGATCTGTAAACCCCATGGTATTCAGTCCCGGCATAAAGACAATCACCAATTATGGCAATATTCAAAGTGAATGGTGTTGGAATACCCTGACTGATTTTTGTCCAGTTCTGGCCTCCATTGCGTGTTTTGTAAATTCCACCTCCATAAATGGCAGCATAAATAGCGGTATCGGTCGGCAGAATATCTGCAATCCAGTCATGGTCCAGATCGCCTGAAATATTGACCCAGCTCAGCCCATCGTCATCTGATTGATATAAACCGGTCACACCTCCTGCGTAAAGTCTGTTACCGAATACAGCCAGATTGCCAATTTCCGGGAAGTTGATTACATTTCCCAGACTTTCCCAGCTTAATCCTTCATTGCCTGAAACATACAATCCGGCTGCAGTTCCGGCAAA
The DNA here is from genome assembly GCA_016707705.1 of Bacteroidales bacterium. Classification (GTDB taxonomy): domain Bacteria; phylum Bacteroidota; class Bacteroidia; order Bacteroidales; family UBA4417; genus UBA4417. The sequence goes on from JADJHD010000037.1 coordinate 31,056, forward strand.
CAGTGAATTTCCCTTTGTTACCATGCTGAAAACCGGAATTCCACTCATTCCTTCATTCCGTTCTATCCAGTTGTTTCCATTATCAGAGCTTCTGAAAACTCCATTCTGCTTAAATCCAGCATACAGGTAAGATCCGTTTGCGTAAATGGCATTTACCTCCTGTGATGCAGGCATTCCGTTGGTCTTTTTAATCCATGTTATTCCGTCGTCGGTAGAGGCAAAAACTCCTTCCTGAGTTCCGGCAAATAATGTGTTTCCTGAATATGTAAGAGAAAAAATATAAGCCGGTGCTAATCCACTCATCTGCGACCAGCTATTGCCCTGATTGGTTGAGAGGTAAAGTCCGCTGCCATAGGTTCCGGCATAAAGATAAGGCCCATTGGATAGGATAGACCAAATGTTCGGGTTATCATTTCCGGGACCTGTTTTCTGCCATAAATTTCCATCATTATCAGAATAGTAAACTCCGTCGTTGGTGGCTGCATATATCCTGTTTCCACTGAATGCAAAACCATCAGATCCAATATCAGCAGGGATGCCGTTACTGCTCTTATACCATTTCAATCCATTATTGACAGACTTGTAAATCCCGTAATTAGTCCCGGCCCAGAGAGTGCCTCCATTGAATTCAAGTTCAAGGACTGATAGTTCAGTTAATCCGGTATTTCTTGTTGTCCAGTTCTGTCCGTGGTCGATGGAGCAAAATACACCGACATCCTGCATGGCAGCAAAGACAGTATCCCCGGAATGCGTCAGACTACTTACCTGCAGTTTGGTAAGCCCATTGCTGGCGTTGCTCCAGGTATCTCCGTTATCGTCGGATACATAAATGCCATTATAAATAGTTCCTAGATAAAGATGGGTTGAAGTGGCGGTAAAATCATAAACATAACCACCATTCAAACCTGTTGTTCTTTGCCATTGCCCAAGAGTTATTGTGGATCCAAGAAAGATTGAAGCCAGGAGTAGAAATAGTGATTTCATCGGAAAGGATATTAAATGAAATGAGGATATTTTGATATTACTCTTTTGTTATTGAGAGTATAATTATGATAACCAGATAGATGAATCAAGACTCAAATTCTGGTTTCTCTTGATTTTAATGCTATAATTTTACCAGTTTCCTGAATCCGACCTTGTTTTCAGAGATCATTCGTACTGTATATATTCCTGCAGGTAAATCAATAACTGAAATTGAGGTTTCAGAATCAGAAACGAGTTCTGTAACTACCACATTGCCTTCTGAATTAATAAGCTCAATCTTTCCGGAAGTTTTCAAACCTAAAACTTTGAAATTGCTGCTTGCGGGATTGGGCGCTATTTCAAATGAAACGGCTTCCGGCTTTTCTGTAAACCCTGTATAGCATCCTTCTTCATGATATAGCAAGCTTACTTCCTCACTATTCAGAGGCCTGTTGTATATACGAATATCATCAATACTGCCCTTGAACCCTATGTCGCCACCACTCCAGTCGATTCCGGCACCAACATAAACTGTCCTTCCGTAGTTACTAAGATAGCCGTCGAATCCTGAAGAATAAATGCAAAAGTTATCCCGGTAAATCTGTTTAAGGTTTTGTTCGTAGCTGACTATGAAAACATAATGATGCCAGTAGGTATCAAAGTTAACATGGTCGACTACTGATCTCCCAATGTAATCGCAGTCCCCAAAATCCCAAATCAGGGTTGTAGGGCTCCCTAGATATTCGGCACACATCACGCAGCGGTCGCTCCAATTGTCGGGATACATCATCATCATGCAATTGGAAGTAAGAATATCAGCTTTGGCCCACATGCTGAAACTGAGTTCACCATGTTCCACCATTCGTAAGTTGGGGATCTCAATATACTGGCTCGAATTTGAGAAATGATAGGCGTTGTCCGGCAGACCGCAACGGTTCTCAGTCAGAGTTGCACCATAAACTGTAGCATCACCAATTTCCTCGGATTCATCATTGGCATTGCCAGCGAAAGAATATTTGCCTATGATTGAAAGGGTGGGTATCTGAGCCTGTAATATAGTAATACCCAAAACTAAGAATAGTCCGATACTCAATACTAATGTTTTCATACCCCAATACTGATTAACAGAAATATTTAAATGGCTCTTAAATAAGCCATTGCATTGAGTGTACAAGATACAAAGAAATCCTAAAAAGTGTCCAGGTCGGGAGCAATAAATATGCTGGTTAGCTGAATCTATTTAATCATACCAAACCTAATTCCCCCGGTAAGCATTGTGCCTGAGTATCCATAGGATCCCCACCAGTTATTGTAGTTTCTGCTCAGCCCAGATCTGCCGGTATCATCAAAACTCAGTCTGATTCCGGCGCCCACGAAGAAATCCACATAGATTGCCCTTGATATAATAGCCTGATAACCTGCCTGCGCAGTCATCCCATATTTATAAATGGAAGTATTTACAGGACCATATTCTACAACCGTATATTCAATGCCATTTTCGATAACCTTGTTTGCAAACAAACGCTCATCGTCAATGCTGAAGAACTGAAACATGGGACCGAATCCCATATGGTAACCACGGGGCAATTCATTGTTTGCCTTGAAATAGTAGCGGTATTCCAGGTCCATTCCCACTCCCCACATCGACTCATAGGAATAGAGCACCGGATCATTGGAAGCGAGATATATCTGAGGAGATGTGATGAGCCAGTGGGTCTTGGTCTTGCCAACCCGGAAGTCAAAATCCATCCTCAATCCATTGTTAAATGCGTATTGGGGTAATATTCCAATTGCAAACTTTTTCTGTTTCAGAACCGGTTCCTGCGCATCTATTGATAATGGCAGGATGAATAAAAGAAATAGTATCGGGAGAATATTTTTCATAAATATCGAAGAGCTATGAGTCTGTTAAGGTTCAATGGGTAGACTGCTGATTTTGGTAATCGTATTTCCAGCTATCCGGTATTGGTTAAATCCATCGGATCCAATCAGTAAAAGCCGTCCCTGGGTATAGATTACATCAGTAGGCAGCACTTCTGGGAAGTAGGCTAATTCATAAGGATAGTTTTTATTCTTGACATCCAGTATTTTAAGTCCTCCGTCACATACAAAAAGGGTGTCATTATGGATATCCAAACCCTGTGGGTTCGACATGGTGTATGATTTAACCAGGTATGGATCAGAGAGGTTATGAATATCAACAATTTGCATCTCGTTCAGTCCCCGCCAGCACCTCATAGAGTTGGCATTCAACGTTATATAGGCATATCCATTTTCAGCAACTACAGGATCGCAGGATCTGATATGCTGAAAAAGTGTAAGCTTCTGGGGCTCGGAAGGATTGGAAATATCGATAACATACATTCCATCCTGTGTGCCAAGCAGCAGGTGATTGCTGTCGTATGGAAATACGGTTTCAGCACCAAAATTTAGTTCCAATGTATTGGTCCTTTCGGGAGATGAACCATCTGCCGGAAGTGAATAGCTGCTCAGATTGGTTTCACCAACAATGTAGAGATGGTCGTTAGCGATAGTGAACCTGGCAAGAGATCCACCTTCACCTGAGGTTATTTCCCCGCTGTCATCCTTGCTCATTGAGCAGGACTGTAGCACAATTGCCGCAATGGCGAATATATATAGTGTTTTCATAGCGCTTATTCCAGAACTGAGTAATTGTTTTCCCACCTCACAATAATACCTCCCTCGGGCCTGAATTTATCGAAAGAACTTGTGTACCAGTATCCTTCCGGAGATGAGGGCTCGGGAAATGCTTCCTTTACACGGCCTTTAACGCTAATGCTGCTGTAATCAGCATTCAGACTGATCGATACAAGGTCTATGGCATTGTCGGCATACAGAATGTTGCCGCGAATTGCCATGTCCAGACAACCATCAATATGGATGAATCCTTTCTTAACCGGATTTTCAGGATCGGTATTGTCGATCACATGGATTCCGCGGTATTTTTCATTGATGAAAATGTAGTTGTCCTTGATGTAAATTTTCCCCGGATTCTTAATAGGGGCGGGAGATTCAAGCCTGACGGCTTTCTCCATTTCTATTCTGGACATGAATACCGGAAGGTAATTGCCATAATAGACAGGCTCTGAAGCCATGAAGATGGCTGAACAAAGCACAAGGGAAATGAGTATGAGTTTTCTCATAGGTGTGGATATAACTTTCTAAAGGGCAAATTTGCTGCCCAAAAGTTGTATCAAAAGCGAATTTATTGCGGAATTATTATTTGTTTGGAAAGAATGATTTCTTTCAGATTCAGCAATGTTTGATCAGGCTGAAATACAAACCTTTGTAGTGAATTTTGAAAAGTCGGGGGTGCCACCATTATTCTTGACAATTTCGATAACTCTTGAATCTCCGGCTTGGATCTGCATTCCATAGATAGCCTTGATCTGAGGATATTCAAAAAGGACAGGGTGCAAAATGCTTGACGGACCGAGAAGGTAAGCCAGACAGTTTTTATCCAGCAATCCGGTCACTCGTTCAAATGTCTGATTTACCAATGTGGTGGAGGTAATAATTGCAACTTCAGCGAATGGTAAAATGTTTTCAAGTTCGCTCATTGCCGTGAGTCTGGGATTATCTTCCTTAATATCGAATATGTGCAAGGGTATTCCATCCCTGTCGAACTTGGCAACAACAGGCTTGAAAAAACCAATCATCACTATTTTCTTATCCCTGAAATCCAGATGTTCGAAAATGTCGGTTTGTGCATCAGGATGTGCAAGTGAATTGAATCTGGCATTAAAATATGCGATGAGAAGAATCCTGTGAAGTGGATTCGAAAAGTCAGGATTTACAAGGCTTTCAATATTGTAATATCCTTTGTTGCCCAATGTGGCACATAAACCTATTTCACCATTTTTCAGTTGGATTCCGGTGTACACTTCACCGCCAAAAACTTCCAATACTTCAGCCGGATCCGGTTTAAGGATGGATGTTAATCTGATCAGTGGATCCATGGCTAATAAATTGTTTCCCTCTGGGATTTGATTTCAGTTAGCTGAAAATCTAACTGTTCAGCTGCTTCCAGAGCAAATCTTTCAATGTTTGCAATCCCAGTTGGGTGTGGGAGGAAATAAATACATGGGGGATTCTGGGAAGGCCTTTTTTAAGCATAGTCATCATTTCCTCGTCCAGAAGGTCACATTTGGTGATGGCCAGTACTTTTCCCTTGTCGAGCAACTCAGGGTTGAACTGCTTGAGCTCATTCCGAAGTATCTTGTATTCTTTGGCAATATCCTTGGTATCTGCCGGAACCATGAAAAGAAGCACTGAATTGCGTTCAATGTGCCGGAGGAACCTGAGTCCGAGTCCTTTACCTTCGTGAGCTCCTTCGATAATTCCGGGGATATCAGCCATCACAAAGGACTGATGATTCCGGTATGAAACAATACCAAGGTTTGGTCGGAGTGTGGTGAAGGGATAGTCTGCAATTTCAGGCTTTGCTGCCGAAAGTACTGACAGCAGTGTGGATTTGCCGGCGTTGGGAAATCCAACGAGTCCAACATCAGCCAGAATCTTCAGTTCAAATACAAAATATGCTTCTTTCAGTGGTTCTCCCGGTTGGGCAAACTTTGGAGCCTGATTGGTTGGCGACTTGAAATGGTCGTTTCCCAATCCGCCTCTGCCACCTGCAAGGATAATATGCTCTTCTTCATGAGCCGTAACTTCACAAACGATATCGCCTGTTTCGGCATCACGAATCACAGTTCCCAATGGGACTTCTATAATCTGATCCTTTCCCTGGGCTCCTGTTTTAAGTGCTGATGAGCCTGAGCCACCTTCACCTGCAATCACGTGCCTGGTATAGCGAAGGTGAAGAAGGGTCCAGAGTTGTGAATTTCCTTTTACGATGATATGCCCGCCTCTTCCGCCGTCGCCTCCGTCGGGGCCACCTCTGGGATTGGCCTTGCTCCTGTGGAAATGGGCTGAACCGGCACCACCTTTCCCGGACCTGACATAGATTTTAATATAATCGACAAAATTGGATGAAGCCATTTGGTATAAATCAGTGAATTCCCCGCTAAAGCAAGGGAATAGAATTAGGTTGTAATATTCAAGTCCCGGACATTGCCGGGTATTTTTTCAGGGAAAGAAGATCAGTTTATCTGGTTTTCTTCATTGCAGATTCAACGGTCTGGCTCAGCCTTTCAAAAATTTCTTCATTGCTGCCCATCGCATTGGTAACCATGTGCTTGTTCTGTTTTTTATACAGATCCATTACACGTGTGGTTTTAGTTTCGTATTCTTCCAGACGGTGAATAATCAGTTCGGTGGTCATATCATAAGGCCTTGCGCGATCGGTCTTGGAACGTCGGTCGAGGCGCTTGATCATTTCCAGCATAGGTGCATTCAGCTCAATTACACAGGAAACTCCCATATTCATGCGACGGAGTAAGCCATCAAGAATATATGACTGAAGGACAGTCCTTGGGAATCCTTTGAAAATGAATCCATTAACCTTGTTTTGAGTGGTAATTTCCCTCTCGATAAGGCTGATAACGATTTCATCAGGAACCAAATCTCCAACATCTATAATTTCCTTGACTTTACGGCCAATTTCGGTGTCAGCTTTAACCTCCTTGCGAAGCAGCGAACCGGTTGAGATATAGTAGAGATTAAACTTCTTGGCAAGCATATTCCCCTGAGTTCCTTTTCCTGAGCCAGGAGGACCTGAAAGCACGAGGTTGAACCATTCCTTTTGCAGGGTATGTTCAATAACCTTGTCGAGCTTTTCAGTAATTTCAGGAATCGGGCCAACTCCATTCACAGGGAAATACAGGTTTTTAGCCTGATAATATCCCTTAACCGGAGTGGTTTTATTTTCGTATTCCTGCAATCTGTATTGGATTACTTCTTCGGTATCATCTGACCTTCCGGAGGACTTTCCTCTTTCGAGCAGGCGCTGAACCAGTTCTTCCTTTGGTACTTCAAGACTGAGCATGCAGGATAGCTGCGTGTTCAGTTTCAGAAGGAGTCCGTCGAGGATATAAGCCTGTACCAGGGTTCTTGGGAATCCATCGAAAAGGATACCATTCCTGTCGGCGCTCTGGACGATCTTTTTCTCGATCAGTTCCACCATGATTTCGTCAGAAACCAGACTACCACCGGCTATAATTTCTTTAACGTGAAGCCCAAGTTCAGTACCTTCTGCAATTTCAGCCCTGAGCAAATCTCCGGTGGAGATGTACGCCAGGTTGTATTTTTCAATCAGTACTTGTGACTGGGTGCCTTTTCCTGCGCCCGGAGGACCAAATAATGCAATATTCAGCATGAGCTATAATGTGTTGAATATTAATGAATAAGTCTAATTGAAGGCGATCATTCAGTTGATCAGCCGTTCAGGATTTTGTAAATATCGGAAGAATTTCTTCCCAATCCATCATAGTCCAGTCCGTAACCAACAACAAATTCATTCGGAATGCTGAAACAGAGGTAATCAATCGGGAATTTCATCCTGAAGGCATCCGGTTTCAGCAGGCAAGCGGCAACTTTTACTGCCGCTGGTTCCATGTCGTTGATCTGCTTGAGAAAACCATGAAGGGTTAAGCCAGTGTCCACGATATCCTCAATAACTACAACGGTCCTGCCTTTGAGGGAAATATCAAGACCGATAACTTCCTTGATAGTTCCTGTGCTTTCCATTCCGCTGTAGGAAGAAAGCTTCACAAAAGCGATCTCGCAATCAATTTTTACCTTCTTGATGAGGTCGGAAGCAAAAATAAATGCTCCGTTCAGCACTACGATAAACACAGGTACCTGTCCATCAAGCTCCTGGTTAATTTTTGAAGCAATTGTGCGAATTGCTGATTGAATATCGTCTGCAGTAAGATATTTGGTAAAAACCTTATCCCGTATTACCCAAGTGTCTGACATATTTTTCGCTTAAAATCTCTGTAGCAAAGATAGGGTTTTGCGTTGGATTTCAATGGGAAGATGTTAAGATGCGCAGCGAAGCGAAGTCCGCTGGTTGGCGGATGAGGATGCGCAGCGAAGCGGAGTCTGCCGGCTGGCGGATGGAGATGAGGGAATTTTGAAAATGAGAGAATTTGAGAATTTAAAAATGTGATTGAACTAACGATTATCTCCGCTGTGGCGGATCCGTATAAATCAGTCCGCCAGCTGGCGGACATCTGTGTTCTAATTCTTGCAAATAGCCCGAGTCTATACCACTAAGGAACCCCGAACCTTCGCCACTAACAACTAAATACTAACAACTGCTTTCCCCGAACCTTGAACTTGTCCAGTTTCCAAGGGGAATTTGTATTTTCGTAAAAAAATCGATATGAAACCCCAGGTTAGCATAATCATGGGCAGTACCAGCGATCTCAATGTAATGGAAGCTGCTGCCAAGGTATTGAATGAGTTTAAAATTCCGTTCGAAATGAATGCCCTTTCGGCGCACCGCACCCCTGAGCTGGTGGAGGAGTTTGCCCGAAATGCGCATAGTCGCGGAGTGAAAGTGATAATTGCCGGTGCCGGAATGGCCGCCCATCTTCCTGGAGTAATCGCAGCCTTTACACCCATTCCTGTTATCGGAGTGCCTGTTAAATCCTCATTTGAGGGACTGGATGCCTTGCTGGCCATTGTTCAGATGCCTCCGGGAATACCTGTTGCCACCGTGGCTGTGAATGGTGCCATGAATGCTGCTATCCTGGCTGCTGAAATCATCGCAACAGGTGATGATGAATTGTTTAATAGGGTTTTTCAGTACAAGGAAAATCTGAAAATTAAAATTGCCGAAGCAAATAAGGAACTTAGCAAAGTCAAGTACGAGTTCAAGGTTGACTGATTTTTTTAGTTGTTAGTAGTTTAGGCAGTAAACTGCAATAGGGAATTGATTCCGAAAGGTGGTAGATTGTGCAAGTAGCAGATAATAGAACACAGATGACACTGGAAACACAGATAAACACTGATTCTGATGTTCTTAATTTCCTGCACAAAATTAGAATTCTGGTACAAAGCTATAGAAATGACTATTGCATGACCATCGCATGACTATTGCCTGACTATCGTCTGACAATCGCATGACTATCGTCTGACAATCGCCTGACTATCGTCTGACTATCGCATGACTATCGCCTGACTATCGTCTGACTATTGCATGACTATTGTATAACCATCAAATGACAATCGTTTGACTATCGCATGACAATTGTATGACTTTGGTCTGACAATTATCAACCCGCCTTTTCTTGCAAAATTGAAACAAACCTGTATTTTTGCTATTGAGAGGCAAATATCCTGGTTTGTTTTATTTTTGGTCTCTTTCACAAGTGGACATTGATAATCAACCGGATTTGTGTGCTGACTTACCCATCCAGGGGTAAATGCAGCTATTGGCACTGTCTTTCCGCACCCTCCGGTACATTTTGATGCCAGGCAGTTTCGATCAGGGCTGCTTTGTGCATTTATTTCGTTGGTTATAGTTGTTGAGTGCATGGAGGTGCATTTCCCGTCAATAGATTGTTGACGTTATTGCAGTTTTGAACTAATGTACTCTCTAAATGGCTAATATCCTGCTTACTCAGCGTTGTGTGCGTTCATGCCCCTATTGCTTTGCCAAAAAGTACATGGCTGATGCTCCCTTTGAGGAAACGCTTTCATGGAACGACTTAATCTACCTTGCTGATTTTCTCATCGCCTCCGGCGAAAACAGAGTCTCCCTGCTGGGTGGCGAGCCTACACTTCATCCTCATTTCGTGGAAATTATCCTCTACTTGCTGGAGCGGAATTTTCACATTAATGTATTCACCAGCGGAGTGATGACTCCTGAAATTTTTGAGGATTTGTCCAATAACCTCACAGGCATCCATCCTGAAAGGCTTTCCTTCGTCTGCAACGTGAATAACCCTTCAAAATCGCCGGCTGCAGAAGTGAAAAAAGTGGAGCAGTTTCTTGAAACCTTCGGGCATCTTACAAACCCCGGATACAATATCTATTCACCGGATTTTGATATGGATTTCGTGTTCGATTATATCAATCGCTTCGGACTGAAGAAATTTGTCCGCCTTGGACTGGCTCACCCCTATTCCCGGAAAGAAAAATGCATTTGTACAGGTGGAGAAAATGCGCAAAATGGCTGAGCGCTTCATAGAGTATGCGCCAGTTTTCGAGAGGTTCAGGGTTAAGCCCGGACTGGACTGCGGTTTTCCGCTATGCGTATTTACTGATGATCAACTTGGGAAATTATACAAGATAACCGCAGGGCATCTCACCTTTGGTTGCGGTCCGGCTGTGGATATTGGTCCGGATATGAATATCTGGTCATGTTTCCCTCTTTCTGAATATCATAAGCGCTCAATTTACGATTTCGACAGCATTCAGGATATCAGAAGATATTACGAAGACCTTCACAAGAATATCAGAATTGAGAGTTCGGGAATTTTTGAAGCCTGCGATGAATGCATACATCGTGATGAGCATGTTTGTCAGGGCGGTTGTCTGGCACATATGCTGAACAGCTTTAACAATGAGGCTCCCATCAGAATGCAGGACGTTTACAGTGATTAGTTCCTGTAAAAACATTTTAGACAACACCATGGATCATATACTAGTCATAAATCATAACGAATCCCTGATCAGCAGACTGCGTTCAAAAGCACTGGTTGTGAAGACCTCCGACCTCTTTGCATTCAGGGAAATCGCCCATACTGTAAATGAGTTCAATAAGCTCCATAGCATTCAGGCAGTAGTAAAAGGGAAAATGAGCGACCTTCCTGTTTCGGAAGATTGGGGCGGAATCCCGGTTAGCCTTTTCATCAGGGAATTTGGAGATATCAGAACCTTTATCAGGAAATCAGGCCTTTGGAGAACTCTGCCGGTTAGAGTATTTCTTTCCTCTGCAACTCCTGAAAACTTCACCTATCTGCAGCTGATGGCATCGCTTGGAGTTGATTGCGGAATCTGGTTTGAAGATGGAAATACCGACTGGCAAGCCGGAGCTGATTTGCTTCATTATGCAGTTTATGGGAAAGCTCCGCATGCAAGCATTGAGCCTTTCGTTTATCTGGTCGATAATTACAAAGCCAGTGAGCAGACTGATTTTTCATCGGTTTATTTCAATGATCCGGAAAGATACCTGCATGTTGATGATCAGGGAAATGTCGCTCTTAGCTCAGGAGATCTGGCAAGAGGAGAATTTGCCTGCACACTTGAAAATCTTCAGGATATCAGGGAAACAACCGCATATCAGGAAAGACTTAATGTCTGGCAGGAGATCTTCCTGAATTCTGAAAGCTGCTCCTCCTGTCCGGCATGGAGAGTTTGCCTTGGGAAATTTTCGAAAACTGCAGCTGAGCAACCCGGATGCAAGGATTTATTCAGCGATATGATGGAAGCAGCAGAGTTTGTACAATCACATGCCAGCGAACGAAGGGTAAAGGAACTATGCCGACTATAATATTCAAGCCTACAGAGGCCTGCAACTCTTCCTGTATCTATTGTGATGTGGTGACCCGCAAGGCGCCCAAAACGATGAAGATCGAGTTGCTGGAACTGATTTTCAAAAGGATTAACGAATACCTGCTTGCTGAACCCCGGGGAGAGGATAACCCTGATTTGGCATGGAGGAGAGCCTTTATTGCTGGGAGTTGATTATTTCAGGAAAGCTCTGGAGCTTCAGAATTCATTATGCACTGAAACCAAAGGCAGGATTGAGCATGCCATACAATCGAATCTCACCCTCATTAATCAGGAGTTTATTGATGTTTTCCGTGAGATGGGAATCAACCAGATCGGCACCAGCTTTGAACCTATTGCTAATATCCGTGGTCCCGGGACCAAACGAGATTCTGCCTGGTATAACCGGAAATTCATGGAAGGAATAAATCTGCTGGCGAAGAACAATATCGGCTGGGGATTTATATATGTGGTTACCCGCAAATCGCTGGAGAAACCGGTTGAGTTGTTCCATTATCTCACCAACTTCAAGATGAGCGGTGGTTTCAACATGAACCCGGTATTGATATATGGCGAGGACAAGGATAATATTGCAATTACTCCCATTGAATTTGCTGATTTCCTGGGTGCAATTTTCCCCGAATGGTGGAAAAACAGGCATCGCTATCCGGATGTGAATCCTTTCAAGTCCATTCTGGGAAACTACAATGAGCAGGGAAGGAACCTTTCACTGGGATGTGTGGATTCGGGAAATTGTGCCAATTCACATGTTTATATTGGTCCCGAAGGTGAAACCTCACAATGCGGCAGGGCAGGGGACTGGCAGATTAACAGTTATGGAAATGTTCTGGAGAGAAGTTTGTCCGACATTTTTAAAGATCCGCAGCGTGAAGAATTCAACAGAAGAACGGAATACCTGAAAGACGCCGATTGCGCCGGTTGCCGCTTCTGGGAACTATGCCATGGTGGTTGTCCGCTGGATGCCTATCACAAGCACAAGGAGTTTATGCATAAAACCATGTGGTGTGAAGCTAAGCATGTATTCCTTGAAAAATATTTTGAGCCTGTAACGGGCATGACATTCAATGTTAACGCATGAAAGAAAGTAAAAAGACAGAGCAGTCCGAAGTAGAACCTCAGCTAGCTGTAGAATCAGTTTCTGCTGATAGCAATGAGCTGTGGATCAATCCTATCGGAGGACTTGGTGACACCCTGATGCTATCAGGTGTGCTGAAGCTTGTGTACGACCGGGATCCATCCAAAAGATTCAATCTGGCAAGGAGGACCCGCTATTCAAGCATTCTGGAGGGACATCCGGCAATTGGTAAAGTTGGACATCCCCCAAAGGATGCCAAAATTATCGGTACCGATTACTGGTCGCATGAAACCTTGGGACCCGGATCCCAGAGGGCATTCCAGATTTTGGCAAGGATGTACGGATTGGAAACTCCCATCGAAGAGAAACTATATCTGCCGGTAGAGCCTGAGGATGATGCCATATTAAATAAATTCATTCCCTGGAAGGAGAAAAATGTTCTGATTTCTCCCAGTTCCGAATCACCAAGGAAGATGATGCATCCCATGGCCTGGCACATCATAGTGGAAAAATTGAAGGAGCAGGGCGCAAATGTGATGCAGTCGGGGAGGATGAATGAGCTTCGGATTAAAGGAGCCTATTCGCTGTTGGGAATTACCTCTCCCCGGCAGTTGATTGCCCTCTTGCGGAAATGCCAGTTGGTGATTACCTCCGATAACTTCGTAATGCATGCTGCCCACCTGACTGGAATCCCAACGGTGGCTTTCTGGGGACCTACCGATCATCGGGTTTATGGATATGCAGAGCAAACCCATCTGCAGGCTCCGCTTGACCATTGCGATCAGAAGGATGCCTGTATCGGAGTAGGATTTGCGCAGAATTATCCAACACCTTGTCCCTTGGGTGAACATCATTGTATCAACAGGATTCCGATGGAAGAGATACTTTATAAAATTTCCCAGCGACTATAAATCAAACAACTGAGTGTTACAAATCGATATTTTTTAATAAATTTCAGCATTAAATCATTTTACTATGTCGACATCTGACAAACCAGATTCACTGCAACCGGAGAAGAAGCAGGAATCAATTCAGCAGGATGATGGAAACCGCAAGATGGCCAGAAGGGAAGCCCTGAAAAGAGGAGCCAAAAAACTCTTCGGACTGGCCGGAGTTGCTGCAGCACTTTCAGGACTGAAAGGCATGGCAAGTCCGGTTAAGGGAACCAATAATGCTTTGGAAGACCTGAATTACTATTACAGTTACTATACCAGCTACTATTATAGCTACTACTACAGCTATTACGCGAATTACAACAGCATTTACTATAGTTACTACAGTTACTATTACAGCTATTACAGTAATTATTACAGTTACTATAGCAACTATTACAGCTATTACAGCAACTATTACAGTTACTATAGCAATTACTACAGTTACTATAGCTATTACAGCAGCTATTCAAGCTATTATTACAGTTATTACAATAGCTACAGCAGTTACTACACCAGTTATTACAACAGTTACGGCTATTACAGTAATTACAATAGCTACAGCTCCTATTATAACGACTACTCAAGCAACTACAGCAGCTACTCCAGCCTGACGAACTACTCTGATTATTCGAGCTATTCAAGCTATAACAGTTACAATAGCTACAACAGTTATACTGACTATTCAAGTTTCTCAAAGTATTCCAGCATTTCCTAAGGATTTTTAAAGCTAAGAGTATGCGAACCCTCAAGATCAAAGAAATTATACTTGCCGCCGGCTTTTTCCTGTTCTCACTTTTGGTAGTTGCCCAGGAAGTACCGGGTCCTGCAAAAAACGATTCCGGGAAATGGGGCTACAAGAGTAAAAGCGGAACTGTTGTGGTTGATTATATCTATGATGCAGCGATGACCTTCAGTAATGATATGGCTGCAGTGAAGAAATCGGGATTATGGGGATATATCAATGTAAGTGGAGAGCTGGTTGTAAAATGCACCTATGATGATGCATGGTTTTTCACTGATGGCCTTGCTGCCGTAAAATCATACGACAAATGGGGGTATATCAATAAAAAGGGTGAAGTGGTGATTACACCCCAGTTCAGCGATGCTGCTGAATTCGTGGATGGACTGGCATGGGTTAAGCAGGATGGTAAACTTGGATATATTAACACCAGCGGAGAAACTGTCATTCCATTCGTATACAAGGCCGGGGTCTCTTTTTCAAATGGTTATACGCTGGCATACAGGGATTCAGGCTGGGGTGTAATCGATGAAAAAGGCACACCAATGGCCGGTGCCGCAACTTTTATTTTTGATGATGCCCGTCCTTTTTCAAAAAGCATGGCTCCGGTTTATTCCAAATCATTGGGGAAATGGGGGCTTGTAGGTACCGATGGAATTCTGAAAGTTGATTTTTCCTTCAGCGCGCCAGAAATCGACAGGACCACTTCTGCATTTGGCTGGGCATATGCAACGACTTCCTATGCCAATAAGGATAAGGTTTCCCTGGCTAAGGCCGTAACCCTGATCGAGTCATCTTACCTTACCACTGCTGAAAAGCAATTGATGATTCCTTACTATGAGATGCTGGGTGAAAAAGAAAAGATTGCAACGATAAGGAAAGCGGTTAAGGATGCAGAAAAAGCTGAAAAGGAATCCAAAAAAGTAGCCAGGAGCAGTTCGTCCTCGGCAGACCTCAGTCTTGCAATAGCACCTTTCAAGGTTGCAATGTACAGTGCCGGAAAATATTCTTTTAGGCAGATTCCTGTTTCAGCTCAGCTAAGGCTTGGAACTGTTGGTTTAGGAGCCAGATATAATATGATTGATGGATATCAGGATCGTTATCGTTTTGGGGCCTTGGTATACAGCAATCAGGATTCTGTGCTTACTTGCTCAGGTGCAGAATACTCATTTCTGCTCAAGTTCTTCGATAAGTATGATATCAGCAGTGGGTATAAGGGATATGGGCATTCAGGGAATTACTGGGGACTCGAGTTGCGCTATGCTGACCTGAAAGCCAATGATATCTTTACTGAGGTTTATGATGAAAATTCCACTTTACTCTCCCTCTATCCGGTTCCCATTTCACCTGTTATCAAGCGCTACGATCTTTCGATGCTCTATGGTTTTTCAAACAGCCGTAAATTCTGGTATTTCGATACAGGATTTAACTTTGGTGTTGGATACAAAACCCATGATTTCGGGGAAACCTGGGGTGTAAAGGGATATACCTACAGCGATGAAAGACTTACTGAAGGCTGGACTCCAGTATATTTTGTCTTTAGATACTATATCCGGGTAGGAATAAATCTGTTCTAAGCGTAACTCAGACTTGAGAGGGCTCTATCAGATCCCATAAATTGCCATACAGGTCTGCAAAAACGGCAACCTTGCCATAGGTTTCCACTGAAGGCGGACGGACAAATCGTATTCCCCTTTCAATCAGTTTATTGTACAGTCTGTCGAAATTATCGGTGTATAGGAAGAGGAATACCCTACCTCCTGTTTGATTGCCAATCCTGCTGACTTGCTCATCTCCAACTGCTTTTGCCAGGAGCAGATTGCATCCATTTCCACTTTCGGGCCCGACAATCACCCAACGCTTGGTTTCTGATAACTGTGTATCCTCCAATAGCTTGAATTCCAGAATTTCAGTAAAGAAGCGAATGGCTTCATCATAATCCCTGACTACGAAGGATAACTGAGCAATTTTATTGTTCATATTTATTGGGTGCTGATGCTTGGTTTTATTAAAACAGGAAAATTCACCGAATTGGCAATAAAGCACATTTTATGAGCTTCTGAATGGAGTTCAAGAGCCTTTTCTTCCATTTCCTTTTCCTTAACCCTTACACAGGGATTAAGTACCACCTCGGTAAATTTGCCAGAGCCATCTGCTGATTCCAGCATCAGTCCGGTTGGATTATCAGAATATTCGGTGACTACAACTGAGTTAACACTGCAAAGGTGGAGATACCATAGCATATGGCAGGAGGACAGTGATGAAAGGAATAATTCCTCCGGGTTGTAGAGTGTAGCATCACCCCTGAATGCAGGATCTGAGGAGCCATTGATAACAGCCTTGCCTTCAGCACTGATTGAGTGGCTACGTTCATACTCTTTGTAGCCACTGCTCCCGCTTCCGGAGTTGCCGGTCCAGTCGAGCCGAATGGTATAATGATGCTCATGTTTCATTTTGGTAGATTTAAAACTTTCAGCCCCTTTAAATTTTTCGGATCAGCGTGAGTCCATCCCGAAGGGTAAGCAGAACCACTTCGATTCCAGGATACTCCCTGATAAATTCATTGAATGCAACAATTCCTGTTGATTCGGTATCTTCTTTGGAATTTTCCTCCAGCACTCTTCCGTACCAAAGCGTGTTATCCGCTAATATCCAGCCTCCTGTGCTTACCTTTCCGATTACCAGTTTGAAGTATTCAATGTAATCCTCCTTATTGGCATCAATGAAAACAAGGTCGAACGGACCATCTAATCCCGGAATAATCTCAAGTGCGTTTCCAACATGCTGGATTACTTTCTGCTCCAGATTAGCTTCCCTGAAATACTTCTCTGCAATCTCCAGGATTTCAGGATTAACCTCAATAGTGTGCAACTTTCCGTCTTCTTCCAGTCCTTCGGAAGGCAAATGGCTGAATAACCGGTAAAAGTCCCAATTTCGAGAATATTGAACGGCCTGATTAACTTGCTGATCATTCTCAGAAAGGCTCCCTGCAGATTGCCGGAAAGCATCTGGGGAAGGTGCGAACGGAGATGGGTCTCGCGGTTTAATCGGGCAAGTAAGGGCGGTTCCTGAGAGGAGTGCTGTTCTGCATATTCCTCAATCCCAGGGGCAAAGATGAATGGTTCGGACTCTTTCATAGGTCCGGAAAGATACAAAATATGCCGGCTGAATATCAACCGGGATAGCAATGCAATTAGGATGTAATGTGATTTATCGGATCAGGGTGATTGTTCCCGTAGTCATATCCGGCATGTTAGTTCGATTTCCAATATCACGGTTGCCCCATTCGGATCCATCCTTGAAGGTAGCCTTGATTTTCCAGACATAAATGCCTTCGGAACAAGGAATGCCATTCAATGTGCCATCCCAGCTTTCAATAGGGGAGCCATGCTCATCAAGTTGTTCTGAACTCCAGATTAGTTGTCCGTTTCTGCTGAAAATACTGGCTTTGTAATCTGCGAGATTGAGTCCGCTTGGTTTCCAGTTGCCGCTTTTAATTCCTGGAGCAAAAGCATTGGGGATGAAAAGCGACTTGAAAAGTGAACGGTAAACAGTGGATGATGTATCAGAACAGCCAAATTTATTGGTACTTATAAGAGTGATATTGTATTCACCTTCCTCATCAAAATTCACTTCCGGGGATTCTTCAGTGGAGCCGCTTCCATTACTGAAATCCCATTGATAGCTGTTTCCACCTATGCTACCGTTTACCAATCTGATATGTCCCTGCTCAAACCTGTAGTTGTCTTCGATGGAGAATACGCTTACAGGCCTTGCTGCAACTGTTATGCGAAGAGAAAGAGAATCAGGAAGCTGCTTTAAACCGGAGATTTGTTCATACAGATTTACAATGTAATTCCCTGACTGAGTGTAAACATGGCTAAATCTGAACTGATCTGCAGTTAGAACGGTTGCAGCCGAGCCATCACCCCAGTCGCAGATTACAGAATTGCCTGATTTGCCTTTCAATTCTAGCGCAAAAGGACTATCGGTACAGATAATGCTGTCGTATTCACCTATTTCCAAATTGTTGGCTTTCTGGACATGAATCAGAGTGTCGAAGGCAATTGTACATCCGTTTTTATCAGTGATAATAAGGCTCAGCGGATAATTGCCAGCCATTGGGAAATTGTGCTGAGCTTCGTATTCATTTGGAATCAGGAGACTTGAACTGCCATCTCCAAAACTAAGCTGAGTGCTTGCTATGCTTGCGTCAGGATCGGGTAAACTTACCTGCATTGAAATGGCAGTTTTCCCGCTTATCTGCTCCCAGCTTACAACAGGGTTTATCTGAGGAAGCCCGTGAATCATGAGTTTGACTGCATCAGTTGCAGTAACTGCACAACCTTCTGAGCCGGTAACGCTAAGTTGCAGATGAATCAATCCTGTTTCATTGATTGCCGGGATATACTCAGGATGGATGGACTGTGGGTTAAGAAGTTCTCCCAATCCATCATGTGTCCACTGAATTGAAGCATAAGCCGAAGCAGATGATCCATTGATTTCAATTGCAGAGCCCGCGCAGGTTTCAAGGTCATTCCCGGCTTCGGCAAGTGGAGATGGAATAAGAATTAGGTTTAGTGAATCAACTGCAATCGGTCCTGATGCTGCATGAACGGTCAGGCGGAGGTTAACATTCCCATACTTCAAATCTGAAATTCCAGGGGTATAGGTAGTTTCAATATTTTCAGGATTTCCAAAGTGTCCGTCACCATCGCTTTCCCAAAGGGAGGACGAGTAATTGGAAGCAGCAGCCTTGTTCAGACTTACAACTGAATTATCAGCACAGCTTATTATATCATTGCCTGCATTGACGTTTGGTTGCTGAACTCCGAAATAGAGCTTGATCTCATCTGACGCATCACCGCAAGGATAAGCGCCAGTTGCATTCAGACTTAAAATTGCCATTCCGGCATGAATATCGTCATGGCTGGCAGTATAGATTGGGTTTATTGCTGTTGGATCATCAAAGGATCCTGTTCCAGAAGTTGACCAATAAAAAGCCTCTGAATGATGTATGCGGGCATCATTGAGATGGAATTTGAATGGCGCTGATTGAATAGTTGTGTCATTTCCGGCAAAGACTTCTGGGGCGGAGGTGACTGTCACAAAAATTGAGCTTGAAGAAGCTTCACAGCTTCCGCTGCTAACGGTCCAGTCGAAGAGGTAGAAACCTGCGGTAAGTCCGCTTACTCTAGTTCCCGGATTTGAAGGGTTTTCAATATTTACATTAGCAGGACCAAATAGCATGCTCCATGTTCCTTCACCTGATTCGGGCATTGCAGCTGCAAGGGTGATAACTCCTGATTCATCAAGGCATACATCCTGATTGCTGCCGGCATATGAAGTTGAAGGAGCAAGGCTATTGTAAAGAGCCATGGTGTCACGTGAAATGCAGGTTCCAATCTGAACTGAGTATTCAAAAAGATAAGGAGTTGATGAACCAATCAGATTTTGAACGCTGGCTTCATTAGCATTCATTGCAACCAATGTAGGTACCGATGGTCCGGAAATAAAACTCCATGTGCCGGTTCCGGGAAAAGGATCATTTCCGATTAGAACAGCTGAT
>JADJHD010000038.1 GCA_016707705.1 Bacteroidales bacterium
CCATTCTTTCAATAATCGGCAAAGCGTCCATATCAGCCCTGAGTGCGACAGTTCCGCTACCTTTTTTGCCACCGTGAATCGTTGCGACAATGCCATTGCCACCAACTCCGGTTTCGAAGGGAATACCCCATTCCTTAAGCCTTTCAGCGATGAAGGCAGCAGTTGCAACCTCCTTTTCCGACAACTCGGGATGGGTGTGCAGATGTCTCCTGATTCCGGTAATGCTCTCGGAATATCCGGCAGCAAGTCGCCTGATCTCGGCTTTCAACTCTTCCATGGGCTTGAATTATTGAACTGCAAAAGTAACAAGGAATTTCGTGATTCCCGTTGCAAGGATTTTTGGCCTCAATTCGCGATTGAAAAACATATCTGCATCAGGAATGATAAGCTTGATTGAAACGCAGTCTCCTGGATGAATGTTCAGGTTTATTCTCATGGATTTGGGCATCAGGCAAATTGTTACCAACTTTGCAGTCTGTTCACCCTGAAAAATCAGCATGAAAACCTGTGGATTTACCATTATCCGGAATGCCGTAAAGTATGACTACCCTGTTGTGGAAGCCATCCGGTCGATATTGCCGGTTTGTGATGAGTTCCTGGTGCTGGTTGGAAATTCAGACGACACAACCCTTGATCTCATTAAAAGCATAGGTTCTCCCAAGATCAGGATTGAAGAAAGCGTTTGGGATGACAGTCTTAAGGAAGGCGGAAAAGTACTGGCTGTTGAAACCAATAAGGCGATGGACCTGATTGGCGATGAATTCGACTGGGCATTCTATATTCAGGCTGATGAGGTGGTGCATGAAAAATACCATCCTGCAATACTGGAGGCTATGAATAAATGGGCTAACAATAAGGAGGTTGAAGGACTTCTGTTCAAATACACCCATTTTTACGGCACCTACAATTATATCGGTGATTCAAGGCGATGGTACAGGAACGAGATCCGCATCGTGAGAAATGATAAATCCATCCGCTCCTACCGTGACGCACAGGGCTTCCGCAAGAATGATCAGAAACTAAAGGTCAAGTCAATTGATGCCTATGTTTACCATTACGGTTATGTAAAGAATCCACGCACCATGAGAAGTAAGGTGCTTGATTTTCATAAGCTCTGGCACGACGAGGAATGGATCAGGAAGAATTTCAATATGGAAGAACTCTTCGATTTCTCAGAAATTGATTCCCTCGGCATTTTCAAGGGAACTCACCCTGCCGTGATGCAAGAGCGAATCAAAAACAGCTCCTGGGATATTAAAATCGATATCAATAGGAAACGATTCTCTGCAAAGGAGAAGATTCTGTACAGTATCGAAAAACTGACAGGTTTAAGACTTTTCGAGTACAAAAATTACTCAATCCTGAAGTAAGCGGTTATTTTAGCTCACCGACTGCATATCGCAGAGTTTGCGGTACACACCCTTCATGGCGAAGAGCGATTCATGCGTTCCTCTTTCCACCACGGATCCCTGCTGCAACACTATGATCTCATCAGCATGCTGGATGGTTGATAGTCTGTGGGCAATTACCAGTGAAGTCCTGTTTTCCATCAGCTTTTGAATGGCGTCCTGAACCAGCTTTTCACTTTCGGTATCAAGTGAAGAAGTAGCTTCATCAAGGATAAGAATAGGAGGATTCTTCAGCACAGCCCTGGCAATGCTGATTCTCTGCCTTTGTCCGCCCGAAAGCCTTGATCCGCGATCCCCGATATTGGTCTGGTAACCGTTCTCCATCTGAGAAATGAATTCATGGGCATTGGCAATCTTTGCAGCCTGAATCACTGCAGCTTCGTCGACATTTTCAATTCCGAAGGCAATATTGCTTAACACGGTATCATTGAATAGGATCGCTTCCTGGGTTACAATACCCATCTGCGAACGCAAGCTCTCCAGAGTATATTCCCTGATATCCCTTCCCTCAATGAAAACACCTCCGCCCTGTGGATCGTAGAATCGGCAGAGCAGATCGGCAAGGGTGGATTTCCCGGCGCCGCTTTGTCCGACAATAGCCACCATTTTACCCTTGGGAATATTGAAACTTACATCCTTCAGAACCTCCTCGGTATTGTAAGCAAAGCTGAGATTCCTGAATTCGATTTTCTTATCAAAAGCTTCAAGTTTAACGGCACCCGGCTGATTAACAACTTCGTCTGGTGTGTCAATAATGGCAAGCACCCTTTCTCCTGCTGCCAGTCCGCGCTGAATACTGGTAACGGCAGTGGAGATATTCTTTATGGGGGCAATAAGCTGAGAATAGAGAATAATATAGGTAACGAATTCACTTGCCGACAAATCCGACTGTTGATTGAGCACCAGTCTGCCCCCGAAAATCATCACGGCAACGATTACAGTAACTCCAAGGAATTCGGATAATGGTCCTGCAAGTTCCCTGCGGTTTACCATTGACTTTGAAACCTTGCGGTAATCGTCGTTGTACTTGCTGAATCGGCCCTGAACGAAATTCTGGGCAGTGAAAGCCTTGATAATTCTGTTGCCTGATATAGTTTCCTCAGTAATGTTCAGCAATCTTCCCAACTGCGACTGACTTAATGTTGCGGATTTCCTTAGTCGCTTGGCGATTCCGGCTATAATCAATGAAGAAACCGGAAAAAATACAATGGTGAAAAGTGTGAGCTGGAGGGACATCCCAAAGAGCAGGATGATATAAACAATAACTGTCAGAGGCTCCTGAAAAGGACTTGAACAGAACTTACAATTGAAGCTTCAATTTCATTAACATCGGCCGACATTACAAGGCAAGTTTCCTTTTGCTGATGGAAAAAACCAAGGTGCAGCGTGCTCAGTTTATGGAAAAGAGACTTTTTTAATTTGAAAACCACCCAGGTACGCATACGTGTGAGGACTCGCTGCGACATATACCTGAAGCCGTTTGCCAGAAAAACACTGGTGAGAATAATTGCACAAATAGCCTCCAGCGCCACTACCTTGCCATGTGATCCGGCTATGTAGAAATATCCATATTGAAAAATCCCCTTCAGGTACTCAAGCGAAAAGGCAAATTCCGGTGGTGCAACCATTGTTGTTTTGGCGCCCACATTGAACAGTACGTCGAAAAGGGGAATTAGCAGGGTAAAGTTAAGTGCCCCGAAAACAATCGAGGGGATTACATACAAAATATATTCAGGAATATACTGCCTGTAAGGTTTTGCAAATGCCAGAAGGCGGAGGTAAGTCTTCACTTTTTATAAATCTAACAACCCGCTAAATTAGGCATTTATCCCGAAATCATCATCCGGACGGGTCAAATGAGGGCGCAAAGATACATCTGCTGAGGCTCTTCTGTCGTTAAATATTCGTTTCTTTGCCTCAGAAATCCAATCATCAATGATCAGCATCATTACTGTAGTCCACAACGGACTGGCGATGAACCGCATATTCCTGGAAAACCTATCCAGGTATACCTATCATCCCTATGAGCTGATTGTTGTCGACAATATGAGCACCGACGGCAGCCGGGAATTCTTTGAATCAAAGGGAGCCACTGTTATTGCCAATCAGGCCAATTACTCCTATCCCTACACCCAGAATCAGGGAATAAGGCAGTCGAAATACGATACCATTTTCTTTCTGAATAATGACATCATTGTGAGTCAGGAGTGGGACAAGAGACTGATGGAAGCCGCTGATGCCAATGGACTGGAAATAATCACTCCTGTGGGCATAGAGATGCTTGAAGAGGATGAACTTACAAAGAAAATAAAGCGGAAATGGCTAAAAATTAAAAACCCACTTTCCTTGCTTGGGTTCAGCAGGATGAATCTGCTCATTATGCACAGGCTGATGTATGGCAACTGGGAGAATTTCATCAATTCGCGCTATAAACGTTTCGGTACATCCGTGAAAGAAGGATTTATCGGGAATACCGTGATGATGAAGCGTTCAGCCATCGAAAAAATCGGCACCTGGGATGAACGCATTCAGGGAGCAGACTTCGACCTTTACATCCGCTCGAAGAAAAGGAATCTGGAGGTGGGCGACATCAAACCGGTTCATGTTGCACTTGGAGTTTTCATTCACCATTATATCCGCCTGACTGTCAAGTCAACCCGCGCCCCTTTCGCCGACAAGGATAAGCTGATTTCCGTAGAACAGAAATGGGGTGAGGATACCATGAGATACTACTGCAAGGACATCAACGCCTTCCGCTAGTCCATCGCTTTTAAAACGCCAACTTCCCTTTTTGCGCTTAAACTCTCTGGATGATTTTCATCTTCAGAACCGAAATCCAGATTTATCCAAGACTCTCTGTGCACCTCTGTGCCTCCTCTGTGTTCCTCCGTGTTAACCAAGTATTAGCACAAGATTCTCAAAAGATTTAGCAATCTCTAACAGAGAAAGTGTCAGATGCACTAATTCAATTTATTAGCGATTTTCACTCTTGCTATTATATAAGCCAGGATAGCAGCTTCATGGATTCCTGACTCATCTTCCTGTTAATAAAACGATTGAAAACTCTTTCTGGGCCTTCCGCCCGTAGAAAGATGAATTGCATAGTTTTGAAGTAAACATCTTATCATATGGAAACAAGCCTGAAAAATGTAAATATTCTCTGGACAGGTGGTTGGGACTCCTCGTTTCGCGTACTGGAGTTGTCAAGAAAAAATGTAACGATTTCCCCTTTCTATTTGATAGATGATTATAGGAAATCAACTGAATACGAAATAGATACTATTCGTAAAATCAGCAATGCCATTCGTGAGGACAGCAAAACAAAGGCAGAGCTGAAGGATATTTCTATTCACAAGATCACTGACATCCCCAAGGATGAAACCCTCAAGCAGGCACTTCAGGCTTTATTGAAAAAACAGTTTCTGGGCGGGCAGTACGAATGGCTGGCCAAGTTTGCAGAAACGCATCAGGGTCTGGAATTATGCGTCCATGAAGATGATAAGGCATTCCAGATAATCAAGGAGTATGGCTCCCTGATCCACATTGATGATAATGCCTCCGGTCCTTACAAAATTGTGGATTCAGCAAAATCGCTGAAAGAAGTCTCAGATCTGTTCGGGAATTTCCAGTTTCCATTGTTGAACAAATCGAAGCTGGATATGCTGAAAGAGTCCAAAGAGCAAGGGTTCTACGATAAAATGCTGATGACCTGGTTCTGCCACACTCCGAAGAATGGCAAACCCTGTGGTATATGTAATCCATGCCGCTATACCATTGAAGAAGGCCTGAGATTCCGCTTTACCAAAAAAGCATTGTTCGATTATGAAATCCGGAGATGGTTAGGTCCTTTCAAGGAGACCACCCTTTTCAAAATGGCCAATAAGATCCGAAAAAAAGGATAAATCAATGCTCCCCGGCATCTATCCGGATTGTTCTATTATAAACCTCAGGCATTCCATCAAGCTCCATTTAGCTCGATTGCAGCTAATATTTCTGATTTTCTCCTTTTAATTCCTTGTACCGAATTAAATATTCAAGTTCTCTGTAACCTTGTTCTGCCTGATCTGATTCAAACAGGAAGAGCTTCTTAAAGCTATCAAGGATAATTTTGTACCTTTGCCGCATGGAAAGTACACGACAACAAAAGGTTGCCCGCCTTATTCAGAAAGACCTGGGAGAAATTTTCCAGTTATTTTGCCGCGATCATCTCAGCGGAAACCTTATCACCGTTACCAAGGTAAACGTTAGTCCCGACCTCGCCGTAGCCAAAACCTACCTGAGTCTGTACGGAAAAACGGAAAAGAATGAACTTCTGAAGATTATCAATGCCCAGAGGAAAGCCATCAGGCTCAGTCTTGGCAACAGAATTCACAACCAGGTAAGGGTAATTCCGGATCTGGAATTTTTCATTGATGATTCACTCGACTATATCGAAAACATTGACCGCTTGCTGCACGACTAAATCCTCAGGGATTACAGGAACTAATTAACACCTGTCGCCGGCAAGCATTTGATTACCTTAAGCTGTTTCGCATGCAATATGACCCAATAAAACGCTCACTGGGATCGGTATTCAACCGCACCCCATTTCTCAGAAAAGTATTTTACCGCCTGCTTGATTTATTGCTGCTCCGCTCCTGGCATATCCGCAAGGAAATCAAGAGCTGGAATACTACCTCCCCTGCCGATGCAAAAATTCTGGATGCAGGTTCAGGCTTCGGACAATATGATTTCTATCTCTCTTCACTGAATCCTGCCTGGAAGATTTTAGGCGTGGATGTAAAGGAAGAGCAGATTGCCGACTGCAACAACTTCTTCAAAGCCATCAATCGTCCGAACGTTACCTTCACCATTGGCGATCTCACCACCTATACAGAAGCCGGTCACTATGACCTGATTCTTTCGGTGGATGTTATGGAACATATCCTTGAGGATGTGAAGGTCTTTGAGAATTTCCATGCCTCCCTCAAGCCTGGTGGAATGTTGCTGATTTCAACGCCCAGCGATCAGGGCGGAAGCGATGTTCATGACCATGATGAGGAAGAATCCTTTATTGAGGAGCATGTAAGGGATGGCTACAATATTCAGGAGATTCAGGAAAAGTTGAAAAAGGCAGGCTTCAGCAGGACTGAAGCCCGTTACCAGTATGGAAAACCCGGACAGACAGCATGGAGGCTCTCCATGAAATATCCCATTCTGATGCTGGGCAAATCGAAGCTATTCTTTATCATTTTGCCTTTCTACTACCTCTTTACCTATCCATTCAGCTATTACCTGAACCGCAAGGATGTGAATACCATTCATGCAAGCGGCACAGGGCTGGTTGTGAAAGCGTGGAAATAAAAGATTTTGCTTTGCATTTGCCCGGGGGCAGTTTTTTGATTTTTTGTCTGGAAGAAGCCAGTAGTCATCCGCCAGCTGGCGGACAGAAGTCAGAAGCCAGAAGACAGAATTCAGAAGCCATCCGCCGGCTGGCGGACAGAAGTCAGAATATAAGAATATAGAAGGCAGAAGTTAGAATACGAAGGTAGAAGACAGAATATAGCAGGCTGGGTGCAAAAGCTAGAACACAGCAGGCAGAATGCAGATATTATCTAATATTAGCACATGATTTGAACTATGGTGATAATAGCGCAATCAAAGAGAAGTTAGAAGAAGTGAGTAAATTATTGGAAGCGTATATTCAAGCCATTCTGATTACTGACTCATAACTACTAACTGCCAATTACTGATTTCTGAGGCATAACTACTAATTACCAACTTCTGAATTCTGACTACTGACTCCTGAATTCTCTATTCTAAGTACCGACTCCTGAATTCGAAAAATACGATGAACTCCTCATATAGACATTCTCTAATTTTTGAACCGGAATACCCAATCTAATTTCTGAAACTGGTGAATCTCTCCCTTTTCATAGCACGCAGGTATCTGGTCTCAAAAAAGACCCATAACATCATCAATATAATTTCGGGTATTTCAGTCGCCGGAGTTTGGGTCGGGACGATGGCCCTTGTAGTCGTGCTCAGCGTTTTCAATGGGTTTGAGCAGGCAGTGGTTTCGATGTTCAATGTGTTCGACCCGGATTTGCTGATTAGTCCGAAGAGTGGCAAGGTATTCCATGAAAATCAGATCCCTTCCGATAAGATCCTTCAATTGCCCGGAGTTGGCAAGGTAACCGGCGTTGTAGAGGAGAATGCACTTCTGCGATACAAATCCAAACAGTTTCTGGCAACCATAAAGGGCGTGAGTCCCGGATATCTGAAGGACAATGCTCTCGACACCCTGATGATTGAAGGCGATGGCATTCTTGAAGCCGACAGCAATGATTTTGCACTTCCCGGTTTTGGGATTGCCTATTATCTGAATATCCACATTGACGACCCGGAAGGGGTAGTTTCGGTGTTTGTCCCGGATCGTAACAAGCGAATCAATGCCATGTCAGAGAGTTCGCTTCGAAGCGAATTGATTCGTCCTTCGGGGATATTCTCAGTTCAGCAGGATTTCGACAATAAGTTCATGTTTGTCCCACTGCGATTTGCAAGGCAGCTTCTAGGATATGAAGATGAACTTACCTCAATTGAAATCAGGCTGAATAAGGGTGCCAAACTTGGGAATATCCATAAAGAGGTTGAGAAATTAGTGGGCCCCAACTTTGAGGTAAAGGACAGGTTGCAGCAGCAGGAAATCCTCTACAAAACCATGAAATCAGAGAAATGGGCGGTGTTCCTGATTCTTACTTTCATCCTTTTAATTGCCACCTTCAATATACTCGGTTCCATAACAATGCTTATCCTCGACAAGCGGAAGGACATCGGGACGCTTTACAGTCTTGGAGCAAGTCACACCTTAGTGCGAAGAATCTTTTTTGCTGAAGGGCTATTGATAACCTTTGTCGGAACTGTTCTGGGCATTGCCCTTGGAGCTCTCATTTGCTGGATTCAGATGGAATACGGAGTTATCAAGCTTCAGGGAGGCGGATCATTTATCATGTCGGCATATCCTGTGAAGATGAAGCTGATGGATTTCATCCTGGTTTTTGCAACCGTATCCTTAATTGGAGCTACTGCTTCATGGATTGCAGTGCGCCGTTTGAGTAAGCGTTTTGACCTTGTTTAGGCGATAATCCCGGCATTTCTTTCAAAGAAAAATCATTCTTTCTGAAATTCAGTAAATTATTTAATCATCGAATTGCATTTCCCTGCTATAATGATTAAATTTGTTCCTGTCAATTTTAAAACAAGTTGTCACTTGTCACCTCACATTTATTACAGCTAGTCAACTATAGTATTTCAGATGCTTTCCTGAGGTTTCCCAGTATCCCTTAGTTGCCAACCCATTAGCGTTAATCACAAAACAAGACTGACAGTATCTGAATTCGATTGCAGATATTTCTGCTAAAACAGTTCATTCTCCAGCTTTTAGTAATGCATGAATGCCACTTCCCCGTCTTGTAAACTTATTACATTAAATGAATTCCAAATCCACAGTTAATCTTCTGTAACTATTTCTTTCTCCCTTTTATCTCGGATTACGCAGACATAAAACCAATTACCCAAACCCAAATTACCAAATGATACAGATTCAATCACATTCAGAATAATTCTGAGGGTTTTTCTATTCCCAAAACCAGAAGGGCAATCCGACATTTCCGAGTATTATCGGGGAATACAGAATTTGCTGGTATTCCTGCCCGGAATTTATCGTAGTTCAACAGGTTAACGCAGGGAATTCATCTACCAACAACCCGGGCTTATTTAGGCCAAGTATACTCCTGCAATATCAATTCATATTTATTCAGTCAATATCAAATCCCATGAAAACAATCTACTTCCTTCTTATTCTGGTTTTAGCCATGATCCTTCCGGTGAAGGGATTCAGTTCTATTCTGAATGTACCCTCTTCATATGGCACCATTCAAACTGCCATTGATGCCTCCTTCGATGGGGATACCGTCCTTGTTGACCCAGGCACCTATTTTGAACATATCAACATGAATGGCAGGAACATCGTTCTTGGCTCCCTTTTTCTTACGACTGGCAATTCCTCTTACATAAACAACACTTACATTGATGGAAGCACTACTGGGAGGGTTATTACCATTGAACAGGGTGAAAACTCTGGCTGCATCGTCTCAGGTTTTACCATCCAATATGGAAATTCAACGGGCTTGCCCAATTATCCTTATGGAGGAGGTATTTTAATTCTGGATGCATCCCCGGTTATAAAAAACTGTATCATTCAGAATTGCTACTCCTTTGATGGGGGCGGGGGACTTGCCATTTGGGGTTCATTTTCAAATGCATTGGTTACCAATTGTACAATTCAGAACAATTCAGCCGAAAGTTTCGGTGGCGGATTATTCATGGCAGATTGCGGCCCTGATGCTGTTGTTGCAAATTGCGTTATCACCGGAAATAGCATCAATTGCAGTTGTGATTGGAACGGAGGCGGCGGTGGAGCAAATCTTTATCATACTGCGAAGCTTGAAAACTGCCTGATTACCAACAATAGTGCTCCAAATTCGCTTGTCGGTGGCGGCGGCATTCATTGCGACTGGGGAGATATAAACAGCTATCAGGGAATTTTTGTCACAGGTTGCACTATTGCCAATAATACAGCCTTCAATAATGGAGGAGTCAGCTACGTAATTACAGGAGGGGAGTTCAGGAATTGCATTATCTATGGAAATACCAATGGCTTCGGTGATATTTCAAATTACGATGGCAATTTCTTTACGAATTGCTGCTCTGACCCACAACCTGATGGTGTTGGAAATATTAATTCGAATCCGGCATTCATTAACCCTGCTCAGGGCAATTTTAGACTCACAGCCGGCAGTTCCAGCATAGATGCGGGCGACAGTACTTTCAGAACTCAGCAACTTGACCTTGACGGGAACCCAAGAGTTTACAATCAGATAGACCTCGGCGCATATGAGAAAACACCAATCGAAGGAGTGACCGTTCAGGTTGGCACCGGTACCGACGTTTCCGATCTTCTTCCTATCTATGGCTATTTTGGATACAGCTATACTCAGCAGATTTACCTGGGAAGCGAAATAATTTCCAATGGCGGTTTTGCCGGATCCATCACAAAACTGAGGTTTTTCTATGTGGGAGGCAATACAAATTATGAAACCTGGAATAATTGGACAATCTTCATGGGAAATACATCCAAAACGGAATTCTCCGGAAGCACTGACTGGGTGCCTTTAAGCGGGATGACCCAGGTTTTTTCGGGTATTGTTCCCACTCCGGTTGATGGAACCTGGTATGAAATCACCCTGAATACTCCTTTCAATTATACCGGGGGGAATCTGGTGATAGCCGTGGATGAAAATGCCGATAACTGGGACTGGTCAGTGCAATGGGGCTCTTTCGATGCTGGCGCACCCCGTGGAATCCTTTGTTATGATGATACCAACAACCCCGACCCAAATTCACCACCGGAATCGAATGTTGAACTTCAATTTGGTATCCCAAGAGTGCAATTTGTTATGACAAGCGGATTTGGAGTGCTTGAAGGATTTGTAACCGAGGCACCTGGTTGCACTACCCCAATTCAGAACGTAATTATACAGGCTGGAACCTATTCAGATACAACAGATGCATCAGGTTTTTACCAATTGACTTTACCTGTTGGGACTTACCTGAATGTTACAGTTCTAAACGGCGATATTATCCAGAATGTTCCATCTGTTATAATATCCCAGGGGAATTCACTCATCATAAATTTTTGCATGAATCCATATCTGGCTCCACCGGTAAGCCTTGCCGCTTCAGTTTCAGGAACGGCACAAAACGATGTCCATCTTACTTGGATGGAACCCCTATCAGTCCCGGATCAATGGATATACTGGGGTGATGCGAGCATGGTCGGCGGACTTGGATACGACGCACCAGCAGAATTTGAGGTTGCTTCAAAATGGACAGTGGCAGATTTAGCCCCTTACATCGGGACATATCTCAAAAAGATTCGCTTTGTTCCTTCCGAGGCTACAGCATCCTACTCCATTCAAGTGTGGACTGGCAGCAATGCCTCAGTGCTCTTACTTTCCCAGCCTGTTGTCGATCCAATTATCAACAACTGGAATGAAATAAACCTTGACACTCCAATTTTAATCGACGGAGCTGATGAATTATGGTTTGGATATAAGGTAATTCAGACTATTGGTTATCCGGCCGGTTTATCATCAGGTCCTGCAATAGTTGGAAAGGGAGATTTGATCAGGAATGGCGCTGATTGGATTTCAATGAAAACAGACTGGGGTTTTGACTTTAACTGGTGCTTGCAGGGATTTGTTTCCGAAAGTTCCACACTAAGCCCTCAACAGATGACTCCAATGGTTCTGGCTTCAGTGACAACCAACACCGTCGCTCCTGCTGAAAAACCATCTATTCTGATGTTCGATCAACCAGGTCTTCCATCAAATCCTGTTGAAACTGATTTACCAAATATAGCCAGGCAGAATCCATCCAGATCTTCCTCTACAGCCATTTTAACCGGATATAATGTTTACCGCGACAATGTAATGATCGGAAGTAATGTGCCAGGCTTTAGCTATGATGATTTTGGACTAGTAAAAGGGCACTATAGTTACACCGTTTCAGCACAATACGACGTAGGTGAATCATCACATGCCGGACCGGTAGCTGTGGATATATACACCTGCTTCCCTCCCACCAGCCTGAGAGTCCCGTTGCCTTCACTGACAACAACCTCAGCAATAATCAACTGGACAGCATCCACAGTTTCAACCAATCCACAGTGGGATCTCGAATGGGGACCGGAGGGATTTACCCCAGGCACAGGCACTACAGCCTTCATAAACACCACACCCTCCTATACCCTGACTGGTTTAACAGCCGGGACAATATATGATGTTTATGTAAGAACCTATTGCAGCGCAACGGATGCAAGTGCCTGGGTCAAGAAAACATTCAGAACCCACTACTTCAATTGTCCGGGCAGTTCAATTGCAGAACCGGAAACCTGCGGAGCAACAGTAAATAATGGCTGTGAAATGACTATTCCGGCAACCACCGTAATCAACAACGGAGATACAATATGCGGAACTTCATGGCTGCACAGGACACACAGGGATACCGACTGGTACGCACTAACCCTTACAGCACCTGCTGATGTTACGGTTTCACTTGCATCAGAATTCACTAACATAACAGGAGTTGCAGCTACACCTTGTCCAACGGCCAATTTTTATATGTCCTACGGCGCACTTGCAGGTTCACTTGCAATTAATACGACACAGCTGAGCTCAGCCGGAACCTACTACATATTTGTCGCGCCCAACTATTCAGAGCAAGTGGAGTGCGACTCACTGAATCGTTACTGGTTAACCGTAAAAACCAACTCCTGCCTGACTCCAACAGCACTCAATGTCACCAATATTACCAGTAATTCTGCACAATTATCCTGGACGTCAAATGCTGGAATGTGGAACATTGAATGGGGCCCAAGTGGTTTTATCAAAGGTAATGGGACCGTTGTGAGTGGTATTACTTCAAATCCCTACACACTGAATGGCCTGAGTATTGGCAATTCTTACAGTTTCTACGTCCAAAGCAATTGTGGCAGTGGGTCGATAAGTGCCTGGGCTGGACCATACTATTTCAACCTGCCTTGTCCTGCCACCAGTTTACCTTATTCTGATGATTTGTCATCCCACCAAACAGGAATAAAGCCTCATTGCTG
The DNA here is from genome assembly GCA_016707705.1 of Bacteroidales bacterium. Taxonomy (GTDB): domain Bacteria; phylum Bacteroidota; class Bacteroidia; order Bacteroidales; family UBA4417; genus UBA4417. The sequence goes on from JADJHD010000038.1 coordinate 13,123, forward strand.
GCAAGTAACCGGAAATGGTTCAATCACAAACTGGATAGTAACAAACACCAGTGATGCAGGCGGAGCCTCCCCGGAAATATCCTTTATTCCCAATAACACATATTTTACTGGAAGGTCATTTCTCGTTTCGCCTGTATTCAACACAAACGGAGAAACCACCCTTACCTTATCCTTCAATAGCTTTATCAATCTCAATGGCTCAGTTACCTCCTGCGAATTATGGACCACCAGCGACGGAGGTGGTACCTGGCATTCTGTTTGGAGTCAGTCAGCGGCAGGTATATTTGGTCCTGAAACGAAAAATCTGATCATAAACACAGCAGATGTTGGCTCTTCCAGTTTTCAATTTGCTTTTGCCGTAAATGGCTATTCCTGGGAAGTGACCAAATGGAGTCTGGATGATATTTCGTTGTCAGGTTCCGCCGGAAAAACACTTGACATTGTTTTATATCTGGAAAGCCTGTTCACAGGCAGTGAAGTTATGAATCAGGCCTTTGATGAAAATGGGCCGCATTTTGGCTCAGGCATTGCAGACCAGGTCACTGTTGAACTTCATAATGCTGCCAATTACAGCACCATTGAATACAGTTCAGGTCTTATTGATCTCAGTACCAGCGGACACATCAACCTGACCACGATACCCTCAGGCTTGTCGGGATCATACTACATTACCATTAAACACCGCAACAGCATTGAAACCACATCTGCCCTGCCTGTCTCTTTTTCAGGTGGAACCATATACTATATCTTTGATACTCCATCAAAAGCATATGGAGATAATCTTGTATATAAATACGGGATGTACTGTATTTATGGAGGAGATGTAAATCAGGATGGAATTGTAGATTCAGGTGATATGATCCCTATCGATAATCTTTCATCAACCTTCGGGACGGGCTACCTGCCGGAGGATGCAAACGGAGATGGACTTATCGACTCTGGTGATATGATTATTGTGGATAATAATTCATCAAATTTTATCGGATCAATTCTACCATAATTGAATTTGATGCCAAAAAGTTTTGAATTCCTTTCCAATAATTCTAAAACCAGATGATGATATTCACTTGCTGAATTGTTAATAGGGAAGAAAGTAATCCTCAAAAAATCAAGCAAACAAATATCAATCTAAACTGTTAATTACGAATACAATAGCCTTTGTCACTTATTGAGCGACAAAGGCTATTATTTAAAGCTGAAAGTCCGGGAGGCCGGAACAATATTTTCGAATATCAGAAGGGAATTAGTTATCCTACTCCTGTTCAGCTTGCAATTATTACCGTTCATCTTGAAGTTATTCCTTTCTGTACAGAATGGTATTTTTATATCTAGCCTTCGCAATATATTTGTTTTTCGGAAACGATAAACCCAAAAATCCTCATGAAAAATCTAGCCGCATCAGTATTATTGCTTCTGTCAGTAGCAGCCTATTCACAAACATCCGTAGGCTGGATCCAGAATACAGGAGGATTAGCCATAGCCGTAGACAATAGCCAAAATGTATACACGGTAAATTACGAGTCTGTACCCGGTGGTGATATTCACCTGACCAAAAGAGATTCAAACGGGCAATTCCTCTGGGATTCATTTTTTGATAACACCAATGCGACAAGGTTTGAATCTTCCACCTGGGTTGAAACTGATCATCTTGGAAATGTAATTGTAACAGGTACCGTCAATTCAGGATTCTCGAATCCGGTAAAGGCGAACAGCATCATCATGAAGTTTGACCCTCAGGGCAGTCTGATCTGGCGGCAGGTGTATGAGTCTGATTTTGATGGCTCCTACACTAAAAAATGTGTTATTGATTCGGATAACAATATTTATGTACTTGGCATGGGAAGTGGCTCTAACGGTTTCGTTTGCAAGGTAAAGAAGTATAGCCCGGATGGAAATGCTGTCTGGTCCTATTTCGATAATGCCGGAATTGGAGCCGCAACCAACATCAAACTTACCCCTGATAATCAGCTTCTTCTGGTAGGGAGATCAATTTATGGCAGTGTTAACGGGTATTCGAAAATTGATTTAAATGGCAATGCAATCTGGAGTCTGCCCGGAATATTCAGCAATTCAGTTGGTGATGCTGCCGGAGATGCTGCCGGTAACACCTATATCGTTCACGGAGAATATGTTTATAATGGCGGAACCGTTATCAAAAAACTTTCCTCCAATGGCACACAAGTATGGAGTTTAGTGTATTCAATGGGTGGGACAAGAATTGAGGTTGGCAATGACAATATGCCTGTAATCAGCGGTTTTCCAACCAGCAGTGGGGGCGGGACAGCCTTTATGAAGCTGGATGCCAACGGCAACATGCTTTGGGCAAATCTGAATGCTGATGGAAACCTGAACCTGCTGATGCATGCACAGATGAAAATGGATGCCTACAACAATGCATATCTTGCTGCCGGAACCCTTTTCGAAATGGCAATCTGTAAGGTAAACAGCGATGGAACTTCAGCCTACACCATAACAACAGCAGGCAGTTATGCAAATGCATTTTCCATAGGTACCGATTACAATGTCTATGTAGTTGGCGGAACAACCGTTCGTTTAAACCAAACACCCCCTGAAGGCAAAACATTAAATCTGACCCTTCTCCTTGAAGGCCTCTATAATGGAAACGGAGTGATGGCTAAAGCAAATAATACCTCCGGTCCGCAATACTCAGGAACCACTGCAGATATGATAAATGTGGAATTGCACGACCCTTCAAATTATAACACAATTGCATATGGCTTCAGTAACATTCCATTGAATACTAATGGAGCTGCGGTATGCAATATACCTTCAACTGTCACCGGCAGTTATTATGTAACAATAAAACATCGCAATAGCATTGAGACTGTGTCATCCTCACCAGTTGCTTTTTCAGGAAATGTGATCACTTACAATTTTGACAATTCAACCAAAGCTTTTGGCGGCAATCTGCACCTTTCAAATGATAACCATTGGCTTGTTTACAGTGGCGATATCAACAATGATGGCATTGTAGACTCTAGCGATATGATCGATCTGGACAATCAAACCAATTCATTTGCAACAGGATACCTGCCAGCTGATTTGAATGGCGATGGCTTGATTGATTCCACTGATATGTTACTCCTCGACAATAATTCAAGTTCAATGACCGGTTCTGTTCTTCCTTAAACTCATTCTCCAATTATCAATAATAACAACCAAGCGAAAGCAATCAAAACTGAAATTCTCTGGATTTTGAAGAGCCCGGACAGAAAATACCTGTTCCGGGCCTTTTTTATTTTCTTAATAAATAATTACTACAACCTGTATTACAAGTACTTATAATTGAAATAAATGATAATGAGAAGATATTTTTAATGAAACTTAAAGTAGTTTATTATTTTATTTAAAAAGATATAACTTTGCCATTGTTCCGAGAACCGTAATCATAACACAACCACATGAAAACCACTACTCTAACCATTGCAAAAGCCGGATTATTCTTCCTGTTTATCCTGCTTTCAAATTCAATTTTCGCTGTGAACAATATTCAGCTCAAGGCGGCTACTGCAAATCGTCTTGATGTAACTGAAAGTTCCTACCATAAACTTCAGGTAGTCAACAGCTTCAGCGAATTCCAGTATCAATTGATGAATACCCCTCAGGGTGCTTTCATTCAATTATTTGCCAAGAACTATTCAAAAAGTTCAGTGATTGGCGAGCCGGAACTTCCAGTAATGAGCCGGCTTATTGAAATACCGGAAGGTTCAAAACCTGAGGTAAGGGTAGTTAGCTATGATATTATCGATTATCCACTGAGCAGTTACGGCATTAACGACAAGATCTTCCCCTTGCAGCCCCCTCAGCCTAAAAGTCTGAATTTCCCCACTGATCTTGTAATGAATGCAGCCGCCTATCAGAAGAATGCATTCATCGGTGGAGAGCTTGCAAAAGTAGTTGTAAACGGAAGCATGAGAGGTGTGCGCCTTGCCAACCTGGTTCTATCACCGGTACAATACAATCCTGTAACTAACACTATACGCGTATATGACAATCTGGTTGTTGATGTCACTTTCCCGGGGGCTGATATTTCAGCCACTACAGAACTGCGCAAAAAATATGATTCTCCCTATTTCAGGAGTATTTACAATCGTGTAATCAATATGCAGCCTTTCGAAACTGACCGCGATACCATGGCCAAGATGCCAATTAAATACGTGATCGTTTCACCTCCAATGTTCCAGGAAGCATTGCAGCCACTGGTACAGTGGAAAACCAAGAAGGGATTCACCGTTGTTGAAGCTTATACCAATAATCCTGCTGTGGGCACTACCTTCAATTCTATCAAGGCATACCTGCAGGGACTCTATACCTCCGCAACTCCATCAAATCCGGCTCCTACCTTCGTTCTTTTCGTAGGTGATGTTGCCCAGATTCCTGCCTACAACTGTGGCGGACATGTGAGCGATGTTTACTACTGTGAATACAATGGCGACTACCTCCCCGAAGTTTACTACGGAAGATTCTCAGCTACCAGTCTTGCTCAGTTGCAGCCACAGATTGACAAAACCCTTGAATATGAGCAGTATCTCATGCCAGATCCATCCTACCTCAACAGGTGCACAATGATTGCAGGAGCTGATGCTTCCTACGGTCCGGTTTGGGGCAATGGCCAGATTAACTACGGAACTACCTATTATTTCAATGAAGAGCATGGACTCACTTCACATACTTACCTTCAGCCTGAGCCTGCAGGTGGAAATTATTCGAATAACATACATACAGATGTAAGCAACGGAGTTTGCTATGCCAATTACACTGCACATGGCTCTGTTTCAGGATGGGCTGACCCCTCTTTCGATATCAGCGATATCCCTGCTTTACAGAATGATCATATGTACGGACTTATGGTTGGAAACTGCTGCCAGACCAGCACCTACAACCAGGAGTGCTTCGGCGAAGAACTGCTTCGCGCTGCCAATAAAGGCGCACTGGGATATATTGGTGGGTCAAACAACTCCTACTGGGATGAGGATTATTATTGGGGAGTAGGTGTTGGATCCATTGTTGTGAATCCATCCTATGATGACCACGGACTTGGTGCCTATGACCGTACCTTCCATGATCATGGCGAACCTTATGAAGAATGGTATGCCTCCATGGACCAGATGGTTTTCGCAGGCTGTCTCGCAGTTGAAGAATCCAATTCAAGCATGAAGCAATACTACTGGGAAATCTATTGCCTTATGGGTGACCCATCACTCATGGTTTATTTCTCAGAACCTCCTGCATTGACTGTTAATCTTGATCCGCTGCTCCCACTTGGAGCTCCTGTATTTTCAGTTCAGACAGAGCCTTATGCTTATGTAGCAATTTCAAAGAATAACGTCCTTCATGGTGCCGTAGAAGCTGACGCCGACGGACTTGCCACCATCAATGTTTTACCTTTCACTGAACCTGGTTATGCAACGGTTGTCATTACCAAGCAGAACCGTCAGCCTTTCATCGACAGCGTGATGGTAGCATCCCCCGAAGGACCTTATCTTGTACTGGATTCATACATCATCAAGGATGCAGGTGGTAACAACAATCAGGTTGCTGAATTCGGTGAGCCACTCACCATGGACCTTACCCTTGAAAACTTTGGTAATGAGGATGCAGTAAATGCAGTTTCCACACTTGTTACTGCTGACCCTTATGTAACGATTTCAGAACCTACTCATACCTGGCCTATCATTACCAGCAATGGTTCAGCATCTGCAACAGATGCATTCACCATTCAAACCCATGATTATGTGCCCGACCTTCATGTTGGTACCTTCTTCGTGAACAGCGTTGCTGATACCAATTCGTTCTCATCAGCATTCACTATTCAGTTCTATGCACCTAACCTGAAAGCCGGCATTTTCTCTGTCGACGAAGCTACTGGTGGAAATGGAAATGGCATGCTGGATGCAGGAGAAACCATTTACGTGACTATTCCAACCACTAATACCGGACATTGCAATTCATCAGATATCACAGCTCAGCTGTTTGCCTTTGGTGATTACATTACCATCAATACCGCAGCCCAAACACTGCCAGCACTTAGTCCAAATGCTACTGCTGAGGCAACTTTCAACTTTACTATCAGTCCGGATGCACCAATCGGATATGAGTTTTCTCTTTATTTCACCGCAACTGCTGGTCCTTACAATGCGCTTTCAAACCTGTTCCCAACCGTTGGGCCTCAGATTGAAGACTACGAAACCAATAGCTTCAACAAATTCTCCTGGAGAATGGCTGGTAATGCAAGCTGGAAGATAAGCAACAGCACCAAGTATGAAGGAAACTACGGCTCCATGTCAGGAACACTGGGCAACTCACAGCGTTCAGAAATGTACCTTGATGTAGTTGTTTTATCAAATGGTCCAATCTCTTTCAACCGTAAGGTTTCCTCCGAAAGCGGTTACGACTTCCTGAAATTCTTCATTGATGGTGTTGAACTTGGAAGCTGGTCAGGTAATATGGACTGGAGTCAGGTTAGTTACCCTGTTACTACCGGAGCACACCGCTTCAGCTGGGTATATTCTACTGACGAGTCCACTTTGTCGGGTCAAAATGCAGGCTGGGTTGATTACATTGTATTCCCGCCATTCAGCGAAAATCCAACCGGACCTCTTGCCATCAACATGCTGGCTATTCCTCCAACAATTTGTCCGGGCACTTCAACTCAGCTCTATGCCTTTGCAACAGGCGGTGTTGGAAATTATTCCTATACATGGACCCCCTCAACAGGCTTGAACAATACCGGCATTTTCAATCCGGTAGCAAGTCCAACCGAAACAATCACCTATCAGGTAGAAGTAAAGAGCGGATTGTTTACCTCCAACAGTTCAATTGATGTTGTTGTAAGTGAAATACCCGCTACCCCGGTTGTAACCAATGCCGGCACCCATCTCAGCTCTTCTTCAGCAACCGGAAATCAGTGGTTCAACAGTCTGGGCGAGATTCCGGGTGCTACATCACAGGATTATACCCCTACCCATACCGATGCATATTATGTTGTTGTATCCAATGTTAATGGATGTCCTTCAGATCCTTCAAATTCAGTTTACTTTGGTTTCACCGGACTCGATTCTGATGCAAACCAGGGATTCAGGGCTTATCCAAATCCTTTCAGCAAAAGTCTGAATGTGGACTATACCGTTACTGAAAACAGCCTTGTAAAAATTGTTCTTTACAATGCTATCGGTAAAGAAGTAGCTACCATTGAATCAGGAATTAAAAATGCAGGAAACTACACGACCCTGTTCGACGGCTCAGCGCTGGCTCCGGGAATCTATACCTGCAAGCTTTATTCAGGCTCATCGGTACAGGTAACCAAAGTAATCAGGAATCATTGATCCATAAGACTTCCAACCTCCTCAAACCATGAAACGAACCCTTCTTTCATTCATTCTTGTTCTAAGCTGTTCACTGCTGTTCGCGGGACAATGGACTCCTATAAGGTCGCAACAGGCTACTCCTGCCAAGGCAGAGCTTGTTTCATCGGATATCAGTACCTCCGTGATTCATTTTTCGGTGGATGGATTTTTCCTGAATCAGGTTACAACTGCTCAGGGAACTGCCGTTACTGTTAGTGTTGACGAAGGCACTCCCATGCTTCAGCAGGGTGCCCCTGATTTGCCAAAGCTTACAGCCTCAGTGATTATCCCGGATCAGGCACTTATGGATGTTAGCATTGAAGGCTCCTCCTATGTCGATTTCGAAAACATTTCACTGGCTCCTTCAAAGGGAAACCTGAAACGCGACATTGATCCGTCCAGTGTTCCATTCGAATATGGCAGGCCCTATGCAGAAAACAAGTTCTTTCCAGCTTCAATGGCAGATCTTCGGCGTCCTTACATCCTCAGGGATTACAGGGGACAAACCGTTGTTGTTTATCCTTTCCAGTACAATCCGGTTACCAAAGTTCTGAGAGTATACACTGACATTACCGTTAAGGTTTTTCAGTCCGGCACCAGCCTTTTCAATGCAATAAATCAAACCGGCAGCAGCAGGAAGATGGATCTTGATTTTGCAGGTGTTTACTCCCATCAGTTCCTGAATACCGCCAATGTAGACTATACCCCGATTTACGAATACGGGAAAATGCTTATCATTTCGTATGGTCCTTTCATGGCTGCAATGCAACCTTTCGTCGACTGGAAAAACAGCAAGGGTACTCAAACTGAAATAGTGGATGTAGCCAGTATCGGTGCAAACGCAGATGCTATCAAGGCATATGTTGCAAACTATTATGCTACCAATGGGCTTACCTTCCTGGTTTTAGTCGGAGATGGTCCCCAAATCCCTACAAATACCACCGGTAACCTTGGTGGCCCCTCGGATGTTGCCTATGGCTATTTGGCTGGCAATGACCATTATCCTGATGTATTTGTTGGAAGGTTCTCAGCAGAAACAGCCGAGCATGTAACAACCATGGTTCAGAGGACTTTGGAATATGAACGCAACCCCTATCTCGGCTCCAACTGGATGGAGAAGGGGATTGGCATCGGCTCCGATCAGGGTCCCGGTGACGACAATGAATATGACTACCAGCATATCAGGAATATCCGCACCAAACTCATGGGCTTTACCTATACCGAGGTAGCCGAATTATACGATGGCTCACAGGGTGGCGAAGATCAGGGTGGAAATCCAACTCCTGCAATGGTATCTGAAAAAATCAACAACGGAGCATCCGTTATCAATTATTGCGGACATGGAAGCCAGACTTCCTGGGGAACCACAGGCTATTCAAATACCAATGTGAATCAGCTCAGCAATAACCATATGTGGCCGTATATTTTCAGCGTAGCCTGTGTGAACGGTGATTTCGTAAGCGGAACCTGCTTTGCAGAAGCCTGGCTGAGAGCTAAAAACTCAACGGGTCCAACCGGTGCTGTTGCAACTGTGATGTCAACCATCAACCAAAGCTGGAATCCTCCAATGGATGGGGAAGACGAAATGGATGACCTGCTGGTGGGAGCTTATCCCGACAACATGAAGCATACCTTCGGCGGACTGACTATGAACGGTTGCTGCAAGATGAATGACGACTACGGCTCAGGCGGAGATGAAATGACTGATACCTGGACCATCTTCGGAGATCCTGCACTTCAGGTAATGACCGATGTTCCTGTTGCAATGACCATCAGCCATGAAAACCAGATTTTCCTGGGAACCTCCACCTTTGCCGTGAATTGCGATGCTGAAGGTGCACTCATAGGATTGAGCATGAATAATGAGTTCCTTGCATCAGGCTTCGTTTCAGGTGGTGTTGCCAATCTAAGCTTCCCGGCCATGCAGACTCCTGACACCATGCATCTGGTAGTAACAGCATTCAACAGGCTTCCCTACGAAACAGACCTGGCGGTAATTCCCAACAATGGACCTTACCTGATTTACAATAATACCATGGTTCACGATGTGACCTTCAACAATAACGGCCTGGCTGATTATGGTGAAGCTGTTACTCTGGACCTTGCACTGAACAATATTGGAGTATTGCCAGCCCAGAATGTTGAGGTTGTCCTTACTTCCGAAGATCCTTTCATCACACTTACCGATGGACTGGAAACCTATACTGAGGTTCCTGCCGGAGATACCACCGCCGTTGAAAACGGATTTGGCTTCACTCTTTCAACCAGCATACCCGATATGCATGTGATTCCTTTCCATTATACTGCAACCGCAGGTGCCGACAGCTGGGCTGGAAGTTTCAGCATTACCGCTCATGCAGGAAACCTGAAACTGATTTCCTATATCATTTCCGATACCGAAGGAAACAACAATGGCAAGGCTGATCCGGGTGAAACCTTTGATGTGAATGTGAGCATCAATAACAATGGTTCTGCTTCAACCAGTAATGTCTGGGGTCAATTATCAATCAACGACCCATGGCTTACCCTCCAGTCCATATCTGCGCAAGCCTACGGCGATCTCGAATCCGGAGTGACTGAACTGCGCACCTACACCTTTACCGCTGATCCAAACGCACCAAACGGGCATATAGTGCCATGTGCATTCCTGATGACTGCTGATCTTGGACTGAATACTCCAACTTCATTCAATATTGTAATCGGACAGATTCCGGTTGCTGTTATTGACCTGGATATGAACCTGAACTCCGGTCCGCTGGTACATGCTTCACTGATGGCCAATAATGTATTTGCAGAATATAAGAATGTGATGCCCGCCGATATCTCCGGATACCAGACCTTGTTCGTTTGCCTCGGAACCAATGACAAGAAGCATGTCCTGACTTCAGCAGAAGGTCAGAAACTTGCTGATTTCCTTGCAGCTGGAGGAAAACTCTACATGGAAGGTGGCGATACCTGGTATTATGACCCGAAAACAGCGGTTCATACCATGTTCAAGACTAATGGAGTAATGGACGGAGGAAACGACCTTTCAACCCTGAACGGTCAGACTTCTACTTTCACTGAAAGTCTCTCCTTTGCTTTTACAGGCGACAATGAATTCATCGATCATATTGCGCCTTTATCACCAGCCTTCACTATCTTTAAAAATGCCATGCCTTTATACATCAGTGCTGTTGCCTATGATCAGGGAACTTACAAGAGTATAGCTTCTGCCTTTGAATTTGGTGGACTGGAGAATGCTGAATTCCCTTCAACCCGCAATGAGTATATGCGCAGGATCATAGAATTCTTCGGAGTTCTGTCAACCCAGCTGGCTGCTAATTTCATTGGTAGTCCGGCATCCATCTGTGAAGGTGGTACGGTTACTTTCAGCAATTTCACAACCGGTGGAGCTACTTCCTATGCATGGTCATTCCCTGGTGGTGTTCCTGAAACCTCAACCGATCCGGAACCAACTGTAACCTATGCCAATCCGGGCTTGTATGATGTTACTCTGATCGTGACCAATGGTCAGTATGCCGATACTCTTGTAAAGCCTTCCTATGTTTGGGTTGAGTACTGCACTGGTCTTGGCGAAAACAGCAAAGCTGAGATTTCCGTTTCTCCAAATCCTGCTGTTTCAACTATCAATGTTGGCTTTGGTAAACTCAGCGGCAATGCCACCATTAAGATTTCTGATGCTCGTGGAATGGTGATTGTGAACAGGCAGATTGATTTATCTGCTCCTTTCGTTTACGATGTAACTTCAATGCCATCCGGAATATATTCTCTGGAAGTCATTTCCCAGGATTTCCGTAAGGTCACAAAGTTCGCTGTCAGCCACTAATCCGGCTTTCACATAAAAAGAACCCGGGCAATACCTATCTGGTATTTGTCCGGGTTTTTTGTTTAATGTACGTCGTCGCTCCAATTAATTCCACAGAGGAGCACAGAGGAGTCACGGAGTTTCACAGAGAAATAGCTGTCCGTCTTCTCTTTCAGGTTCTAATGAATAGGTAATCTCTCTGTGTTCCTCAGTGCCTTCTCAGTGCCTCTCTGTGGAAAAATAATTTACAATGAGAGCAAGGATTCCGAATATCACTTACCAGTAATGTGAATTAGAGTTTCTTCATGGAGACAATCTTGAGGTTGTCAAGATCGTGGTCATCGAATTCGGAGATGTAATAATTGTGGATCACTTCCATTTCCTGGCGGCCGGTTTCTTCAGGAATTTCAGCCAATTCCTTTTCGGAGAACTTCTTCTGTAAATCACGAAGGGTGAGCCTCATTACCAGACTTTCCCAGAAACGGCTCTCATCATAATCATCCAGCAAATCAGAAAGATCTTCTTCCAAATCCTCAGCCAGAAAATACTCATTTTCATCCTTATCGTGAGCAATATACAAATTGCCCTTCCCTGGACCTGAATGCGAAAACAGGAATTGCTGTAAATCAGCATAGGCACCAAGATCCTTATCTTCACACACTTCTTCGGCTACCATATTGCCCAGGTAGGCCAGTTTCACCAGATCAAGATATTGCTTTTCAGTAAGATTAATAGTGATTTTGTTCTCGCTCATAGCATAGAGATTAGTGGTCAATACTGATTAGAATTACCGGGTTAAAGTAAAGGAAGGAAGCGGCTCACGACCACTGGAAGGAATATTTTTTTTATTGCAGTTTAACTTCTGCTGCCTGCAACACCTCTTTGGTATTGGCATTGAAAATGAAGGCTACAACATGACAGTTCTTCGGAACACAGGCTTCCGGCAGTGTCGATTGGGTTGTAGTTACCACCGTAGCAGGATTATCATGTCCTCCAAAAGCTATCGTAGTTCCCCATGTGCCATTCAGCGCAGCACGCAGTACATGCATATGGACAAAATCCTCTATATCTCCTACAGGTCCGATTGCTGCGTCATTATTCTTTTGGGTAGCTATAATACTGTCCTCAATAACCACAACTTCCAGTTTCAGATCAGCCTCAATGGCAGAGAGGAACCAGCTCTTGGTATGAACACAAATCTTGCGGTCGGTGGGATCATAATCAACAATAAGCTGCAGGTCAGCCTTAGGAGACTCTGCAAGTTAAGTTGTAATTACTCCTGCCCATTCATTGGGACGCAATACATACTTGCTGTTAACTGTAAGTCGGTTTACAAGTCCGTTGGGATTTCCTGCATTACCGTTTCCGAAGAATGCATCCCACTCAGTTCCGGCAGGAGTCCTGAAATCATAATCAAAAATCTGAGGAACGCCTGCTTCGGGATAAGTCCTGGCAAACCAACCGGCATGCACTGCCATTACTACCAGCTGTCCGGGATACTGTTCCTTCAGGTCGCGGGCTATTTTACCGGCTGTAGGGCAGTTCGGACAGGTATGTCCTGTATAATCCTCAAGCAGGATGGTTTTGGTGTGGGTTGTCAGTTCAGGGAATTCCGGGACCGGGCAGGCTGCAGTATCCACAACTTGGGGGATATTCACATAGGGGGCTTCCATTTTATCACAGGCCACTACGATAAAGAGCAGAGCAGAGAGGAAGACTGATATTTTCAAGGTTTTCATAATCGTTTCTTTGGAATCTGTTAAACAGACTAAAGCTTAATTGTGACTTAGAAACTGCTGGTAATGGTTACGGTAAATCCATTGGAAGCAGGAACCGGACGGCAAACACCACCTACACAGACAATCCCTGCGCGCTGCTTGCCATAGGAAACCTGAATGCGGTTGGCATTATTGTTATAGCCGGCTGCAATCAATGGGTAATGGAATCTGTTATCGGAGTTCTCGTTACCGAAGTTCCACTGATCAGCTACACTGAAGAACCAAAGTGGAGCAATGCTGTATTCAAACATGGCCATTGCCCAGTCTCCCTGATCCTGCTTGGTTTGCAGTATCTGGAATTCTCCGCGTAAGGCATGGGTTGTAGTGAATTTATAAGTCAATTCGGCTATCGCCAGATTGGAGTGAATCATAGGCTCGCCTTCATGTCCGTTAACCAGAGGATCATAATCCTGTCGCATCAGGTTGAGGGATGCCTTGAATGACTTAGTGAATTTATGGCTGATTTCAAGATTGATATCGCGGAAATACATTTTATCTCCTACCTTGAAGAAATCAGATTCATAACCAAGTGTTCCGGGAGCATCAATAGCATCTGTCCCGACAGCAGTTTTGTCTATTGAATTGATTTGTGAGAAGTTAAGACTGATATCTGTTCCATAATGTCCGCCTAAAAGCGTCTCTTTCTTAAACTTATAATTCAATTGTCCCTCCAGTCCCATTTCACCATTGGTTTGAGTGGCGTATGGGTAAAGAGCTGCTAGCGTATAGGTATGCTGTTTGGTAATTGCAGGCAGATAATTGATATCAAGCACATTGCCGGTCTCAGTCCTTTTCGACTTGAAACTCATATTGTCGAGACGCTTTGCCTGAATCAGAACTCCGAAACCTTTTTCTGAGTAGGATACATTCAGCAATAATCCTTGTCCCTTGCGGTAGATAAACTTATTGGAGGCATTCGGATCATTGATCTTATAGGCATATTCAGCACCCATTCCGAATTTTCCATAGGTAAGGTTGAATCGTCCGGAAGCTGCGCCAACATTCAGAGGGAGCTTAAGAGTGGTATCTGTTCCAATGGATATTTCTTCATTATCCTGGAATTTGCTTACGAAACTGCCACCGATCTGTAGTTTAAGCTTTGAGTTTTCAAAGGCCTTGATGGCATCATTCAGAGCAATGTCAACATCACCGCCACGGATAATACCCGGACTCTTCTGCCAGAAATATCTTTGGGTACCCCAGATTCCCTTCAGGGTAACCCCCTGGAAAGGCGTGAATTTAACCCTGACGCCATTCAGCGCATTGTCATATCCCAGGTTATGTTCCTCATAAGCCCTGAGTACCATGCCGCTTCCGAATTGTTCGTAGAAATTACCGGCAGTAATTTCAAACTGCCCCGATTTATAACCGGCATACCAGAAGGGAACTCCTGAGCCTTTCAAATCCTTATAATAGCCACTGATCGGATTGAGGTAAGTCTCAAAGCGCATCCCGGCTGAAAAATCACCTGCAACATAGGTGACGTTGGTCCAGGAATTCATCAGCATCTTTTCAGGGATTGCATAGGCGCCAATGGCGGAATCCACCTGATAATACTGGGCATCCATCTGGAAATTACCATTTACCTGAGCCTGTGAGAGAATCCCCTGCGCTCTGGTATTAAAGGTAAAAGCTGCCACAAGGAAAAGGGCAGCAAAAAATGAAAGTAGGGTACTGTTTTTCAATTGATTGATGTTTTACAGCAATGAATGAACAACACAAAATGTTTTTAAAGGAGAACTTCTTTTGAAGGAAGCCTGTTTGATTTCATCTCGTATAAGAAGAATCCGCAAAATGCAGATATCTTACTGGGAAATCGGCTCACCCGCATTCAGCTTGCGGATCAGGGCGATAAGCTCGAGTTCTGAACCTTCGCTGAAACTGGTGTGCTGCCATACGATCTCACCCTTTCCATTCACGATAAAGGTATGAGGAACTGCATTCACATTCATAGCCCTTTTGAAATCGGCATTGGCATCCAGAAGCACTTCATACTCCCAGTTCTTGCCATTGACCAGAGTCTTAACCTGTGCGGATGAACGGGAATCGTCGATTGAAACAGCAATGAGCTTAACTCCTGTTTCTTCCTGCCAGTCCTGATACACTTCCGAAATGGTGGTAAGCTCCTTTACGCAGGGTTTGCACCAGGTAGCCCAGAAACTGATAATGAAAGGCTTGCCATTATTGGTAAGCTGTGAAGTATTGATCTTCTTTCCATTCATATCCACAACATTTACTGACGGCAACTTGAAGAGAACCTTGTCAGTTTTGGCTTCCTGAGCGCTGAGGCTGAGTGCAAAAAATGCGGTAATGAGGAGAATCAGTGTTTGTTTCATTTGTGTAACAGTTTTATTGGTCAGGTTGAATTATCAATTTTATTGAGCAACTTGAATTGCAATCAATGGTTTCCGTCACGGAATGTAGACCTCCAGGAGCTTTGATTCTGTTTCGGGAACCAATTTAATCCTTTTCATACTTGCCGGAATCAACATAGCTTCGCCGGCTTTCAGGGTTTCGCTTCCTTTTTCATGGACCACCGTCATTTTACCCTGCACTGCAAAAAGAATCACGAATGAGTCGAGGTCGGCGTAATCCTTATCAATGCTTGTACCAAAATGCAATAGGTTGGTCTGGAAGAAGGGACTTTCCACCAAAGGAACAGTAAAATCCTTTTCTTCCTCATATTCGGTGCGGATATCGCTTCTGTATTCAAAATCCAGGGCGTCAAGCGCAAGCTCTGTATGCAGTTCGCGGGGTTGTCCCTTAGGATCAAGGCGATTATAGTCGGAAATGCGGTAGGTGTGGTCGCTCGACTGCTGAATCTCAGCGATGAAGAGTCCGGGCCCTAAAGCATGAACCCTTCCTGCAGGGACAAAAAACACATCCCCGGCTTTTGCTTTTTCGTAATTCAGGATTTCCGTAAGGTTTCCCTTTTCAACGTGGGCGAGGTATTCTTCTTTGCTTACCGTATGCTTGAACCCACTGATCAGCTCGGCTCCGGGTTCGGCATCAATCACATACCACATCTCGGTCTTACCGCGACCCTGATGACGGGTTGCAGCCAGTTCATCATCCGGATGCACCTGAATAGAAAGCCAGTCGTTGGAATCCAGCAATTTGATCAGCAGGGGAAATTCCTCTCCAAACTGCTCAAAAATCTGGTCACCAAGCAGGTCTTCCATGTAAACCTCGATGAGCTCATTCAGGTTGTTGCCTTTCAGAAATCCGTTGGTGACAATGCTTTCATTGCCGGGATAGCCGGACAAAGCCCAAACTTCACCGCAATTGGGAAGGGGTGAAAAATCAAGGCCAAACTGAGTTTTGACTTTTTGTCCTCCCCAGATTTTATCTTTGAAGAGCGGGGCGAATTTCAGTGGATATAGGTCGTTCATAAGGGGATGGCTGGACAATAGATTTCAAGAGGGAAATACCCCATTGACCTTACAAAAATACATATTTCGGCAAAGTATCAAATTCTGTTTTTGCGTAAATTACTTATCTGCCGAACTTTGTGCCCGAAAAAGGAAATGCCCTAACTTTGCAGGCCTTTAACCTCGAATTTCATTACAAAGTTCTGCCATACCTGTTAAGCGCCATGGAAACTCCTGCACCAAAGTACAACCGAAAACCCGACTGGCTGAAGATAAAGTTGCCAAAAGGAGAAAATTACCTGAAGGTGAAGGGAATTCTTGAGGAACAAGGACTTCATACCATCTGTGTATCCGGGAAATGCCCCAATCTGGGGGAATGCTGGTCGGCGGGGACAGCCACATTCATGATTCTTGGGGATATCTGCACCCGATCCTGCAAATTCTGCGCAACTGCAACCGGAAAGCCCCTTCTCCCGGATGCAAATGAACCGCTTAAGATTGCATCATCTGTTAAGGAACTGAATCTGAAGCATGTAGTTCTCACTTCTGTGGACCGGGATGACCTTCCTGACGGAGGAGCAACGCATTGGGCAGCGACCATCAGGGCTATCAGAAATGAATGTCCCGGGGTCACCATCGAGACATTGATTCCTGATTTTCAGGGAAAAACAGAGCTTTTGGATCTGGTAATTGCAGAAAAACCGGAGATTATTTCGCATAATCTTGAAACGGTCCGCCGACTTACCCCTGAAGTTCGATCAGCTGCAAAATATGAAAGAAGTCTGGGAGTTCTCTGGCATATCGCCGCATCCGGAATCACTGCCAAATCAGGATTGATGCTCGGACTGGGAGAAAAAGAGGCAGAAGTGCTGGAAACCATGGATGATCTGAGAAAGGTGAACTGCAGTGTGCTCACTCTCGGACAATACCTGCAGCCAAGTCTGGAGCATCTTAAAGTGGTGGAATATATCACACCAGAGCAATTTGAAAAATATCGCCAGGCCGGACTAGATAAGGGTTTCCGGCATGTTGAAAGCCGCCCGCTGGTTAGAAGCAGTTACCATGCGGAGAAGCATATTCCCCAAAATCGCTGAAATTTCGCGATCTGAATCTTGTTCAGGGTTTTGATCAGTTTGTGAACCTACGCACCGAACATCTGAAGCGTGGGGTGAGCAAACTGCATTTCCTCTACGGACATAAAAACCGATTCCTTCCTTGATTTCGGGCGATAAGGAGTTAACGTCAGCTCGACTTATTTTAATAGGATAATAAGCTTTATGTTGCTAAAAATCAATAAGGTAATAAGGTTTGATGGGAAATTGAGGATTCCTACTACTAAGGTTAAGAATGAAAATAAAGTTTAGTTTGTAAAATTGTCAAATTACCAATAAATCAAAACCTTAGTAATAAATAAAACACCATAAATCCAACCTTATTACCTTATTATACTATCACTTTTTTGTTCTGTTTCAACGAACTTAATCAAGTAAAATGAATTCACTTTGATTCTATTGGATAAATATTTCCATATTGCTAAAAATCAATAAGGTAATAAGGTTCGAAGCAAGTTTGACCATTCAGGTTACTAAGGTTAAGGAATAAGAATAAGGTTCCGTTTGTCAAGTTGTCAAATCGCCAACAAATCAAAACCTTAGTAATAAAAAAAACACCGTAAATCCAACCTTATTACCTTATCATTCTATCACTTTTTTGTTCTGTTTCAACGAACTTATTAGAGTACAATGAACTCACTTTGATTCTCTTGGATAAATATTTCCATATTGCTAAAAATCAATTAGGTAATAAGGTTCAATGCAAGTTTGACGATTCAGATTACTAAGGTTAAGAATTAAAATAAGGTTTAGTTTGTAAAATTGTCAAGTCGCCACCAAATCAAAACCTTAGTAATAAATAAAACACCATAAATCCAACCTTATTACCTTATCATTCTATCTCTTAAGTATGCTTTTCAACGAAATCACGTTAAATTAAATCAATCTCACATTAATTGATTATTCCCTTCGTGCTATAGCAGAATTAACAATGTCTGCCACCAACCAAAAGTGCTTTGAGTTGTTATGATATACCTGAGACATGGATTCGCATAGGTGGGCATGGATTCAGAACAGGTAACTCAAATAATAACACTTAGAAATTGTCTAGAAATCTTCTTTTTAGAAGAAGTCAGGAGCCAGGAGCCATCCGCCAGCTGGCGGATGAATTCTTTTCTCCATATGAATATTTCCAGACCGTTTCTTAACTCAACCAACACTAAATGGGAATTCATATTTTAACAGTAATGCATCTTTTGGCAGTAGTAATTTTTCTCGGAAATATCACAGTAGGGATTTTCTGGATGCATTATGCAGCAAAGACTAAGGACTTCAAATTCATCAGTCAGGCAACAAAGGGAATTATCAAGGCCGATAAAGTATTCACCCTTCCATCTGCGGCACTCTTGCTGATTGCAGGATTGGGATTGGCAATGCATCAGAAGATGTCGATTTTTGGCACTGGCTGGATTCTGGGTTCGCTGATAATGTTCACGATTTCAGGATTTGCCTTCTCAGCAAAACTCGCACCGCTGCAGAGGAAAATATATGCCTACACTTCCGGGGAAAAAGCCGATTGGAATGAATTCAGCAAAATGTTGAAGCGTTGGGATTTCTGGGGACTGGTTGCCTTGATTTCACCTTTCCTGGCATTTCTGATGATGATTCTTAAGTTTCCAGCATAGTAGTTAGGGAAAATAGGTTTAGAAGATTGGCTAAGAAGGCAATTTTCTATGAAGTCAGTAGTCGAGAGCAAGAATCCATCCGCCAGCTGACGGACAGGAGCTAAAATAATTTTCTAAATAGAGGTTCCATTATTTCTATTCTGAATTCTGACTTCTGACTACTGAATTCTTCTTTACTTCACATTAATTTTCCCCCTCCTGACTTTAATTGCCTCTTCTTAGATAATTTTGAAGGACGAAATTCATCTTCTGCCTTCAATGCAAGTTCCATCCAATCCTGAAAAGCAGGTTCATCTGCGCGACCTTGGACTGATAAACTATCAGGAAGCCTGGGATCTGCAGGAATCTCTGCTGCAGTCAATTATCTCCAAAAAATTAAATTCGAATTCAGATTCCTCAATTCCGGAAACTGAGAATTATCTCCTTCTGTGTCAGCATCCGCATGTTTTCACCCTGGGGAAAAGTGGTTCTGAAGATAACCTGCTTGCCAATTTCATTCAACTTCAGGCAAAGAATGCTGAGTTCGTGAAGACGAACCGGGGTGGGGATATCACTTATCACGGGCCCGGACAAATGGTGGGGTATCCTATCCTGAACCTGGATTATTTCGTGAAGGGCATTCGGGAATACGTGGATAAGCTTGAGGAGACAATTATCCTTACACTGAATGATTACGGAATCAAAGCTGAGCGATTGAATGGGGCTACAGGGGTTTGGATTGATACCCAGGTGCCGGGAAAAACACGGAAGATCTGCGCTATCGGAGTGAGGGTAAGCAGGGGAGTGAGTATGCATGGCTTTGCTTTTAATGTGAATACTGATCTTGCATATTTCCATATGATCAATCCCTGTGGATTTACCGATAAGGCTGTTACTTCTCTTTCTAAGGAACTGGGTAGAGTCATTGATGAGGATGAGGTGAAAGCCCGTTACGTCAAGCATTTTGAGATTGTTTTCAATGCTAGCCTTGATACCAGATTGCACTGATTTCTTGGATAAAGTTTTGGGGTTCTTTTCGGGATCTCCGTCAGTCTTTTTGTTCAACAGAGAGCACTGAGGAGACACAGAGTCCGCCGCGGCGGACACAGAGAGATTTTGCACAGAATTATAATGAGCAGAAGTCCCTCCGTGGTACTCTGTGGTTCTCAGTGCACCTCTGTGTAACCCAATTTCCCCAGAGCACAATCTCCATATTCCCAATAACAATTTATCAACGATAGATAATTCAATATACTTTTTTGATATACTTTTGTAATATAATATTAGCAACATGAAAACAGTATCATTAAAAATAGACGACTCCATTTTCAGCGAGACGGAGAAAATTCTTTCCAGAATTAAAAAAACGAGAAATCGATATATCAACGATGCGCTGGACTTCTACAATCAGCACCAACGCAGAATCCTGCTTGAGAAAAAGCTTCAAAACGATTCTTATTTGGTTAAAAAGGAATCATTAATTGTTCTTAATGAATTCGAAAGGACTGATTATGCAGATTAAACAATTCGAAGTCTGGATAGCAGATCTCAATCCCCGAATAGGCACTGAGCCCGGTAAAACACGACCGGTATTAATCATCCAGACAAATCTTTTAAATAAAATTCCACATCCATCAACCATCATCTGCCCTATTACAACACAGGTTGAGAAGGATGCTGAAATATTAAGAGTTCATCTGAAAAAAGGAATGGCCAATCTTATGGAGAATTGCGACATAATGATCGATCAGATCAGGGCAATTGACAATACAAGACTGCTGAAAAAACTTGGAGAGGTCCCTTTTGAATTGAGGGAAACAATAAAGGAAAACATCAGGATAACCCTGGATCTTGATTAATCAGTTTCAATGCAATTTATGCATCTTCCAGTCCAAATCCATCAGTTTATCCATTCCGAAACAGAATTGCATCAGCCTGCATGATTAAATAGGGTTATGCTCCTCCAGGCTGATTATCTTTGCCATTCATTATAATTCCCAGCTACTTGAGAACAATCAATTCAGTATGTGTATTTTGCGGTTCCAGTGCCGGTAAACTGGAAAGCTACAGTCAGAAAGCCCGCAGTCTAGGACTACTATTAGCCGAAAGAGGAATCTCACTCGTATATGGAGGAAGCAATGTAGGCGTTATGCGCGTCATAGCCGATACCATGATGGAAGCCGGCGGCAAGGTAATAGGCATCATGCCCCATACCCTTATCGAACGGGAAGTTGCGCACAATGCAATCACCGAATTCCATATCGTGAGCAACATGGCCGAACGGAAAATGCTGATGGGTGAACTTTCAGATGGATTCATCGTCCTGCCCGGTGGCATTGGAACCATGGATGAACTTTTCGAGGTGATGAGCTGGAATCAGCTGGAAATTATGGATAAACCGGTGGCTCTTTTCAACATCGACAACTACTACAATCACCTTCTGGCATTTATGCAACATTCAGTCGATGAGCGATTTGTAAAAAAGGAACACCTTCTCAACCTGATAGTTGATACTGATGAGTCAGTCATACTCGATAAGATGGTCAATTACGAGCCACTGAAACTTGATGGCGGCAAATGGATTCATGAGCTGAAGGAAGAAACCACCAAAAGGATGGATACCATCTAAGCTGCAGAATTCGTTTACAAGAACCTGAACAAAGAACAACCTCAATTCATAACCGCCGATGCTAATTGTTGGAATTACGGGAACCCTGGGAGCCGGAAAAGGCACTATCGTCGATTACCTGGTAAGCGAAAAAGGCTTCCTGCATTTCTCGGTCAGGGAATTTATTTCTGAGGAGATCGTGCGCAGGGGAATGCCTGTGAACCGCGACAGCATGGTGATTGTGGCCAATGACCTCAGGGCAAACAACTCCCCTTCCTACATCGTTGACCAGCTTTTTGAAAAAGCCAGTCAGACCGGTCGCAACTGCGTGATCGAAAGCATCCGCACCCCGGGTGAAGTGGTATCCCTCAAGTCAAAGGGCAATTTCATCCTTCTGGCAGTGGATGCCAATGACGAAATCCGCTACCAAAGGATTCAAACCCGAAATTCAGAAACCGATCAGGTAAGCCTGGAAACCTTCCGGCAGAATGAAGCCAGGGAAATGGACTCCCAGGACCCGAACAAGCAGAACCTCCGCAAATGCATTGAAGTGGCTGATTTTACCCTTCGCAATGATGAGGATATTGAAGCCCTCACCAAAAATGTGGCTGCCATCCTTGAGAAACTTGGGATCTGACCCACCTGATTGAACGCAATATTGCATTTTTGTCCGCTTCATATCTGCGAAGCCCATTATAAGGATCTCCAACAATCCGGCTTCGCAAAATTCATCACGATTGAGCATAATTTCTTATAATTGTACTAATCATCTGAAGGAATAGGCAAGCAATGCTGAAATCGAACCGCAACATCAGTCTTATCATAGCTTTTGCCCTGTTGGGCATAATTGCTGTTATTGGGGTTGCCGGCTACATGTTCATTGAAGGGTACAACTTCCTGGATGCGGCTTTCATGACCGTAATCACGGTTGCCACCGTCGGATTCAAGGAGGTTCAGGAACTCAGTGCGAACGGCAAGATTTTCACCATGTTCCTGATTATCTTCAGCATCAGTATTTTTGCCTATTCCCTTACCACGATTACAACCTATTTGGTTGAAAGCCGACTTACAACCCTTTTTCAGGGAGGTAAAAAATTTATAGAACTCAGGAAAATGAAAGACCATGTTATAGTTGTCGGGTATGGCCGCAACGGACAGCAAACCGTGCACGACCTGCTGCTTTTGAATAAGCAGGTGGTGGTCGTGGAAAAAAAGCATGAACTGGTGCTGGCACACCAAACGGAGCATGTCCTCTTTATCGAGGGGGATGCAACGGAAGATGAAATCCTCGAACAGGCGGGCATTAAAAAGGCGCTGGCTCTGATTACCACCCTTCCGATTGATGCGGACAATCTCTATGTTGTGCTAACTGCCCGCTCTTTATGTCAGGAACTGCAGATCATATCCCGTGCCTCGCATGAATCCTCCGACCGGAAACTCAAGACTGCAGGGGCTTCGCATGTAGTAATGCCGGAGAAGGTAGGTGGCACTTTCATGGCCAGTCTGGTTGCCAAGCCTGACCTTGCAGAGTTTTTCCACCGACTTTCCATTGAGGGAAATGAGGGTGTTAATCTTGTTGAAATCGTTTGCTCTGATCTGCCGACTGAATTCCTCGGCAAGACCATTCACGATATGAGCATCCGCCGAATCACCGGTGCCAATATTATTGGGTATCGCTCTGCCGACGGACAATACACAATAAATCCGGGAGGTGATACAGTGATGGAGCCCCATGCCAAACTTTTCGTCCTGGGCACACCCGATCAGATTCAGAATGTGAGAAAAATCATCAGGCAGGGACAGGAAAACGCATAGGCAGAGAGTATCAGAGAGGTAAAAAATGCTATCACAAAGAATCCATCCGCCAGCCGGCGGACAGAAGCCAGAAGCGGACTGAATAATTCCCCAACCAATGGTTCCATTTTCCCATTCTGAATTCTGAATTCTGTCCGCCGGCTGGCGGATGAATTCCTTTTCCTTAATTATAATTTTAGTCAGTTTCTCAATCCCAACCTCTTGTCAAACTAACCCACAAAATTTCAAACTATGACCGACACCCCTCATTATATCAGGCCGACCTGGGACGAGTATTTCATGGAAGTCGCCAAGACCATTGCCAAGCGTGCCACCTGCGATCGCGGGAGAAGCGGATGCGTGATTGCAAGGAACAAGCAGATTCTGGTAACAGGCTATGTGGGCTCACCCATTGGTTTGCCTCATTGCGATGATGTAGGACATCTTTTCAAGCAGGTAACCCATGAGGATGGCACTACCACCAATCACTGCGTACGCACCGTTCATGCAGAGCAGAATGCCATTTGTCAGGCAGCAAGGCTTGGGATTTCATTGCAGGGGTCCACACTCTACTGCAGGATGACGCCCTGTCGCACCTGTGCGATGCTAATCATCAACTGTGGAATTGAAAGGGTGGTTTGTGAATTCCGCTATCATAGCGGTGGCGAATCCGAGACTATGTTCAAGGATGCAGGAATTGAGCTTGATTTCGTTAATGACGACGTGCTTCGCTACGACAAGCAGTAATCAGGATTTCTTCTCCTTTTCAACATGTGCGTCCCTACCGAAATACACATTTCGTGAGCGGACCAGTCGGAACGACCAGTAGACCATTACCAGAAACAATCCCAGGAAGAAGGTCATGCCGTAGGGCTTGGGATGATAATAATTGCTGAACATACTTGCTTTCAGCTCATAGAACATGCCCAGCGGCTCCTTCACGATATCCCAGCTGTTCCAGCGCATGTAGCGTCCGGCATACACCCCGAAACTCCCCAGGAAAAGCAGGAAGGTGGTGATGATGGGAATTAATTTCTTCGGAACGAACTTAGCCATAAGCTGTTCAATATCCCAGAGGCTCAGTATCCCAAAAAGCAGGCCTGTCCAGGCAAACGACAAAATCAGCACGGTATCGAACCAGATGGGCATATCCTTGGCCCATTTCAGGTGGAAGAGGTCGGTGAGGATATAGGGAGCATTGGGGAAAAACAGCAGCCATAGCATAACCAGTATGGTAACTGGTATCCATTTCCTTTGAAGGGAAGGGAAGATGGTGATAATACTGCTGAACATCCAGGGAATAAAGGCCAGGAATAGGTTCCAGTTCAGGAAAAGGAAATGAACTGAATCGGAATAGTAAAGCCTGAAGATGGATAGGGAAAAACAAAGTGTAGAAATAAAGCCAAGGAATAAAGTCTCTCTCCAGCGGTTTGCTTCTTTCAGTTGCTTAATCATGTGGTTTTATTTATCGCATTTGGGATCAGTCCGTCATTGCATTCACGAACTACTGGCACTAACGATTCAATACCGGAAATATTACGGCCTTAGAGAAACTTAAGCCGGCTCTTCCGAATTAATTCCACTGCAAAGATACTGATAAGAAGGGGGATTGATTACCAGATTAGCGGAAGCTTCAGTCCGAGGCTGAACTGGTTCCAGCTAATCAGGCTTGAATAAGAGGCATTTCGCTGGTAACTGAGTCCAAGGGCAAGTCTTTCGTTTCCTTTAAGTCTGAATCTGCATCCAATTCCAGCCATCAAACCGAATTCCTGTGTAGGAAATGGTGAATCAAAGTGGCTTTGGGCAGCGGTACCATAGATGCTGTGAATGAAAGTATCCCTGCGATAATTCTCCTTAAGCAGCAGATTGTGAAACACTCCTGATTCAAGATAAGGCGATATCTTCCCATTGTTCAGCACATATTTAACTGAGATGAGATTTTGAAGTAGCAGTCTTTTGGATTGCACATCATGTATTGCAGTGTACCCCGGCTCAGGAAAAAACTCATTATGGGTGTTGATCGAAAAATTATAAATGATGGCATGGTATTCCAGAAAAAGATTCTCATCAAAATTCGGGAAATTGACTTTTGCATAGATCCCCCCGCGCCAGGAAGGCTGCGTTTGGAACTTGCATCCATATAGATAGTAGTATATATATGATGGCTCTATATTTACAGCCTTCGTAAAGACAATGCCAACTCCAGCTAAAATGCCCAATTGCAGTGTTGTTTTCTTCATTTGTTTCTCAAACACTATGCATTCCTTGTCGGTACACACCTCTTCGTGGTACTCCTTCGAAATTTTGATCAGTGATTTTCTGCTCAGGCTAAGGGATTCAACCTTGCTGCCAATTTCGGGACTCTCACGGAAGATATACTTCATTACTCCGACATATTCGGGAACCTCTGCTGCATAGTTGCTCCCCCCTGACTTCACTATCCTGTTGACATTCTTTAATTCAACCAATCTGCCCTCGCCGGCATCCATAAGGAAATGCTCTCCTGTTTCATCCCTGAAAAAATAAGCATCCACTATTCCATCTATCAGATACTCAATGAATCGGGTCTGCTTGATGCTATCCAATGTTATCTCCCTGGAAACAAAATACTTGCTATCAGTTATCCGGTATGCCGAAAGCTCAGAAGGATTATATATTGTTATTTCTCCATCTGCCTGTTTTTTAAACAAGCATTCCCTGCTGTTGACCCGATCAACCTGGTATTTAATAAACCCTTGAAGAGTATCCCCTGCTTTAAGAATTACATACCCCGGACGGAATTCTTCCTGAGCAAGGGTGAATAGTCCGGAAAGGAGGATTGTCAATAATAAAAAGCACTTTTTCATAGCTGAACTATTCATTTCGAAATACAGAGGCAAGTTACCATTTTTGTCCTGATTGAAAAGCCTGAGCCGGTCTCAAAATTTCCGCTTTCTTATTAAACTCAGTGATCAGATCCTTGTATCGGGTGATTTCAGGAATAATGGCCAATGGTTTTTTGCCACGAATGCACGAATCGCGAAGGCGGACACGAATGGATTTGAAATTTAAAATTCAAATTCTCCTCCAAAAATTCCCGGCAACCTACAATCCGTAATCAGAAATCCGCAACCCGAAACTGCAACAGAAAAGAAGAAATAGCATTCAACTTCTTTCCTTCTTAACCTCTCTTACAAAAGGTTGGTTATTACAATCAATATCATTTGTACCTAAAATTCACATTATAAGAAGCATTGGAAGCATTGGAAAACACTTCGACAAGCTCTGTGTGACAGAGGATTACGAGTAAGAAATCTAAATTCAAAATCAAATAACTCCAAATAAAATTCACAATCACAAATCTCCCCGTCACCCCGTCTCATTGTCTCTCTGGCACCAAATTTCAATCAGAAATCCGAAACCCGCAATCAAAGATCTCCCCGTCCCCCCGTCTCATTGTCTCCTTGTCCCCCGGCCCCAAGACTCCAAAAAAACCACAATCCGTAACCCGAAATCAGAAATCAAGACTTCCTTACGATA
>JADJHD010000039.1 GCA_016707705.1 Bacteroidales bacterium
TCGGGCGGGCAACCCTTATCGTCGCGTCGGATCGGACGCGACAATACCCGGTATATTTGACCTTTCAACCCATAAGGTTTACCCTCCTGCCATGTCGCCATGACAACGCGTGAGCTCTTACCTCACGATTTCACCCTTACCCCGCCATAAATGGCGTGGCGGTATCATTTCTGTGGCACTATCTGTCTCTGCGGTATTCAGCCGTAAAGCCTTCCCGTTAGGAAGTATGGAGCCCTGGGTTGTCCCGACTTTCCTCCATTCCTTGCGGAACAGCGATAGAACGGGCTGCTGCTGCTGCAAAGGTACAATAAATCAGTGGTTAATGATTTGCAGGGTTAATGAGTCTCATGATAAAGGAAAGATACCGGGAGGAAATGGGAATTTTTTACAATTCCCTTATCTGGCTGTGAGCCTGTTAAACGCCAGATATCCGGCATTTATCCGGTACTCTCTTTTTCCTGCATTCCAGAAATAGATTTTTATGTAGGCAGCCTTTTCCGGCAATTTGGGAAATATCCAGCTTCTCCGGAAATTGTGAGCTGTACCGTCCCATTTATCTCTCGCCCAATTAAGGTGAATTTCATCATAAATCAGATTCTGGTGAGAACTGTCATTGATTTCTATAACCAGATTTCCGTTCAGCAGATTGTTGAATGAATCAAATGAAAGATCAATGTCAAGTTGAATTGAATCCGTTCCAAATTCAGATAGATATCTCCTGCTTAGCTCAAAAAATTCCCTATCCGTTTTCTCAAATCCGGATGGAAACTCATCTCTTTTAATCTCAACTTTTCGGTATGCAGTTTTATTCTTCAGCAAATGCAGGTTTGAAACAGGATCAAAATCAATTGTGTCGTAGTACTTTTTCCAGTCACTGAAGTATTGAAGGTCAATGATCTCATATGGCAAGCGCCTGCTTGGGAATTCAGCATCACAAAGCTCATTGGCAATACTGCCTTTCTGCCGGCACAGAAACGACCATGAATATGCCTGAATGCCATGACCTGCAACACAGGTAGGGAATTCCCCACTCTTGTTATCATCCATTATTTCATTGTAAAACCTCATCGGAACATGACATCGGTAATAGATCTGAACATATTCAAATTGAATCTGGGAAATTGAGAGCAAAGGGAATAGCAGAACAGGCAGGGAAAGAAAATTCAGCCAGCCTATAGAAATAGCCGTTGATACCCTGTCGAGAAGAAAAAGAATTGACAGAAATACCAGCGGAAATATATAGAGGACGAGGCGGCCCTGTGGATAATCACTGAAGAAATAAAGTGCCACGATGATGATTATGGCAAGGTTTCCGATAAGCATATATGGAAAAACCAGGGCCTCTTCTATTCTGAATCGTCTTTTCCAGACTGAGATCCCTAAAAAACTTAAAAGAAGAATCGTGAAATACAGACAAATAATCCGAAGCAGCTGATTCGATTGAACTGGATTGAAATCAGTGATCATTTCAACGAGTGAAACCATCGTGGAATTCCAGATTCCACCGGATCCGCGTTCAATGTAGGCACCACCTGTTTTGAGATATAGCGTGAGTTTAATAAGAAAATAGAGTGGAATGAGTCCGGTGACAATAATAGCCAGAGCCGAAAGTCCCCTTTGTTTCCAGTTTTTATATCTCAAACACAGTAAGTTCCATCCAATCAGAAGGGCAAAATTGTAAATATTCAGCAAGATTGATAGAGAAGCGAGGATCAGGAACAGGTTCATCAGGAGCGTATGCCCGCTGCTTTTGGTTTTATTCAGTAGTAGGGATTGGTATAGAGCTGCCATCAAGAAGGTAAGGGAAAGGCCGTAACCTCTTGAAAGAGCAAAGAACTCCATCATATGAAAGGTGCCAGCCATGCATATCAGGAATATCCAGCGAACCAGCCTCGAATTAAGTTTACCCGACAACTTGAAAATTATTAGGAGGTAGAATGGCAGTGCAAGAAGATTTGCCAGCCGAAGAACTATAGCCTGATTGCCAAAAAGATGGTAAAATAAATAGGTCAGGAAGGAATTCAATGGATGATTGTTGGCTTCTCCCTTTGCCATAAATGGGATGAAATCACCTGTCAGAACATAGTTGTAGAAGGTGGTTGCTTCATCATGGGTTACCGGAACAAGAAATGCTCTGGCAATCAAGACTCCTGTGATGGCAATGCAAAATAATAGGTAAGCAAAGTAGTCAGCTTTGTTTGCCCTGTTACTGGATTCAGGCAAGGTATACATACAGAAAGAATAATACACAAAAATGTCAACGCACCCTGAATTCAGAGTTTAGATGGTCATCAGAAGCTGAAAGGCGGTCAGATAAAAAAGCAATACTTAAAATGATCGTAATCCAGCAGATCACATATTCTGGTGAAGTATCAGTTCGATTGCTCCATTGCCATATTTTGCGAAGGATGCATTGCGAAACTCAAGGTCACCATAATCCTTGATCCTGTCGATGAGCGTTTGTTTCAGTGTGCCATTGCCAACTCCATGAATAAATACTATCCTCGTGTAGTTGTTTGCAAGTGCACTCTCCAGCATGCGTTCAAATGTTCCCAGCTGAATGGTGATAATCTCCCTCGGAGATAAATTGTCATATTTCTCCCTGAGTGCGGAGATGTGCAGGTCAACTTCTGCTTCTCTCGGAGCAATTTTATACCGGTCGATAATTGCAGCCGGCACAAACTGCTTTGCAGACTCCGGAAGTTGATCCAACCCTTCCTTTTCATTCAGCAAATGTTCAACGGTTGAAGGAAGGCGGTTCAGTTCGCAGATGGTATAGACAATTGCCTTGCTCTGCCCCAGCAGACTGCATTCCTTGTAACTGTTGTCACGATAGAAAGTGGCACCTTTCAGCCGAAAGGTTGTACTGACCGGCATTAAAACTTTTTCACTATCGTCGAAATGGAAAAGTACCTGAACTATTCCGCTTGACCATTGATTGATATCTTCCCTGACAATGCTTTCCAGAATCAGCTTCGATTCAGGATGAATGGAGCCATAATCCATGCCTGTAAATCTTCCCTTCTCATCCTTCAGGAACAGGCTGTATAAAATTTCATGCTCTGTATGATTGATAAGCATGATATCTATATTGCCGGTCATAATCCACTGCTGGTCGTGGGGTACGTATGCCAGATATACACCAGATGGCAGAGACTGTTCTCCCCGGCTTTGCTGAATCCTGCTTGTTCGATCATCCTCCTCAACAACAGGTTCCGGTTCAACTTCAACCTTGTGACTGAATTCTTCCTTCCTCAGGAAAAGCTTGTCATTAGCTCCTGTTGATTCAATAATCACAAGTTCGCTGGTAAGGGTCGGAATCTCAAAGCCGTCCTCAATTGCTACTGAAACCATGAAACTATTGATGTTCTTTGTAACTACTCCGCCTCCCTTTGTATTCAGGAATCTAACTTTATCTCCGGGCTTGAACTGCATTTTGGGGTCTTTGGTCAGGTGAAAATGATAATCTCGCTTGATATAATTTTTTACAAAGTTAGCGCATTAAACTGAATACTTCTTTCGGTATCTAAGCGTTAACAGTATTTGACTTCTTGGCTCATATTCTGCTAAGCAAATGATGCTTGCCAGAAAGACTGAAAAACGAAGACTCAAATCATATTATTAATGCATTGGTTCACCATATAAAGTAATTTTACAGTCAAATTATTCTTCAGATGCAAAATTTTTCCGGATTTCCTTTCAAGGCAGTACCTGTTGCATTATTTATTATCCTTCTTGGGCTTAATTCCTGCCGGGATGAAGAGCAGCCCGCCAAAGTGACTTTCTACTTCTACCATCTGGTTTCTGATTCGGCATTGATTAAGAATAGTCTTATTTACACCAATTTAGCCGGGAATAAATATGAGGTTGATGAGCTTCAGTATTTTATCTCCGACCTTAAACTTTGGAGAGGCGGACAACCCTATTCAACTGGTGAAAGCGAAAAGGTTCATTATGTGGATATCGATATTGCTTCAACCCTGGAATGGACACCTGACATTCTGTTTCCTCCTGGTAAATATGATTCAGTGACTTGTACATTCGGACTCTCCGATACTCTGAATCAATCAGGCTATTTTGTGAATCCTCCCGAGCGGGATATGTTCTGGCCTGATATGATGGGTGGTGGTTACCATTATATGAAGATGAATGGTAAATGGCTTGCTGAAAATGAATTGCTGGAGCCTTTCAATCTGCATCTTGGCAGGGGAATGGTAGAATCAGGCAGTGGGGATGTGACCTTTGTTTCCAATTTCTTCAGTCTTTCCCTTCCTCTTGATAATTTCTACGTAGAAGGTTCGCAGTTATACCAGAATGTTTACCTGACAATGTATATCAACAAATGGTTTGAAACTCCCAATTTGTGGGACTGGAATATTATCGGCGGACAAATAATGCAGTATCAGGATGCAATGCAGAAAGCTGCAGAGAACGGTAGAAATGCATTCAGGGCAGACGGGGTGTTTGCAAAACCAAAGTAAGTAATGCTTATGATTATCAATAAAAGCGATAGTTTGGTTGTAAGCCTCAGGAGTATACTCTACTCCCTGCTTGGATTGGTATTGCTTTTTCAGTTTTCCTCATGCGGGGAAAAAGATCCGACTTACAAGGCTACTCCATATACACTGGAAATACCTTCAAGATTTCCTACAAAGCTGAATATTCCTTCCAGTAATCCCCTCACTGTTGAAGGCATTGCACTTGGCCGCTTCCTGTTTTATGATGGAAGACTTTCGGGAAGGACAAACCCTGACAGCATGATGTCATGCGGAACCTGCCATTTACAGGAGAAATCCTTTGAGTGCGGCATCGATCACCCGAAATTTACAGGAGGCAAGCCTTTCGGCATTACCGGCATCAAAACGCCTCATGTGATGCTGCCTCTTATCAATCTGGTATGGAATGAGTCGGGTTATTTATGGTCCGGACAAGTTTCGGAGCAGGGAAATGATCCCAATAAGAGGAATATTGAAGACCTGGTTTATATGGGTGTTATTGCTCCTCATGAGATGAATGCTGATACAAACAGGGTGAAAGCTATGATTCAGTCCATAAACGGATATCCTGAGTTGTTTGAGAAAGCTTTTGGTAGCAGGACAGTGACCTTCGATGGAATAGCGAAGGCAATTGCTCAGTTTGTCAGAACACTGGTTTCGTCAAACTCCAGGTTTGATCAGTACCTGAGGGGTGAAATACAGCTTAGTACCCAGGAACTCAATGGCTATGTGCTATTTATGACCGAAGATGGAGCCGACTGTTTCCATTGTCATGGTGGGGATGGGAATCCACTATTCACCACCAATCTGTTTTATAACAATGGGAAGGATACTGAGTTTACTGACAGCCGTGACAGGTTTTCAGTCACAGGCGATGCTTCAGATATTGGTGCTTACAAGGCAACCACTTTAAGGAATATTGAACTCACAGGTCCCTATATGCATGATGGGCGGTTCAATACGCTGGAGGAGGTTATAGATTTCTATTCAGAAGGCGTTCAATGGTCTCCCTATGTTCATCCGCTTATGCATCATGTGAGTGATGGAGGAATTCATCTTCTGCCCTCTGAAAAAGCAGATCTCATTGCATTTATCAAAACCCTGCGTGATGAGAGTTTTCTCACGAATCCGGCCTATTCCAAGCCGGAAAACTTCCCTGACGGCAGTAGTCAGTAAGGATTAGAGTTTCTTGGGAATTGTGCCAAGCAACTCGAGGTCAAGTGTGAATCCAATAAAGAAATTTGTTTTCCATTGCTTTACAAGAACTGATGACAGTCCTGATGCTCCGGGCTGGTCTCCTTCCTTAAAGCCGGGCTTAAGTTGCTGGTATTCGGCAAAGTTGGCTCCGGTATTAATGTGAAAGAAGTCGAAAACCTTGAAACTGGGGCCAATATAGAAATTCTTGAAGAGATTCTGTCCGCCAAAACCTACAAAGATTCCGGCATCATAGGTGAACTTTGAATCCGGTTTTGAGAGGTCGTAAAGTGACAGACTTACTCCTGTGATGTAATCCACATCTGTCTTTCCAGCATTCTTATTGCTGATAACCAGCACGCTGCTGGAGCTTGAACTCTGGGGTGCCAGTTCCCAATCCGGAGTGCGGTAATTCTTAATCCCTACTCCTTGAATAAAGCGGATCTTCTTCTTTTTATTGGATGCAGCTGTCTGCTTTGCCATGATTTCATTGTACTGAGCTTCGATGATCTTCAGCCTTTCCGAAACCCTGATGTATTCGAGCTCCTTCTGATTCAGGGCTCTGGCTAGTGAATCGATGATTTTCAGCGAATTGTCCTTTTCCTTGTAGATGGCAAACAATTCATCGGTTTTCTGTTTCAACAGAGCGTCCTTTTCTTCAATATTTTTCTTCAGATAGCTTATTTCCTTGTCCTTTGCTTCCAGTTTGGTGCTATGGACATCTATCTTCCCTTCCAGTTTGACCTTGTCAATTTCTGCAGAACTAGACAATTCCTTGATTTCCAGCTGCGCCTTCGCCAAAAGGTATTCATTCTCCCTTAGTTTACTGGCTTTTTCCTCCAAAGCAGTGTTCAATCGAAGAATTTCCTGCTTACCTGCGAGGAGAGAGCGGTTTAATTCAATCTGTTGACGGGTAAGACTATCATTATTCCGTTTTCCAGATAATAACCTTGATTGCAAATCCTCATATGCCAACTGAAGAGAGTTTTCATCTCTGATCATGTTTTTGTTCCAGATTTTCTCATTCGCAGTACCTGAACAATTTAGTTTCCAGACTGTCAGCAGAATGAGAAAGTGCTAAGTGTCTTCCATCAACAAGATCCGAGAATCAGGACTGTCGTGTGATCAAATTTTGGGTCATAGCTGATTTGCAGGATTTTGCCCTAGCAAGAATCAATATCTGTAAGGAAATCAGTGTGGGCATATCAATTTTTGGTCAAGGTCATTGTTTGTGGGCTGGATTTGACTTGTCAGTAAAATAATTGCCGAAAGTCGTTTGCTATTAGCAAAAGGTCGTGTTTTTTCAAATCAATGGATTGGCGCATTGTTCAGAAAGTAATAGCGTTCAGAATATCAGGTTATTGCCTTTTAAATCTTACAATGTCTCATTTATTTAGGACTATAATTATATGCTCAGGCTCAAATTCATTGATATTTAATAGTTTTGCGCGAGATTTTGAATAAAGTTTATGGAAAACAAATTGAAAAGCACAATATCGTATCGGGCCTCCAATGTTGATGGGTTAAATGAAGAGGAAATTCTCAGCCATGAGAAGGTGTATCAGAAGACCAGCTTCGATGAAAAAGGCAATGTTTTATCAGAGGAAACCATAACTTCTGAAGGTATTCTGGAACACAAGGCTGTTTATGCTTATACTGCCGAAGGTCTTATCAGGGAAGAGATCCTTATGGAAGAAGATGACTTTGTTTCAGAGCATCGAACCATGGAATACAATAGTGGGGGAAAGCTGATCACAGAGCGTCTTCATTATCTGGATGAATCCTATGATGAAACTGTTTTTGAATATGACAGTGCTGGACTGCTGATTTCCAAAATAACCACCGACAGTGATGGTGAGATTACCTCAAAGGTTTTTCTTTCCTATGAAAACGGTAAACTGGTAAAGGAATCGGAACACAATGAAGATGGGGATGAGCTTTCAAGCAGCGAATTTAAATTTGATGAGGAAGGCAATTTGGTTGAGGAAATCTATAAAGGAGGAGCTGAGGAATATGCTTCCACTCATGAATATGATGCTGATGGTCACCGGAAAGTTTCGAGGAAGTACAACAATTACGGTCACCTGATTGAAAGATATACTTACACAAGGGATGAGTCGGGCAGACTTACCGGTGTTAAGGAAGAATCGGCATCCGGAATTGAACTGATGCATATGGAATATGATGAAGCCGGAAATGTGATACTTCAGGAATCAACAACGGAATCGGAGGAAGTTGTCAGCCGGATTGAAAGGACTTATATTGCAAATAACCTTGTTAATACATCCACAGTCTATATTGCAGGAAAAGGGCAGCGGACTCCCCAGAATTACAGGCTAAGGTTCGACTATGGATTCTGGCCGGAATAAGGGAAATTAGGTTGATTCGGGTTATTGATCAATCAGACTTCCCAAAAGCTGCTTCAAGAATAGTTTTTGATTATTCGAATACAGGAGGATTGGTATCAGCCTCTGGCTGAACTTTTGCCGGACGGACAATTACCTTTTTCTTCCAGTTCCCTTTCAGGTAATAGAGGTATGACAGCACCATCCCAACAAACCATGCGATGGGAATTGACCACCAGATTCCCATATAGCCCATTTGATTTGAAAATACCCAGGCCAGGGGAATTCGTATGATCCAGAGTGAGAAAAGTGTGATGAACATAGGTATCAGCGTATCTCCTGCACCCCTCATTACTCCGCCTACCACAAACATAGTTGAGAAGAAAACATAGAAAGATCCTACTATTATCAGGTAATGGGATCCGATCTCAATAACTGCAGGGTCACTGGAGAATAAGCCCATAAGTGCCCTTGGAAAAATAATCACCATCAGGGTAGTAAACAAAGCCAATGCCGACGACATTATGAGTGTTGCCTTGAATCCCTGCTTTACCCTATCGGTTTTTCCTGCTCCAAGATTTTGCCCTACAAATGTTGATAAGGCTACTCCAAAATTCATTGCAGGCATACCAGCAAGTGAGTCGATACGTCCGGCTACGCTATATGCTGCTATTACATCAGTTCCAAATTCATTCACAATTCTCATTACAGCCAGCATTCCCAATGCTACAAAGGTTTGCTGAAATCCTGAAGGAAGGCCTATCTGCAAGCTTTTTTTAAATATTCCCCAGTCGAATTCAAGTTTACGGAAGGATAACTTTACAACTTCATGGGTTCGGTTCAGGTAGATAATTCCTGTAATAAAGGCCCCGGCCTGAGCTATGACGGTGGCAAAAGCTGCACCTGCCACACCCCATTTGAAAATGGCTACAAAGAGAACAGCCAGTACAATATTAATAACTGTCGAGATAATCAGAAAATAGAGAGGTGTCTTTGAATCTCCTAATCCTCTAAGTATTGCGGAGGTACCATTAAATCCAAAAAAGAATATGAGTCCGGCAAGATAAACATTGAAATAGGTAACAGCCTGAGGCATGATGTCAGCAGGCAGGTTGATAAGTCTGAAAATGGGTTTGCTGAACAGAATGCCCAGGATGGTGACTACGATAGAAGCAAAGAAAAGGAAGATGTAGAGGGTGTCCATTGATTTCTTCACCATCTTCATATCCTTGGCTCCGTAATACTGGGCAATGATTACGGTAGTCCCCATTGCTACTCCAACAACGAAGGAAATGAGCATGAAAATCAATGGGAAGGATGCACCAACTGCAGCCAGTGCTTCCTTGCCAATAAATTTACCGACAATTATACTGTCGGCAATGTTGTAAAACTGCTGAAAAACGTTCCCAATAAGCATTGGGACGGCAAAACTAAATATCAGGCGGCTACTGTTTCCAACAGTAAGGTCTTTCATTCCCGGGTGATTAGTCAGTGGATATTAGCAGTAGCGGAGTAAAGCCTGTTAGTCCTGATTGAAATCTTCCTTCATTTGCTGAACCACCAGTTTGCCCTTTTCTTCAATGAGAAAGAGCAAATCAGGGATTATATCTTCTCCCTGGGAATGTCTGGCAAGTTCTTCAACTTCCTGAAGAGCCTTGGCTCCATCAGTAACCATAAAGTAATTGAAATGAGGTTTAAGCTTGTGGGCACTCATGCGAAGTGCTTCCCATTCCCGGTTGGCAAATGCCTGTTTCAATGTTTCGATTGCCACAGGTGTACTGGCAACAAACATTCCAACTATGGATTCGAGAAATTCAGGATCATCAGCTTCAAACATTTCAAGAGAATACGAACGAGGTGACGGTTTTCCGTTTCCTCCTGAGTTGGGTGATGGATTTGGAGTATTCATGGAAGTGGAGATGTATAGCTTGAGTTTTTGTTCCAGTTCTAATCTTTTCAATGGCTTATGCAAACAATAGTCAAAGCCTGAAGCTGCAATTTCATCAAGTTTTTCAGGGTCATTGTGGCTTGTTAGTCCGATGAGAATGAATTTTCTTTCTTGGTCATGGAAATGCTTTCTTACATGGATAGCGGTTTCAATGCCATTCATTACCGGCAATTCTATATCCATTAGTACAAGTGATGAAGGATAATTGCCAATGTTTTCAATAAGTTCTTGCCCATTCTCGAAGCAATCACATTCATACCCTAATTGATTGAGGTACTTGGAAAATAAATACCGATCGGTATCGGAATCCTCAACCAGAAGGATTTTATTGTTTTGGAGCATTCAGAAGTCTTGGTTACTGGGTTGGATTCACAAATATAAGAATCATAATTCAAGTTATCGACAGGAATTAACTTTCGGATTGTACTTTTTTCACCAATTCCTTGGTAGACAGCAGGCCACAGGCGGCATCTATATCAAGTCCCCTGGAGGCTCTGATGGTAGTAGTAATTCCCTTGTCATTCAAAGCTTTCTGAAATGCCAGCAGCCTGTTTTCATCAGTGGCTGGCAATGGCACTCCCGGAACAGGATGGAAGCGAATCAGGTTTATCCGGCAGCGTGTCTTGTTCAACAGCCTTGCAAGTTCCTTAACGTGCCGGCTGGTATCATTCACTTCTCCAAACACGATGTATTCCATCGAAACCCGGCGATATTTGCCAAGATCAAAGGCGTTAATGGTGTCAACTACGTCTTTTATCGGGTAAACATGCTGCACCGGCATCAATTTGCGGCGTTCCTCATCAAATGGAGTGTGAAGGCTAACTGCCAGATTGCATTTGCTGTTCTCGAGAAACACCTTCATGGCGGGAACTATGCCTACTGTTGAAACTGTAACTTTTCGAACCGAAATAGCAAATCCGTATTCAGCAGTAAATAATTCCTGGGCTTTCATTACGGATTCCAGATTATCGAATGGTTCGCCCATGCCCATAAACACCAGGTTTGTGATATTTTGGCGTTCGGGTAATGACCTAAGTTGATTGATGATTTCCCCGCTGCTTAACTGAGCCTGAAATCCTTGCTTACCAGTCATGCAAAAAAGGCATCCCATTTTGCAGCCAACCTGTGTGGAAACGCAGAGTGTATTTCTCCTCTCATCAGGAATATAGGCTGATTCAATAAATTTATTGCCCCGGGTAGGGAAGAGGTACTTTTTTGTGCCATCGGCGGAGGATTGGACCTTTACCGACTCTGTAGCACCCAGACTATAATTTGAAGATAAAATTTCCCTGGTCTTCTTTGAAATATTGCTCATTTCATCGAAGGACTGTATATTGGTCTTGTATAACCAATAGGCAATCTGTCCGGCAGTAAAGGCGGGAAGTTCAAGAGAATTAACAATTGCCTTTAATTCCCCCAGTGTTTTGCCGAGCAGGGGTTCCTTGCTTTGATCAGCAAGCGTAAGATTCATGGTTTCAGAAATAAATTTCAGCTACAATATTGCTGAACGGTATACCTTTTAAGAGCAGGATTTCCCTGCATTCCACCACCATTTCAGCACTACCGCAAAGATAGTATTTTTGATTGGTGGGCAGATCATTTTGAGATTCAAGATATTGGGTAACTCTTCCTTCAAAGATATTGTTCCCTTTTTGCTGGCTGCAGCAACGTACATACCTGTTTCCGAATGCTGGTTCCAATTCTTCACTGAAATAGAATGAATCCAAGGTCCGCCCTCCGTGAATCAGGATTTTGTTGCCTCCAATTCCTGATCTGAACATACTTGTGAAGGGAGCAATGCCAGTGCCCGCTGCAATCCAGTAAGCTGCTTCCTCCGATCCTTCATAGTTTCCAAAGGGAGGGGTAATCCAGAGATTGTCATTTTGTTTTAATTGTGCAAGACTGGGTGTGAGTTGTCCGCCAGGCTTGATGCTATAAAGGATTTTCACTTCCGGATCCTGTTCGCCGCTGGCAATACTGTAAAGGCGGGGGTCATCGGTTGATGATAAGCCTAATCCAAGGACTTGTCCGGCCCTGAAAGTAAAATCACGCTTGAATGAAAGAACGAAAACTGAAGGTGCTATTTCTATGTTGGAGAGAACAGTTGTAGATTTTAGCTGAATTAATGGTTTTGTTGTAGTTGATGACATTTGATGAATGTTATTGTGAATTAGTTAAACAGAGTAAAGGTAAGAAGGTTCAATTAAAAAAAACGCCGCCCTTTCAGGGGCGGCGCATTCACCTTTTGGGTTAATATTTTTTAGTTGTAGTTAACGGTTACGAAGAGTCCTGCAGCGTTTGTGTAGGTTCCGGCAGCCTGTGCTGCGCCTACGTTGAGGGTAGCACCAACCTTAACAACCTGTGTTCCGTTGCTGAGGGTTCCGGTATTGCCTGGATTGCTTACAAAATTTTCAACTGTCATGGTTCCGTTTGCGGAAGTAAGTGTGATAGCAGATGAAGGCAGCGTGATGGAGTAAGTGCTGTTTCCTTCTCCAGTAACTGTAAATGAAGCAGGAGCAACAGTTCCGGTAACGACTGGGAGGGTAACACCACCTGTCTGGGTACGAGCGCCGGCAGTAGGGAGAACAACGGTACCGCCGAGAGTTGGGCTAACTGCGATGTTTCCGAAATTCATATCAACGTCTTTAGTAATTGCAATTGGGGTGATGATGGTAGCAGTTGTGGAAGCGGTAGCGGTAACCTGTGCAAAAGAGCTGGCAGCAAATCCGAGAACAACGATAGCGAGGACGAGTACTTTTTTCATGTTTTTCATTTTGTTTAGTTTTTTAGAGTTATGTAAGATTTTTTGCTTGTTTCAGTGTTGTGTCTATTCTATTTCCAAAGCCGTGCCAAACTCTAAAAACAACTCTGTGCCAGAAGCAAGCAATTGTCGAAATGAACTCTAAGTGCTACATAATCAAATATATGCAAATGAAATAAATTATTAAAAAAATTTTACACTTTATTATTTTACATGAGGGAAAGAGAAGCGGATGTAAAACTATTTTACAAAGTGTAAATAATTTTAAGCTGCCTTTTTCTGCTGTGCAGCATGTTCATTAGCCGGAATTGAGAAACTGAAAGTGCTTCCTTCCTTCTCCTTGCTTTGAACCTTGACATATCCGCCATGCTTTTCAATGAATTCCTTACAAAGGATCAATCCCAGTCCGGTACTTGGCTCGCCTTCAATTCCTGGTCTGGATGAGGGAGCTTCAAGTTTGAAAAGATTATTCAGGGTTTTTTCAGGCATTCCTATTCCGGAATCCGTAATAGATATCTGAATCCAGTTATCATCCGATATCATTGCATCAATATAAATTTTTCCAGCCTTGGGAGTGAACTTGAAGGCATTGGAAACCATGTTTCTGATTATTGTTGTAAGCATCTGACGATCGGCATAAACCTGCTCATCATCCTTAATTCTGATTGAAAACTCAATCTCTTTGGATGCGCAGGATTCAACTGTTGCTTCAGTACTTTCAATAGTTAGTGATTTCAGATTCAGGTATTCGGGTTCGTATCTGATTACATTTCGCTGTAGCAGGGACCATTGCAATAGATTTTCCAGAAGTCTGTATAGATTCTTGGAACTTTTCTCCATGGTTTGAGCGAACTTCAGGATTTCATCCAGACTCATTGAATAAAGAGTCTTGGCAAGGATTTCTGTTAATCCTAGGAAACCTGCAAAAGGACCACGGAGGTCATGGGCAATAATAGAGAAGAATTTATCCTTGGTTAGGTTAAGCTGTTTTAGTTCTTCATTTTGTTGCAAAATAGTTCTCTCCGCAGCTATCCTGTTTTTAATTTCATTTTTAAGTTTCAGGTTGTTCCCCCTCATCTGAATAAGGAATAACAACAACAGCATTAGCAAGGCGATGATAACACCTGAGCGCATCATCTCACTCATTAGCATGCTACGATAAATTGTTGCATTGAAGTCCATCCCAAATACTGCTATTGGCTGTCCTGTTGCCTTATTTTGAATCGGAACCAGGACAGAAACCCAGGTTCCCCATCTGTCAGTAAGTGGATCTGTAACAAGGAACTCACCTTTTTTTAGAGGAAGCCAGTCTGATTCATCTGCTTCCGGGAATTCCTGTCCGGGAGGAGAATAATCTTCTGAGGTTATGGGTTCTGAATCTGCCAGAAAGAAGATTTTATCGCCTTTTGCCTTGTATATATATGCAAAGCGGGCTTTCTCATTCACTTTGATTACCTCTTTTAATGTCTGCTTAACAATAAGATAGTCAGAATTGTTAATGTCCGACTGATTGGCTTGCAGATCTGCAATTGCTTGTGCCGGCAGACTTGCTTCAATAGATCGGGCAACCTGCAGCAGATTACTGTCAGCCTGCTTTTCAATCCTGTTCCAGGTATGTCGCATGTAAAGGAAACCCAAAGCAAGGATTAACAGGAACGGCAGTACTACAGAAATATTTTTGTTGTATCGTTGTGGAGTGATATTCATATACTTCTGATTTGTGGGGATATTTCCCGTAGTTGGTTGAGTTATCCTGCATAGAGTCAGGAGTGATGTTGCAGACAGATATTCCGTTGAACTGCAGGCGTAATACAAGTTTAGTCTATAGGTTAATAGACTTATTGACAGAAAGTAACTGTTCTACAGACTAAGATTAACATATTTAGACCACCAGAGGAATATGTTTCTGTTGTTTTGTGTAATTTGTTGATATTCAAAAGGTATAATTCGGCTAATGAGGAGCTTGGGAATAAATAATGAGTGATTCTAAAATTGAATGAAAAAGTGTATTTCAAAGTAGGAATATCTTTGGCTGGACAAAAAAAAGCGCCGCCCTTTTTGGGGCGGCGCAGCAGGGTTTTTGGCATTTTTTTCGTTGATACTTTTGGGAGGCAATTGAACTAGAGCGTCCCGGTATATTTTTTAGTTGTAGTTAACGGTTACGAAGAGTCCGGCAGCGTTGGTATAGGTACCTGCGGGCTGAGCTGCTCCTACGTTGAGGGTGGCACCAACCTTAACAACCTGTGTTCCGTTGCTGAGGGTTCCGGTATTGCCTGGATTGCTTACAAAATTTTCAACTGTCATGGTTCCGTTTGCGGAAGTAAGTGTGATAGCAGATGAAGGCAGCGTGATTGAGTAAGTGCTGTTTCCTTCTCCTGTAACTGTGAATGAAGCAGGAGCAACAGTTCCGGTAACGACTGGGAGGGTAACACCACCTGTCTGGGTACGAGCGCCGGCAGTAGGGAGAACAACGGTACCGCCGAGAGTTGGGCTAACTGCGATGTTTCCGAAATTCATATCAACGTCTTTAGTAATTGCAATTGGGGTGATGATGGTAGCAGTTGTGGAAGCGGTAGCGGTAACCTGTGCAAAAGAGCTGGCAGCAAATCCGAGAACAACGATAGCGAGGACGAGTACTTTTTTTCATGTTTTTCATTTTGTTTAGTTTTTAGAGTTATGTAAGATTTTTTGCTTGTTTCAGTGTTGTGTCTATTCTATTTCCAAAGCCGTGCCAAACTCTAAAAACAACTCTGTGCCAGAAGCAAGCAATTGTCGAAATGAACTCTAAGTGCTACATAATCAAATACATGCAAATGAAATAAATTATTAAAAAAATTTTACACTTTATTATTTCTTAGTAGGGAAATAGAAGTGTATGTAAAACTATTTTACAAAATGTAAAGAAAAATTCATCGTCTAAAGGGTGCTGAAACAAATCATGGATGTTTATCCTGATGCATGGATGATATTATCAGTCAAGCGGAATTCCAACAGTACATGATCCTATGGTAACGGATAACAAATTTGTAGAGTGTGAATTCAGGCTGTTATTGCGATCCGGACAAAAAAAAGAATCCCGTAGCAGGGATTCCTTTATATTATCAGATAATACTTTAAAGAGCTATGTCTGCTCCTGAAGGATTTATTGATTTAAGGAGTTGATTATCTCTGTTGTTCCCAAACGGAATAATACTGGCTTGTAAATGAGAGTGGGAGGATATCTGCAATAGCACAATCCATTCTCTGAAGGGCAACAGAGTGCCGGGCCAGTAATGAAAATGGAAATACATTTTCAACAAAGTTCCCCGACTTCTTTTTCACGATCTTGAATCCCCGTCTTTCTGCGAGCATAGTTAAATGCTTCATCGAGAAGAATTGAATATGATCCAGCTCATCCGCAGATGATTGATCAGTATCACCTTTATATCCAAGTGAAGCTTTAAAACTTCGCATCATCCTGGATACAATTCCGTTTCCATGCTTTAGTCTTTGGACGGGTTTGGTTATTATTACTTCCCTTGGACCAAAGCCATTAGGGACTGTTACAATTGCAATGCCGTCCTTTTTGAGCAGGTTCTTGAAATTGTCGACAAGGTCACCCGGTTCATGTAAATGTTCAAGAATTTCACTGCAAACGATAACATCGTATCTGGCATCAAATTCAGCACTCATTTTTTCTGCATCCTGAACTTTGAATGTGAGTCCCGGGGTGCTTCCGAATTTCCTGGTGGCTGATTGAATCGTTGCCTCACTAATATCTATTCCTGTTACAGTATGTCCATAATGAGCCATTTGGAAACAGATATTCCCTTCTCCACATCCAATTTCGAGGATATTCAGTGGCTCTTTTTTTGCAGGCAGGTTATCGATGATGAACTTTAACCTCTTGATGTCTTCTGCTTTGGTATACAGGGTGTAATTAGTAAATTCCATTTCTGACATTTGTTGTTTGATTTTGAATCAGTTTATTATTGGGCAGTTCAATAATTTCTGCTACTAGAGCGCTAGGAGGTACGATGTCCGTAGAATGATTTCAATAGTTGCAATCAGCACTTTTTGACATTTTAGGGACTGAATCAAGAGTTAATAATCAAAACCTGAGAATGTAACACCTGAAATCATAGTATTTACAAGAACTAATTTCAAAAAATTAAGGATAAAGTCTGGTGCATAAAAAAAGCGCCGCCCTTTTTGGGGCGGCGCAGCCGGGTTTTTGGCATGTATATTTTTGATTTTTTTCAGGGGAGGCTGATGGATTAGTGCGTCCCGGTATATTTTTTAGTTGTAGTTAAC
The DNA here is from genome assembly GCA_016707705.1 of Bacteroidales bacterium. GTDB lineage: Bacteria > Bacteroidota > Bacteroidia > Bacteroidales > UBA4417 > UBA4417. The sequence goes on from JADJHD010000039.1 coordinate 17,038, forward strand.
GGTTACGAAGAGTCCGGCAGCGTTGGTATAGGTACCTGCAGCCTGTGCTGCTCCTACGTTGAGGGTAGCTCCAACCTTAACAACCTGTGTTCCGTTGCTGAGGGTTCCGGTATTGCCTGGATTGCTTACAAAATTTTCAACTGTCATGGTTCCGTTTGCGGAGGTGAGAGTGATTGCAGATGAAGGCAGCGTGATGGAGTAAGTGCTGTTTCCTTCTCCTGTAACTGTGAATGAAGCAGGAGCAACAGTTCCGGTAACGACTGGGAGGGTAACACCACCTGTCTGGGTACGAGCGCCGGCAGTAGGGAGAACAACGGTACCGCCGAGAGTTGGGCTAACTGCGATGTTTCCGAAATTCATATCAACGTCTTTAGTAATTGCAATTGGGGTGATGATGGTAGCAGTTGTGGAAGCGGTAGCGGTAACCTGTGCAAATGAGCTGGCAGCAAATCCGAGAACAACGATAGCGAGGACGAGTACTATTTTCATGTTTTTGATTTTTTTTAGTTTTTTAGAGTTATGAAGATTTTTTGCTTGTTTCAGTGTTGTGTCTATTCTATTTCCAAAGCCGTGCCAAACTCTAAAAACAACTCTGTGCCAGAAGCAAGCAATTGTCGAAATGAACTCTAAGTGCTACATAATCAAATACATGCAAATGAAATAAATTATTAAAAAAATTTTACACTTTATTATTTCATAGAAGAAAAAGAGGAGTGAATGTAAAACTATTTTACAGGGTGTAAATAATTTTAAATCAATATTGATGGATTCCTGCAATGGAGAATTTGCTTCCGACCAGTTATTGGGAAGTCTGTAATACTATATTAGTATTCTCTGGAATTTAATCAGAAAGGATAGGCTTTACTTTCCTCTTTCAGGAAGGTATTGGTATAGCTTCTGGAAAAGTTCATCCCGACGGATTGGCTTGGGGATATAATCATTGCAGCCAGCCGCCATGCATGTTTCCCTGTCGCCACTCAATGAATAGGCAGTAACAGCTATAATTGGCATTGAGGCAAATCCAGCTTTTATGATTTTGGTAGCTTCAAGTCCATTCATAAATGGCATATTGATATCCATCAGAATCAGGTCAACATTGTTTCCTTCCTGGCAGAGGTCAACAGCTTCCTGCCCGTTGGCAGCCCTCAGCAGTTTTGCATTAGTTTTGGAAAGGAGGCGTTCCAGATAAACAAAGTTGATTTCATCATCCTCTGCAACCAGTATGGTATAATTGCTAAAGTCATCTTCAGCCCTGACTGGCTCTTTAGCTTTGATATGTTTCTTCTCGGTAGGCAGGTATGGGATGTGGAAATAGAAGGCCGATCCCTTTCCTTCCTGTGATACCAACCAAATTTTTCCGCCGAGGAACTCAACAAATGATTTGGCGATTGGAAGTCCTAATCCAGATCCTCCGTATTTCCTGGTATATGAATCTTCAAGCTGACGGAAACGGTCAAAGATTATTTCCTGATTTTCCTTGCTGATTCCTATGCCATTATCCTTCACATGGAATTCGAGGATTGAATCCTTAATAATATATCCAACCTCAATTTTACCTTTATCACTGAATTTGATAGCATTGTCAAGAAGTTTGCTGAGAATCATCTTCAGCTTCTGATCATCAAACTGCAATTCGATATGTGAGGAATTAAGATCAGGAACGATGTTGATCTTGAGATGTTTTGCTGAAGCTAAAGCTTGGTAATCGTCATAAACCTCTTTCAGTAATGCCCCCAGATCAAAAACAACGGGATTGGCAGTAATTTGTCCGGTAGCGATCTTGGAGATTTCAACTATATCATTGATAATCTTCAACAATTGCTGTGAGCTTTTTCCAACAATTTTCACGTATTCAATTTTCTCTTCCTCGGTATAATCAGGTGATAGAAGTAATTCAGTATATCCAAGAATTGCATTCATTGGAGTCCTTACCTCATGGCTCATGTTTGCTAGGAAGGAGGTTTTCAGTTTGTCACTTTCTTCAGCTTTTTCCTTAGCCTTTATAAGTTCTTTTTCTCCTCTTTTACGATCAGTCATATCCAGTACCATTCCTATTATGTTCTTTCCTTCAAGTATTGAGTTTATGATAACACTTCGCTGGTTTCCTTTCAGTGTAATAAGCTCAACTTCATGATTGAGAATTTTCCCTGTCTTTAGTAAAGTTTGTACGACAATTTGCCTCTCATCCGGAGTCTTATAAACATTCTGTATTTCAACCTTCATTAATTCATCGGCGGATTCAGCCTCAAGGATCTGACACAGTGGATCATTAACATTAATGAACGTACCGTCAAGAGTAGCTGTATAAATTCCAATCAATGCATTGTCAACCAGCTGTCTGTATTTTCTTTCAGAAGCCTCAATAGCCAGTTCAGCCATCTTGCGCTCTGTAATATCCTGCTTGATGGATACGAACTGTGTAATTTTTCCATCCTTATCAAATACAGGTGTGATAGTTAATTCTTCATTATAAAAGGATCCATTCTTTCGGCGATTAATCATTTCACCTTTCCAAACATCCCCTTTAAGGATTGTATGCCATAGGGTTTTATAAAAGTCAGGATTATGGATTCCTGATCTGATAATATCTTTCGGGTTTCTTCCAATAACTTCGCTGGCTTTATAGCCTGTGAGTGTAGTAAATGCCGGGTTTACAGACAAAATGCAACCGGAAGGATCGGTAATCATTATTGCATTAGCAGCAGCATTCAGGGCTGTGCCATGCAATCTTAGCTGGTTTTCTGTTTCCAGCTGACTGGTAATATCACGAATGAATCCTCCTACTCCTGTTTTCCCATTGTTTAACAGTACCGGGAATTTCCTTGATTCAAAAGTGTGCATCCCTATCTTTTCAACACTCACAATCAGGGAGCCTGATTCTATTGCGTTTATATCCGAAAACCTGCAATTGGTAGCTACGTCGTTCTCCATCAGTTCATAATCGGTTTTTCCGACTATATCAGCCTCATGACGGTTAAAGAATCCCTGGTTCGCCTTATTTATTAAAATATACCTGAAATTTTCATCCTTCAGGTAAGCCATGTCATTTGTGGAATCCATGAAAGTGCGGTATCTCTCCTCACTGTCGCGTAAAGCTTGTTCAGCTTTTTCCCTGTCCTTAATAATTTCTGTTTGGGCGAGTGCCTCCCTGACTGCAAATGGTAATCTTTTCAGCTTGTCTTTCAGAACATAATCGGTAGCTCCGGCCTTCATGCAATTAACGGCTGTTTCCTCATTAACTGAACCGGTAAAGAGGATAACAGGTATGCCGGGTGAAACATGAAGGGTGGTTTGGAGGGCATCCAATCCATTGAAGGAGGGAAGAGAATAATCGGAAATTACAATATCCGGTTTGAAAGAGCGAAGTTTCGAAATGAGGTCCTGCTTATTATCCACTCTTTCAGAAATGAACTTGAAGTTCTCTTTATGGAGCTCGCGTTCAGCAAGTTCCATATCAACCTCCACATCTTCCACAAAAAGAATTCTAATCTTATCGCTTTTCATAGTAAATAATATCTGATTACCTTTTTCAAGTATCTTTCACATCAACAATGTTGGTAATATCAGTTTTTCAGAGTATTCCTGGTTTTAGAACAGATTAAACATTTTACTTAATTGTATTATTTGGAAGAAGGAAGTGGATGTTCAAGCACTATAATCAGTTAGTAGTTGGAGTTAAGTTGCTTTGCAGCCAGTATTTGCCAAGGTTGTAAACAGTTTCAACAAAAGCGTCAAATGCAACAGGTTTAACTACATAGCTGTTGACTCCCAGACGATAACATTCCTGTATATCCCTTTCTTCGCCTGAAGAACTTAGTATTACTACTGGAATTAATCTTGATGGTTCATGCTGTCTGATTGTTTTAAGTACTTCAAAGCCATCAACTTTAGGTAATTTCAGGTCAAGGAGAATTAATTTAGGTGTTTTTGCCTGATCTCTGTCAGTGAAGTTGCCTTTTGCACAAATGAAATCCAGTGCTTCTTCTCCATCTGACAGATGTAAAATATTCTTAGCCAGATTGTTCTTTTTCAGCGCTCTGATTGCTAATTCAGCATCATTCAAATTGTCTTCAATCAGTAAAATTTCCAGATCAGGATATGGGTCCATGATAGCGGTATTGAGTTGGTTGGGTTAAAATTACAAAAACAGATGGCAGATTAAACTTTTGGAAGTGAAAAGAAAAATGTAGCGCCTTTATTTAACTCCCCTAATGCCCATGTTTTTCCATTGTGTTTTGAGATTACTCGCCTCACAATAGCGAGACCAACCCCTGTACCCTCAAATTCGGTTGCCTTATGCAATCGCTGGAACACCCCAAAAAGCTTATGCGTATATTCAGGATTGAAGCCGACTCCATTGTCCTTTACAAAGTAAACGATCATATCATCCTCAATATAGCTTCCCACTTCTATAGTGCTTTCTGATTTAGGTCTGCTGTACTTGATTGCATTCGACAACAGATTGATCCAAACCTGCTTGAGCAGGTTGTTATCACCAGAGGCCTTTTGCAGGTCCGGAATTCTGAATTCAATCTTACGCTCATCATCCTGCGTCAATTCAGCAATTGCATTTTTTACCAGCATATTCATATCAATGAGGCTGGGTTTGGGCTCGAACCTCGAAATCCTTGACAGGGTAAGCAAGTCGGTAATCAGCTGATCCATCTTATGGGTATTGTCGCGGATCACATCCAGTACCCTTAGCCCTTCCTTATCAAGCAGGTAAGAATACTCATCTACCAGAATCCTGGAGAAGCCGTCGATAGCACGCAGAGGAGAACGAAGGTCATGAGATACAGAATATGAGAATGCTTCCATTTCATGCATGGCTGATTCCAGTTCTGCTGTTCGTTCAGCAACTCTTTGTTCAAGCTGATTGTTCAGCAGTCTGATTTCTTCTTCAACCAGCTTTCTGTCAGTGATATCGCGTATGGATTCAATGCTTCCAACCCTGTTGCCTTTATCATCGAACAATGGAGCGCCGATATTTGAAATATAGGCACCTTTTCCACCATAGAGAGCAGGCGCAAATATCTCTGCATGAACAGTATTGCCCTTTTTGAATACATTGTGATAGCGTTCCCGCAGAATTTTCTCATCAGAATCCAGATAATCAAGAAGCTGTTTTTGGCGAACTCCATAGAATGGCACTGTATAGGCATGATCGCCATGGCCAATCATCTCTTCCTTGCTGATGCCGGTCATTTCTTCCATAGCCTTATTCCAGGCAATTACCTTCTTAGCATTGTCGATTACGAAAGTTGCATCCGGGAGGAAATCTATGATATCAAGTAATTGCTGGCGTGAAGCATTAATAGCTGCTTCTGCCAGTTTGCGTTCAGTAATATCGGTAATCATGGTTGCAAACTGACCTTCTTCAGGAGAGAAGGCAACAACATGGTAGTGTTTATTGAGTTCAGCAGAGTAGCTTTCGAAAGCCATGGGTTCACCTGATAAGGCAACTTTCCCATAATTCTGAATCCAAACGGCTTCGGTAAGTGGCATCACATCCTTGACCAAATGCCCGATCAGATTTTCAGCCTTCAAGCCTGTAATTCTTTCGAATGCCGGATTTACATTCAGGAAGCGATAGTTGATGGCTTTGCCGGACTTATCAACGATGATTTCGTGTAAAGCGAATCCTTCCAGCATCTCATTGAAAAGTGAACGGTATCGTTTTTCACTGCTGGCTAATGCAAGTTCAGCCATCTTTCTCTCGGTGATATCATCGAATGTGGCAAATACCATGAAGGGCTTGGATGCTCCCGGATGAAACTGAGGTGTGGCATCAATCTTTATCCAAACATATTTTTCAATTTCTGTATTAAATACCCCCATGATCTTATTGTGAACCGGCTTGCCAGTTCTCAATGCAACCATAGCCGGATGTTCAGATCCCGGGTATTCAGTACCATCTTCACGAATGCTCTTCCACCGAGGATCAAGTGATTTGAGCCCCTGCAGCTGCTCTAAAGATGCTCCAAGAATTTTTTCTGCAGCATAGTTGGCGGAAATTATTTTTCCAGTAGTATCCTGATAAATAACTCCCTGGGCCATCGTTTCGAAAAGTGTTCTGTGTTTTTCTTCACTTATTTTCAAGGCCAGTTCGGATTGCTTTCGGTCGGAGATATCCCTTCCGATACCAATCATACCTGTAACCTTTCCTTTTTCATTTTTTAAAGGAATCTTCGAGGTGAGTAACCAACGTTTAACACCTTCAATATCTGTGAAATCCTCCTCCCGGTTAACAATTGGAATTCCAGCCTTCAGTACTCTCATATCGTCCTGGTAGCCCCTGTTACCGATCACAGAGTTCAGAAGCTCTTTATCAGTTTTTCCGATAACCTCTGATTCCTGATGATATCCCATTACCTTAAGATCCGCTTTGTTGGCAAGTATTTTCCTGGCGTGTTCATCTTTAACATAAACTGTATCAGGAAGATTATCGATGAGTGTTCGGAGAAGCAGTTTTTCTCTTTGAGCTTCTTCTTCTGCCTTCTTGCGGTCAGTAATATCTACAGCCGATAAAATTCCTGCCGGTCTTCCACCATAGATTAAGGAACTGGCAGTTATGAAAACCCATTTCCGGATTCCTGTTTTTGAGATGATTTGCAATTCATAGGATGCATCAGGAACTTTTCGCAGTTGCCTGTTTTTACCAATTGTCTTTAGTTGCATTCTTGATTCAGGAGCAATTACCTCCCAGAAATTCATACTATAGAGTTCCTCTGTTTCGTATTTACAGATTTTCAATCCGGCCGGGTTTGTATAGATCCATCTATCATCCTGGAAGATCATGATGGCAAATGGAGAAGATTCTGCAAGTGATCGGAACTTATCCTCACTCTCTTTCAAGGCAAGTTCTGCAGTTTTGTGCTCGGTGATGTCCCTGCCAAAAACAACCAGACCCTTTCTTTTTTTATCAGGATAGAACAGAGTTTTCTTGATGACATCAAAAACATGAAGATTTCCATGCACATCAGGTATCAGTTCCTCAGTCCTCGCACCACCGGGTGTAGCCCATGCAAGGTCATCAGAGTTTCCACAGTTTCTGAAGGCATCCTGATACATATCAGCAGTAAATGGAGCCAGTTCAAATTCTGTTTTGTTTCTATAATCTACACCGCTCAATTGGTAGAGGTCAAGGATACTGTCGTTTGCTTGCAGCCACCTGCCTTCGCCATCCTTGAAACAAATGATGTCGGGTGCAGAATTGATAAGGGTAAGCAGTTTTTCTTCACTTTCCTTGATTGCCTGTTCGGCCAGCTTTCGGTCGGTGATATCTCTGAAAACACCATGAACCACTTTTCTTCCTTTCAGATTTATTATGCTGGCGAGGATTTCAACGGGTATTTCCTTACCATCTGAATTTATTACATGGTTCTCTGTAGGTTTTCCGGGAGATGTGGCATCCTTTGCAAGTGCTTTATTCTGGAATGTCTCTATCGAATATACTTTCTTTCGCGGAGGATGAAGTTCCGACTGATGCATGCCGATTAACTGACTTGCCGGTTTGCCGGTCAGTTTTACTGCTGCAGAATTCACTTCTACAATTATTCCGGTTTCTGCATCAGCAAGAATAATCGCATCAGGAGAACCTTCAAAAAGTGTCCTGAATCGTAATTCACTCTCGTTCAGAGCTTCCCTTGCCAGCATGTCGTCGGTGACATCTCTGGAAATACCTTCAACTGCAACAATATTACCCTTTTCATCATGAATGGGTGCAATTCTGCTTTCGAGCCATCTGAATCCACCTGTTTTTACGAGCATTCGCAGACTAATTGGTTCAGGCGGTACAATTCTGGCTCTCACCAGGTCAGCAAATTTTGTGCGGTCTTCAGGGTAAATCATTCCAAGCATATCTGAGTTTTCACCCTTAAAATCATCGGGGTTAAAACCAAGAATAATGTTAACGGCTTCATTGATATATGTAATATGTGGACTTGGGTCCAGTTCAAGCCTGAAAATGATATCACTTGCATTATCTGTTATTCGCCTGTATTTAGCTTCACTTTCCTTTAGAGCATCTTCTGCATTCTTTTGTTCTGTGATGTCAATAAAGGACCCCATCAGACCAATTATTTTTCCTTCGGCATCAATAATTGTGGCAGTGCTATACCATACAGGGAAAACAGATTTATCTTTTCTGATGGCATATAATTCACCGGATGCATGACCCTTTTCAATTGCAGCGCGAATAGAGTTGCCCATGCTTTCTGAGGATTGCCAGAAGCTGACTGCTGTTAATCCCAATATTTCATTTTCACTTTCATACCCCCACATCTCAACCAGTGCAGGATTTACGTAAGTCAGTTTTCCTTGCATATCAGTTATTCCAATTCCGGAAGTAGCTGAATTAAGGGCTGCATCCTTTAGCAGCAATGACAATTCAGCTTTCTTACGGTCAGTAATATCCGTATGCGCACCCACCATTCGAACAGGCTCTCCGTTTGCGCCCCTGACAAGGACTTTCCCGCGGTCAAGAATCCAGATATAGCTTCCATCCTTGCAGCGTAAACGATGTTCTGATTGGTAGAAGCTGCTTTTTCCCTCAAGATGTTTCTGAATTTCCGCACTTGCAGAAGGCAGATCTTCAGGATGAACATGCAGAGACCAGGTTTCCAGGGAATCATCCATTTCTTCAGGTGAATACCCTATCATTGCTTTCCACCTGTTGGAATAAAAGACTTCACCCTTTTCAATGTTCCAGTCCCAAATTCCATCGTTGCTGCCTTCGATGGCGAATGACCAACGTTCTTCACTTTCCCGCAGGGAATTTTCAGCTTTTTTACGTTCAGAGATATCCCTTACTATATTCATCAGAGCAAGTCGGGAATTGTATTGAACGGGAATAATCAGTAATTCGATGTCAATAGTATGGCCATCTTTATGTCGAATCCGGGTTTCTGTATTTACGAAACCATCTCTCATTATCCCCATCTGCCGCTCAGCGAATGTATTTTCACTCAGGTTTACTTCAAGGTCGGCAACATTATGGGAAAGGAATTCCTCCCGGGTAAGTCCTATCATCTCAGCTGCAGATGCATTGACTTCCACAAAGTTGCTAAGGGTGTTATCCGGGGTTACATAGAATATTGAAATACCGTCCTTATTAGCCTCAAACAGGCCACGATATTTGGCTTCACTTTCCCTTAATGCATCTTCAGCAAGTTTACGCAATGTGATATCATGCATGTTAATAACCAGCCCGTTTATGGCAGGTTTATCCAGCATATTGGTGGCGACACATTCAATCCATCTCCAGTTGCCTGAGTCATGCATGTTTCTGAAAGAGAGGTGCTGCAGAATCTCAGGATTCTCAAGTAGATCCTTAAGAGTGGCTCTAACCATTTCCTTATCCTCGGGATGGATAAATTCAAATTCATTTTTACCAAGTCTTTGTTCTGAGGTTCTTCCCATAATCCTGGCATAGGCAGGACTTTGATAAAGAATTGTAGCTTCCTGATCGATCACAATAATTGCATCAGCACTGTTCTCGATTAGTGCCCTGAACCGCATTTCGCCCTTATTCAATGCAATTTCTGCCTCCTTTTTCTGGGAAATATCGCGGTTGCTTCCTCTTATTCCGAGGTAATTGCCATCCGCATCATATACAGGCTGACAAATATGTTCGATGTATTTGATTTTTCCTTCAGTATCAATAATCCTATACTCCACTGAAGAGGAGGATCTGACATCTTCTATCTTTTTGTGATGATCGCGGAATGTTTGCAGATCATCAGGGTGAATAATCCTGGTGGTAAGATCAGGATCCTTTATGAACTCCTCAGCATCGTAGCCAGTAATTCTCTTGCAGGAAGGTGAATGGTAATGGAATCCTCCTTCAGGAGTTCTCCAGAATTCCCAGTCAAAAGTATTATTGGCAACAATTTTATATTTCAACTCTGAGCTTCTGAGCTCTTCTTCTGCCATTTTACGCTCATGGATGTCCCTGAAGTTGATTACAATAGCTTCAACACTGGGTTCGCCGAGCATATTGGATATTGTGCTTTCTATCCATCTCCAGGTATTATCTTTTGCCCTGAACCTATACTGTATAACTGAGCTGGATTCAGTTGAAATATAAGTTTGTTCAATTGCCTTAAGAACGTATGGCAAATCTTCAGGATGTGTCAAATCATTTGGAAGGTAGGTCATGATATCCTGATCTGTATAGCCAAACATCTTCTTGGCAGCAGGGCTTGCATATTGAAACCGGCCATCGGTGCTTACAAGAACAATACCATCAGGGGCCTTCTCAATTAACTTTTGATAGTGTTCATGTGCTTTGTAAAGCGCGGAGGTTGCCTTTTTCTGTTCAGTAATATCGCTTAATGCAAGGATGAGGTGAAGCTGATTATCTAGTAGAATTGGTTCAAGACTGAATCTGAACCAGAGATTTACAGGTCCATTAATTCGTTCTTGCACAAATTCAGATTCGATATCATGGATTTTAGCTTTTTCAGTCAGGGCCTTATTAATACTCAGATAGAAATTACAGGCCGGACAATCTGAAGAATAACCGCATCCTTTAGCATTTTCCTTCCTGTTTACGCATCCAAGAAAGTCACCGCATCGCATCTGTTTAAGGTCTTCAAGTGAATGCTGGAAAATATCAGCTGCAGCCTGATTAGCCTCTATAATTCTTTGTTCGTCATTAATAATTATCATCCCCACAGGTGAAGAAGAGAGAATAGCCTGAAGGTTCTCTTTTTCGGTTATCAGCTGATCCTCAATCATTATACGCTGCAGAGCTATTGATGCCTGACTGATCAGGGTTACAATCAACTTTGAGTGCCGATCAGATAAGGCTTGCTTATGGAAAATGCTAACTCTATCGAATACTTTGTCCTTATTGCTGAATCCGATTGTATAGACATTTTTGATTCCCAATAGTTTTTCAATGGCTCTTCCAACTGTTTTGTTGAGTTTACGCGCACTTATAAGATGAAGACCATCTTTATGGTATTTAACAAATTCCAGTTGTCTGAATGCATTCTGCTCACTTGAAGTCATTGCACTCATTTTGAGTTCAATGTTTGAAGGATCCAGCCCGAATGTATTTATCAATCTATCAAGAAAGGGCTCCAGTCCAAACATATGAGTCAGTTGGATTGTGTCCAGATCTGGTCCTACATAGCTAACCACAACATAGGAGTCACCTGAAATTGAATACACAAGTTTGCCAACCAGTTCATATATTTCATCTTTGTTTTTTAATTTGATCAGTTCACTGGAAAACTTCGCGATTATTACTTGTTCATTAAGCAGTTCTGTAATTTCTTCTTCAGATTGTTTTCTTTCAGTAATATCGCGTATAAATGCTAATGCTTCATCCTGTGAAATTGTCAGAATCCGGCTTTCAAAAGTATGTGATCGGTTATTAATCTGGATTGAATAGTCAAATACCACCATTGCCTTACTCCTGAATGCTTGCTCAAGGTTGGTGGCAAACAGACCGGACAGATTTGCAGGAAGAAGCTTTTGAATTGTAGATCCAATAATTTGTTCTATAGGTCTGAACAGAAGTGTATTGTCAGGAGTATGACAATCAATAAAGCGTCCTTCTTTTGAAATGCGGAACATCACATCCGGCAAGGCCTTTACAATAGCGCTATTTTCTACTTCGCTTTTTCTTAGGGCATCTTCGGCTTCCCTTCTTTCCAGCTCACCAGCTGCCCTAACTGCTACCAATTTGAGGATGCTAATTGCCAAATGATCTGATTCCATAGGATTACGGCTGATCACAGCTATCAGGCCAACTGGAATTCCAGCAGAATTGATAAGGGTTGTGCCTAAATAACTCTCAGCTTTCATTTCCTGAAGGAATTTATCTTTCGGAAACTGATGCCTCACATCTTTTGGAATGCAGCAGATATCATTCTTAACTACCTCACCACAAGGGGTGTCCTTTAAAAAGTACCTGTTGTTATCTTCAAATTCTCCATCATAGAGAACTGAAATTGTATGGGCTTCCAGGTTTCCGCTTAGCAGGGTGTCGATGCATACATATTCCATTTCCAAACAACCCGAAAGAAATTTAGCCAGTGACTGGAAAAAATCTTCCTGTGTTTTATTCCATCCTGCATTAGCCAGAAAGGACTGTGTTTCTTCAATTTTTTTTCTTTCAGTAATATCGGCCAGTCCTCCGTAGATATGTGAATGAGAAGGATCTTCCTTTAGATTGATGCATTCAGCTGATGCCCGTAACCATAATTGCCTTCCAGTTCTATGATGGATCCGGATTTCACAGTTTCCTGCTTCTCCGGGTTTCAGTTCAAGAATCTGCGAGCGGAACACTTCCAGATCTTCATCAAGTATCATTGATTCAATGCACTCCATCTGCATTACTTCCTCATCAGTGAAGCCGGTCAATTTCTCAACCGGACCATAAATCCAGTCGATAAGGTACTTTCCTGATTCACCCATTACACAGGAAAAAGAAATATCGGAGATGCTTAAAGAGATGTGACGGAATCTTAATTCATTGATTCTTAATTCCTCTTCCTGTAATCTCATTTCAGTAATATCCATGAGGTTTCCCCTGGCACCTACAATACTTCCATTCTCAATGATGGCTTCGCCCACGGTTTTTACCCATTTTTGGTTGCCCCTGGCAGTAAGAAGTGAAACTTCTATGTTATAAGGTTCCCCTTTTTTAATAATGTTTCTGAAAGCTGTTTTGATAATTTCCTGATCAACCGGGCTGTAGAAGCTTATGGCATAGTTAAGATTGAGAAGTTGTTCATTCTTTTCTATTTCATAAATGCGATATATCTCATCCGTCCACTTAAGAGTATCAGTAAGGATAAAATATTCCCAGGCACCTGTTTTTGAGATACGCTCCGAAATTCCAAGAAGGTCTTTCTGGTGTTTCAATTTCTTCGCAGACTCCTTTCTGTTATCCTCATTGCCTATAGCCATAGCAATGATTTCAAGAATGTTGAGATCATCAGCAGATAATTCGATATCTTCCTGAAAAACCACGCAAAGAGATCCAACCGGTTTTCCTTCACATCGTACCACTTGTCCGCAGTAAGTCCGTAAATGGTAAGCAGAAACGTTGGGGTCAGACTGCTGATAGGATGTTTGAGGAAGATTGTTGATTACCAATGCATTTTCCAGATTTTTCTGAATAACATCATAGCAAATATGACCTTCAGGATTGTCCTTTGATACGTAGTCCGGAGGAGTTTGCCACTGTCCGATTGAATACAGAAATCCATCCTGTAGCCGGTTATAAAGCGCGCAGGTGGCATTTAGCATTTCACCGCAGAGCGCAGTTAGTTTGTTGATATTCTCATCATAGTCAGTACCAAGAGTGCTGAGACATTCATTGGTGCGTTGAAGCTTTCTGCGGTTTTCTTCCAGTTTATTTTCACTTAACTTTCTTTGAGTTATATCATCAATCAATACCAGAAAATATGGGCTTCCATCTTCTTCATCCTTCAGCATTGATACGCGTGTGGCTCCCCAACATACAGATCCGTCTTTTCTTGTATAGGGCATTTCGATTCTGAAGATTTCTGTTTCTTCTCCTGCGAGTAAATTGTCCAAAGCATCTTTATCCCGCGAAAGACATGCATCACCAGTAATATCCCTGATTGACAAATTGAGAAGTTCTTCCCTGCTATATCCAAAAAATTTACAGAATTCAGGATTTATTTCAATAAACTTCATTTTCGTATCCAATATGGCTATGCCAATTTGTCCATCGAAAAATACCTTCTTAAATCTTGGATCATTCTTGCTGGAAAATGCGTTCATGGAGATGGAATTTTTGAGTTAAGAAATCGTTCAAAAACTGCTTCTGGTCAACAAAAGAACTAATGACAATATTCACCCCTGTCGGGAGTTCCCAACTAAGGTTATTTATTGATCATTCATAAGGCAAAAGGACATATTGAGCCTGAAAATAAAGGATGAAAACTGGTGAGAATTGCTACTCAGGCGAAAATAGGAATTCAGTAAGATGAGTGTGGTGTTTTGAATCTGGCAGATATGAAGAGCTCTCTATATCAAAAATACGGAATTCAAAGGCTAATTCAATAGTAAACAATTAAGATTTTAACTGCTTTGTGTTAATAGGATTTGCGGTAAAGCATCTTTTAAGGTACTCTCAATCGTAGAATGAGCAATACATTAATGTTGAAAGAATGTTCAACTGTTTATATGCCAATAGGATTCGTTATTCCTGACCAATTAATAATACGATAATCTTCTTTCCTGAGTTTAGTGCGATTGATAATAATCGCATTTTTGAAACAGGAAAGGGAGATTTATTATTAGTCTGATCCCCAAAGAATTAGACTATTGAGGAACTAGGGATTTTGTAGTTGCAAATCACGCAGTGAAATACTTTTTACGGAAGTAGAAGGCTAGATTCACCAAGGCTATCATTACCGGGACTTCCACCAAAGGTCCAATTACTGCAGTAAAAGCTTCGCCGGAGTTCATTCCGAAAATGGCTATAGCAACCGCGATGGCTAATTCAAAATTGTTGCTTGCAGCTGTAAATGAAAGCGTTACTGACTGCTCATAGTTTGCACCTGCGCTCTTACTCAGGAAGAATGAGCCGACAAACATCACTACGAAATAGATCAGCAGCGGCAATGCTATCTTAAGCACATCCAGCGGGATTTTTACAATGTATTCACCTTTGAGCGAGAACATTACAACAATTGTGAACAGCAAGGCAATCAAGGTAATGGGACTGATTCGGGGAATAAACTTGCTGTGATACCATTGCTTGCTTTTGACCCTGATCAGTACAAATCGTGTGATAAATCCTGCCAGGAAGGATGCCCAAATAAGTAATGAAAACAGATTCAGCTTATTTGTCCGATGGTGATTTTTCTCAACTGCATCATTGGTTGGAATGCCAAACCATCCGGAAGAATCGCAATGAAAACATATGCATAAACTGAGAAGAAAAGCACCTGGAAAATGCTGTTAAATGCCACTAATCCTGCTGCGTATTGAGCATCTCCCTTGGCTAGGTCGTTCCAGACAATCACCATGGCAATGCATCTGGCAAGGCCAATCATGATAATGCCATACATATAGGGCAGATTGGCATTATTCTCTCCCGGAAAGACCTTAAAGAATAGTATTGCAAGTAGAAACATCAATACCGGACCAATCACCCAGTTCTGCAATAAGGAGAGGAGCAGCACCTTCCAATTGGTAAAAACATCTCCCAGCTCCTCATATTTAACCTTTGCAAGAGGCGGATACATCATCAGGATGAGTCCGAGTGCTATTGGTAGGTTCGTCGTACTTTCCGGACTAGACTTCAGGGAATCCCAGAAGCGGGCAATTCCCGGGAAAAGATATCCCGAAACAACACCAATGGCCATGGCCAGAAAGATCCAAAGGGTAAGATACCTGTCGAGGAATTTTAAACGGGCTTGTGAGGGCATTTTTTTAATTTTTTAATTTGTCCGCCGGCTGGCGGATGAGAATGATGTTTTTCGAAAATCGCAATCAACTTTGTGCTTTTATCCTTTCAAAAGCTAGGATTGGATTTCGTTGTAGAATTTCTGAAAGCCTTCCTTTATTTCATCCCTGACGCGGCGAAATTCACTCCAAATATAATCATCTGTTCCGATGGCATGCGATGGGTCATCGTATCCCATATGCAGGCGATGTTTTACCTTTCCCATGAAAGCGGGACAGGATTCGTTGGCTCCACCACAAACTGTGATTACATAATCCCATTCTTCATTCAGATATAAATCTACAGAATCTGAAGTATGATGGCTTATATCAATCCCGATTTCCTGCATAACGGTAACGG
>JADJHD010000040.1 GCA_016707705.1 Bacteroidales bacterium
TACAGCACTTTTAATCCTGCAAGAGTGCCATCTATGTAATGACACTATTTGTCCGGAACTTATGCGATGGATGCAATGGCAGCCTCATAATCAGGCTCCTGGGTGATTTCAGGGACAAGCTCATTATAAATAACCTTGCCTTCTTCATTCAGCACAACAACGGCCCTGGCCATCAATCCCTGCAATGGGCCATCAGTTAGCATAACTCCGTATGCCTTGCCAAAATTATTACCCCTGAACTCGGAAGCAGGAACTACGTTCTCAATGCCTTCGGTGGTGCAAAAACGGGTGTGGGCGAAAGGAAGATCCTTTGAAACACATACTACTGCAGTGTTTGCAAGCTTTGCAGCTTCAACGTTGAACCTGCGGACTGATGCTGCACATACCGCAGTGTCGAGGCTTGGAAAAATATTGAGAACAACTCTTTTCCCCTTGAATTCAGACAGGGTAACATCTGAAAGATTGTTCCTGACAAGTGTGAAATCAGGAGCTACACTGCCAACTGCAGGCAGTTCGCCGATGGTATTGATCTGGTTTCCCTTTAAAGTGACTGTTGCCATAAGATTTGATTTTTGAAAGGTTATAATATTAATTGAATTATCATTTATTCATATCGTTCAGTCCCTATTTGACGGAACGGCTGTTGCTTTTCTGCTGGATCGTTTGCTGAACCTTAGGCCGCACCTGCTTTTCCAAGGCATCATAAACTACTTGCTGAATCTTGGTTCTGATACCCATCCGGGCCAGCTTGTTATCTTCAGCATCCGGATTTACTCGGTTTGAAAGAAATACGATTATTAGGTCCTTTGCCGGATCTGCCCAGACAAAGGTACCTGTAAACCCGGTATGCCCAAAACTGGATGGAGATGCTGCAGCACAAACAGGTCCATCCTGCCCTGCCGGCTGTGGCTTGTCGAAACCCAATCCCCTGCGGTTGCTGGGGAATTGTCTGGCTGTGAACTCCACAACGGTAGCGTTGTCGAGGTAGCGTCTGCCTCCATAATATCCATGCTGTAGCAGCATCTGGAAGAGAACGGCGAGATCATTGGCATTTCCAAATAATCCTGCATGTCCGGCAACCCCTCCAAGCATTGCTGCAGCCGGGTCATGGACATATCCATGGATTAACTGTTTCCTGAAGATAGTATCATTTTCGGTTGGGATAATCCTGTCAAGGCTGAATCGGTTCAAAGGCAAATACCCCATGGTTGATAAGCCCAATGGACGGTAGAATTCTTCCTCCACAAACTGATTCAAAGGCTTCCCTGACTGATGCTCAACTGCCTGCTGAAGAAGCATAAATCCAAGATCGCTGTACTTATATTCCTTCACAGGCAAAAGAGGTGAGTGTACGATGGAATCAATAATTCTTGCAGGATAGTCTTTATGAATAAACAGATTATTGGCGACTCTTACCGAAAATACTGAATCATAGACTTTTCTGAAAATGGTTGAATCCATCCTGCCCTGATTCAGCGTAAACTTGTAGAAAGGGATCCATGCTAACAATCCTGCCTGGTGAGTCATTACTTCCTGAACGGTTATCTTGCTCTTGTTTCCGGAACTTAATTGAGGAAGGTATTTTGACAAGGGCTTAGCAGGATTAATCTTTCCCTGATCGTGCAGTTTCATTGTTGCCAGAGTGGTTGAAGCCACTTTTGTAACACTGGCCAGATCATAGATATCAGAATTTACAACAGCCTGCTTGTTGAGATAATCATGATATCCGAATGATTTCGAATAAATCACCTTGCCTTTTACAGCTACCAAAACCTGACATCCCGGATATGCTTTTTCAGTTATTCCAAGCATTGCAAGACTGTCAATTGCCTTAAAGGAAGCTGTACTGATACCGGCATCCTCAGGTATACCATAGGATAGTTTTCGGTTGGCACTGGTTTTGACGCCTGCATTCAGGGGAAATCTTGACGAAATTGAAACAGGAGTATGCCCCTTAAAAGGAATGGCCCCAAATATTGCCTGAGCCGAAAGATCATAGGCGGTTGCATTATCCTGGTATGAAACCAATATAGCCTTTGCCTTTGCTGCATTCCGGAACATATTCACTGAGTATGGAAGTGCAAACAAATTCAAAACTGATGGCTTTAGTGCCAGCAAGGTATCCACCAGTTCTATTTCATCCCTGCTGAATCCAAAGTTTTTCGCAGGAGATGGATGGGTATTATTCACAGAAATCAACAACAGGTTGTAGTCCTTCAACTGCTCTATGATTCTTTCTGCCGACTTAAGGGAAGTTTCCTTTGAATAGCAGTAAATATCAATCGTCGCATAATTTGAAAGTCGTTGCTGGAATAAAGTTTCATCCTTGTACCCGAATGTAACAGAAGCAATCTTCAGTGTATCGAGCCTTTCTACAGGCAATACATCTCCTTTATTTACGAGAAGGGTAATTGCACTTGAATATAGTCTGCGGTTAAGTTCGTCAGCAGATGGGGCATTAAGATCCTCAAGCAGCCCGTTTAAATTTATATTTTCGTGTTGGGTGATTCCAAATTTATATTTTGCAGCCAGCACTCTTTTGCAGCGTTTTTCAAGCTGATCATTCGAAATCCAGCCACTATCCACTGCCATTAAAATTCTGGAAATTGCAGAATCTACTGATTCAGGCAGCAGCAGCACATCATTGCCAGCCTGCAGCGCTTTAACTTCAAGCATTCCGGGTGGTGCAAATTCAGCTGCGCCCTTCATGTCAAGAGCATCGGTAAATACCAGTCCATCGAATTTCATCTCGTTGCGGAGCATCTTGTTGATTACAACAGGCGAAAGACTGGAAGGAAGATTTCTTGAGGAATCTATTGCCGGGACAAACAAATGGGCAATCATTACACCGTCAATTCCGGAATCAATCAATTTGCGAAAAGGAAACAAATCGAGAGTATCGAATGTCTCAATGGAATGATTGATATATGGCAATGCAAGGTGGGAATCGGTATCTGTATCTCCATGCCCCGGAAAGTGCTTTGCAACGCTCATCACACCGCCCTTCTGCAATCCGCGCATGTAGAGGATTGCCTTTCTGGCAACTGCATTCTTATCCTCACCAAATGACCTGACATTAATAACAGGATTTGCCGGATTGTTATTGATGTCAGCTACAGGGGAAAAACTCACCTGAACTCCCATTCTTCTAAGTTGCCTGGCTATCTCAACGCCGTAGGAAACAATCAGCGACTCATCGCTCATCGCCCCAAGTGTCATTTGCCTGGCAAAGGAAAAGGTGCTATCGAGGCGCATGCCAAGTCCCCACTCAGCATCCATTGAAATAAGGATAGGAGTTTTTGCCAGCGACTGGTAATAATTGGTAATAGCAGCCTGCCGAACAGGACCGCCCTTGAAGAAGCAGATGCCTCCGAGATTGTATTTCTCAATCCATGAAGCAATTTGCTTAATTTCAGAGGAATCACCTGTCGAATAAGCCCTGATCATAATCAGTTGGGCTACTCGTTGCTGAGGAGTAAGGGCTGCATATACCGAATCAACCCAGGACACAGAACCGGAAGGCTCATTGCCTCCATTACTGTCATTTCCCAGCAATGATAAGCCGAAAGTTAAGCACAGCAAGAGGAGCAGCAGAGTGCGGGATTGCCTGGAAAGGAAGTTCAAGAAAGACATTAAGAATGGGTAAATTGAAAATATATGCAAAGTTCAGCTATTTTCCCCGAACACTAAAATGATTCAGTCAATTCCAAAAGGCTTTTTTTGTATTTTCACCCATTAAAATAAGCTGGAGTTCCTTTCGTTATAGTAAAAACAATCTATTTGTGAATAGGCTAAAAGGTCACAACTTCATTATCATTCTGCTATTCACGGCATTGCTGAGCCTGCCCATGGCCGGCATGGCACAAAGGGATCCTGAACCCAAGCCCAAAGCACCTTCCCTGACCCGAATCCTTTTCATATTCGATGCTTCTCAAAGCATGCTGGGTCGCTGGCAAAGTGATACAAAATTCAACTATGCCAAAAGGATCATGAGCGAATTGCTTGATAGCCTTTCAACCATCAAGAATATTGAACTTGCCTTAAGGCTCTATGGCCATCAGCATCAGTTTCCGCCTCAGGAATGCAATGACACTAAACTGGAGGTCCCCTTTGGACCAGGGAATGCCTTCAAGATCAAGAATAAACTGCGTTCGATTGAACCAAAAGGGACAACTCCACTAGCTTATTCATTGGAACAATCCGCAAAGGATTTTCCTCCCTGCGCTGATTGCAGAAACATTGTAATCCTGATAACTGACGGAATTGAAGAATGTGGAGGCGATCCCTGTGCTGTATCCCGAATGCTTCAGAAAAACGGAATTTTTCTCAAGCCCTTCATTATCGGCATCGGGCACGATTTCAATACGGCCTTCAATTGTGTGGGTACCTACTTTGATGCCACCAGTGAACGGGACTTCCGAAAGGCACTGAATGTTGTTATTTCGCAGGCACTGAATTCTACAACCATGCAGGTCAATCTGCTGGATGAGGCAGGGAAACCTTCCGAAACGGATATAAATATGACATTTTACAATGCCGTTTCAGGAAAAATCATGTATAATTTCATTCATACCCTTAATAACAGGGGACTTCCCGATACACTTGTTGTTGATCCACTGGTCACATACAATATTGTGGTGCATACCATCCCTCCCGTTGAAGTTGATACTGTTTCACTAATACCCGGAAAACATACCACTATTGGTATAGATGCTCCCCAGGGATATGTGCAGCTGAAAATGGCCGGATCAGGTGTGGCCGCTAAAGGACTGCAATGCCTCATACATCCCAAAGGAGGGATGGACATACTTAATGTTCAGTATTTCGGGCAGACTGAAAAGTATATCACCGGAGAATATGACCTGCAGGTATTAAGTCTCCCCCGACTTTCCATACCATCAGTAGAAGTTAAGCAGAGCCATACTACAACCATTGAAATCCCGGAACCTGGAATTGCTGTTATACGCAAATACTTCAACGGCTTCGGCAGTCTGTATCTCGAAGACAAAAACCGTCTTACCTGGATTTACAATCTCGATAACAACCAACTTCAGGAAACACTGTACCTTCAACCAGGAGCTTACAGGGTAATATTCAGACCCAAGACCTCCAGGAGAGCGCTATACACAATTGAAAGCAAATTCACTGTTGATTCGGGCAAAACTACAGACGTTGTTTTGTATAAATGATTCCAATCCCTTGCTGAGCCTTTATTGCAGGACTTTTAAAATCCTGCTTTCCGATTTTAAACCATCCTGTCTTCCAATAGTCCAAGTATCCGAGTTGAAAATTTCCTGACATGACTGAATTACCTGATGATGTTTTGCTGCGCCTTTTTCAGGAAGGTGAGGACAAGGACAGGGTGTTCAGCCAGATTGTCAGAAAATATCAGGAGAAGATCTATTTTCTGGTCAGAAGGATTGTCATTATTCATGAGGATACTGATGATGTGGTCCAGAATATCTTTATCAAGATTTGGAACAATCTGGACAACTTCAGGGAAGACTCCAAGCTTTTTACATGGATTTACCGGATTTCGGTCAACGAAAGCCTTAGTTTCCTTAAGTCAAGAAAGTACCAGGCTCTGCTCAACTTTCAAAGTCTGGAATCAGAAATGATCAATTCACTTGCGGATGATCGTTTCTTCAGCGGTGAGGAAATCGAAAAGAAACTTCAGGAAGCAATCATTCGTCTGCCTGCAAGGCAAAGAATGGTATTCAATATGCGCTATTACGACGAGCTCAGTTATGAGGAAATGGCCGGTATTCTGGACTTATCCGTGGGTGCATTGAAAGCATCCTATCATTTTGCAGTAAAAAAAATCACTGCAGAAATAACCGGCAATTAAACTATTTCGATCAGAGATAGTCAAAAGCAAGTAACATGAACAAGAAAATGAGTCGCTCCAGTTTTAACCCTGACAATAGCACTGAAGATCAGCTGCCGGATTGGATGAAAGCATCCAGATCGGCTGAAAGCGGATTTAAGGTTCCTGTGAATTATTTCGAGGAATTGCCGGGCAGGATTGAGCAATCCATCAGAAAGGAAGAAACGGGCCCGCAATTGAATAATGCAGGTAGCAGCACAACGCGACGGATCATTATTTACAGAATTGCCCCACTGCTTGCTGCAGCATCAGTGATTATTGCTTTGTTCTTCCTGTTTCCTGTCAGTAAAACATCTAACGTAGCTTCAAACAATACGAATGATAGTTTGAATCTGACAGCCTCCTACGATGCATCTTACGCCACTGAAGCCATACAGGATGAATATGTATTGATGAACGAGATGCTTGACGACCCCGATGCCCAACTTAATGTTGAAACATCATCCGATTTTTATGAATCCAATGAAATTTCAGATGAGGACATTACTGATTATCTAATGGATCAGGATATTGACACCGATCTGCTTGCAGAACTTTAAAACCTAAAATATCACCAAATGAAATCAATGAAAGGAAGTATTTATGGACTGGCAGTATTACTGATGCTTGCTGTTGCCCTGAATGCATCAGCACAGCCCGGTCCCAAAGGGAATCAGTCACAAAAGGACAAGATTGAAGCGCAGAAGATAGCATTTATCACTGACAGGCTTGATCTTACCCCCTCCGAAGCTCAGGTCTTTTGGCCGGTTTACAATGAATATGATGCCAAACGCAAGGAATTGCGCTGGACTTACCACAAGCAGCCTGAAGGCATGGAGAAACCAATTGAGGAAATGACCGAGAAAGAAGCCCTTGAAGTTGTTGACAATCAAATTATTGAAGCCCAGAAAATGCTGGACCTCAGGAAGGAATACCATAGCAAGTTCAAAGCAGTACTCTCGGCAAAGAAAGTTATGTTGCTCTATGAGTCAGAAAGAGAATTCCAGAAGCAACTAATCGACAAGCTACGCAAGGGTAAAGGTCCCGGACCAGGAAAAGGTAAAGGGCCCGGGAATGGAAATGGACAAGGCCCTGGTCAAGGACAAGGACAAGGCAGAGGTCCAAACAACAACTGCATCTACCAATCCGGAAACTGAGAATAGGCAAAAAAGAATAATAGTGTGATTTCAATCACCTAAAATAAAAATCCCGACAGTTAAAAACTGCCGGGATTTTTTATGAACTGAGATTTGAAGTGCCCTTTTATCCGTTCATGGAAATCAGGAACTCCTCATTGGTATCTGTATATTTCATCCTGTCCTTGAGGAATTCCATTGCTTCAATAGGATTCATGTCGGCAAGGTGATTCCTGAGTATCCAAAGGCGCTGCAGAACATCGCGCTCAAGAAGCAGGTCATCACGGCGGGTGCTGGATGCAACAATATCAACAGCAGGGAAAATCCTCTTATTGGAGAGTTTCCTGTCGAGCTGAAGTTCCATGTTACCTGTACCCTTGAATTCTTCAAAGATAACCTCATCCATCCTGCTGCCGGTTTCAATAAGAGCGGTAGCAATGATAGTGAGTGAACCTCCGTTTTCAATCTGCCTGGCAGCACCGAAGAACCTCTTTGGTTTCTGAAGTGCATTGGCTTCAACACCACCTGAAAGAACTTTTCCTGAAGCAGGTGCTACGGTATTGTATGCACGTGCAAGGCGAGTGATGGAATCCAGAAGGATAACAACATCATGTCCGCATTCGGTGAGACGCTTGGCTTTTTCAAGAACCAGGTTGGCAATCTTAACATGCCTGTCAGCGGGTTCATCGAAGGTTGAAGAAATAACCTCAGCCCTTACTGAACGCTGCATATCCGTAACTTCCTCAGGGCGCTCGTCAATGAGCAGCACAATAAGGAAAACTTCAGGATGATTGTAGGCAATAGCATTTGCAATTTCCTTAAGCAGGACAGTCTTACCGGTCTTGGGCTGTGAAACGATCAAACCACGCTGACCTTTACCAATAGGGCTGAAGAGGTCAATAATACGTGTGCTGAAAGTCTGACCCGGATGTCCGGTTAACTTGAATTTCTTTTCAGGGAAAAGAGGAGTAAGATAATCGAATGGAATACGATCCCTGATTTCTTCAGGAGTACGGCCATTGATGGTTTCCACTTTAACAAGCGGGAAGTATTTTTCACCTTCCTTCGGAGGACGAATGGTACCCCTGATGGTATCACCGGTCTTGAGTCCGAAGAGCTTTATCTGTGACTGAGATACATAAACATCATCAGGAGAGTTGAGGTAGTTGTAATCGGAGGAACGCAGGAAACCATAGCCATCAGGCATAATTTCAAGCACACCTTCGCAGGCAACAATACCTTCAAATTCCCATAGATAGTCTTCTCTTGGCTTACTGCGGTCGTTCTTATTAAAGCGCTGCTGTTGCATGTCACGTGACTGCTCAGGCTGACGCTGAACTTCCTGTGGAAGTCCGTTTTCCTGTGGAAGGCCAATTTCCTGTGCCATTCCCATATCTGATTCCACAATTCCGGATTCAGCTTCGCGGGGAACGATACGATTTGTAGTTGGCTCCTTGAATTCAAAGGACGGAAGGAAATCATCCTGTTCGATGGCAGGAATGCTTAATTCCATGATAGCTTCGTCGTCGCGGATATGCCTTGAGATTTTCTCACGCTTTTCCCACCTTTTATTGGGAGGATTGTTCCTCTCGTTGAACTGAGGCCTGTCAGGTTTATTCTGACGTGGCTGCTGAGTTGCAGGAGGTGTTGATGGAGGGTTAGCAGGAGCAGGAACAGATGGAGTTACCGGAGCAACATTCTGAACCGGCCTGGCTTCAGGAGCTGCAGGGCTCTGGAATAATTCCGGAGTTGGGTTTGCAGCAATTGGAGCAGGTTTTGCCTGTGGATCTTCTGGCTTTCTGGTGGATTGATCAATCAAGGGACGCTGACCCGGCTTGCGGATTTTGCGTTGTTTATCCTTGAAATCACCTTGTGGGCCACGTTTAATTTCTTCAAGTGGAATGCGTTTACGGCGTTGTTCACGCTCTGATTCCTGGAATTTCTTTTCGGCCTCAAGTAAATCCTCTGGGGGATTGGCGGCCTGGTGATCTAAAATTTGGTAAACGAGTTCCTGTTTTTTTAGTGACTCGCTTTTACGAATGTTGAGCTTTTTTGCAACATCACGTAAATCTGGAAGCAGCATCTCTTCGAGCTGACTCTTATCGTACATGCGAAAAATAATTAATGAACTTTAAAAAAGTATTTTTTTGAGAACTATGAATGTTTGGGTGTGGGACCTTAATCAGGCAGACTGGAAAGACTGGATCAGGAAAATGAAGGGAGATTATTGGGAATAATGGTAATAACGCAGCAAATATACGCGAAATTATTTGATTCATCATTCTATTAACAAATATTTATCTCACATCATGCAGTGGAGTATTTTCCAGCATAATCGAGTGTGTTAATTTTTTGGAATAAACTGTCTATATAATCCCGTTTTTTACATGAAACAGCAAGCACCAGAGTTTTCTGTCTCCCCTTACTTACCAAATAGGCTCCACTTGCAATGCAGTTAAATCTCAGTGTTGATAATGTGCGCTTTACCTTACTGACCGCAATTGCGTTCCGAACATGACTCATTAAATTATACGCCATCATTACCCAGCTATAGGCAAATTCAGTTGCATGAATGTCCGAGAAACAGAACCCTTACATTCCTTAGTCATACTTAAGTTCTTTTATTTAGTTCTCAGCATCAACTCTGTGTTTATAAGCTACCCACACCGGCTCATCGGATAACTCGCTATTTGTTACATAGGCTGAATACCGATAACACAGATAATCATCCTGCTGACAAACAGTGTTTTCCCACCACTCATGGGTAGTTTTTCAATGTCCTTTTAAAACCTCATCATAGCTAATCCGTGAAGAACTAATAAAGTTAGCTACTCCAAGAATCACGCTCATCATGAAACTCTCAAGAACCTCATGATGATCAAATCCTATTCCTGACCCTGATTCGTAAAAAGGCAGTTCTCGCATCTTGTCATACAAGCCAATCCGGTCATAAAACTCCATTATGATCTGCATTCCTCCCAAGGGAGTTATCTTCTTTACAGAGTAATCGAAAAGCCATTGGATATTCACTTTACAGCATCTTTTGAGACTAAGTTATTATCCTTGTGATAGTTATATCAACAACTAATGCCTGATTGAATAATCTTGGATAACATGTATATTATCATTGAGTATTGATTACATTTACTAGTAATTAGGCATAAATCATTGAGTTAGGTAGTTCGGTTAAGATTTGAATAAAAGAATATTTGTCCGACATTTTTTTATCATCCAAAATCCTTTAATCAGATTTTCTCATGAAAAAATCACTCATCCTGGCACTATTAGTTTTTGCAGTGTTCTCACAATGCAAAAAAGATGATAACCCTAAACCTGTCGGGGAACAAATTGAGACGGGAGATGTGATTATCGAGGAGAATGTTAGCAGTGCAGGCACAACGCTCGTTTCAGACAAGTTTTCTCTTGAGATTGCTGCTGGTACCTTTAGCACCTCCACTGCAATGAAGATCAGCAAGTTAGAGAACACTCCATTCTCTACAGATGCCCTGACACCGGTTTATTTCCTTAATGATTTACCCCCGGGAACGGCTGAACCGATGATCATCAGGATTGCTGGACTCGACCTGTCAGCAAATCCAACTGCATTCCTTGCTGAAATTACAAGGGTGCATTCAGCGGACACCAATAAAATATCTTACAGGAAGATCGAATATGAGGTAGAGGATGGTAAAGTCAAAGTCATCATTCCCAGGACACCTTCCATATACTTTAAATCAGGCAACATTACAGATGAGAAGCTTACAATAGGTGTTGTTGTGGCTAAATCGCAGCAGACTATAGTAAGCAGCAACGGGCATTTCCAGCTCACTTCCCCGGTATCGAAACTAGCCAAGGCAGCTGAAATTGCAGACTATCTTGAAGAAGCTTACTCACTTTTCAATAATGCTCCATTTTCTTTTGACTACAGTGCCAGGACTGTCTGGCCAATGGGTGTCACACTTCTTCCTATGGACAATTCTTTATTTGGGGAGCAGGTTTCTTCTGTATGGGGTGACAATTATGCAACGCTCAGTTTCAATTCAGATAAGTTGAATGAAATGTCTGAAATGAGAATTACAGCTGGTCATGAGTTTTTCCATTTTGTGCAGTCACTCTATGATCCAAGGTCGGGTTTTATGAAAGCAAAATTTGCTTCATCCCATTACTGGTTAGATGAGGCCATGTCTGTTTGGGCAGAAGAATTTTTTTCAGGCAGCACGGGATATTCTTCCCCAATCAGGGTTGGAAATGAACCTGCTCCTTATGAAGGAGGCTTGAATGAGACAAAATCGGATGTCAGGGGATATGGTTATGGAATGTCAGGAATGATAAAATATATTGCAGATCATTTTGGCATAAATAGCATGAAAGCGATATATGAGCAGATTCATTTGGAGGAATCACCTGCTGAGGCTATCCGTTTAGGGCTGGATAAGTATTATAACAGCTGGTATGGGTTGATGCTACAGGAGTATACCAAGAGTGCAATTTATCCGGATGTGTCAACCGGATTATTGGTAGGTTTAAAGGCAGGTGAGTTCAATGTTAATAATGAAAATGATACTGTGATGAAATTTGAAGCTTCATATAAACAACTGGCTTCAAATATTTATACGGTATCCATTAAAGAATCAGCTGTTACGGATCTTTCTACTTTATCTGTGGTTGCTGATCAGCAATCGGACCAGATGATCAATATCTATAAAATCAAATCAGCCACTATACCGCCGGAGCTCGTTGGATCAGGTTCTGGCTCAGTTGCAGTGGCCGATATCAAAATTTTAGCCGCGGATGGTTATAAGTTCCTGGTTGTTCTGACCAATTTAACATATAATAGCAACAATGCGGCAAGCAGTCTTTCATTCACGGCAAGAATTTCAAAGAAACAAACCTATAAGACATTCTCTTTCAATTTGAGTGTTATGTGTCATTATACATATCATTATGAATCAGGGAACCCAACAACTGTAGATGGAGCTTGGCACTCAGCTGGTTTTATTGAATTACCCTTAACTCAAAATGGCAATATCCTGACGGCTTCATGGAACGGAATATACGGTTATCCCAGTTCAGGGAATGCGACTATTACACTTAATGAGGACGGAACTGTTACAGCAGAAATTCACCAACTGGATCTTGACCTGATTGCTTCACATCAGATAATGGATTGCGTGATTACCTCATTACCACTCACAAGTGATAATTGGTCCGCAACTACATATTATAGCGATATATCCTATCCTTATATTCAATCACTTTACTGGAAAGAAACGTATTCAAATTTTTATATTGAATGTGATGGTTTCTTCACTGATCCTCAATATGGAAATAAAAATGTTATGTTAAGACTGTTCAAATAATAGGCAGGGGAAGCTGAAAAAATGATTATCCCTTATAATGCAATGGAATATATTCCAGTATGATTGAATTTGTAAATTTCTTAACAAACTGCCTGTATAACCCCGTGTTAACCTGAAGCAGCAAGCATGAGTTTATTCTGTTGGCCACTCCTACCAAATAGGCAACAATTGCAAAGCAGTTAAATCTTAGAGCTGATAATGTATGCTTTACCTTACTGTGCGCAATTGGATTGCGAACATGACTCATAAATTGCAAGCCATCACTCCCCAGCAGAAGGCTAATTCAGTAATATGAATGCTTATACCAATGTTAGACTCTCTGTAAAGTAAATCCCTGTTTAACTATCATAAACAGCGGGTATTCCCGGAGTAATCCAATTCAGCAGAAAGTAATTTTGCGCATTGAAAACTTAGTTCATAATATTCGTAACATCTGTTTGTACAATCCATCCACTTCCTTAATTTCGCCTATTCAAGATTCAATCTCAATACATGTCCGCTAACCAGCTAATCGACACCTACAGGCACCAGGGACTCCGGAGGAAGTTAACTGAGCAATTACGAAATAAGGGAATAAAGGACGAAACCGTGCTGAAGGCCATAAATCACGTGCCAAGGCATTATTTCTTCGATTCCTCTTTTCTGGAGTTCGCCTATGAGGACAAAGCATTTCCGATTGGCTCAGGACAAACTATTTCCCAACCGTATACAGTTGCATTTCAATCGGAACTGCTTCAGGTAAAGGCCGGCATGCGGATTCTTGAGATTGGAACCGGAAGCGGGTATCAGGCCTGCATTCTTGCCGAGCTTGGAGCCAAGGTATATACTATTGAAAGGCAAAAGCTTCTGTATGAAAAGACGAAGCTAACCTTACCCCGCATGAATTTCAGAATCCGGACCTTTTACGGGGATGGTTATAAAGGACTGCCTGCTCATGCGCCATTCGACCGAATAATCATCACAGCAGCCGCTCCGTTGATTCCGGATGCACTGCTGGCTCAGCTTAAGATTGGCGGCATCATGGTAATTCCGGTGGGTGATGATTCTCAGGTAATGTACAGACTTACCAGAATTTCTGACACCGAAGTCACCTCCGAGCAACATGGAAACTTCAGGTTCGTCCCTATGCTCGCTGACAGGGCTAAAGACGTTTAAAATACAATCAAATTAAACAATAAAGGCAGGAACTTGAATCCTGCCTTATTAGTTTCTGGTGTTATTCATCTTTATTGAGAGATCACCTTCACACTCACCTTTTTCAGAATCTGCAAGGCTGTAGTAATCGTAGACAAATCAGTATTCAGTGAGCCATCCTTTCCTGAGTAATGGCTATGTCCAACAGGCAGAAGTTCAACATCCGTTCCGGGAGAATCCAAATCTATAGTTCCTTCGTATACCAGAGCAGGCTGGCAAGAAGTCTTGTAATTGAAATCATCGGTATACATGCTATTGGTCCAGTACTGATTCCAGTCCCAGGTTTGATTTATCTCCAGCATTACCTTCAATTTACCTTTCAAAAGCTGGTCAGGACGGGTTTGAAGGGTAAAACTCCCCTTTGGTGTCGCTCCTGAATATGCATCGGCAACAGGATTCTTAGGTGAAGGGATATATAATCCATCTTCAGCCTTGATATTTCTTTTATGCGACCAGTATGGAAGGGCAGCCGGACGACGAACCTCACCTGGCTTCCATTTTCCTCCGGACCTATCGCCATAATTGAATACCCCCTGCCCTATTGCTCTGGTAACAAACAGTGTCTGAACATATTCACCTCCGGCATTTTCCAGCCAGATAGCGAAAGTGGGATGATTGTGAGCTGTTCCCCTGACAAATGAAATTTCAAGCTGTTGTCCGCTCCCGGCAATATTGCTTTTAATCACTTCCGGGGTTTCAGATGCATTACGCCTTGCATTTTTGCTCTCTCCCTGAGAACTGCAGGAGTTCACTGCAAGAATGCCGGATAATGAAATTACAGCGAAGATTGATATAAATATATTTCTTGTTTTCATATCCACCTGATTTAAAGTTCTATAATAATTCCGAGGGTAGGAAGTACTGTTCCGGACTCATTTTGAAGAGTTTTGAGCTGATACTTCAAGGGATTTTCAGGATCCACAAGCGGATTTCCGGATTCATCCCTGGCCAAAACAAGATTTGGAGCTCCTTCGGATTTAAAGTTATAGGCATTTTGAATATCCAGGTACACATTCAGAGACCATTTCTTAAAATAGTATTCCTTATCAACCCTTATATCGAGTTGCTGGAATGACTTAAGACGCTCTGAATTATAATTGCTGTAATCAAAGTAACCTTGTCCCTGAACGCTCCATGCCTGAATATAGGAAGAACGCTCAATATCATAGGGAGTGTAGGGAGCTCCACCAACGAAGCGCCATTTAAGTCCGATATCCCAGTTTTTCTTTAAGCCGGCAAAAGCAGTTATATTAAGTATATGCCTGTTATCCCAGGCTGTGGCTATCAGCGATCCCGCCTTATCCTCTGCCAAAGACCTTACAAGAGTGTAGGATACTGTAATATCATACCTACCCATGAGTTTTTCCTTATAGTACACTTCTGCACCATAAGCCCTTCCCCTGACATCAGAAATCACCTCCTCGCTGCCATAGACTCCAAAATCGGCAGGCTTGCTGGCAAGAGAAACGGAATCCTTAATTGAGAAAGGATAATGTGCATACCACTTATAAAAAGCCTCAATGGTGAACTTGGAGGTTGCATTCCTGCGATAGTCGATTCCTGCAACTAAATGATCGGCACGGATATATTTGATTCCATTTGTTTTATTCAGGAGTTCACCATCAGAACTGCGATATCCAAGCATGGTATAGGATGGAAGCTGATAATAACGGCCTGTATTGAAATTCAGTGTCAGTTTCTCTGTAATCTGGTAAGCTGCCGAAAACCGTGGTGAGAATTGCTCCAAAGGATTTGACATGCTCGATGAATAGGTGTTTGCATCTGTCCTGAATCCGAAGGAAAGTGTTAGCAGCTCATCAACAAATCCCTTGCTTACCTGTCCAAAAAGATTCCATCTGAAAAAATCAAGGGCTGAATCAAATTTTACAGAGGTAATGGTATCACTGGCAGAAGGGATGAATACCCTCTGAAAGGTATTGTTGGTATAGCGGTCATATTCTCCACCGCCACCCCAGGTGATCTTGTATCCATTTGTTCTGAGAATATCCTCATACCTGAATTTGTTCTCAATTTCTTCTGATGTATATCGCAGGTTCAGTTTAGAAGGGTCTGTATCCAGATTGTTTTCGTACTTGAAGGCCTCGTTGTAGAGCATATTCCTGCTGACGGCCAATGTACCGTAAGAGTTTTT
Source organism: Bacteroidales bacterium (assembly GCA_016707705.1). Lineage (GTDB taxonomy): Bacteria > Bacteroidota > Bacteroidia > Bacteroidales > UBA4417 > UBA4417. The sequence continues at coordinate 15,709 of JADJHD010000040.1, forward strand.
CCGATAATGCCTGTAGACGGTTCCAATAGCATAGTTCCATTGATTGTTAACCGGAAGGTAATCCAGGATATACTGCTGATCATCCGTTGGATTCTTGATATCCATGTTCAACTTCATTTTATCAAGGGCTCCGATGCTGAGAAATGTCAGCTCATTCTTCTGATTGAATTTGGTCTTGACCTTTACCTGATAATCGTTGAAGGTAGGAAGGAAAGGCAATCCGATTGCCCCGAACAGAAACTGCAGGTATGATCGGCGAACAGAAAAAAGGAAACTTGTCTTTTTATCGATGGGTCCGTTGGCACTGAATGCAGCCTCACTGGCACCAAGTGTTGCACGATAAACAACTTTATCAGGGTTGCCGTCAATCAGTTTCATATCCAGAACTGAACTCAGTGAGTTTCCGCGTGAAGCAGGAAATGCTCCTGAATAGAAGTCTACTTCCCTAAGAAAATCTGTATTGATGATTCTAACTGGTCCTCCGGAGGCTCCCTGCGTAGCAAAATGGTTCAGGTTCGGTATTTCAATTCCATCCAGAAGGAAGCGATTCTCAGAAGGGCCTCCTCCCCTGACTATAATGTCATTCCTGAATGATACAGAAGATGCAACACCGGGAAGGGACTGTATAACCTTGGAAATATCCCTGTTTGAACCGGGACTTTTTTCAATTTCAGAAATTCCTATCGATTTGAGCGACACCGGACTTTCTTCAACCCTCTTAAAGAGAGAAGCCTTAACTTCAACCTTTTCAAGCTGTATAGCCTTCTCCTTCATTGGAATATCCAGAAATACAGTTTTCGCGTTGGTAACCAGAATTTCCTCGGTGGTAACATTTTCAAATCCCACCGATGTGGCGGTCAGTTTAACATAACCGGGTTTCAAGCCCGTGAAGAGAAAATTCCCATCCAAATCACTCACTGAGCCAATTGTTGTTCCGGTAATCACAATATTCGTAAATGGAAGAGGTTCATTGTTTTTAATGTTAAACACCCTTCCTTTCAATATTCCGGACTGAGAAAAAGCCTGAGTCACTATTATCATGGACAGGAATAGAAGAATTCCAATTTTTTGCATATTCCTTTTGTTTAATATTTTGTCTTAAATAATATACAATACCTAAACAGAACTAAGCAAAGATTGTTCTCATTTAAACAAAAAAAAATTGAATTCTGTACCAAAGGTAAGCACGAAGATACGACCGGAAAGTTTCAGGAGAAGAAAAAGCTACAGGAAATCAGGGAATTAATCAGGGCTTGACTGCAACCTGAATCTGGGCTTGTACAGGCGTTCCATCCTGCACAACCAAAGGTCTAAGGTTAGGATAAACAAAGTCGCCGGAACCATACCAGCCAATGAAATCGCCGGAACTGATCGTATAGCTGTTATCCATATCCTTCCATACATCCATATAATAGGTACCAGGTTCTACTGCCGGGAATTTGAAGCTAACGATGGATCCAAAACCAAATACTCTGGTGCTATCCAGTGAATGACCTGCATTTCTGTCGGCAACGGATGCAAACAATCGAACCTTGGCATCGGAAAGGTCAAAATTTACACCTTCTGGAAAGCTCGCTGTGCCTGATAAAGCCGACTTTCCGGAGCTCAGTACAACAAGTTTGACACTGTCAATGGATTGATTGCCATTTGGATCTGTTACTCTCAGAACAGAATTGTAAATACCCGCATAAAGGGGAGTTAACCAATATACTGAATCACCATATCCTGAGATTTGTCCGGCAGTTACGCTATAGCTGTAAACCAAATCTTCATTATCTGCATCTGTGGCTAATGAGGTGAGTAATGCTATATCACCGGCAGTAACCGTATCAGGAGAAACGAAAAAGCCTTCAATAACGGGAATATTCTGTATTTCCTTGGTACAACTTACCGAGAACAAACAAAAGAACAGTAGAAGTCCGAGGGTACCAATTGTCAGAAATTTCAGAGCTTGGTTCATAAGTATACTGATTATCATTAGCATGCAAAGTAATTAAAAATAACACTTTCTTCGCCCGAACAGGCTTATTATTTTTTGATTCAGAAATTGTGATTGTTGAAGAGTCTAAACCTTAATTTCATTAGTTGAATAATCAAATGAGTCGAATTATCCAGTTATCAGACAACGCTTGCCGGAGATGGCTTGTTCAATGATTTCAGGATCAGATCCAGATTATGATCAGGACCATTCTCTCCTTCAAGCCATTGTATGGCGATTCCGTTCTTCTCCATTCTTCTGAACCAGGTCATCTGACGTTTGGCGAACTGATGAATTGCGGTATTCAGCGATGAGAACATTATATCGAATGAGATCTCCTTTTTAATATACATGGTAAGATACCGGTACTCGAGGCCATAAAACATCAGTGATTCAGCAGGCACGCCATTTTCAAGCAGACCTTCAACCTCCCTGATCATTCCATTTTCCAATCGCTCCTTAAGTCTTCGGGTGATCCTGTTCCTGATCTCTGAACGCTCAAAACGGAGTCCGAAGACTGGACAATCAACATAGCTCACTTCTTCAGAATGAGGAATTTTTGCATTGGCCATGCTAATTTCCAATGCCCGGATTATTCTGTTTCGGTCGATGCTGTCAGTTGTATTATGCAGTGGCTTGCGGGATGCAAGCATTTCCAGAAGTTCTGTATCCGATTTCAATGCCAGTTCTGCTCTCAGTTCAGCATTTTCCGGAACATCTTCCAATCGATACCCCTTTAGGATTGCTTCTATATATAACCCTGTACCTCCGCATAAAACTGCTGGTCTACTTCGATCTTCAATCAGCCTTAAAGCAACATTAAAATCCTTTCTGAAGTTAAAAACACTGTATTCAGTACCCGGGTCTGCAATATCAACAAGATGTACCGGAACTGTCCTTCCTGCTACAATATAGTCATGCATATCCTTCCCGGTACCAATATCCATTCCCCTGAACACCTGCCTTGAATCCGCGCTGATTACCTCGGCACCAATAACATCAGCAAGCCTTGCAGAGAGGTAGGTCTTGCCAACAGCTGTCGGGCCAAGTAGCGTTATGAGTTTAGGCAGACTAGATTTTGTCATTTTCTTTTCATGTATTGACTTACTGGAATTGCAATAATCACTCAAGAACTAAGCTGATTCCAGCTATCTGTAAAATTAATTCAAAAATGAAATCAGTCCTGTACTTCTGTTCCAATGGGCAAGTCTGCAATTCAATTCCTCACCGGCCAGTAAATCCCTAACCTGATTGAGCTCATCAATAGTTGAATCAGCGTACGAGAATTGTTTCGGCTTCAATTCCGGTTTATCCATCACAATTGTCTCAAGGAGCTTAATTGTCGATTCTTCATCTGAGACAGGATTATTCATATTCTTCTCTTTCAGAAACTGCAAAATCCGGAGTCCATCGATTTTCTCATAGCAGGCTCTCATAAATTGCTCCCGGCTTCTTGAATTTTGCCTCAGCGCGGTCCAGGGAAGCTCACCCATTCTGTTAATGAGGAATTCATCAAGAGGGGTTGGCATATCTTCAACAAACAACAAAGGGTAAAGGCTCATTGTTTCACGAATCTCAGCAAAAAGCTCCGTCGGATAAACCGGATAGCTTTTCCAGTCACCCTGAATTCCCTTTATCAAGGCAGGACCGGTCCCGAAATTCACACGATCCGACAATCTTCCTGCAGGGTAAACCATTTCGCTGTTCCAGTGAATTACGGTTCCATACTTTACCAGTTTCTGAAGAAAATAGAAATCCTCACCACTATGTTTTGGTGTGAGACCGCCAATAGCACGGTAAGATTTTACCGGCAAGGCAATTGCTGATCCCAGCGCCGTAAAGCAATACGGACTCTCAATTCTCCAGAGATTTATAGCATAGCAACGCATATAGATTTCGTACCTCAGCATAGCCCTGTCAATAATGTCAGTACCACACAGTTGATGGTAATATGGCACCGAGAGAGCCACAGCATTGGGATTCAGACCCAGATTCGCCCTGATGGACTCAAGGTATTCCGGACCAAATACAGTATCTGCATCGAGGCTGAGAATAATATCATCCTTTTCAGAATCTTCAGAAATGCGATCCATCAGAACCTTTCGGGCCCATCCTATTCCACGGTGCTTTCCCTCCCAGCCATTCCCGGGACTGCATTTGTCGATAATTATTATTCTATCGTCATGAAGTGATTCCAGCCATTCCAGACTTTCAGCATTACTGATGCAGATTGGTTCCTTTTCAGGAATATCCCACCATTCATCGGGCTGATTCACGCAGATGTAAAGAATGAAATCCTGAACCGACTGCGCATAAAGGGCTTTCATGAATACAGGCAAAGCCAGATATTCATCCATAACGGGAAGCGCAATTTTAATCCTGTTTTCTTGCAACATTAGGCTCTGAAAGTCCAAATTAATATCTTTGAAAACGCTCTGAGTATTGAACCTCAAAAGTACTTTATTTGTTTATAGTAAAATGTGAGCCGATGGAATCAAACGAAGTGCTTGAACGTTTGCCCAGGCATCTGATGAGTCTGGTGATTGAGCAGCCTTATAATGACTATACTGCACAGGACCATGCGGTTTGGCGGTATGTCATGAGGCAGAACGTCCGCTATCTGCCCCATGTGGCTCATTCATCCTATCTGGATGGATTAAAGCGTACCGGAATCAGCATCGACCGGATTCCCCATATGTACGGAATGAACCGTATCCTGAGCGAAATTGGCTGGGCAGCTGTTGCTGTGGATGGATTCATACCACCTTCGGCCTTCATGGAATTTCAGGCTTACAATGTACTTGTGATTGCTGCTGACATCAGGCCTGTGGACCAGATTCAATATACTCCTGCCCCCGACATTATTCATGAGGCAGCCGGACATGCTCCAATTATTGCCGATCCTGTTTATGCAGCGTACCTTCGGGATTTCGGAAAGATAGGCACTCAGGCATTTTCATCAGTTTACGACCAGCAGATTTACGAAGCCATAAGGCATCTCTCCATTCTGAAAGCAGATCCTTATTCCACTCCTGACAGCATTGAAGTTGCTGAAGCATACCTTGAAAGACTAACCAAACTCTCATCCGGCCCCTCAGAAATGTCGCTGCTTCGTAACCTTCATTGGTGGACTGTTGAATACGGATTAATCGGGGAACTGAACGCACCAAGGATTTATGGAGCCGGCCTGCTGTCTTCTATAGGAGAAAGCTACAGCTGTCTACAGGATCAAGTCAAGAAAATCCCTTACTCACTTGAAGCACAGAACTATAACTTCGATATAACTACCCGTCAGCCTCAGCTTTTCGTCACTCCCGACTTTGAAACCCTTACCAGTGTTCTGACCGAATTTGAAGGACAAATGGCTCTCAGGAAAGGTGGTTTAAACGGAATTCTTAAGGCTATCAATTCCGGCAGCGTTGCGACTGTAACCTATACCTCCGGCATTCAAGTCTCCGGAATCGTGACCAAGGTATTCAATTTAGATTCACAGCCTTCCTATATTTCAATACAGGGGCCGGCAATGCTTGGTTTTAACAACCAGCAGTTGCCTGGTCATGGAGTAGATTACCACAAGGACGGATTCGGTTCGCCAGTAGGATTCCTGAAAAACGTTGCTACTCCATTGGAATTTCTGAATGCTGACAATCTTTCTGAGTTGGGACTCTTAAAAGACAACCTGCTTCAGCTTGAATTTGAATCAGGAATTATTGTCTCAGGAAAATTGGAATCACTGCTCAGCAAACATGGCAAAACAATACTGATCAGCCTAAGTGACTGTTATGTAAAATTCGGTAACACCCTGCTTTTTGAGCCCAGTTGGGGTATTTACGATATGGCTGTTGGATCGGGGATTATTTCTTGCCATTCAGGTGCCTTTGATCCAGACAGTTATAGATTCCAATTCCCTGTTCCAGAAGAAAAAACCCATAAAATACAATACGACACTAAAGCACAGCAGCTTCACAGTCACTATCAGACTATTCGTGATTTGCGCGAAAATGGAGGGGATATGCAAATACTCCAGTCTGTTTTCGACCAGATAGAATCAAATCATTCCAATGACTGGCTTCTGCCTCTTGAAATGCATGAATTGCTGGAGATGGATGGGGAACTTCCGCAATTGAGCGATAACATCCTGCGGCATCTGAAGAAAAAAGCCATTGAGGATGAATCCCTGCTCAAACTTATTCAGGATGGACTGGCTGTTGAAAAGTCCTCGGTGAGTTCAGAGGTTTCTGAAAGTTAAGTAATACTTTCCTGGAATTATGAAGGAAACAGTTATACAGCTATTTGATAAATCTGTCAATAGCCAACAGCAGTTTTAACGCCTCTTCAATTTCATTTTTTGAAATAAGTTCATGGGCATGCTGATGTGCTGTAACAGTTCCTGCTTCAGGACTGGAATCAAATTCGGCGGCAATTTTCCTGAAAAAAGAGGTCTTCTTATATTCAAGTACTTCAGGTGCCTTTGGAAGCATCGGCTGGCTTCCCAATTTACCAAGATCATTCCCGGTAAGCACATTACTCATCCTGACCTCTTCCGGAAGAGCATCTACCCCTATTCCTACCTTTTCTCCGGGTTTTTCAACGGTAAAAAGTGCTTTTCCTGAAGCCCTGACATAATAATCAGTTCCCATTCTCCCAACGAGGTCAAGCTTTCTGGGATCAAGCTGTCCGCGAATATCCATAAGTTTCTCATTGACATGGATAAGAAGGACTTCACAGATAACCAGGTTTGCAGCCCCGGGCCGGTCGCTGGTCTCAATGACCTGACGAACCTTGCATTCAAACTGAACAGGTGATTCTGCAACCCTGAAAGGCTTTACCTTTTCGGATTGAATTGCTGTAAAACCGGATTTTACAAACTCATCAACACCTTTGGGATATTCAGTACTTGCGAGGTTTGCCTGCTCCACCATGGAATAGGAAACCGTATTGATAACCACTTCTGGCACCTCCTTTACATTGAGGTAGGTATCCTTCAATTTGTTATCTCTTCCGCTTCGTGAAGGAGAGAAAATCAAGGTACTGGGATTTACACCAAAAGCATTGAAACAACTGAATGGTGAAAGATTCTTGTTTCCGTCCCTGTCAATACTACTAACAAAAGCTATAGGCCTGGGAGCTATTGCAGTCAGCAAAATCCTGTGAAGCTGGTTTGCAGGGATTTGAGCAGGGTCGATGATTTTCATGGGGTCAGGAAATTGCTGGTAAGATAGTCACCCGGGCTTCTCCGAAACCAATCCGGAGGTTTTCATTTTTACAGTATCCTCGTATTATTACAGTATCATTATCCTGAATAAATGTGCGCTTGCTTCCATCACTTAGTTCAATGGGCTGTGTTCCCTTCCAGGAAAGTTCCAGCATGCTGCCGTAGCTTCCAGGCTCTGGTCCACTGATGGTACCGCTGGCGTATAGATCGCCAACCCTGATATTGCATCCGTTTACAGTATGATGAGCCAGCTGCTGGTTCATGCTCCAGTACATATATTTAAAATTGGACTGGCAAACCACGATTTCCTGTTTTCCTTCAGGCTGGATGAGCACTTCAAGATTCAGGTCATAGTTGTTTTTACCGGCAATGCGCAGGTAAGGAAGCACTTCCGGTTCCTGAACCGGTCCCTGAACCCTGAAAGGCTGCAGGGCCTCAATAGTTACAACCCACGGGGAAACTACCGAGGCAAAGTTTTTTGATAAAAACGGTCCCAGAGGAACGTATTCCCAGGATTGAATATCCCTTGCTGAAAGATCATTGAACAGTAGCATTCCAAAAATGTACTCATCAGTGCTTGTAATCGGAACGGGATGCCCTAAACTGGTTTCCTTCCCGATCACAAATGCTGTCTCAAGTTCAAAATCAAGCTGGGCAGATGGCCCAAACACCGGTGAGGTCTTGTCAGCAGGCTTTGTTTGTCCCTGCGGACGATGCACAGAAGCCCCGGATGCAATGATTGATGAGGCGCGGCCATGGTATCCGACAGGAATATGCTTCCAGTTTGGTAGAAGAGCATTTTCCGGATCCCTTAACATTTTCCCGACATTCGTTGCATGCTCGATACTGCTGTAGAAATCGGTATAATCTCCAATATGCAATGGCATCAGCATTTTCACCTGTTCGAAATGATACAGAGCCATTTCCCGGAGAATCACTTGTTCTGTTTCAGCAGCGCCTCCCACCATGAAACTCTCCATGATGATGGAACGAACCCTGCAGGTGAATGGTCGTCCTTTTGCAATGAAAGCATTCAGGGTTGAAGATTCAAAGATTGCTTCATCCCTTCCCAGATTATCAAAATAACCCATTCGGGATAACGCATTCAGGTCGATTACCGTATCCCCGATCCGGGTGCAAATTCTGGGACCACTTCCCGGGATATCCCCAATTCCAAAAGGAATATTTTCCAAAGGGAAATCACTGTTCTCGTCTACTTCAATGAAGGACTTTAGCCTCATCTAACTATTATTTTCAATATTCAACTTATACTTTTCAAATTGATCAATCCCCACTTTATATTAAAGGGTATTGCGCCTTTCCTGCTCTCGTTCAATGCTTTCAAACAGAGCCTTGAAGTTTCCTTTACCGAAGGACTTTGCCCCTTTCCTTTGGATAATTTCATAGAATACAGTTGGGCGGTCTTCTACCGGTTTGGTGAACAATTGCAGCAGATAGCCTTCATCATCCCTGTCGATCAGGACTCCACGGGCTTTGAGCTCATTAATGTCTTCTTCAATGAGACCAACGCGCTCAGATACTGTTTCATAATAGGAATCAGGGACAGTCAGGAATTCAACACCCCTGGCCTTTAGTTCACTAACAGTATGCAGAATATTATCAGTAGCCATTGCAACATGCTGCACTCCGGAACCATGATAGAACTCGATGTATTCTTCGATCTGAGATTTCTTTTTCCCTTTTGCCGGTTCATTGATCGGGAACTTGATATAACCATTTCCGTTTGACATTACTTTGCTCATAAGAGCCGTATATTCAGTGGAGATATCCTTATCGTCGAAAGAAAGCATCTGATGGAATCCCATGACATTTGAATAGAAATTCACCCAGGTATCCATCAGCCCCCAATCAACATTACCAACCATATGGTCAACATATTTAAGTCCGACTTCCGATGGACGGTAGGAAGGCTCCCATTTCACGAAACCCGGAAGGAACGGACCAGTGTAATTCTTGCGTTCAACAAAAACGTGAACGGTCTCGCCATAAATATGAATACCTGAAAGTACTACTTCACCGTACTGATCATTATGAACGGTTGGATTCATATAAGGCTTGGCACCACGGTTAACGGTGTCATAGAAAGCTGAGCGGGCATCATCAACCCAGAGGGCAACAACCTTAACTCCATCGCCATGCTGTTTTACATGCTCCCCGATTGAGGAATCCGGATGCAAGGCCGTGGTAAACACAAACCTGATTTTCCCCTGCTGCAAAACGTAGGAAGTACGGTCTGTTTGTCCTGTTTCCAGTCCGGAATAAGCCAATGGCTGAAATCCGAAAGCGGTCTGGTAATAATGTGCTGCCTGCTTGGCATTGCCAACATAGAACTCTACATAGTCGGTTCCATTGATAGGCAGAAAATCCTGATTTGACATATTTCTTTGATTTTTGTTTCTTTTTGGAAGGGTCAGATACTTCTATTTTTTGATTTATTGTGCCAGTAGCTAATAATAGAACACTGATGACACAGATTCGGACGGATTTACACAGATCTGAAGGTACTAAAAGCTAGAACACTGCAAAAAGTTGAGGGTAACAACTCCGTTCATGATTCATTTTCATCCGCTGGCAGTCGAACACATTCGCAAATCCCCACATCTCCATCCCGCTACATCAAACATTTGCCCTCTATCTAAACTCTACGCAACGGAACTTCGCTTCGCTGCGCATCCTCACATCTCCACATCTCCACATCTCCCTGTCTCCCCATCTCCCTGTCTCCCCATCTCCCTGTCCCATTGTCTCCCCATCTCCATTGTCTCCCCATCTCCCCCCCCATCTCATTGTCTCCCAGTCCCCCTGTCTCATTGTCTCCCAGTCCCCTTGTCTCAAGTCCCCCTGTCCACTCGTCACCTAAAACATCCCGTCAACCAACTCTTCTACTCCACCCATGACTTGTAATACTCAGCGTCCTCAATCTCCAATGCCTGTTTGGTAAGCATAAGCGGTTTAAAGGTGTCAATCATTACAGCCATCTCTTTAGTTTCTTTAGCACCAATGCTCTTTTCGATTGCTCCCGGATGTGGTCCATGAGGTATGCCAATAGGGTGCAGTGTGAATTGACCCTGGCTAACATTCTTACGACTCATAAACTCACCTTCAACATAGTACAGAACCTCATCCGAATCTACATTGCTATGGAAATAGGGAGCAGGTATTGAATCGGGGTGGTAGTCGTATAATCGGGGAACAAATGCACAGAGCACATAGTTATTGCCTTCAAAGGTCTGATGAACTGGAGGAGGTTGATGAATCCTGCCTGTGATCGGCTCAAAATCCCTGATATTAAAGGCAAATGGATAGTGAAATCCGTCCCAGCCAACAACATCAAATGGATGAGTGGCATAATGATAGGGATATATTCTTTGATCCTTTTTAATCAGCACCCTAAAGTCACCTTTCTGATCAATTGCCTCCAGGTCCTGCGGAGTGCGTATATCACGCTCACAAAACGGGGAATGCTCAAGTAACTGTCCGTAGCGATTCACATATTTCTTCGGGAATCGAATCGGGCTGAAGGACTCAACAATAAGAATGCGATTCTCATTTGAATCGAAATCCAGCTGATAGGTTACTCCACGGGGAATTATAACATGATCACCGAATGCAAAGGGCAATTTGCCGAACATGGTTCTGAGAACACCTGAACCTTTATGAATAAATAGAAGTTCATCAGCAGAAGAGTTCTTGAAGAAGTAGGATTGCATTGAAGCCGTAGGAGCAGCTACTGCAATATGAATATCGTTGTTGACCATAACATCAACTCTGCTCTTCAGCCAATCAGACTCAGGACTGACCTTGAATCCCTGAAAACTCCTGTTTCGGGTATTGTGTTCAACTGCTACTTCAGGCGCAACAGAATAGCTATCCTCTATCGAAGAAACCATTGTTGGCGGGTAAATATGGTAAGTAAGGGAATAAGCATCGGCAAATCCCTCAGTAGAAATCAATTGTTCAGAGTATAAACCTCCTCCGGGCTTACTGAATTGTACATGTCGTTTTGAAGGAATCTGGCCAAGCTTGAAGTAATGCGGCATAGTCAAACAGTTTAATTTCCCTATGTTGTTATTAAATAAGTCCTAAAGATATCAAAACATAGGGAAACTTGCTTTTGTTCAGCAACTTTTTCATGATTTGTCTACAAAATACAGTTGCCATTTCCCATTGAAAATCTCATTGCCAAAGTGAATCCGGGAAGTAGATCATAACTCAATCCAAAGATGCAATAATGCTCAAGAATAAATAAATGCAGCCTTATCGGGCAGGAAATAATTCTTTTACTTTCTTTTCCCTGAATTCAAAAATCTGTCTTACCCTTCTTGCAACCAAAAGCTTCTCAATCCATTGTCCGAGAAAACCTGCAGGCATTGAATAATAGAGAATATCCTTCATCTCCACTCCTGTTTCCACTACCTTGAAATGATGTTCATGATGCCAGATACTATAGGGCCCCTTTCGTTGCTCATCAATGAAATATTCATTTTCGCGAATCCTGCTGATCTCGGTAACCCAGCCAACACGCATGAATGGGTAAGGGCTGACTTTATATCCAATAAGCAATCCCTCGTACATCTTTGCCGGCAAAGGTGTCAGGATTTTAAAATTCATTGAAGGAGGTGTGATCTTTTCCAGATTCGCGGGAGAAGAGAAAAAATCCCATACTTCGGCTATTTGCCGTGGAATAATCAGGGTTGATTCAAGTCTGTTCATTGTTTAATATTCACTTATTAAACATTAAACAAGCCAATATGAAGAAAGTTTTGAAATGCTAGAAGAAGAACTCTCTGGCTTCGGCTTTCAGAAAGTCTAGAGCCTGATCGCATGCTGAACTGACGGTCTCCATATCCTGAACAAGAATCTGTCTTGCAAGCTCTGAGGAGGAAGCTTCCGGATCTACTTTTGAAGCTGCAGTATGGATAAGTTTTATAGTTTCCTCACGGGCATTTTTTACTTTTTCCCAGGCCAGACTGCTCACATACAATTGCTGTGAGAGATTATGGTCAAACTCGTCCCTTACTGATTGAAGAAGTGCATTTTGAAATCCGGCAGAATTCATACCGGGGGCGTTGTTTCTCAATAAAAGTCCGGAAAGCTGAAGCCTCTCCAATAGCAGTACCAGTCGCTCATAAGCCTGCATTCGCACGGGAAGGCTGATTTTTTGAACATCCAGTTTTACCTGGGCAAGTTTCCTCGTTTCTTCATTGTTTAGAAAAGCCTTTACCAGATATATCGATGCAGCAAGCACTACCAGGGATGGAAGTACATATTTCAGGATTTCAAAAAAAGTTTGCATAATGAACCGTTTATGCTGCAAAGTTCAGAAATAAAGTGATGCCGCATAGCAATATACTTTTCACACTCAGAATTATAGCAGAAGAATTATATTCAAATAATGTGAATACGAGACTATTTGAATCGTCATAATTGATTGCCTGAAGCTTTTGAACTATTTAAATCCACGACTGAAGAATCTATTGCATAATACTGATTTCCATCAGTTTATACTACGCAAATAAAGCAAATTACAACAAGGATTTAATGCAGGAACAATTCAGTAAAACAAGACAGGAATAGCATCAAATCAGATTATTATTTTTCTACCTTTGCCAGTTACCAAACCATAGATTTGCTTGAAATGATTAAGTTGTCAGACAGGATTAACCAGTTGGCCGAATCGGAAACACTGGCTATGACCCGCCGGAGCCGTGAACTGCGATCCCAGGGATTTGATGTAATTAACCTCAGCATCGGCGAGCCCGATTTTAACACTCCTGAACATGTAAAGGCGGCAGCCAAGGATGCCATTGATAAAAACTGCACACACTATCCTCCTGTTCCAGGCTATCCTGAACTGAGGCAGTCCATTGCCAGGAAGATGCTCCGCGACAACAACCTGGTCTATTCGCCAGAGCAGATTGTGGTTTCCACGGGGGCAAAGCAGTCACTTGCCAATGTTATCATGTGCATGACAAATCCGGGGGATGAGGTCATTATTCCTGCACCCTACTGGGTTTCATATAAGGAGATGATCAAGCTTTCAGGTGCTGTTGGAGTATTCATTGAAGGTAAAATTGATCAGGATTTCAAGGTTACTCCTGAGCAGATTGAAGCAGTCATTACACCAAAAAGTAAACTGTTCCTGTTCAGCAGTCCATGCAACCCCACAGGTTCTGTTTACACAAGGGAAGAATTGAAGGCATTCGCCGACCTCTTCGCAAAATATCCTGACCTCTACATAATCTCTGACGAGATTTACGAACATATTTCCTTCGTTGGACATCACGAGAGCATTGCTCAGTTTGCATCAATCCACGACCGGGTAATCATCATCAATGGACTCAGCAAGGGATTCGCCATGACAGGCTGGAGGCTTGGTTTTATGGCCGGCCCCCTGGAAATTGCCAAAGCATGCGACAAACTTCAGGGACAAGTTACTTCCGGAACCTGTTCAATCACTCAAAAAGCTGCTATTGCCGCCTTTGACACGGACCCTTCCACAAGTCCTGATATTCAAAACATGGTTGCAGCATTCAGCTATCGCAGGGACCTGGCTCTGGCCTTGCTTAAGGAAATCCCAGGCCTCAGGACAAATACTCCTGATGGCGCCTTCTATCTTTTCCCTGAAGTAATTAAATACTACGGAAAATCAGATGGAGAGCGCATTATTCATTCAGGCTCTGACCTGTGTGATTATCTGATGGATACTGCCTATGTAGCAATTGTTCCCGGAAGCGCATTCGGGTCACTCGATTGCATCAGAATTTCCTATGCCACTTCTGAAGACCAGCTCAGGGAAGCGATTCGAAGAATTGCCGAAGCCCTTGCCAGATTGAAATAGTCTGTATCTGGAATTTCTTTGCCTTTATACTCCCCTTGGGGATTACCTCTTTACGAAAACACCGAACTCCTTTTTATAAAGCAACGAAGCTATGTTTACATCCTCAGCAGAAATCCGGGACCTTTTCAGGCAATTTGAAGGCCTTAAGGTTATGATCATCGGGGATGTGATGATCGACACTTACCTCCGGGGAAAAGTAGACAGGATATCTCCGGAAGCTCCTGTACCCGTAGTTGCATTGCAAAAACGGGTTGACATGCTTGGTGGCTCAGCCAATGTAGCATTGAATGTGAAAGCCATGGGCGCTTATCCAATATTGTGCTCAGTTATAGGTGATGATGCTCAGGGTCCCGAATTCATGCACCTTCTTGAAAAGGAAAAATATTGACCGTTCCGGAATTGTGGTTGCTTCAGGCAGAATCACCACCACTAAATACCGCATTATCGGGAACAACACCCAAATGCTGAGGGTCGATCATGAAACAGATGCTGACCTCAGTCAGGATATTGAAGTTACGCTTCTAAATACAATTACCTCACTGATAAGGCAGCAAAAGCCTTCAGTGATTATTCTTCAGGACTATAACAAGGGCGTACTTACTGCTGGAGTGATTACATCCCTTATTCAACTCGCCAAAGATTCATCGATTCCTGTGGCAGTAGATCCAAAAAAGAAAAATTTCAGCCTCTACAAATCTGTCAGACTATTCAAGCCAAATCTGAAGGAAATCAGGGAAGGGCTAAAAATAGATTTGAGTCCGGTAAGTCCTAAAAGCCTCCAGGCTGCTGCTGAACAAATTTGCAGGGATCAGCAGGTGGATGCTGTCATGATTACATTATCAGAAGAAGGAGTCTTCATACACGACAAGGATTTCTCCGGAATAATTCAGGGACATCCCCGTTCAGTAGCTGATGTTTCAGGTGCAGGTGATACCGTTGTAAGTGTTGCAGCACTTTGTCTGGCAACCGGAGTGGATGCCGGAGCCATGGCGGCACTTGCTAATCTAGCAGGAGGACAGGTATGTGAATCTGTGGGTGTGGTTGCCGTAAACAAGGATGCTCTGCTAAACGAAGCTGAAAGACATTTGCTGAAATAATCCCTGAATCATGGATCCAAATATTCACAAGCATTTCAGCTCTTCCTGGGCTAAGTATTTCCCGGGTTCCGAATTGCCCCTGGCTGTTTTTTACTCAAATGAGCCTGCAGCAAGTGGACAAAACTTCTCATCCCCTGGAGATCATTGCATGATTGGTTTTCTGAAAAAAGCAAGAAAAGGGGAAGTTGTTTGTTTGGGGAAAGGATCTATCGCCTGCGGGGGTGGAAACCGGTATTGCGGATTCAGCAATCGGCTTCGTCCCAATTTTGAGTATTTTCTGTCATATGGTACTGAAACCTTGGAAGGCGAACGCTACAAAAAAGACCCTGAACTGGTAAAAAAATGGCTGGAAAACTACCCTCCTTTTGAAGCTCCGGGATCATTTCTCATCTTCAAAAGATGGGACTTGCTAGACCCTGCTGATGAACCTTTTGCAGTTATATTCTTTTCGAAACCCGACACCCTCTCCGGACTTTTTACACTTGCAAATTACGATGAAGAATCTGACTCTGCCGTTACCTGTCCGATGGGAGCCGGATGCATGTCAGTAATACAACTCCCATTCGAAGAAAACAAAAAGGAAAATCCGGTTGCAATCCTGGGAATGTTTGATGTTTCTGCAAGACCTTCAGTGGGCAGCAATGAACTCTCATTTTCAGTACCTATGAAGAAATTCCACAAAATGATCCGGCACATGGATGAGAGCTTCCTGATAACTGACAGCTGGAAAACATTGATACAAAATCAAAACCGCTAATGAATAAACCCCCTGTAACACAAACCCCGGGACGAAAGGAACAGGTCCGCACCATGTTCGACAGTATCGCACACAGGTACGATTTCCTGAACCATTTTCTGTCAATGGGCATCGACAGGAGCTGGGAAAAAAAACTGGTTAAAATTCTGATCAGTCAGAAACCCGCACATATACTTGATCTGGCTACAGGCACTGCCGATCTGGCAATCGCAGCAGTAAAGGCTAAACCTGTTTCCATTACCGGAACAGATATTTCGGAAGCCATGCTCGAAATTGGCAGGGAAAAAGTGAAGAATCTGGGATTGGACAAGCTTATCACACTGCAGCAGGCTGATTCCGAAAACTTGCCTTTTGAGTCCAACCGTTTTGACGCCGCCATGGTTGCCTATGGGGTCAGGAATTACGAAAACCTGCCAAAGGGACTGGCTGAGATGAACCGGGTACTGAAGCCTGGTGCTTGTGCTCTGATTCTTGAATTTTCGCGTCCTGAAACATTTCCGGTTAAACAATTGTTTGCATTCTACTTCCGTTTCATTTTACCCCTGATCGGAAGAATGGTATCCAAGCATAGTTCAGCCTATACTTACCTCCCTGAATCAGTTAAGGTTTTCCCCCAGGGAAAGGAATTTACTGAAATCATGCAGAAAGCCGGTTTTAGCAGGGTTGAAGCCCGCAAGCTCAGTTTTGGAATTACCATGCTTTATACCGGGTATAAGGACTGATTATCAAAACATTATACAGGCCCCAACTACAGTTACTCCTATTTATACTAAAAACGGAACAGGAGCGTTTTAACTTATTCCTAAATCGAGCAGCTTTGAAGTCATACCGAATAACGTGGATTCTTATTGTACTGGTTCTGTTTTCAGCAAGCGCGTTTGCTCAACGCGTGAAAAGCCTTAATCTCCGTAACGCCGACCAGGTACCCTATCATTTTGGATTTCAGCTTGGAGTAAATCAAATGTTCTTCTCCCTGAAAACCAATCCGGGTTATCAGAATCGAATGTATTACAATACAGCAGGAAATAACGAAATCATCAATTCCATTCCTGATCTCAATACCGACTCCGCTTACCTGTTCAACATTGAGTCAAATCCTACCATGGGATTTGTGATTGGGATCGTAGGTGACCTGAAAATCGGCAATTACATGAATTTCAGATTCACACCTTCGCTTACTTTCGGTGAACGCGATCTTGAATATAGCATTTATACCTATCAGGAAGGAATAGCCCCAAAGTTGATCACCACCCGAAAAAATGTACAGTCCACTTTTGTAGAATTCCCGCTTACAATGAAATTCAAGGGAAACAGGATCAACAACGCAAGGCCATACGTGCTTGGCGGAGTAAAATACGCCCTGGACCTTGCATCAAATGCCAAGAAGAAGGAAGACAGCAACATCACACATGTATTTATTGATCGAAATGACCTCTATGGACATATCGGAGTGGGATTCGACTTCTACACTGCCTATTTCAAGTTTGGGACCGAGGTGGTGATGTCATATGGTTTGCTGGATATCCTGAAAAGAGATCGCACAATCTACACTGACGCTATTACCAAGTTCCAGTCAAAAATATTCCAGATCAATTTCACTTTTGAAGGTGATTAGCAACTGAGAGTAGTTGTCCGGTTTTTCCGGTCTTTCCATCAAGCATTCAATACCCGGACCTCAGGAACAGTCTCCTGAATAACGATAGTTTGCTTACATAAACACATTCTATGACAATAATATACCATTCAATACTTGCCTGATGCGACGAGAAGCAGAAATTTGGATGACTCCAAAGCAGGCAGCAAATACCCAGGGATGGAAAACTGCTTTTGCACATTTTCTTCGAATCCCTGTTGGCCGAATCAAGCATATTCAGCCACTTCAGCGCTCCATTGATGCAAGGACCCAGAAGGTAAAAATCCGGCTAAAGGCTGAGCTCTTCATTGACGAACAGGTTCCGGATTCTATTGCGGTCTATAGCAAGTCCTTGCCCAATGTAAGCAGAAAACCAGCAGTCATAGTAGTTGGTGCCGGACCAGCAGGATTATTCGCTGCCCTCACATTAATCAGGCAAGGATACAGACCAATAATACTCGAAAGAGGTAAGGATGTTAAGGCAAGAAAGTTTGATATTGCCCAGATAAACAGGGAGCATATTGTAAACCCTGATTCCAATTATTGCTATGGTGAAGGTGGAGCCGGAACCTACAGTGACGGAAAGCTGTATACCCGCTCAACCAAAAGGGGAAATGTAAACGAAATCCTTGCTATTCTTGTTGCCCATGGTGCCGACGAAGATATATTGATTGACACCCACCCTCATATCGGAACAGATAAGTTACCCGCTATCATTCAATCGATGCGTAACAGTATTATTGATGCCGGCGGAGAGGTCCTATTCAATAGAAGGGTAACAGACTTGCTTGTCAGAAATGGAAAAGCTTATGGTGTTGAGGATAAAACTGGAGCCAGGTTTGAAGGTATTGCAGTAATTCTGGCAACCGGCCATTCAGCTACCGATGTCTATACACTTCTCCATGAAAAGTCTGTACTGCTCGAAATGAAAGGTTTTGCAATGGGAGTGCGGGCTGAACACCCCCAGGATTTAATCGATTCCATTCAATACCATCATAGCCCCCGAGACCCGTTTCTTCCTGCAGCAACCTATAGTCTGGTTAAACAGGTTAACGGTAGGGGTGTGTTTTCATTCTGTATGTGCCCGGGAGGGAATATAGTCCCCTCTGCTACAGAAGAAGGACAACTGGTTGTTAATGGAATGAGCAATAGCCGCAGAAACTCTCCGTTTGCCAATTCAGGTATTGTTGTAACCGTTGAACCGGATGACTTTGCAGCTTTCAATCAGCATGGAGCACTTGCCGGAATCGAGTTCCAGCGCTTTGTCGAAAGAAACTGCTGGATTGCCGGAGGAAAGAATCAAACAGCGCCAGCACAGCGTATCACCGACTTTGTAGCTGGGAAAGTTTCCCAAAATCTGCCGGCTACTTCATACCATCCGGGTATTGCTTCCATACCCCTGCACGAACTTCTCCCCGAATTTGTGGGAAGCAGGCTTAGAGAAGCGTTTCAGCTCTTCGATCAGCAAATGAAAGGCTATCTCAGCAGTGAATCCATTATTCTGGCAACCGAATCCCGAACCTCCTCACCTGTTCGAATTCCCAGAGATTCTGAGACCTTTGAACAAATGCAGATCAAACATTTGTATCCCTGCGGTGAAGGTGCCGGATATGCCGGTGGAATTATTTCATCAGCCATTGATGGGGTAAACTGCGCTATGGCCCTTTCGAAAAACCAGAAACTTTCCTGATTCCGGTTCTGACTAAAAATCAGGACTATGCATATTAATCTTGCAATTCATAATCCATTTTCTTTGTACTTTTACAAAGGTTGGGCATGTTTGAAAAAACACATCACTGACCAAAAAATGAAGTTGCCCGGAAAACATTATAAATAATTGTATTTCAACTGATTTTAAGCATAAATCATTGGAATTCATTGAAACATAGCTGGAATTATCATCAACCAAAACCCGGTCTGTATGATGGACATTCTTCCCAATGAAGACATTTTTGACGGAATTCAACGTAAGGCTGAATTCAAACAACAGGTTTATCGTCTTACCCTCGAATCGTTTCGAACCCTGAAAACTGTTCTCAATGAGATGGCAGTTGAATTCAGACTTAAACATTCGAAAGCCGCTATCCAGATTCCATTTGAGTTTCGCGACAAAAGTGAGTTTGAGGCCGAGCTCAAATTCGGTGGAGATATCCTGATATTCGTCATGCATACAAATATTTTTGAGTTCTCTCGTGAACATGAAGTCATGAAGACCTCCTATGTTCGTGAAGACCCTGACCGTTCCTATTGCGGACTCATTATGGTCTATAACTTTCTGGCAGATTCCTTCAAATACAATCGTGAAAACGACCTTGGATACATGATTGGCCGGGTCTTTATAAATAAGGATAAACATTACTTCATCGAAGGCAAAAGGGAAGTAGGACAGCTCTTTAACAATTTCCAATCTTCAGAACTGACAAAGGAAACCATCCGCCAGATTATAGAATCGGCTATCCGCTACACCCTCAACTTCGATTTACTCACACCTCCGTTTGAAGCAGTGAAAGAAGTCACGGTTGCTGACATTCAATATACTCTTGAAAACATGAAACTGGTAACCGGAAAACGACTTGGTTTTCGATTCCAGGGAGATCATCAGGAGATAACTGGCTGATTTCGCCCTAAAATACTACCTTTGCAACTTTCAAACATTAATACTCAGCAGCTTTACACAAACTCAAGACTCCAGCCAGTACCTCATGCCCCGGATCAACGATAATGCAGCCTTAACCGTCAGGGAGATTGAATACTCAATCCAGATCAGGGATAAGGATAAATCATTCGTTGAATTGCGCGATGTTCTAAGGTCTGAACTCACACGCTTCGATGACCCTCTAAGAAGAAGGAAATCAGATACTGAAAATCCCATCCGTGAGTTTTTAAGGACCAACATTGAACGCAGCATTCTCATCAGGGAAAACACTCGCATCTACTTTCTTAACTATAAAGAGAAGGAAGGATCCCTTCACCTTGAATTCAATCTTCTGGTAATCACCAGCTATATCAATTTTGGACCCATCCGTCAAGCTCTCGACTACCTGGTAAAGGATACCATTGCCAATTATTTTGAAGAGCTGCTTGAAAGGCATTTCCCTGTCAGTATAATTGTGCAGGCTATTGATAAGGAGGTGTTCACCGTTAGTGATACCTACCCTTCTGAGAAGCCAACACAGTTGCCAAAAAGGGATATCATTTCCCGTACACTGGCAATTGTTGCCATTGTCCTTACTTTGTCAATGTTTGGCTTCATGGCTTTCAGAACCCTTGCCCGGCAGTGGAAGGCAGAGAATGATACCCTGAAGGAAAACTACATGAACCTCATGATTGAGAAGAAGATTAATGAAGCTGTTTCAAATCAGAAATTCAATATTATCCTCTACAATTCACGCGACAGCATAACTACGCTGAAGCCTGTTCTGCCTGACTCTCGCTAGCTCTTTTCTCAAGACTGCGAATACCATAACAAAAAGCAATTTTTTCTTATTACTTTTAGAGAGTTTTTGGATTCAATTATATGAAGCAACTCTCTCTTACCCTTGCAATTATTTGCATCCTGGCCAGTTCAACAATTGCTCAGCAATTAACTGACCAGAAACCTCTTTTTCCGCTAAGCCAAAGCCAGATGGACAAGCTTGCAGCTGTTCCCATGGCTGTTGCACCATTAACGAGAAGTACAACAGTGCTTCCCACCTCAGTGGATAATTCTAGCCAGCCCTATTTCAGACCTCTCTTTCAGCAGTCGGGGCTTGAATGCGGACAGGCAAGCAGCATTGGTCTCGGACTTACCTATGAACTGGATTTAAAGAGGACTGTCCCTGCAAATGTGACCCAGAACCAGTATGCCACCTATTTCACCTACAACTTTCTGAATGGAGGCGGTGATGCTGGCTGCAGTTTCCTGGAATCCTGGGAAATAGTCAAGCGTTGTGGAAATCCAACATCCTTTGATTATGGAGGACTCGCAACTGGTGGATCTTCACGCTGGATGACTGGCTACGACAAGTACTACAACGCCATGCATAACAGGATCACCGATGTTGCAGTGATGTACCTGAATACTATTGAAGGCTTGAATATGCTTCGCAGCTGGCTATATAACCATATGGATCAGGCCAGCATCGGAGGAGTTGCAAATTTCTATTCGCAATTCACCTCCGTAAGCAACCAGCTTCCAACCGGAACTCCTGAAGCCGGTAAGTATGTGATTACAACCTGGGGAAGCAGTCCCAATCATGCGATGACCATTCTGGGATATAATGATTCAATCAGGTATGATTATAATGGTGACGGGCAGTATACTAATAACCTTGACATCAATGGCGACGGAATTCTCAATCTGAAGGACTGGGAAATCGGTGGCCTCAAAATAGCAAATACTTACGGCACAGTATATAATTGGGGGGATGGCGGCTTCTCCTATGCAATGTATAAATCATTTGCTGATAATCCAAACAGCGGCGGAATCTGGAATAATGCTGTTTATATTTCCTATGCAAAACAGGACCTCACACCCAAGCTAACCATGAAGGTGATCCTGAAACATAACAGCCGCAATAAACTCAGTATAAAAGCAGGTGTTTCTACCAACCTGTCGGCTACTGAACCGGATGCAACCCTGAACCTGCCCATTTTTGATTACCAGGGCGGTGACAAATACATGCAGGGTGGAACAACTGAAGCTGACAAAACAATAGAATTCGGACTGGATGTTACTCCTTTATTGAGTGAAATCACCAGTGGGCAGCCGGCAAAGTTCTTCCTTACCGTCCAGGAAAATGACCCGACAAATACTGCTACCGGGCAGGTAGTCCTTTTCGACCTGATAGATTATACATCAGGAACAGTGACAATCCCAGGCAACTTCTCAAATTTACCCCTTGTAGAAAATGGTGTTACCACTCTTGCTATAACAACCACCCTTGCATTTAACAATCCTTCTATAACCACCAATTCTCTTCCTGACGCTAAAATCTATGAGCCCTACAGTCAGCAACTGAGTGCCACTGGCGGGACCACTCCTTACAAATGGAGAATGATGGTTGATTATACTGAAAATCAGGGTACCGGAACATACACTCCAATCAGTGGGCAGGTCTTGACCGTCAATGGTAATTCAGCTGGATATGCTTCAAAGGATTTACCTTTCCAGTTCCCCTTCTACGGAAAAAATTACTCCAAAGTATTCCCGCATGTAGATGGCTATATCATGTTTGAGGACCATCCTGTCCCCTGGCCTTATATAATCTACGAGAAGACTTTCTTTAAGAACACCAGATGCATTTCACCATATATGGCAAAGCCTATGGTAATAGATGGCGGAGGGCCGGATGGCATTTGGTATCAGGGCAACCAGGACAGTGCAGTTTTCCGCTGGGAAGTTTCCCAATCAGGAGGTCCGGGAACCACTGATCTGAATTTCTCAGTGACTTTATTCCCTGATGGCAGAATCAAATACCAGTATGGAACAATTACCTCCTATGATTATGTTAAATGGATCTCAGGAATTTCAAATGGTGATGGCGTAAATTATCACTTCTCTGCTATAACTGATTCATTGGTTCAACCAAGTTCAAATACTTCAATACTCTTTTCCACCCAGCCTTTCCCGACAGAAATGTCAATATCGGAAACAGGGCTGTTCCATGGAACCCCTTTACGTTCCTACGTCAATCTGCCCTTAAAATTCTATGTTGAAGACAACAATTTTCTGCATTCTTCCAAAACATTGAACTTCAACACCAAAGGCATTGAAGTCTCCTTTACAGTCAATTCTGGCAATGACACTCTTGTGGAATATGGTGAGATAGTTTATCTTACTCCCACTCTCCATAACGTCAGCAGTATACCACTGCATAATGTAGTTCTCAATCTTTCGATAAATGACCCTTACATCACTCTTCTCGACAGCATTGAAAACTTTGGCACTCTCAATCCCGGACAATCAGTTAGTGTTCCGAATGCACTGATGTTCAGTGTTTCAAACCTAATACCTGATAATCATATCATTAACCTGCAGAATCATATTATCTGCACTGAAGACAACTTCAACAAGGCCACTCCCATCATCGCCCGGGCTGCTTCCATACTTGTAACTTCAGTGAGTGTAATTGATGGTAACAACAATATCCTGATACCTGGAGAAACAGCAAATCTCAGCATCACAATCAAGAATCGCGGAGGATCGCAAGCGACAGGATTAATTGGAGCATTGAATGCTATTGATCCCTACCTTTCAGTATTAACAGGAAATTTGACTCCAGGCACCCTGCTGGCTGACAGCTCAACAACTCTCAGCTTCCAGGTGCAGGCAAGTGCAAGCTGTCCCAGTCCGCATATTGGGTTGTTCCTGTTGAACCTGAGCGGTGATAAATCCGTTCAGTTGCACGACAGCATTTTTCAGGCAATAGGACAGATAGCCGAAGATTTCGAAACAGGAGATTACACCAGATACCCCTGGTCTTTATCAGGCCATGCCTATTGGAATATCACCAATGTATCGCCCTATGAAGGCACCTTCTGTTCGCAGTCGGGAACATTGATCGACAATCAGGAATGCAGCATGACTGCAACTTTCGATGTTTTATCTGCCTCAGAAATCAGTTTTTACAGGAAGGTCTCCTCTGAGAACAATTATGATTACCTCTATTTCTACATTGATGGA
>JADJHD010000041.1 GCA_016707705.1 Bacteroidales bacterium
TCCATATCAGCCGAGAAACTACTTAATAAGTTGTCATTGATTGACAAGAATATTGAGGTTAAGTTTAGTGAGTTTTTAGACACTCAGGCGCGTGTATTGGAGACTAAGATTAAACAAAGACTGGATTCAGTCGGTGCGATTGATACAGGACAGGCAAAGCAGGGCATCCACTCGCAGCAGTCAGGATTAAAGGCTGAGGTAAGAAGCAACACGTTGCATAGTTCGATTATTGAGTATGGCAGGAGACCAGGAACTTTCCCACCATCGGGACCGCTTCAGAGATGGGCGGACAGAAAGGGAATAGATGTTCCTATCTTTGTCATTCAGAGAAGCATCATGCAACGAGGCATAAAGGCAAGACCATTTTTTTATGTAACATGGTCGGATTACAAGGGGCAATTCAATAATAAAATGGTATCTTTGTTTAAACGTGTGATAGCAGGAAAATGAAAGATCCGTCCGCAATAGTACGTAAGACACTCAGGGATAAGATAGCCTTTCTTGGATATACTGTCTATGACCGTGTACCTGATAACGCACCATTCCCGTATGTATGGCTTACAAATCAATCCATTCGTCCTAACAACAATCAGGATGAGTTCGGGTATGATTGTCAGATTGACGTTGTTGTGGTAACAGGGTTCATGGGGGATGATGGTGGTTGGCTACAGGCTGACCAGATTTCAGATGCTATAAATACATACTGCCTGTCACGCCCGGCTCCATCGGTATCGGGTTACAATGCACCGGTTATGGTGCTGGATAACATCAGTACTTCACCGATTGAACGCACAGAGTCACATATAATTTACTCAAAAACAATTCGTTACTCACTCACTATTTTTCAAAACTCATACTAAAATGGCAAAAATTGATGGCAATTTCATGAGGATTAAGGTTGGCACAGTCACTTTATCTTCTACCAATTCGGTAGACTTCACTGTTAAGAAGGACTACCAGAAGACAACAACACAGGACTCAGGCGGATGGGAAGAGCTGCACCAGTATGCAGGGGTTAAGCAACTCACCGGATCATTTGATGGCATGTATGATGTTGCCGGCACATACTCGGTTGAGGATGTGATTAGCAATATCATCAACAACGAGGGTACTGTGACTATTGAAGTTGGGGAGACCGCAACAGGTGGGACTTACTATTCATTCACCGGAGCAATTAATGATTGCACTGTTTCAGCTAAGAATGATTCAATCCCAACATTCAAGGGTTCATTCCAGTCTTCAGGTCAGGTAACACAGCAAACAGTAGGAGCCAGCTAATATGTTCGGACAAGTTGAAATCAAGTTTCGCGGTGAAAAGAAAACGCTGAAGTTCAATATCAATGCGCGGTATCTGTTTTGTCAGATGCACACATTGACTGAAGATCAGGTTACTGAGTTCTTCGCTAATCCTAACAACATAACCGCTGTAAGGGACATGATATTCTGTGCCGCCCTGTCTGCTGATTCGCAGGCAGAACGAAAGATTGAATACAACGTGTATGACATAGGGGAGTGGATGGAAGAAGCCGGAGCTGAAGAGGTGTTAAGGGTTATCAATGCGGCAACGCAAGCCAATGCACAGGCAACAGGCAAGGAGTCAAAGGCAGATAAAAAAAAAGCCTGACGATTGATGAACTGATGCAGGCGGCTGCCGAGGCTGGAATATCACCGCCTGAGTTTTGGAGGCTTACCTACCGTGAACTTGATAACCACTTGAAAGGGTATGGTAAAAGGTTACTTGAACAATGGAAGATAGGGAGATTTGGCGCGTACATAACTTATTGCGCTAACAGTAAAGACCCTGTACCGATTGATAAGTTTTTACCACTTGAAGGAACGGGAGACGCGAAACCACGCAAGCGGCTGATGACAAAGAGGCAGTACGAAATAATGAATAAAGCCTGGGCTAACTGATATGACTACTGAAGAACTTGTAATTAAACTATCTGCTGATAACTCGGATTTACGCAAAAAGCTGGATCAGAGCAAATCAGATGTTTCAGGCTTCGGGTCCGCCGTCAATAAAATGGGCGGTATGGCTATGGCTGCCTATGCCGGAATGGGTGTAGCTGCGGTTAAGTTCGCGAAGGACTCATTCATGGCATTTGAAGCACAGGAGAAAGCCAATAAACGGCTTCTGTTTGCACTCAAGGGCAACACTCAGGAGTTCGATTTGCTTTCACGACAGGCGGCTAAATTCCAATCTACTACGGGTATTGCTGACGATGCTATACAAGGCATTCAAACCCTTGCGGCCCAATCAGGCAGAACGCGGCAGGAAATTGAAAAGATTACAGAGGCAACTATTAACTGGTCCAGCTTAACCGGTCAGGATTTGCAGTCTGCTTATATGCAGATTAACGGAACACTGAACGGAACTGCCGGAAGGCTGACACGCGTGGATTCTCAATTTGGGACACTCACAGAAACACAGCTCAAGAACGGGGCTGCAATTGATCTGATTAATACTAAGTACAAAGACTTTGCGGCTAATTCAGCTACAGCCCTTGAGAAACTCAATGCCAATTGGGAAGAGTTCAAGGAAAATGCAGGGTCATTACTTGCTGATGTAATCAACCCTTTATTTGCTGCTCTCAATGACGGTATCAATAACATAAACCGTTCAGAGGGGTTCTGGCAGAAATTGGGTTCATTCGCTATGATGGGTGCGGGTAATCCTGCTTTGCAAGCCGTTTGGGGTTCATCGCTCGATGCTCAGGGAATGGCTAAAGATGCCGTTTCATCGCCTGTGACAGGGGCAACCTATAGCGCAACAGGTGCGCTTGGGCTGCTTCAGGATATGGCATCGGCACAAGACCAATGGACTAAGAGCCGCGTTAAGTCCAACGCTGCTGCCACGGACGGCAAGAAAGCAGAAGAAGCTTACTGGTCTGTTATCAAAGTGCTATCCGAAGACCTGAGACCAGATACCGGTATGGATCAGATGTATATCGACGCTATGAATGCACGTTCAGGCAGTGGATATATGGGGGCAGGACTTGCGCCGGGCATGGGACAGGCTTCCAGTAAGGCGATATGGAGCAACAAAGGAACGGCATTAACCCCACGCGCAAGCGGAGGTACTGCGTTCTCAGGGGCGCAGAGTGTTGAACAACTCAAAGAAATGAACTCACAACTCAGAGACATGCAGACTCTAAGCATGGCAGGGGTTGACGCATTCGGGGCAATGGGGGAGGCTCTTGGTACGATGGCGGCAACGGGTGAAATGTCATTCAAGGGCATGGTTCAGGCTATGTTAGGGGTATTCGGCAGGTGATTCAGGCGAGGTTAGCCGAGGCAATGGCGGGGCAAGCTTCAAGTAATGCTAAGTTCGGGATCCCTGGACTTGCTATGGCACTTGTAGGCATAGCCGGAATACAGGCGATATTTGCCAACCTGCCTAAGTTCGCAGGGGGTGGTATCGTTGGAGGGGGATATTTCTCAGGTGACAGCATCACCGCCCGTGTAAATTCAGGTGAGATGATACTGAACGCATCACAGCAGGCTCAGTTGTTTGCGATGGCGAACGGTGGCGGTGGAAATGGGCAACTGCACGCGGTTATCAGGGCAGGAGATATTTATTTAGCATCGAAACGAGGTCAATATTTAAGCAAACGTAAGGGCAATGGCTAATGCAAAGTATCAGTTTACATTTACCAATGAAGGCGATATTCGCTATCGGGTAGGCTTCTATCAGATAGGATATTCAGGTGCAGCCGCTACAATACACCCGTCGGGGTTAGGATTCTCATTGAAGTATGAAGGCGCACAGGACGGCATCTATAAATCAATCATCCCGTCAGAGGTAACCGTTGAACTGATAAACGACTATACAGCCCGCCAGCTTGCTCAGGACATCATCGACTCAGAGATTGCCGAATACTACCTGTTGATTGAAAAATGGTCAGGGTACGGAACAAGCTACATAAGATACTGGCACGGAATAGTAAACTCAGACAACATCACATTGCCCGACGCTTCAACCGTTCCGCCTGTTGATATACTTACCATCGTTGCAGATGATGGCTTCGGGTATATTGAGAATATATTGTATGAGCCTGTAGACTCAGAGCCGCAGAAATGTGCATTGCATTGGTTCTATCTTGCGGTTAAATCTATGACCGGAAACATACTCATACCTACTAACGACCCGTTCCTATATGTGTCGCAGATGTGGTATGAGTCACAGCAGAGCAATGACCCCGCAACGGATGACGCTCTGCAAGATACAGGATTCGAGGTAAAAGCATTCCAACGGGCTGATGAATATCAGGTTGTCAAAGGGATGAACCTGAGGGAAATACTGCACAATATCCTCTCGACATGGAACCTTAGTATTTACCAACACAACGGCAGGTATGTGGTTAGTCAAATGACTGAGTATGCTAACCCTGATTTCACCGCATTCGTTTACCTTTACAATTCATCGTTAGGGGAGTTCAGTAGCCATACACAGACCGATATATGGACAGGTTACGACCCACTCCCCGACAGGTTTTCAGGTGGGGTATTCTCTAACCTGACCCGATCAAGCAAGGTAACGGCACAATATGAATACAACTCTTCACCATATGGGGAGTCATTACTACCAACTCCACCGACCCCATCACCGATTGTAAACAATACGTTTACATCTGTAACCCATGATTGCGGAGTTACTAAGGCGGGGGCAACGATACACATAGAAGGGTCATTCGCTGCTAACATCGTTCATTCAGGATCAGCAGGACACCCCGGCGATGAGTTCGTTGTCAGGGTTGGATTCCGCGTGATGGCGGGGGCATTGTATCTCAAGCAGACATTCAATTCAGACGGGACAATTACCTACACATGGGATGCTGCGGCAAGTACAATACAGATGCCACCTACTGCTGTGTTTGCGCTATTGAGTAACAACAATATCACGCTAAACAATTCTATCGCCCTCGACACAGAATCATTGCCATCGGACAATGAATCAATAACCTTTGAGGTTATGTATGCTCAGATTGAGGAGGTAGGGACGTTCACCGAATGGACAGACCCCACTGGAGGTCATACGCTTACGGTTACCGTCACGTTTCAGAATGACTGGAAAATGACTATCGGGCTGGATGGGGAGATGTTAGGGAAGATGGGTTACTACGCTAAGAACGGGGCAGGTGCTGACTTCACAACAGAACTAGACCCTACTATTATAGGTGATGGATTCCAACCTTTCAACACATCACACATTAAGGTTTTAAACGGCTCAGGCAGTTCTGTGAATGCTGTTGAATGGTCCAAGAATGGAACGGATTTCTATCCTGTCCACGAACTGCGCTGCATAGAAATGGCAAAAGGGATGGGTCAGGCAATACGGATTTATGAAGGTTCGTTCTATGGAGAGATAAACCTGTTACAGCGTCATACCTTTGATGGGTCCACGTGGATATGGCTTGAAGGAACATACTATGCCAATGATTACCGTTTCGATGGTAAACTGATGGAATTAAGTTCTAACTATACAGGAATCACATCCGGAGAACTCGGAACAGCAGACCCGAACGGGACAACATCAGGCGGGGGTTCATCAGTTAACACAGCCCCAATCACAGACAAATGGCAGCGGGTAGACTCAGGCGGTGGCATTTATGTGCTATCCCCAACTACTGCGAATGATTCGGTATATGCCGCATCAGATACAGGCGTAGCGGTGAATGGGGTTGCTAATACTCAGGTTGGTGTTCAGGGTGATACGGTTAGCGGGGTTGGCGTCAATGCTCTGGCTTCTGGGTCAGGGGCTGGACTTCATGCTGAATCAGCAACGGGAAACCATGCCGAATTAGGCACTAAAATAAAAGTACTCAATGACCACACACTGCAAGTCGAAGCAGACCAGGTATTCAAGATGGGGCAGTATGTGTATTTTAAACAGACGCTTGGAACCAATACAACCAACGATAAGCGTATATACTGCGATACGTCAGGATTTCACACACAGACATGGAACGGGTCGTCATGGGTATAATTTTCAACATCGCTTGATTTCGCCTGAATAATACTTATATTTGTAATCATGGGATACTCAATAGATTCAATCAACACGCTCGCCGGCACGTCATACCCTTATGACATTTTAGCACTTAACACTCTTTGCATCACACAGGGTGGCACAGGCGGGCATACCTACTCAATTGACGCACTAAACGAACTCTGCACCCTGCTTGGCATCACCGCCGGACATACCTATATTATTGACGCGCTCAATACTATTGTGACTGCGATAGGTGGCACAGGGACATATACATACGAGGATGCCGCGTGGTCTGAGATTGCAGCGAGCGGGTTAGGTTCTGTTCCTCATCAATCAGATGCTTTGTTTCTGCTTGATGGAACTATATCTGGCTCAAACGCTATCGATAAAAAAAATGGATGGGAGTTCCCATTATCTTCTGCCCCTGATTGGGACACAACTCAAAAGATATTCCCATTCCGGACGGCAATAACCATATCTGCACCGGCAAGCGGAGCAGCCAAGACCACTATTCAAGCAATTGACGTTAATAACTTTTGGTACACTTCCGGTGGAACACCTAACCAAATACCGTTCATTTCGTTTTTTCAAAATATAGATTTTGCGGATAAATGCTTTTCAAAGCACGTTTCACAGACTGTAAACGGGACAACAGGAGCAGAGATAACACCTGCCGGAGTTAAATATATTGCGCATTATTCTACTGCGCAGACATCTGTTATAGCAGATATGGCTGCATTCTATGGATCAGAAGTTGAACCTATTGCCGGGGCATATTATATAAGCCCATCCGGCAATGACAGTACCGGTGCAGGAACAAAAGCAAATCCTTGGAAAACAAATGATAAAGCACTTGGAGCTATATCTACAGGATCAACTGTTTACGCCCTGACCGGAACGTATGATGAATACCATTCTGCGACTTACAAGCATTGGTATTGTGGCTCGACAGGTATACGAACATTCAGGTCAACAGGATTGGTTGTAGTTAAAGCTACGCAAAACAGTAATACGCAAAGGCTCATATTCATGGTTAACGGTACAGTCAACATTTATGGGTATATCCTTGACGGTACGTCATCCTGTGTTAATGGGATAGAAATGTATGCTTCAAACGACAAGACGATTACGTTAAATCGCTGCAAGCTTTACAATGCAACAACCAGTGCCTATGCTTCTACGAGCGGAGCATGGGTAGACACATTAACGGTATCAGATTGCGTACTTCCAGATACGACATGGCTACAGGCTTATGATGCTGCGAATATTTACAGGTCATTTATTAAATCAAGAACAGCCCTTGTTAGTGGCAACTATCATTATAATACTGTCACACAATCAAGTTATACCGGATTCACAGCTGTCACAAATGCCACATCTGTAAAATGGTGTTCGTTCAATGTCTACGGTTCTGCTATTAATATTAGCACTGCGCTTACTGCTGAAATTCTTTACAACTCATTTAACTTCCTTTATACTTCAGACCCAGGAAGCGACATCTCTATAATTCAGACAAATCACGATTCATGTATTCCTACAATCACCTATAATACATTCACAAGCAGTGTTATATCTGTAGGCAGAAGTACGTATTTTATCAATCTTATTAAGTGCATAACTCCAGTTGTAGAGCGCAATAAGTTTAAAATTGATAGTACTTCAAATGTGGGTGTTATCCAAGTGGTTCCATCCACTGCCGGACAGGGTAAGGTCAAGTTCAATTACAACTTAGTTAAGACTAATGCGATTGGTAAGACACAGATAGTTATTGGTGGAGAAACATCTGAAACTGCCAAACTCAATGAGTCTGAGTTTATAGGAAACAAGATTATAGGTTCTTTACTTGACAGGCCGACAGTCTCGACAAGTACGACTCATATGGCTTTATTATCAGGAGGCAAGGACTTGCTTATTGCCAGAAACCACATGAGTTATTGCTGCCTCGCTCTTGTTGTAAAATCAGGAGCAACTTCCCAGACTTACACAAAAAATGGAGTTTATCATAATATTTTCATTCAAAACAAGACGGATATATGGGTTCGTGAGTCGATGCTTCACCAATTTATAATAACTCTCTACTATGAAGGAGGATTAAGCGGAGAAGCGGGGGATAATAGAATTAAGCTGGATGAAAATCAAGCGACTGCAGGAACTCAGAACGCTACAAATATTGTAATTAAAAACTCCATTCTGTTTAATAACGACTCAACTAACAGTCAGGCGTTGGTTTATATGGATTCTGCTGCTCTTGCCGGA
>JADJHD010000042.1 GCA_016707705.1 Bacteroidales bacterium
ATTGGTCCGCGGGTGATTTCGATATTCTGACCAGCTTCCATGGTTTCTTCAGTGATCTCATACTCAGGAGCACCTTCACCAATAAACAGCTTGATGGCTTCAATCTGCTGTGAAGGAATAGCAACAGCCTTCCCCTCAAAGGTTACAAACTTCACAACGCCCTCAACCTGCAGTGCAGGGATGTATTCCTTGCGGGAAATGAATACGAAAACGTAAGAGTTGAAGAGTGGAACTTCTACCTTTTTCTTTCTGTCGCTCCACTGGCGATAGGTTTCTCGCATGGGCAGATAGGAAGTTATTCCATTCTTTTCCAGCTCGGCATGAACCTTTTTTTCTGCCCGGGAACGTGTATACAGGGCAAACCACTGGGGTTCTGCATTGAGGATAGCTCTGTCCATTGAGTATAAGTGATAATGTATAATTCCGGAAACAGTATCCGGTTTCAGTAAGAATATGGATTATTCAAAGTAATTTTTTACCCTGTAACCACCTTCTTTCAGGTATTTCTGTCTCATGGTAAGTTTCAGGTCCGATTGAATCATATCCTTCACCAAAGCATCCAGATCATATTCAGGTACCCAATTGAGTAGTTTATTGGCTTTTGCGGGATCACCTAAGAGCAATTCCACTTCTGTTGGCCTGAAGTACTGTGGGTCAACCTCCACTACTACACTTCCCATTGGAAGCTTGCAATCTTCACTGCTGCAGGAAGTTAGAATTCCCTTCTCGTCAATGCCCTCACCCCTGAATTCAATGGTCATTCCGGCTTCTTCAAATGATTTCCTTACGAAATCCCTTACCTCAGTGGTTACTCCTGTAGCAATTACAAAATCTTCGGGTGTTTCATGCTGCAACATCAGATACATGGCACGAATATAATCCTTGGCATGTCCCCAGTCGCGCTTGGCAGAGAGGTTTCCAAGGTAAAGCTTGTCCTGCATACCTAATGCGATGCGGGCCACTGCCATTGTGATCTTACGTGTTACGAATGTCTCACCCCTGATCGGACTCTCATGATTGAATAAGATGCCATTGGTGGCAAACATTCCATAAGCCTCCCTGTAGTTTACAGTAATCCAGTAGCCGTAGAGTTTGGCAACTGCATAGGGGCTTCTTGGATAAAAAGGAGTCCTTTCACTTTGAGGTGTTTCCTGAACAAGGCCATATAGTTCACTGGTAGAAGCCTGGTAGAACCTGGTTTTATCCTTCAATCCAAGCATCCTGATTGCTTCCAGCAACCGCAGTGTGCCAAGTCCGTCAGCATTGGCCGCATATTCCGGACTATCAAAGCTAACCTTCACATGGCTCATAGCCGCAAGGTTGTATATTTCATCTGGTTGAACCTCCTGAACAATCCTGATCAGGTTGGCAGCATCAGTCAGGTCACCATAGTGCAGGAAGAAATTCCTGTGTGATGTATGCGGATCCTGGTATAAGTGGTCAATGCGATCCGTATTGAATAAGGAGCTGCGGCGCTTTATGCCGTGAACGGTATATCCCTTCTTAAGCAGATACTCAGCGAGGTAAGCCCCGTCCTGTCCTGTAATTCCTGTAATAAGTGCGACTTTCATGTATATCAGTTATAATTGTCAATAACAGTTTATAGTTGTTAGTATTTAGTTGTTAGTGGATAAGGTTCGAAGTTCGGGGTTCGTAGTTCTTGGTGTCCGCCAGACGGAGGACACAGATTTATGCGGATTTTATAATTGCAAATTCCTACCATTTTCATCCGCCAGCCAACGGACAGTTGAGAACAGATTAAAATCTCCATCCGCCAGCAGGCGGACTCCACTTCGCTTCGCATCCTCTAGTCTCCCCGTCCCATTGTCTCCCCTTCCCCTAGTCTCCTATTCTCCTAGTCTCCTAGTCTCCTTATCTCCCCGTCCCCTAGTCTCCTAGTCTCCGCTTCCCCTAGTCTCCCCGTCCCCTAGTCTCCCCTTCCCCTTGTCTCCCCTTCCCCTTGTCTCCTCCCTGTCCCCTCCCCTTCTCCCCTCTGTCTCCCCCATCGTCTCCGCTCCGCAATCCGCAATCCGCAATCCGCAATCAGAAATCTACCTACCAATAGTCTCCCTAATAGTTTGCACTATCTCGATACTGCGACGGGCATCTTCCAATCCAAAACCATTACCACCCAGAATATGTTCATAGGAGCGGGTGTGAAGGTCAGTAAATCCTTCGCTGAACTCAATTTCTTCGCCATTCATGGTAATTGACCTGAAAGTCCTCTTTCCTGTGGATTTTGCACTTTCCGGCAGATAGTCGGGGTTGATGCTAAGGAACCAGTTCACTCTGGCTTTTTCAAGAAGCAGGTAACCTGCAGCATGATCATGGGTATGTTCCTTAACATGATTCTCTTTTACATCACCAAAAATCCAGGTAAGCATATCAAAGAAATGGATGCCGATATTGGTGGCAATACCTCCTGATTTGCTCAAATCGCCCTTCCAGGAGATGAAATACCATTTTCCGCGACTGGTTATATAGGTAAGGTCTACATCATATACTGCATCTGCCGGTCCGTTGGCAATGCGCTCCTTTAGGGCAATAATAGCCGGGTGAAGCCGAAGTTGAAGAATGGTATATATTTTCTTCCCGGTTTCATGCTCAAGTTCCTTAAGGGCATCGAGATTCCAGGGGTTCAGAACGAGTGGCTTTTCGCAGATTGCATTTGCTTCATTGCGCAAGGCAAGTCGCATATGTGCATCATGCAGATAGTTGGGTGAGCAAATGCTAACAAAGTCTATCTTATTTTCGGGATTCTTGCGTCTGAGTTTATCCATAAACCTGTCGAAACGTTCAGGCTCAGTAAAAAATTCAGCATCAGGGAAAAAACTATCCATTATTCCCACTCCATCATACTTGTCAAGGGCTGCAACCAGCTGATTGCCAGTTTCCTTAATAGCTTTCAAATGCCTGGGGGCAATATATCCGCCTGCACCGATCAATCCGAAGTTTAACGCTTTGCTCATCTATTAGAAATTGAATGTTAGTAATTAATTGAAATTAAACTTAATAACAAAGTCATGATCTGCATGGGAAAATCCCTGACAGAAAAGGCCTTTTTACATATAAGGTTAATATCTTTCCAATCGCAAAGTTACTATATCTTGATATATTTGTCCCTAAATAGAATGTGCATGTTCGAAAAGATCAGTTCCGTTCATAATTCCCGCGTACGGAATATTGCTCTGCTGCAGGCAAAGAGCAGGGAGCGTAAAAAACAGAATTTATTTGTTATTGAGGGATTTCGTGAAATCTTCAGGGCATTAAAGGGGGGATATAACCTTCGGGAACTATACTATTGTCCTGAGCTTGGAAGGAAGGAATCCCTTAAGGAATTGTTCAATGAAAATCCCAGTTTTACCTTAATCGAACTTACCCGGGAGGTTTTTGA
The DNA here is from genome assembly GCA_016707705.1 of Bacteroidales bacterium. Lineage (GTDB taxonomy): Bacteria > Bacteroidota > Bacteroidia > Bacteroidales > UBA4417 > UBA4417. The sequence continues at coordinate 3,395 of JADJHD010000042.1, forward strand.
GAAGTTGGCATACCGTGAGGAATCTGATGGCCTTTTAGCCCTTGCGGAAGCTAAAACTCATGCAATTTCAGATCTGGCGCTTCCTGAAAATCCTTTAATCATTATCCTTGAATCCGTCGAAAAGCCAGGTAACCTTGGTGCCGTTATGCGCACTGCAGATGCTGCTGCTGTTGATGCTGTCATACTTTGTGACCCTCTTACTGATCTTTACAATCCCAATGCGATACGATCAAGTCTGGGCTGCATCTTCACCAGACCGGTGGCAGTTTCAAGCGGTAGTGAGGTTAGGGAATGGCTTGCTCAGAATAATATATCTGTTCATGCTGCCGCACTTTCTGATCAGGCTGTGAATTTCTATCTAAAGGATTATTCCGGTCCAACTGCATTTGTAATGGGAACCGAATCAACCGGATTAAGCGACTCCTGGATGGAGTTTTGTCCGTCAACTGTAATCATTCCTATGCTTGGTGTCGCAGATTCCCTTAATGTATCAGTAAGCACTGCAGTGCTGGTATATGAAGCACTCAGGCAGCGCAGTAGGTAGGCATTTAATCGTAAAACATCCAGCTAACCCCAGCCTTGAAGGCAGCGTCAGCTCCCGGGTAATGAGGAATCATATAGTAGGTGTAGCCCATAAAGCTGGCATTGAAATGCTCATACATAAGGAAGATCCTTGCTCTTTTGATTCTCATGTTTACAAATGCATCCAGATATGGGTAGTTCCCTGTAAGGATTTCATTTTGCCTGTAGAATGCGCTCAATTCCGGCATGTATGCATCCGCATGGTATGAGGTATAATACCAGCAGCTAATGCCCACCTGGGCTTTTAATACCTTGTTGAATAACTGCATTTGGTAGCTAACTGATCCTTTGGCAACAACTTTTGGCAATTCAAGAATGCTGTCGTTATTCACCTGTTGTCCTGTAACCCTTAGATCAAATACCCAATGTCCCGGTTGAAATAGCTTGTAGGCATCAATCCTGGTGATGGAAAGAGTTTTATCGTATTGATGTGGCATCAGATCCGAACCAAGCCAGGCATATTGATCCAGCAATGAGTACTGAAGCCTGAGATTGAATCCTTTCATCTCTAGTCCTAAAGTCCCTGAGATCAGGTTTTGGCGGGAAAGATTATTATTCCACCTGAAATGGTTTGAATATTGAGTGGTATAGAAATAATCTGGCTGCCCTGACACTTTCTCTGCAGTGAGGAATACCTTGCCATTCAGATTTTTACGACCAAATTGTTGAAAAAATGTACCCTGCAGGCTATGATCTCCAGCATGGTAACCCCCGAGACACAATTTCCCCTCAGCAATAAAGAAAGTTTTTCCGGCTATGATTCCTTTGAGAGTGGCGAATGGCCATACTTCCTTATAGCTCTTTGATAAATCAGTATAGGCTGTGTATTCTGTTTTGCTGAACCGGAAGGCTGGCAAAATAGGGTTGACCTGATTGGCAATATTTCCGTATCCAAGTCTGGTTATTTCATGCCTGATGCCAATGCTGTATTGGAAGGGGAATTTGGTATTTGAGGTATCAGGTTCAATATTAGAGTAAACCAGGCTGTTTTGAAGGCTATATACAAATGTAGAATCATAGGTCAGGGTAGAATCTCCATAAACAGCAGGATATATTCCTGCATTTATTCCAGTGATGGAATTATCGTCCTGGTATCCCGAAGTCTTTCTGCTATATTGAAATGTATGCACAATTCTTCCAGCCTTGAATTTCCGGGTTCTGCCAGAATCAGCTATTGCTGTAAGACTTCGCTGAAGATTAAAATACTGTTGAAGAATTACCCCCGTTTGCCGGTTCCTGTTTACTGCATTAGTAAGATTAATGGGAATAGTTTTTCTGTTCGTTTCTGTGTTGTCTGAAAAAACGGAGTCATAGGTAAGTCCTCCATTCTCGTTAATAGAACTGCGGTCATTCAAATAAGCTGCCATTACTCCATATCGGTTAGATGGGAGAGTATAGGATACTGTAAAGTAACCACTGGCATAATATCCTCTTTGGCGCTGATAAATTCCGGGTGCATTTGCATACCTCGCATGTAAGCCGATTATAAGGCCTTTACGGATACGTTGACTCAAAGTGAACAATAACCTTTGCTCCTTCACTTTTCCCATCATATAATTGATCTCTGAGAACGGCGATTCCGGAATATAGAATTTTATACTGTCAAAAGAGTACATATTACGGCTGAACGCATTACCCGTAAGTTGGAATCCATGAAAGGAAGGATGCTCAAATGTTAGTGGGAGGAAAGCAGATCCAGGATTTCCCAGGGATAAACAAGTCTGAAAGGACGTAAGGTTTTTGCTATAATCCTGAAAATTGTGCAAGGGGGCTGTAACAGGCTGCAAGGTATAGGCAGCATGGATTTCAGGTTTATAGACAAGAACTTTTGCAGTATCAGGACTTGCATCTGACTTTTCCTTATCAGTAGGTCCACTCTGTTGTTCACCCTCATCCTCACCTCCGCCTGAGCGTTGTGAAAGCCGGCCTATTTGGGCATTAACCAATGGACTGGCCATTAGCAGGGCAAAAAGCAGAAATATAAATCGTAGTTGTTTCAAATGAGTCTTATCTGCGTAGGGATTAATACCTGCCTCAAAATTACGAAAATCATGGGAAGCAGGCATCATTTAAAGCGTATTTGCGGGTGTTAGAGTATAATTTTAACAAGATTTGACAGGAAGTCAGTCTTCCATTAACAAGCCTTGCTGTCGGTTTCAATTGATTTCTCCTTCAATAAATCCATTTTCAGATGGAGAGTTTTAAACAAGAGAGGTATTATTTGAGATATTCTCAAGGAGTTCATGGCCAATAGCTCGTACAGTGATACTTTGAAATAGGGTAGGAGAGAGGTAAAGTTTCCAAGACCATATCACAGTCATTTCCCATTCTGGCAGTGATGAATAATCTGATAAGGAGACTCTTTAGATTCTTATGTTTTCATTGGCTGACATTGGGCGAGGGTAAATAAAGCCGAAACCAGGTTTTATCC
>JADJHD010000043.1 GCA_016707705.1 Bacteroidales bacterium
CAACGACTGCTTTTACCAATTTTAATGTGGCTGTGGGGTTTGAAGCTTTAAGAGGGTCAGCCACACCGGCTAGTAATACCGGAAATAGTAACTCGGCCGTGGGTTATCAATCAATGGCTTCCAATACTTCAGGAAATGAGAACTCTGCTTTTGGATTACAGACACTGAAATCCAATAGTACAGGTAGCAACAACACAGCAGTGGGCATTAATGCATTGCAGTACAATACAATAGGGAATGCAAATACTTCAATCGGGGCTCAAGCTTTGTTATCCAATTCTGATGGCTCTTTTAATACGGCAACAGGTTACCAGTCGATGCAAAACAATACTACGGCCAGTAATAATACCGCAAATGGATTCCAGTCACTTTTTTCTAATACAAATGGAAGCTCCAATACAGCTTTCGGATCTCAGTCACTATATTATAATTCAACCGGACATAGCAATGCTGCTTTCGGAATTAGTTCCTTATACTCCAATTCAACCGGAATCTACAATACAGCGATTGGTGGTGGTGCCCTTGCAAATAATACAACAGGATCAATCAACATAGCTATTGGCTATGAAGCACTTATGAGCAATGTAGCAGGATCTGGTGCAACTGCAATAGGAGTTAATGCTATGCTAAATGCCAACAATACCAGTACAGGCTATACTAATTTTAATGTTGCTATAGGCTTTGAAGCATTACGAGGCTCAACTACTCCAGCCAGTAATATCGGAAACAACAATGTTGCTATTGGCTACCAATCATTGTTGGTTAATAGTACAGGTGGTTTTAATACTGCAGTGGGACATGCTGCCCTTTATTCCAACCAGTCCGGATATTCCAATTCTGCAACAGGGTACTATGCTTTGAATTCAAATACTATAGGATTCAGGAATGTCGCTGAGGGTCACCAGGCCATGCAGGACAATCAAACAGGAAATCAAAATACTGCCTGTGGATTCCAGGCCATGCAGCATAACATATCAGGTGGAAGCAACTCAGCATTTGGAATCTGGGCGCTTTCAAATGTCACCGGGTCCAATAATATAGGCATAGGCTATGATGCCCAGGTGCCAACTGCATCAGCTAATAACCAGGTTCGAATTGGCAATTCGGGAATAGGCTATGCAGGAATCCAGGTTGGCTGGTCAATAACATCCGACAAAAGGCTAAAAGGCGGGATTCAAAAATCAGAACTGGGACTTGACTTTATCAATAAGCTGAACCCTGTATCCTATTACCGTTTGAATGATGAAAATCAAAAAACCGAATTTGGTTTCATTGCACAGGAAGTGGAAGAAGCCCTTATCGATTCAGGAGCCGGTAATAACGGGATCATTACAAAGGACGATGAAGGCCAATACAGCATGCGCTATAATGACCTTATTGCCCCGATGGTAAAAGCTATGCAGGAGCTGAATGAAACCAATAATTCGCAGAAGAAGATAATTGAAGAACAAGGAGCAGAAATTGAAGCCCTAAAGGCAAGGATGGACAAAATGGAACAAAAAAATCATTAGAAAATATCCCTGAACAAGGCCAAATATAGTCCGACTTTCTGAAGTCGGACGCCTTTTTCCTTTGTGAATAGAGATATAGATGTATTTTTGTTTATATGTATACCCTGTTGCCAAAACCCCAGTAGCCGCTCTAAGGAATACTTCAGTAATTATCAAAAGTTCTTTAATTCCAACTCTGTTTAGCAGGGCTGGTTATACTTTTATTAATTTTTTTCCGGCATGAAAAAAATGTTCATTATCCTGTGGGTGCTGCTTATCACTTCCCAATTGGTGAAATCGCAAGTTGCGATAAACACTGATAACTCTCAGCCCGACAATTCTGCCATGCTGGATGTGAAATCTACTGATAAAGGCTTTCTGCCGCCGCGCATGACCACCGCACAACGCAATGCTATTGCATCGCCAGCAACCGGATTGGTAGTATTCGATACGGATTTTAACAGCCTTTTTACGCGTACCAGCGCAGCCTGGGAGCAGCTTGGCACAGCCAGCACCTGGGGATTGACTGGTAATTCAGGCACCAATGCTACTACCAACTTTATCGGCACCACGGATAACCAGGATGTAATCATTAAGAGAAATAATGAAAGGGCCGGATATCTTGGAATATATAATACATCATTTGGTATTAGTGCTCTAAATCCGTTAAATACCGGGTTATATAATACAGCCATCGGAGGCGGCTCACTTTTATACAACACGTCAGGATATAATAACATGGCTGCAGGAAATGGCTCACTTTTATTCAATACAACGGGATACAATAACACAGCCATCGGGGAAAGTTCACTTCGGTCCAATACAACCGGTTATCAGAACACAGCCAATGGAACTCATGCATTATATTCCAACACAACTGGTTTTAATAACACTGCAATAGGCAACCATTCACTCTATTCCAACACAACTGGAAGAGATAATATGGCTTGTGGAAAAGAAGCACTTGCAAATAATACAACTGGATACCTCAACACTGCTAATGGATATCAGTCACTTTACTCCAACATAACTGGAAATGCTAATATAGCAAACGGCTATCAAACACTTTTCTCCAATACAACAGGCAATGATAATATTGCCAGGGTTATCAATCACTTTACTACAACTCGACAGGAAATTATAATATTGCCTACGGATTTAAATCTCTTTACTATAACACAACAGGATTTTCCAATATTGCTATTGGAGAATCATGGCATTACAATGCAGGATGCGGAATATTTCTATTGACTGTGTCCTTTTCTAAACAACACGGACATATAATACTAGGTTACTATCATGAACATATGGATCCTATTGCCTTATACACTTTATAAAAACACTACAGGAAACAACAACACAGCTATTGGCACCTATTCACTTTATTACAACACAACGGGAATCAACAATACAGCTACAGGTTACTATTCACTTTGTTACAACACAACTGGAACAACACAGCAAAGGTTTCTATTACTTAAGTCCATTGGGAGTCTTACAGGCGTCTTACTCAAATACAACAGGTAATTATAATACAGCATTCGGATCAAATTCACTCATCTACAATACAACTGGTCAGCAAAATGTAGGCTTAGGTGTATCAGCTCTTCGTTTTAACACAACAGGTGATTTTAACACCATCAGTAGGGACAAATTCTTTAATTAACAGCACAATTGGTTCTCATAATTGTGCAATGGGTGATTGGTCACTTTCAAGTTTGTCCACAGGATCCAATAATATAGGTATAGGATTCGACGCCCAAGTTCCTAATGCAGCAGGAAATAACCAGATACGTATGGGGAATTATGTAATTGACTATGCCGGAATCCAGGTTGGCTGGTCCATAACTTCTGATAAAAGGCTGAAGGCAGATATTACCAAATCGGATCTTGGTTTAGAGTTTATCAACAAGCTTAATCCTGTTTCCTATACACGATTGAATGATGAAAAGCAAAAAACGGAATACGGCTTTATTGCCCAGGAGGTTGGAGGAAACGCTCAACAACCTTGGAATCAGAATCCTGGCATGATTACTAAGATGATTCAGGAATGTATAGTTTCAGGTATAATGATCTTTTTGCGCCCCTGGTGAAAGCAGTGCAGGAACAACAGGGCATTATTGAGAGAATAAGGCGAAAATTCAAAAACTTGAAGCTACGAATCAACAGCTCGAAGAAAGGTTGATGCTGATTGAAGAAAAATTAAAATAATTGAAAGGGGATGAATGCAACTAAGGTTTCAGTTGTTCTATATTCATTAAAATCAATACGTTAGATATGAAAAATGTATTACTCTTTGCAACTTTTTCCCTGATATTTATTCTTTCATCAATGGCCCAGGTAGCTATCAACTCTGATGGTTCCGCTCCTGATAATTCTGCCATGCTGGATGTGAAATCCATAGATAAAGGCTTCCTGCCACCACGCATGACAACCGCACAACGCAATGCTATTGCATCGCCAGCCACAGGATTGGTAGTATTCGATACGGATTTTAACAGCCTTTTTACGCGCACCAGCACAGCCTGGGTACAGCTTGGTTCAGCCAGCACCTGGGGATTGACTGGTAATTCAGGCACTGATGCTACTACCAACTTTATCGGCACAACCGATAATCAGGATTTAATCATTAAAAGAAATAATGATAGGGCCGGATATATTGGAATATATAATACATCATTTGGTATAAGCTCTCTAAATCCTTCAAATACTGGGCTTTATAACACTGCCATCGGCGGAGGTTCACTCTTATCCAACACATCAGGAAATAATAACACGGCAGCAGGAAATGGCGCGCTTTTATTCAATACAACAGGATATAATAACACAGCTATTAGGGAGTTACTCTTCTTTCCAACACAAGCGGTTATAATAACACTGCTATTGGCAACCAATCACTCTACTCCAACACAACAGGAATTGATAACACTGCAAATGGGGTTAACGCACTTTTAGTTAACACAATCGGATATGGTAATACTGCAGATTGTACTAATGCTCTTGCAAATAATATAACCGGTTTTGTTAACACGGCTAATGTCAATCAATCACTCTACTCCAACACAACGGGAAGTTCTAACACTGCTTGTGGTTCATTTTCACTTTTTCATAACACTACAGGGATTCAAAAACACGGCATTGGCTACTATTCACTTGTCAACAACACAACAGGAAACAATAACACAGCAAATGGATACTACCTCACTTAATAACAACACATCCGGAAATCAAAACACTGCTGTTGGCAACTATTCACTAGGACAACACAACGGGATATAGTAACACAGCCATCGGGGAGAGTTCACTTTAAAAAACACAACCGGTTTTGCTAACTCTGCTGTTGGCAGCCATTCATTCACCTACAACACAACAGGAAGTTATAACACTGCTAATGGATTCTATTCACTTTATAATAATTCTAGTGGAATTGAAAATACGGCTGTTGGTGTCTATTCACTTTATTACAACACAACTGGAAACAAAAACACAGCAAATGGTAACAAGTCCCTTTATACCAACTCAACAGGAGTTCAGAACACAGCCATAGGCGAGTCTTCTCTTCATGCAAATACAACAGGCAATTATAATTCAGCACTCGGATCAAATTCACTAATATACAATACAACTGGTCAGCAAAATGTTGGCCTGGGTGTATCTGCTCTTCGTAATAACACAACAGGTGATTATAACACCTCAGTAGGGACAAATTCTTTATTTAACAGCATCAGCGGTTCTTATAACTGTGCTTTGGGTGAGTATTCCCTTTCGAACAACACCACTGGCTCCATAACATTGGTATTGGTAATAATGCCCAGGTTCCCAGTGCAGTTGGAAACAACCAGGTTCGCATGGGTGACGGGTACATTTCGTATGCAGGAATCGAGGTCGGCTGGTCTATAACTTCTGATAAAAGGCTGAAGGCAGATATTACCAAATCGGATCTTGGTTTACAGTTTATCAACAAGCTTAATCCTGTATCCTATACACGCCTGAATGAGGAAAACAAAAAAACGGAATATGGCTTTATTGCACAGGAGGTGGAAGCAGTCCTGACAGATGCCGGATCTGTGAATTCAGGCATTCTTACCATTGATGATAAAGGATACTACAGTATGCGCTATAATGACCTGATGGCTCCTATGGTTAAAGCCATCCAGGAGTTGACCAAACAGAACGAAGAACTCTTGAAACGAATAGAACAACTTGAAAATAATTAATCTATAGTCCTTTATCCTCTACTATGAAAAATCTATTTCTACTGGTATTGCTATTTTGTGGTATTGCTGCCGGCGCACAGGTTGCCGTAAACACCGATGGTTCCGCCCCCGACAATTCTGCCATGCTGGATGTGAAATCCACCACCCAGGGGTTGCTTATTCCCCGAATGACACTGGCTCAGCGTAATGCGATCCTAAGTCCTGCAACCGGACTGATGATCTACCAAACTGATAATACCCCCGGGTTTTATTATAACTCAGGAACTTCTGCAACTCCTGCATGGATTATGTCAGGCAATGGTGCAGGATGGGGATTGAGCGGGAATAGCGGGACTTTGGCAACTTCTAATTTTATAGGAACTACTGATAATGTTCCATTAAATTTCAAAGTTAACAACCAGCTTTCCGGAGGAATTGATCATCTTCAAGCTAATGCTTCTTTAGGGTACAAAACTCTCAGTGCCAATACTATTGGGAGCTCGAATACAGCTGTTGGCTTTGAGGCTATGAAATCGAATACCATTGGAAATTCGAATGCTGCTCTAGGTATGAGCTCTCTTTATTCCAACACCTCTGGTGCTGCCAATGTGGCAGTCGGAACCTATTCTCTCTATTCAAACCTAACCGGGGCGAGCAATACTTCCGTTGGATATCAATCTTTAAGCAGTAATAATTCGGGTGAATTTAATTCTGCATTCGGAACCAATTCTCTTTATAATAATATTTCAGGAGAGGGAAATACCGCTTCAGGTAATCTGGCTTTATATTCTAATACAACAGGAAATCAAAATGTTGCTATCGGGGAATCAGCGCTTTACCACAACACCAGTGGATATGGAAACACGGCAACCGGAACTTCTGCGCTATTCAGCAATAAGGCAAACTATCAAAGCACTGCATATGGCTTCAATGCCATGTATTATGCTGATGATCGCACTACAGGCAGGCCTACCGATAACACAGCAATTGGAGTGGAAGCCCTCAAAGGGAGCAATATACCAGCCAATAATACTGGATTTGGGAATACAGCTGTAGGTGCGCATTCGATGAAAGAGAATACTGCAGGAAAGTATAATGTAGCAGTAGGGTTTTATGCTCTTGCATCCAACAAACAGGGTATCTCAAATGTAGCAATAGGTGAGACTTCTCTTTATTCTAACATTACTGGAGGTGGCAATACTGCAATCGGCGCAAATTCCCTTTATAGCAACACAACCGGTGGCAGTAATACTGGTATGGGAGTGGAAGCATTATCAAGTAATACCTCGGGCAATTTCAATTCTGCTTTTGGTGCTAGCGCATTATCGGTGAATACTATCGGAATAGAAAATACAGCAATAGGTGATCAAGCCCTTAAATTTAACACTACCGGAAACAAAAATAATGCTTTCGGGGAATCAGCGCTTTACCACAACACCAGTGGATATGGAAACACGGCAACCGGAACTTTTGCGCTATATAGCAATACGGCAAACTATCAAAGCACTGCATATGGCTACAATGCCATGTATTATGCTGATGACCGCACTACAGGCAGGCCTACCTGTAATACTGCAATCGGAGTAGACGCTTTAAGAGGGAGCCCTACTGCTGCAAATAATTCAGGTCAGTGGAATACTGCAATTGGCTATCAAACCCTGATGAATAACACTACCGGAAACGGAAATGTGGCTACCGGGTCAAATTCGATGGTGGCAAATTCAACAGGAAACAATAATGTTGCCTATGGGGGAAATTCCTTGATGACAAATTCTGCAGGTTATCAGAACACCGCTATTGGAAACTGGGCTTTGGAACAAAATTCAACTGGTTTTTCAAACACCGCAATCGGCGCATCTGCCTTGAGATCAAACACAATAGGATCCGGAAATATTGCTCTTGGTGAAAATGCTCTTACTTATAGCACAACAGGAAGCAATTGCACAGCAATAGGCAATTATTCAGGACCTTCAACACTTAATCTTACTAACTGGTCAGGCTTTGGCTATGATGCCGGTAGTGGTTCAAGCATCAGTAATTCCATTGACCT
>JADJHD010000044.1 GCA_016707705.1 Bacteroidales bacterium
GGTTGAAGAAGGAATCCACTGGTCATTCCACGGATCAAGAACCTTTTCGGCATAGGAATCAGCAAGCTTCAGCTCTCCGTCAATATAATACTGATAGGCGTATTCCTCTCCTGGTTGAATACCGGTAAGTGTAATCCAGTAACGTTTTCCATCGGTGGTTCTCTTCATATATCCTTCATCACTGACCTGCCAGTTGTTGAAATCCCCAATAGTATAAACATACTGCTTGAATCCTGTTGGGTCATGCAACACCAATGTTACTGTGCTGTCATTAACATAATTTATCCCATTGTGAGCTCCACTTGGAAGATCGGCAATCTGAAGGGCTCCCCGCAGGTAAATCTCAATGGAGTCGCGAACCTGGGTGCTGCCATTTGTGGCAACGGCCTTGAGCCAGTTTTGTCCCGATTGAAGCTGAGGCATTATGAGCATATAGGAAAGCTCAGTAGTTGCCTGCTGTTTCAGAAGGGTGCTGTTAATGTAAAGTGAAAGGCTGGAACTTCCGGTAGATGAAACGCAAACAGGGATTGTTGCACTCTGATTCAGAATGGTCTGTTTCACAACCGGATTGTTGAACCTGAGATTGACCGGCTGATTGTACACCTTAACATTGATATCAGAGCCGTCGGAATTGCGCTGTTCCAGATAAAAGCCACTTGCCTGTGCAGAATCACTTCTGAAGACAAACACCATGCTCCGGATGGTTTCGCCTACCGGCACATTGTAGTAAGAGCGTGGAGTATTTATGGTGAGGCTGTAAAGGTTGGCTGAAATCCTGGTAAGCTTTGTTTCAGGGGTGTTTACGCCCCAGTTGGCCTTGATGTAGCGCCAGTCGGCAGGACCGGTGCTGAGATTGGTAAGGACTGCTGTATGTGCATAAACATCATCAGCGAAGTTCAGCAGGGCAGCATTTCCTTTGCTGGCATCAAAATAAATGGTGACATTTTGATTGTCGAAAGGCATGGCAGGATCGCTGTAGGCAGGACCATAATATGAGATGCAATCGATGTTGTTTCCAACAGTCAGCACCCCGCTCAGGTTTGAAGTTCCATCCCAGAAACCTCCTGTTGTCGCACTAAATCCTCCATAAACAAAATCTACATTGTTTATGGTATAACGGGTAGCATAATAATAGGTTCCATTGGTGGTCATAGCCGCTCCAAGATTCGCGACGAATTCATCATTGTTGCCCGCCGGACCATTGAAGCTTGCAGGTATCCAGTTTGTCCAGGTTGAGGGATTGGTATTCTGGGTGCTGTATCCAACCCATGCCTGCAGGGGTGCAAATTGTGAAGCCCCGCCTGTTTGTCCCTGTATCCACACCTGTCCGTAGACGTTAAAGCTCTGTCCGCTTTCACAGCTTCCGCTTCCGGGCCATTGAAGGTTAGCCCAGTTGATGGTCAGTGAAGCTACGGTTACAGTGACTGTCCAATCCTTTATCGTAGTTCCGTTTTGAGCTGTAACCAGGTAATGGAATGGAGCCGAAAAGTTCTGGGCTACATTACTCAGGGGATTTATGGTCGCTCCAGGAGAAATTGCTATAGTTGGTGTAAGTGCTGAAAGGGATGTGCCATAGGCTACCTGAATATTCACGGTTGCAGCAGCAGTATTGATAGTTGCAGCAGCAGTTTGTTCGGGGAAGGCAAAGGTGAGGATATTTGCTTCAGCACTCAATCCGCTGATTGAATAGCTGAAGTAGTTGCCTGAATTGTTATTCTGCTTTATGGTATATAATTCATAGTTGCTGCTCAGTCCGGCAACAGTTGATGAAAAGGCATAGTATTTAACCGTTGTTCCGCTGCCCATTCCCGGAATGGTTGCTGTTCCTGAACTTCCGGTCATTGTAAAAGTTGTGACCGAAGACGTGATCCAGTTGTCGGTGGAATATCTGAGGTAGAATTTTTCCTGTGCTGAGGGAGTTGCTGAAGCGGTGAGGGTGATGTTAACCGACTGGTTTTGCAGCACGCCTGAAGGAACTGACAAGGCAGTGAGGTCAACCGGCTGAGCACTGGTTTCCATGAAGATGGCCTGGGTGGTTGAGTAGCCGTTATCTTTCCAGTTCATGGTGTACCAGTTGCCATTCACAAGGGTGATGGTATTGTCGGAACCCTGGAAAGTATAGGATTGAAGGGTGTTCATGGCAACGGTTGTTCCGCCCCATTTATTTGCCCAATAATTCGTGGTAGGACCGCTGGTAAAAAGCCAGGTGTAGGTTCCGCCGACTATATTGCCTCCAGAGGCTGCCACACTGAAGCTTGTATGCCATCGGGCGATGCCGTCGCTGAATTTGGTAAGGGTACCACCGGCCACCTGATTACTGTTAGCCAGAACAAGGTTGGTAGGAGGGTTGCTCCAGCCATTCCATGCACCTGGCATATTCAAGCCTTCCGGTTCATATATCTGGGAATAAGTTGTTGAGGGATAAGCTATTAGAGATAATAAAATAGCAAAAGAAAGCAGAAAGGCTAAGCCTCTGCCCTGAGGTAGAAAAGTTTTCATCGTAAGTACTATCTGGTTAAATAGTTGGGTTTTCAAAGCAAATATAACATCAAATAATTACCGCAAACGATTGCGTGATTTTGAGATGATTAAATAAATTTTTTTATGAAGTATTCCATGGCTTCGGAGCATCAATAATTGAGTCTCCTTCTGGCATCTGAGGGTGTATTCGCATACCGGTAACTTGTCTTAACTGATGCTTCCTTATGATGAATCGCAAGAGTGAACAATTTTCGATTTTGACTTTTATTCCTCAAACTAATTTTCATTTTATGTGTTTAGGATTAGTATTATTTTGAGAATTTGAACCTGAATAATCAGATATACAAGCAAATACCAAACAGCCAAACCCTTATCAATATGAAACTTCTTTCTGCTTTAATTCCTTTCCTGTTTGCGTTTATGCAAGTGTACGGCCAGCAAATTCCAAATCTTCCCATTCCAATTGGTGCTGCCAATGCTGAAGTATGGAATAGCTCCATTTATAATTTCGGAGGGTCGAATAATTGGTCCGGTTCTGTTGTATATCCACGAATCTATAAATTCAATGGGACCTCCTGGAATTATCATGACACTATTCCTGATAATAATCTTTGGGATGTTGAAACAGTTTTGGCAGGTGATAAGGTCTACCTATTGGGAGGCTGGCCTAACGGTCCTTCCCTGAACAGAAGGTATGACCTGACCAACAGCAGCTGGACATACCTGTCAGAAAGTCCAAATCTTAGTCAGGACTGGGGACTCACTTCCGAAGAATATATGGGCAATATATATTTATTCAATTCTTCAGGTAATGTATATGCCTACAATATTGCAACGGATACATGGGTTACCCGAACCTCAAATACAAGTCTTGGAAGCTGGGATATGAGCTCTATTCTGTATCAGGGTGAAATTTATATTCTGGGGTGGAATAATCTGGCTTTCTACAAATATTCCCCTGCCACCGATCAATGGACTCAGCTTGCTGACTCTCCCTATCAGGTCGGGGCCTGTGCTTTCGGAATAATCAATAATCTGATTTATTGCATTGGCGGGAATGCAAATGGATCCACTTCTGCATCCTATAAAAGTGTTATTGTATACGATATCTATACAAATTCATGGAATACAGATGAAATTGAACTAAGTTCAAAACGGCACTGGATGTCAACTGCAGAGTATCAGGGAGGTTTATATGTAGTTGGGGGCATTGACTCGCTGGCTCAGGCTGTAGATATTGTTGAAGAAATTGTTCCTCAGGGGACTGTAGGCATCCCGGAACAACGTGTCATTAACAAAGAATTCACTCTGGAGCAGAATAAACCAAATCCGATTGTTGACAATTCCATAATAAGCTTCGCAATTCCTGAAAAATCGATGGTGAAGTTGACAATTACAGATATTCAGGGAAAAGAAATAATGAGCCTGCTGAATTCAGAGATGACAGCGGGTACCTATAATGTGAATATTGAGGCAAATAAGTTTATGCCAGGTGTTTACATTTACAAGCTGGAGGCAGGTGTTTATCAGAGATCGCGAAAGTTTCTGGTTAAATAGCAGGGTATAAAGTGCTTCTAATAGGAAGAACTTTTTAAACTCCGGCAGTCGCTTTCTTAGTTTTTAAAAATAAAGAGGCTGCCCTTTTGAGGCAGCCTCTTTATTTCATTCCTGGGATGTTAGAAAGGGAGTGAGACTCCGACAAACTGGGAATTATTATTGTCAATAATGATCATATCTGATGAATCGACTACTCCATCACCATTGATATCTGTTGCATTGTATCCGGCAAGGAACGCGGATCCATCATTATCGCAGGCGTTCATATCAGTGGAATCAATTGCACCATCCTGATTTTCATCTCCGCAGAAAAGTACAGATACACCTGCCATATCTTTCATGTTTGAGCCAAAGGCTTGTGAAAGGCCTGTACTATAGTCGTACGAAATACTGCCACCTGCAAAGGAAATCGGTGCAGCAGTAGAAGTAACTATGCTGTTGCGGTGTTTAACGTAGATATAATAGGAACCATTATGAATGGCAGGTACGTTGCCTGATACATCTCCTGTTGTGCTCAGATCCAGGTCGCTGAGGGTGTATACCAGCGCTCCATCTGCGGCTGCATGTAATTCAATGCTTACCTTGTCGGCAGTAGTTCCCGGGAACTGATCACCGGAAGTTCCCTGAGCCTTGTTCATAGTGCCTGCACCGGCATACAATCCCTGAAGGAACAATTTCATGTTGAGGGTTTTGATTGATTCATTTACTGTCAGGACCCCAGAAACATTTGAGGTCCCATCCCAGAATCCACCATTGAAACCACCATATAAATAAGATCCATTTCCAAACTGGAAGCGGCTGGCGTAATAATAGGTTCCGGTACTTGTAATTACGGAACCAAGATCAGCCTTAAATTCATCATTATCATAAGCTTGTCCTGAGAATGGTGCAGGTATCCAGTTAGTCCATGTGCTCGGATCAGTGTTGCTTGTGCTGTATCCAATCCATGCCTGCAAACCATAGGTTGCACCCCCAGCGGCACTGATGCCATTGCCTATGTATGCCTGAGCATAAACATCATATCCACTTCCAACAGTAATTGTTCCAGTCCCCGGCCATTGAACATTGGCCCAATTGATGGAGCCACTCCAGGTATCATTAACTGTCATGTTTGCAGCAACATTGACGTTTCGGTTCGGGCCACCGACCCATTCACCACCGTCCCACCCGGAATTGCGGAAATATTTGTATTCATAGGTTCCGGGATCTACAGCCAGCGTAATGGTATAATTGAGTGTTGAACCTACCTGTGTAAGTGCAAGGCTAGGGTTTGTACCCGGCTCATTCCAGAAAGCTCCCGTGAATCCGCCAGCTACGTATACCACGTCAACTCCGGGTGTAAACCCTGCAGCAGTGGACATATCAATGTTCAGTGTCAGGTTTTTGGTGGTAATTCCCAATCCGCCTGCAAATTCATCTGCACCAGCATCAGGAGCTGTGGCAGGTTGACTGGCGTTTTCAGGGTATCCGGTTTCGGGAAATCTTGCATTGCCATCGAAATCGTCAATGATTGCAGGACTTGAGACAACAGATCCCCCGCTCTCACAAAGGGTTGCAACACCTGTTTGTATATGCAGGTCATAAGGAACAGCAGAACTGTTGATGAATGGAGGCATTTCGGTAAAGGAAACTGCATCAGCAGGAGTAACGACTGCCTGAAAATCTGCTAGAGTCTGGTAAGGAGTAGTCCCATCGTAATACACCAGATTATTAGGTCCGGGAGTCCCGGCATAAAAATCATTATTGTTCGAGAGCGAAGAGTAGGTGCTAAGGGTTGAAGTACTTCTTCTGTAAGCCACGGTATAGCCGCTGGCACCCGGGGTTGAAGTATTTATAAACAAATTATTCTTCAGGGTTGTGGTAGGCACGCTTCCTGCATACATGGCTGCAGTGCCGAAGGTGGTACCTGTACTTGCAGCGTTAAGAAATACAGTGTTGAAAAATACATTGTTGGCAGAACCACCGGTAAGATAGAGTCCGCAAATGGCTGGATTATTCGTTGCCAAAGGTGCCTGAAGATCAGAAATGAAGTTGTTGTAAACTGTGCAGTTAGGAGTACTGGTATTGTAAATGCCATAAACCAGAGAGGAAGCAGTGCTGCCATTATTGCTTGAAATTCCGTAGAGGTTGTTCCTGTAGATGTTTACATTGGTGCCAAGTGCGGAATAAATGCCATAAACGGTGCCACCGTTTGCATTGCAGTTGTGAAGTTCATTCAGATAGATATTGGCAGTTGTAGAACCCTGGTTATGGATGAGTGTCAGGCCACCGGTTCCGGTGTTTGAAATATTAAGTATCTGGTTATTGTAGATACTCACATTTATGGCTGAAGCTTCAGACCTGATTACACTTTGTGCTCCTGTTGTACCAAGCGTAAAACCTGAAAATGTATTTTTATATATAAGTACGTTTTCTGCAGCAGCGCTGTTTAGAATTCCATAGAGGGGGCCTGAAGCTGTAGCAGTTGTTGAAGAACAATCCTTGATAATATTGTCATGAAATGAAATTGTATTCCCGGCAGCTGTGCCACCCAAAAGATTCCAGATTCCATATGTGCTTTGGGAAGTAGTGGTAACACTTGCAACCGAGATATAGTTAAACGCTACTTCTGCACTTGAGCTGACCCCCGTTTGAAGGAGAATTCCTGCAAGGCGGTTAGTTGACCCGGCGCTATTGGCTATTGAATCATTGATTACTTTAATCTGGTCCTGATTGGTGGCATAAATACCATAGGCCGCAGTATTGGCCCCACCGAAATTGTAGATTCTGTTCTTTCCGGAACCCGACTGCCCAATTTCATTATTGTGGTCATACAGGGCATAGGGTGCAGTGGAAGCAAAACCATTTAATGAAATGCCGATATAAACATTGCTGATGGTGTTATTTACAAAAACGCAATCATTGCATGCATCGGTGGCTGAAGTTATAGTCAGGCTGGTGGTTGCGGTAGCAATATGATTACCGGAATAAATACCGATGGCCTTTGTATTGGTCCTGTTTAGTGTAATTGCACATCCACTAATGGTGATATGCTGGCATCCGTCAAAAGGAGCTGAATTTTGGCGTTTAACGAGTGCATAACCCCATTCAATAGTTGTTTGAGCAGAAGCATCAATATCCAGGTATTCAAAAGTAACATAATCTGTTCCTGCAAGGATAATAGCTCCATCAGTAGTAGCAGCAGTACCAGCAGATACAATGATTTTTGGGTTGGCGCCGGTTTGAGCAGGGTTCTTTTTGAATGTGATGGGAAATGAGGCACTCGCTGTCGGAACATTAAGAATAAGGTTGAGTCCTGTTTCGGAGTAGCCTGCATCAATAAGAAATTCACAGGGTCCATCCACTCCGTTGGTGTTCAGGTCGGTGAATGCTGCAGCAATTGTGGCATATGTCGTTCCTGGAATGGTAAAGGATCCGGAAACAGGCACAGCCTTTGTAAGCAACCCCGCCAATAACAGGCAAAGTATCATGGTAATTTTTTTCATGGGATTGGGTTTTGGTTGAAGGATGTAGGGAAGATTGTTTATATAATTTTGATTGTTATGCTATTGCATATCAGATATTGACAGATACCTGTTAGTTGGATATTTCGGAAGCAGGGAGTAGTCTTCTTTCCAGAGAAAGGGGGAAGTAAATCAGAAGCAAATAAACAGGAGATGGGAATTATCCGGATACTTTGGCGGGGATCATCAGTCAGGGCCAAATATCTTACCAAATGTAAGAATAGTAATGGAATGGCAGACAATAAGCACTTAGTTTTTAGTAATTAAAATCTCGTGAAAATAAAGCTGCTTTTATTGGATTTAAGAGCGATGATTAAGCAGAAATTTTCGATTAGACTCTTTAAATATTTGAATAACGATAATGACTGATTTTGAAAATTCTAAAAGGATGCTGGGATGCCTGAGATTTTAAAATTAGCAGTAGTTGGCAATCGTGATAACCAATTGAAATCTAAGGTTTATTGAAAATGGATTGCTAATTGCGGGACTCCACATTTTAGTTGGAGGAGACAGCTAAAAGGAAAAACCGTTAATCATAATAGACGAAAGAAGGGTATACCCCAGAAAATAAAGAAAGTAATTCGGGACCAGGTACAAGCTTACTGAGCCGTTACCTTGGCATATAAGAAGTTGGTCTAGGTCATGAAAGAAGCACTTCAGGTTGACCTACTCTGATTCATGGCAAAATTGATACATTCTGTATTACCTCAACCTTAGCCGGAAGAACAATATTTGAAAACCCAATTTCAACCTTGTATAGGGCAGAGGCTAGATTGAGGTCTTATAGCAGTTAAAGATTAATTTAAAGTGGAATAGCATTATTTGCCCCGGCTTTCAGTATGTCAGTTTTCTTTCTCAGGAGTTCAGCGATTTCCATTTTAATCTGTTTCTCACTCTTGCCCGTTCTCGCAGCCATTTCATGAATCCTTGACTGAATCTCATCCTGAAATTCAATAAGTGATAGTTCCTTGTTAGTTGCTGAAGAGTTTGACAAGGGTAAATTAGTTTGACTGTTTAACGTTTCTGAGTCCATTACCTATTTCTGCTAAGATTAACGGTTTCCTGTTTCTATTTGTCTAGATAGAATCCATAAATGGTTGTTGACTAAAAAAGGTTGACCTTAAAATAAACAAAGGAGAAAATTGCCATCCTTTTGATTATGGATTTACCGATGATTGCTGATTTTAATAGTTTCATTTCATCTGTGAATAAAATATGAAATGGCATAATTCTACAAAAGTCGTGATCTATGAGTTCTCCCGCGAATTGGATTTGTTTACTATTCCCACCGCTTTGTAAAGAGGCACCTGTTTGTCCTTTGTTTCTGTTTGACTTTGCTAAGTACACCGGTGTCACCCTCAATCGCATTTGCATATCTCCCGGGTACGTCACAATGAGTACTTCTGACATTTTGCTTAGATCTTTTTCCTCTGACATTGTAAAGAGATTTGAAGGTGAAATTTGTTAAATGATTTCTTAGTCTAAAAGCTCTCTGACTAAATAGTAAAATTCAAAATATTGTTATGCAAATGCTAAATAGGTTTTGGATATGCAATTAGTTTTTTAAACAACGAACAGACATTCCATCAGAAAATGGTTCTGCACTTTCACTTATGGATTCGGTATTATAGAATAAGAGCCTGAATTTTGCATTATCTGAGTTTTGAAGCGTAGAGTCCAAAACCAAATTGTTTGTAGTTTAAATTTCGAAATCAGTAGTTATACTTCTAACTAGCTGGGGAGAGCAAGAAACCACTTGAATTTGTTGCCCCTGTATTAGGGGAATGCCAATGTGAATTACGGGGTTCTTTCATTTTACCACCAGCAGTGTCTATTCCGCCAAGGTAAATTCTAAGTGCAATCCACTCTATATCACGAGGTATGTGCCAGCCATCAGGACAAATACCTTTTGATCCTTCCGATGTAGAGTAGTTCATTGTCTCACCCCATTGGTAAAGTCCTCCATAATTGTCACAATTTGACTCTAAATTGTTATAGCAATATTTTTCAATAATACCATTATCTGTTTGATCAAGAGAACCATTGATTCTAGAGCCAATATTTAAATTGTCTTTAAGCCAACATTGATTTCCAATTTGAATAGTACGATAGATTTTTAGCCTCATATAAAACCAGTTCTCACAAATGAAGCAAGGCTGGTTGACGAACCAATGATGTAGCAATTGAATGACCACAATCTTGGTATGCCCATAAATATCTGGTATAGGAAGTATTACATGTAAGGACCAGTTTCAATGAAGGTGGTGTCAACACCAAGTTCACTTGCGGAATAATAATCATCTACGGTGTTCCATTTGTATCCACTACTACCGGGAACTGCATGCCATCTCCAAATAATTTGATCCTTATTTGCAGTGGATGAGTTTTGCACCGGGGCCTGAACATATGAGCTTGCTGTAACTTGAGTCAACAACCTAGGCTTGGATATACCACACTGACTATATGTCCACAAGTACCTTGTATATTGGGTTTCACAGGTGAGACAAGACTCTGTTGTAGCTGTGTCATTGGCAAGGTCAATAGCAGTGCTGAAGTCGTTGGTTGAATTCCATTTATACCCCGAAGCATTTATAACTGGCTCCCAAATCCAAGTGATCTGGTCAGTGGTAAACAAATGTTGTCCAACTGAAGGAGCTGAAGGTATTAGACAATTTAAATTGACTTTGTACCAAGCCCCTGCCATGAATATCAGCAAGGCACCTTCTCCGTTTACTCCACAATCTGTACAATAAACCTGTAGCCCTGCAACAGGATTTGAGATGTTGGAGGCTTCGTCAAGTGTCATTCTTGGGAGCAAGAAACCTTTATTTGAAGATCTGATATCTAGCATTGCTGAACCTTCTGCCTGACTCCCATCTGAATTAATGGCAACCTGACTAAAAAGATTCATTGATATTAGCACTTGAATAAAAATTGCTAGATAAGCTAACTGTAAATGTTCAAATAATAGTTTTCATAACAAATGTTCTTTAAACTTCAGGTTTTGATGAACATTGAAATTTAATTCCCCCAAATCTTAGCCATCCTATCCTTTATCTTTTGATCATAAATTTCAATCAACCGCTTATTAGAAGAGACTATATGCTGCTCCTCCATGATTTGAGCTACAATTGATCTTTGAGTATCAATATCTGGTAAAGGAATTAAGAATGATGAGACAAAATCTTTGGGTACCCTTTGCAAACCACCTGTGCCAGTCATTTTTGTCTTACCTTCCTCCCTAAACCTATTGCATGTCACCCACACATAGACCCACATTGAATCAACAATCTCTGAGCAACGGAGGACATAAAGTTCAGACGACCCAAATCCTATGCCATTCGATAATCCTTTGGCTATTCCAGCCTTTCCATTTTCGAAGCATGGAGTTACTTTTGCCACAAGAACGTCATCATCTCTGAAATATGTGTACCCAGAATATACTTCACTTATTTTTTTACTCTCTTTCGGTTCAAAATTCACCTGGTTTTCATTGATCCTTGCCATAGGAATAAATGAAATCTCTGTATTGCCTGGCAGATGTGCTACTTCTGATTTTTTTGGATTTAATTCACATACTTCTCCCAACTGCACCATCTCCCACCCAGGGTCAATATCTATCCTTGGCTTGTAGTTCTCTACCACCTGCCTGGCTCCATCAATGATCTTCTGGTAGCCTTCAATTTCGGCTACAATTTCCTGTTGGATGGGAAGTGGGGGAATAGGTACTTTAATTTCTTTGAGAGCATTTCCATTAAACTGTGGTTGACCACCGCCTGAAACTAATTCTTTAGCTTGTTCCCAATACTTATCCGTTTTTGTGAAATACCAATAGAATTGAGGAATTATTTTGTTTCTATCAAGAGAAATTTTGATTAAAAAGGATGCAAAGACAGCAGGCGAATCTTCTTTAAACAATAATGTTTTACCATAGGTTGCACCTGTTCTTGCAACAAGAATATCGTCTTTCCTCAAAATAAACTGATTCACGTTTTTAGGTAAATCAATATACTTTGGGTTAAGCATTTTCAAAGTTCCATCATCATTAATATCACTTATTCTTATCAATCGGTATTCGCCTTCGTCTTTTGCACTGGCGGTGAATCCATATTCAACATTTGCAATTTCTCCAAGGCGAACCCAAATGTATTTATCGTCACTTATTCTCAAATTAAATTTGAATCTTTCTCCGCTAAGATTAAAATCTCCATTAATGGCTAAAGTCTCTCGATTAACTTGCATTAGACTACTTCCTTCTGGAAAATCAAATCCTATTCCTTTTTCAAGACTTTGACGATAAGTAGAAATATGTTGAAAAGCTCGTGGAAGGTCATTCTTTTTTATTGGTTTTCGTTGCGCTCCAAGATCAAAACCATCATTCGAAATCTTCACAAAGAGTATTTTGTCAGTCTTACGGGCAAGGGACTTATCGATCCATAGTATTGATGTCTTTACACCTGAATAGGGATTGAAAACGCCTGCAGGAAGTGAGATTACACCAACCAGGTAGTTTTCTTCCACCAGCATCTTACGTAATTGTTTGTAGGCTGATCCACCTTGGAAGATGATGCCTTCGGGAACAATAATGGCTGCTCGCCCGGTCGGTGTAAGATGTTCAGCAATGTAATCTACAAATAGCACCTCGCTTCGGCTACTCTCCACACTGAACCGCTTATGTGGTCGTATGCCCCCTTTAGGAGACATAAAGGGCGGATTTGCCATTACAATATCATAATACTCATTCCATCGATCCTCGCTGGTAAGTGTATCATATTCGAAGATATGGGGTTCGGTAAAGCCATGTAGATACAAATTGACCAATGACAACCTGACCATGTCCGGTGAAATATCATACCCACTTATGTTCTCAGTCAGACGGGTTCGGTCATCAGGTGTAAGCTTATCACCATTATAACGCTTCCCATTCAGCGCTCCCAGTTCTTCAATCCTGGCTTCCTGCAATTCAAATGCACGCTTATCTTCAGCAGGATTGTAGTTGGATGAATTGTTCTTCCAGATGTGCTTGTAGGATGAAATGAGGAAACCTGCTGTTCCGCAAGCCGGGTCCAGGATCCTTTCATGCTTCTGCGGATCAATCAGTTCAACCATGAAATCAATGATATGCCGGGGTGTACGGAACTGCCCTGCATCGCCCTGGCTTCCCAATACCGACAACAGGTACTCAAAGGCATCCCCCAACTTCTCGCTATGATCATAGTTGAAGTCATTTATAATCTTGATGAAACTTTTGAGGGTCTCTGGATCCCGGTAAGGAGGTAGGCATTCTTGAAGATGTCCCTGAAAAGTTGGGGTAAAGCGGGGTTGAGGCTCAGTTTTAGTAAGGCTTCACTATACAGAGTCAAAACATCAAATCCACCCAGGGTGGGATCGAAGAGTTTATGCCAGCTATACTTCTCATATTCACCTGTGAAAAGGACCGGACTCCACCCAATTCCTCGGCTTCCATATCCATATCGTCCATGAATTTGAAGATAAGGGCAATGGTAATCTGTTCCACCTGGCTTTTAGGATCGGGAACTTTGCCTACGAGTATCCCGGGCGTTGTCAATGCGGCGTTTGGTAGTGGTATCAAGCATGAGAAGAATTTGATTAACTCTAAGTGCAGTATTTTTTGGTTAGGGGAGAGAAATATTACTTATTGAGATTACGGAATTATTGGATCGTTAAGTGGTAGAAGTCTTTTAATGGTCAATTCGATTTTAGATTTTTTGTTCTATCATATAAACGGATAACTTCAAGATGATCCACCGAGCTATCATCAATCCATATTTTCTTAGAACAAGTAATACCATCAAGTATTGCTTTAGAATAGTTATCTAAGTCACCTCCTCCAAGCCGATCATTCCCTCGTGTAATAGTTATTTTTATCGCGAATTTTGATTTTGAAAGTTCAACAGAATAATCGGAGAATATTTCAGCGAAAAATAAGTTAGTGTCTTTCTGAAGTATGTATCCTTTTGATTGCTTTCTGGGCAATCGTGGCTTTCGTCCATCTTTATAAATAAATGGATCAATGATTATTTTCACCTCATCTTTATTAAAACAAGGATCATTAAAGCAAGCAGTATCGATATGACTCATTTCAATAAATGTATTCCCATTAACTTAAAAACTTATTAAGTGGAACATAATCCTTTACATATTCCGGGATCCTATTTCGCCATTCCTTAGGCACAGCCTTAAAATCAGCAATATTGAAAGTCGGGTTGATGTTTAGTGCCGTGTACTCTTTCTTCTCAATGATATTCCTTACAACATCATCCGTAATGTATGCTTTGAAGAAATACTTGAGGGCTATAATATCATCAACAGTGGAAGGTTTGAAGTCAGCTATGAACTTTTCAAATTCCTCATCCAACAGTTCATCCTTTGATTTGAAGCGAGGAATAATTCCGAATATCTTCTCTACGATTTCCCGCAAAGTCAACCTACGGTCGATTCGAACAGACTGGCGAAGTTTGTCAAGTGTGAAATAATCCTCTGGCTTATTCAGAATCTCACGATTGATATAGTCAAGCAATAATTCCCAGTTCCCTGCTTCCAGGTTTTCTACAACCACTGGGTTGTCTTTTACCTGCTCCTCGAACCGCTGGAAGAACATACGGTCAATCTTCATGCCTTCCAGGCCTATGAATTGCTCCTTAAATGACAACACCTTATCAGGGTCAAAAGTCTCAAAGATCTGGGGGATTGGTAAAGGCTGACCAGGTAATCCTTTCTCATTGATTCGAACAGGTAGTTTCAGGACCTGGTTATAATTGAACTTCTCCTCAAAATATTCACATACCGCAAAAAAATCGAACAGCCTGAAGGTTTCCTTTACAACCCCAGCAAACCGATTTTTCAAATCCTTGTCAATATACATCTCAGAAAACGAGTGTTTTCGGGTTCCCCGTCCTTTCATTTGAATGAAGTCAGAAGGGGAAAAGATGGGTCGCATCAGGCAGATATTGAGAATGTCGGTGCAGTCATATCCAGTTGTCATCATGCCCACGGTAACACATACCCTGGTTTTACTGGTCCGGTATAAGGGATCAAAATTTCCAGTGCCACCCAGGTTATTGTTGGCAAAGTTAACTGTCATCAGCTGTGATCCCTGCACCAGAGAGGTCACCTGCATTGCAAAATCAGAATTGTACTTCCCCGGTATGAGTTTATCAGCCATCTCATTGAGCATCTGAGTGATCTTTGCAGCATGATTCTGGCTCACAGTAAATACTATAGTCTTGCCTACTTCTCCAGTTAAAGGATCCCGAAGAGCATTTTCAAGAAAGGTCTGGCAGAAAACAACATTGGTTTTCTCAGAAAAGAACTTCTTCTCAAAGTCACTTTGAAAGAAGGATGATTCCTCTTCATGTCCTTCTTCCGTTGGCTGCATCACTGCATATCCGTCATCCGACAAGAGTTGGGTAGTAATATCAGTCCGGGCATCGATTACCGTCGGATTTACGAGGAAGCCTTCGCTTACACCGTCAATCAAGCTATATCGGAAAGTAGGTATCCCGCTTTCGCAACCGAAGGTCCGGTAGGTGTCGAGTAGCAAGCGACGCTCATATTCCCTAGGATCCCTAGTATTGGATTCCGTCTTGAACTTCTTCAGGTAATCTTTTGGAGTAGCAGTCAAGCCAAGTTTAAACCCTACAAAATACTCGAAAACAGCCCTTGCATTCCCCCCAATGGAACGGTGTGCCTCATCGGAAATTACCAGGTCGAAATCGGTGGGTGAGAAGAAGTGACGGTATTTGTTGTCTGATAGGAGAGATTGGACAGTAGTAACAACTATTTCAGCCTTTCTCCAGTCGTCACGGCTTTCCTTATAGATAACTGACTTGTAATCATTTTTAAGATAATCAATAAAGGCTTTCTGGGCCTGAATTTCCAGCTCAACCAGTCAACAAGAATAGGACTCTTCTTACATTTCCGGTACGCAAAAGAGTTTGATAATGGCAGCAGCAGTCAGAGTTTTTCCGGTGCCAGTTGCCATTTCGAATAGGAATCGATCATTTCCTGCAACTGATTGCTGTATTGATTTTATCCTTTAACTTGGTATTCCCGGAGCATGCGAACTTTCGTCCTTTTGAAAAACTGGTCTCTGGTTACTGCATTAATATATTCCGGATCAGAAGCATAGGAAGGATATTGAGTCACTGCAATGTAATCATCGTTTACAGTTTCATTAACCAATCGGGTTCTATCCGGAACAAATGCTTTATACCCTGAAAGAGAATTTTGAGAAGGGTATTGTGTAATCATATATGGGTTCCCAAATTCCAGATCCCAGAAGTAATGAAGATTGCCATTTGACAGGATAATGAATCGGCAATTCTGCGATTTCGCATATTTGCGAGCCTGTTCCTTCCCCACCAAAGGATTCTTATCTTCAGACTTCGCCTCCAAAACGATGAAAGGGAATCCTTTATCATCAAGCAAGAGGAAATCGATAAATCCTCTGCTTAACTTTTCGAAGTTCTCGCCCATCTCATCCATGTTCTGATGAGAAATCTTCACATGGTTCTCCAATATCACATTAGCTGGTCCTTCAGTGGTGTCAAGCAATCGCCATCCTGATTCTTCAAGGAGTTTATTGATCTTTATGCGGGATTTGGCTTCCTTGTGGGTCATCAATTTCTTAATAGGAGAGAATCATCAATATCTAGCCTCAAATATAGCTAAACTGAGCGATTGAACACTCAACAGTAATAAAGTAAGATGAAAAAGTGTTATTACTTTTAAGGGTTCTGATTGACCATTGAAGAACATGATATACGAACCTTAAAGGATAAAGAATTAAGAATAGTGCAATGGAAATTACTTTAATAATATTGGCTATTTCTTTATGGGAGTATATCTTACCTCTTAAATAGGATATTTTATCATAATGTTGAGCTATCTGCAAATGAATCTGATTTGCTTTTGAATTTGATATCAGTTCGATTGGAGAAATGCAAAGTGTTTGTACAAGTTCGATTAACTCTTTTCTTGACTTAATGTTAAATAGGTCAAAAACTTCATCTGGAAGTAAAGATGTTAGATGGTCCTTCCCATGAAATAAGGAATCCCAAATTACTAGATATTCTCTATCTAGTTTGATCTGGTTATAAGTGAATTCGAGTTTTGTCAATCCTTTATGGGAAAGAGTTGTATTTAATGAGTCCCTGGTAATGAGTCCTTTAAGTGGCAACAGCTTTTTTTTATAGGGTAAGGTGTCAAGATTAGTAAGTGGCCTATTATTTTCAGCAATCCGATATCCTATTCGATTCTTTTCATTACTTTCTAATAACAACTCTAGATCCTCTAAAGTTAACTCTCTACCTGAAGTATGATTCCGATGCGGGTATTTATTGAAGTTATGTTTGTTTTGAATGCTACTAGGCTTATCAAAGTGTTGCTCATTTAAGATTAATAGAAATTTTTTAATCTGCCTGAATTTACATCATACTATTTGTATGAAAGACTATCTGAAATATTAACCATTGTTCCTATAAGCAAAGACTCATGTCTAACCTTTGAGTTGAGGATGGTTGAATAAACAAAAAAGAGAAATAGCTAATATTATTATGAAACTGACTGATGCTGAGAAAATAAGTATCTCTCTAGCAAGTTTAATTTTAAATTGCTTGTTCATCAATAATTTGTATTAATCCTGGGAATCTTTTAATTGCTATTAAGGGGTACTCAAAACGGCACCACCTTTGTCACAAATTCTGACACATTGTTTTCAATAAGAATCATATCGGAAGAGTCAATCAATCCATCCCCATTCACATCTTCAGGAAGATATCCCATGCTAAAGCTCGATGTTTGATTTTCAGTGGGAATCATATCAGATGAGTCCACTATACCATCCTGATCAACATCCCCTCCGTATATAACCCAAACTGAACCAACCTGATTCAAATTGTATCCATATGCTTTTTGAGCACCATTTGTGAAGTTATAGGTTGTTTGGCCGGCATGAAGGGATACCGGATAAGAACTCCAGGTTTCAATACTGTTACGATGCTTAACCACAAGGTAGTATGAATATGTAGATCCTGGTGGCAGAGAAATGGTGAATATTCCGTTTCGGGGTAGACCAATATCTGTAATAACATATTCATAACTATAGGGCGGACTGTTCTTCCCTAAACATACTGTAATCATGTCCGCTATAGACCGAAATGCATTTCCGGACTCGTTCTGTGCTTTATAACATGTTGTCCAATACTTTCATCTGACAAGACCCTCCAAGGTATACTTTTATCAAAAATTATCGGTAAATCACATTAACAATGGCTGGAATAGAAAGACTTTAAAAGATCCGTTGTTTTGGACTAAGGGCTCTATATTCCATGGCCGACGCCATTATCGGTTTCAGGAATGTTTGAAGAAGTCAATGGAATAGTTGTCCATTCCCCTTGGTTGAACTGTTTCTGCCAATAAAGAATGTTGCCTGAATAACCAATTAGTTGGAGATTAACAGTAGATATTCCTTCATAAATTGTTCCTCCTCCGTTAATGCTACCACCCACAGATCCTGGATTGACTTCTACCAAGGCTGAAGTTGAAGATGAGCAGCCATTGGTATC
>JADJHD010000045.1 GCA_016707705.1 Bacteroidales bacterium
ACCATCCGCCAACCGTGGACAGAATAATATGCCAAATAAGGTTCTGTTTTCTCAATTCTGTCCGCCAGCTGGCGGATGAATTCTTCTTCTACTGCGAATTAGTAATTGTTAAACAGTTTCTGAATGCTGTTAGTTTAACATTATTGGGACTGGAATTGAAGGCTTGATTTACGAAAAAGAGGAATTCGCATTTTACTGAGAATCAGTGGTGATTACCCAAACCCCCAAATAAAAAAAGCCGGTATAGACCGGCTTTTTTTGAAGTATCTTGATAATTCGCTTATTCGGCGATAATAACCAGATATTTGGAGGCACTCCAGAATTCAGCATAGTTCTTCACAACCAGACTGTCGACAGCTTTAGCTCCAACCATCTTGAATGATCCGGCAGGGTGGGTGGTAAGAAGGGTAGCTTTTTTC
This sequence comes from Bacteroidales bacterium, assembly GCA_016707705.1. Taxonomy (GTDB): domain Bacteria; phylum Bacteroidota; class Bacteroidia; order Bacteroidales; family UBA4417; genus UBA4417. Next base: position 420 of record JADJHD010000045.1, read on the forward strand.
TTGAAAACGGGAACACCCTTGAATTTGGTTATATCAACCTTAGTGAAGTAGGTCTTGTCAAAATCTGATTTTACAGTCTTGCTCTTGCCTAAACCAATGAATCCACCTTCTTTGGTGATGATATTCTTTTCCTTCAGTTCCTTGGAAGTTCCAATTACGTAGTAGGCAGTGTTCAGCTCGGCAGTCTTTTCATTGATAGCCTGCTGCTTGGCCTTATTCTCAGAGCTGAGATTGTCAACGGTCTGGTTCAGATTTGACACCTGGCTGCTGAGGCCTTCCACCTTGATATTCAGGTTAGCCAACTGATCCTTGAGGGTTGCAATTTCAACATCCTTGGATTCAATTTGCTTATTCAGTGATTCAATCATCTTTTCCAGTTCAACTATGCGAACATCTGATTTCTTCAGTTTTGAACGAAGTGATGCTACAAGTTCGCGGTTTTTCTGCAGGAGCTGGTAAATAGCATTGATATCGCTGGTCACCTGATCCTTGGCATTAGCCTGGAGTTCAGTTCCACCGGCAGTATTCTGGCTGATAATATTCTCCTTCTGCTTAATGGAGTCAAGATTTGACTGGATTTCATTAAATGCCCGTACATAGGACATTACTGTGGTATCTTTTGCAAATCCGATAGCCATAAGACTATCATTCTTTGCCTTGAGGCGTTCAATTTCGGCTTTTTGCTTGTTACAGCTCATGGTTAATAGCATAGCTGGCACTATCAACAGGATTAGGATCTTTTTCATAGCGTTGTGTTTGGTTTTTGATAATAACGCACAAAGGTACTATTAATTGTACGGTTATGGGTCTCTGATTACCTGACAATTATGAACAGAATGCTGTTATTGGAGGCGATATTCCTGATTTACATGCTGTTCAGGCTGATATGATTGATAGTTAGGAATTAAGGTAAATCTGAAGAAAATGAACTAATTGCTCCAGCTTGTCTACCTTTGTGCAAACTAAAATTATGCTGATGACCACATACCCGAAAGTAATCCTGAAAAAAGGGAAAGAAGAAGCACTGCTCAGATTCCATCCATGGATTTTTTCCGGGGCCATTGAAAAAATCAGCGGTTCATATAAGGAAGGCGATATTGCAGAGGTGTTTGCTGCATCAGGCAGATATCTGGCCACAGCATATTTGCTTTCAGGATCCATCGCCGCTAAGGTGATAAGCTTCACACAACAGGAAATTGACAAGGCATTCTGGAAATCCAAACTTCTTGAAGCATACCAGTTGCGCGAAAGGCTTGGTTTGGTCAGTTCGGATAAGACCAATGCATATCGCCTGGTTCACAATGAGGGTGATTCAATGCCCGGACTCATCATTGATATTTATGGCGGATTGGCAGTGATCCAAGCCCATTCAGTGGGGATGTATGAACTCAGGAATGTATTCGCCGAGATTTTGCAGGAAATTTATGGGGAGAAGCTGAAGGCTGTCTTTGATAAGAGCTCTGAATCCCTGAAAAAGATGACAGGATTCAAGGTTGAAGATGAGTTTCTGTTTGGCTCGATGCCTGAATCTGAGATTCTTGAGAATGGAAATCGATTTATGGTGAATGCTGTATCCGGACAAAAAACTGGCTTCTTCCTCGATCAGCGTGATAATCGCTTCCTGCTTGCAAAATATGCAAAGGGCAGGAAAGTGCTGAATATGTTCGGTTATACCGGGGGCTTCTCAGTATATGCTGCCAATGCAGGAGCTACAGAAGTGTGTACCGTTGACAGCTCAGCACCCGCTATCGAACTATGCAAGGCTAATGTCAAACTGAATAAGATTCCTGCCAAAAACCATAAGGGTGTTGTGGCTGATGCCCGACAATTCCTTGACCAGACTGAAGACGGTCAGTACGACTTGATTATCCTTGATCCTCCAGCCTATGCCAAGAACATGGATGCAAGAAAAAAGGCTCTTGGTGGCTATAGGTCAATAAATGCAGCAGCTTTCAGGAAAATTAAAAAGGGCGGACTTCTGTTTACATTCTCCTGCTCACAGGTAGTTGACCGGCAGATGTTCACTTCGGCTGTTACCGCTGCTGCAGTGGATGCCGGCAGAAAAGTCAGGGTGCTGCATCAGCTTGCCCAGCCTGCTGATCATCCCATTAACCTGTTCCATCAGGAAGGCGAGTACCTCAAGGGCTTAGTCCTGAGTGTTGAATAGTGACCAACCCAGGTCGTTTTAACTTCTGATTCTTTTGTTTGGCTATCCACCGGGAAGCCTGAATAATAATTAACCGGATTTTTTCTGAATGGCAGGCAACCTTTCAGGATTTCTGTGTTTATTTCTGAGTATACTTGTAGCATGTTGACAGACTCGGCACTTATAAAGGAGGTAAAAAAGCGGAACCGTAAGGCTCTTGGTGAGCTTCACGACCGCTTTGCACCCGTTTTGCTGGGATTGAGCATGCGTTACTGTGGCAACAGGGCCGACGCCGAAGATGTGCTTCATGATGCCTTTATTAAAATCCTGGGTGGAATTGACAATTTCATCGAAAAGCCGGAGAGCTCTTTTGAAGGCTGGATGAAAAGGATTACCATCAATACCGCCCTGAATTTCCTGAGGGCACGTTCAAGGATGAGTTTTGCAGATCTGGATCCTATTGCTGAGGAAGCAGGGGAAGGGGAAGAAGAGGAGATTTCCTTTACCAGCCTTTCTGATGTGATTGGTAAGAAAGAAATCCTGGGCATGCTCTGTGAACTTCCGCATGGTTACCGCACTGTCTTTAATCTCTATGTTTTTGAGCAATACTCTCATAAGGAGATCGCAGAGGCAATGAATTGTACCGAAAATACTTCCAAATCACAATTGAGTAAGGCCAGAGCAGCTTTGCGAACGAAAATCTCCAAAGTGCTTGAGGGCAAATCAATCATTAGTTGATCTTATAATTGAATAAAGATATTCAGTCTCTGGACTGGCAAAAAATAAGAGTATGAAAAAGGAATTAAATCCATTAGACGAATTCTTCAGGGATAGCCTGGAGGATGTCAGGGTGGAGCCTTCTGCTTCTGCGAAGGCACGCTTCCTTGAGGAAGCATCCGCTCCGGGTGGTATTAGCGGCACTGGCTGGTTCCGCTTGTATCATCTTTTCATCATTGCCGGAATGGTCATTACCGGAGTTTTACTGATATTTTTGCTACGAACTCCAAAGACCACAGCCATTAATCCTGTTGCTGCTGTCACTCCTGAGGCCAATACGCCCTCAATTCCAGCCACAAATTCAGAGCAACAGACGTCTATAATATCAGAGAATAATAACGCTTCTAACCCCTCAAGAGTAATCACAGACGAGCCCAGCAGAAGGATTGACGCCAAAGTCAGTTCAGTTGTAAAGCCTTCTGAAACTATCAAGTCAAAAATCAATAAGACCACAACTCAAAAAGAGCAAAATCCGGAAATCATTGCCCCGGTAAAACTGACACCTGCATCAAAAGGGAATACTTCAATTCCAAAAGAGAATAAAGCAATTCCAGCAATAGAGAATACTGTTAACGTAACAGCAAATTCTGAGAAAACAGACCTGCTGCCTCCTTCTTCAGCTCCTTCGGAAAGTAATCCTTCAGCGACACCTGAGGTAAAAGGAGGTGATGCAGAACCTGCTTACAATCCTGCATCAGATAAGAATGAAAGTTCCAATGCAGCAGGGAATCCATCGCCAAAGCCGGAATCTCCTAAAAAGAGCAAAAAGCCATCTCAAATAAAATTTGAACCCGGCTTCCGCTACAACATCGATCTCCCCCTTGATGGAAGTAACGCGGAGCCGGTTCATTCCCTTAATGTGGAAGGCAAGGTTTACTGGGGTAAATTCTATATTTATTCCGGAGCAGGATATGCCCTGACAAACGGATTCCACCAATATGAAGTGAAATACAATGATTACCTTGGACAATATAAAAAGCTGGATTCCATAACTTTCGCCTGGGACCAGAAACACTATCACCTCATGCCCTCATACTACATGACGGAAACAGATGTGTACGATAGCAGCCTGCAGATTGATTATTACAGTCTTCAAAAGCGATATACCAGAATCAGGATACCTCTGATGATAGGTTATGACTTCTATCAGAAAGGTCGTTTCAGTTTTGGAGTTCAGGCAGGAGCAGAATGGGATATCTTTGCCGGAGCCAGGGAAAAGGAGGGAAGTTACTCAGCCGGAACCAAGAAGATAATCAGTGTGAATGGACTGTCAGATGAACTGAGTAAAAACAGACTCTTCCTGATCGCTGATTTCTCTGTTGCCTGTCAGTTGAGCAAGCGTATTTACCTGCTGGCGGAACCCCGTCTCAACTACCTGATTCCTTCATCAACATCTGCCGGAAGTCAGTCGGGACAAGACATCAGCCCCATGTTCAGGGGTTCATTGCTGATAAAATTTTAAGTTGTCAGGCAACCTTTACCTTCGTCAGTGTTTAATACTAAAAGAACTACCAGGTAATTCATATTACTCCACAACGAAAACTAACCTCAAAATCAATCTATATGAAAAAGCTGTATTTACTGTTTCTGGTTTGCATACTTGCTTTTCCGGCATATTCCCAAATAGCGGTTGTTGTTGCCGGCACTGTAACAGACATTTCAACAGGAATGCCGATTGTTAACCAGCCTGTCCTGATTCAGAGCGACTCCACTGGTGGATTTATCTATACCAATATGGTATACACCAATCCGAACGGATTTTATTCGGATAATGTGCCTGTTGCCAATCCACAGACAGGAGGCGTTATTACTGTCTCCACCGTCGACTGCCAGCAGTACAATGTTGTATACAATGTTACCTATGCTCCCGGAGCTTCAACAGTTGTTCAGAATTTTCTGATCTGTGCGCCGCTGGGTAATTGTGTTGCTGATTTCATTTATTCTCAGGGCCCTCCTTTGTCGGTTAGCTTTGTTAACACCTCTCTTGGTGGCAGCAGTAACTTTAGCTGGAATTTTGGCGATGGGATGCTTTCAAATGAGTCTGATCCAATCCATACCTATACTTCTCCTGGATACTATTATGTTACCCTGGCTATCGGTATTCCCAATACTACATGTTCCGATTATATCACCAAGATCGTTCAGGTAGGTGATTCCACTGCTGGAGGATGTCAATCGTACTTTACCTATTCCACCCTTCCGGGAGCTACATACAATGCCATTCAGTTTTATGATCAATCGCAGGCTTCAGGGCAAATCAACTGGATATGGAATTTTGGTGATCCTGCTTCGGGCACTAATAATACCAGCAATGTTCAAAATCCTGCCCACGTATTTCCTACAACAGCAGGCCCCGCATATTACAATGTTTGCCTGACAGTTACCAGTAATGACAGTACCTGCAATGATACATACTGCTATTATGTACTTATAAATGAACCCCTGCCTTGTAATTCAAGTTTTACATATGCTTCATCCCCCAATGCACCTGGTAACATTGATTTTACTGATCTTTCAACAGGCAATATAAATACCTGGATATGGGATTTTGGTGATGGTGTAGTCCAGACGATCACTGCTCCCGGTAACCCGAATGTGAGTCATGTTTATGCCAATCAGGGAGTCTATAATGCTTGCCTGAACATTTTAGGCGACAGCTGCTCTTCAACATATTGCCAGAATGTAATTGTAGGCGATACTATTCCTGGTTGCCAGTCCTACTTTAGTTTTACCATCGACTCAACCAATTCCAACAATTATCAGGTGTACTTCACCGACTATTCAACCGGAGATCCTGTAGCATGGTTCTGGGATTTTGGTGATGGTACAACCTCCACCGAACAGAATCCTGTTCATACCTATCCTGTTATTCAGCCTTACTCCTCCTATAGTGTCTGCCTTACCATAACTTCCAGCAGCGGACTATGCACAAGTACATACTGCAAGATGGTTTTCATCATTCCGACTCTTGGATGCAGCGCCGACTTCCTCACCTATCAGGTTCCGGGAACTTCTCCTCTTACTGTGATGTTTGATGATATCTCAATAGGGGATATTGAGACCTGGACCTGGGAATTTGGTGATGGAACAACCCAAACCATAAACTATCCCTTTAGTCCGGATGTCTATCATACCTACGCTGATCCCGGATTTTATACTGCTTGCCTCTATATTTCCGGTTCCGACAGCTGCTTTGCCTCCTACTGTGCTTTGGTTGCCGTGGGCGATTCCACACTTCCCTGCCAGGCTCAGTTTACATACTATGTGAATGACTCCCTTAATATTGGTAGCAGCGTTCAGTTCCTTGACCTTTCAACAGGACAACCCAATCAATGGTTATGGGATTTCGGTGATGGTACGACCTCAGGACTTCAGAATCCTATTCATACCTATAATGCCACCGGTACATTCTATGTTTGTCTGACAATATTTGGTTCTTCATGCCAGAGTGTATGGTGTGCAACCGTTGAAGTTGGCAACACCGTAAGTTGTGCAAGCTACTTTGCCTTTAATACTCTAGGACAGTCGGTAAACTTCCAGGGCTATATGCTCGACGGATCTCCTGCAGATTATTTCTGGGATTTTGGTGACAATCAAACCGGTATAGGAGAGAATATTGTACATACCTACACTACTCCCGGAATGTACTTTGTAACTCTTACTACTACTTCAAATCCTGCCAATCCTTGTACCTACACCTCCAGCCAGATGATAACCGTTGGTGATTCCACAGTTTGGAATCAGGTATATGGACAGGTCTATGCCGGTACCTTCCCGGTTAGTGATGGATTCGTAATGATCTTCTCTCTGGATACCACCAATACCTTCCTTCCTTTCGTGGAAATTTCAATGCTGGATTCAGCTGGAGTATATTACTTCCCTATGGTTCCACAGGGCAATTATGTGATCTATGCAATTCCATTTGCTTCAGGATTTCTACCAACCTACTATGGTGATGTTCTCTTCTGGGAAAATGCAACTGTTGTTAGTCTCGGCACTGCTGCCAATCCTTACAATATCAACCTGATTTCAGCCGATCCGGGTACACCCGGTGGTGGAAGTGTTGGCGGACAGGTTAGTCAGGGCGACATAGCTGCAGCCATGATTGATAAGATCACCATGCTTCTTAAGGATTCCGATGGCAATACCATTCAGTACTCAGAGGTATCCGAAGCCGGTGAGTTCGACTTCCCTCAGCTTGCCTATGGCACCTATTACCTCTATGCTGAGCTTGCCGGATGTGAAAGCCAGAATGTTAAGGTTGTGATTTCAGAAGCCATTCCCAATGCAGAAGTCAACCTGCTGCTGAGTGGCAACAGTATCCTGGGTGGCAAAGAACTGCAGCTTGAATTGCAGGCTGGTGTTGTTACTCCGAATCCGGTTAAGGGTGAAGCATTCCTTGATGTTAACCTCCAAAATGCAAATGATCTCACCATCGAACTTTATAACATGCAGGGACAGAAAGTCCTGACTCAGGCCGAAAGCCTTGGTGCCGGTGAAAGCAGGCTGCATTTCAATCTTGACCACCTCTCATCAGGTATCTACACCCTCCGAATCTACACTCGTGATGGACTGCTCCTTACTCGAAAGCTTATAAAGACCAACTAATATCTGTGTTGTTGGGTTAAACAGACTGCCGGGCATTAGTTCCGGCAGTTTTTTTATGCTTCGAAGTGAATGTTAGGTCTGTTGGGAGTTTCTGCCTCCCCGGGAAAAGTTCGGGGTTCGGAGTTCAAGGTTCGGAGTTCAAGGTTCGGAGTTCTTAGTGGCGCATAAATTTGCTAGTAGCAAAGAATAGAACACTGATGACACTGATGAAACAGATTTACACAGATTAAGTCATTGAAAATATGCTTCCAATCTCAATTTCCAACCGCCAGCCGGCGGACTCCGCTTCGCATACTTTTGTCTTTTTCCTTTTGTCTTTTTTCCGTCAGCTGGCGGATTGTCTTTTATCTTATCACCACGCTTCCTTATCATGCTTCAACCTGTCAATCATCCTCCTGCTTTTCTTTGTAGGACGGCCGGCCCCGCGATCGCGGTTTTCGGCATTGGCAGTTTCGATAAGTTTTACGCGGTCGTATTCTTCCTGTGGAGTCAGGTCCTCCATGTAATCGGGAACCAGTTTGGCACCTAGGCGGCTTTTGGGGAATTGCTTTACCTTGACAGTTTTGAAAAGGGGATTCAGACTGACAATAATGACATCACCAATTTTGAGATCCTTGGCAGGTTTGATGTTTTGTCCGTCCATTTTGATTTTACCTGCCTTGCAGGCATCGGTAGCCTGGGAGCGGGTCTTGAATAGCCGCACTTCCCATAGCCATTTATCTACTCTAAGGGATTCATTTTCCATGAAATATCGGAAGCTAAGGGATTACTTTTTGCGGAAATAAACCTCCATCGGTACACCGCTGAAATCATACATCTCGCGAATCCTGTTCTCTACAAAGCGCATATAAGGCTCCTTGACATACTGAGGCAGATTGCAGAAAATAACAAAGGTGGGGTAAACAGTCTTAAGCATGGTTACATACTTAATTTTCACTTCCTTGCCCTTGTACATTGGCGGAGGTGTGTGCTGGAAAATAGGCAGCAATGCCTCATTCAGCTTATGGGTTGGAATGCGGCGCTGACGGTTCTGAAATACCTGAGTGGCAGTTTCAAGAGCCTTATGGATACGCTGTTTATTGATTACTGAGGTGAAAATAACCGGTACATCGGTGAAAGGAGCAATAGCCTTCTTGATGATAGCCTCATAGTCGCGTGCAGTATTGGTTTCACGTTCCACAAGGTCCCATTTGTTCACCAGGATAACCAGTCCCTTATGATTCTTCTGAATCAGTCCGAAGATATTCTGATCCTGTCCTTCAAATCCCAGTGTTGCATCAATAATCAGGAAGCATACATCGCTGCTTTCAATTGCCCTGATAGAGCGCATCACCGAATAGAATTCCAGGTTTTCGGTAACCCTGGTCTTTTTACGGAGACCGGCAGTATCAACAAGAAGAAAGTCGAATCCAAAGGCATTATAGCGTGTGAAGATAGAATCACGGGTGGTTCCTGCAACAGGAGTTACAATATTGCGCTCATTGCCAAGCAAGGCATTGATAAAGGATGATTTTCCAACATTCGGACGACCAACCACGGTGAATCTTGGCAAGTCTTCGGGGACTTCCTTCAGCAACCTGTTTGAAATCTGCAACGATGGCATCCAAAAGGTCACCGGTACCGGCACCATTTGAAGCGGACAGGGGGAAAGTCATTCCAAATCCCAATGCATAAAACTCACCCATGAGGTGCTCCATGTTGGGAGTGTCAATCTTGTTGACAGCCAGGAAAGAGCGTTTGCCTGAACGACGGATCATTTCTGCAACATCTTCATCCAGCGGACTGATTCCTTCGCGTCCGTCGACAATGAAAAGGAGGGTATCTGCTTCTTCAATAGCCAGTTCAACCTGTTTGTGAATAGCCTGTTCAAATACATCATCAGAGCCAATCATAACACCGCCTGTGTCGATAACTGAAAATTCAATACCGTTCCAGTCGCTGTGGCCATAATGCCTGTCGCGGGTTACGCCGCTGGTGGGATCAACAATTGCTTCCCTTGAGCCTGTAAGGCGGTTGAAGAGAGTACTTTTACCAACATTGGGTCGGCCAACAATAGCCAGGATATTCCTCATGATGAATTCTAATTGGTTTAAACCGTTGCGATTATCCGTTTCCGGTTTGAGGGTGCAAAGGTACAATTATTTAGGACTCTGAAAACCTGCGGTTTCTGAATTGGAAGGGAGTGGTTAAGCTTTGCAATGATTGATAGGGAAAAGGGGGTAAATCGCGGAGGGAACTCTTCCCGGCCCTCTCTTTAGGAAAGAGAGGGGATTAGAATGTTGGGGGTTCGAGTTGGTACGACAAAGGAATGGAGAATTTTGCAGAGAAAGGTGAGGACTCCTCAGCCCCTCTCTTTAGGAAAGAGAGGGGAGACTTTCTTGCAAATAGTTGGAGGGGTTCGAGTTGGTACGACAAAGGAATGAGGAGAATTTTGCGAGATTGCGGCGGGAACTCACCCCCGGGCCCCTCTCTTTAGGAAAGAGAGGGGAGGGATTGAGCTATATTGGAATTATAGATATTCTATAGAAATTCTTCTTTCCCTCTGAAATAGGAGGTGCCAACAGACGAGCTGTTGGGGAGGGTTGATCTTGCTGTCACCAGTTTTTAATGCCTGATTATGAGTTGTTCTATGGGAGTTCGTGAACCAAAAAAGCCGTTTCCTGGAGGCAACGGCTATGAGATGAATAGGAGAAATTCCTCTTAAGTGTGATCTGATTATTTACCCTTGGTGAGATATTTCGTTACCAGAGCTACCTGGGTAGATGAAAGGCTTGTCCTGGGGGTCATGGTGGGAAGAATACTTCTCCAGCGGGCTGCGCTGTAGGATTCGGGGAGGTAAAGACTGTGGCAGCTTGCACAGTTGCTTATGTAAAGGGTTCGTCCCTGCTGCAGCTCATCAAGGGATGCAGTGGAGGTGACATCGGAAGAAGTGGGTACGTAGAGTGAATCGGAGGTGGTTGCGGCTTCCTTGGTGCAGGCTGTGACAGCCAGTAATAGAATTGCAGAGGGGAGCAAAATGGACTTCTTCAGTGTTGTTTTCATGTAGCCAAGTTTGGGTTTATATGTGGTAAGTTATATATGTAACTGAAATTTGTCTGCTGAAATTGTACAGATCGAAAGGAATTATTTGGAATGATTCCATTTTTGGAAGAATCAATTAATGTCCAGCCTCTGTCTATCAACCAGTTAATATTCCTAAGGCCCAAACAATCAGACAGGTATCAATTATCACTCTTCCTTCCCTCATGTTTAATGGATGTATAAAGTATTCTCAGCTGCCCGGGGAATAATGACTACCTTGAAGGGTCATAATCCGTCACCCAGATTTAACTATCGGCTTTTCACCCATTTAGTTTTTACCGGATAAATTCAGCAATCTAGTTTTGCAGCATAATCCTCCTTCAAATGAAAACTTTCGCGATTGTAATTATTGTAATTCATGCCCTCATACATCTGATGGGATTTACCAAAGCCTTCAAGCTTGCTGAGATCCCTCAGATTACCCAGACAATCGGCAGCTTTCAGGGATTGCTCTGGCTGGCGACAACCCTTTTATTTCTTGGTGCTGCAATTCTTTATGCATTCAACAGCAATATCTGGTGGATTCCGGGAATACTGGCAATAGCCATTTCGCAGTTACTGATTGTAATGAACTGGAAGGATGCCTGTTATGGCACCATTCTCAACGTTGTAATCCTTCTGCCAGTCCTGCTTTCAATGTTTGACAGTTTTCCGGGCTCATTCAGGAATCGCTACAGGGAAGAGGTTCAGCTGCAGATGAAGTCTCCGATGGATACCGCAGTCCTGACCGAAACAGATATAGCTGGAATGCCCGCCCCGGTTCAGAAATATCTCAGGTATACCGGTTCAATCGGCAAACCGAGGATATCTAATTTCAACGTGCATTTCGGAGGGGAAATGATGTTTAAACCCGATGGAAAATGGACCAAAGTAAAGGCTGAACAATACAGTTTTTACCAACAGCCTGCCAGAATCTTTATGGTAAGTTCCAGTCTGTTCGGACTGCCATTCGAGGGATTGCATATCTACGTAGGCAATTCAGCAAGGATGCAGATTCGTTTACTGTCGGCCTTCAACGTTGCTGATGCAAAAGGGGAGAAGATGATTCAAAGTGAAAATGTGACCATGCTGAATGATATGTGTCTGCTTGCCCCTGCAACCCTTATCGACAAGAATATCCGCTGGGAACCCATTGATAACTTCAGCGCTAAAGCCTTCTTTACAAATAATGGTGTAACTGTGTCTGCAACACTATTCTTCAATGAATCCGGTCAGTTGATCAATTTCAGTTCTGCCGACCGCTTCTATTCTCCCGATGGTAAAACCTACATTTCCTATGTTTGGTCAACTCCTTGCAGCAATTACAAAGAATTCCAGGGACGTAAACTTGCCATCGAAGGCAAAGCAGTCTGGCAACGTCCTGAAGGTGATTACACCTATGCCTCTTTCAAATTGGAAGATATCCGGTATAATAGCCTTAATTAATCCATTCGTCTTCATTCGTGCATTCGTGGCAAAAAACAGCCCCAGGGTAAATCACATCAAAACGAAGAACTATTATTTAAAAATAAAATATCCAAGCGCAATCCAGGCCAGCCCTTTCAGAAGAAAAAACAGAAAACCCACAATTCCAATCCTCTTTAACCAGAGAATTAGCTTTGCATTTTTATTGGAACTGCTGTCGTTCATTTTCCTTTGATACTGATTAATAAACTTTGGGAAATCCTTCCCTGCATGAGTAGGAATGATTTACCGGTTGTTGCCTGAAAATGTGATTTCCCGACTTAATAAACAGAAAACAGTAACTCTTGTTTACTGCAGAATGGAAAAATACCGGTTCTCAATTATTTCCTCCACGAATACAATTCGCTGATGGCCAATATGTAGGCTCCGGCGCCATAACCAATCATCGGAACAGCCCCTGCGTAGTTCTCATCATTGTAGTCGTACAGTTCGGCTACATAATTGAAGTTCAGCGATGCATAATCCGTCAGGGATTTAAGAATATCCCTGGCTTCCTGATTCCGGCCGAACATATTGAGCGCGATGGCATAGCGGGTATCAAGGAAAGGCCATTCGGCGATGGTGTACCAGTCGGGATTGTTAAGTCTGGAGAATCCTCTTTCCGGACTAATCTTCAGCGCTTCCTCATACGTTGCATAGTGCCTTCTGAACAGCACTGAATCTGTAAAGACCTGCTGGGTGAAAGCTTCTATGGTACCACCATCATAATAATCTATCACTTTTGGACTATCGGCTTCTTCAAATCCCTTGATGTAGGAATTGGCAATGATCAGGTGCTCCTGGATGCCTTTTTTAAGCTTTCTGCTGCCCTCCAGATACTTTTCATATCCCTTGATGCCATTTTCCTTCATCATGACAGCCAGCGCATTCAAACCTGCGGCATTCACAATGGAGGTAAAAGCCTGTTTCCTGCCGGGAAGATGCTGTTCCCAGGGACCGGAATCCTTGCGGTTCAAGCCGTCCGGACCAATGAAACTCAGCATCGGATCTGCGATCTGTTTTTCGAGAATCGTAAGGTTCCTGAAGAGGTAAGCCGTATCTCCGGATCTCTTAACATAATCAGCAAAGGTGGTGAGGAATAGTCCGAAACCATCCAACTCAACATTGGGCCCTGCATCATTGAAATCAGATTCTTCCTTGCCGATACCGAAATAGCGACATACAGAAAGTCGGTATGGAGATTTCACCCCATAATCCACACCGTCAGTCCATTTGTAATTCTCATAATAGCCACAGTCGGCTCCCAGGTAGAAGTCCAATGCCTGTTTGGCCTCCTTGTAAAGTTTCAGCCTGCTCATGGCCATCACTGCATAGGTGCCGTCACGAAGCCATGCGATATTCCAGTTGCCCGGACGAAGTGATGCCAGAATCTGTCCCCTTGCTTGTGGAAAAACCTCTTTCTGCGAAACCTGGGCCATCTTCAGCAGACAAATCGACTGCTCATAAAGGTTTCTCTCCTTTTCATTTAAATCAGCCGGTACCTTGCATCTGCGGAAGATATCACACATGAATTTGACCTCATGTTCCGGATAGAAGCGCAATTTATCTTCCTGCATCATGCTTTGCAGAAAATGGGTGTTGGTTTGTTCCGCATCCACAAAGGTGAAAAGGAAATATTTCCGGTAGCTGCCATCCGCCATTTGCAGTATTTTTTCCTCATGAACAACTTCAACGGAATCCTTCTCAAAGCTGCATTGCAAGGTGTCAAGCATTGCCGACGGACCTTCCACAATGGCCATGAAAATCTTTACATTCGGGGCAAAAGGTGCCAGAAGCCAGCATTTTACATTGCCCGGGTAATCAATATGAATGACATGGGTGTTTTTCTCGTATTCAACGGTCAGCGGCTTCCTAAGTCCAGGGAAATTCAGGTTCCGGATAAAGGGAGAAGTCGGTTTGTTAAAGTCATACATCTGGAAGAGATGCGGATACACTGTCTCCACAAGATTCGTCTTCTGGTTGTAAGTGGCGTCAATAAGTCCGTTGGCAGTGGTAATGCGATAGAATGACTTCTTGGGAGGATGCCCGAGGTTTAGTTCCTTTTCATAATCCTCTTTTGTGAAGAAACCCACACTGCCACTATAAATCCCGCCGCCCCCGGTTCCGTCAAATACCCTGACAGCGATCACATTTTGCCTTTTAAGCAAGCCTTTCGGAATGGAATAGACCCTCTGCTGATTAAATGCAGTCTTATTTCCCGGAGGGAAGTCTCCGCTTTTTCCAATCAATGTTCCGTTCAGGTAGGTCTCATCGGCATCATCAATCTTGCCAAGCAGCAGGTTCAGATCCATATCGAGCAGACTGTCCGGCACACTCACTGCAGTGCGGTACCAGGCAATTCCGTCATAATCCGTGTACCCCTGACTTTCCCACAGCGACAAAACATGGATTTTCTTCCAGTCTGAGTCATTGTACTTTGGTTTTGAATACTCTTCCGAATCCCCCTTCATGAATTTCCAGGTAGAAGGCAATAGGAGAGTTTGAGCTTGTAAGCTTGTGATAATCAATAAAAAACAAATAATTCCAATAGACTTTTTGAAGGTTTTCATAACTGAATCTTTGAATCTCAAAATTACGAATTCCTTTAAATGGCAAAGGACGCAATGTGAAAGTAAAATTTGATGAATTCTCACTCATTAATCAGTGATGATCAGTTAAATCTGTGTCATCCGTGTTCTAATTTTTGCTACTTGCTAAATTTTCAACCACTAAGGCACTTAGGACACTCAGAAACACTAAGAACCCCGAACTCCAAACTACTCCTCCTCCAACTCCGCAATCAACCCCTTAAGCCTTTCAAGATGCTTGCCATATGACAAACGGAAAAGCAGGCGGGCAAAGTAGAAACTGACCGGCACCATAATGAGCATGGTAATTAGCAGAATGATCAGAACACGGGGATTCCCCATCAGTTGATCCGCAGTCTTTCCCGAACCAATCGTTGCACCCAGGATAAACCCACCGGCAAGCGCAAAAGGATAAACAAAAAGGCTTACCCTCTCCTGGATTCTCCACCACTGCCTGAAATTATCGTAATTCGACTGCAGTTCATCCTTCAGGGAAAGTGCAGCAGAAATGGAAGTGGGAGTGCGCTTGTACTGTTTCCAGCTCAGGACAATCAGCCAGCTGTTAAAGGCAATCATGATCACCAGAGCAAGGTTGACTTGCCAGATGCGGAAGAAAATCAGGAGAAGAATGTATCCGATAGTGATGGCAATCGCCCATCCCAAACCCATCAAGAGATTTTGCCTCAGCTTGACAAGTGGGTGCTTTGAAGGCTTGTTTCTCAGTCCCGGATTAGCCAGGACCTTATCCAGCAAGCCATCACTGCCTTCTATATTTTTCCAGGTATTTTCAATATCCATGGCTATTGGTTTAAGAATTTGATCAACTGCTGCTTTGCACGGTGCAGCTTCACACCCACCAGATTGGCCGTCATACCCATGATTTCTGCGATTTCCTGATTGCTGTATCCATCGAGATGCAGTGTCATTATGGCCTTATCCACTTCCTGCAGCGAGCGGATTCCCTGGTACAGATGCTCCTTCTCGTCATTTGCCGATTCAGTGAGATGATGCTCATACTGCCTGAGGTTATCTGTATAATCGATTTGGTTGGTCTTTTTGATCAGGGTGAAGATGGTATGCAGACAGATGCTGTAAAGCCAGGTGCTGAATTTGGAATCCCCGCGGAAATCAGGGTAGCTCTTCCAGGCCTGGAGTACGATCTCCTGGTAAAAGTCCTTCTTATCCTCTTCCGAATTGGCGTAGAGGTGCACCAGCTTATAGATGATGTTCTGGTTTGATTTCAGAAGAAGAAGGAATTCCTTTTGTCCCACCGAGCCTAGAAATTTATTGCAGTCACTTCATACCCCATTTCACTGAGAAGCTTTACCAGTCCTGTATCACCGGCCAGATGCAGGGCTCCAACAGCTACAAATATCGGCTGTTTTTTCATGAGTGCAGGAAGCTGTGCCGCCCAGGCAATATTCCGGTCATCGAGAAGGATTTTCATCTCTTCAGGCTTATAGGTGGTTCCGTACATCAGACTCTGCAACTTATTGAGATCCTGCTTCAGGTATGCCTTATTCATGATTGTAATTCCCTCTTTCATATCAAGAGTATCATAAAAGGTCTGGGTCATAATCTCCACCTGCCGTTCAAGACTAACCTGTTTGAATAAGGCATTCACTTGAACGTCAATAGATTCCAGTCCGATCACCTTTTTGCCTTCAGTCTTGGCCCTATCCTGAAAATACAGATCCATTTCGACAGTACCTTCAGGATTCGGGAAATATTTCTGTTGTACAACTCCCATACAAACAGTCATAATGGTGATAGGGTTCAGATTATCGAGACCCATAATATCGAAACCAGCCTCATCCATAAACCAGCCTTTGGCTTTTTGGTAAACTGAATCCGGCAATATTTCGTGAAGGGTAGTCCCGCGGAGCACGGAAGCTTCCATGATTGGAGCCTGAATCGTACTGTCGAGCAGCAGCTCCCCTGCAACCAGTTTTGCATCATTAAAGGCATTCATAATGGCAGGAACAGTATCAACAAAGGCACTGCTGATGATATGGTAAGTCCCGAAGAGGTATGAGGGATGCGACAAGCCATTCCCGCTCACTTTCCAGAGGATAGCATTATTGGTATTATCGGTTTGTCCGAAGGAAGATCCCAGAAACAGGATCAATAATGAACTAAATAGTAATTTTTTCATGGAACGATGTATAAGAATTAACGAATCAGAAGATAAGCGGCACCAATCAGAGTGAGCGCAAGGTGAGTCAGCAGCCAGACTTTATGGAGCATTTTCCTGTCCTGCCATTTAATGCTTTGATCGAATGGATCGAATAGCAGGGCAATTCCCATATTTATCACCGCCTGTTCCAGATTATTCCTCAGCAGGTAACTAATTGTCATGATCAGAAATAGTCCGTAAATAACCCGATACACTTTAGGGTTATAGAGTTTATTTGTTTGGGCTTTGGTTTCCATAGATTGTTTTCTCTATCAGTATCCCCAACCCCCAAAATATTACAGCCAACTAAAAATATTTTCCACCAAACTATCTAAATACCACAAAATCAATACTGTATAACTCATCCTTCATCTTAGTGACTCTAAGTGTCCTAAGTGCCTTAGTGGTTAATAAAACTCTCAAAAAGCAAGATATACCAATAGCACTGCAATTGAGCAGCTACCACTTCTACAAATCAGTATCCTCCTCCACACCATTCTCATGCGCCACCTTATGCCTCTTCCTCAGGTACGCCACCAGATACCCAGCCCCAGCCACCAGCAGCACCAGCGCCACAACAATCATGGCCGAAATAGCACCATCAACCGCATAGCCCGTAGCAGCAGCAGCCTCCAGGCAGCTCAGAAGGAATAAAAGAAAAAATGCCTTTTTCATGATAAAAGGATTGTTAATAGGAAGTAATAAAGGTACGAAAAAAAGAGGGGGTTGGGAGATTATTCTGACGCATTTCTTCATTAACCTGATTGTTCCAATTCAGTTAACGAAAACCATAAAAAAGAATGCAAAGTAACGTTTTGAATCATTAAACGATGAGTAACTTTGGGTAGATTCTTTTGGTATGATTCGTTATATGGTGGTTTGTGAATGGGAGAGGGAAGGCTTTGTACTGGCCATGCTCAATGATTTGGAAGAGGCCGAACGACTCGCTATGGAGGTTTTTGATATGTCAAACAGCTTAAATGCTGATGATTACCTGGCCTATCTCGAACTTCGGGTTCCTGTCAGATATCATATAAACGGCAATATGTTTTATTGCTTAGTTGGCAGTGGTGGCTCCTGTGATGGTTTTGTAACCACCATCGCATTGACTATTGATACCCAAACATTCTGCCTTCGGACTTTTCTGAAAACCCGGGAAAATCATTCTACCGTTTTTGAGTATGATGATGAACCCGAAAAGCTCGATTTCTTAGCATCAAAGTTTCCAAAGTTTTGTGCGTGTGCGAATTAGAATTCCGTATGATAATTACCTTAATTATTACAATTTTGAGTACACCTTATTATTTATCATCCTATATTGGGTATTTAACTGAATTAAATCTGTAATTCAATATTATCCTATATTTCACTTCTGTTTAGACCTAAAGAGTATGCAATCAGGTAATCAATGTTAACATAATTTATCGGAAGTGATATATTTGAATCATGATAATTTTTAATCAGGAAGAGATTCCATTCTTGAGATGTTTAATCTTATCAAGTTCATCATTCAATTCAGGACTATCGTCTACGAGCACTATCTTTTAACATTTTTATCAAAACACAAGTTGAAAAATATTAATAAAATGTTCGGCAGTTGATTCCCCTCATCCGCAAAAAGGTCTTTAGCAGGAAGGTTCCCTTTTCGCTAGAAAGGTGGCGATTGTCGAGTTCGAAAAGCAAGTCGGCCGGAGAAGCTTAAAGATCCCTTAGGCATGGAATATGCAAGGATCACATCGACAGCTTGCCCAGGATCAAGGAATCTGGAATTTTCGGCAAATCGTAAGATCATTTCACCCAGATCAATGGGTTTAAACTCTTTTTTCTGATAGAGTTTTTGATAGAATGACAGATTCTCAAGTATCTTTTCATTCAGGAAATCAACATCGATGAGGATGACAGTTTCGTGTAGCTCGACTAATTTCAATATAATTTCAAGAATTTTTTCAGTTTAATTATAATCCTCTTTAAAAAAGCCGGATGCCATTAAATAAGAATAAGGGTTAAAATGTAAGGATTACTACTCTAACTTTGTTTTCCAGAAGTTTCTTCATTTTGTTTTATTGTCTTCTCAAGTAATTTGATCTTCTCTGAAAGTTCTTTATTCTTTATTCTGAGATCATCTACCTCGAGCATTAATTCATAGGATTCCCAGCTTCCAAGTTCATTGAGCCTTTTTAGCAATGGGAATATTTCTTTCTTAAAACTATCAAGATAAGGCCAGCTTTGAACATTATAAGGACGGACTGACTTTTTGATATGATCAAAAATCTTTATTGAAAATCCACTAATATGGTTTCCGTTCATTCCAATTCCCATATCAATAATTTCAAAACTTCCAATAAGCATCGTTGTAAGCTTACCATCCTTTGTGATAGGATTAAGCGTATATCCTATGTTTTGAACGAAATAGATTTTAATTAAAATTGGAAAGATGGTATTGTTTCCAGTTCTTCAATGGTTAGTTTTTCTACATAGCTCCCATCTTCATAGAGAGCGCAATAGGTTGTTTTGTTTTGATTCATGGATGACTGTTCTATTTAGGGTTTTGTGAAAGTTATTTTGAGCTTGCACTGTTTGTGATTTCACATATTTTGATTATTAGTCTCACTTAAATGGATGGCTATTGTGAAGTATTCTTAATTATAGAACTTGGATGATTTTCCAGCCCCACCTGCTTTTTCTCCTGGTTATAGGTTTTGGCATTCCCTTTGATATGAGTGCCATCGACAAGTTTATGTTTTGTCACAAAGGAGGGGTGAATAAATACATCATCCAGAAAACCAAAGGATTTTCCTGCTGAAATTCTAACCATTCCCTCTATTTCTTTCCAGAGCTGATTCAGGAAAGCCTCATCATTGACTTTTACAGCTGTATAAATCTTATAGAGGCCCTCATTGGTTCCGGACTGGAACCGACATGTAACACTTCATTGATCATCACATTATTCAGAAAGCGATCGTATTTAAAGAATCCATGCTTTGATTCGATGCAATGAAATTAGATCTTTTTATCGGAATTGACAAATTCGACAATAACAGATTCTTCAGGTACATCGCCGTATAAAAATCCTTCCGCAAAGTCGGAATACTGAGCATAAAGATTCATGTTGCTCTTGAATGTAGTCGCTTCAGAATACCAGTCCTGGGATTGCCAAAGAATTACTTCTGAAGGAATTCTATAACCCTTTTCATTTCTGGAGACGACCAGTAACTCGATTTCCGTCTTGGCTTCATTAAACAACTGCCTTTTTATTAGCAAGGCTGCCATTTTCTGACGCAGATTGATCAGCATCTCTTCCGGACTATGGCAACTCAATGCCTTGCAGTAGAAACCAAAAACTTTATCTTCATCACCCGGGAATGCCTCACTCATAATCTCCCATACCCAGAAATCATTTTTCTTTTTCTTGGCAAAAGGCATCAATGCCGAAAGCATATCCTCCCTGTCGCCCAATGCGAGTAATAGTTTCGCCTGAAAATATGGAGGATATTGAAAATGAGAATAGCTTTCTGCAATCTGACTTAACCGAGGCAGAAATGCTTCCGCTTTCTCTTTATCGAAAATAATTTCGCCATGTTGTGTTTGTTTTGGCAGGAGATGTTTAGCATAC
>JADJHD010000046.1 GCA_016707705.1 Bacteroidales bacterium
AGCGTTTCAAATCTTGTTATAAACTTATTTCTCAGTTTGTTGAGTATTCCTTCCGGCTTAAAATGCCTTAGAAGAACCTCCTTTACTTCTTCAGGTTTTATTTTGGCATAGAAAACCGATTCTTCTCCTGGTTTTACAATTTCCATGATAGGCACCTGATTGCATATTCCAACACAGCCTACCTGCTTTACATTCACCTGAATACGGGTTTGCTTCAGAGTTCTTTCAAGTTCTTCCTTTACTTCTGAACTACCGCTGGCTATACAGCAGGAACCCAGTCCAATCCTAACCTCACCCTGCGATTCAGAATTCTGTCCATTCTGTGATTGTATCAGCTCTCCCGAAGCTTTCCTTGAGAGGAAATCACTGATGATTTCACTAACTTTTTCAGGCTGAACATGTCCATAGGTTACATGATCAATCTTTACTACCGGCGCCAGTGTGCAGCAGCCCAAACAGGCGACCTTCTCAAGGGTGAATTTTCCGGAATCATCAGTATCAGCAGAGCCTTCAAGCTTTAATTCCCGCTGGAATGCATCATACACCAGTCCGGAGCCTTTAACATGGCAGGCGGTTCCTGTGCAGACCCTGATGGTATGCTCACCCGCAGGCTCAAGACGAAACTGTGAATAGAAGGTAGCAATCCCGCTGATCCTGGAAGGGGTAATTTCTGTGATTCTGCATACATGCTCAAGTGCTTCCTGAGGCAGATAATTGAATGCCGTCTGAATATCCTGAAGAATAGGAATGGTGGCATCCACGGCTTTTCCCCGGATGGATACAATCCTCTCGACTATTTCAGTTATTTTTTCTAGTTCAGGCTTCATTCAGTAATTGTAGTGTATTCAGTTGATTATGAGTTTATTATTTTCCAATGCAGTAAAGGTTTCTGTCGCCCCGGATAAAGATGTGTCCATCCGAGAATGCAGGAGTACAGACAGATCCTTCACCCAGTTGTGGTTCTCCGATGGAAGCAAAAACCTTGTCAGGGCGAATTATATGCATTACACCCTTCTTGTCAAGCTGATATACCTTTCCGTCCACAAGCACCGGGGATGCGTAAGTTGGAGATCCCAATTCCTTTTCCCAGTATTTGGTCCCATCCTTGGCATCATAGCAGACAAAAGTTCCGTAACTGGTCGGTAGAAAGAGATATGACGAAGTTGCCAGGGGACTTGGAATATCAGAGAGATATTCATCGCTTTCCCAAAGCTGTGTAGGATTTGAGCCAACCTTTATGGCAGCCAGCTTAGAATAATCATTCACCGAATAGGCAATTCCATCGGCATAGGCTGCAGAAGGCCCCACTTCTCCGCTGATGGATTCTATTCTCCATAATTCCTTGCCGGTTTTGGGATTATAGGAAATCATATAGGGTTCTGCTACCAGGATTAATTCAAATCGAGATCCTGTATTAACAAGGATAGGAGAGGACCATGAAACCTTTACATCCCTTGAGGTTTTCCAGGCAATTTCACCATTTGTGGAGTTGAGTCCGAGAACGGCTGCATTTCCGCTCTGGTCAAATTGCACGATTACAAGGTCTTGATAAACAAGCAGTGATGAAGAATGTCCGTAATGGTTTTTGGGTAATCCCAGATTTTTGCTCCAACTGATTTTACCATCCATTGAAAGTGCTGCAATGTCACCGTTTGCGAAAATGGCAAAAACAAGATTGCCATTGGTTGCAACCGTGGGCGCTGCTTGTCCGGTTTCAGAATTAACCTTTGGTGAAGCAGCGGGACTGCCTGGGATCTTCTCAATGGCTGTGGTCCACAATAGTTTGCCATCTAAAGCATTGTAACAATAAACTTCTCTTTTTGAGTTGTTTGCGCCGGAAAGAAACACCTTCTCCCTCCATACGACCGGAGAATTATAACCGGTTAGGGGAACAGCCGTTTTCCATTTGATATTCTTTCCTGATTTACCATCCCATTGTACAGGGATATTCTTCTGGAAAGCAATTCCATTCCCACCGGGGCCTCTGAATCCGGGGAAATTTTGTTTCAGTTCATCCCAACTGGCCCAGGCAGCAGTAGCAGTTGCTGATGCAGTATCAGATACTGAAGATGAATCTGAAACTGCTCCTGTTTGATTGGCTGTTGGTGAAACCGATTCAGTGTTTTCGCCTTTTGCTGCAGCAGGATTGGTTGCAGAAAGTTCAAGAGTTTTGCCAAGTTGCCGATAGGAAAGAAAAGCAAATACAAGGGCAAAAACCAGCAATCCAATCCCGGAATAACTCAGCCATTTTCGGTTAAGAAGACGATTATTCCAGAAAGTTTCCTTTTCATCTGAGGGTAGCACCGGAAGCCTTGGTTTTATTAATTCTATGGTTTTCAGACTACTAACCAGTACAAATATGGTGAAAATGAGTAAATAGCCACCTGTTTTAATCTGCCAGCGGTTGGTGAAGAATGCTTTTCTGGCAAGAAGGTCAAGTTCCCTAATTTGCTGCTTAAGTTGTTCGTCCTCAGGATTGGAATTCAATCTTTCAACAAGTATTTTTATTCCCGGGGTATTTAGCGGATCAGAACGACGCAGCTGATAATAGTTGACCATTATCAGGATGCAAAGCACAAAAGCAAAAAGACCTGCTGTGAGGGCTATCCGCTCAAGAATTCTGATAGTGGTATGGGAAGGATTGAACATCTTCATGGCTAACTTCCTGGTTTTATGGGACAAAAATCCATACACCTGCCACAACTGAAACAGCGGCCTTTGTTGGGAGTATAATCAGGATTGTATTTTTTAAGCATCCTACCGGCAATCAGCAGACTAAAGACCAATCCCAGGAATCCTCCAAGAATCATTGAAGCCTGCTTGTATTTATTCAGAACCAGCAATGCTTCCTGATATACCTGAGCCTGAGGTTTTCCGGATGATTTGAAAGCCTGCATCTCAAAAGTATCAGCTAGTTTGGTGTCTTTCGGTGGATTCAGAACCTGTTTGGCGAGCTTTACCTTTGAATGAATGCCTGCCAGAGGTTCGTGCAGAATCAAACCGGCATAAGCTCCGGCAACAATCATCAATGGCATGATTAAACTGATCAGTATCAGCTTTTTGACTCTTGCCTGCTTTGATTCCGGGTCTTTGCTTTGAACCGGGATATCAATAGCATCATAGGGACAGCTGTTTTCGCAAAGTCTGCACTGAATGCAATTAGAAGGGGTGATGCTCATATGTCGCCTGGAGAATCTGCTGAACCAGTTGAGGATCACTCCATATGGGCAAAGAAAACGGCAGTATGGACGTGCAATGAAAACTCCAGAGGCAAGAAGGATTCCTGCAAAAACGAACATTCCGAAAGACGCGTTTAGTCTGAAAATGCCTACAAACGGATCATAACGACAGATGATAAAGTCGGTCCCTGTGGCTGCATACAATACCGATAAGCCCAAATACAGATAGGGCAGAATTCCAAGTATTGTGTTGAGCCTGATTCCTATTGGTTGGGGCTTGAATGCTACCAGGTCCTGCATTGCTCCGAAGGGACAAACAGCTGCACAAAATGTTCGTCCAAAAAAGAGAGTATAAATTAGCGGAATCAGAAAAAACGCCAGAACTGAAATAGGTATAGCATATGAAAGATCGAAAATGGCAAGTGATACATTCTGAATCGAACCAATGGAGCAAACACATCCTTCACGGTAGAAGCCAAAATATGCAAGTGAAAACATTGATATCCAGAAGACTCCCGTCCTGGAGCGTTTCTTAAGTACCATCCAGCTTACAATGGAAAGTGCAAGAACAAGCACAGCAACATCCAGATAGGCAAGAAACTCAAGTCGGGCAGAGGGCATTGAGGTTTGAGGCTGCACATATCCGGTTTCAAATTCTGGTTTTGGGAAACGCTGAATACCATAGCTATATGGTGTAAGGACACCAAAGATGAATAGGATTAAGCTGGCAATTCGTTGTTTCATTTGTTTGGCTGGCTGTATTTCAGTTTCTTGAATGACGGACTAGAGATTGTTGATTTATTAGGACTTTGCTGGTTTGCTACTGCTATCCTGTTCAATGCCTTTCAATAAATAAGGTTGTGAGGCCGGAACCCGGCTAAATGCTCCAGCCGGGCAATTTCTGGCGATTGAGCATTGATTGCAGTTTACGCAGCGATCGTGGCGTACCTGAAGTTGCAGCGATCCGTTGCCAAAGGCGCTGCAGCCCTTGACACATTTGCCACATCCGATGCATAAGGCTTCGACTATCTCATATTCAAAGAAAGGTTCTTCAATGAACTTCCGCTTGATAGCATTGGTAGGGCAGAGCTGGTTTTCAGCAGCTGTTGATATAGTCTTGGTATCAGGTTTCAGGTAGCCTCCGCAGAGATCGCAGTAGCCACACATAGCATAAACATGTGTGCATTTTACTGCTGAGAGAGTCATGACACATTCGGTGGCACATCTTCCACACTGAATGCATTTGGAAGGATCAAGCTGCCATACAGTTTGACGGAAATGTGCGGCTTCAGGCAATGAGCAGCTCTGGGATTTATCGCAGCGCTCACAATTAAAATCAAGTCCGCAGAATTGTCCTTTAACAGGTCTGAAGATGAGAAAACCACCCAATAAGGAAACTCCTGTAAGTAGTGTTCCCCTAAAAGCTGTCTGTATAAATTTTCTTCTGTTTTGCATACTTGGAGGACTAGGATACTTTTGCCGGTAGTTCAAAAACTCTGATTTGAAGCCTCACAGGATCAAGGATAATAATCTCACCCTTTGGACCAACTGCCAGGTCAATTCCATGGGTTCCTTCCTCAAACTGATCAGGTAAGGCTACTACACATACGAAATTCCCGCTGGCATCATATATTTTTACCCTTTCTATTCCTTTCTCGCTGGTAACGAATCCACCCCCTGGAAGTATTGCCATGTGTGATGGATTGCAGCATCCGCAGAAGCTACTGATATCCAAGCCTGGTTTATTCCATTTTGTCAGCAGTTTCCCCTCTGGACTGAATTTTTCGAACTCATGCAAACCTGGATTAACAACCCAAAGATTGCCATCAGCATCAGGAGCCAGATCAAAATAGGGGCTTGGAATCACAAAGCCTGGAACTGAAGTTGCAGGGTCTTTCTGACCAATCTTATTGATTAGCGTGCCTTCATCTGAGTATCTGTAAACAAGCTTTTCACCGGCATCGGCTATGTAAATATCCTTGCCAATTGCTCCAACGCTAGAGATATAGGTATTTGGCCCTATTGATGGCCATTTTTTCAACTGTTTACCATTTGTACTAAAAATTTCCAGATGATCCTGCATTCCGATGATTAGATTCCCATTTTCATCGAAACTCATACAACTGGCTGTTCCTTGAAGCAGGATGATCTGAAGTGATTTCCCATTCATCCCAAAGACTTGTAGTGAGTCTTTCCCGGCAACATAGATTCTGCCTTCTTCATCGCAAGATACTGCTGTGATTTCTGACATTGCAGTTGCTATGAGAAGTTTCTCTGCATAGGGAGAACTCAGGGTATCTGCTTTTCGCAAGCTTTCAAGATCAAACTCATAGGGATTGGTGTTTTCGGAACTGCTGTAAAACAGGTCCCATGCCATATAGGTCACAGCAACTGCAAGCAGGAGTATGGAAAGTATTATGAATAGTTTCTGTTTCATCTGCTTATTGATTAGCGTGTACGTCGATGCAAATCATTTGTTTGGAATCCCGCATTAAAAGGTATCCCCCGGTTATTGCCAGAGGCCCCCAGGAATCCTGCCCTTCAATGATTTGAGCCTTATCGAGCAATGAAAAGCTGTTGGACGTCACCTTGGCAATGCTCAGTTCACCATTGTCATTAACTATAAAAAACTTGTTGTCAGCGAAAATATAGGGACCGAGCCCAAATCTGACAGTCTTGCCACTGCTGAAGATAGCCTTCTTCAGGTTTGACTGCCTGTAACAGACAAATTGATTTCTGTATTCACCGGCATCCTTTGGGAGAATAGCATAAACAAGCCCATTCATAAGTATTGGAGTCTGCTGCTCAGAAGCAATACCATCGGAGGGTTTGAATTTGTCAATCACCCTGGCTTCAAATTTACCACCGCTTTCACTGAGCTGAATAATTGCGCTTCCTGCTCCATATCCCGCTGTGATTAAAATCCTTCCATCCTCGAGGGCAAGAGGAGAAGGTGCTATTACAGAAGGGGAAAACTCAGTACTTTCCCATAGAATTTGTCCCACATCTGCTCCTTCAGCAGAGATTCCACAAATACCCCCAATAGCAGAATAGATGAACATCTTTTTCCCCTTGAAAGTCATGGGCATTACTGATGCATGCGACATCTTCCATTTATGAGGATTGGGTGTTTTCCAGACAACTTTCCCTGATTTACATTCAATCCCGATGAGCAATGAAGAACCTCCAACCGCAATTATCGCAGTATCCTTCTCAATCATAGGGCATTGTCCGGTATACCAAAAAGGGATTTCAGCCGTAAAATCCTTCTCAAGATCAATTCCCCAAATCAGGTCGCCATTCAGTCTGCTGACACACATTACTTGTCCACGGGGACCAAGACTTACAACATATTTGTCATTTACAGCTGGTATGGTCCTTGAAAGGCCGTGATTCCGTTTCAGATGGACTTTATATGTGCGGCACCAGAGCTCATCACCTGTCAGTAGTGAAAGGCATCGCAATGCATCTGACTTGGTGCGTTCATCATAATCAAGCAGGTAGATTCTGCCATCATATACACTGGCAGCAGCATGTCCGTCACCCACAACCTTTTTCCAGAGTATTTTAGGCCCTGCCTTACCAAAACTTGAGATAAGGGGAATCTTTTCCTTATTAATATTGTCGACATCCGGTCCGCGGAAACGATTCCATCTTGTCCCGGGAATATCAGCACATTCCTTGAAAAACGTATACTGTTCCCCGATTTTGACTACTTCAGATGAAGCTGCCTTACCGGCTTTCCGATTGTCCATGCCGGGCACGGACACCGTAAAATCGCTGACAGGATCTTTGAATACCCACCAGGCAAGAAGAACTGCCGCCAGGATTATAAATCCGGGGACAATAAGCCTGATTAGCTGTTTTTTGAACATGAGCCAGGAATGGGGATTTTCATCGCTAAATTACTTGAAAAAAACACCCGTACGCCGCAATTCAGTAATTCAGAACTTGTATAAATTTATTCCTGCCTGATTGAATATGCAATCATTGCATCACCATGTCTCAGGTACAGGACTCCGTTAAAGATGGTTGGTATGGTAAAGAACTCTTTGGTTCCGACTGGCATTTTGAAGGAACTTACGAGTTCCATCTTACCATTGTCAGTTCTGACAAGTCCCATATTCCCCTTCTCAGTGTAACAATATAGCATACTCTCTGCTTCGATGATGGCACCCTTGTCGAATTTCAGGGAATCATAAATTGCTCCGGTGCTGCAATCAACACTGCAATAGCGTCTGGGTCTGTATTGTGAGGTGTAGAGGTAATTTCCCAGTTTTACAAAGCCACCATGTACATCTGAAACCTTGGGGTTCTGCCAAAGCTCCCGGATGCTTTTCCCATCAGAGGCAATCTCATATTTAACAGATCCGCTTCCACTGCCGTTTACTGTATAAAGGTAACCGTCAGCAAAAAGTGGGGTACATGCTTGAATATCACGATCCTGTGATTGAGGAACTGACCAGAGAAGTTCACCGGAATCTGCATTGAGGCCAATCAGATTATGTATGGTGAAGGTAACCAATATATCGCCCGATGAATGATGGATAAGGATTGGAGAACTGTATGCAGTAGAATCGCCCAATCCTTTTGATTTCCAGATCAGGTTCCCGGTGTACCTGTCGAGTGCAACAATATTGGTATCAGTACCACCGGGTGCGCAGTAAACCTTGTTTCCATCAACAAGCAAACCTTCCGAATATCCAAACCTTACATTGATACCATGGAAATCAGTTATCAGATCGCGGGTCCAGACTTCAGTTCCGGAGGTGGCATCAAGGCAGCTGACCTTCCCCATTGAGGAGCAGATATAGAGCTTATTGTCCACCAGGGTAGGAGTGGAGCGGGATCCGGTGAAATTTTCCATCCATTCCCGTCCGGTTTCCTTTTTCCAAAGGAACTTGCCCTGAGTATCAAAAACGCTGAGATAACCTATACTGTCAATTTCTCCGGTTACATAGATTTTATTGCCGGCAACAATCGGAGAACTATAGCCATTGCCGATTCCCTCTACCTGCCAGATTTTTGCGGGACCGTCAGCAGGCCATACTTTCAGTAGATTGGTTTCAGGGTAATGGCCATCACGTTGTGGTCCCCTGAACTGGGAAATTGTTTGAGCCTGAATGCCTGAATACAAAAAGAGGATTAAAACAAACGGAAGAATTGAACGGATAGGAGTCATAATGGCGAAGCTTTATTATTGTTGCTGAATAGAATAGGCAATCAATGATTTTCCATGGCGAATATACAATATTCCATTTTCAATCACCGGCAGCGAAAAATGCTCTTTTGTCCCATGAGCCACCTTCATAGAACTGATTACCTCCATTTTTTCAGCAGGCTTAATCAGTTTCACTTCCCCTCTCTGGTTGTAATAATATAGCAGATCATCAGCCCAGGAGATAACACCACACCCAACCTTTAATGAATCTAAAATCTGACCATTATTATTATTCAGGATTAATAAACTCTTTCTTGAATCACTGGCTGTATATATTTTATCACCAAGAATGATGAATCCTCCCATATAATTGTCGATGACTGGATTTCGCCAAACTTGAGAAATTGTTTTACCATCTTCAGATAGTCTTAGTTTAACCGCACCATTTCCATCGCCTGCAATGTAATAGATGTAGCCATCCTTGTAATAGGCAGAATTGCTGTGTGTGTCCCCGATGCCGATTTTTCTTTCTTCAGGAGCCGTGTTTATCTGTTCGTGTGACCAGAGCAGTTCTCCGTTTGACGCATCTATCCCTAGCATATGATAGGCCGTAAACGTAATAATAATTTTACGGGCTGGAAGTTGAATAAGGATTGGGGAGTTGTATCCGGGAATTTCGCCTTTGCCCTTGCAAATCCATTCAATGGAGCCGGAAATCCTGTTCAGGGCAACCACATTTGTATCCATTCCTCCCGGTACAATGATTACCTTATCATCCACCAGCAATGGCGATTCTGCATGTCCATGATAGGTATACCGACCATGAAGCAACTTACGCATGCTCACTGACCAGGATTTGCTGCCATCCTTTAGGTTGAAACAGCTTAAATTACCCATTCCTGAGGTTACGTAAACCAAATCCCCTACGACGGTTGGGGTAGATCTTGAACCGGGAAAGGTGTAAATCCACTCCCTGCCATAGGGGACTTTCCAATTTAGCTTACCGATCAAATCCAGGCAATAGAGGAAACCTGTGCTATCAGCCTCCCCATTGATCAGTATTTGAGAGCCTGCAATTACCGGAGAACCATAGCCGTTTCCAACTGAATCATTTTTCCAGATAATTTTTAAGCCATCAGCAGGCCATTGTTTCAACAGATTTTTCGATTGAAAGTAGCCATCCCTGTTTGCTCCCCTGAATTGGTTGACGGTTTGAGAGAAACAGATCATCGAACTCAATGTGCTTATAAGCAGTATTGTAATAAATTGTTTCATGGCCTCTGTGTAAGTTCAAAATGTTGGACAAATGCTGATTATGAACTACTTAATATTGAATGTATGAATACTTATCATCGCTGAACATGAGATGATTACAGGGTAAAAATACGAGGATGGAACATTAGATTAATGACAGATAGGTGATCTGTCAAAAACAATCGTTCAATCAGCCTAAAAAGAGGTTAAGTCAGGAAAAAGATTATTGGTTACGGATATCAAATGCCATTAGCACTTCTCCTCTCCTAATCAGCAGAAGTCCATTGTAAATGCTTGGATGTGACCAAGCCGGGCCATTTCCCAATGTGGTTTTGCAGGAGGATACTATATCGAGTTTTGCGGGATCCGGATTTACCAAAGCTATATTGGCGCTCTTTTCCTCAAAACAATAAAAATGATTGTCCGCTTCTATGATTGCACCTTTTGTAAACCATTTGGTTTCAAAGCCCTTAGAGCCGGTTTTCCAGTCGATGGAACACCAGTTTCCCTTTGAATTATCCAACCAGTTGGAACCATAAATGAAGCCATTATGAAGAATTACACCTCCCATATGACAGTCGAGGAGTTCATCTGTCCAAAGCAATTCGACAAATGAAGCATCCTCCGCTATCCTGAATTTGGCTCCTGCATGATTATAACCTCCGGTAATGTATATTTCTCCATCTTTGAATAAAGGAGTAATTGTGTTTGTCTTGGGTGCACCCGGCCAAATCTCAAGGCTCTTATCTGCTTTCAGATTCCCGTAATTGTACGAAAAGAGAATTTTGCCGTTTGTCTCATCAACACCAATTAAATAGCTGTTTATCAAGGTGATGATTATCTTCTTTTGAGCCCATTCAATCATAATGGGAGAAACATATGCAGAGGTGTCATTCAGGCTCTCACTCATCCATACCGTTTCTCCGTTTGATTTATTCAGAGCTACCATAGTAGTTGTTGGTCCGGCAGGAGTGTAGATAACTTTGTCACCTGAAACAAGCAATGATTCACATACTCCCCAATCGCCGAAGCAACCGTTGAATTTCTTCCGGGCATCGAAACTCCAGTTGATTTTTCCACTTTCAGCTTCTACACAGGCTATGGTTCCATTGCCACTGATAACATATACTTTACCATTTTCAACCGTTGGGGTGCATCTTGATTCAGGAAATGATTCAGTCCAGGCTGGGCCAAAAGGTATCTGCCATACAGTTTCCCCCTTATCATTAATTGCAGTGAGATAATCCTGAGTTCCCTTCAAACCTGTGGTATAGAAATATTTGCCATCCCAAACAGCAGATGAATAGCCTTTGCCAAGACCAATTGTGTTCCATGCGACAACAGGTCCAGTTGCAGGCCATGCCTGAAGTAGATTCTTGTCGGGATACTGTCCGGTTCTTGAAGGTCCCCTCCATTGAGCGTTTATCTGAGCATTTAGCGACATGAATGTTAAGGCAAGGATGATCAGCAAGAAATATCTTGTCATAGTTTATTGCTTATGAAGGATTAGCTTTATATAAGTCGGGCAATTCTGGATCTCAGTCCAGAAATTAAGTCGCCTGCGATTTACGGAGTTTTGATGTCATACACCATCATGGAATTTCCATGCCTTAGATAGAGTTTGCCATCCTTGATCACAGGATATGCCCAATGCTGGGCCGCACCATATGGTACTTTAAAAGAACTTACTTTTTTGATGCCGGCGGTTGTGGGCTGCAACAGAAATACTTCACCTGCTTCATCATAGGCATAAATCATATCGTCAGCGGAAACTGCTATTCCACCCTTCTGATTAAGTTTCTCCGTTGCAACGGTTTGTCCGGACTTCCAATCAACGATGTGAAATCCCTTGTTCCTGTCGCCAAAGCCATAGATACGCCCATTCAGCAGCAGAGCACCCCCGGTTTTCGGGTCCAGTGTACTGTTTGACCATGTCTTGCTTACCTGGCTGCCATCAGGGGAGAGTTTGAGCATTATACCACCTGTTCCGTATCCTGTGACAACATAGAGAAATCCATTTTCATAGATAGGAGTATTTGGATGAACGGCATATTGGTTAATAAATTCCTGTCGCCATAGCTTTTTGCCTGTTTCTGCATCTATTCCAAGAATAGACTGTTCTGTAATAGTTACCAAAAGTTTTCTGTCCTTTAGCTTTAACAGCAGGGGAGAGGTGTAGGAGCTTTTTTCACCATTTCCGGGGCAACTCCAGATTAGCTTTCCATTATCCTTATCCAATGCAATAACATTGTTCTTCGGACCACCAACAGTGCAAAACAGCTTATTACCATCAATCAGCAGGTTTTCAGTAATTCCCCATGTAATATTCTGGGCACCATAAGTAGCTGCAATGTCAACACTCCAGATAATATTTCCCCTGAGGCCACCAAAACAAACGAGTTTTCCAAACGGACTCAGCATATAGACCTTGCCGTCGTAAAACAGAGGTGTACTTCTTGCACCGTTCCAGCTTTCAGTCCATTCTTCACCGTACGTCATTTTCCATTCAAGTTTTCCGGCTGGAGTAAGGCAGAAAACATAGCCCTTTCCGTTTATTGTTCCGGCAGTATAGATATGCTCCTTTGTAACCACTACTGATGCAAAACCTTCTCCCAATTCATCAAAATGCCAAAGTAATTTCGGACCTTGAACCGGCCATGATTTAAGCAGACCGGATTCAGGATACACGCCATTTCTTTCAGGACCTCTCCATTGGGAGACTTCCTGAGCATAGAGATTTAAGAAGAGAATTGTGAGTGCAATTGAAAGGAAGAATCTGATTTTCATAATTGGAGGTTGAAATGGAGACTCAAAAATACATCATAGATATATACGTAGCGCTTTCAAAATTGATTGTATTCGAAAATGAAGATCATGACTGTTAATTTGTAACCAATCTTTATTAAAAATGCCCGGGATGAATGACACCCCGGGCAAAGTTGTATTTAATTATGAAAACGTATTTTCTTCTTTTAGAAATTACTTTAATTATGGAAGCACTGTTCCAATAAAGTTCCCTGAATTATTGTCAATCAGGATCATATCGCTTGAATCTACCAATCCATCGCCATTTATATCTGTTACCACATATCCCGTAACAAATGTGGAAACATCATTGTCGGCGGGAATCATGTCACTGGAATCAACTATCCCATCCTGATCCACATCACCTGCATAAATGAGGTATCTTCCGTCAGATGTAGCGAAAAGATTGTTGCCATATGCCTTGCTTTGCAGATTAAAGGCATAGTTCAGGGAAGGTGCCAGGAATGAAACTGGAGTTGCAGTTGTTGTTTCAATGCTGTTCCTGTGGCGAATAGTTACATAATAACTTCCAGAAAAGAATGATGGAATAAGCACGACAGCTGATCCATTGGTATTCAGATTCACGAATGGGTTACTAAATTCGATTAAGGAATAGGTCAACGCATTGTGAAGTTCAACCGAAATCTGGTCAGCAGTTGTTCCGGGGAATTGTGGTCCGGATCCGCTGCTTGCCTGATTCATAGTCCCGCCACCTGCATAAAGTCCCTGCAGATAAACCGTGAGATTAAGAATTTTATTGGAATTGGAGATATGAACCGGATAATCTTCAGTTTCTCCAAAACTTGCAAGATTGCAGGAACTCATGTTGTAATCACCATATACTTCCCTGACTCTCATCCGGGTTGTTCCGGATAAAGTAATTCCGGGGACTGTGAATGTTATAGTACCAGTTGCTGGAGTTGGATCAACGAGTATGTTCCCAAGCTTTTCTGTGTCCTCAAAAAGCCCATTATAATTGTAGTCTATCCATGCTGCAAGATAATTGCCACTGGTGTAGGTGCCAGGACTCAAGGTGAGAGTATAGGTAGATCCTGCATCAAGATTTGTTGAGAGTGAATTGTAATAGGTGTAATAAGGAAATGGAGTGGCTCCTGAGGCATTATAAATGCTTCCAAGTGCAACCAGTGAGATGTAATCTCCATCACCAGAGCCATAAATGTATTCAGGAGTGCAATATTGAAGAGGAAGAATATTGATATTATAATCCTCTGTTTCACCAAAGGAGTTCAGGCTACAGGCATCCATATTCGAATTAACATAGGCTTCACGAACTCTCATCCTTGTTTCTCCTACAATCGCATTTCCGGGTACTGTAAAAGTGATATATCCTGTTGAAGGTGCTGCCTCTAATACAACATTGCCGAGTTTCTCATATTCATCAAATAACCCATTCAGATCATAGTCAATCCATACAGAGATATTATTATTGAATGCGAAAGTTCCTGCCGTGAGTGCAATGGTGTACTCAGCTCCTGCAGTGAGGTTTGCCGACATGCTGCTGAAATAGGTGTAATAGGGAAATCCTGCTGCACCAGTTGAATTGTTGATGGTCTCCAATTGTACATAAGAAATAAAGTCGCCGTAATTGGTGCCATAAGAGTAGGTAGGCGTACAATACTGAATTGGGGTGATATTTACATTATAATCTTCTGCTTCACCGTAGACATAGGTAGAGCATGGATCCGGGTTACTTATAGCATATACTTCCCTGACACGCATTCTGGTTGTTCCAAGAACAGCACTTGCAGGAACCGTGAATGAAATGCTGCCAGTGGCTGGTGCTGCTTCCAGGAGAACGGTTCCAAGGTTTTCAGCTGAGGAGAAAACGCCATTATGGTCAAAATCTATCCATACTGAAATGTAATTGGAACTAAAGTATGAGCCTGCGCTGACTGTTATCGTTTGACTTGAAACCCTTGCAAGATCAGTACTTAGTCCACTATAATAGGTGTAGGAAGGATAAGGAGTGCCTCCGGTTGAATTATTTATACTGCCAAGCTGAACCAGTGAAATATAGTCTCCTGCACCTGCTCCGGATGTATAAGCAGGAATACAGTATCCAGCACTTATATAATTGGTCTTTATTTCGGAGTCACTTCCTCCTGAATTGGTGGCAGTCAGTGTCACTGTATATGATCCAACTGCATTAAATGTTACCTGTGGATTTTGTGAATTGGCTGTTGTGCCTCCAACAAAGGTTACTGTTCCAGGGCTAAAGCTCCATGACCAGGAAGTGGGTGAAAGAGTGGAAAGATCAGAAAATGTAACGGTTTGTCCAATAGCAGGAGTTGTTGTAGAAGCCGAGAAGTTAGCTACAGTAATCAATGGCTGAATCTTAAATACACCTACCTGATTCTTCCTCCCTCCATTGAAGTATTCGCCAATTGCCCAGAAGGTTGCATCATCATTTGGATCTACTGTCATTTGAGCGTAATCACCGTAGCGTGTTGCGGGGTCTATTTGTGTTCCTGAAGCAAAACTCTGTTCAGCAAGAGTCATTACCCCTGGTGGATCGGTGGAATACCTGCCGGTAAAGCGCAGGGAGGGAAACTGGGAAGTGCTTACTGTAGTGTAGGATAAACCAATGTTTCCGAATGCATCAATACACATTGTGCCACAGAATGCACTAACCCCGCCCGGAGCTGAATAGGTGCCTTCCTGAAAAATATACCATGGTGCACCATCAGTGGTTTGCCTCATTTCGAACCATCGGATCCAAGCATAAT
>JADJHD010000047.1 GCA_016707705.1 Bacteroidales bacterium
GTGATAACTGGGCTTTAAGTACTGCCAGGGCTGCTACCATAGTAAGAATACTTACCACTGAATATGGATTCGACTCAAACAGAATCACAGCATCAGGAAGAGGACAGTTCCATCCCGTAGGATCGAACCAGTCTCCCGAAGGCCGTGCCAGCAACCGCAGAACAGAAGTCATTCTGTCACCTGACCTCAATGAATTGTACAAGCTGCTTGGACAATAGAAAAATCGCCATGGGATCCCTTCAACCAAAAATTGCTATAATAGGTGCCGGAAATGTTGGAAGCACTTTTGCCTTTTCACTTATGATGAGCGGACTGGCGAGAGAAATCGTACTGATCGACATCAATGAACTCCTCGCAAAAGGTGAGTGCATAGACCTGAATCACGGATTGTGCTTCACTTTCCCCACCAATATCTACTCAGCAGGGTATGAAGCCTGCGCTGATGCCGATGTTGTTGTAATTACCGCCGGTGCGAACCGAAAGCCAAATCAAAGCCGAACGGATCTCACCAAAAAGAATGTTGCGATCTTCAAGACTATTATCCCGCAAGTTGCAAAGTATACCACTGAAGCTATTCTGCTGGTGGGTAACCAATCCCGTGGACATTCTGACCTACCTCACCATAAAGCTTTCGGTTATCCGCCTAGCAAGGTTATAGGGACAGGTACCGTGCTGGATACTGCAAGGGCGCTAACCTGGTAAGTGATTACTGCAGGGTTGATCCGGGCAATATACATGCCTACATAATTGGCGAACACGGCGAAACCGAATTGCCGGTGTGGAGCAATGCCACCATTGCCGGGATGGCCATTGATAAGTATGCAGAATATGCCAAGCTTGGCAGTGCTCAGGAAGACCTTGCTGAGATATTTGAAAAAGTAAAAAACTCTGCCCACCTGATTATCGAAGCAAAGGGCGCAACCAATTACTCCATAGCACTTGCAATCCTAAAGATTACCAAGGCTATCGTAAGGAGTGAGAACACCATTCTGCCAGTCTCAACCCTCATCACCGATTACTATGGAATAAGTGATGTATGCATCAGTATACCCTCCATAATAAACAGCGATGGAGTGATTCAATACCTCGAACTGGAACTCTCTGCTCAAGAGCAGAAATTATTCAGGCATTCAGCCACTACCCTGAAAAGCATTCTGCTGAAATCTGAAAAACCTGCGTACCTCAAGCCACCTTCATGATGGCATCTTTCCAAAATTCCAAATACTTAATCGTGGAATATCAGGACACTCTGAATTAACTGGATTAACCTTGTAATACCTCAGAAACCAAAAATCCAATCACAATGAAACCAATCATCAGAAATATATTAATAGGACTATCAATCCTGATGCTTTTCGGGCTTAAGCCACCACCACAAGCAAGGCACAACCATCATGTATAAGCTTCCAGGTTTTCTATGATGAACTGAGTCCATATGGACAATGGGTCGATTATCCAACCTACGGATATGTGTGGATCCCGGATGCAGGTCCTGATTTTGCGCCCTATTCAACCGGGGGGCATTGGATATATACCAATTATGGCTGGACCTGGGTATCGGATTATGAATGGGGCTGGGCTCCCTTCCATTATGGACGATGGGATTATGATGATTATTATGGATGGCTTTGGGTTCCCGATAATGAATGGGGTCCATCATGGGTTTCATGGAGAAGGGCAAATGGATATTACGGATGGTCGCCCATGCAACCGGGAATGAGCATAGAAATCAGCTTCAACAGAAGCTACAACTATGGCAACAGCCATTGGAACTTTGTGAGGGATCGTGATTTTGAACGCCCTGATCTTCATCGCTATTATGTGGATCGCTCAAGGCAGGACCTGATCATCAGGAATTCCACAGTTATCAATACCACTTATATTGATAACAGCAGGCATACAACCTATGTTTCCGGTCCCGGCAGGGAAGATGTGCAGAGAGGTACCGGACGGAAAGTTAATCCGGTAGTGGTTCAGGAAAACAACAAGCCCCGCACTGAGATGAACAACGGACAGCTTCGGGTTTACAGACCACAGGTAACACGGCAGGATGCCAATGCGCAAAAGCCTGCTCCGGCCCGAGTAACCCAGAAACAGGATGTGAAACGAACTGCCGATAGAAAAGCCACTGCCAAGCCGCAATATAACAGGCCCGCTGCCAATCCCGGAAATGAACAACCCGTTAACAGATCACAACCAAAAGTGAAACAGAAAACAACTAAGCCGGATCAAAACCGTAAAATAGAGCAACCTGTTAACAGGACTCAGCCAAAAGTAAATCAGAATCAGGCACAGCCTGCTCAAAAGAGAAATGTTGAGCAACCGGTGAAAAAAACTGAGCCTAAGATGAACCAGAACATAAATAAGCCTGCCCAAAACCGGAATATTGAACAACCTGCAAAACAGCAGAACCAGCGCCCAAATGCGCAACCAACTCAAAATAATAATAACAGGTCCAAAGCTGTAAAACCCGCACAGAATAATGCGCCAAAGCAGCAACAGGCTCCGGCAGAGCGGAAGAATGTAAATAAAGCCAATCCTGAACAACCAAAAGTATCAGCTCCTTCAAAAACTAGCCCTGAAAAAGGTAATCGGAAAACCAGTAAACCAGCCCGCAAGGCCAAGACTGAGGAAACGAAAGAGCCAAAATAATCAGGTTTACTCGTAGTATAACACCGTTCACGTAGAATTAGCCTTATTAACTATTGTTATTAAGTCGCTAAAAATGTGTGAATTATGTAAATATGTCCCGAAATTGTATAAAAGATTAGCAGTGGCTCTGGTCTATCTTTGTTATCATATTAGCTAAACCCAAACTTCAGAAATTGACCTATAATCTTTAAAATTATTTACCGGCAACTTGTCTGTTAATCTTGTGTAATTCTTGTACCTCCTCCTTTGTTTGATTCAAAATTCAAACATCTTTTACAATGAATTACTGCTTAGGATAAAAACCTGATTCAACATGAAAACATAAATTATCTCCAGTCTACAAACGAGTTCCCTTAAAACCCGGAAAGCGCCATATCATTTCTATGACAATCAGAATTGTAGTTCCAATTGTTTTTTTGCAATCTCCTTCAATCAGATAAAAGCCAATGCTCAAGTTCCGGGGCCTTCTGTCAGGACAGATGAAACAAACAAACATCTGGATGCTACCCAAAAGACCGAAGACGTATCTGTGGGGAATGGCTTATGTCTTCTGCTTTTGTTTGGGACTGTCTATACTGTAATTGGTCTATTTAGCATACATGCTGTGCAACTGATTACAGAAACCGGACAATTATTAGCACTAAAACAGGAACAAGAAATACTTGAAACTTAATCAGGCGAATTTGATCCATAAAAGCCCCTATTAATCCATATTCTGATTTTTTCTGACTTATCCTGCATTAAAACAACTCCTCATATGAAACTGTATATCAAGAATATGGTCTGCAACCGTTGCAAGTCAATTATCAGGTCAGAGCTCGAAAAAATGGGCATTCACTCCCCTATCGTCGAGATGGGTCTGGTGACTACCCGAAAGAACCTTTCAGCTTCCCAGCGTAAAGTCTTTTCAGATACACTCCAAAAAAATGGATTCGAGCTTATTGATAGTCAAAAATATGAAGTGATCGAAAATCTTAAAAAGGCAATCCTGGAACTTGAGAACCATTCCGATGAGGACCTGAAAATGAGCTTCTCTGATTCTATAAGCTTGATCGTAAAGGATAATTTTATATCTCTGAATACTTTGTTTGCTGAAATAGAGGGAATTACAATTGAAAAATTCGTAATCCGACATAAAATTGAAAGAGTCAAGGAAATGCTGGTTTATGATCACTATAGTCTGGCTGAAATAGCCAATAAAATGCATTATTCAAATGTTACCCAACTTTCTGCCCAGTTTAAATCTCATACTGGCCTGTCACCAAATCATTTCCTTCAGTTAAGGCGTGATTCAGTCAAATTAAATTGAACTAAACTGCTAATAATAAATTCTGAAATATGTATTCCCCTGTCTCAATATGCATGCCTATGAAAAACAATTTAGAAGATTCCAAGCTTTCTGTAAGTCCTGCTGACAGTAGTTTTCTGAACAGCCTGAATGAACTATCTGCCACCCAGCTAAGCATCAAAATGCAGCAGATTGCAGAAAGGAATGCCTACCTTGAAAGCCAGGCTGAAGCCCTGACAATCAAGCTTACAGAAGTAGTAGCAACCAATACCAAGTTCATCTCAATCATTGCACATGACCTGAGGAGCCCTTTCAATTCAATTATCGGAATACTTGAAATTCTGAAGGATAGCCTCAACGATTACAATCCTGAAGAGATAGAGAAATATATCAATATCGTCTCCGAATCAGCAAATCGTACGCTGAACCTCCTCGACAATCTGCTCGTTTGGACTGTATCACAGAATAAGGAGAAAAACTTCAATCCTGTGAAGGTTAATCTCTACAATCTTGTACAGGATGAATTCAAAATGAGAACTTTCAGTCCAACCAGAAACAAATCACACTGAAGAATTCCATTAAAAAAGACCTCTGCGCCAATGCCGACATGCAAATGATCAGTACTATCTTCCGAAATCTGGTGGGGAATGCTATGAAATTCACCGGGAATGGAGGTGTGATAGTGGTTTCAGCAATTGAAAGGCAACAATACATTGAGATCACAGTAAAGGATAATGGAATGGGCATTTCAGCCGAAGAACAAAAAAGCCTGTTTAAAAAACCATCAGCTGCATTCATCAAACGGAACCAACAATGAGCATGGCATCGGATTGGGACTTATGCTCTGCAAGGAGTTTGTTGAAGTCCACGGAGGAACCATTCGCGTTTCCAGAAACCGGGAAATGGAAGTTCCTTTATCTTCACCTTGCCTCATTATATTTAACGTGAGTTCGAAGTATAATATGCTGACATCCTATTTCTTAAACATTACTGACAACCTGATCTTAGAGTCATCTTCGTGTCCGCCGCGGCGGACACAAAGTATAATTACCAAGATTCAGATTGACAATAAGTTAAATTTGTTATTATGTCGAACTCACGTCATATTTAGGCTATTTATTCCCCGCTGTCATATTTAATTCTCCAGTTGCCACAATTCAGGATTCCCCGGGAAAATTCGAATGTGTGAATTATGTATCTCTTTTAAAGATTTGTGTAACAATCTCAAAACTATTTATTCTACTTTCGTCATATGAAATGCGTTAAGTGATTATATGACTTATTGCCAGAATTTTTCGATTGTGAGTATTAAATCTTAAGTATTTCATTTCGTTTAGCATTAAATATTCAGAAAAGGAAATTCGGCAATATTCCCAGTTCAACTGAGTATCACAATGAGTGAACATAAGAATATTCATTATTTAAAGATTCATAGCATGAATGAGGATATCGAATATTTATCAGAAGCTCAAATCCTGCGACTGAAAGCAGAACAAAAACTGCAAAGGAAACTTGAGAGATCAGCAATGAAGGAAAACAGTCATGACCCTGAAATTCTGTTGCATGAGTTGCAGGTCCACCAGATTGAACTGGAAATGCAAAATGAGGAACTGAGGCAATCAAACGAGATTGCAGAAGCAGCCCTGAAAAAATATACCATGATTTACGACCTGGCTCCTATCGGATTTTTTACAATCGATGGAGAAGGCAATATCATCGACCTGAATTTCACCGGTGCAGAAATGCTGGGAGAAAGAAGGTTCATACTACTCAACAGGAATTTCAAATTCTTCGTTGCCGAAGGCTCCAGAATTGATTTCAGCAATTTCCGGATAATCTTTTCTTTTCCCGCAAAAAGGAATTCTGCGAGATTACCATTATCTCAAAGAAATGCACAGCTCAAGGTATATGTTGAAGGCATAGCTACCGGCGACGAACATCAATGCCTGCTATCGGTTATCGACATAGCTCACTTTGCAAAACTGAACTCCCTGGAACGTTATCTTGGACTGTAATTTCTGATTTTTCAGATTCTATTTACCTCTTCCCCTTAATTTAATTCTAACATGTTTTCCCCGGAAATCACAGGGATTGTTTGCCTTAATCTTCGGGGCAAAATGTGTGAATAATGTAATTTTTTTCACAAGTTGTGTAAGACTTTCTTCTTGAAAAGCAACAACCTTTGGTATTCATTCCGGAATTTCTTTTTACGAAAAGCAAAAAGGTTTTGCTGCCTGTTCGAATTCCATTAATTACCCCAAACTTCCGCTAATACACTATAAGATGAAAACATTAAAGATTTCTAAAGTACTGATTGCCATTGATTATGACCCAACTGCCCAAAAGGTGGCTGAAACTGGATTTTCGTTAGCGAAATCCATGAAAGCTCACTGCATCCTCCTCCATGTAATTTCCGATATGGCATACTACTCATCAACCGAATACTCTCCCATTATGGGGTTTGATGGTTTCCTCAATATCTGGCCCGCACAGGAAGCAAGCATCGAAAGCCTGAAAAACGCTACTATGCTGTTCCTCGAGAAATCAAAGATTCATCTTGGGGATCCTGACATTCAATAAGGCCTGAGTAGTGCAGAGGCAGAGGAAAAACTGCGAAAGGAAGGATATAACCTCCTGCCCTCCTCAAAACCAAGGAATTTCTTCCATACCGCCCTCGGTGTAATCAAGGAGCCTATGTTCATCCTTCTGGTTGGATGTGGCTCCTTACATGGTCATGGCGACCTTCAGGAAGAATCATGCTCCAGTTTCTGGTTGTGATTATGGGTATTGAATACATGCAGGAACGAAAAACCGAAAAAGCGCTGGATGCCCTGAAAGATATGGCCAGTCCAAGAGCCCTGGTAATAAGGGATGGCAAGGAAATAAGAATTGCCGGCATCGAGGTGGTGAAAGGTGATAATATCGTTTTGCAGGAAGGTGACAGGGTGCCAGCTGATGCAACCGTTCTTTATTCAGTAAACCTCATGGCTGATGAATCCCTGTTAACAGGTGAGGCTGTCCCGGTTAGAAAGAGCGAATGGAATGGAAAGGATGAATACTCCGAACCCGGAGGTGATGACTTCCCTTATGTGTATTCCGGCACAATGATAGTGC
This sequence comes from Bacteroidales bacterium, assembly GCA_016707705.1. Taxonomy (GTDB): domain Bacteria; phylum Bacteroidota; class Bacteroidia; order Bacteroidales; family UBA4417; genus UBA4417. Next base: position 7,055 of record JADJHD010000047.1, read on the forward strand.
AGGGAAATGGAATCGCTCTCGTAACCCAAACCGGCATAAATACCGAGATGGGAAAGATTGGAAAGGAATTGCAGGATGTTACAGGAACCAACAAAGCTAACTGGAAATGGGTAAGCTGGTAAAAAGCTAACCATCATTGCTGCCATCCTGTGTATTCTGGTGGTGGTCGGATTTACCCTTTCAAGAGGCAATTTCATGAATGGAATCCTCGCTGGCATTACCCTTGCCATGGCAGTGCTTCCAGAAGAATTTCCGGTTATCCTTACTGTCTTCATGGCCCTTGGCGCATGGAGGATGTCGAAAAAAAAGGTGCTCACCAGAAATCCCGCAGCCATTGAAACCCTCGGCTCGGCTACAATCCTTTGCACCGATAAAACCGGCACCTCACCCTGAACCGCATGACAGTTACCAAACTTTTCGGCAAGGATTTTCTGTCAGCC
>JADJHD010000048.1 GCA_016707705.1 Bacteroidales bacterium
TCACCTAAGTCCAACACTTCATCGGTCAGCACCATGCCAAATCCATATGCAAAGTTTCGTGTGGCTATTACTTTCATCGGTTAAAATATGGGTTGTAGTTATTACGAATCTGTTTAATCCAAACTTCAAAAGCTTCAAGTTCTTCTACGTTGCGAGCGTCTAACATCTTAGCCCGCTTAATCATACGTAAAGATAAGTCATTATATGCCTTTTCGTCATCTAAGGACAAAATATCCTCAATATAATTGTCAACATTCCAGCCGGAATACGTGCCGCAATCTCCGAGGGCTTCCATAAGTCCGGGGGTTGTATTGCATAGAACAGGAATACCGCTGCACATCGCCTCAACTGCTACACGTCCGTAGCTTTCATAAGTGGATGGCATCAGTACTATTCTTGACTTTGCGTATATTTCTTTGATGTGGCTTGTATGCGGCACATAGGTAAGGTTAGGCAATACCGCTTTCACCTGATCGCCATAGTGCCCAATTACCCCTAAGAATTTGCGATCCGGCATCTCCTCGGCAAGTTGCACCAATATTCTTCCGCCTTTATTCTCGTTGCAATTTATAAGGGTAATATATTCCCGTGTTGTAGGTGTGTTATAATCATCGAACCATATCACTGGATGCAATGTAAAGCCCTTACGTGAACCCTTCTGAGTCATTGAGGCTTCCATCCAATCAGAATTATAAACCATCTGAAAGTCCGCCTTAACCTCTGTCAATCGGTTTGTGAAGTCATTATGGCACACATGAACAATAGGTTTGCGCCAAGTCTGTGAGCAGTTCCAAGCCTTGCCGGCCCGTCCGAGATGGGTAATGACCACATCACAGATAGGATAATATTCAGCCCTGTATGGAGCAGAATCAGGAATCACCGTTACCCCGTCGATTGTGTATATCTCTGAGGTCTCTGTCAGTACATTGCAGATATGACCACGAGCCACCAACCACTTTAAAGCGGCGTGCATATACCATTCAGCCCCTGCATTATGCTTGGGCGGGTACGCGTGTATGTGGGTTAGGATGTTCATACCAGATATTTTGAAGATTCCCTGAGTGCGTAAGTTACTTGTGTCTGACGGATGTCTGACCACCCATCAGCCTGATATGCTATCATCGGTTTGACTATGTAGCAATGATTTAAAGGCTGCACATTGAGGCGCAACCATTCATCGAAGATGATATGTACAGCTGGGTCGTAGTTCCATCGGATGAACTCAATACATTTCTGACTAAACAGAACGGCGTGAGTAGTCCAAACATCATAGACACGGTTCAGATTGGCTGTGTACGGGTCGCATCGCCTTCGGATATTGCCACCTAAATACATAATATCATAATCCTCAGGCAGTTCTTTTATAGCCCTGTCGAATATCGCACGGGCATTAGGTTCAAAAACGCAATCATCTTCAAGGATAAGTATATTACCCGAAGCGGTGGTAATCGCCTCGAATATGCTGCGGTTATACCCGCGCTCGCCACCCTCGTAACAATTGAATCGGTTTGGTTCAATCCCGAACTGCTCACACTGAAGCAACATATTGCCCCATCGGTCTATGTTCTTAGCGAGGTTCAGGATTTTGTGATTGAATTGCATTCGTTTGGTTGGTTAAAATTAGGGGCAGGCACTATTACCTGCCCCTGTCGCATCCAAGCGTATTTAGTCCACCTATGTATTATGCGCTGCCTTTAGCAAGTGCGGAAGCAAAGTCACCGAAAACGAATGCGGTGCTTTGATATGTTACAAGTGCCAGTCTTTCTTCAAACACGGCAAGAATAACATTGTTCTTTGCGTCGTCTTCATTCTGATCGTAGAACTTAACGTTTGCTGCCTTACGATCCCAGAGCTGGCAACCCATAGCCATATCACCTACGAGGAAATCACCCTGTGCAACAGCGGGATGAACCATAACTGTAGCACCTGCAATATTTAATGGGTTTGCCCCCATCCAAATAGGGAATATCAGATTTCCGGTAGTGTCGCGAGTCTGACGTAATTTCATAGCATCAACAGGATGCAAGAAAATAGTATCAGGGAAGAATCCGGCTGTCTGGCATTGAGTAACTGCGGCATCAAGAATCATATACCTGTCAACCTTAGAATCAGCCACCACATCAACGTATGTAGCAGCTGCAACTGTCAAACCCTTGATGTCGGATGAACCCGTACCATAAAGCAGTTTTGTGTCTTCAGCCTGCTTGAGTAGTTCAATCCAGCGGGTAGTAAGATAACTGATAAACTGAGGCATATCCTCAAATATCTCCTCAGTGAACTTGATCCATGTTGCAATTTTTTCAACAGGCCATTTTGTTACAGCTGGAGTGAAATCTGATTGTGGTTTGGCTGCACCTTCAGCAACGCGAGCAATCGCGTTTGTAACTGCTGATTCATAAGGCATCCAAATTGTGTTTGAAGTAGCCTGTCCAACAGGCATAGTATCGCGAATATGGAACCTACGGCCCGGTACATACTGAAACGGTGTGAACTGAGGTGGAATAGTATCAGTTACACGAGTAACAGTTGAAGCCTTAGTATTCATAAGGTCTACACCTTTCAGGTCAAATACTCCAGCCCCTTTGAATCCATTGCTTTTATTAAACCCTTCAACCCACTTTGCACCCTTGATTATGTGCATAATCTGGTCGTAAACAGGTGCATCCTGATTCGGGACATTTGCTTTTTGTAGTTTAATGTCAAGTTCATCACACTGTTTTTGCAATGCTTCAAACTTAGCTCCGTACTTTTTCAATTCTGCTGCCATTTCCGGAGTAAACTCCTCCATTGCAGCTAACTTTGCCAATAATGGGTCGATCTTATCATCGGCAAGTTTCATCATTTTCTTTTCTACCTTTTCCGCCTCTTTGGCGATAAGGTCGAGTTCTTCCTGTGTCATTTTCTTAGATTTAGAGATTGATAAAATTTGTTGATTATCTCTACTTCTGGAACGCAGGTAGTAGTGTTGTTCTGTTCCGGCTCAGGGTCGCTGGTGCGGAACATTGCCTTTATGTCAGAGAGCATCTTTTCAAGTTGCTCAAACATTTCATCTGATAGGTCTCCGTTGTGGAGCAGGTTATCAAGGATTGAAGCTTTAACAGCGAAGTCCTCGGCTTTCATGCCTACTGTTGGTGTGTTCTGATTTGCCCCCCATAAGACTGAAGAGCCTTCCCATAACCTGACTTCCTGAATTAGTTGGAATTGCCCTTGCATCCCCTGTTCCTGTCGTGCCTGAATGATATTGAACCCAATAGAATGCTCTGTAATCGCGCCCTCTTGGTATAGCGTCAGTATATCATTAGCAATCTTAGTATCAGGGAACTTAGTTTCAAAGTACAATCCGAAATCATCGGTTTTGAGTATATATGGTTTATTGATTGGCGAGCTGGTTGAGTGGTTGAACAAGTGCCAGATACGATTAGCCCCTTCAGGTCCGTTCATCTTCAGAGTCTGAGCAAATGCCGTTGATGACATCACGTCGTTGTCTGAATCAGGGTCCTGACCGAAGCTTGAATAGTATCCGGTAACGGTGCGGGATGTCTTGCTGACATCCTTAACCGTCCCTGTTTCAAGTGATTTAAATAGTATTTCTTTCATGTTGTACGAGTTAGAACGATGCTATGTAAACTGCCTCACGTGGCAGAAACGTATCTTTGTGCATCAGGTGTCTTTTCTTTAACACCCTTGCAACCTGAGAATTTAAGACAAGCGGCTTTTCATCGGGTCCCATTATTACGTAATGAGTCTTCCCTGTTTCCTTTGCCCTCAGGTCTGCTAATTTCTTTGCACGCTCCATTTTATTGCGTTGGTGTCGTGACTTGTAAAAGTTCTTAATGTCGGTTAGTAGGTTCATATTGGTTAGGTTTAAAATCTTCCTATTGTTATATCGTCTGCCTCTTTCTCTTCATATCCGATTGAGCAGCGGCAGTTAATCACCTCTTCAGCATCCCCGTTCGGGTCACAAGGGTAGGCTAATCCTGGCATGAACTCATCATCCATTTCTATCGTAGTTCCATTGAGTGCGATATGGCTTTCACGTTCCCTGCCGTCATTGAATCCCATCCACACCTTGCGAAGTGATTCCCCTAACGACTTAGCCCCCGCTATACTTGCTTCATTCGATGCGCTGCCTACCTCTGTCCTTGCGATACGTTCAGCCCTGTACAGGTTGCTTATATCAAGGTCTTTCTGTATCTCTTTTGTCATCTGATAGACAGATAACCCTTCCTTCAATCCTTTCTCTGTGATGTTACGTACTGCCTGCTTGAACAGTTCTTCTGTCGTGCCGGTGATAATCTTAATTCTATCTCCAAGCCTTGAGGTTACAAATCTATCCATGTACATCAGCCATTCGTCTGTCTCTACTCTTCCCCTCATCTTCGGATCCAACGCCTTACGCTTACCGAACTGCTTTAAAATCATCTGAGCAAATGCCTTGCCTGTCTTACCGTATATTTGTCTGAGTGCTTTATCTACAGGTTCAGGTCTTACCGGCTTTTCAGATTCAAGTATCATTCCCTTTACGTCTGTGCAGTCCCTGAGTCGCTTACATAACTCATCACTCTGCGACTTTAATACCTTACGCATAGATGCACGCGCCTGCCTGTAATAAGGCTGCCGTTTCTGTTCTGCGTTTGGTATCGTTATCATTAGTTGTAGTGTATATTGTACTGCACATTAATCGCCATTGATTGCTCCCAAATAAGCAGGAACATCTTTAGCAGTTGCTCAATATTTAATTCGAGTCCGGTCATACCAGTTCTTTACTTGTTCTTCGGAAGGGGCGGTTAGTTCTTCGAGTGGGACCATACCCATCGGGACATATACCTGATCCATCATAGGGTCATCAACAGGCGGCAATCCCATTGCAATTAGTCTTTGATTAGGTGATAACCACCATGCACTTGCCAGCCCCTGTGATTGTGTTGCATAGTCAACTTGCAGTTCAGGTATATCTGACAGGTCGTAACATATCTTTACTGATTCACCTGTTACTAAGTTGTATTGTGCTGCAATTCTATTCAAGTCATTTTCAATGGTTTCCAGTTCAGGGATAACGGCATTGTTCCACAGCATACGCATGAACTCGCGGTTGTTGGCTGATTGTGTCTTACTGCCGTCAGTGAGCAGTTCAGCCGGTACATTGTAGATGTTGCAGTAATCATACTTGGACATCTTCATAAACTCAAGCACGTTCATATCAACAACAGAATGCCCTATCTCGTGAACCTCAACAGGCTTATTCTTAATCATAAAGCGTTCCTTAGACTTGCTGCGGAACTTCTTAATGAATGCCTGCCAGATGGTCTCCTGTTGCTCTTTCGTGTACTCCTGACCGCCTGCGCCCTGTTCTGTGTTGGTGATAATCACATCCGGCCCACCGTTCTCAAAGTTCATAGCTAAACGGTCATAGCCTTTATTCGTTGCGGCCATAACCTTTAACGCCGCCTTGAGGGGTGACATCCCGTATAACTGAGTCCCTTGTGTTGAATATTGGATGTTTGTCTTCTTACCGTGTATAACCTGCGCCTTTGGGATTATCTTCCATACATCCCCAAGCAACAACCGATAACCCCCAACAGGATCCAGCCAATCACCCTGCATAATCTCAACCTGTGAGGCAGGTAGCAAATGTATCTCAGCGGGTTTACCTTTGTTCAGACCCCCTTCAGGAGCCATCCAATAAATATACCTGTTGCCTGTAATCAACTGCCATACCATTGCCTCGTCTATGAACTGGTCAAGGCTCTGATATGGATTCGGTGACTTCAGCAACCTGTTCATGTCGTGGTTCAGGTCTTCAATAATCTCGTCTTTGATGGTGTCTTTTACATACCACTTCACCCCAATAGCTGGATCTACAATCTTACGAATGACAGGATATACATTGACATTGCCAGCATAACCCTCGTTTACATAGGTCTCGTATGAGTCTGAAAGCGCAAACGGTACACCCTTAGCAATATATGAGAATATAATCTTATTTGCTAAGTTCTCAAGGTCTGGGCGGGTATTGAATATATCCTTCTGAATCATAGTATAAAGTCTTCAACAACAGGTATAACAAGTTTCATAGCAGCATAACGGGCTGCGTCTATTGCATGGTTATATGCGTCAATAGGTTTATTGGTCGGGTTGCCTTCCTTATCCATAACCCAGGAATAGTTCCTTAGTTCTTTAATCAGGTTCACGCTGCGTTTGGTCACATGAATAGTAAAACCCTTCATGCAGTCGATACCGTTACGAACAGAGTCAGGACCCTTAACGGCTGGCTTGATATTATACCCAGCCCTGTACAAATCTTCAATGCTCTTAGGCTCTGCTGAGTCGGCTATCAGTTGTGAATAGTTCTTCTGTATTCCAAGTGATGGCAACAAGCCTGATATGTCCGAGTTGGTTAGTCCGGTTCTATACAGCAGTTCATCAAGATAGAGACCTGAACCGGATATGCCTACCCTGATAATGCTTGTCGGATCGTTAGTATAACCCCAGTCTAACCCATACAAGCCCTCAATATTAGGCATATCTTCAATGATATTGAACTGCTCAAACACAAGCCCCTCATATGAACCATATTCACAATCCACATGAATGCGCCTGAAATTTGAATCAATTGTTGCCCGGCGTTCAATCCTGCTGCGCTCTACATCAGGCAAAAATGGGTTGTTCTTATAGTTGCTTGTGATTAGTTCAATCTCCCCGTTATCCCCTGTTTCACCGTAGTATTCAATGAATTTTTCTAACCAAAACTGTTGGGTGGGGTTGAAGTCGGCAAGCACATATTCAGACCTACGGGCTAACTCATCGAACACCTCAAATTTGAGGGAGTTGATCTCGTTACCGTACAATAAGTTGCGCCTTGCTCCAAGTGCTTTATCAATTCTATCTGCTGAGAAAAACTCAAGGATAGTACCATTCTTGAATGTGTAACGGCTTGTTGACACATTAAACTCATCCGATGAAAACACCTCTGTTTGCAATAATAGGTTCTTCATTATTCGGATAGCCCCAATATCAAGATGCGGTTTTGACTCAGATACAACGGTAATCACCCAGTTAGGATGCCTGAGAGCAACATAAAAGATAATGAATATCATCAGGTCAAAGGTCTTACCTGAACCAGTCCCGCCCTTATGTACGATAATCTTCTTCCCGCTGTCAAATGCTTGTGCGGTAGTCTTGAAGATATAACCGTATTTAAGGTTTACTGCCATCGACCAGGTTTATGCTGATACCGGTTGAATTGATCTCGTGAGTAGATGAGTCCTTTTCCCCCAACTGCTTCATTCTCCATATGCCTGCGGTCGGGTTGTAGTCGCTGTTTAAAGTGCCTTTATTTATCCTGCAAATCACGGCACTATTGATGTCCTCTTTTATATTGTCCAAATCGGAATGCAGTTTACACAGGTAATAGAACGTAG
>JADJHD010000049.1 GCA_016707705.1 Bacteroidales bacterium
CTTTCGTGATGCAGCTCTGCAAGAAATCAAAGAAATACCATCATATTGATATGGAACCGGATGAGAATGGGAATGTGAGGGTTATTTTGGCGTGTAATCAGTAGGGAATGATGTGGAGATGTGAGGATGTGGAGATGTGAGGATGCGCAGCGAAGCGGAGTCAACCTACTGGCGGATGAGGATGTGAGGATGTGAAAATTAAGGAATTTGTCCGCCGGCTGACGGATGAGAATTTGAAAATCAAGAGATGTGAAGATGTGGGAATGTGAAAATTTTAAAATTTCTTAATCAGTGTAAATCCGTCCGCCAGCTGGCGGATCTGTGTCATCAGTGTTCTAATTCTTGCCAGAAGCACAAATGTGAACCACTAAGGGACATAAAGAATTCTGAACCTTTTGCAACTAACGTTTATTTCAAATCGAGAACCGATGAACAAGAACTCCAAAATATATATAGCAGGACATAGGGGCATGGTTGGATCTGCGATTATGCGGAAACTGCAGTTGGAAGGTTATACCAACATCATCACCCGTACGCATGAACAGCTTGACCTGACACGTCAGCTTGCAGTGGAAGAGTTTTTCGCTGCCGAAAAGCCTGAATATGTGTTTCTGGCTGCAGCTAAAGTTGGTGGAATAGTCGCCAATAATGTGTTCAGGGGTGAATTTATTTACCAGAACCTGCTTATCCAAAATAATGTCATTCATCAGAGTTATGTGAATGGTGTGAAGAAACTTGTGTTCCTCGGAAGCAGTTGCATATATCCAAAAATGGCTCCCCAGCCAATTTCAGAGGATTGTCTGCTGAGCAGCGAACTGGAACAAACCAATGAGCCCTACGCCATTGCCAAGATCGCCGGACTCAAGCTTTGCGAAAGCTACGACAGGCAATATGGCACCAACTTCTTCTCAGTAATGCCATGCAACCTCTATGGTCCCAATGATAATTTTGACCTCAAGAAATCGCATGTGCTTTCTGCCTTAATGCGCAAGATGCATATCGCTCACTGTCTTGAAACCCAGGATTGGGAATCTGTCCGCAAAGACCTTAACCGCAATCCTGTTGAAGGTGTTGATGGAAATGCAACCGAGACTGAGATCCTGGATGTACTCGACAAGCATGGAGTTCATGCCTACCCCGATCCTTATATTGATGTATGGGGAACAGGACAGGTACTGAGAGAGTTTATGTTTGTTGATGATCTCGCAGATGCAGTTCATTTCCTGTTTGAAAACTACAATGTACCTGTCGAAAAGGCTGAATCCGAAGACATTAATTACTTCTACAATGCAGGATCCGGAAAGGATTTATCAATAAATGCCCTGGCATTGATTATTAAGAAGGTTACCGGATTTCAGGGAAACTTCTGGTACGATAGCTCCAAGCCCGACGGAACTTACCGCAAGCTTCTGGATGTGAGCAAAATCAATGCTCTTGGCTGGAAAGCAAACACCGAACTTGAAGAAGGAATTAAAAAGATGTACGACTGGTATCTTAAACAACTGTAAGAGATTGTCTAAAAATGCTAATTCCCAAAGAATTCAGGAGCCAGAATTCAGGAGCCAGAATTCAGAAGTCATCCGCCGGCTGGCGGACAGAAGTCAGAATCAGAATGGGATGATAGTAATTCCATTATTTCAATTCTAACTGACTAAGACAATCTGCAAATGAATACTGAATTCTTTTCTTTCTTCATTGTAATAAATTTAGACCGCTTCTAATGATTTTTAAGAATAATCCCGAACTGGCTATTAACGGTGGAACTGCTATTTCCTCCGAACCTATACTTATTCACAAGCCTTTCCTCGAAGAAGATGATTTCCAGGCAGTGGACAAAGCCCTAAGATCAACCTTTGTTTCAGGCGATGGCCCCGACTGCAGGGAATTTGAGAAAGAACTGGCTTCCTACCTCGGTGTAAAGCATGCCCTGTTTGTAACTTCTGCCACAGCAGCTCTTGAACTAGCCTTCCGTGTTAAGGATTTTCCACAGGATTCAGAAGTCATTTGTCCAAACTTTACCTACACCTCCACTGCCCTGGGAGCTCTTTACAATAATCTGAAGATAGTTCTGGCTGATGTGTATGCCGACAATGGCAGTCTTGATATCTCAAAGCTCGAATCCTATATCACTCCCCGCACCGTTGCCATTGCAGCAGTAGACTACGGTGGAATCCCGGCTGATATGGATGCCATCATGCAGATTGCCAGGAAGCATAATTTGTATGTTGTTCATGATACAGCGCAATCCATTGGAGCCAGTTACAAAGGCTTCAGGACAGGATGCCAGGCGGAAGTCTCAACCTTCAGCTTTCATGGCACCAAGAATCTTACAACCGGTGAAGGCGGTGCATTGGTTACCAATGATGATGATCTGGCAAACCGGATCAAGATTCTTCGTGAAAAAGGAACCGATAAATATTCCTTCCTCACTGATAATATTACGCGCGGGTACTATGAATATGTAGATATAGGCAATTCCTACGTACAATCGAACATACTTGGTGCCCTGGGAGTTACCCAACTCAGGAAACTCAACAAGATGAATGCCCGTCGCAGGGAAATTGCAGAATACTACCTCCGCGAATTGAAGGACATTCCGGGACTGGATTTCATGAGAATCACTGAAGGTTCCGAATCAAACTGGCATCTGTTTGGTATTCTGGTTCCTGAAGAAGACCGCTATTTTATAATGGATGCACTGAGGGCTGAAGGTGTATTGAGCAATGTACACTATACTCCTCTTCACAGGAACCGCTATTACAGCAGTCTTTCAAGTGATGCTGAGATGCCGGGATCCATGGAGTTTTTCGGAAGGCTCCTGCGTTTACCGATTTACCCTTCGCTTACTGATGCTGAACGCGATTATGTAGTTCAGGCAGTTAAAAAAGTATTTACCCAGGCCAAATAATTCCATGAAATCCTTCCTTGTTTCCCTTGAAAGATTGATCTGGAGCATGCGCTGTTCCTATGGATTATGGCTTCACGGCCCCTATGGGCTGTCGAAAATAGTTGAAAAGCTCCCCTTCAGGCATTGCACTTATTTTCTAAAGAAATATGGAGCTACAATAGGACATGGAGGCTTAATTGAACGCGGATTGTATATCCACAGGCCTTTTGGAAAGAACAAGCCCTTTGAAAACCTGCATATTGGAAACAATGTATATATAGGCAAGGAAGTAATCCTCGACCTTACAATGCCACTTACTCTAAAGGATGCTGCCAGTATAGGTGCCAGGGTGCAGATCTGGACCCATTCAGGTTATTTTACAGGCAATACACTGGAAACCAGAAATTATACCGAGGATCGCGAGGAAGTAATCATAGAAGAAGGAGCCATGGTTTATTCAGGTTCGCTGGTAAAGCATGGCACCCGGATCGGGAAGTTTGCCTCCGTGGCAGCCCTTTCAATGGTAAACCGGAATGTTGAAGATTACGCAACAGCTTCCGGAGTTCCAATCAGAGTTATTCAGCGCAGGGAAACCAATACAGATGACACATCTGCAAGATAAAAACCTGACTGACAGGCTCAATCAAGTAAGCATCACCAATTCAAGCAATAATACCGTAAATTTGATCTTACAGATATTCAGAATCAATATCGAAGAGGTCACTCTAGTTTAAGCCTACATGAAAATATTTATTCCTAAGATCCCATGGGTGGTTGACTTTCATAAATTCTTTATCAAGGGATTTAAGAGCAACCAGGTAGAAGTAGTTACGAATGAGAAGGATTTCAGTCTGAATAAATGGATTCATTTATTCCGTCTGCATCATATTGCCCAGATTCGATCTATGGAAATGGACAGTAAGCTGAAAGAATACAATGAATCTGTGCTGCAGGATTGCATAAATGCTAAGCCTGATGTTTTTCTGGTATTTAACGAATGTAACCTTTATCCGACCACAATTAGGGCTATACGGGAACGTGTAAAATGCAAGATGATTTGTGTTCTGGGTGATGATCCCTGGGACTCCACGCGCTATGTAGCTGATTTCCCACATAGTCTGAAGTACTTTGATATCATATTCAACCCTGAAGTAACATGGAGCGTAAATATCAGAAAGGTTGCCCCAAATGCAGACATCTATTGGCACAATGCCGGCTTTGACCCGGATTATTATTTCCCAATAGATCAGTCGACCATTTCTGAAGAGGACAAGAATAAATTCGGTTGTGAACTTTCATTTACCGGAACATCTTACGGATTCAAGGCTGAAGGAGCTTACAGGGCTGACTTGCTTGCATTTGTTGCCGACTATGACCTCAAGATTTTTGGTGACAATAACTGGCCTTACCGCTTCAAATACTTGCCTGAACTTACTTCACATTTTTATGGTTCAAGGCTTCCCATGGAAGATTTGCGTAAGCTATACACACTCACGAAGATTAACCTGAACCTACCGGCTCCCCAATTGTCAACTTGCTTTCAACCCAGGGTATTTGAGATAGCTGCCTGCAAGGGATTCCAGATTCTGGACAACCGCTCAGCTCTGAGCAGGATTCTTGAACCTGATGAGATTGTCACTTTTGATACAATTCCTGAATTCAGGGAAAAAATTGACTACTATCTGGATCATGAAAGTGAAAGAACTGCCATGGCAGAAAAACTCTATAAGAAAGTTATCGAGAAATTCACCTGGGATGTTTGGGCAAAAAGAATAAAGGAGATAATTCTTGATCCATCCTCACATCCAATGTTGGTTGACGATCTGTATCCCAATTTCAGGAAATACTAACAATCAATCCAGGATTTCTTTCCGGCAATATTCCATAAAACAAATCGGGTCAATTCAATTCCCTGTATTATGGCCCTTTACTCCCATTTCCAAATCATTGAAATTTTATGACTAAGCATATTCTTGTCACAGGAGCTGATGGCTTTATCGGTTCTCATCTAACTGAGATGCTGCTCGAACAGGGGCACAAAGTCCGTGCATTGAGCCAGTACAATTCGTTTAACAACTGGGGATGGCTTGAAGGCAATACTCATCCTAACCTGGAGGTTGTACCCGGTGACATCAGGGATCCTCATTTCTGCAGAACCCTGGTAAAAGACATTGACACTGTTTACCATCTTGCTGCTCTAATCGCAATCCCATATTCCTATGTGGCACCTGACAGTTACATTGATACAAATGTAAAGGGCACTCTGAATATTTGTCAGGCTGCACTTGAATCAGGAGTAAAGAGAGTTATACACACCTCAACATCAGAAGTTTACGGGACAGCCCGCTATGTTCCAATTGACGAGAAGCATCCTCTTCAGCCGCAATCACCCTATAGTGCGAGCAAAATTGGGGCAGATGCTATAGCCATGAGTTTTCATCTGGCCTTCTCACTGCCACTTACAGTCGCCCGACCTTTCAACACCTATGGGCCAAGACAATCAGCCCGAGCAGTGATACCCACTATCATTACTCAAATTGCAAACGGAGCCAAAGAGATTAAACTGGGTGACCTCACCCCTACACGGGATTTCAACTACGTTAAGGACACCTGCCGTGGATTTATCCAGCTTGCCAATTGTGAAAAGGCCATAGGTGAAACCGTGAATATAGGATCCAATTATGAGATCAGTGTAGGAGATACGCTGGAGCTAATTAAGAAGATCATGGAATCGGATGTGAAGTTTATTTCTGATTCTGACAGAATTCGCCCCGCCAACTCAGAAGTATTCAGGCTCTGGTGTGATAATTCAAAAATCAATGGACTCACAGGTTTTCTGCCGGAATATTCTATTGAGCAAGGCCTGAAAGAAACCATTGATTGGTTTGTTTCTGCTGAGAACCTGAAGAAATACAAATCCAACCTATATAATTTATAAGTAATCCTTCCGCATGGACGCTGTTCAATATAGCACTAAACCTGCCTGGTCAAGGGAAATAACGGAAATTATAGCACTGGTATTAGTATCAGCTGTTTTCGTATACTTTCTCAGCCCTGCTATCACCAGAATCTACTTTGCAATTATCCTGTTGCTTGCCTTTCGCAGTGATAAGCCCTATTTCTGGATAGCATTTATGTTTATCCTGATTAATGAACCGGCTGGATTGTTCCGGGGAAGCACTGCCGATGACCTGCAACGTGTTCCCCTTTTCACATTCGGTAAAGGAGCATCAATTTCAGTCTATGATATCTTCTTTGTTGGATATATCATTAAGGCATTAACAAAGGTTAGGCAACCTATCTTTTTCAAAAGTTCGTTGAATGTATTAACATTCTTTGCTATTGTTCTTTTCTTCTACTCTTTTATAGCAGGAACCTCAGTAAAGGCAATGATAACGATTACCAGGGCATTCATATTTCCATTTTCTTTCTTTCTTGTAGCACATAGATTGGTCTATACAAAAGAAGCATTTGAGCGATTGATAAAATTATTACTCCCATTTTATACTTGTAGCATTGCTAGGGCAAATTCATGAAATATATTTTGGAACCTATATTGCTAGATATGTAAAACATGGAGGAAATGTAATTGCAGGGACAGGAATCGGCTTAGCTGATAATGCAGAAGCAGTATCCCGGGCCTTTGACTCTGACTTGCTTGCAACAATCTTATTTATATTGGGAGGCTATCTGCTTATTTCCAATACCACAAACTTCAAACGCTTATGGATTGTAATTGTAATGTATATTGACTTCTTTATCTGCTTTACATCCGCAACACGGGGAATCTTTATAACCTACTCAATTATCGTAATAAATCTGTTTTACTTCCTTTCAAAATCATCCTTGCTTCGAGCGAGGCAGATAACCTCAATGTTTGTCATCTTACTGGTAGCATTGGGCGGGTTACAGTTATTGAAACAAAATGATATTCTTTCAAAACAGTTAAGTAATGCAACAGAGAGACTTAGTTCTATAGGAAACTATCTGGATAAAGATTCTAATGTGGCTGAAAGAGAAAATAAAAGAGTTGATGAGCGCATTCCTAAGCTTATGAAGCATATTAAAGATAGTCCAATCATAGGATATGGCTTTACAGATGAAGCACTTGAATATGCTGATGGACATGTTGGATTTCACAACCAGATGATTGAGGGTGGAATCCTGGAAGTGCTTATATTCCTTTACTTCATTTTCAGTGTGATTATGAAGGTCCGAAGATTTACAACAGGGTTCCGGCATGGAATTCAAAAGAACGCGCTCAGATTTTATGCCTATGCATTGCTTGCCTTATTGGTTGTGCATGGTACCTCCTCACAGTTCTTTGGATTCAATATTGGTTTCTTACCAATGCAACGCTGGTTCATGTTCACCATTTTCTTTGTTGGATTGAATGTCTATTACCAGGATCTGAGAAACACAATGAATCAGGAATACATAAAACAAGAAAAGGAAAAGGCAATACGTTTGGCAGTTGTTTAAATCCTGCTAAAAGCCCTTAACCAATTCACAAGATATTTACACTTATTAGCTGAACTAAATCAGGACTTATGAAAACCATTATCCTTTGCGGCGGAATGGGAACACGCCTGCGTGAAGAAACGGAGTATAAGCCAAAGCCCATGGTTGAGATTGGCGGAAAGCCCATTCTCTGGCATATAATGAAGCATTATGCCCATTATGGTCATAAAGAATTTGTTTTGGCACTGGGTTATAAAGGAAATGCCATCCGTGACTATTTCCTGAACTATTACAACTATAACTCCAACTTCACCGTTGATCTTGGAAAAGGCGGAAATGTAGAAGTACATAACCATTCGGACCGTGAGGACTGGAAAGTGACATTGGTTGAAACCGGTGCCGAATCAATGACCGGATACCGCGTGAAGCTTTGTGCTCCCTATATTACAGAGGACCGCTTTATGCTTACCTATGGCGATGCTGTGAGCAATGTTGATATTGGCAAACTTCTGGAATTCAACAAGCGAATGGACACCATAGGAACAGTTACTGGTGTTTATCCTCCCTCAAGATTTGGGGATCTGGTTCTGGAAAATGATATGGTTACCCGGTTCAAACAACAACTTAAGGATGTTGAAAACCAGAGTCCCATCAATGGCGGATATTTTGTTTTCAAACGCGAGTTCCTTGACCTGATTCCAAATGACCCAAATGCCGATCTGGAAAAGATTCCGATTGACAATATCGTGGAAAGAAACCAGCTTTCAGTATTTCGTCATTCTGACTTCTGGCAATGCATGGATACCTTCAGGGATAACCAGCTGTTAAATAAACTTTGGGTCGAAAACCCAGTCTGGAAAGTATGGCAATAAATTATACTGCTCTTCATGATTTTTACCGGGGCAAGACTGTCCTGGTAACCGGCCATACAGGCTTCAAGGGCTCATGGCTAAGCATCTGGCTGCACTCTATGGGTGCCAGGGTAATAGGTTACTCATTGGATCCCTTGAGCAGCAAGGACAACTTTGTACTGGCAGGTGGAAATGAATTGATCAAAGATATCAGGGCAGATGTAAGAGACCTAAATACATTAACTGCAGTTATTAACGAAGAAAAGCCTGATATCGTTCTTCATCTGGCAGCTCAGGCACTTGTAATCAGCAGTTACAGGGAACCTGTCGACACCTATGCCAGTAATATCATGGGAACGGTCAATCTTCTGGAAGCCTGCAGGCTGAATGAGATGAAACGGTCGATCGTTGTCGTAACCTCCGATAAATGTTACGAAAACAAGGAATGGGTATTCCCATACAGGGAATCAGACCCTATGGGAGGCCACGATCCCTATAGCTCCAGCAAGGGAGCCGCAGAACTTGTGACGGCATCCTACAGGAATTCCTTCCTGTGTGCAGCAAAGGGATCTCAGCAAAGAGTGGCAACTGCCAGGGCTGGTAATGTAATCGGAGGTGGAGATTGGGCTTTAAACCGCCTGATCCCCGATTGTGTCAGAGCAATGGAATCAGATTCACCATTGATGCTAAGAAATCCTGGTTCAACCAGACCATGGCAGCATGTTCTGGAACCACTATCAGGCTATCTTTTACTTGCCATGAAGAATTACCAGCAGGAAGGATTCTCAGAAGCCTGGAATTTCGGTCCCGGATTAAGCGGAACATTTACTGTACAGGAAGTTGTAGAAAAATTCTATAAGCTGACAGGTAGGGGAGAATGGATGCAGGACGGAATACCTGAATTCCATGAAGCTAAACTTCTTGCTCTGGACATCAGCAAGACCTTCAATTTACTGGGATGGCAACCAACCCTGAATTTTGAACAAATGCTTAAACTGACGGCTGAATGGTATGATAACTACAATAAAACTTTTTCAGTACTAGAACTTTGCAAGAAGCAAATTCATTATTTCGAATCCAATGCTTGTTAAGGAAAACCCTTTGATAAAGGGGTTGCTTGAGATTGAACTCACAGCTTTCAGTGATGAAAGAGGTTTTCTTATGCGAACCTTTGATGATCAGCTATTTGCTGAAATGGGCCTTCCGACTCATTGGGAACAGGAAAACCATTCACAGAACATTAAGGAAGATACTCTCAGAGGCCTGCATTTCCTCTTGCCCCCCTATTCAGATGGCAAGCTGATTCGCTGCATTCGGGGACAGATTTATGATGTAGCAGTCGATTTAAGGAAAGGTTCACCCACAATTGGGAAATGGGTAGCTTATATTCTTTCGGAAGAAGATCATAGATACCTATACCTGCCAAAAGGCTTTGCCCATGGGTATTTTTGCCTGCAGCCCAACAGTGAAATACTTTATAAACACGATAGCCGCTATAAGAAAGAAGCGGACTGCGGTATCAGATGGAACGATGAGGACCTGGAAATTCAATGGCCGGGATCGAATCCACTCGTTTCGGAAAAAGACCGGAATCTACAGACATTTCAAGAATTTATAACAACTACCGGAGGACTATAGCATGGAAGCAAACGAACTCAGATCTGAGATTAAGAAACTTGTAAAAGCTTATTACACAGAAAAATTTTCTCCAAAACCTTTTGTTGCAGGAGATTCAATTGTCAGATATGCCGGAAGGGTATTTGATGAAGAAGAACTTACAAACCTTGTGGATTCGTCCCTTGATTTCTGGCTCACTGCAGGCCCGCATGCCGAGGCCTTTGAAAATGAATTTGCCGATTTCCTGGGTTGTGACGACAGCATCTTAGTGAACAGCGGCTCTTCAGCCAATCTGGTTGCAATGTCGAGCCTTACATCCGAAAAGTTACGTGATCGTCAGTTGAAGCCTGGAGATGAGGTTATCACCCTTGCAGCCGGATTTCCTACCACAGTTGCCCCTATCGTACAGAACAGACTTGTTCCAGTTTTTATAGATATGGAACCCGGAACGTATGCCCCTGATCCTGAAAATATTGAAAAAGCACTTTCGCCTAAGGTAAAGGCTATTTTTATGGCTCATACCCTTGGCAATCCATTTGACCTTGGAAAGGTAATGGATATCGCCCGTAAGCACAATCTTTGGGTTATAGAGGACAACTGTGACGCGCTCGGATCAACCTATAACGGTAAATACACCGGAACACATGCTGACCTTGGAACAGTATCCTTCTACCCGGCCCATCATATGACGATGGGTGAAGGCGGATCGGTTGTAACCAGCAATGAGGATCTGGCCAGGATTGCCCGTTCATTCAGGGACTGGGGTCGTGACTGCTACTGTGCATCAGGAGAGGATAATACCTGCGGAATAAGGTTTACCCAGCAATTCGGGCTATTGCCGCCGGGCTATGACCATAAATTTGTGTATTCACATATAGGATACAATTTAAAGGTTACTGATATGCAAGCTGCTGTAGGAAGGGCTCAACTCAAGAAACTTCCCGGCTTTATTGCGAAGCGCAAAGAGAATTTCAAACTTCTTTATGAAGGGCTGAAACCTTTTGAGGACAGACTGATCCTGCCTAAGGCAACAGAAAACAGTGATCCATCCTGGTTTGGATTCCTTGTTACCATGCGTGAACAGGAAAAATACAGCCGTACCGGACTTGTGCAGTTCCTGAATCAGAATAAGGTTCATACCCGCAATCTCTTCGGTGGCAATCTGCTGCGTCAACCCGGCTTTATGAATATTGAGCATAGGGTTTCAGGAAATCTGAGCAATACTGATCTAATCATGAACAACACCTTCTTTATTGGTGTTTACCCCGGATTGGGCAAGCAGGAAATAGATTATATGGTAGAAACCATCAGTCGCTACTTTGCTACCAATTAAATTCAGAATGTTTAACCTATTGGCTTAATTGTTCTTAGTATTCTTCTTTTAATTCCAACCTGATAATTTCTTTTTATGGCTGCTCCACGCAAGCTGCTGGCCAGGATAAAGCATGTCTCCATTTATGAGGGACAAGTTACACATTATACCCTTGCAACAGAAGCAAACAGCCGGTTCAAGCCCGGACAGTTCCTGCATCTCGCTCTGGACCCATATGATCCAAGCTTTAACTGGCCTGAATCACGGGTGTTTTCCATTGCCAATGCGCCGAATGAACAAAATGAAATCGAGATCCTGATTTCACCTAAAGGAAAATTTACCCAGCGAATGGTGGATGAATTAAAAGTTGGCTCTGAAGTCTGGATTAAATTGCCATTTGGAGTTTTCAATTTCGATGCTGCTGTTGGGAAAAATGTAGTTTTTCTGGCAGGTGGAACCGGAATCAGTCCTTTTCTATCCTTTCTCAAATCACAGTTGAGCAATACTCTGCAGTTTCATAGCCTGAGTATATATTACGGGGTCAGAAATCCTGAACTTATCATTTTTGAACAGCTGCTTAAGGATTGTCATCTGCAAATCCCCAATTTCTCCTATGAGATATTTTGCGAAAAAGGGGAAAGCAATTCTGAAAGGTTCATCAGAAACGGTTTTATGCCGGTTGATGAAATTGTTGATCAGACCTCTGGATTACAAGATGTTGTCTATTATCTGTCCGGCCCGAAGGGAATGATTTCTGCTTTCGAGAGTGCACTTTTCAATAAAGGCATCAAGCCTGAGCAGGTAATCTACGACCGCTGGGAATAGTTGACGAAATTTAATTTGACTTAATTTCTTTGGGGTACACAGAGAGACACAGAGTTTCACAGAGAAAATAATTCAGCTCAAAATAACCATACGGATTCTGAATATGATGCCTGATAAAAGCATCATTTCGAATCAGCAGAACCATAACCGTAACAAGAAAACAAACAAAAAATCCCATGAATATTCGCCTCTTTAAACCCAGTCTGGGTCAGG
>JADJHD010000050.1 GCA_016707705.1 Bacteroidales bacterium
TGCTTTAGGTCGCGGGGGATCCAGAAGGAGATAATGGCGGCACAATGGTAAACCTGCTCAATACCTTTCGTAGCTTCAATACAAGGAAACAAAGTCAAGAGATATCTCCCTCAAACCATTCGATAAAGTCAATTTGGAATGGACTGGCATTGAAACACCTCAATTACACGATTCCAAGTTCATCCCACATGCTTTCCGGGACAGAACAGCACCCGCACCTTCCCCTGCCTGTGAGCTCATAGAGCAGGTAAGAACCCAATAAGCCAGTACTCCGGTAGCCAAAATCATAGGACAAATCTAATCAAAATGAATTAATTTGTATACGTTTCCCACCTTCCATTTCCTTCGTGAATCAGTCTACAGATTCAAATGAATTGGAAATCAGCATTTGAGATTCACTTTCCTGTTCAAAGTAACGAGGAGGGTGGTGTTAGGAGTAAGTTTATCCGGGCAGGCGTAAGGTTGTGTATGCTTGACAAGCAAAGTGGTTTTTCACCCTCCGGAGAATTTATATGCCCTGCTGACCTTGGCAGGTTGGGAGGCATATTCAACATTGAGAACCGGCTTATTGTTCTGTAACCAAACACTTCGCTGTTCGATCCCATATTCTGATTCAGATGCAAATCCATTTCCACATCTCCCTGACTTCCACCATTATCAGGACCGCATGAGCCATCATACCGAGATATCTTCACGGGCTATTATTCCATCAGCCAGTATTCCATTATTCATACTGCTAGCTCAGGAGCATTACGGGCGATAAACAGGAAATCCTCTTTTTCCGAATGGGCATAATCTGCCAGTTCGCCAATAAATGACACCAGTGCCGGACCCACTTTCCAGAAACCTCATTCTTTGCCATCAATAATCGACTGTTCTTCGCCGTCATAAACCAGTCCATGTGGAGTCCATCAAAACCATCCTCAATAATCACGATCGATATACGATTTCATTATTGCCTTCCATTCCAGACGCAGAATTTAACTCCATGATTATCATTCCAACCGTGAGATAGCACTCCATCATCCATGAAGGATAGGCTAGATCCCAATCTGGCACCAGTAATAGCGATAGAAGTTCAGCCTGTCCGACATCGATATAAGCTGAAACCAGTTTCCCTTTCCGGAAGAGTTTTAGAAGCCTTAATCTTCGCAAATTTTATCAGAACTGTTGTCAATAGTCTTCATCCCCGATAATGCTGCGTTCCTGATCCATAACAATCAGGTCGTAATGGGAATTGCATATGGAATCGATGGCTGATGGTCGGTCGAGGCCCTCCAACTGATATACCCAGAACTTAACATCGCCCGAGAGGGCCGGTAATTACAATCGGTTGATCTTCTTCCTTGCGCCGCTTAACAGAAACAAAATCCACCAAAAATAGCAGAAGTTTCCTTCACTGGAAGATGAAGGCGATCAATCATGAAAGCTGCATATAGCCGGACATGCAGTGAGTGGTAAAATGTTGTAATGCCGGATTCAAATTGCTTTGAGTACTTTTCAATAACGAAACTCTTTGGATAATCTTGCCTATAACAACCTGACACGCCAAAGTAATTATTTAACGATTCTCACTGATAAGTTAAAGTCTTTATCCTCAACCCAGCTAGTATAGCGGTAAAATCAGAACCTTAAGGATGTTTAACCTCCAATCTTTGGGCCTCACTAACCACAAAATCAACTTATTTCCAATTTCAAACATTGGGGAGAACTGCATAAAATGTTCTTCCCCCTTTTCCAAGCCATCGGCGTTGTCCACAAGTCCCTGGATAAAAGCTCTTCCGTTCATGAAGATTAACCATTCCACAGTGATTGCTTGAGCTATCAGGGCAATATGTTTAACCTCTCCCACTGATATTTCCTTTCGATACCTTAAATTCTGAATATCTGAGATTTGCGCCTCCCGATCGGATAATAAATGCAAAATAATCCGGCATATTCAGGTGTTTCCTGTCCATGCATCAATCAGCAACTCTGCCTTGGTGTCGGTTTCCCTGAGGCCGTTCGAGGTTATGGTATTCCAGTAGCTTGCCAATAGGGGGTTCCCTGTAATCCTCCCGGAATATCTTCATGTTTGTAACTGTGATCAGATTGCTCATGAAATGGTATTGGTGGTTGTTTTAAGTTTATTGGTAGTGAGGGGGCTATGAGGTTGCCAACTAAACGCTATTTCTAAAAGAATTCAGTAGTCAGAATTCAGTAGTCAGAATAGAAAATGGAATTATTATTGGGAAAATTACTCTGTCCGCCGGCTGGCGGATGGATTCTGTCCGCCGGCTGGAGGATGAATTCTTTTACTCCCCTTTAACAATTTCAATCCTCTTCAAAAAGCTTTTTGCCTTTTTCTTTGATGGAATTAAAATCAAATATAACGAACATCTGCCATTATCTTTGTTTCTATTCTTGAATCAACACTGAAAACTGATGAAACATCCACTATTCTTCCTGTTAATTTGTCTTTCTTCTCAATGCAGTTGTTTGCCCAGGATCAGAAAGCAAGTTGCAACACTTTCACATTCGAAGTGAGGTTACTCTCTCCTGGCTCAACGGTTCAGATTTGCTGATGCCATTACCGGCGATATTACCGGATGGTGGGATCTTCCTTTTCAGAAAAGCCGTATAAGCTTTACGGCCAAACTGGCGGAGGTTTTTTCGAGATCTTCGACGAGAGTGGTGATGGAGCAAACATGCAGCTGTAATCTATGCCCAAAGAGGCAAAATGATTCGTTTCCGATGGTCCTTTGGGACTTGCCGGCATGCTCTGCAGATGGTCACCCTACAACTTTTCAGCGGTTAGCTCGATTCCACCAAAATCACCTACAGTTCATGGTTCCGGAGAAATACAGGAAAGCATCCTCCATTGTTGAATCCATGTGGCAGCATTTTCCTCTTCGAAAGGTTCAAACCTTACGTTGAAAATGGCTATCGAAAAACTGGATTGATTTTAGGATTCCTGATCCCTACTAAGCCAATTACCTCAAGTGAATAGCTACTAAGTTGCCCTTCTGTATCCAGAAAAATCGCTATTGAGCCAATTTCTTCAGAGATCAGGTTTTGGGAGTTGAATCACCTTCCTCCTGCGGGCTCTACCTTTGAAAGCTCATTTGCCAGGTCACCGGAAAAGCCGTAAAAAGAAACCAGTGTGCCATCAACTGGAGGGGCTTGTAGTATTCAGGCTGATAAACCAATGATCCCCTGAACCTATCTTATCCTCAAAACCCGAAACCAGGCCATCCAGGGCCATCTGGTTTCTCCATTTTGAATCCGGAATACGGTTTCATAAAAGCGGATTGCCCTGTCCATATCGGCTACAGGGATCTCGAACCATCCAACAACATTATGAATTTCCATTTGACTTGTTTTCCAATAAAAACAATCAGAATGGCACTAAGTTCACCCAAAGACTGAAGGATGCTCCTGTAAACAGAAAATAAGAAGGGATTTATTTGCTCAGAAGGCAGAAATCAGCAAGAGCTATTGCCGTCACCGCTTCAATGATTACTGGTATGCGCAGTGCAATGCAGCTATCATGGCGACCTTCAACTTTCAGCTCCTGAGTTTCTCCGGTTTTCAGATTTACAGTGCTCTGAGTCAGAGAAATACTGGAGGTTGGCTTAACTGCCACTCTAAACACAAGCTCATTTCCATTGGTGATTCCTCCGTTTATTCCTCCGGCATTGTTGGTTACCGTTGTCCCGGATGCATCCAGTATGGGTAAATATGCTGGCTCCCCGACATGGAAGCAGCCTTGAAACCACTGCAAACTCAAATTCCCTTGATTGCGGGACTGAAAATATCAAATGGCTGATCACCGATTCTACACTATCAAAGAAAGGTCCTCCCTAGCCTGCAGGAACACCTGATGCACGGCATTCGATGAGTCCTCCAACGGAATCTCCATTGGCAAGTGCCTCTTCAATGGTGGATTCAAAATCCTTCCTGCCGCCCAACTCCAGAATCCTGGCCTGAATGAAATATTCTCCAATATTTTTTGCAATTACTCCTGCAGCAACCAATCCCAAAAGTGATTCGCCCTGAAAAAACGACCTCCGCCCCAGGATCCCGAAAAGCCTTTGAACTTTACCCTTGAGGTGAAATCGGCATGTCTGGACGGGGCAGATCGGCAAGTTTATCATAGTCGGCTGAGCGCTGTTCCTTATTCCTGAAAAGGACCGTGAGCGGACTGCCTGTTGTGAATCCATTGTAGTGACCGGAAACTATTTCGGGCAAATCGGGCTCATGACGGGGTGTTGTCCCAGGTAACCTGAACGGCGTCTTGCAAGATCGGATTCAAAATCCTGAGCAGAAGAGGGCAATTCGGGGAACCCCGTCAATCACCACTCTATTGCAGATCCATGTGATTCTCCAAAATTGAAATCCTGAAAATCCTTCCGAATGAATTCCTTAACTATAGAATTACTGATTTACTGTACTGATATTAACGCCTATTTTCTGCAAGTCTTCATAAAACTCCCGGATACGACTTGCTCACACATTCAGCTCCGTTTATAACGACTTTTGCTTTCGCTCCCAGGGCACAGACTGCCGCCATCATGGCTATCCTGTGATCATTATGCGATGAGACATTGCCGCCATTTGGTTGTCCGCCGGTAATAAACAGATCGTTTCCTTCTATCCAAACCCTGATTCCAAGATTTGACAATACCTCCACGATTGCCATTGCCCTGTCGCTTTCCTTATGGACCAATCTCTCAATGCCGGTAATCCTGCTGGTCCCTTCACAGAAAACGCCAAGGGCTGCTGCCGGAGGAAACAGATCCGGGCATTCGGTAGCATCAAATTCAAAAGATTTCAGACTACGGCTTTCAATTTCAAGGAAATTCGGACCTACAAGTACCGGGTTACCGCATAATTCAAGGATTTCCAGTATTTGGCGGTCAGCTTGAGCAGAATGCGGATTCAGACCTGTGAGCCGTATTTTTCCTGCAACTGCTCCCGCTACCAGCAGAAAAGCAGCTCCACTCCAGTCTCCCTCAACTTCATAGCTCGAGATGAGTATTTCTGATTCCGGGGATTTTGAAGAGACTCATTCCTTCATTTCCACCTGAATGCCAAAATCCCGAAGCAATTCCAGCGTCATTGAGATATAGGGGCTTGCTCTTGAGGTTATCCACGCTTATCACGGAGTCATCCTTTAGAACCGGCAGGGGCCATCAGCAATCGGTGAGCAGCTGGGAACTTACTGATCCATCAACATTCACCATGACCGCCCCTTTTAATTTGCCTTCCAGTTTTATAGGCAATAATCCGGCATTGGATTTACTTTAAGCCCAATTGCTGAGCGCATCTGTAATCATCTGCACCGGCCTTTTCAAAAGGGAGCCTTTCCACTAATTGCAATCGATTGTCCGTTCAATGCTGCAATGGGCGTGAACATCCCTAATGCCAGTCCGGATTCTCCACAGTTCAGATTTGAGCCACTGCTCCAGATCCTGATCTAACCAGAATCTCATTCTCCTTCACTTCCACCTCCGCACCCAATCCCCTGGCAATCTCCATGGCGGCTTTCGAATCCATGCAACCTGAAGCATTCAGAATGCGGGTTTCTCCATTGGCAAGCAGTCCGGCAGCAATGGCACGCTGTGTCATGCTTTGCTGGAAGGTGCCTGCAAATTGCCGCTTACAGAAGATGGAGAAAGCTCTATTATCATTGAAATTAAAAGCTCTTGGTAATCAGAAATTGTTAAATATGCGTGTTCAGGAAGAAGCCTGTAGTCGGAATCTGGAATTCATCCGCCAAGCCGAGGACTGAAGTCAGAATACAGAAGTTTGAAGTTTGAAGTAATATCATTTTCCCAATAATATTTCCAACAATCTATTCTGACTACTGACTACTGTCCGCATGCTGGAATGGATTTTTATCTCATCTTATTCCTTTCAGTCCCTTGGCAAGATTTTCTGAATCAGACTCAACATTCAACAAATGTAAAGGGAATTCGCCAAAACAGGCTTGTTGAGGATTGAATTCCCATGTTGCTGATATCTTGGACTGATAATCTTACTTCCTGATTCCTTTTCAAAAACTCAGACTGCACCGGACTGTCCTGCTGCAACAGATTCCTTTACCGGTTCAGTCGGGGCTTCCACATTCATGATCTTCACCTGCCTGTCGATGGATTCCTGATGGATGGCTTTCAGAATCACCGTGATAAACTCCTTGCTCAATCCCTTTCATATCTCCTTTTCTGGAAGCCTTATCCACAATTTCCTGCCAGCGGTTGCTTTGCAGAATGGTGATTTGATGCGCCTTCTTGTATTGTCCGATGGTTTCTGCAACCTGCATTCTTCTCTCGAGAATGTCAAAAAGCTGATCATCGAAGATATCGATCTGTCTACGAAGCTCATCCAATACACTTATAAAATTCTGATCTTCCGAAACTGTCCTCAACACCAGCTGACTCAGCATCTCATCCAGCTTTTCAGGAGTGAGTTGCTGCCTCTTATCACTCCAGGCGCAATCCGGATCTCTGTGTGATTCAATCATGAGTCCGTCATAATTCAGGTCCATGGCTTCCTGACTGATATCCTTCAAATAAGCCCTGGCGCCACCAATATGGCTGGGGTCACAAATCATTGGTAATCCCGGGAAACGCTGCTTTAGATCAATTGCTATCTGCCATCTGGGTTGGTTGCGGTAGGCTGTTTTCTCATAGGTGGAAAAACCTCTGTGAATAGCTCCAATCCTGGTAACTCCTGATTTCAGGATTCTTTCGATGGCTCCTACCCATAATTCCAGCTCAGGATTGATGGGATTCTTGACCAGAACCATCACATCCACTCCTGAGGCGCTGGCGATTTCGTGCATGGCAAAGGGATTTACTGTGGTCCGGGCACCAATCCAAAGCATATCCACCCCGAATTTCAGGGCTTCGTAAACATGCTTTTCAGTAGCTACCTCAGTGGCGACGGGCATTCCTGTTTCCTGTTTCACCATTTTCAACCACTTCAGTCCTTCGGAGCCTACTCCTTCAAAGGAATTGGGACGGGTGCGGGGCTTCCAGATTCCGGCCCTGAACACGTCCACCTTCGAGGTAGCTTTCAGACGGAGGGCTGTTTCCATAACCTGCTCTTCGGTTTCTGCACTGCAGGGACCTGAAATGATCAGGGGCCTTTGCTTGAATATGTCCCAGTTCTTTAATGGCTCTATCGCGAAGTTTTCCATGCCTTGCTTATTTTCTTCAGTACTTTTCATTTTCAGTGGGTTTTGGTTAGTCGGGTAGTAAAGAGTTTTGATGGTCAGTTATTTTTTGTTTGCAGAATACTTGTGAGTGAATATATCAGGATTGGATCATGTGTGGAGAGTCCATCGTTCTCGTCAGGTTTTAGTGTAGTAGTTTTCGCCACAAAGGCACCAAGACACAAAGGAAAAGAGGATTATTGCTGTTTGAAAGATTTCCATATTAAGCACAAGATTCATCTTACTTTAGTATTATCTTGATTTTATTGGCTTCTTCCATAAGCTCCTGAAGTTTTACGGCATCTCCGGTTGAAATTGCCTCCGGAACAGCTGAATTTTTCAGGTAATTGTCGATTACTTCCAGCACCGGTTCTGCATTTATGCAAAAGATGGGGTCCAGGTTCTGCTGTTGCTTTTGCAAGTCGCACGGTGCTCTCAAATCCCCTGCGCCAGCGAGAATGCTGTTCGTCCTTTTCCTATCGAGAACACTCAGGGCAAGTGCAAAAGGAGGTTATATGCGAAATATGTGGAAACAAGGCCACATGATAAATCGTGATCTTCGGCAGGCATCAGAAACCTTCATTTCAAGGGTCTCAAGCATTCTGAAAGTTAGATTCAGTGCATCGGCATCACTGCTTTCCCGATCACAGATAATTGCCTGCTTCCCCTTGAACAGTCTGTCAATGGCTGCCTCCGGACCCGAAAACTCGGTTCCTGCCATGGGATGCACGGCAACATATCTTCCACGGCAGGGATGATTCTTCACAACTCGAACATCCGCTTTGGTGGACCCCATATCCATCACCATTCCGGCTTCCGGCTATCTTGTCCAAAATGCCAGGGAGCAGACTGCAAATAACATCCACAGGGGTGCATATAATCAGCAAATCTGATTTCTGAATTGCAGTTTCCATATCCAGAATTTCATCAACAAGTTTCAAATCCATTGCTTTTTCGCAATGCAATGCTGAACGGTCAACGCCGATTAATTTCCGATAAAGCCAGTTTTCCAGATCCTTCGACAATGATCCTCCAATAAGTCCAAGTCCGATAATTCCAACTTTCATTTCAGTAGTTCTATTAGTAATCTTCAGTTATTCTTTAGTTAGATGAGTTCCCTATGTTGTTTGGTGCAAATTCTTTGCTGTAAACCGCTCGTCAACCCTGCGGATGGATTCCTTCAGGGTAGCTTCATCACTGCAGAGTGAAATTCTGATGAAACGGCTTCCATTGCTTCCGAAAATAAATCCCGGTGTGATGAAAACATGGGTTGAATCGAGAATCTGGTCAGTGAATTCCTCGGAATGATCATAGCTTTCAGGGATTCTGCCCCAGAGGAACAATCCGGACTGACGGCTGTCGAAGCTGCAATCCAGCGCTTCCATCAGCTGTTCTGCCAATTCCCTTCTCCGGCGGTAGGTTTCATTCAGCTTTTCATACCATTCCCTGCCTGATTTCAGGGCTTCCACCGCTGCTTCCTGCAAGGGACGGAACATTCCGGAATCCATATTGCTCTTCATCTTTAGAACAGACTTAATATAGACGCTGTTCCCAGCTACCATCCCGATGCGCCATCCGGCCATATTATGCGATTTGGAAAGAGAATTCAACTCCAGGCATACATCCGATGAACCTTCTAATGATAGCAAGCTTAGTGTGTCTTCGTTCAGGATGAAGCTGTAAGGATTATCGTTACATATCAGAATATGATTCTTCCTTCCGAATTCAACCAGTTTCCTGAAAAACTCAATCGAAGCCTTGGTGCCGCTGGGCATATGAGGATAGTTCACCCACATCAGCTTGACCTTTTCCAGTCCTTCAGCTTCCAATGCCCTCAAATCAGGCAGCCATCCCTTTTCTTCCACCAGATCATAGAAACGAACCTTTCCACCAATCATGCGGGTCACCGATTCATAGGCAGGATAACCCGGATTGGGGATCAGCACCTCATCGCCCTCATTCACAAAGGCCATACTGATATGCATAATTCCTTCCTTCGATCCCATAAGCGGCAGGATTTCAGAATCGGGATTGAGCTCAACACCAAAATGCTCCAGATACCAGTCGGCAAAAGCCTTGCGAAGGGCCGGAATTCCGGTATAGCTTTGGTAGCCATGATTTTCGTGACGGGAAGAGGCTGAGGACAAAACCTCGGTCACGTTGCTTGCCGGTGGCTGATCCGGACTGCCAATTCCCAGATTGATCACCGATATTCCCTGCTTGCGCATTTCATCAAGCTGCTTCAGCTTTCCTGCGAAATAGTATTCCTGAACTTCGAGGTGCGGCCGGCGGGACTGATTAGGTTTGATTGTTTCCAGGCCAAGTTTGTTATTGAGTTTATTTTCCTGAAAGTTTTGGATCAATTATTGGGGCTTGAAGATTGACTGTTCCACATAGTTTCTGATTCCTCTTCCACAGGCATAATGCCCTGATATTCTCAAGCACCATCAATTGGTCAACTTGCGACTGTATCAACAATGCATTTCTGTAATTTTCAATTTCCCAATTTCGATCGATCATGGAAGAAATATTGCCAGGCCTTGCCAACAATGGGCATGGACTGGATTTTGGTGAGGTTCATTCCATGGGATGCCAGGATTGACAATACCGTTGAAAGACTTCCGGTTTCGTGGGGAAGGGCAAAGCAGAGACTTGCCTTGTCAATGGTTCCTGATTGCGGCGCCAGATGATGGATAGGGGTATTCTTCCGGAAAGGATAAGAAAGCAGGTAAAATTGATGGAATCGGTTCCACTCCTCTGGCAAGAATCTCCAGATCATAATTCTGCTGCCAGCGAACTTACAGGGCGGCAACTCCTGAAAGCTGCTCTTTCCTGATCCGGCGGGCTGAAAGTGCTGTATCCGAAGTTTCGATAATCTTAACCCCCTTTTTCCTCAAGGGTTCCAGGAAGAGTTCGCATTGCTGGATGGCAACGGGATGTGAATGAATCTCTTTTATGCTGGAAAGGGTTTCGCCTGGGAGTGCCATCAGGTTCTGGACAATTCTCAAATAGACTTCTCCCCTGATAATCATTCCATGTTTGCGCAGCAGTGCATAGTTGGGCAGAATGCTACCTGAAACGGAGTTTTCAATTGCCATTACACCCACCTGACTATGGTTTTCTGCAAGTGAAGTGAAAACATCCTGAAAAGTCTCGCAGGTATGCAGTCCAAATTGAAGGTTCGGGAAATAGGTGCGGGCTGCCAGCTCGTGAAAGGCTCCCTTGCCTCCCTGAATGGCGATTTTGAATAGAGTGTTCTGAGTAGTTGCAGTCATGAATCCGGGCATAAAAAAAGGGCCCTGATAAGGGGCCCAAACGTTTTGTATTTTTCGATTTACACAATCATACGCAAATGTTTAGCCCCTCTCTTTACCGTAATAGTAAAAAAAGAAAAAGCTATAATAATTTGCGTTCTGTTTCTGTGTATTCATAGTAGTCGTGTAATGCAAAGATACTGCTATCAATGGTTCAATCAACAAAATGGATGCCTGTTTGGTTCAAATATAGATATATAAATATGTATCTCTCTCATTTTCAGCGCCCTATTTTAGGCATTTTTTTACATCCCAATTATCGGCCTTTTTGAAACCTTACTACCTTAGTCGGACCAAATAAAAAATGAGATGACATATCCTAAATCCCTGATTATTGCCCTGACTCTGCTTTCATTTTCATTTAGCCCGCTTGCCCAGAATCAGACAAAATCGCAGAAAGTTGATCCTGCTTCGCCCGACTTTAACTATCAAAAGATGGCCGCAGAAGCGAAAGATGCCTATCTGCATGCCTGGAACGGCTATAGGCAGTATGCCTGGGGAATGGATGCGCTGCGGCCCTTATCAAGAAGTGGACATAACTGGTATCCTCAGAGTTTGCTGATGACACCCATTGATGCCTACGACGGATTGCTCATCCTGGGATTTAAGGAAGAGGCTGCTGAAGCTAAGAAGCTCATCTTTGAGAAGCTAAACTTTGATGTGGACATGGAGGTTCAGAATTTCGAAGTCTCCATCAGGATACTCGGCGGACTGCTTTCGGCCTATGAACTGGATGGCGACAAGCGTTTCCTGAATCTTGCCGAGGACCTGGCAAACAGGCTTATCAAGTCATTCGACTCACCAACGGGTATGCCTTACCGCTATGTTAACCTTAAAACCGGAAAAACGCGGGGTGAAGTTTCAAATCCGGCTGAAATTGGCACCTATATCGTGGAATATGGTGTACTGAGCCGCGACCTGAATAATCCCAAATACTATGAAGCTGCCAAAAAGGCAATGAATACGCTGTATGCCAAGCGCTCCCCTCTTGATCTTACCGGCTCAAGCATCAATGTGGAAACCGGTGAGTGGGTATCAACCTCTTCTCATATTTCCGGCGGCATTGATTCCTATCTGGAGTATATGCTCAAGGCCGGAATTCTATTCAAGGATGATGATATGACCAAAATGTGGCAAAGCAGTCTCAAGGCTGTGAATTCTCATTTGCTGGATAAACGCTATTCCGGAAGCTGGTATGGACGCGCTGATATGAAGGACGGCATCCTCAAAAACTCCTATTACGGTGCTTTGGATGCCTTCTTTGCGGGTAGTCTGGCAATGGCTGGTGACCTCGACAATGCAGCTGCCCTTCAGCAATCGAACTACAATATGTGGATGCTCACCGGTATTGAACCTGAGGTTCTGGACTACAGCACCATGACTATTTTGTATATCCGGCTATGAACTTCGTCCGGAGAACCTTGAAGGTGCCTACTATCTCTACCATTACACAGGAAATGTAAAATACCTGGAAATGGGAAAAGCAATGTTCGATAACCTGGTAAAATACTGCAAAAACGATGTTGGTTTCTGCGCTCTCAGTGATGTCAGAACCTTCGAGAAAAAGGATGAAATGGAGAGTTTCTTTCTTGCCGAGACTCTTAAATATGCCTTCCTGCTTTTCGACAACGGAGCTTCCCTCGATTTCAACAAGGTCATTTTCAATACTGAAGCCCACCCTTACCTAAGGGATTTCAGGAAATAGAGATAGATTAAAGTATTTGAGCAGATTATTGCTAAGAACCCTTTGTATTCATTGGTGTCCGCAGCGACGGATTGTGGCAAAAAAAACTGTTACTAAGGATTTCTCGCCACGAACCACCCTGACGAATTACCGTTGTTGTAAAATGAGAAGACAATAGTAAAGTTGGCTCAAATAATAAACGCAGAAATTTCCCTTTATCTGACTACAAACTTCCCTGCAGGAATGGATTTGCCATTCATGCTGAGCCTGTAGATATAGTTTCCCGATGGTAATCCGGAAACCGGCAATTCCATTGATCCTCCTGTGTTTGCCTGATACCGGCCCATTTCCTTTCCAGAGAGATCTGAAACAATAATTTCCGCTTCACCAAATGCTGTTGACTCCGGGTAAAATACCCTGATGCTTGTTTCGGCAGGATTGGGATAAGGCAATTGAAGCATGCCCTCAGGCTCCTTCAAACCCGCTGGTTTGGTAGGCAATGAATATATTTCAGTGGCAGAAATATAACTGGAGATGGAGAAATCATAAATATAAACCATCAGCTTTGGTTCACTGTTGGAAACAGTAAAGGTTGAGGAATAAACACCCCCCGGAACCGTCAGCAGGGTAGTCCCGCTTTCATTAACCACAGTAGTTGTATAGACAAAATAACCTGTCGTATCAGTAGTTGCAACATAAATATAGGAAACCATAAGCATCTCAACAAGATCGTCCTGATTGAAAACCTTGGAACTTACATAGGCAATATCATAAAGTAAACTACCTGCACCCAGGTTCAGATTCACAGTTTTCCAGGGCGTATGATCCTCATTATAAATCAGAACTGAATTGTTTAGATAATCGGTAACGAAGTATTTATATCCGAAATTCTCAACATCCGCTAGCTCAGCCGTTCCGGAATAATTATGTTCCAAGGTAATTTGAGCTCTCAGAGCGGTACCAATGATTAAAAGTGCAATGAACAGGGTAGTTTTTAGTTTCATGAGGGTTCTTGTTTAAATGATTCCAGTTTTGCAAAAGACCTTTGACTGAATAAATGTAATTAGGTTTAAAATAAAAAAGCGGACAGCATTCATTTTTTGAATACTGTCCGCCTTGTGATTTTAACCGAACCGGGATTATGCCTCTTTTTCTGGTTCCTGCTGCTTACTCTCGAATGAGTGACCGCAACGTTTCTTGAGCTTTTCCTTCTGCTCTGGACTTAAACTTTCCCAGCGCTGCCTCATGAATTCATGTCTTGAACCATGATGTGGGTGGCATCCCCCACCAACATGTGCGTACTGCATATGTCCGTGGAAGCCGTGATGATGAAATCCTTTGAAACCAAACAGCACTCTTGCGAGCAGCAGGATTCCGGCAGCCTGCCAGAAGGTGATGGTTCCAACCGTAAAGAGGGCTGGCATGATCCAGTTCCATAGCGACATGGTTATGATTGATCCTATGGCTACAAATGCAACTGGGGCTAAGACAAATAAAAATCTGAATTTTCTTTTCATTGTAAGGGTTATTAGTTTGTTTCGTGAAAGGCTTGTTAACTGTTAAATGATTGCCTTTATCAGGGAGACGGGAACAAAGTGGTTTTACTTTAATTACTGACGAAAAATTTTGAAAAGGGGGGGGGGAAGAATTCAGGAGTCATCCGCCAGCCGGCGGACAGAAGCCAGAATGTGTTAGTTAGAAGTCGGGTGTTAGAATTCAGTAGTCATCGGCCAGCCGGCGGACAGAATAGAAAAATGGTACCAATATTTGAAAATTATTCTGGCCGCCTCGGCGTAAGGTTTCAGGAATCTCGCTCCCGGCTCCAAACTTTTGGATTCAGGCTACTTAATCCTGAATTCAGGATTCTAGTTTCTGGATTCCGGCTTCTGGCTCCTGCCGGCAAAGACGGATGGATTCAAACTTCTGTCCGCCAGCTGGCGGAGTGCTTCTAAATTCTGAGTTCTAGCTACTGAATTCCATATTCTGGATTCTGACTTCTGGCTTCTGAATTCTTCCTTCTGAATTCTTCCTTCTTTCAAACTCAAGATTTTCTCTCACAACGTGCTCTCCAATTCTCCCTGAATTTCAGCTTCTCCTCATCCGACATCTCCGACCACTTGCTTTTCATTCGCTCATGCGCTTCATGATGATGCTGTGAATGCTTCCCAAATCCAAATCCTCCGAAGAGTATCCTGCAAAGCAGCAGTAATCCGGCAGATTGCCAGTAATCAATTTCACCTACTTTGGCCACATCCGGCAAAATGGCATTCCAGAGGAACATCACTACTCCGGCAAGAATGAAAAACATTAGGGGGAAGAGGAAAATAAAGTACCAGCGCTTGCGAAAATTCGAGTTGTTCATCATAATATCTTTCTTTGAGTATCAATAATCAAGAAATTCATTGTAAAGTCCTTCAAGCCTCTTCCTGAGGTACTTGACGGCATATCCCTTCCGGGAAATAATGGTCTTGAGGTTTTCGCCCGTTTTATCGGCAATTTCCTGCAGGGTCATATCTTCCAGCTCATTCCACACAAACACCTGCCTTTGGTTTTCGGGCAGTTCGTCCAGGGCAATAAACAGCTCTTCCCAGAAAACTTCCTTTAAGCTGATCCAATTCCGGGTCACCATCTTCCGATAATAATATTCCGGTGATGCTTTCCAGTCCCTCTTCATCCTGTCCGCCAATCTCCTCAAGGAATTCAGGGCTTTTCTTCCGGTAGCGGTCGGTGATCTTGTTTCTGGCCACCCTGAACAGCCAGGCACTTAATTGATTTATTTCTTCAAGGTTCACCACATTGCTGAGCTGATACCATACATCCTGCAATATATCGCGTGCATCCTCATCGGAATTTACCCTTCCACGGATAAACCCGAACAGGCGCTTGCCATAACTACCAACAGTTTCAGCAATGGTTTGATTCCTGTTTCCTGCCATTTCTATATTTCCGGTCGCTGTCATATTACCTTGACAGACGAATGACTTTCAATTTTACTTTAATTATCCTGAATTTTTATAATTGTGCTAGTAGCGTAAAATAGAACACGGATGACACAGATGCAACTGATCCGCCAGCCGGCGGACAGATTTGATTGTGCTTTGTTGAAACCATTCCGTTATGCTCAGAATCGCTGGGTTGTTCTGCGAAAATCAAATTGCATAATTTGTATCTGCGTAAATCAGCGAGAAACCCTTTGCTACTTGCAAGAATTACCACCGCTGTTCAGTCAATGACTTATCCAATAAACTCACAAAGGTCATTATTCAGGATCCAGTTTAATTCCCCAATATGCTCCTTCGGTGTTTCGGTAAAGATAAACCCAAATAAGGGGAATTTGTGAAAATCGGCAGGCCTGAATTCAAGGGGATTATGAAAATGAGTTAAGAGACGGGCATGATCAAAGGATTGAATTTTTTCGCCGGGAATACCTGTAGAATTATTCAGAACGATAAGACTGTAAAGGGTTTCCGGATCTCGACTGCAGATTGTCTGCCCAGTCCGGTTTCAGGTTTTTCAGGAAATACTCATAGGCATTGAATCCGAAGGCATTGCTGGTATTATCGGCTGTAGTGCACCAGCCTCCATACCGAAGTGGGTTCACTTCAATCGGGACCATCCTTCCCTGCTCATCAATCCTTACCTCCACATGCAATGGGAAATTCCTGAGCTCTACCAGTCCGGCAAGCATCTTCAGGAAACCTGTCATTCTTTCCAGGTTTTCCAATACAATCTCCCCCGACGTCACATATACCCTGTCGCTTACATCCTCCCTGCTTGCAAAGTAATGTTTCCAGGTGTTGAGCAAAACGGGCTCTCCTGCATCATCAAAATAGGCGTCGAAAGCATATTCATCTCCCTCAATGTACCCTTCGGCAATATAACTGGCAGTCTCCAGCACCTCCACCGGGTACAAATGCTGAACCTGCTCAATTTCATCGTGAATCTGATGCTTTAGAATTTCCCAGTCTTCAGGAGTGTTTACCGTATGCACTCCCAGACTGAAGAACCCCACCGATGGCTTGATCACAAAGGGATAGGGAAAGGAAGAGGCATCCGTTTCCAGCAGAGAGTTAATCGGTATTTCCTTAAAGAACAGCTCGGGGTAAATAGCTTGCGTTAATTTGCGGAAGGCGAACTTATCCTTGAAAAGTGTGATTTTCTCCGGCAAGTCTGTGAATCCCAGGTTCCTGCTGATCCAGTGAATCGCATTCTCCGAATTGGTATATATCCTGCAGCCCGGATTTTCCCTGATCTGCCTGATCGCTTCTCCTTCACTCAGACAAAACGCATCTTTATCCGGATCAAAATGTATATTCCCCGAAGGTTCAAACACCGGTAATTGCATATCCCTGATTGTTTTCTTCAGGAACTCGGAAACATAGGGTTGATCCAGTAAAATCATGAATAGCGTTGTTGGTCAGTACCCGCAAATTTAGGGAATAAGGGGAATTGCAAGTAGGTGCGAAGGGCAGGCGATTGTCATGCGATGGTCAGGCAATTGTCATTCGATAGTCAGGCGATGGTCATGCAATAGTCATGCGATTGTCATGCGATTGTCATTCAATAGTCATGCGATAGTCAGGCAATTGTTTGGGGAAATCCTCTGCGAAAATCCCCTTATTTATCCGCGCTAATCAGCGAGAAACCCAGTGCTACTTGCAAGAAAGTTCAATTTCAAAGTTTTCCCAAAGGAGTCAATTATGTACCGGTAGCAATGAATAGAACACAGATGACACGGATGCAACTGATTAACACTGATTTGGATCGTACTTAGCGTGTCAACAATTTCATTCTCAAATTACCGAATTACCGAATTTTCAAATTCCCCTCCTACCAAATCTTTACCCTTTTCCGTCAGGGGACGGACTTTGTCTTTTTCCTTTTATCCTTTGTTTTGTTCCTTTTCCTTTTGTCTTTTTCCTTTTGTCTTTTATCTTCTTACCAAATTTTCACCCTCTTCCCCTCATCTCTCCACATCCTATCCCCCTCCTTGATACCAAAAGCAGCATAGAACTCCGGCAGGTTCGACAAGGGACCGATTACCCGGAATTTAGCAGGAGAATGCACATCACTCTTCACAATATTGGTGATAACCTCCGGACGCATATTGATCATCCAGGCAAGGGCGTAGCCAAGGAAGAAACGCTGAGCAGGTGAATAGCCGGCAATGTTTTTATTTTCCTTGAACTGGGAAGTCTTCATGAAAGCCTCATATCCCATGCTGATACCGGCCAGATCGGCGATATTTTCGCCCTGGGTCATTTCGCCGTTGATATGCAGACTGTCGATAGCCACAAAAGCATTGAACTGCTCCACAATCAGGCGGGTGCGTGCAGAGAAACTGGCTGAATCGGCTGCCGTCCACCAGTTGTTGAGATTGCCTTCCTTGTCGTACTTACAGCCCTGATCATCAAAGCCATGGGTGATCTCATGCCCGAAGGTTGAACCGCCAATAATGGAATACAGAATGGCATCATCAGCCAGCACATGCTCATAGCCTGGGACCAGGATATTGCAGCCCGGCACGCAGATCTCGTTATTGGATGGATTGTAGTAGGCATTATAGGTTTGCGGATACATATCCCACTCCTTGCGGTCAACGGGCTTGCCGTATTTTGCAACCATATAATCGAACTGCCAGCGGGAAACATTCATCACATTGCGGGCGTAGGATTCCCTGTTGATTTTCACAGAACTCAGGTCCTTCCATTGATCGGGATAACCCACCTTCATCACGATTCCCTTTAGCTTATCCAGTGCTTTTGCGCGGGTTTCGGCACTCATCCATTCCAGACTTTTTATCCTTTCGGCATACACATCCCTGATGGCATTTCCGATTTCCAGCAGCTTCTCCTTGGTGCCATCGGGCAGATATTCCTTCACATACACCTGTCCCACAAGCTCGCCCAGGGAACCATCGGTTTGCTCCACCACCCTTTTCCAGCGGGGTTTTGGTTCGGCTACTCCCGACAATGTAGCACCGTAGAAACTAAAGGACTCATTGAAGGATTTATCATCCATATACTGAGCCATGCCGCTGTAGAGGTGAAACTTGAGGTAATTCTTCCACTCCTCCAGGGTAAAGGACTTCAGGTAGCCATTGAATGCCTTGAGAAACTCGGGTTGTCCGACAATCACTGAATCCACGGACTTCAAGCCCGACTGCTCCATAAACAGTTTCCAGTCGAAGCCCGGAGCCAGTTCTGTGAGTTTTGCGAGGTTTAGCTTGGTATAGTTAAGAAGTGGATCGCGGGTATCTTCAATTTTGCGGGAAGAACCGGCAAGGGCAGTTTCCAGTTTCATCAGATTTTTGGCTGCAGTCCCGGCCTTTTGTTCATCGTATCCCAGCAGCTGGAACATCTTGCCGGCATGCTCCACGAATTTCTGACGGATCAGTTTGGCGCGCCCGTCGGTATCGAAATAATAGCTTCTGTCGTAGAGGCTAAGTCCGCCCTGCACTATGCGGATAGCATTTTTAGAGCTGATGCGGTCATCCTGTCCGATGTAAAACCCAAACAAGGCAGAACCGGTATAGGGCCTGAGTTTTGCTGCGGTGCCGGCCAGAGATTTCATATCGCTGATGGCTTCAATTTCTGCAAGTTCCGGCTGAATATCCTTCATTCCCCTGACGTTCAGGTTCAGGCTATCCATTCCCGAATAGAAGAAATCCCCAATCTTCTGCTTATCGCTGCCTGGCTCGGGATTCTTAAGAGCCGCTGCCGATTCGCAAATCTCCTTAATCTGGGCATTGATGGTATCCTGAATCATCTGCCATAAACCATTGCTTTGTTCCGATGCAGGAATAGGATGCTGCTTAAACCAGCTCCCATTGGCAAAGGCGAAAAAATCATCCCCCGGCTTCACTGTCGAATCAATATGCGAAACCATAGGATCCGCCTCTGTTTTAACAGTGTTTTGCAGGAAACAAATGCAAGGAGAAATGAAAGAAGGAAAAGGGTGAGGGTTGTTTAAATCTAAGGGCCTGGAAAATGATGAAAGGTAATCGATGAGCAGACGATTGTCATGGGTCAGACGATTGTCAGGTAATTGTTTGGGGAGTTGCTCCAAGCAGGCGTGTAACGATGGTCATGCGATGTATAGTGTTTGAGGAGCTCTGCTGAAAGACTACTACTGACTGAATGAATTGGGAGTAATTGTCTGACAGCTAGTGTGTCATACGATGGTCATGCGGTGGTCATACAATTGTTTGGGGAGCTCTGCTGCAATTGACTGACTACTACCTGACTATTGAATGACCATTGTTTGACTATCGTCTGACTATTGCTTGACTATTGTTTGACTATCGTCTGACTATTGCTTGACTATTGCTTGACCCTCTCCTACAACAAATTCTTGTCTCAGTCTTCCTTTGCTACCATATCTTTTTCTAAATTTAACTGCTTTTTCAAACCAGGATATTGCGGTTTGGATATTACAGATTAGGTTATTGTGAGTTGGATATAGAAATTGTGGTTGCTGGTCTTGTCAAAGCAAAGAAATCTATCTTGGCTCTTCAATCCTGTATGTATTACCCATTTTGAGCTGGCTTTGAGCTAAAGTAATTTACCAATTGGGGAAAACCGGGAGTTGTATGCAAGCTTGAAAACATAGAAACACAGGTAGCAACAAGCGAAAGAAACAATATAAACACCTTAAAAACGACAGTTCTATGAAAAAAATCTAAAAACTTCCTTAACGGTTTTATATTACTTGTCTTACCAATGGCATTACATGCTCAAACTGATGTAACGCAATTTTCTTGGTATTCCTGTCAATGGAAGCAAATCAGAAATGATTGAAATTGAAATCTAAAGGGTTTAAAATTACCCCTGAAAATAAAGATATCTTAGTTGGAGAATTCAATGGCACGAATGTTAATATACATATTGCAACAAATAACAATAAAGTATGTCGGATAATGATTAACGATGTCCATCCTATAAGCGAGATTGATATTAAAATAAGATTTAATAAACTTTGTATAAATTAACCTTTATTGCATACTAGAGAAAACTATGGCAGAATTCTTACCACTAACGTACATCATTCGAGATTAGAAATATTATAGTAGGCTAAAAAGTAAACTTGTATTAGTTTCACCATTCTTGCAGATATCAAAGACCTTTTATGAAAGATTAAAGATGCTTCAAATAATAATGTTTCAATAAAGATTATCTGTAGCAAAGATGAGCTTAAACCAAATGAGCGTAATTCTTTCCGAACTCAAGAATCTAAAATTATACTATTTTCAGAACCTGCACAGAAATACTATCTTAATGAAAGCAAAATGGTTATTACACTCCATGAATATGTAGATTCTCCGAGGAAAATAATCGAAAATGGGTGTCTTAATTGACCGTATTGCAGATAAAGTGTTATTTGATAAAGCTATTAGTGAAACACATTCAATAATACAATCAGCTGAATTAATTCCTTTAAATAAATCAATTAAGTAAACTGTTTCCCAATATAATAAGTCCAGAGTAACCAGCGGAACAAATCATTTCAAAGTAATTCGAGTTGTGCATTAGATGTGAGAAAAGGATAGATAGGGCCCTGAGAAAGGCCTTACTGTCCTGAGTGCTTTAGCGTTTGGGTCCAATATGAAAACCCAGACTATACGGAAAATGTTTGTCACCGTTGTGGAGAGTATGATAAAACAAGCATGAATAAGTCTCAATGTAGTTCTTGTTATAAATTATGGAAAGAGGATCAAGTAATTGACATTCAAAAACGTTTTAATATCAACATAGCTGCCTACAACACGACCTAATCGATCATGGCTTTGTCCCGACGCACAAGGCGAACCTCACAAAGTCATACTCACAACACTCGGAATCTTTGACAACAATTGCAAAACAAAAGAAGACAGACCAATACGATATTGAAAAAATAAAAGAAGTACGGGTTTAACTTTTTAACAGTACAGTACAAATTTGAGGAAGTTATTTTTTTCTCCACACCGCAAAAAGGAGAATGAAACCCCCACGTGGCAACACATTTACAAGCCCCACTAGCCAGCGCTCAAAACCAATGACAGAAAAGAGCTGCAATTTGCTACCCAACCATGCTAAATGTTACATTTGAGCATTAAGTGAAACTAATTGAATTGAGAAGAGATATAAATAGCTAAGAAAAACGAAACAGCACAGATGAACCTTTAGAAGGAAACAACTCTGGAAAACTCCAGATAAGCTGCTGAAAAAAATATCAATGCTGCTGAATATAAACATTGGTTTTAGGATTGATTTTCCTGAAATACATTTCCGATACGTTGAAGAATTATATACACGGCTAAAAGCCGAAGAAGTAACAGTACCGACCCTGAAGGCAAGGTTAGTACAAAGCCGAAAATGTATTTTTTGTTCCACCTGTGGCACGTTGGAGTCTGTTAGTTTCGCATGCCAAACAACCTTCAATTGGAATTACCATTGACGCGGCCATGGATGCTATTGAAGCTGAAAACCCATCGTTGAAAGGTGTTTTGCCCAAAGTATATGCCCGTCAAAACCTCGATCAAACCAGTTTGGGTGAGTTGATTGACCCGGTCGTAATGCTTTGCCTTGGCGATCCAAAGCCCGTAGTGCCGATGTGTTAGACCATGTATTCGAATATTTCCTTGGTAAAGATTTGCTCTTGCTTGAAGGTAAGAAAGGCGGACAATTCTACACTCCGCGAAGTGTTGTTGAATTGCTGGTTGAAATGCGGAACCTTATCGGGGCGGGTTTTCGACCCTTGCTGTGGTTCTGGTGGTATGTTTGTTCAATCTGAAAAGTTTGTCACCGAACATCAGGGGAAAGTAAACGATATTTCCATCTACGGACAGGAAAGCAACCAAACTACCTGGCGTTTGTGTAAAATGAACCTCGCCATTCGGGGTATCGACAGCTCACAGGTTCGGTGGAACAACGAAGGTTCGTTCCTGAACGACGCCCACAAAGACCTGAAAGCCGATTATATTATCGCAAATCCACCATTTAATGTGAGCGACTGGGGCGGCGACCTGATCCGAAAAGACGGACGCTGGCAATATGGAGTACCGCCAACCGGAAACGCCAACTACGCTTGGATACAACATTTCCATTACCATTTGGCACCCAACGGACAAAGCTGGTTTTGTATTGGCCAAGAGTTCGCTCACCGCAAAACATCGGGCGAAGGTGATATTCGTAAAGCATTGAT
This sequence comes from Bacteroidales bacterium, assembly GCA_016707705.1. Classification (GTDB taxonomy): domain Bacteria; phylum Bacteroidota; class Bacteroidia; order Bacteroidales; family UBA4417; genus UBA4417. Next base: position 22,379 of record JADJHD010000050.1, read on the forward strand.
CGAAAACAACCTGATTGATTGCATTGTAAATCTGCCTGCAAAACTTTTCCTCAATACCCAGATTCCAGCTTCGCTGTGGTTTATGAGAAGAAATCGGGAAAAATTCCCCTCCACAGGAGGGGTGCCCGAAGGGCGGGGTGGTGAAATTCTCTTTATTGATGCCCGAAACTTGGGGCATTTAATCAACCGCCGCACCAAAGAGCTTTCTCATGAAGACATTCAGAAAATTGCAGAAACCTACCACAACTGGCGTAATTCCCCTCCTTTGGAAGGGGCAGGGAGTGGTACATTCCCCTCCATTGGAGGGGTGGCCGCAGGCCAGGGTGGTTATGAAGACATCCCCGGTTTTTGTGCCTCTGCATCAATCGCTAAAGTTAAAGAATTGGATTATGTACTTACACCAGGGCGATATGTTGGTTTACCCGACGATGAAGACGACTTCGATTTTAACCAACGCTTCACAAACCTGAAAGCCGAACTGGAAGAACAACTGAAGGAAGAAGCACGCCTGAATGAAATCATTTCCACCAACCTTTCTAAGATTAAGACCAATGAGTGAATGGAAGGAAATCAAAGTGGGTGATGTTTTAAAGTTAATTACAAAGGGTACAACTCCACAAAAAAGGGAAAGGCTTTGTTGAAAGATGGGATCAACTACATTAAATCGGAATCAATCAAAGTTATGATGGCAGGATAGACAGGACAAGATTCGCCCAAATAGATGAAGAAACACATAAACTCTTTAAACGTTCTCAATTAGCAGAAAACGATATACTTTTTCGATGGCAGGTATTTTCTTGGTAAAAAATGCTGTTGTCCCCAAAGATATTTTACCAGCAAATACAAACCAAGCACTTGCCATTCTTAGATTAGACCCCAAAAAAGCAAATCCAATTTTTATAAGTTATTATCTTAGACAGCCACAGGTGATTGATTTTGTCAATAATATGTCGGGACAATCCGCACAACCTAATATTAATTTCGAAGAAATAAAAAGTATAGATTTACTATTACCTTCTCTGGACACCCAAAAATCCATCGCCTCCATCCTTTCCAGTCTTGATGATAAAATAGACCTGCTCCACCGCCAAAACGCTACTCTCGAAAAAATGGCCGAAACACTTTTTAGGCAGTGGTTTGTGGAAGAAGCGAAGGAGGATTGGGAAATAGGTCGAATAAGTGATTTGATAGATTTTAATCCAACTAGAAAATTAACAAAAGGGACAATTGCTCCTTTTTTAGAAATGTCAGAGCTTAGTACAATAACATATTCACCATCTAGTTGGTATGATAGAGCGTTTTCATCTGGTTCAAAATTTAAAAATGGAGATACCCTTCTAGCAAGAATTACACCATGTCTTGAAAATGGCAAGGCTGCATATATTGACTTTTTAGAAGATGAACAAATTGCATGGGGCTCAACTGAATTCATTGTAATGAGTCCAAAGAATAATTTACAAGATTTTTTTGCATATGTTATTGCAAGATTTCAAGACTTCAAAGATTTTGCTGAAAGTTGTATGCAAGGGTCATCTGGTAGGCAAAGAGTAGATATTGAAAACCTAAAATCTTATGAAATAGCTATACCTTCAGATGATGTCATTAATGATTTTAATAAATTCTGTTTATCTATTGTTCCCAAGTTAAAATCAAACCAAACCCAAATCCGCACCCTCACCACTTTGCGTGATACTTTGTTGCCAAAGTTGATGAGAGGGGAGGTGAGGGTGGAAATGTAAAAACAAATAATTATGCCAATTCCTACGCAAAAATTAAAAGCCATTGAAATCAATAAACTTAAAGGTTTGAATAATCTTTATCTGGATTTTGAAAGTAATAATCTAACTGCAATTATGGGTGTTAATGGCTCAGGCAAGACCAGTATTTTACATGCTATTGCTTGCTGTTACAAACCCTATTCAGGCCAAAACAGTAGAAACTATATTTTTAGTGAGTTCTTTACACCAAATACCGATTCTCAATGGGCTGGAAGTGAGTTTAAACTTCATTATGAACATCAATTGGCAAATCCAAGATATCCTAACCAAAGAACCTATAAAAAGGATAGCGATAGATGGTCTCCCAGGTATGCAACCAGGTTGCAAAGGTGGGTATCTTATATTGGCATAAGAGAATCCGTACCAGCAATTGAGGATTTAAAAACTAAATCGTATATAAACCTAACAAAGGTTAACAAACAAGATGCACAATCAAATCAAATAAGAGTTGCAGCATCACATATTTTAAACAAAAACTACACTATATATTCTGATAATACAGCTGGTAAAAAGCAATTTATGGGAGTGGAGCACAAGCACACACACTATTCTGCAATCAGCATGGGGTCTGGAGAACAAAGAGTTTTTAAAATCTTAGAACAACTCTATAAAGCCCCAGAATATGGTTTGTTACTCATTGATGAAATAGAATTATTAATGCATACTGATGCATTGAAGAGATTGATCAAGAAATTAGATGAGATTGCTCGAGCCAAACATATTCAAATTATTTTTACTACACATTCTGATATAATTCTTCAACTCAAAGAATTCATAAACATTAGACACATTTTTGTTGCAGAAGATGGTAATGCTTTTTGCATCAAAGATTCTAACCCCAAATTGCTATATGAATTAACAGGAAATTCTGTCAAACCAATATCAATTTATGTTGAGGACGAACTTTCTAAAGAAATTATTTTTCAGGTAGCTAAGGAATTAGGAATCAGACAACATGTAAAAACAGACATATTTGGACCTGCAATAAATTGCTTTACTACCGCTGCTGGTGCAGTTCTTAATGGTCTAAATATCGACAACTCTCTATTTGTTATAGATGGTGATTTATATACCACCAAGACAGAAAAAAGAGATAGGATGAATGCTGTATTGACAGGTTCAGATTTTGCATCTAGAAGAAAAAAGATAAAGGCATTAAACTCGATCTCACAATTTACTTTACCAACAAATACTAAACCAGAGCAATTCCTTCATTCTCAAATTATTCTAACAGTTCCAAATAATTTAGATGAGGAAAGATTAGAAATTCGTAATGCTGCTATAGCGATTGAAATGGTTGATGATGCTCATAAATTTATTGATGATATCATATTAAGACTTGGATATGAAAAAGACGATTATAGAGATATTGTAAAATTTATTTGTGGCTTACCCTTTTGGGATAATTACATCAAACCTATAAAAGATTGGATGCAAATTAAAATAACCGAACTAAACCTTTAGTACATAATTCATTTAGATGACCCGAATCACCGAAAATCAAATAGAACTCCTAGCCATCCAGCATTTAGAATCGCTTGGTTACGAGTACCTTTATGCCCCCAATATTGCCTCCGATGGTGAAACACCTGAACGGGAAACCTACGAGCAGGTTTTACTTGTTGACCGTTTAAAAAATGTGGTAAAACGGATTAACAAATCCATTCCTGCAGATGCGCAAGCCGAAGCCATTAAGGAAATCCAGCGAATTGCTTCACCTGAATTACTAGCCAATAACGAAGCATTTCACCGACTTTTAACCGAAGGTATTCCCGTTTCGAAACAAGTGGATGGCAACGAACGGGGCGATCGTGTATGGCTGATCGATTTTAAAAATCCCTTCAACAACGATTTTGTGGTTGCCAACCAGTTTACAGTGGTTGAAAACAACCAAAACAAACGGCCCGATGTCATTTTATTTGTCAATGGTATTCCACTGGTAGTCATCGAATTAAAAAATGCGGTGGATGAAAATGCTACCATTCATTCCGCCTATAAACAAATAGAAACGTATAAAGCCATTATACCAAGCCTGTTTACCTACAATGGGTTTGTTATCATTTCCGATGGACTGGAAGCCAAATCAGGTTCAATTTCGGCTGGTTTTAGCCGTTTCATGGCTTGGAAGTCAGCTGATGGAAAAGCCGAAGCATCACATTTAGTCAGCCAGTTGGAAACCCTGATAGTAGGGATGCTCAACAAAGAAACCCTGATCGACATCATCCGTCATTTCATTGTCTTCGAAAAAACAAAACGGGAAGACCCGGAATCAGGGATCATCACCATAACTACCGTTAAAAAACTTGCAGCCTATCATCAGTACTATGCAGTAAACCGTGCGGTTGAATCTACATTACGTGCATCTGGCTTTAATTCCCCTCCTCTGGAGGGTGGTCGCAGACCGGGGTGGTAAATAGAGCTAGCAAAAACTACTTCGATCTCCCATATAACCCTAAACTAAAGGAACGCGCACGAGCATTGCGTCAAGCAGGTAATTTATCGGAAGTACTTTTCTGGAATCAGGTTAAAAACAAACAATTTAAAGGTTATGATTTTGACAGGCAAAAAATAGTTGGAAATTATATAGTTGACTTTTACTGTAGCAACTGTAATGTTGTTATAGAAATAGACGGAAACAGTCATGACGATAAAGCAGAATACGATGCTCAACGGGATGAATACCTGGAATCGCTTGGTTTAAAGGTTATTCATATACCGGTAGCAGAAGTATTGCAGCATATGGGGCGCGTAATGGAAATGCTTTTCGACCACCCTGCATTTGAACCACCCCGCCCTTTGGGCACCCCTCCGGAGGAGGGGAATTTAGCACAGGAATCGCCCGAAAGTTACGGTCTTGCAGGGGTGAAGAACCAACCCGTTGGCGACCGAAAAGGTGGTGTAGTCTGGCATACCCAAGGGAGTGGAAAATCACTTTCAATGGTTTTCTACACGGGTAAAATCGTACTGGCATTGGATAATCCAACCATTGTGGTCATTACTGACCGAAACGATCTGGACGACCAACTCTTTGACACGTTCGCAGCATCCAAACAACTTTTACGTCAGGAGCCTGTGCAGGCAGAAGATCGAAATCAACTGAAAGACCTGTTAAAAGTGGGTTCAGGTGGAGTTGTTTTTACCACTATTCAGAAATTCCAGCCTGAAGAAGGGAATGTTTACGAGTTACTTTCTGACCGAAGAAATATTGTTGTGATTGCCGACGAAGCTCATCGCACCCAATACGGTTTTAAAGCGAAGCAAATCGATGTCAAAGATGTGAATGGTGATGTCGTTGGGAAGAAATTAGTTTATGGTTTCGCCAAATATATGCGCGACGCTTTACCCAATGCAACATATTTAGGTTTCACAGGAACCCCGATTGAAAGTACAGATGTAAACACTCCCGCCGTTTTCGGTAATTATGTTGATATTTATGACATTGCCCAAGCTGTTGAAGATGGAGCAACTGTTCGCATTTTCTATGAAAGTCGTTTGGCCAAAGTAAATTTAAGCGAAGAAGGTAAGAAGTTGGTTGCCGAGTTGGATGATGAACTGGAATTCCCCTCCGATGGAGGGGTGGTCGGAGACCGGGGTGGTCAAAAGGCAAAAGCTAAATGGACACAACTGGAAGCCCTTGTCGGAAGTGAAAATCGGATCAAACAAATTGCAAAGGATATTATCGAACACTTTGAGCAACGACAAGCAGTATTTGAAGGCAAAGGGATGATTGTGACAATGAGCCGCCGTATTGCCGCCAATTTGTACGACGAAATTACTAAGCTGAAACCTGAATGGCATTCGGATGAGTTAAACAAGGGAGCAATTAAAGTGGTAATGACTTCAGCTTCGTCAGATGGACCAAAGATTTCGAAACACCATACCACCAAGGAACAGCGGAGAAGCTTGTCAGAGCGGATGAAAAATCCCGATGATGAACTTAAACTTGTTATTGTTCGGGACATGTGGCTCACTGGTTTTGACGCTCCATGTATGCACACGCTGTACATCGATAAACCCATGAAAGGCCATAACCTGATGCAGGCTATCGCAAGGGTTAACCGAGTTTATAAGGATAAACCAGGTGGATTGGTTGTTGATTATTTGGGTATAGCCTCCGACCTGAAAAAAGCCCTCTCGTTTTATTCTGAATCAGGAGGTAAAGGAGATCCTACCATTTTACAGGAACAGGCGGTTCAGCTTATGCTTGAAAAACTGGAAGTGGTTTCGCAAATGTTTAATGAATTCCCCTTCTCAGGAGGGGTGGTCGGAGACCAGAGTGGTTTTGCGTATGAAGATTATTTCCAAGCTGGTACGTCGCAAAAACTATCGATGATTTTAGCCGCTGAAGAACATATTTTGGGGTTGGAAGACGGGAAGAAAAGGTACATCAATGAGGTTAGTGCTTTGTCAAAAGCATTTGCCATAGCTATTCCGCACGATCAGGCCATGGATGCCAAGGATGAAATTTCATTCTTTCAGGCTGTAAAAGCCCGATTAGCAAAATTCGATGGAACAGGAACTGGTCGAACGGATGAAGAAATAGAAACAACCATTCGTCAGGTGATTGACAAAGCCTTGGTTTCGGAAAAAGTAATTGATGTTTTTGATGCCGCAGGAATAAAGAAACCTGATATTTCAATCCTTTCAGAAGATTTCTTAATGGAGCTGAAAGGAATGGAATACAAGAATGTTGCCCTTGAAGTCTTGAAAAAGCTGCTTAACGATGAAATCAGGTCGAGGGCGAAAAAGAACCTTGTGAAAAGCAAGACCTTGATGGAAATGTTGGAAAACGCCATTAAGAAATACCACAATAAAATCCTTACAGCAGCCGAAGTAATAGAAGAGTTGATAAACCTGAGCAAAGACATTGTTGCAATGGACAGTGAAGCTAAAGCAATGGGTTTAACTGATTTTGAATATGCTTTTTATACAGCTGTTGCAAACAACGACAGTGCAAGAGAACTCATGCAAAAAGACAAATTGCGTGAATTAGCCGTTGTTTTAACTGAAACAATTAAACAAAATGCTTCGATCGACTGGACTATTAAAGAAAGCGTGAAATCGATGCAAATATTTTCATATATTTGATATACCCCTTCCTTCACCCCTCCCGACCCTGCCCGATTCAAAACCATTGATTGATTGTATTTAACAGTTCGGCAGACTAGTACCCAGATTCAAGAAAAAGCTCAGTAGGGGCAAGAGTTTCACCAAGACCCACAGCCATGAAAAATAAGAAAACAAGCTTCTATATTGCGGCAGTGCTGATCAGCATTGTTGCATTTCAGGCCTGCAGGACCTATTACTTCCGGTCCAATTACCGGGATGTGAATATGCTTCTGCATGAGAGCAGCCAGATGCAGACAAAACTCTTTCTGAAGGCGCATCTGAAGGATGGGGAAATCTGCATCCTCAGGGATAGCTGGGCGGTGGATACCTTGCGAAACATGGTGACGGGACAGGCTCCCCTTTGATTTCAACCGCACTCAAACCTTTGAGGGTCAATGTGCTCAATTCCCATCGACAGCGTTGCCATCTTTGAGACCAACTCCAAAATAATCAATCAAAGCAGGCAGAATCGCGGCACTCCAGCGTTGGCGGCAGTTGAGTGATTGTGGGACTTATCTGCCCCTCCAATCCCAAGGCATGCTTTGGCTTCGTCCCACCTTCTACACCAACGATAAGGAATACTACCATTATCTGCCGATGCTGAAGGTTTCTGCAATGCGATTTCCCTCCATGGAGTATGCTGACATCGACGCACTCAACAATAAACCCGTTTCAAATGGCTTGTTCTCACTACCAGGAAAATGAAGCCCCGCGAAACCCATTGCGTTAATGATGAAGTTGCTAGCCTTCCTAGAAGGAGGGTGAGCGCGTATTCCAGACCCCTGAAAATGATTTCTACCTCTGTGAGAAAAAACTAATCCAGCGGCAAAGGGCCACGAGGGCGATTGCGGGACTTCTTAGGAATGAAGAATATCTGTTGAGACGCGTTAGTTTGGCCGATGAGTCTAATTTAAGCAGCAAGGAAGAGGTTTTTGTGAACTGAAGATGTGAAAAACAGCAATGACCTGGGACCCCAATCATAAGTTTCCGGCAACACTGATGACCACCTATCTCTTCTACTCTTCCATGGGCTATATGGGGGATAATGTGAGCGATGTTTTCTCCATACTGAAACCGACAGCAAGATGAGGAAACAAGTTCGATGCAACTACCAAAGAGCTTGGAATAGTGTCTGAACACGTGTGGATTGGGACAAAAAGCAGCTGGAACTGCGGGATAGGATTTATGGAAACCGGTCCCATCATGCATTAACCGACAGTTTCTTCCCCACCAAGCTCGGGGACAGAGGTGCAGATCATCAAGAAGCTAAACTTGTGATGAATAAAGGGCTGTAAGGATTGATTATCTGGCGCTTACAAACACATCAGGAAAGTAAACCGATTGAGATTTCTGCCCGGCAGCATGCTGAACAAGGGCGAGGCTGATCCTGCGGCACTGGCTTCAATGGGTAGTCGGATGGTACTGATTTCAATGCCGGAAACGAAGAGTATAAATTCAATTTTACCCTCCCGACAAGAATGCCGATTATGAGTTATTCCTCTATTCCCGAAAATTTATTGCCAGGAATGGATGCGTGAACACTGGATCAAGGATAAGGACCATAGCGGAAACTACCGGCAAATGGTGTATCAACCGAAGGATTACCTGCCTGAAAGCGGAGGCAAAGGCCTATAAACGCTATGAAAATGAGATGGAGCAAAGAGTTCTGGAATTCCAAGGGATTGATGCTAAAACATTTTCGTACCTTGAAAGCTAAGATAACTGCTGGGACTAGTGCAATGGTCCTGGCGATTTGCTCCACCCTAAATACCTGCCCTCTTCCGGCAGAGGTGAGAGTGTGAGATCAATGCGGATCCTATATCAAGATTGTCAGTTTGTCGGAAAAAAGACCTGAATGGTGAATTGATTGCCGTCGATACAAGTTCCATTATCGTTTTGTCAGAAATGAATGACAGTTGTTTCTACAATCCCCAAGTAGAACGGAAAGCACAATTCAGATTTACTTGCTAATGCCAAGCTGGAAGCATTATGCGGGGACAATCCCAATGGGAATACTGCTACCCTCATTGGTCGTTGGTTTTCCGTATTTACCCTGCCCATTCATCAGAAAGTTATGCTATTTCCTATTACTGCCAGCCCCTGCGGGAAGCTGCCTTCAAATACAGCAACAAAAACATGACTTACGATAAACTACAGATGTTTGCCCGATTCCCGCAGGAGTTTACCGCCGAATGTTGATCTTAGAAAGCATCAGATAGCCGGTTTTCTGCTATCAGCGAATTCCCTATTTCACCAGGGTGCGGCATTCACGGTTCTGCTGCCCTCATCAAGGCTCTTTCCTGACTTGCGCTTTGTTAGAGATAGTCCTTGGGAAGCTTTTCCGTTTCCTTTTTGAACGCCTGGTAAGGGAGGTTCTGTTTCCAAACCGCATTCAAAAAAGTTCTTCAATTGTAAAATTGAGATTACTGGTGCGGTAATTCAATTGACCATTGAATCCTGT
>JADJHD010000051.1 GCA_016707705.1 Bacteroidales bacterium
TTGTGAACCGGCTTATTGTCTCTGTAACCAGACATTTAGCTGTTCGATCACATATTCTGATTCGTGATGCATCCATTTCCACATCTCCCTGACTTCCACCATTATTCTCTGGATCGCCGGGAGCCATCATACCAGATATCCTCTGAGCTATTCCATCAATGATATTCAGAATTCTTCATACTGCCCCAGCTCAGGAGCATTTTGGGCGATAAACAGAAAACTACCTTTTCGAATGGGCATAATCTGACAGTTCTAATAAATGACACCAGTGCCGGACTCATTTTCCAACTCCTCATTTTTGCTGCATCAATAATCGTGACTGTTCTTCATAAATCATCAGCCAGTCCATGTAGATCCCCATCAAAACCATCCTCAATAATCCGATCGATATACGATTTCATTATTGCCTTCCATTCCGGGAGCCCAGAATTTAACTCCATAATTATCATTCCAGTCTGCCAGGATCCTTTCCATCATCCATGAGAGGGATGAGCTAGATCCCAATCTGCTTTCCAGTCACAGCTTTAGGATTCAGCCTGTCCGACATCGACATAGCTAAGAACCAGTTTCCCTTTCCGGAAGAGTTTTTAGAAGCCTTAATCTTCGAAACATCAGAACTGTTGTCGTAGTCTTCATCCCCGATATCACTGCGTCTCTGATCCATAACAATCAGGTCGTAATGCGAATTGCATATGGAATCGATGGCTGATGGTCGGTCGAGGCCATCAAGCTGATATGCCCAGAACTTAACATCCTTGAGAGGGCCGGTAATTACAATCGGTTGATCTTCTTCCTTGCTGCAACTTAATAATAACAGGGGAAACAAAATCGCCGAAAATAACAGATTCCAATTTCAAACATTGGGGAGAACTGCATAAAATGTTCTTCTACCTTTTCCCGAAGCCATCCGGCGTTGTCCACAAGTCCCTGGATGAAAAGCTCCTTCCGTTCATGAAGATTAACCATTCCACAATGATTATGAGCTATCAGGGCAATATGTTTAACCTCTCCCACTGATATTGCATATGACACTTCAAATTCTGAATATCTGGAGAGATTTATAGCTTCTCCTGATCGGATAATAAATGCAAAACAATCCGGCATATTCAGGTGTTTCCTGTTGTCCATGGCACATCCCAATCAGCAACTCTGCCTTTGGTGTAGGCTCTCCTGAGGCCGTTCGAGGTTATGGGTATTCCAGTAGCTTACCAACAGGTGTTCCCTGTACTCCGCAGGAATATCTTCATGTTTTGTAACTGTGATCAGATTGCTCAAGAAATGGTATTAATAATTGTTTTAAGTTTATTGGTAGTGAGGGGGCTAAGAGATTGCTACAACTAAACGCTATTTCTAAAAGAATCCAGAAGTCAGTAGTCAGAAGTCAGAATAGAAAATGGACTCATTATTTGAAAATTATTCTTGTCCGCCTGGCCGGATGGATTCTGTATTAGTGTATTCTGGACTTTGAGTCTGTCCGCCGGCTGGCGGATGGATTCTGTCCGCCGGCTGGCGGATGAATCTCTTTTACTCCCGTTTAACAATTTCAACTTCTCTTCAAAAGCTTTTTTGCCTTCTTTTCTTTGATGAATTAAAATCAAATATACCCATCATCTGCCATTATCTTTGTTTCTATTCTTGAATCAACACTGGAAAACTGATGAAACATCCACCGTTCTTCCTGTTAATTTGTCTTTCTTCAATGCAGTTGTTTGCCCAGGACTGGAAGAAAGCAAGTTGCAACACTTTCACATTCGAAATGGAGGTTACCTTCCGCTCAACGGTTCAGATTTATGATGCCATTACCGGCGATATTACCGGATGGTGGATCATTCCTTTCAGAAAAGCCGTATAAGCTATATCTTGAAGCCAAAACTAGCGGAGGTTTTTAGAGATCTTCGACGAGAGTGGTGATGGTGCAAAACATGCTACGGTAATCTATGCCCAAAGAGGCAAAATGATTCGTTTCGATGGTCCTTTGGGACTTGCCGGCAATGCTCTGCAGATGGTCACCACCTACAACTTTTCAGCGGTTGGCTCCGATTCCACCAAAATCACCCTTATAGTTCATGGTTCCGGTGAAATACAGGACGGCATCCCCTCCATTGTTGAATCCGTATGGCAGCATTTCCTCTTCCGAAAGGTTCAACACCCCCCATTGAAAACGGCTATCGAAAACTGGTTGATTTTCAGGAATTAGTGTTCCTGATGTCCCAAAAGAAGCCGGTTACCTCGAGTGAATAGCTACTAGGTTGCCTTCTGTATCAAGGAAAATAGCCATTGAGCCAATTTCTTTAGAGATCAGGTTTTGGGTTGAATCACCCTTCCCTCCTGCGGGCTCTACCTTTGAAAGCTCATTTGGCAGGTCACCGGAAAAAGCCGTAAAATAGACCGGTGTGCCACAATCTGAGGGCTTGTAGTATTCAGGCCGATGAACCATGATCCCCCCTGAACCTATCTCCTATCCTCAAAACCATGAAACCAGGCCATATCCAAAGGGCCCATCTGGTTTCTCTCCATTTTGAACCGAAGGCACGTTTCAAAGAGGATTGCCCTGTCCATATCGGCTACGGGATCTCGAACCATCCAACAACATTGTGTATTTCCATTTGAATTGTTTTCCAATAAAAACAATCAGGAATGTCACTAAGTTCACCAAAAGACTGAAGGATGCTCTGTAAACAGAAAGTAAGAAGGGATTTATTTGCTCAGAAGGCAGAAATCAGCAAGAGCTCTGCCGTCACCGCTTTAATGATTACTGGTATGCGCAGTGCAATGCAGCTATCATGGCGACCTTCAACTTTCAGCTCCTGAGTTTCTCCGGTTTTCAGGTTGACAGTGCTCTGACTCAAGGAAATGCTGGAGGTTGGCTTAACATCCCCCCCAAACACAAGCTCATTTCCATTGGTGATTCCTCCGTTTATTCCTCCGGCATTGTTGGTTGCCGTTTTCCGGATGCATCCAGTAGGGGTCATTATGCTGGCTCCCAGACATGGAAGCAGCCTTGAAAACCACTGCCAAACTCAATTCCCTTGATTGCGGGACTGGAAAATATCAAATGGCTGATCACCGATTCCACACTGTCAAAAAGGGCTCACCCAGCCTGCAGGAACACCTGATGCTTCGGCATTCGATGGAGTCCCCAACGGATCTCCATTGGCAAGTGCCTCTTCAATGGTGGATTAAATCCTTCCTGCCGCCCAACTCCAGAATCCTGGCCTGAATGGAAATATTCTCCAATATTTTTTGTAATTACTCCTGCAGCAACCAATCCCAAAGTGATCCGCCCTGAAAATGACCTCCGCCCCTGGGATCTGAAAACCTTTGAACTTTACCCTTGGTGAAATCGGCATGTGCCCGGACAGGCAGATCGGCAAGTTTATCATAGTCGGCTGAGCGCTGTTTCTTATTCCTGAAAGGACTGTGAGCGGACTTTGCCTGTTGTGAATCCATTGTGTAGTGACCGGAACTATTTCGGGCAATCGGGCCCATGACGGGGTGTTGTCCCCGGCAATCCTGAATGGCGTTCGGTGCAGATCGGATTCAAAATCCTGAGCAGAGTGCACTTCAGGGGAACCCCCGTCAATCACCACTCCTATTGCAGATCCATGTGATTCTCCAAAATTGAAATCCTGAAAATCCTTCCGAATGAATTCATAACTATAGAATTACAGATTTACTGTACTTGATATTAACGCCTATTTTCTGCAAGTCTTCAAAAACTCCGGATACGACTTGCCTGCCACATTCAGCTCCCTTTATGACGACTTTTGCTTTCGCTCCCAGGTAACAGACTGCCGCCATCATTGCAATCCTGTGACCACTGTGAGATGAGACATTGCCGCCATTTGGTTGTCCGCTTGCAATAAATAGATCGTTTCCTTCTATCCAAACCCTGATTCCAGATTTGACAATACCTCCACGTTGCCATTGCCCTGTCGCTTTCCTCATGGACCAATCTCTCAATGCCGGCAATCCTCTGGTCCCTAAAGAAAACGTCAGGGCTGCTGCCGGAGGAAACAGATCCTGGCATTCGGTGGCATCAAATTCAAAGGATTTCAAACTACGGCTTTCAATTTCAAGGGAAATTCGGACCTGCAAGTACCGGTAAAGCCGCATAATTCTAAAGGATTTCCAGTATTTGGCGATCGGCTTGGGCAGAATGTGGATTTAGACCCTTTGAGCCGTATTTTTCCTGCAACTGCTCCCGCTACCAGCAGAAAAAGCAGCTCCACTCAAGTCTCCCTCAACTTCATAGCTCCGAGATGGAATATTTCTTGATTCTGGGATTTTGAAGAGACTCATTCCTTCATTTCACCCGGAATGCCAAAATCCCGAAGTAAAGTTTCCAGCGTCATTGAGATATAGGGGGCTTGCTCTTGAGGTTATCCACGCATCACGGAGTCATCCTTTAGAACCGGCAGGCCATCAGCAGTCCGGTGAGCAGCTGGGAACTTACTGATCCATCAACATTCACCTGGTCCGCCCTTAATTTGCCTTCCAGTTTTATGGGCAATAATCCGGCATTGGATTCTACTTTAACGCCCAATTGCTGAAGCGCATCTGTAATCATCTGCACCGGCCTTTTCGAAGGAGCCTTTTCCGGTAATAGTAACCATTCCGTTCAATGCTGCAATGGGCGTGAACATCCTTAATGCCAGTCCGGATTCTCCACAGTTCAGATTTGAAGCCACTGCTCCAGATCCTGATCTAACCAGAATCTCATTCTCCTTTACTCTCCACCTCCACCCAACCCTGGCAATCTCTCATGGCGGCTTTCGAATCCATGCGACGCGAACCATTCAGAATGCGGTTTCTCCATTGGCAAACAGTCCGGCAGCAATGGCACGCTGTGTCATGCTTTGCTCGAAGGAGGGCCTGCAAATTGAAGCTGCCAGAAGATGGAGAAAGCTCTATTATCATTGAAATTAAAAGCTCTTGTATCAGAAATTGTTAAATATGCGTGTTCAGGAAGAAGCCTAGAGTCGGAATCTGGGAGTTCGTCCGCCAGCCGGCGGACAGAAGTCAGAATACAGAAGTTGAAGTTTGAAGTAATATCATTTTCCCAATAATATTTCCAAACAATCTATTCTGACTACTTTTGACTACTCGCCTGCTGGCGGATGGATTCCTTTTTTCTCATCTTATTCCTTTCAGTCCCTTGGCAAGATTTTCTGAATCAGACTCAACATTCAACAGAAATGTAAAGGGAATTCGCCAAAACAGGCTTGTTGAGGATTGAATTCCCATGTAGCTGATTTCTTGGACTGATAATCTCACTTCCTGATTCCTTTTCAAACTCAGACTGCACCCCGGACTGTCCTGCTGCAACAGATTCCTTTACCGGTTCAGTCGGGGCTTCTACACTCATGATCTTCACCTGCCTGTCGATGGATTCCTGATGGATGGCTTGGTGAATCACCGTGATAAACCCTTGCTCAATCCTTTCATATCTCCTTTCAAAGCCTTATCCACAATTTCCTGCCAGCGGTTGCTTTGCAGAATGGTGATTTGATGCGCCTTCTCTTGTATTGTCCGATGGTTTCTGCAACCCGTATTCTTCTCTCGAGAATGTCAAAAGCTGACTATCGCCATTATCGATCTGTCTACGGTGAAGCTCATCCAATACACTTATAAAATTCTTGGGATTTTCCGAAACTTCTGTCCTCAACACCAGCTGACTCAGCATCTCATCCAGCTTTTCAGGAGTGAGTTGCTGCCTCTCTTATCACTCCAGGCGCAATCCGGATCTCTGTGTGATTCAATCATGAGTCCGTCATAATTCAGGTCCATGGCTTCCTGACTGATATCCTTCAAATAAGCCCTATGCCACCAATATGGCTGGGGTCACAAATCATTGGCAATCCCGGGGAAACGCTGCTTTAGATCAATGCTATCTGCCATCTGGGTTGGTTGCGGTAGGCTGTTTTTCACAGGTGGAAAAACCCTCAGAATAGCCTCCAACCTTGGCAACTCCTGATTTCATTTTTCTTTCGATGGTTCTACTCCATAATTCCAGCTCAGGATTGATGGGATTCTTGACCAGAACCATCACATCCACTCCCTGGAGGGCGCTGGCGATTTCCCGTGCATGGCAAAGGGATTTACTGTGGTCCGGCACTAATCCAAAGCAGCATATCCACCCTGAATTCTAGGGCTTGGTAAACATGCTTTTCAGTAGCTACCCTCAGTGGCGACGGGCATTCCTGTTGTTTCCCTGTTTCACCACCTTCAACCACTTCAGTCCTTGGGAGCCTACCTCTTCAAAGGAATTGGGACGGGTGCGGGGCTTCCAGATTCCGGCTTCAACCCGATCTTACATCTGTTGAATGAACTGAACACGAACATTTTGATGGTCCGCTATTTGTTTGCACACGAGGAATATACAGATTGGACAGCGTGAGAAAACGTCCATCGTTCTGCTTGCTTTAGTGTAGGTTTTCTGCCACAAAGGTACCAAGACACAAAGGAACTGGGCAAAGAGGATTATTACATACTTGAAAGATCCGCTATTGCCTACCAAGACCATCTTACTTTAGTATTATCTGATTTTATTGGCTTTTCCAGCTATGTTTCTTCCTTAACAGTTTCTTATTGTTAATCCGGGTTGAAATTGCCTCCCGAACAGCTGAATTTCAAGGTAATTTGCTTGATTACTTCCAGCACCGGTTCTCCATTATGCAAAAGATAAATCCAGGTTTCTGCTGTTGCTCTTGGCAAGTCGCACGTTTGAATCTCTCGTCGCCAGCGGAACGAATGTTGTCTTTCGTCCTTTTCTTATCGAGAACACCCTGTGCAGGCGCAAAGGAGGTTATATGCGAAATATGTGAAACGTAGGCCACGCGAATGTCGTGATCTTCGGGCAGGCATCAGGGAAACCTTCATTTCTGGCGGTCTCTAAGATTTCTGAAAGTTAGATTCTGTGCGCATCGGGCATCACCGCTTTCCTGACTGGCTCAGATAGTAAACTGCGTCACTTGAACAGCTCCGGGTCACCCGCTTGCCTCTGGACCCGAAAATCCTCGGTTCCTGCCAGAAATAATGGTAATATATCTCTCCATTACAGGGATGATTCTTCACCAATTCCCTGGGAAATATCCGCTTTGGTGGAACCCATATCCATCACCACTCCCTTCGGCTTCCGGCTATCTTGTCCAAAATGCCATGGGCGGTACTGCAAATAACATCCACAGGTGCATATAATCAGCGAAATCTGATTGGGGAACTCCGAAGTCTCCTATATCCAGAATTTCACCCAACAAGTTTCAAATCCATTTTGCTTTTTTCGCAATGCAATGCCGGGAAACGGTCAACGCTGACACCCTGATGCAAAGTCTGTTTTCCCAAGATCCTTCGGACAACGATCCTCCAACCAGCCCAAGTCCGATAATTCCAATCTTCATTTCAGTAGTTCTATTACTACTCCTAAGTTACTCTTTAGTTAGATGTGTGAGTTCCCCATCATGTTTGGTAATCTTTGTTGTAAAACTGCTTCAACCCTGCAGATGGATTCCTTCAGGTAGCTTCATCATCCGCAGAGTGAAATTCTCGATGAAATGGCTTCCATTGCTTCCGAAAATAAATCCCTAGGTGATGAAAGCTGTTGAACTGAGACAATCTGGTCATTGAATTCCTCGGAATGATCATAGCTTTCAGGGATTCTGCCCCAGAGGAACAACCGGGATCGACGGCTGTCGAAGTCGCAATCCAGCCCGTCCATCAGCCGTTCTGCCAATTTCTTCTCCGGCGGTAGGCTTCTATTCAGCTTTTCATAACCTACCCTGCCTGATTAGGGCTTCCACCGTTAAGCTCTCGTGGGGTGACGGAACATTCCGGAATCCAAATTGCTCTTCATTCCTTAGGAATAGACTTCAATATAGACGCTGTTCCCTGCTACTATCCTGATATGCGCCATCCGGCCAAGCTATGCGATTTGGAAAGAGAATTCAACTCCAGGCATACATCCGATGAACTCTTCTAATGATAGCAAGTTTAGTGTGTTTTCTCGTTCGTGATGAAGCTGTATGATTATCGTTGGCATATCAGAATATGATTCTTCCTTCCGAACTCCAACCAGTTTCCTGGAAACTCACTGGAAGCCTTGGTGCCGCTGAAGTATATATGAGGACAACACCCACACCGAAGCTTGACCTTTTCCAGTCCTTCAGTCTCTCCATGCCCCTCAAATTGTAAGGCAGTCATCCCTTTTCGGCACTGTAGATCATAGAAACGAACTTTTTCACCAATCATGTGGGTCACCGATTCATAGGTTGGACAACCGGGATTGGGGATCAACACCTCATCGTCTTCCATTCACAGCGTCATACTGATATGCATAATTCTTTCCCTCTCGATCCTGTTGTTGCAGTGGATTTTCTGTAGGGAATCGGGATTGAGTTTTCCAACACCAAAATGTTCTTATGATACTCAGTCGGCAAAGTCTTCCATGAAGGTCTGGAATTCCGGCAGGGCTTTAGAAGTCATGATTTTCGTGGACGGGAAGAGGCTGAGGACAAAACCCTCGGTCACGCGTTGTTTGCTTGTCATTGATCCCGACTGCCACCCTGATTGATCACCGATATTCCCTGCTCGGACATTTCATCAAGCTGCTTCAGCTTCTTCCGGCGAAATAGTATTCCCTTGAACTTCAGGTGCGGTCAATATGGAATTGATTAGGGGCCAGCCTGACCAAGGTTTCCTGCCAAGCCAAATGCTCTTGTTAACTGAGCTCATTTCTCCTGAAAGTTTTGACCAAATTATTAGGCCTTTCAGATTGACTGTTCCACATAGCCCCTGATTCCTCCCCACAGGCATAATGCCCTGATGATATTCTCCACCACCATCAACTGGTCAACTTGCGACCGTATTGCTGATAATGTATTTCTGTACCTCTGTACTCTCCGAACACCAGGTCGATATGGGGCGTTATTGCCAGGCCTCGCCAACAATGGGCATGGACCGTATTTGCGGTGAGCGGTTCATTCCATGTGATGCCAGGACTCACAACACCAAGCTGAAAGACTTCCGGTTTTGGGTAAAGGCAAAGCAGAGACCTGCTCTGTCAATGGTTCCGGATTGCGGTGCCAGATGATGGATGTATTTTTCCGGGAAAGCGATGAGAAAGCGAAAAAATTGATGGAATCGGAGCCCACCTCTCTGCGCAAGAATCTCCAGATCCTACAATTCCCCTGCCAGCGAACTTGCCAGGGCGGTAACTCTCTGAAAGTTTCGTTCTTTCCCGATCCGGCGGGCTGCAACCGCCGTATCCGAAGTTTGGATAATTCCCCCCCCGAATTTCTTCCCGCGTCTCCAGGAAGAGTTCGTATTGGTGGGTGACATAAACGATGAATGAATCTCTTCTTTGTATACCGAAAGTGGTTTCTGCCCTGAGTGCCACTTTGTCTTTGGACAATTTTCAAATAGACTTCTCTCGGATAATCATTCTATCATGGCGCAGTTTTGCTCAGCTGGGCAGAATGTTACCCGGGAAACATCATGAGCTTTCATGGCCACATAACTCCACCCGACTATGGTTTTCTGCAAAGTGAAGTGGAAAACATCCTTGAAAATTCTCCCAACTAGGCGTAGTCCAAATTTCAAGGTTCGGGAAACAGGTGCGGGCTGCCAGCTCGTGAAAGGCTCCCTTTGCTCTCCTCCTGGAATGGCGATTTTGAATAGAGTATTTTGAGCATTGGTAGTCATGAATTCGGAATGATATAGGTGCAAGGGCTCTGATAAGGCCCAAACAAGTTTTGTATTTCTCTGATTCACACAATCATACGCAAAATTGTTTAGCCCTCTCACTGTACACGCAAAAAAAAGAAAAGCTATAACAATTTTGCGCTCTGTTTCCGTGCATTCATAGTGGTCAAACGTAAATGTAACAAAGATATTGCTATCAAGGCTGGTTCAATCAACAATGGATGCCTGTTTGGGTCTAAATATAGATATATAAATATGTATCTCTTTCATTTTCATTGTCTTGGTTTAGGTATTTTCATCCCACTATTTGGCCTTTTGAAATCCTACCACCTTAGTCGGACCAAATAAAAATGAGATGATATATCCTAAATCCTCGACGTTGTTCGCCTGACTCTGCTTTATTTTTGTCCATTCCCGCGCTTGCCCGGCATCAGACAAAATCGCAGAAAGTTGATCCTGCTGCGTCTGACTTTGACCATCAAAAGATGGCAACAGAAGCGAAAGATGCCCTCTATCTGTATGCCTGGAACGGTTATGGTGGCAGCATAGTTTGTAATTGACCGCTGTATCCGTGATCAAGAAGTGGATTGTCAGAACTGGCAATCCTCAGAGTTTGCTGATGATAACTATTGATGCTTCGGCGACGGATTGCTCATCCTGGGGATTGGCGTAAAGAGGCTGCTCCGGCTAAGAAGCTCATCTTTGAGAAGCTAAACTTTGATGTGGACATGGACGTTCAGAATTTCGGAAGTCTCCACCTGCGATACTCCATGGACTCGTTTTCTGGCCTAAGGAATCCGATGCGCGACAAAGCGTTTTCCTGAACCTTGGCGGTGACCTGGCAAACAGGCGGACTAAGTTGGCTTCCGACTCACTAACACGTAGTGCCTTATCCGCGCAGGTGCTAACCTTAAAACCGGAAAACGCGGGGTAAAGTCTCTAATCACACTCATAACCCCCCAAAGGATCGTGGAATATGGGTACTGAGCCGCGACCTGAATAATCCAACACTATAAGAAGCTGTCCAGCAGGCAGTCAATACGCTAAAGCATGCCAAGCGTTCTCTCTTTGATCTTACCTTGCTCAAGCATCTTGGTGGAAATTGAGAAAGTGGGTATTTCAATTCCTTCTCATATTTCCGAAAACGGCATTGATTCCTATCTGGAGCATATGCTCAAGGCCTAAATCTCCATCCTGGGATGATGATATGACCAAAATGTGGCAAAGTAGTCTCAAGGCTGCGAATTCTCATTTGCTGGATAAACGCTATTCCGGAAGTTGGTAATGGGGACAAAGCGAGGAAGACGGCATCCTCAAAACTTCCTAATTACGGTGCTTTTGGATGCTTTCTTTGCGGGTAGTCTGGCAAATGGCTGCAGATCCCGACAATGCTGGTGCCGTTCTTCAGCAATCGAACTACAATATGTGGATGCTTACCGGTATTGGAACCTGAGGTTCTGGACTACAGCACCATGTGACCGTTGTGGTTATCCCGCCATGAACTTCGTCCGGGAGAATCTTCCTTGAAGGTGCCTCTATCATTCCCATTTGGCTGCTACATGTGAAATGTAAAAATACCTGGAAATGGGAAAAGCAATGTTCGATAACCTGAACAAAATATTCGTAAAAATGATGTTAGTATTTCTTGCGCTCTCAGTGATGTCAGAACCTCTGGAGAAAAGGATGAAATGGAGAGTTTTCTTTCTTTGTTGAGACTTCTTAAATATGCCTCTTCTGCTTTTCGACAACGGAGCCCCCTCGATCTCAACAAGGTTAGCTTTTCAACACTCAAGCTCACCTTACTAACTAAGGGATTTTCAGGAAACAATGAGAGTGATTAAAAAGTATTTGAGCAGACTATTGCCAAGAAACCTCTTTGCATTCATTGGTGTCCGCAGCGACGGGATTGTGGCAAAAACTGTTACTAAGGATTTCTCGCTTACGAACCACCCCGACGAATTCACTGTTGTTGTAAAATGAGAAGATCACAGTAAGTTGGCTCAAACGCTAATAAATCGCAGAAATTTCCTTTATTTGACTCATACTAACTTCCTGCAGGAATGGATTTGCCATTCATGCTCAGTCGGTAAACATAGCTTCTCGACGGTAATCCGGAAACCGGGCACCCCCTATCGATCCGCTTGAATCTACCTGATACCGGCCCATTCCCTTCCAGAGAGATCAGAAATAATAATTTCTGCTTGACTAAATGTTGTCTGGACTCCTTGCAAAATACCCTGACACTTGTTTCGGCAGGATCGATATACCGTGGGGAAGTACGCCCTCAGGCTCCTTCAAACCCGCGAGTTTGGTAGGCAATGAATATATTTCTAGTGAACCAGAAATATAACTGGAGATGGAGAAATCACAAATATAAACCATCAGCTTTGGGTTCACTGTTGAAACAGTAAAGGTTGAGGAATAAACACCTCGAACCGTCAGCAGTAGTCCCGCTTACTAACCACAGCAGTTAAAATATGACAAACAACCTGTCTGTATCAGTAGTTGCGTTGATAAATATAGGAAACCAAGCATCTCAACAAGATCGTCCTTGATTGGGAAACCTTGAACTTACATAGGCAACACCCTACAAAGTAAACTACCCGCAATCCCAGGTTCAGATTCACAGTTTTCTAGGGAACAAGAGGATTCCGCTTATAAATCATGAACCGGAATTGTTTAGACAATTTGCAACCGAAGTATTTATATCCGAAATTCTCAACATCCTATAGTTTCAGTCCGTTCCGGGAACAATTATAACCTGTTAAAAAAAATTGTTTTTCCCTGGGAGCGGTACCAATGATTAAAAAGTGCAACGAACAGGGTAGTTTCTTAGTTTCGGGCGAGGGTTCTTGTTAAAATGATTCCAGTTTTGCAAAAAGACCCTTTGACTGACTGAATAAATGTCACCAGGCTTAAAATATAAAGCGGACAGCATTCATTTTTTGAATACTGTCCGCCTCTGTGACCTTAAATCAAACCCTAGATTATAGCCTCTTTTCGGGTTCCCTGCTGCTTACTTCTGAATGAGTGACTGCAATGGTTTGAGCTTTTCTCTTCTGTTTCGACTTAAACTTCTCCCAGCGTAAATACCTCAAGAATTGCCGTCTTGAACCATGATGTGGTGAACATCCCCACTAACATAAAAGGTGTACTGTATATGTCTGGGTGCAAGCGGGGATGATGAAATCTCTTTGAACCAAACAGCACTCTTGCGAGCAGCATAGGATTGCGGCAGCCTGCTGGAAGGTGATGGTTCAACCGTGCAAGAGGGTTAGAGCATCCATGTCTCTCCATAAATGTGACACGGTTATGATTGATCCCAGGCGACAAATGCAATCTAACAGACTAATAAATCTGAATTTTTTTTCTCTTGTCCGTAAGGTTGCTTAGTTTGTGCCCTGTGAACTGTTTGTTAACTGTTAAAACGATTGCCTTTATCAGAGACGGGGAACAAACCTTGGTTTTACTTTAATTACCGACGCGTACCCTTGCAGTAATTTTGTAAGAATTAGAGTCACCCCACAGCCATGGACAGCCAGAATCCGCAAGAAGCAGTCGGGTGCCCGAATTCAGGAAGTCATTCCCAATAGCCGGCGGACGTTCCAGAAAATGGTACCTACATTCGTGTACTATTCTGGCCGCCTCGGCGTGTTGTTTGTGGGGAATCTCGTTTCCTGCCCTAAACCCTTGGATTCAGGTTTACCTAATCCTGAATTCAGCAGACTTAGTTTCTGGATTCTGGCTTGTGGCTCCAAGCGGCAAGACGGATGGATTCAAACTTTGTCTGCTAGTTGGTGGAGGTTGCTTTACCTTGGAGTTCTAGGCTACTAATCCGAGTATTCTGATTCTGACTTCTGCCTCTGAATTCTTCTTCCTTTCCGAATTTTTCCCTTTTTCAAATCTCAAGATTTTCTCACAAACGTGCCTCCTCCACCTCCTGAATTTCAGCTTCTTCCTCATCCGACATCTCTGACCACTCTGCTTTCATTCGCTCATGCGCTTTCATGATGATGCTGTGAATGCTTTCCTAAATCCAAACCTCCGAAGAGTATCCTGTAAAGCTAAGCAGTTAACCAGCAGATTGCCAGTAATCAATTTTCACCACTTTGGCCACATCCGCCAAAATGGCATTCAGAGGAACATCACTACCTGGCAAGAATGAAAACATTAGGGGGAAAGAGTCGAAAATAAAGTACCAAGGCTTATGAAAAATTGGAGTTGTTCATCATATTTATCTTTCTTTGAGTATCAATAATCAGAAATTCATCTAAAGTTTTCCTTCAAGTCCCTTCCTGAGTGTATGCGTTGACTTACATATCCCTCTCCGTGGGGACCAATAGTCTTGAGGTTTTCGCCTGTTTTATTGGCTACCTCCTGCAGGGTCATACCTTTCCCAGTTTATTCCACACAAACACCTGCCTTTCATATTTGCAGTTTGTCCAGGTGCACAAACAGCCCTTCCCAGAAAAACTCTTTAAGTCAGATCCCAAATTCCAGTCACCATCTTCCGAGGATAATATTCTGGACGGATGCTGTTTTCCCCACTCCTCTTCATCCTGTCCTGCCAATCTCCCCAAGGAAATTCTTTGGTATTTTTCCGGTAGCGGTCGAAAACGATCTTATCTCTGGCCAAATTCTGGAACAGCCAGTACTTAATTGATTTATTTCTTCCTTGCTCACCACATTGTCCGAGCCGATTACCATCCATCCTGCATTATATCGCGTGCATCCTCATCGGAATTTACCTTCTCCACGGATAAGAAACCTGAATAGGAGGTTAGTTACAATCTACCAACAGTTTCCCAGTAATGGTTTGATTCCTGTTTCCCGCCATTTCTATATTTCCTCCGTCGCTGTCATATTACCTTGACAGACGAATGACTTCTAATTTTACTTTTAATTATCCTGAATTCTTTATAATTGTTATAGTACAAAAAATAGAACACGGATGACACAGATGTAAACTCGATCCGCCAGCCTAAGGACAGACTTTGATTGTGCTTTTGTCAGAAACTACTCCTATATTTTCTCTGCAGAATCGTTTGCCTGTTCTGCGAAAATCACCGCATAATTTGTATTTTGCGTAACTGAAGCGAGAAACCCTTGCTACTTCTTGCAAGAATTCACTACCGTCTGTGAGGTCAATGACTCTATCCAATAAATTCAAAGGTCATTTATTCAGGATCCAGTTTAATTCTTAATATGCTCCTTCTATGTTTCGGGTAAAGATAAATTCCAATAGTAAGGAATTTAGAAAATCGGCTGGCTCTGAATTAAGTGAATTATGAAAACGAGTTAAGAGACGGCAAGATGACTCAAAGGATTGAATTTTTTCGCCGGAACCACCTGCAGAATTACTATTCAGAAATCGATAAGACTGTAAAGGGCTCTTGTGATCTCTGACTCGCAGACTGTCGCCCAGTCCGGTCCCCCAGACTTTTAAGGAAATAATCTTACAGAGTACTGAACCTTAAGGTACAAGGGTATTATCGGTCAGAACGCAGCACCAGCTCCATAATGAAGTGGGTTCACTTTCTCAATCGGGACCATCCTTCCTCGTTTCATTCATCTTATCTTCTATATAAGGTGGCCGAAATTCTGAGTTTCTACCAGTCCGGCTAGCATCTTCAGGAAACCTGTCATTCCTTTCCAGGTTTTCCAATGGCTGTACATTCCTTTCGACGTCACATTATACCTGTCGTTTGATATCCTCCTGCTTGCAAAGTAATCCTTCCAGGTGTTGAGCAAAAACGGCTCTTCTGCATCATCAAAATAGGCGTCGAAGCGATGACTCATCTCCCTCAATGTATCTTCTGGTAAATATAACTGGCAGTATCCAGCATCCTCCACCGCGCACAAAATGCCGAACCCGCTCAATCTCAACGTGAATTCAGACGTTTTTAGAATTTCAGTCTTCGTGAATATGTCACCGTATGCACCCCAAACGACTGAAGAACCTCTCACCGATGGCTTGATCACAAAGGGATAGGGAGAAGAGCAATCCGTTTCCAGCAGAGATGTAATCGGTTTTTCTCAAAGAACAGCCCCGGCAAATAGGCCCTGTACTAATTTATGGGAAGGCGAACTTATCCTTGAAAAGTGTGATTTTCTCCGGCAAGCCCAGGAATCCTAGGTTCCTGCTGATCCAGTAATCATGATTTCTCTGAGTTCAAGTATATCCTAACCAGCCTCGATTTTCCTGATCTCTGCCTGACCGCCTCTTCACCTAGAACAAAACGCATCTTTATCCGGGATCAAAATGTATATTCCCCGAAGGTTCAAACACTGTACGGTATTTTTATCCCTGATTGTTTCTTCAGGAACTCGAACATAGGGGTTTGATCAAGTAAAATCCATGAATAGCGTTGTTGGCGTACCTGCAAATTTAGGGAATAAGGGAATTGGCAGTGTAGGTGCGCGGAAGGGCGGGCGATTGTCATGCGATGGGTCCGGCAAATGTGTCCGTCGATAGTCAGGCCGATGGTCATGCAATAGTCATGCGATTGTCGCGATTGTCATTCAATAGTCATGCGATAGTCAGGCAATTGTTTGGGGAAATCCTCTGCGAAAATCCCCTATTTATCCGCGCCAATCAGCGAGAAACCCATGTTGGTCCGGCAAAAGTTCAATTTCAAAGTTTTCCCAAAGGAGTCAATTGTGTACCGGTAGCAATGAATAGAACACAGATGACACGGATGCAACACGATTAACACTGATTTGGACCGCACCTCGTGTCAAACAATTCCCCATTCCTCAAATTACCGAATTACCGAATTTTCAAATTCCTCCTACCAAATCTTTACCCTTTTCCGTCAGGGGACGGACTTTGTCTTTCCTCTTATCCTTTGTTTTGTTCCTTTTCCTTTTGCTCTTTTTCCTTTTGCTTTTATCCTACCAAATTTTCACCCTCTTCCCCTCATCTCTCCACATCCCCCCTCCCATGTACCAAAAGGCACAGAACTCCGGCAGGTTCGACAAGGGACCGATTACCCGGAATTTAGCAGGAGAATGCACATCACTCTTCGCAATATTGGTGATAACCTCGGACGCATGTTGATCATCCGGGCAAGGGCGTAGCCAAGGAAGAAACACTGAGCAGGTGAATAATGGCAATGTTTTATTTTCCTTGAACTGGGAAGTCTTCATGAAAGCCTCATATCCCATGCTGATACCGGCCAGATCGGCGATATTTTCGCCCTGGGTCATTCGCCGTTGATATGCAGACTGTCGATAGCCACAAATGCATTGAACTGCTCCACAATCAGGCAGTGCGTGCAGAGAAACTGGCTGAATCGGCTGCCGTCCACCAGTTGTTGATTGCCTTCCCTGTCGTACTTACAGCCCTGATCATCAAAGCCATGGGTGATCTCATGCCCGAAGGTTGAACCGCCAATAATGGAATACAGAATGGCATCATCAGCCAGCACATGCTCATAGCCTGGGACCAGGATATTGCAGCCCGGCACGCAGATCTCGTTATTGGATGGATTGTAGGCATACACCTGTCCCACAAGCTCGCCCAGGGAACCATCGGTTTGCTCCACCACCCTTTTCCAGCGGGGTTTTTGTTCGGCTACTCCCGACAAGGTAGCTCCGTAGAAGCTAAAGGACTCATTGAAGGAATTATCATCCATATACTGAGCCATGCCGCTGTAGAGGTGAAACTTGAGGTAATTCTTCCACTCCTCCAGGGTAAAGGGACTTCAGGTAGCCATTGAATGCCTTGAGAAAAACTCAAGGTTGTCCGACAATCACTGAATCCACGGACTTCAAGCCCGACTGCTCCATAAACAGTTTCCAGTCGGGCCCAGAGCCAGTTCTGTGAGTTTTGCGAGGATTAGCTTGGGATAGTTCAGAAGTGGATCGCGGGTATCTTCAATTTTGTGGGAAGAGCTGGCAAGGGCGGTTTCCAGTTTCATCAGATTTTTGGCTGCAGTCCCGGCCTTTTGTTCATCGTATCCCAGCAGCTGGAACATCTTGCCGGCATGCTCCACGAATTTCTGACGGATCAGTTTGGCGCGCCCGTCGGTATCGAAATAATAGCTTCTGTCGTAGAGGCTAAGTCCGCCCCACTATGCGGATAGCATTTTAGAGCTGATGGTCATCCTGTCCGATGTAAAACCCAAACAAAGCAGAACCGGTATAGGGCCTGAGTTTTGCTGCGGTGCCGGCCAGAGATTCGGGCTCATATCGCTGATGGCTTCAATTTCTGCAAGTTCCGGCTGAATATCCTTCATTCCCCTGACGTTCAGGTTCAGGCTATCCATTCCCGAATAGAAGAAATGCCCAATATTCTGCTTATCGCTGCCTGGGTCGGGATTCTTAAGAGCCGCTGCCGATTCGCAAATCTCCTTAATCTGGGCATTGATGGTATCCTGAATCATCTGCCATAAACCATTGCTTTGTTCCGATGCAGGAATAGGATGCTGCTTAAACCAGCTCCCATTGGCAAAGGCGAAAAAATCATCCCCCGGCTTCACTGTCGAATCAATATGCGAAACCATAGGATCCGCCTCTGTTTTAACAGTGTTTTTGCAGGAAACAAATGCAAGAAGAAACGAAAAAAGGAAAAGGGTGAGGGTTGTCTTCATTGGGTAGGGCTTAAAAATTACGATAGCCTGGCAGCAAGGTTCTATTGCCGGAAAGCTCAGTAAAAGTATAGTTTAAATCTAAGGGGCCTGAGTAAAATCGATGAAATGGGGGGAGTAATCGATGAAGGGGAGGGTCAGACGATTGTCATTCGGTAGTCAGACGATTGTCAGGTAATTGTTTGGGGGAGGTGGTTGCTCCATTGCAGGCGTGTCATACGATGGTCATGCGATTGTCATGCAATTGTTTGGGGAGCTCTGCTGCAATTGACTTACTACTGCCTGACTATTGAATGACCATTGTTTGACTATTGTC
Organism: Bacteroidales bacterium; assembly: GCA_016707705.1. Classification (GTDB taxonomy): domain Bacteria; phylum Bacteroidota; class Bacteroidia; order Bacteroidales; family UBA4417; genus UBA4417. The sequence continues at coordinate 18,607 of JADJHD010000051.1, forward strand.
TGACTATTGCTTGTGTGTCATACGATGGTCATGCGGTGGTCATACAATTGTTTGGGGAGCTCTGCTGCAATTGACTGACTACTACCTGACTATTGAATGACCATTGTTTGACTATCGTCTGACTATTGCTTGACTATTGTTTGACTATCGTCCGACTATTGACTGACTGTTGCTTGACCCTCTCCTACAACAAATTCTTGTCTCAGTCTTCCCTTCTACTCATATCTTTTTCTAAATTTAACTGCTTTTCAAACCAGGATATTGCGGTTTTGGATATTGACAGATTAGGTTATTGTGAGTTGGATATAGAAATTGTGGTTGCTGGTCTTGTCAAAGCAAAGAAATCTATCTTGGCTCTTCAATCTCATGCTTATTACCCATTTTGAGCTGGCTTTGAGCTAAGTAATTTACCAATTGGGGAAAACCGGGAGTTGTATGCAAGCTTGAAAACATAGAAACACAGGTAGCAACAAGCGAAAGAAACAATATAAACACCTTAAAAACGACAGTTCTATGAAAAAAAATCTAAAAACTTCCGTAACGGTTTTTATGTTACTTGTCTTAACAATGGCATTACATGCTCAAACTGATGTAACGCAATTTCTTGGTATTCCTGTCAATGGAAGCAAATCAGAAATGATTGAGAAATTGAAATCTAAAGGGTTTAAAATTACCCCTGAAAATAAAGATATCTTAGTTGGAGAATTCAATGGCACGAATGTTAATATACATATTGCAACAAATAACAATAAAGTATGTCGGATAATGATTAACGATGTCCATCCTATAAGCGAGATTGATATTAAAATAAGATTTAATAAACTTTGTCAACAATTTCAAAATAATAGGAGGTATCTTTCTACTTCGATATTATCGTCAGACTTTACTATATCTGATGATGAAGATATATCTTATGAATTAACAGTTAATAATAAGAGATACGAGGCTGTTTATTATCAACTACCTACAAATCTGGATTCTGCTGCAACAGTTGAAGAATTAAAGACTTTTCTTTTGACCAAATATTCTGAAGACCAACTATCTAGTCCAAAAGAAGAATTACAAAAGGAGATATTAGAAACAGGTCTATCTTATTTTATGGATAAATATTCAAAAAAAGTAGTCTGGTTTATGATAAATGAATATTTGGGAGAATATTATATCACAATGTATTATGACAATGAATATAATAGAGCAAATGGAGACGAGTTATAATAAACAATGAAAAAGCTAGCACACAACAGTGGCTTGTAACATTGGCGGCAACCAATTATAAATTAACCTTTATTGCATACTAGAAAAAACTATGGCAGAATTCCTTACCACTAACGGTACATCATTCCAGATTGAAAATATTATAATTGAAGCTAAAAGTAAACTTGTATTAGTTTCACCATTCTTGCAGATATCAAAGACCTTTTATGAAAGATTAAAAGATGCTTCAAATAATAATGTTTCAATAAAGATTATCTATGGCAAAGATGAGCTTAAACCAAATGAGCGTAATTCTCTTGCTGAACTCAAGAATCTAGAATTATACTATTTTCAGAACCTGCATGCGAAATGCTATCTTAATGAAAGCAAAATGGTTATTACCTCTATGAATATGTATGAATTCTCTGAGAAAAATAATCGAGAAATGGGTGTCTTAATTGACCGTATTGCAGATAAAGTGGTATTTGATAAAGCTATTAGTGAAACACATTCAATAATACAATCAGCTGAATTAATTCCTTTAAATAAATCAATTAGACAAACTGTTTCCCAATATAATAAAGTCCAGAATGCTCCAGCGAAACAATCATTTCAAAAAGTAATTCGAGGTTATTGCATTAGATGTGAGAAAAGGATAGAATATAACCCAGAAAGGCCTTACTGTCCTGAGTGCTTTAGCGTTTGGGTCCAATATGAAAACCCAGACTATACGGAAAATGTTTGTCACCGTTGTGGAGAGTATGATAAAACAAGCATGAATAAGTCTCAATGTAGTTCTTGTTATAAATTATGGAAGAGGGAATCTAAATAATTGACAATTCAAAAACGTTTTAATATCAACATAGCTGCCTACAACACGACCTAATCGATCATGGCTTTGTCCCGACGCACAAGGCGAACCTCACAAAGTCATACTCACAACACTCGGAATCTTTGACAACAATTGCAAAACAAAAGAAGACAGACCAATACGATATTGAAAAAATAAAAAGAAGTACGGGTTTAACTTTTTAACAGGACAGTACAAATTTGAGGGAATTTATTTTTTTATCCCACCCGCAAAAGGAGAATGAAACCCCGCCCACATGGCAGCACATTTACAAGCCCCACTAGCCAACGCTCAAAACCAATGCTTGCAAAAGAGCTGCAATTTTGCTTACGCAACCATGCTAAATATTTACATTTGAGCATTAAATGAAACTAGTTGAATTGAGAAAAGATATAAATGGCTAAGAAAAACGGAAACGGCACAGATGAACCTTTAGAGAAACAACTCTGGAAAACTGCAGATAAACTGCGAAAAAATATCGATGCTGCTGAATATAAACATGTGGTTTTAGGATTGATTTTCCTGAAATACATTTCCGATGCGTTTGAAGAATTATATACACGGCTAAAAGCCGAAGAAGTACAGGGTGCCGACCCTGAAGACAAGGACGAGTACAAAGCCGAAAATGTATTTTTTGTTCCACCTGTGGCACGTTGGAGTTCTAGTAGTTTTCGCATGCCAAACAACCTTCAATTGGAATTACCATTGACGCGGCCATGGATGCTATTGAAGCTGAAAACCCATCGTTGAAAGGTGTTTTGCCCAAAGTATATGCCCGTCAAAACCTCGATCCGACCAGTTTGGGTGAGTTGATTGACTTGGTCGGTAATGTTGCACTTGGCGATACCAAAGCCCGTAGTGCCGATGTGTTAGGCCATGTATTCGAATATTTCCTTGGTGAATTTGCTCTTGCTGAAGGTAAGAAAGGCGGACAATTCTACACTCCGCGAAGTGTTGTTGAATTGCTGGTTGAAATGCTGGAACCTTATCAGGGGCGGGTTTTCGACCCTTGCTGTGGTTCTGGTGGTATGTTTGTTCAATCTGAAAAGTTTGTCACCGAACATCAGGGAAAGTAAACGATATTTCCATCTACGGACAGGAAAAAACCAAACCACCTGGCGCTTGTGCAAAATGAACCTCGCCATTCGGGGTATCGACAGTTCACAGGTTAAAATGGAACAACGAAGGTTCGTTCCTGAACGACGCCCACAAAGACCTGAAAGCCGATTATATTATCGCAAATCCACCATTTAATGTGAGCGACTGGGGCGGCGACCTGATCCGAAAAGACGGACGCTGGCAATATGGAGTACCGCCAACCGGAAACGCCAACTACGCTTGGATACAACATTTCCATTACCATTTGGCACCCAACGGACAAGCTGGTTTTGTATTGGCCAAGGGTTCGCTCACCACCAAAACATCGGGCGAAGGTGATATTCGTAAAGCATTGATCGAAAACAACCTGATTGATTGCATTGTAAATCTGCCTGCAAAACTTTTCCTCAATACCCAGATTCCAGCTTCGCTGTGGTTTATGAGAAGAAATCGAAAAATTCCCCTCCACAGGGAAATTCCGCGACGGGGGGGTGGAAATTCTCTTTATTGATGCCCGAAACTTAGTGCATTTAATCAACCGCAAACCAAAGAGCTTTCTCATGAAGACATTCAGAAAATTGCAGAAACCTACCACAACTGGCGTAATTCCCCTCCTTTGGAAGGGGCGGGGAGTGGTCATTCCCTCCGTGGGGGGTGGCCGAAAGACTATGAAGACATCCCCGGTTTTTGTGCCTCTGCATCAATCGCTAAAGTTAAAGAATTGGATTATGTACTTACACCAGGGCGATATGTTGGTTTACCCGACGATGAAGACGACTTCGATTTTAACCAACGCTTCACAAACCTGAAAGCCGAACTGGAAGAACAACTGAAGGAAGAAGCACGCCTGAATGAAATCATTTCCACCAACCTTTCTAAGATTAAGACCAATGAGTGAATGGAAGGAAATCAAAGTGGGTGATGTTTTAAAGTTAATTACAAAGGGTACAACTCCACCAAAAGGAAAAGGCTTTGTTGAAGATGGGATCAACTACATTAAATCGGAATCAATCAGTTATGATGGCAGGATAGACAGGACAAGATTCGCCCAAATAGATGAAGAAACACATAAACTCTTTAAACGTTCTCAATTAGCAGAAAACGATATACTTTTTTCGATGGCAGGTATTTTTCTTGGTAAAAATGCTGTTGTCCCCAAAGATATTTTACCAGCAAATACAAACCAAGCACTTGCCATTCTTAGATTAGACCCCAAAAAAGCAAATCCAATTTTTATAAGTTATTATCTTAGACAGCCACAGGTGATTGATTTTGTCATAATATGTCGGGACAATCCGCACAACCTAATATTAATTTCGAAGAAATAAAAAGTATAGATTCTATTATTACCTTCTCTGGACACCCAAAAAAAAATCCATCGCCTCCATCCTTTCCAGTCTTGATGATAAAATAGACCTGCTCCACCGCCAAACGCTACTCTCGAAAAAATGGCGAAACACTTTTAGGCAGTGGTTTGTGGAAGAAGCGAAGGAGGATTGGGAAATAGGTCGAATAAGTGATTTGATAGATTTTAATCCAACTAGAAAATTAACAAAGGGACGATTGCTCCTTTTTTAGAAATCCAGGCTTAGTACAATAACATATTCACCATCTAGTTGGTATATGATGACGTTTTCATCTGGTTCCAAAATTAAAATGGGATACCCTTCTAGCAGATTACACCATGTCTTGAAAATGGCAAGGCTGCATATATTGACTTTTTAGAAGATGAACAAATTGCATGGGGCTCAACTGAATTCATTGTAATGAGTCCAAAGAATAATTTACAAGATTTTTTTGCATATGTTGTTGCCAAAAGATTTTTCAAGACTTCAAAGATTTTAAGAAAGTTAGTGTATGGGTCATTCATAGGCAAAGAGCAGATATTGAAAACCCAAAATTCAGTGTGAAAATGAGCTTATACCTTTCAGATGATGTCATTAATGATTTTAATAAATCGTCTATCCGTCAAGTTCGTTAAAATCAAACTAAAATCCCAATCCGCATCCTCTCTTCGTACCACTTTGTGTGATAATTTTTGTTGCCAAAGATGAGAGGAGGTGAGGGTGTTTCGTAAACAACAATTATGCCAATTCCTACAAAAATTAAACATTGAAATCAATAAACTAAAGGTTTGAACACCCTTATCTGGATTTGTTACCACCCAACTGCAATTATGGAAGTTAATGGTTCATATAAGACCAGTATTTACATGTCATTGCTTATTGTTACAACTTCTATTCAGGCCAAACAGTAGAAACCTTATTTTTAGTGAGTCTTTATATTAATATCATTTTTTTTGTTATGGAATTTATTGTAAATTTTCATTATGGAAATAATTGATTATAACTACAAGATATCCCAAATCTCAAAGAACCTGATAAAAGGATAAAGATAGATGAAGTCTCTACTAAGGCGTAACCACGTTGCAAAGGTGGGTACTTCTTATATTACATAAGAGAATCTGTACCAGCATTCGAGTGATTTAAACTAAATCGTATATAAAACCTAACAAAGGTTAATAAACAAGATGCACAATCAAATCAAATAAGAGTTGCAGCATCACATACTTTAAACAAAAATTACACTATATATTCTGATAATACAGTTTGCAAAAGTAATTTATGGGAGTGGAGCAGAAGCACACTTTATTCTGCAATCTGCATGTAGGTCTGGAGAACAAAGATTTTTGTACCCCCAGAACAACTCTATAAAGCCTCCCAGGAATTATGCATATGTTTGTTACTCATTGATGAAATAGAATTATTAATGCATACGGATGCATTGAAGAGATTGATCAAGAAATTAGATGAGATTGTTTTCGAGCCTGACATATTCAAATTATTTACTACACACATTCTGATATAATTCTTCAACTCAAAATAATTCATAAACATACTAGACACATTTTAAGTTGAAGAAAGATGTAAATGCTTTTTGCATCAAAGATTTTGAACTTCAAATCTTCGTTATATGAATTAACATGGTAATTCTGTCAAACCAATATCAATTTATGTTGAGGGACGAACCCCCTAAAGAAATTATTTTCAGTAGCTAAGGAATTAGGAATCAGATGTACCACGGGTAAACAGATATATTTAGTATCCGCAATAAATTGGTTACTACTGCTGCTGGTGAGGTACCTAATGGTTCAAATATCGACAACTCTCTATTTGTTATAGATGGTGATTTATATACCACCAAGATATAGAAAGAGAGATAGGGATGAATGCTGTATTGACAGGTTCAGATTTTGCATCTAGAAGAAAAAGATAAATCTTTTAAACAACCGATCTCACAATTTGCACTTTTACCAACAAATACTAAACTAGAGTAATTCCTTCATTTCAAATTATTCTAACAGTTCCAAAGACTTCTAGATGAGGAAAGATTAGAAATTGGCAATGCTGCTATAGCGATTGAAATGGTTGATGATGCTCATAAATTTATTGATGATACTTGTTATTAAGACTGGGATATGAAAGATTGATTATAGAGATATTGTAAAATCTTATTTGTGGGATATCTTTTAGACAATTTTATATCAACCAATGGGGATTGGATGCAATTCAAAATAATCGAATTAAACCTTCAGTACATAATTCATTTGTGATGACCCGAATCACCGAAAATCAAATAGAATCCCTAGCCATCCAGCATTTAGAATCGCTTGGTTACGAGCACCTTTATCACTCTAATATTGCCTCCGATGGTGAAACACCTGAACGGGAAACCTATGAGCAGGTTTGCATTTGTTGACCGCTTAAAATGCGGTAAAACGGATTAACAAATCCATCTCAAGCAGATGCGCAAGCTGAAGCTTTATTCATGAAATCCAGCGAATTGCTTCACCGGAATTACCAGCCAATCCCCCAGTTACTTTTCACCGACCCTTAACCGGAAGGTATTCTGTTTAAAGGCAGGTGGGTGATGGCAATGAATCCGTTGATCCCGTATGGCTGATCGATTTTAAAATTCCTTCAACAACGATTTTGTGGCGTTGCCAATCAGTTTAAGGCGGTTGAAAACAACCAAAACAAACGGCCCGATGTCAGATTTTATTTGTCAATGGTATTCTACCGGTAGTCAATGAATTAAAAATGCGGTGGATGAAAATGTTACCACCCATTCCGCCTGGCAAAAATTGTAGGCCAGAAACGTAATAAAGCCATTACACGCCAGTTTCGTTTACCTACAATGGCTTCGTTATCATTTCCTGATGGACTGGAAGCCTAATCAGGTTCATTTCCGGCTGGTTTTAGCCGTTTGTTATTTCCTAGCCACGGAGCGAAAAGCGCCGAAGCATCATATTTGGTCAGCCAGTTGTGAAATTGATGGCAGGGATGCTCAACAGAGAAACCCGGATCGACATCATCCGGTCATTTGTCCTGAAAACAAAACGGGAAGACCCGAATCAGGATCATCACCATAACTACTGTTAAAAAACTTCTGCAGCCTATCACAGTACTATCCATGTAAACCGTGGGGTTAAATCAACATTACGCATCTGAGCTTAATCTCCTTCTGGAAGGGTAGTCGCAGACCAGGTGTAATAGAGCTAGCAAAAACTACTTGATCTCCCTATATAACCCTAAACCAAAGGAACGCTAACGAGCACTGCGTCGGCAGGTAATTTATCGAAGTACTTTTCTGGAATCAGGTTAAGAACAAACAATTTAAGTTGTGATTTTGACAGGCAAAAAATAAGCCGGGAAATTATATAGGCTGACTTCATCAGCAACCATAATGTTGTTATAGAAATAGACGAAACAGCGTCATGACGATAAAGCAGAATACGACGCTCAACGCGATGAATACGTGGAATCGCTTGAATTAAAGGATATTCATATACCGCAGCAGAAGTATTGGCAGCATTAGGGGGCAAAAGGTGGAAATGCTTTGACCACTCTTACGATCTAATTCACACTTGCCTTGAGCAACTCTCCTCCGGAGGAGGGAATTTAGCACAGGAATCGCCCGAAAGTTACGGTCTTGCAGGGGTGAAGAACCAACCCGTTGGCGACCGAAAAGGTGGTGTAGTCTGGCATACCCAAGGGAGTGGAAAATCACTTTCAATGGTTTTCTACACAAATAAAATCGTACTGGCATTGGATAATCCAACCATTGTGGCTAATGACCGAAACGATCTGACGACCCAACTCTTTGAGTCGTCTTGCAGCATCCAGCAAAAACTTTACGCTCAGGAGTCGCAGTGCAGTAGATTCGAAATCAACTGAAAGACCTGTTAAAAGCGGGTTCATGTGAAGTTTGCGCTTAACACCATTCAGAAATTCCAGCCTGGATGAAGGGAATGCTGACGAGTTACTTTCTTTTGACCGAAGAAACATTGTTGATTAAACGACGAAGCTCAACGCACCCAATACGGTTTTGTAGCGAAGCAAATCGATGTCACAGATGTGTGAATGGTGATAAGCAGGGGTAGAAATTAGTTTATGGTTTCGCAAAATATAAAAAAGCGACGCCTTACCCAATGCAACATATTTAGGTTTCACAGGAACCCTGATTGAAAGTGTGATGTAAAGCATCGCCGTTTCGGTAATTATGTTGATATTTATGACATTGCCTAAGCAGTTGAAGATGGCAATTGTTCGTGGTTTTTTATAAAGGCTTGGCCGAGAATGGCGAAGAAGGGGTGAAGTTGGTTGCCGAGTTGGATGTTGAACTGGAATAACTCCGATGAACGACTGGTCGGAGACCGGTGGCCAAAAGGCAAAGATAAATGGACCAACTGGAAGCCCTCGTCTAAGTGAATATCAGATCAAACAAATTGCAAAGGATATTATCGAACACTTTGAGCAACGACAAGCGTTATTTGAAGGCAAAGGGATGATTGTGACAATGAGTCGTCGTATTGCTTTTTTTTTTCGCCAATCCTAATGACGAAATTAGTAAGTCTGAAACCTGAATGGCATCGATGATGAAATAAGGTGGACCAATTGGTAGTACGACTTCCAGTTTTCGTCAGATGGACCAAAGATTTCGAAACACCATACTAACAAGGAACAGCGGAGAAGCTTGTCAGAGCGATGAAAAATCCCGATGATGAACTTAAACTTGTTATTGTTCGACATGTGGTTCTGATTGGTTTTGACGCTCCACGTGCGCGCACGCCAGGCCATCGATAACCCTGGCGAAAGGCCATAACCTGATGCAGGCTATCGGTAAGGGTTAACCGAGTCTAGTAAGGATAAACCAGGTGGATTGGTTGTTGATTATTTGGGTATAGCCTCCGACCCGAAAAAGCCCCTGGCTTGATTCCTGAATCAGGAGGTAAAGAGATCCCTACCATTTTACAGAGACAGATGGTTCAGCTTTTACAGTTGCTTGAAAAACTGGAAGTGGTTTGCAAATGCTTAATGAATCCTCTTCTCAGGAGGGGTGGTCGGAGACCAGAGTGGTTTTTGCGTATGAAGATTATTTTCTTTCCAAGCTGGTACGTCGCAAAACCATTTGATGATTTTAGCCGCTGGAAGAACATATTTTGGGGTTGAAAGATGGAAGAAAAGGTACATCATCGAGGTTAGTGCTTTGTCAGCATTTGCCATAGCTATTCCAAACGATCGCGGCTTATGGATGCCATGTTGATGAAATTTCATTTCTTTCAGGTCGTAAAAGCCGATTAGCAAAAAATTCGATGGAACAGGAACTGGTCGAACTGATGAAGAAACAGAAACAACGATTCGTCAGGTGATTGATGAGCCCTTGTTTCCGGAAAAGTAATTGATGTTTTTGATGCCGCAGGAATGAAGAAACTGGATATTTCAATCCTTCAGAAGATTTTTTAATGAGCCGAAAGGAATGGAATACAAGTAATGCCGTTGCCCTTTAAGTCTTGAAAAGCTGCTTAACGATGAAACCAGGTCGAGGGTGAAAAGAACCCCTGTGAAAAGCAAGACCTTGATGGAAATGTGGGAAACGCCATTAAGAAATACCACAATAAAATCCTTACAGCAGCCGAAGTAATAGAAGAGTTGATAAACCTGAGCAAAGACATTGTTGCAATGGACAGTGAAGCTAAAGCAATGGGTTTAACTGATTTTGAATATGCTTATACAGCTGTTGCAAACAACGACAGTGCAAGAGAACTCATGCAAAAGACAAATTGCGTGAATTAGCCGTTGTTTTAACTGGAAATAATTAAACAAAATGCTTCGATCGACTGGACTATTAAAAAAGCGTGAAATCGAAACTAAAGTCGCTGTAAAAAAGACTATTAAGAAAATATGGTTATCCGCCCGACATGCAAATGCTCGCTACTGAAAACCGTATTGAACAAGCTGAATTGATTGCTAACGAATTGACAACAAACAGGTATTGATTGTTTCTTTCATATTCATCCCTGCCCGGTTTGAAAATCAAAGAAATTTGGAATTAACTTTCTCTGAAGTTGAAGGTTCTCAAATGGTTTGACCGACTCTCAACATCACCCCCCATTAGCATTCATGCAAATATTTTCATATATTTGATATACCCCTTCCTCACCCCTCCCAAACCTGCCCGATTCAAAACCATTGATTGATTGTATTTAACAGTTCGGCAGACTAGTACCCAGATTCAAGAAAAAACTCAGTAGGGGCAAGAGTTTCACCAATACCCACAGCCATGAAAAGCAAGAAAACAAGCTTCTATATTGCGGCAGTGCTGATCAGCATTGTTGCATTCCAGGCCTGCAGGACCTATTACTTCCGGTCCAATTACCGGGATGTGAATATGCTTCTGCACGAGAGCAGCCAGATGCAGACAAAACTCTTCCTGAAGGCGCATCTGAAGGATGGGGAAATCTGCATCCTCAGGGATAGCTGGGCGGTGGATACCTTGCGAAACATAGTGACCGGGACAGGCTCCCGCTTTGATTTCAACCGCACTCAAACCTTTGAGGGGTCAATGTCAATTCCCATCGACAGCGTTGCCATCTTTGAGACCAACTCCAAAATAATCAATCCAGAAGCAGGCAGAATCGCGGCACTCAGCGTTATGGCCGGGGTTGAGGTGATTGTGGGACTTATCTGCCTTACCAATCCCAAGGCATGCTTTGGCTCTTGTCCCACCTTCTACATGAACGATAAGGAATACTACCATTATGCCGATGCTGAAGGTTTCTCCAATGCGATTTCGCCCTCCATGGAGTATGCTGACATCGACGCACTCAACAATAAACCCATTTCAAATGGCTTGTTTTCCATTACCATGAAAAATGAGGCCCTCGAAACCCATTGCGTTAATGATGTGAAGTTGCTGGCCTATCCAAGAAAGGCGGGTGAGCGCGTATTCCAGACCCCTGAAAATGATTTCTACCTCTGCGGGAACAAATACCCCGTCAGCAAGGCAAGGGCCACAGAAGGCGACATTACGGGCCTTTTGAAGAATGAAGATATCTATGAACGCTTCAGTTTGGCCGATGAGTCCAATTTAAGCAGCAGGGAAGAGCTTTTTGTGAACTTCAGCGATGTGAAAAACAGCAATGACCTGGGACTAATCATAAGTTTCCGGCAGACGCTGATGACCACCTATCTCTTCTACTCTTCCATGGGCTATATGGGGGATAATGTGAGCGATGTTTTCTCCATACTGGAAACCGACAGCAAGATGAGGAACAAGTTCGATGCAACTACCAAAGAGCTTGGAAATATTGATGTGTACGTATGGAATGAGACAAAAAAGCAATGGGAACTGCAGGATAGGATTTATGAAACCGGTCCCATCGCCATTAACCGGCAGTTTCTTCCCCTGAAAACTCAGGGCCAGGGGTCAGATGTCAAGCTAAAGCTTGTGATGAATAAAGGGCTGTGGAGGATTGATTATCTGGCGCTTACAAACATCAAGGAGAAGGTAAAACCGATTGAGATTTCTGCCGGCAGCATACTGAACAAGGGCAAGGCTGATCCTGCAGCACTGGCTTCAATGGGCAATCCGGATGAGCACCTGATTTCAATGCCCGGAAGCGAGTATAAATTCAATTTTACCCTCCCCGACAAGAATGCCGATTATGAGTTATTCCTCTATTCCAAAGGTTATTACCTGGAATGGATGCGTGAACACTGGATCAAGGATAAGGACCTGCTGAAACTTCAGCAAATGGTGTATCAGCCGAAGGATTACCTGAAAGCGGAGGCAAAGGCCTATAAACGCTATGAAAATGAGATGGAGCAAGAGTTCTGGAATTCAAAGGTTGATACTAAAACATTTTCGTACTATGAAAACTAAGATACTTCTGCTAGGACTAATTGCTGCAATGGTCAGCAGTTGCTCCACCCCTAAATACCTGCCCTCTTCCGGCGAAATTGATGTGAATCAATACGGATCCTATATCAAGATTGTCAGTTTGTCGGGAAAAGACCTGAATGGTGAATTGATTGCCGTCGATACAAGTTCCATTATCGTTTTGTCGGAAATGAATGACAGTTGTTTCACAATCCCGGTAAGGCAGGTAGCACAATTCAAGTTGCGCTATGCCAAGCCCAAACATTATGCAGGGACAATCCCAATGGGAATACTGCTACCCCTCATTAATGGGTGGTTTTCCGTATTTACGCTGCCCATTCATCTGATTGTCACTGTTTCCGTTACTGCCAGCGGGGAAGCTGCCTTCAAATACAGCAACAAAAACATGACTTACGATAAACTTCAGATGTTTGCCCGATTCCCGCAGGGTTTACCGCCGAATGTTGATCTTGAAAGCATCAGATAGCCGGTTTTTCCTGCTATCAGCGAATTCCTATTTCACCAGGGTGCCGGCATTCACGGTTCTGCCCTCATCAAGGCTCTTTCCTGCCTTGCCTTTATTGAGATAGTCCTTGGGAAGCTTTCCGGTTTCCTTTTTGAACGCCTGGTAAAAGGAGGTTCTGTTTCCAAACCCGCATTCAAAGGCAATTCCTTCAATTGTAAAATTGAGATTACCTGATTGCAGTAATTCAATTGACCATTGAATCCTGTAGCTATTTATAAAATCGGAGAACGACTTGTTGAAGTCAGCGTTTATAACCATTGATATCGTATTCGGCGATTCTCCCAGATCATTTGCAATTCGTTGAAGACTGCAGTTCTCATCCAAAAAGGGCCTTTTCTGATCCATAAGATTCAGGATCCGGTCTTTTATTTCATCTCTTTTTTCTTCGCTGATTGAGATCCCGGTATATTTTTCCTTCATGATTGGATGAAGAAAATTGGCCTTTGATGATGATAATCTGAAGAAGATATAAAGGAAAAATATGAGTCCGTAGACTGGCATATACATTATCAGGTATATGGTGTCAAGTCGCAGTATGTAGGGAAGAAAAGCAAGCAATTGAAGAATCAGGGACACAATCAGAAGTTCAGCCCTGAGCTTGTGAACGGCAGATAGTTTCATCTTCCTGATTTCCAATATCATCAAAACAATATTGGCAACGATGGAATATCCAACAAGTATGGCATTATACACCGAATAAATTATCAACGATGTCCCCTTCATTGTAACGGCGACAAACTCATTAACATATTGAGGATCAAATATGCTGTAAACCAAAAAGGGGATATAAAGCATAGTTGGAATGAATAGCCAGATGTTGAATGTCTTCTTTTGCTTGTGCCCCAGACTATTAATGAAGAGCACAAGATATCCACCCCATGACAGGTTAAAAATCATGCTTAGGTGAAACATTACAGAACTCCCCTGCTTCAGATAAAGAAGCAAATTGCTGGCAAATGAAATAAAAGGGGAAAAGAACAGAAGTCCCAGCCAAAGAAAGACAATGTCCTTTTTTGCTTTCCGGAAACTTAGTGTTGAAATCAGAGTATAGCTGAATGCAGCTAAGGAAGATATTATCAGAACCAGGTTTTCGTCCATTTCAGGCTTTGGGGCTTAATCTCTGCCCTTTTCTTGTTAATAATTACAATAGTTTACATAAGAAAGAAGCAAAAATAGTTTTTTTGAGTCAACTTATTGAAATACGAAATTTTAGCTCACAAGAATACATTATACCCGCACGCTTACTAGGATTTTTGCTGATCTGACTTAGTGCCAATTTGATTATCAAAGACCAGATATACTTTAACCAATATTCATAAAACCCTAATAATTAAACAACTATGTACAAACTCCTTCCTCTTTTTGTTATTTGCTTATTGCTTTCCCCTGTCAGCATTCTCGCACAAACTTTTCAATTTGATTACAAACAGTCACCTTATGTCTGTTTGAATCTCAAGTTTCTGGATGCTAAATTTGGCGGACAGTATAACGGATTAGGAGTTGGCATTGAACCGGTTGTTAATGTCGGGGAGAATTTAAGATTGCGAACCTGTTTCGATCTGCCTTACATTGATGGAAAGTACAAATCCATGAACAGCAGCCGCAACAACACCAATGAACTCAAAAAATTCTACAAACTAGGCGCCGCTGCTGAATTTGCGCTCATTAACTGGACAGATTATTCCAGTGAAAAGGTTAACCTGAGGGAGGAAGATGCTGGTGGAGGCTGGCGCCGAATATATTACGAATCAGTCTTGGTGGAATACCGGAATCAGATTGAATTGAGGGGCGGGCTGGAGCAGTTCAGATATATTTTGGAATTGAACCGGTATAATGCAGAAATGAAGGATGGCGACCCAATATTAATGATCAATAACAGGCGTTTGTCAGAATATGATGCAGTGGCAAACTGGAAACTGAATAGCCTTTATTTCGGACTAAGCTACAGCAGAGTTTTCAGCTCTTTTGTCGAAGTTTCAGGGAAATCGGCAAGATTCAGCGAATCCTTTACCTGGTATGCAGACTATATTCTGCCACTATCCTCAGCAATCGAAACACTCAAACTAGGTGGAAATGAGTACGATTTGAATCCTTATGTGAAGAAGAGCAGTTGGGGATTAAAATTCGGAGTCATTCGCACTACTGAAGGTTTCGTGAAAATTGAGGCCGGAATAATGCCCGGAGTTAAAGCGGGCTATTACATTGATATGGGATTGGGTTACCCTCTTAAGTTGCTGAAGAGGAAAGGCTGAGACCTCTTTTTCAGTTGCCGGCCCACTCCTGGCAGAGACTCTGCCCCAAAGCTGCTATAAACCCATTCATAACGGGCTGATTGTCATTAATTTTTAATTAATAAACTTTAAAACTCCTCAAAATGAAATTTAAAAAACTTGTCCTGATTCTTGTAGTGTTACTGGGATTTACCGCCAGTCAGTATGCCCAGAAAATGTCACGCACCGAAACAATGACGCTCTATTACAGCACAACAGCACTTGATAAAGAGTGCCTGGAACACTTGATACAATTTGTACTGACAAAGGATGTGGCTGAATATACTTCTGCTTCCAAAATTTTAAAAACCCAGCTGGATAATTCCAACAAACTAAAAAATAATGGCACCGGAGACTGGGAGCTAATGTTTTCGATAGATGCAGCCGTGAATATCTATGATTCAATGATTGCAATTTATGGCGATTATTTCAGGGATCAAATCATCAGGGACGAAACTAAAACGAGCGACTTTGAATACATGGGAAAGACTTATCAGCTGTCGAAAATGAGGAAAAAGGAGTTTAAGGACCTGGCAGAAGAATTGAAGAAACTGGAGAAAAAGTAGAATCATCCTACATAACCAACTATTATTGCAACTAAAGGGAAGGCTTTATCTCACAACCAAAAACCCTCAAATCATGAAATTCATAGTAGTATCCGTTTTCCTAATGGTAGTAGCTTGTAAATTGTCGGCTCAGGCTCCTGATTTGGACTATTATTCACAGCTCGGGTTCAGTGCTGGATATGCAACTGGTAAAGCTACGGGGGCGCCTTCAATCGGCGTTATTCATAACACATTTTTAGGCAATTACTGGTTCTATGAGGCCTCTGCATGCAGGCTTGCATTTTTCAATGGAAAGAGTCAGAAAAGCAAGATAATAATGCTCGATTTGATGACAATTGACATGGGGTTTGGGTATACATCAGAGAATTTCTTTATTGGAATCTCCCCCTGTTCAATAAATCTAACTCAGAGTCCAAACATCGGTATTGCGGCTTTAAGCAAGTGCAGAATCTTCGAAAATTATGTTATTGAAACCAAGGTTGAGCCCTATTTGTATGGCAAACCGGAAAATTATGGACTTCTGAACAACAATTTCTATTTGGGGGTACACTATTGGTTTTCCGATTTTTTCTCTCTCGGACTGCGTTATAACCGCTATGATTATTATCGGAGTTACAATATTATGGCCTCGTGGAACTTCTTGTAACAGATTGAATATCTGTAATCAAAGCTTACATCTCAAACTCCTGGAGGATTTCATTATTACCGATCCTGCTGCTTTTTGCATGGGGGCACAATGTCCACCGCGGCGGACACAAAGCTATAGTCCAGAATCTACTATTGAAGAGAAAGTTTGGACGCAAAGAGAGAGATTTTCAATAAGTCTTCGTGTTCCTTCGTGGCTTGGTGTCTTCGTGGCAAGAAGAACTGCCACCAAGGCACTAAGGCACAAAGTCCGCCGCGGCGGACACTAAGGTATATTCCAGAAACTACTATTGAGGAGATAGTTTGGACGTTGAGGGGGAGATTTTCAATAAGTCTTCGTGTGACTTGGTGTCTTAGTGCCTTTGTGGCAAAAAGAACCGCCACTAAGACACTAAGGCACAAAGTCCGCCTCGGCGGACACTAAGGTATATTCCAGAAACTACTATTGAGGAGATAGTTTGGACGTTGAGGGGGAGTTTTTCAATAAGTCTTTGTGTTCCTTGGTGACTTGGTGCCTTTGTGGCAAAAACGAATCGCCACTAAGACACAAAGGCACAAAGTTTTATCAGGAAACCTTCCTGTACCTCCACACTGCCATGGAGAGGGCAACTATGGCATAGATCAGGACTGCCATCAGGTCGCGGGCAATATCGGCAAAGCCGGAACCTTTCAGGAGAATCATTCTCATCATTTTGATGAAATAGGCGATAGGATTAATCATATTCAGCTGCTGAGCCCAATAAGGCATGCTTTCAACCGGAGTGAAGAGTCCGCTCATCATAATGAACACCACCGCAAAAAACCAGGCAAGGAACATAGCCTGCTGCTGAGTATTCGCCAGTGTTGAAAGAAATAGTCCGATCCCCAGTACTGCGAACAGATAAACCGCAGCTACCAGGAATACCAGCGGAACACTTCCCACCATAGGAATGCTGAAGATAATTCTGGCAAGCGTCAGTCCGAAAGCAAGCTCAAACAAGGCAATCAGCCAGAAGGGCAAAAGTTTTCCAATGACAAACTGGTATTTCCGGATAGGGCTCACATTGATCTGTTCAATAGTGCCGATTTCCTTCTCCCTCACCACATTCATTGAAGAAAGGAACATCCCGATTATGGTAACCAGCAAGGCCAGAATCCCCGGGACCATGTAAGTAGTATAGTTCAGTTCCGGATTAAACCAGTAGGAATAGCTAACCTGCATAGGCTGCTTGAAATCCTGTCCGCCCATTGATTCCACCACCAGTTCCTGGTTGAAATCCATGATAATTCCATTTCCATAGGCATTCATAATAGCTGCGGCAGATCCGTCGATAGCATTGGTCACCAGCTTTACCGAAGCTTTGGAATCCTTTACTATATCACGTTCAAAGCCATTGGGAATCACCAGCACCTGATGGGCCTGCCCTTTCTTCAGCAACTCTGCAGCCTGATCATAATTGGGGAGATAGGATTTCAGGGTGTAAAATTTCGGTGCCTTGAACTTTGAAATAAGTGCACGTGAAGTGGTAGTATGATCCTGATCAACCACTACAAGATTGATATTCCTGATTTCGAAGGTAACGGCAAAGGCCAGAATAAGCAGCTGAATTATAGGAATAACAAAGATTACCGGCAGCATGGTCTTGTTTCTGAAGATCTGCCGGAATTCCTTCTGCAATATGAATCTTATTGTTCTCACTTCGTTTAGTAGTTATTCCAGTCTTATTTTGAATTTTTTCACGCTCAGTCCTATGAAGAACAGGGCCATACCTGCAATAATCAGGGTTTCTTTCCAAACATATTGAATTCCCAGGCCCTTCAGCATTATTGCCTTGATAATTACTATGAACCATCGTGGCGGCATGATATAGCTCAAAACCTGCAGTGCCAGGGGCATGTTCTCAATCGGAAAAATAAACCCGGAAAGCAGGATGGTGGGGAGCATCAATGCAAACATCGAAAGCATCATCGCCATCTGCTGACTGTTGCTCACCGTTGAAATGAAGATTCCCAGCGATAGAGCCATCACGATGAACAGAATACTTTCAGCCAACAGCAGAACCAGGCTTCCCTTTACAGGCATTTCAAAGATGAAATAGCTCATAATCAGGATGGTGATTGCATTGATAAAGCTAAGCAATACATAGGGCAGCACTTTCCCGATTACGATCTGAGCCGGCTTCAGTGGCGATACCAGCAGGATTTCCATGGTTCCGAGTTCCTTTTCCCTCGCGATTGAGATCGAGGTCATCATGGCAGAAATCAGCATCAGCAGAACGGTTATGATTCCCGGCACGAACATGAAAACGCTCTTAAGTCCGGGATTATAAAGCATCTGTGATTCCGTACTTATTTCCACCGGCAGCGCCATACCGTCAAAATACTCCTGCTGATAGTTATTTACGATGGCATTGGTATAATTCACGATCAGGTTGGCGGTGTTAGGATCGGAAGCATCGGCTATCAGCTGGATTTTAGCCTCACGGTTCTTTTCAAGGTTTTTGGCAAAATCCTTCTCGAAAATAATAACCTCCTTGATCTTTCCCTTCTTGAATATTTCATGGATTTCCGCTTCATTCCTTACGACATCTCCCCTCTGGAAAAAGCCGGAAGAAAGGATTTTGTTGGAAATCTGCTGGGTGACATAATCGTTGGAATGATCAAGAATGGCAATCGGGGCATTCTTCACCTCATTCGAAATGGCGAAACCAAATAATAGCACCTGGACAACGGGCATCCCAAAAAGAATAACCATGGAACGGATATCCCTGAAAATATGGTAAAACTCTTTAATGATGAAGCCTTTCATTGTGTTGGCTGGGGGGATTTGAAACTATTGTTAATTATTCAAATGAGGAAAAAGAATTCATCCGCCGGCTGGCGGACAGAAGTCAGAATTCAGTAGTCAGAATGGGAAAATGGAATCATTAGTTGGAGAATTAGTCTGTCCGCCTTAACGGATAGATTCCTACTACTGGATTCTGGATTCTGACTTCTGAATTCTATACGCCCAAATGGATGATTTCTATCGGTAAATATATTGTTAGCCATTCTTAAAGTCTATTCTCCCTTCAATCATTTCGCTCTTGCCAGCTTCAAAAAGACATCCTCCATTGATGCCGCCCTGTATGTTTCCTTCAGTTTGAGCGGGGTGTCAAGGGCAACAATTTTTCCGTCGACCATAATGCTTACCCTGTCGCAGTATTCTGCCTCATCCATGTAGTGGGTGGTTACGAATACTGTGATTCCCTCCTTTGCTGTTTCATGGATCATTTCCCAGAACTGCCTTCGGGTTATGGGATCTACTCCGCCGGTTGGTTCATCGAGGAACACAATCTTTGGCTGATGGATTACTGCTACCGAGAATGCCAGTTTCTGCTTCCATCCCAGCGGGATTTCCTTTAAAATTTTATTCTTCTCTCCCTGCAATCCGAGCCTTCCCAACAATTCCTCCGTACGTTCCCTGATTTTCTCTGTTTTCAGTCCGTAAATGCCACCGTAAAAGCGGAAATTCTCCCAAACCGTCAGGTCATCATAAAGAGAGAACTTCTGGCTCATGTAACCGATGTTCCTTTTGATTTTTTCAGTCTGGGTATACACATTGAAACCTGCAATCGTTGCATTGCCTGAGGTTGGGGACGACAATCCGCAAAGTATCCTCATTGCCGTTGTTTTTCCGGCACCATTGGCTCCCAGGAATCCAAAGATCTCCCCCCTGCTCACCGTAAAGTTCAGGTGGTCGTTGGCTACAAAGGAGCCAAACTTCTTCACCAGGTCCTGAACTTCGATGATCGGGCCGTTATTATCGGAGATATGTTCCAAACTTCCGGTTTGCATAATTTACAATCTTCGGGGCTGTTTAAGTATATTTAATTGCAATTTTTGAATCCAGAAGTCATCCGCCGGCTGGCGGACAGAAGTCAGAATGGCTTGACTATATGCTTCTAATAATTTGCTCACTTCTTCTCTTTGTATCCTCTCGACCCAAGCGCCACATCTTCTTTGGGAGCTACTAAACATAAACCAACTGAGGACTCTGCCATACAATTAAATCTAAAAAACTTTTTGCAGGTTTATTCATCTTCTGGCTTCTTGGATTCTGTCCGCCGGCTGGCGGATGAATTCCTTTTGCTGTAACAGTACTCATAATTGAGAGAACTTTAAACAATCTCTTATCCTTTCATCAAATCCATGAAACAATCTTCAATGGTTGGGCGGGTTTCTTCTATCTCGACAGACTGATGCCCGCAATCTTCGAGGAATTTCCTTATTTCGGGCTCGCTGCCCGCATTATCCACGAGAGTCAGGTGAATGTGCTGCCCAAAAAGGAAAGCGCTCCTGGTGGCCTTAAAACGTCTCAAATCCAACAGCAATTCGTAAGTGTCATTTGTCCTGACCGACCAGAGGCGACTGCTGAAATTCTTAATGATACCTTCCGGAGTATTAATATCCATGATTTTCCCGGCCTGAATCAGCGCAACCCTGTCGCAGCGCATGGCCTCATCCATGTAAGGCGTTGAAACCAGAATGGTGATTCCCTTCCTTTTCAGGCGGTCCAGCATATCCCAGAATTCCTTCCTGGAAACGGCGTCCACTCCGGTGGTTGGCTCATCCAGAATCAACACCTCCGGTTTATGAATGAGGGCGCAGGAGAGGGCAAGCTTTTGCTTCATTCCTCCTGAAAGTTTGCCAGCCCTTCTGGTTTTGAAAGGTTCTATCTGACTGTAGATCTCCTTAACCAGATCATAATTGGCTTCGGGAGTGGTTTTGAATATTCCCGCGAAGAAGCGGAGGTTCTCTTCAACGGTGAGATCCTGATACAGGGAAAATTTTCCGGGCATGTAGCCGAGAATATCCCTGATTTTCCTGAAATCCTTAACCACATCATAGCCTTCAAGTGTTGCAGAGCCGCTTCCGGGCAGCAGCAAGTGTTGTAAGTATCCTGAAAAGTGTGGTTTTCCCTGCTCCGTCGGGGCCAATAAGTCCAAACAGCTCACCCTTCCCCACTGAAATGGAGATATCATCCAGGGCAAGGGTGTCCCCGAATTTTTTACTGACCTTATCAACTTTTACTGAAACTGACATGATTTTAGGGCAATAGGGTGGCTGGCTGAGGAGCGAAACGACTTTTCAGTCGACACTTATCAGATTGTTAATTAATTTGTTACGAAGAACTTTGAACCCGGAGGCTAAGCAGGGATTTTATTATTTTCTGAGCGCTGCTTCCTTTGTCCAGTAAGCGGTTTTACCCAATCCCATCCAGGATGCTCCAATGTATCCCCTGATTTTCAACCTTGTTGCGGTTTCAAAATTCATGTAGCAACTATAGGTCTTGCCACTTGCGGGATTATAGATTGTTCCTTCGCTCCATTCATCATCGCCCTTGCTGTAGGTGAAATCCTTCAGGATCAGCAGTCCCATAACCGGGCGGGTTTGAAGCTTTACTTCGGGATTTTTATCATCCACCTTGGGTTTGCCATTCTTGGTTGGCTCTTTCAGCCACACAATCTTTCCATAGTACTTACCATTGGTGGCTTTGTAGATTTGCACCTGCGATTTTTCAGCTCCGGTTTCATCATCATAGGTAAGGAAATAACCTACAATGCGGTCAGCTTTAGCTTGGGCTTGTGACCTGGATGGCATCAGGAAGGATGCTGCGAACAGGCAAACGAACAATAAATATTTCATAGGCGTCTGATTTTAGTATTACAATCTTACAAAGAATTTTGCAGAAATCCCTCATTTTCATTTCAACCGGGATTCAAAAGTCCCCGCTTTCCACATTCTGTCAAAATATCCTTGCCTCTGTATTGGTCATGATTACTTGAAATTTACTTCTCCCGGCATGGCTATCTTCAGACTGCCATCATTCTGCACCCTTACTTTTACCGCATATACCAGGTCAACCCTCTCCTCCTTTGTTTGAATAATCTTAGGGGTGAATTCAGCCTTCTGTGATATCCAGCTGACCGTTCCCTCCATTTTCTTCATGGCATCCTTTCCCTCATCAATGAGAACCTCCACTTTTTGTCCGATTTTCACCTTCGACAACTGATCTCCTGAAACATATACCTTGAGATCCATCTGGCGGAGGTCGGCAATTTTGTAGAGAATTTTTGAGGGGGCCGTCAATTCACCGGATTCGGCATATTTTACTAGCACAGTTCCCTTAAGTGGATTACGAATCGAGCATTTCCTGATGGCTTCCTTAATCTGGTCAACCTGGCGGTCAATAACAACCTGCTCTTCAGCAATTCCCTGATTCTGGGTTTTGATGGAACTCATCTGTCTCTCAACCAGTTCTATTGCACCGTTAATATCATCCAGTTGCTTGGGTGTGGCGGCCTTATCGGCAAGCAGTCGGGTAAGTCGTTCCTTTTCCACCAATAGATTGGCTTTCTGCTGCTGCTGAACGTCAATTTGTCCCTGAACTCCTGAAAGGCGGGTTGCAACAGCCTTTTTCTGAGCCAACAACTGAAGCAGTTTCAGTTGCTGATCGGTTGAATCTACCATTCCGACAATCTGTCCTGCGTTGATTTCCTGTCCCTCCTCAATATTGAGATGTAACAACCTGCCGGAAGTTTCAGAAGAAACAGAAACTGTAACGGCTTCAAAATTTCCATATGCATCCGAAAGTCCGTTATCGCGCTTACAGGAAACGATTGCAATCAGGGTGAGAAAAATAAAAAGTTTTTGCATGGTCTGAGCTTTTGAATCGATTGTGAATTACAGGTTTCCGGTGGTGGCAAGGTAAGCCGCGCGGGTCTGCAGCAGTTGAATGTGATGGAGGCTCTGCGAGAGCATTGCCTGGACTTCAGAATTATACTCGGTTAAGTATTCAGTTGCGGTGATAATGCCATTTTCGAGTTGGGATGCCGCGGCAGCAGATATCTCTTTTCTAAGAGTAATAAGGCTTTCGTCAGTTTTCAGCAGTTCTTCAAGTTTTGAAGCATCGGCAAGGTATTGCTGGATTGCTGTGCGGGTGCCGAAGTCGAAAGCCTTTTTCTGGTTGGTAATCAATTCATTATTGATGTCAAGAATTTGTCTTTCGCGCTGGGTTTGATTCCAGTTCCAGATGTTCCAGCTGACCTTGGCGCCAAAAATATAGTACAACTCAGCCTCTTCCTTGAACATATTCAGTCCGGGCCTGCCATAGCCAAGGTTAGTGAAGGCAAAGAGGCGAGGATTTCTTTTGGCAGAGGAGATGCTTTTCAGGGTTTCTCCCCTTTTCTGCTGCAGGTCGAAGAGCTTGAACTCGGGACGGTTGTTGGAATAGAGCCAGATATCCGTTGTAAATTGCGGTTCTTCAAACATGCTCGACTCGGGAATTTCGGTCCCTGTTAATACTCCGAGCATGAGAATAAAGGCTTTCCTCTGAGAAGTCAACTCAATTCTTTTTTGCTCCACTTTCAGTATTTCAGCCTTGAGGATAGAGGCATTATAGGGAAGGATTACCCCATTCTTAACTCCCGATTCCAACTTTTTTAGTCTGGCTTCGAGTTCAACATTGTTCAGCTTCAGGATTTCCAGGGTATTGTCTGCCAGCAAAATTCCGAAGAACACCTGATTGATCTTCTCCTTGAGCTTGTATAATTCAGCTTCTGTGCCCTGCTTGTTTATTTCAAGGATATCCTTTTCAAGTTTCTTCTGAAGGTCGTTCAGACCTCCGCCATAAAGCACCTGATTCACATCCACCGAAACCTTGAACTGTTCCTGCTTGATCTCCGGTATTGTCATTCCGGGGATTTTAATAGGCAATTCCGTGACCGAGCTCTGGTAGGTAGCCTGTCCATTCAGGTTCATTGCGGGCAGGTTGGTGATATTGTAGACCTCCTCCTGAATCTGGCTGGCTTTCTCATAAAGCGCATTTTGTCCGGAAAGCGGGTGATTTTTAAGTGCGAGCTGGTAACATTGCTGCAGGCTCAGGCTTTGCTGGCCATGAACCAGCAGGGTGAGCATTAGCAACGAAACAACAGAAAAAAGTTTTCTCATGATGCTTTTATTGATTGCATTACGAACTCTAAAATTTCGGATTTCCTTTGCTGAAGGAATAAAGTATATTCCTCATTACTCTTTTGAAGAATTCCCTGTGCTACAGGTCTGGCAACGAAGGGAAAAATACAAAGGCTCAACAGATTAATCAGGAAGTGTTCACCATTTATAGCTCTGATTTCACCAGCAGCAATGGCTTCATCTACCTGCCTTAGAATTATCCTTGGGTCAACGCCATGGCTTTTCAATTTTAATACCACCCTATTGGGGTCAGTATTCAATTCATGGATTACAAAGGCGGGAATATGCGGATTGGCAATCAGTACATCAACATAATTCTCAACAAACTTTGCAATCTTCTGGGTTAGTGGCATTTCTGCCTCAAGTGCAATTTTTATTGTGGGTAAAAAACTGATAAGGGCACGATTAAAGACAGCTTCAAACAACTGATCCTTGCTCCTGTAGTAATAATGCAACAATGCCTTATTGATACCGGCACTATCGGCAATTTCCTGCATCCTTGCTCCGGCAAAGCCCTTCTGGAAGAAGATAGTGCAGGCTGCCTCAAGGATGATCTCTTCTGTATTTCTGTCGGTAACTGTCATTATTAGTTCACTAACCATTTGGTTTAACCAGATGGTCAAAAGTACAACAAAAATAATCCGGTAAGCATTTTACCGGAAGATTTTTTTAATTTTTTTTATTTCTGAGGGACAACTGCTTGTTTACCAATAAATTCTGCTCCCCAAATAATTGACTCCAATTGTCTGATGAAGTTCCTTTTCGACTTATTTGGGTAATAAACATAGCCATCAAACACCACAATTCTATTCTGTGAGGTATCCACAACGCTATAATTTATGAACGGACCGCCCATAAAATCGCCATGGGTTTGCCATAGTCCCCTGGTTTCAACGGCATATGAACCTTTAAACCGGATGCGGTCAGCAACTGGTTTGATAACTTCATCAGCCACTTCCATATAGGATCCATCGGTAGGTCCTGGAATAAACTGCCGGGTAATTTCATTCCTTTTCAGCAGGATTGCAGAATTTGAGAGCTGGTTGGTATCAGTATAGGGAAGAAAATATATCATTAAACCCAGGCTCATTTCGGTAGTTTCCTTACGCAGCCATAGAAAATTCGTAGTCTTTTTTGCCTGGTAAAAGTCGGAAGAGAGGATCATCCTGATTCCGAAATCCTTTTCCAGCATGCTTTCGACCTTCAGATTCCTGGATAGAGCATTTTGTCCGGCAAATCTTGCCCTCTCATTCTGAACGAAGAGATCTTTAATGGACTTTTTATATTTATTGAATACTGTTACGAAGCTTGAATCATCCTTTGCTATGATTTTGATTACGCGTTGCGGATGCGACCAGGTATTCTTCTGTGTTTCAATTCCGCTTTTGGGGTTTTCCTTTTTGATATCCAGAATCAGAACGTTTCGGTGAGTCTGCAGGAATTTGCTGAATTTGGCGTAGGGAACATTAATGAGAGTATATTCGGTTTCTGATTCCGGAAGTCCTTCCAGTTCCTGAGTAAGGGCATCTCTCACTGTCTTGCCGGCAAGGGCATCCCAGTCGGCTCTTTCACATACCACCAGGATTTCAGAGCCCTGTCCCGTGGAGTTAGGTTCAGAACTATTCTTTGTATCACAAGAATAAAGGCAAAACAAGGTTAAGCCCAGCATCAGGAAAAAAGCCTTCAACATTTCAAGACATATTAGAACGTGAACACCAGGAATTGCCTGGAAGCAGGAAAGTTACAATAAGAGATGTGCCGAAAGTTATTGGGAATGAACCTCCTTGTTCAAATCCACCAATGCAGACAAGCCATTTCAGTATAAATCAAATTTCGGGGAGAACAGAGTTCTATCAACCTCCGGCAAGGATAACCTTGATCTTTTGACCAACCTTCAGTTTCTCCTCAGCCTGCATATTATTCCATTCGCGGATCTGGTTGACTGTAATCCCCTCGTATTTTTCAGCTATGCTCCAGAGAGTATCTCCGGACTGAACCGTATAATAGACCAGTTTTTCCGCAGCTTTGGCGTCACCCTGAGTAACAGGAGCCTTAGCATTGGTATCAGCTTTTACAGCTACCTGATCCTGTGGATGGGGATTATTTACCCTGAGTTTCTGACCAACAATAAGTTTCTTGGTTTTCAACTTATTCCAGGCAGTAAGATCGGCAACGGTAATATTATACTTGGCGGCAATCTTCTGAAGGTAATCACCACTTTTCACCGTATGATAACGGGGTTTCACAACAGCAGCCACGGGGGCTTTGGGTTCCTGAACCGGTTTACGCTTTATGCTGTCGTTGGAGGTGTTGGGGGTATTATTGGCGGCAACATTCTCATCCTGAGTGGCGTTCTGTGGTTTCGGTTTGGCACCGGGAACCGGAACACGGCTCTGAACATAAATTGCCAGTCTTTGTCCGTTGTACACACTGGCTTTCTTAAGCTTGTTCCATCTCTTGATTTCCTGTGTAGTACAGTCGTATTTCCGGGCAATGGAGGATATATTTTCCCCTTTTCTCACCTTATGGGTAATCTTCTTGGTCACATAGGTGTAAGAGGCATCAGCATTAGCCTGAGCAATGAACTGCACCGGATCGTAGCCTTTGAGCTGGAAGGCGGCATAAAGGGCCGGCTCATTGTTTATAAAGTCGGCAACGGTTTTCTTGGGTAACCGAATATAGAATGGATTGCTCTTCGTGGCTGGAATAAATCCCTTGCGGAAGGTAGGATTCAGAAACTGCAAGTCCTCAAGGGGCAGTTTGAGCTTCTCGGATAAGATACCCAGGGTAAGCGGAGAGTTAACAGCGACAGTATCCGTTTCATGATACACTATCCTCGGCATAATCGGGTAGAGGTTATGCTCGTTGGAGTAATTCATCACATAGTTAACTGCTATAAAGGCAGGAACATAATCCCTGGTTTCACGGGGCAGGAATTGCCTGATTTCCCAGAAATTCATCTTTCCGCCTGAGCGCCTGATAGCCTTGTTCACATTCCCCGGACCTGAATTATAGGCAGCCAGAACCAAAAGCCAGTCGTGGTACATATTGTACAAATCCTTGAAATGCTTGCAGGCAGCTTCTGTGGCCTGAACCGGATCATTACGGTCGTCCACGTATGAGGTAGCTTCCAATCCGTAAACCTTTCCTGTATAGTACATAAATTGCCAAAGTCCGGTAGCACCAACTCTTGAGCGGGCTTCAGGATTCAAAGCTGATTCAACGATAGCCAGGTACTTCAGTTCCAGTGGCAGATTGTACATGTCAAGCTGTTGTTCAATCAAGGGGAAGTAAATATGTGAAAGGCCCAGAACACGGGCAGTAGTACCTCTTTTCCGATTGGCATACAGATCAATAAATGCTTTTACATAAGCGTTGTAGCTCAGTTCAATCGGGGACTCGACATCAAGTCGCTGCATCCGGTAATAGTAAACTGAATCGGGATAGGTGGGTACAAAATTGGGCAGGAAGTTATACTTATTCCTGAACAACTGGTTCTTTGAACTCTCAACGCTTTCAAAATATTTCAGATTGCTAAGGCTGTCGAGAGCTGCAACAATAAAATTATCATAAACAAACTCGCTTTCCATGGGTGCTGACGATGACTCTTGCTGATTTTGCACCTGTTGTGCAAACCCTATTGAGGAGGTGAGCAACAACACCGGAAGGATAAGTTTTAGTAATCTCATGCCTATATACTTTGTTGAGTGATTGATAATTCTTGTAATCTGAAGGATTTAAGCCGCTGGACGAATGTAAAAAAATCGCCCTTTTATGGTCACACTTCTATAATCCCCTTGGGGATGGGGTAAAAATATAAAAAACCTGAGGCTGATTCCGGGCTTTTTATATTAAAAATTCACAATTACCTGTTGATAGGTAGAACGGAGACTATAATCAATTTAGTATCCGGATTGAACAGAAAGCAAGTTTACTGAACAGTAAGCACCGCCAAACGGACTATTAATCCTGTCGGAGTTTGCCTTCTTCTGGCAGCATTAGTTGGCGCTGTTGCCTTGTTTGGGATCTTCTTCCTCGCCTTTCATTCCATCTTTAAAGCTTTTAACACCTTTCCCCATGCCGCGCATGAGTTCGGGAATTTTCTTGCCGCCAAAAAGCAGTAACACAATAGCGAGAATAAGTATGATTTCGGTTGGACCTAATTTTCCCATGACTTTTGATTATTAATCAGCTGATTATTATGTTCGTTGCAAAGATAATGTAAATCGATAAGCTGTTACCCTTTTTTTGCAGGATTTGGCTATTTGCCTATCCAGCCTGCAGGATTCTGTAAGACTGTGCCTTGCCAAATCTCAAAATGCAGCAGAGTCTTTCCAAGCTCCGGATCGGTGAATACCAGCCCGATATTCTGACGGGTTTTAACCTTATCGCCTTTTTTAACGCTTACCGACTGAAGGTTTGAGTAAACCGAGAGGTAATCGCCATGCCTGACAATCACTACGTAATGCAGATTTGCAATTGACATCACGCTGGAAACTACTCCATCAAAAACTGAACGTGCTGAAGATCCGGGGGCTACAGAAATATCAATACCATTGTTTTTGACCTTGATATTTTTGAATTCCTGATGCGGATGTTCTCCAAAGGTGCCTACAATTGTTCCTTGCTGCACAGGCCAGGGTAAACGGCCTTTGTTGCCGGCAAAACTGTTTGATAGTGCAACCTCCTCAGCATTTGCTGACATGCTGGTTCCTGCCGGTGCCGGCTTCACAGCTGCTGGTTTTGCTCCTTCCGGCTTTGCAGCATTGCCCTTTGAAGCATTCTCTGCCTTTTTCTCCTTTGCAGCCAATTCTGCCGCCTTTTTAGCCTTTTCTTCGTTGGCTTTCCTTATTTCCTCAGCAATCAACGACTCAATTGCACGCTGAAGTTTACTTAAAGCAGCTTCTTTTTCCTTAAGCTTTTTGAGGAGGTTCTTTTCCTGTTTCGAGAGCTTTTTAATCGTGGCATCCTTATCCTGTTTCTCAAGGGCCAGTGAATTCTTCTCTATTTCCTGGCGTTGCTTGAGTGTAAGCTTTGAGGACTTCTGCCTTTCCAGCTCAAGTTTCTTGTTACCTAGCAGCGACTGTGTTCTGATAATGGCATCAGCCTGAGCCTTCCTGTATTCAGAATATTGCTGCAGATATTTCAAACGCTTATATGCCTGGGTAAAATTCCTGGAAGCAAAGATGAACATCAGCCTGCTATAGGCATTGCGGTTCCTGTAGGTTGAGTAAATCAGACTTGCATATTCGTCCTTCAGATTCTTCAAACTTGAAGAAAGCCTGTAGATAGTATCTCCCAAAACCCCAATCTGTGAATCCAGTCCGTTAACCTCATCTCCAATTGCCTGAATCAGGTCTTCGCGGTGGTTAATCTTCTTATTGATCAGATACAGCTGGTTCAGATTATCAGCTTTATTCTTCTGGGTTTGATTCAGTAACTTATTGGTGTTGTTGATTTCCTGCTCAATCCTGGCTTTTCGCTCCTGCAATTTCACCTTCTGGTTCTGTGCCGGCAAACGGAATAAGGCAAGTAACAGAATGATGAGAAACATCCATCCGGAATACCTGAAAAACGGGGCTGGTTTACTCATATTTCTGCTGTTGCTCATTTCTTAAATTCAATTCCTTCGATAGGCATATATGATTCCGGAACGAAGAAAGGAAGTGATAATTCTTCGTTCAGCTGCACTTTTGAATATTCAATACGAATTCTGATTTTATCCTTATCAGTCTCTATTCTGAAATCGGGTTTGGTTGGGATATTCTGACCATCCAGTTCAATAAACTCAGTGTATTCGGCTACAAATTTCCGGCTATCGCGTTCTGCTTCCTTTAGCAATACCCTGTTGATTTTAAACCGGTCAGGGTCCAGCCAGATACTTTGAAGCGGAATGCTGATTTCATCCTCGCTCCTTCTTACAAAACGCTTTAATTTCCTGCGATTGCTGGTACTCAACTTATATTCCCCCTTATCAACCGAAGCTTTGAATGAATTATTCTCATAAAGGGTAAAGTCATTGCCTGTAAGGAAAGCCTGAGCCATATCAAAATCAAGTGTCTTATTCAGCATTTGATTGATATACTTGAAATCCTTAAGCAAGTAGGTTGAATTGATTCGGTTGAGGTATTTTATGGAGTCGGGTGTCAGCATGAATCTAGCCATTTCAATACCCAGCATGGGAGTAATGGTAATCCATATGGCACTATCCTTCACTATCCTGATTTGTCCGGATATATTGGTTTTCTTCTTGTTATTGATGAAAACAGCTGAGTATTTTGCTGAAAAGCTGCTAAACTTGAGCTCGTTCTCCTTCAGTTTATTCATCAGGAACTCTTCGCCTTCTTCCCTCAGAGGTTCCCTGATAGCCTTGCGGCTTCCGGTGCAACCAGTAAGAAAAAGTACCGCCAGCAGTATTAATACACTCAGTTTTCTCATGCTTCTCCGTTTAATCCGTCAGTTTCCGGTCTTTGATTTTTTTCTCCAAAAGATCCGAATTCCCTCCGGATTGCTTTGCTCTTTTCCAGTATTCAAGGGCCTGTGCATTGTCGCCCAATTTGTACAATATATCACCGTAATGCTCCAGCAAATCAGCGTCATCCTTGGGGCTCAGCGATATAGCCTTTCCAACCCATGTCCTTGCCTCCTCAAATCTCCCTACCATAAACAAAACCCATCCATAGGTGTCGAGGTTAGCGGGGTTTGTTGAATCCAGTTCTGCTCCCTTCTTCGCCATTTGCAGGGCTTTGTCCAGACTGGTATTCCTCAGTGAGAGGTAATATGCATAATTGTTCAGCACATAGGAATCCTCGGGATTCAATCTCAGGGCTTTATCATAGTTTTCATCCGAGAGGCTGTATTGTTTTGTCTGGTTATAGGCATCACCAAGGTATGTATAAAACTGCAAAAGCAGCTTATCATTTGAAGCTACCAGCTTTGAACCGGAGGTCAGCACCTTGATGGCGCCGGCAGCATCCTTTTGCTGAAGCCTGGCAACGCCGTTGTAAAAATAGGGAATAGGCTGGAATGGAAACAAATCCATTGCCCTGCTGCTCACTTCGTTCAATGATGACCAGTTCGACAGGGAAGCATCGGTTTGAAGCAGGCTTTCCCATACGGCGTAACGGCTGCTGTCGGCTTCCAGAACCTGCAGGTAGCGGACCCGGGCCTCGGCATATTTCTGATCGTTGTAGAGCAGGTCAGCATTCAGCGAGAGGGCCTTGGCATCCTTGGGATGAGTGGTCAGAATTATATCTGAAAGCTTGGAAACCTCAGCCTTCTTATCCACATAAATCTCATTGGCACTATAATAGGCTGTTAATATCCGAACCTTGGTATCTACATCCAGATTAGGATTCGCAAACCCTATTTCCAATTCTTCCAGCGAGCGGGCAGTATCTCCTTTTTTTCTGTAGTAATCTGACAATGAAATATGTACGAATGGATTACCGGGATCTGCCTCCACGATTTTGCGATAGTATTCTGCGGCAGCATCAGGCTTGTTATCCTGCATATAAACCTCAGCAATCATTGAATAGTAACGGCCGGATTCTTCAGGAAATGATTCTATCAGTTTTCCGATTTCTGCAACTGCCTTATCCGATTTCCCCTGTACCAGGTAAATTCTCTCCTTCTGCAGTGAAATCTCTTCAATTACACCCATGATATTCTCAATGTAATTGTAGGTTTTTATAGCTTCATCAGCCTTACCAACCATTAAATAGGCTGATGCAAGTTCGAACCGATAGTCGATGTTTTCGGGGTACTGCTTAACAAGCTGGTTGCAGATTTTTAGGACATCATCCTTTCGTCCAGATTTTCCGTAAACATCGAGGGCAAGCAGACAGTAATACGGATTGGATCCATCCA
Organism: Bacteroidales bacterium; assembly: GCA_016707705.1. Lineage (GTDB taxonomy): Bacteria > Bacteroidota > Bacteroidia > Bacteroidales > UBA4417 > UBA4417. Next base: position 50,839 of record JADJHD010000051.1, read on the forward strand.
GATCCATGGCCTTTTCAATCATGGAAGAAGCCAGTGCATAGTCACCCCTTTCAAAGTAGAGCTGAGCCAGTTCGTACATTGCTGCATCATTGCCCGGATCCATCTGAAGAGATTCCTCGAACAGGCTTGTAGCTTTTGCAAAATCACCAAGAATCCTGGCCTTGGTGCCATCCAGAAACACTGCGGTAGCTTGTTTCTTGTCGATCATGCTGATGGAAGCCGGTGACTTTTTACGCTTTTTTCCTCCTTCCCTTTCCTGAGTAAAGGCATTGGAAAGAAAAACAAGAGATATCAGCAGAAGCAGGAAGATTCGAATTTTACCCATGGATAGAATAGATGTACAGTTAGATATTGCCTGAATAATCAGTGCTGGCCGGTATGTCCGAAGCCACCTGCACCTCTTTCAGTTTCATTCAATGATTCAACGCTGGTCCATTCTATATGTTCAAAGCGGGCAATTACCATTTGAGCAATCCTTTCACCCGGATTGAGCATGAAGGGTTCATCCGACAGATTAACCAGAATCACCTTGATTTCACCCCTGTAATCAGGATCGATGGTCCCGGGAGAATTCACTATAGATATGCCGAATTTGGCTGCCAGTCCGCTTCTCGGGCGAATCTGGGCTTCAAATCCTTCTGGAAGTTCAATGAAGAGTCCGGTTGGCACCAGCATGCGCTTCAGCGGACCAAGTTCAACAGGTTCCTGAATATGTGCACGTAAGTCAAGCCCTGCAGACTGAGGGGTTGCATATTCCGGCAAGAGATAAGGTGATTGGTTAACAACTTTAATCTTCATAGAGGTTGAATCTGTTTAATTACGCAATTTGGGCTGTATTATTGCGAGTATTCTTCGATAATCCAGCTTTTCAAACTTCATTACAAACAATGCATATGCCAATATCAGGAGGGTATTCAGTGAGAGCCGGAACCAGAGGTTCATACCTCCAGCCAGCCAGCTTATTGCAAACAATCCCAATGCTACGCCAAAATAGGTAAAAATTGAACGCAGATCATAGGGAATAGGGTAATGACGGAGTCCGAGGAAATAGCTCACCGCAATCATAACCACATAACTGAGCAGGCGGCTCCATGCTGCAGCATAATAGCCGTAGAGGGGCATCAGCCACACATCCAGGACAACGGTCACCAGAAGCCCCAGAATCGTTATATAAACGGCATAGCGGGTATGTTCAGAAAGCTTGTACCACATTGACAGGTTAAATGAGACACCAAGCAGGATATTAGCCATTAATACCAGAGGTAAGACTCCCATCCCACCCCTGTAGTCCTTACCCAGTATCAGTGCGAAAATATCAGCGTAGAATGCTATTCCAAGAAAAAGCAAAAGGCAGAAGGCAATGAAATACTTCATCACATCAGCATAGGTCGACTTCATATTATCCTTGCCGGCAGAAGCAAAAAAGAAAGGTTCGGCTGCATACCTGAACATCTGGACGAACAGGGTGATAAACACTGCCAGCTTGGTAACTGCGCTGTAGATTCCCAATTGTTCCAGCCAGGGAGAGGTATCAGGCGCGCAGTAACGAAAGAGAATCCTGTCGACATAATCATTAGCGACACCAGGTAATCCTGCTATCATCAGCGGCATTGAATACAACATCAGCTTTTTCCATTGTTCACGTGAAAAACTGAGCCGGGTTTTAAGGATCTGAGGAAAGAACAAAATCAATGAGACCATTGCGCTGAGCAGGATAGCAAGTAAGATATATCCGTAGTCGGGAGTGGCCGGCATGAATTTGAGAAGGATGGAATCGGGATGAGTTTTAAACCAGCCCGGTAAGATGAAAAACAAAAGAAGGTTAAATCCAACTTCTGACAGAATCTTAACTGATTTATAGACTGCAAACAGCCAGGCTTTATTTTCAAACCGGAGTCTTGCAAAGTAAATAGCTGTAAAACAATCTATTGCAAGAATCAGGGCTACATATTTCAGGTAGATTCCCGGATGCCCCATTGAGATTCCCAGAGTTCCGGAGAAGAGGAAAATTATCAATATAAACAAGCCGGAGCTTGCCAGCACCCAACTAACAGCGGTGGAGAATAAGATTTTGGCATGTTCCTTATCCTTATTGGCATATCTGAAAAATCCAGTCTCCAGTCCGAAGGTGAGAACAACCTGTAAAAGAGCGATATAGGCCAGCAATTCAGTGGCCAGTCCATAATTCCCCGGATTCAGTATCCTGGTATAAATGGGGACAAAGAAAAAATTAATGAAACGAGCAACAATGGAGCTTAATCCATAAATAGCTGTTTGCGAAGCCAGTTGTTTAATTGGGTTCAAGATTTTCTCTTTTTCGACCGGCAAAAGTACTCAAATTCAAAGTACTGTTTCTATTTATGAATTGGGTTCGAGTGGAAGCTGCAAATAGAAGCTGGTGCCTTCATCAGCCACAGATTCAAACCAGATGCGTCCTCCGGAGCTATCGATGATGTTCTTGACCATCGCCAAACCCAAGCCCATTCCTGCAGATTTGGTAGTAAAATTGGGTGAAAATATCCTGGTTTGCTGCTCGTTGGGAATTCCTGAGCCATTATCGCGGAAAGTAATCAGACAATGCTTCTGAGTGGTTTCAAGACTGATAGTTATCAGTCCTTCCTTCCCTGGAGGAATAGCCTGTACAGCGTTCTTTATCAGATTATTGAATACTCGGAGCATTTGATTTTCATCAGCAAATATCAGAACCTGATGATCTGTAGAAGGCAATTCAAATCGAATGTTCTCAAGATCCTTAAACAACTGAGAAGAGCCATGTATTACAGAGATGAGGTCCACCTGGCTGAAACGAGAGGCGGGCATCTGTGCAAAGTCAGAAAACTCAGTTGCGATGGCAGAAAGTGTATCTATCTGCATAATAAGCGTTTGGGAAAATTTCCGGAGTCGGGTTTCCCAATCAGGGGCTTTATCATCCCATGCTTTTATGAGATGCTGCATGCTAAGCTTGATAGGAGTAAGTGGATTCTTGATCTCATGGGCCACCTGCCTAGCCATTTCTCTCCATGCTGATTCCCTCTCCGATTTTGCAAGACGCTCTGCGCTGACCGAAAGTTCATCAATCATACGATTGTATTCATTCAGCAGCTCTCCTATTTCATCCTTTCCTGACCACTCGAGCTTTGTGTTTGTTGTTCCAAGTCGAACACTTCCCAATTGATCTCGAATTATAAGCAAGGGTTTGGTTATATATCTGGAGATAATCAAAGCTAAGAATACAGCTAACGCTATCATTGCCAGATAGATATTGGCGTATGTAGCCATGAGCTTCGACATTTCCATCCTCAGATCCTCCTGTCGGGAGAAATAAGGGATATTCAAATATGCAATGAGGTGATTTTCAACGTTTCTGAGAGGTGCATATGCAGAAAGAAAGGAGTAATTCCCGATGGATTCATTGTGAATGAAGAAGGATCTTCTCTCATCCTTCATACGCAGAAAGCTCTCGGGATTCATTTGTTCCGAGATCAGTCCCTCATCAAAAATCTCAAACCTTGAGGAGGCCAACAGCATTCCCCTTGTATCGTAAATATTGATATCGGTGAAATTTGAATTGGACAGGCTTAGAAGAGCATCATTCAAACCATCCCAGTTCCCATTATCAAAGGAGTCCGATTTCCCGAATCTATTCTCCAGTTCGACCAGAATAGTATTGATTTTTTCACTGACAATATCCTTGTTCTTATTGTAATTCAACTGGTTAAGGTAAAAAATGGTTACTCCGCCAATAAGAATGGAGGCAGTTAATGTCAGAATAACCATAAATACCTGCAGGCGGAATCTGAATGAAGCAGATTGTAATCTGAATTTCAGCATTTTACCTGTAACTGTCATCAGAATTACCAATAATATCAGCAGTAAAAAGAAGATAAAAGAGAATGGTGCAACAAGGTCAGAAAGTCCTGGTTTTTCCAGACTCAGCAATAGGGTTGTTTTGTTATCAATAGGGTGAACAAGGTGGGAATATCCACTATAATTGAAGTATTTGACTTTTCTATTATTATGGTATTCAGTATTATAAAAGAATTTGCCAACGTTTCTTACAAGTTCGTTCTGGTAGTAATATGCATAGGAGTAGCCGGAAAGATTTTCGGCACTGATTGAGGATTTATCCATCAATAACTCCGGATATCCAAGTCCTCTGCCTGCAGTTTTTGAATCCAGTTCAACGAAAAGAGTGAAATTCCCGGCTTCATCTGTAGCATCAGGAGCCAGTCTTATTTTTCCAAGGTAATAGGTATAGTCAACCGACTGGTTCATGAAGTAGAGGCTATTTGAGTCTACAGCCTGCAGATAGGTATTAATTTGCTGATTAAAGTATGTATTGCAATCAGTAATCAGATTGTTTGGCTTTACATTCAGCTTTTTTCCGGGATGACAAAGAGTAAGGAGGATGTTATAGCGTGATTTTAGTCGCTGGAAGTACTTTTTATCGATGTATCCGGTAATATCACCTTCTGATGCTGTATCACTGCCGGGGCCTAGTATCATTTGCTTTATCAGGCTATCTTCCTGAATATCCCTTGCAGCCAGTCTGTAGTAGTATTCCGCCATTTTATCCCTTGAATCGGAGAGATGTGAGGCGAGAATTTCCCTTTGTCCGTGCTCCTTTTCCCTGATATACTGATTAACCAGGAATGTTGCCAAAATTGATAGGAGAAGCAGAGTTCCACCAATCCACCCAGTTTTCAATATTCCCTTAAGCAAGGAGGTCTCCCTAAGAGCAAGGAAGGTGATCAATAATCCTGGAAAAGCAGGAAGTATAATATTGAAAGCATTTTCGCGGCAGACATATACCCCATAAGCAATCAGGATAAGTATGAGACTTCCCCAGAACCAGGAAGTAGAAACGTTTAATCTGCGGGAAATGTGAATAAGTGCATCCGAAAGGAAAAGGAATGTAAGCAATGCAGAAACTACTACGAGTAATCCGGCGAAACTATAAGGCGTAAGGCTCAGTAATTGCTCAAATTGCAGGGGAATATTGGAATTCATGACAAAATCCCTGAATCCCAGTCGGAGAATCTCGAAAAGAGCAATTATCAGGAGAAAAATAACAACAACCCATAAAATACTCCATTTACTACTATCAATTTTTCCCTTAAGTGAAGTAACAGATTTGTGAATGAAATAGGAAATCTGAAGAAGCAGAAGGATATTTATTATTAAGTCGCCAAGTGAAGGAAGCCAGTTGGATGAAGCAAAGTAGACCGGGCTGAAAATATCGAGTGAATAAAGTGATGTCGGGAATTGAAAATAGAATTGAATAGCTCTGAGAATAAAAACATCGGCAACAAACAGGGAAATCAGCCAATATCGGTGTCCATAGAGTCGTATTACATATAAATATGCAACAAACAGAGCCGCTATTATACAAAGGAAGCTGGTAACATATAATGTAAAGATCAGGAACATGAAAAGAGGGGATTCCTTATTTTGATTTTCAAAACTGAGGCTCAATAGAAATTTCCCATCATTTCCGTTAATATTCCATTCTGATTTCGCTAAGGAAAACGAAGTGTTTTCAGGAATGCTGAATTTTTTGCTGAAGCCCTTGGGCAGATATGAATTATTGAATTTATAGTTGTATTTCACCAACTGAAGGCCAACGATTGTCCGGTTGCCTGTATTTTCACGAAACTGCAGGAAATAACCATTTCCGGAGGCAATTATGCCCTTGGTTTTTTCAAAGTTCCTGAGTTTTGATGGAGCTGCAAAAATCTGATCCGTCCAGGCAGTTAAAGTATCATTCAAATAGAGAAGGTAAACGGTACCTTCATTTTTAAAATCATCTTTATGATTTCTCAGGAAGGAATTTACCGATTCGGGGGAATTCCAATCGGATTGGACTAAAATTGAATGGACTTGCTGTTTGAGATAATTTTCAGACTGATTAATCTGCTTTTGAAATTTCGCCCTGACATTTTCAGGTTTTTGAGAACGCTCATTTAAAAAACTCAGAAACCATCCCGATACAAAAAGGAAGACGCCAAAAAATAGCATCATGAGAAAATAGCGAATGGCATTTTGGCGAAAAATCATGCTTTTTTAGCTAAAATCCTTGAAAAGAGGGGGTTCTGAGCACCCTAAAATAAAGCCCTATAACGCACGATTTCCGATTTTTTGGGGTAACGTATTATAGAGGGGTGTTAACTCAATTAAAGCGTTCTAATGCGTAATTTTCTTTTTTGAGGCAAAAATCAGGCTTGAATAGTTCATTTCTTTCCTGGCGCTCCAATTTGAGCAATAACCATTCCAAATTCCGCCCATATATCCCATCTTACCTCTCTTATATTTTTCACTCAGCAAACTCACATAATAAGAATCCAGTTTCATTGGAAAAATTTCCGGTTTCTCAAAATTGAATCGCTGAAGTAAGGTTGTCATACTTTCGGAAGAAAAATGGTAAAGGTGACGGGGAACGTCGTAGGCTGCCCAAAATTCTCCATAAACTTTTGCATCGTATGAATTCGCGTTGGGCACTGCAATAATCAGAATACCATTTGCACTCAGCAAACGATTAAGATCCTGCATTCTTTTTTCCAGACCTGAAACATGTTCGAGAACATGCCATAAAGTGATCACGTCAAATGATCCATCAGGAAGCTGATCTATATCTGTTTCATCCAACACTTTCAAGGAATGTTGCTCCTTTGCCATTTTCCTGGCATTCTCATCAGGTTCAATTCCGGTTGCGTCGTAACCCTTGCTTTTCATGTAAGCAAGAAATTCGCCGGTTGCACATCCAATATCCAGAATCTTGTTTCCGGATGACAGCTTCCTTATCAATCTATATTTTCCAGCAATTGTAAATTTTCGCAGCAGCTGGTATACAATATTAAAGATGCCCTGCCTGCTATTTGAGTGCGAAATGTATTCCTTCGATTGATAGTATTTACCCAATTCGTTTGCTACCGGTCGGGGATTTGTGAATTTGAATCCACAACTTTTACAAGCTTCAATATTAAAATGTTCATGACTCAGGAAATGATCGTCACAGCCAATGAACAAGGAAATTTCCCCGGAGGAACAAACTGGACAAGCTTCTAATTTTTCTATCATTCTGCTATCACTTATTTCGCCCGACAATTCAAGCTTTTGTTAATTCGAAATCAGGCATGGCTAATCAACTATCATTTCTTTTCAATCAGGAAGAGATTGTTTCACGTGGAACAAATTCTACCTGTTTAGATAAACAAGCAATACAGCAACATCAGAGGGTGAAACCCCACTGATTCTGGATGCTTGTCCTATGGTGGCAGGCTTCTGTTTTCCTAGTTTCTCCCGGGCTTCAAAAGAGAGGGAAGTGAGCGATTGATAATCAAAATCATCACTCAGGCGGATGTCTTCAAAGCGGGCTAATTTGGATGCTATCTCTTCCTCCTTTGAAATATAATTCTCATATTTCAGTAGTATTTCTGTTTCCTCCAATATTTCGGAATCCAGGAACTGGTTTTGCTCCAGGTACTCCTTAAGATAAGGTATTGTCTCTATCAAACCTTGCATTGAAACCTGTGGGCGAAGCAGCAGACTTTCAATCTTTGCCTTTTGTCTGATAGGGGCAGTATCCATACTTTCAAGGAATGGATTTACCAGCTCAGGATTAACAGAACTTTCTCTGACAAATTGAGTAATTTCCTCTATTGCTGCTATCTTTTTCTGGACTCTTTCAAGTCGCTCAGAGGATGCCAATCCGATTTTTTGACTCCTTTCTGTGAGTCGAAGATCTGCATTATCCTGCCTGAGAAGAATACGATATTCCGCCCTTGAGGTAAACATTCTATAGGGCTCATCGACCCCTTTGGTGATAAGATCATCAATAAGAACACCTATATATGCTTCAGATCTTTTAAGGATGAAAGGCTCCTTTTCCTGCACATTCATGCTTGCATTAATGCCAGCCATCAGTCCCTGTGCAGCTGCCTCTTCATACCCGGTTGTGCCATTAATTTGTCCGGCCAGAAACAGGTTCTTCACGATTCTGGACTCAAGGGTATATTCCAATTGCACAGGTGGGAAATAATCATATTCTATGGCATATCCCGGTCTGAATATCTTTGCATTTTCCAATCCTTCTATCCTTCTGAGAGCCTTAACCTGGATCTCGGCAGGGAGAGAAGAAGAGAAGCCGTTCAGGTAATATTCTTCGGTATCCCAGCCCTCAGGTTCAACGAAAAGCTGGTGTCGTGTTTTATCTGCAAACCTGTTTATTTTATCCTCAATTGAGGGGCAATATCTTGGCCCACACCCTCAATTCTACCGGAAAACATAGGAGATTCATCGAAGCCGGTTTTAAGGATTTCATGGACTTCCGGACTGGTATACGTGATAAAACAACTCCTTTGATTTTCAAGAAAAGCTGTGTTTGTGAATGAAAACTTACCCGGTTCTTCATCGCCTTTCTGCTCTGCCATCCTGCTAAAATCGATGGATCTACCATCAATTCTGACCGGGGTACCTGTCTTCAAACGCTTGCTTTCCATCCCCAGATTTATGAGGCATTCTGTCAATCCTTCAGCTGCCCTCTCCCCTATTCTTCCACCTCCAAATGACTTCATCCCTATATGGATTAGTCCGTTCAGGAAGGTGCCATTTGTGAGTACAATGGCTTTGGTTTCGATGCGGTAACCCATTCCAGTATACACCGCTCTAACTCTTCCATCAGATACATCAATACCCGTAACAACATCCTGCCAGAAGTCCAGATTTGGAAGTGATTCAAGCTGCAATCTCCAGGCTTCTGCGAATCTCATTCGATCACTTTGGGCTCTTGGACTCCACATAGCAGGTCCTTTCGACCTGTTAAGCATCCTGAACTGGATCATGGTTTTATCCGTTATGATACCAGAATAACCCCCTAATGCGTCAATTTCCCGGACGATTTGTCCCTTTGCAATTCCTCCCATAGCAGGATTACATGACATTTGGGCAATCGTTCCCATATTCATGGTAATCAGCAGGACTTTCGAGCCAAGGTTTGCAGCAGCGGCTGCAGCTTCACATCCGGCATGACCTGCCCCTACTACAATTATATCGTATTTATTAAACAATTGAATTTTGTTTCACGTGGAACAAAACGCTGAAACCTATGTGGAATCAACGTTTCATGATTATTTTACAAAACCGGACAAGTCTTTAGTGCTTCATTTTCCTTGTCTGTCATTTGGGTTTTATCTGCAGGAGTCTTGTCCTTGTACCCGCATAAATGCAGTACTCCATGTGCCATTACCCTGCTCAATTCTTCTTCAAATGTCTTGGAATACTTCTTTGCATTCTCGGCGATTCTTTCAACGCTTATGACTATATCCCCCGAAACCAGATTATTCTCACAGTAGTCGAAGGTTAGAATATCAGTTAGGGTTGAATGTTTCAGGTATTGCTGATTCAGGTTGAGCAGGTATTCATCTGAACAGAAAACATAGGCTATTGCACCTACTCTTTTGCCTTCATTTCGGATTACAGATGTAACCCAGATTTTAATTTTAGCTTTATCCTTTAGCTTAAATCCTGTACTCTCACTGTTAAATGTGATCATGGTTTTCTATTCAAATGATAAAAAATAGGAACTAACCTTGCCCTTGTAAAAGGGTTTGAATCCGGGAGGAACAGTACGAATCATCTCCGTTTCCTTTTCCTTCAGTTTCTTATATTCGAAGAATTTTGAGGGATTATTGTAGAATATATCCTTAGCTTCATTCGACTCTCTTTTCTCATCCATTTCCCTCTTTTGCATCGCCTTTTCCGACTCCAGTAATCTGGTTAAAATCTCCTGCTGACGCATCATCGTTTCACGGGTAATTCTCTTATTCACGAGATCCGTTTCTGTTTGTTCCATCTGCTGCATCATCTCCTTTATGCTCTTTTCCATTCCGGATCCCTGCTGCTGAGTTTCCTGTCCAAGCTCTTGCAACTGCTTTCTCAATGCCTCCTGCTGGGCAGCCATTCTTGCAAGCTGCTCACTCATCTGTTTCTGGCCTTTCTTACCTTGTCCGGGCTTTTCCATACCCTCCTTCATCTGCTGTAATTGCTTGTTCAGTTGCTCCTGCATCTGACGAAGAGATTTCATTTTACTGCCTTCTCCACCCGGCTTGCTGCAGGATCCGTTAGAAGATCCCTTACCCTTTTTCTGCATCTGCTCCTGCATCTTTTTCAAGGATTCAGCCAGCATCAATGCCAGATTATTCACAGAGGTCATCACATATTGCTGTTTGCTCTTTGCAACACCCAATGACCTGTCATTCAACGCTTTAGTCGCATCATCAACATTGGAATTAATATTTTCTATCTCCCTCATTACAAAGGGCTCAATCATGGGCTGCCGCTTGCCTATTGCAAATAAGCTATCCTCCACCATTTGCAAATCATCACGCAGCCTTTTCTGATCTTCAATAATCTTAAGATATTTCGGATTGCCTGAGCTGGTGACTGTAAGTCTGTCCATAAGCTCCTCCTGCGAGAATGAAATCTTCACCAGATTATCCAGGATTTCCCTAATGGCTTCTTCATCTTCTGCAGTATTCTCGCTTTCCATATCACTCTGCATCTGGCTGAGTTTTTCACTCAATTTCTTCATCCCTTCTGAAGCCTTGCTCTGTGATTGTGAGGCATTCTTATTCTTGCTATTCTGAAGCTCCTGCTCGCTATTATCCATATCCTGCTGAATAGACTGCTCTTCCTGATCAGTCTTCTCCAGTTCATTGGGCTTTTCCAGTTCTGCATTCTTCTTTTGAAGGTCGTCAAGATCCTGCTTCACATCCTTGAAAGCCTCATCAATTTTTTGCTGCTTATCGAGTAGTTTGGAGCTTTCTTCCTTGGGAGCATCCTTAGTTTCTTCCGATAATTTCTTTTGTTCTTCGGCTAGCTTCTCCACTTTCTGAATGGTCTCTTCCAGTTTCTTTTCCAACTCAAGCTGCTTGAAGAGTTCCAGGCTTCTGTCAAGTTGCTTTTCAAGATCCTTGCTGCTCTCCTTCATCTTTTCGAGCATCTCATTCACCTTATCCTTATCCACATTCTCCATCATCTTCTGAAGCTCCTCAAACATCTTTTTCATCTCTTCAGGAAGAATCTGATCAAAGAGTTTTTCAAGTTGCTGCTGCTTTTCCAGCATCTCGGGAGAGATTTCCTTGTATTGCTGCTCCTGCATGCTCTTTTCCTGGTTCTCCTTCTGAATCTGCTCAACCTGCTGCTGCAAATTCTTCTGCTTTTCCATGAGCTGCTGCAATTGTTGCTTCTCCTGCCAACCTATCTCCTTCTTGTCAACAAGCTTCTTATTCATTTCATCAATCTGGCGCTGCAGTTTCTTCGACTGAAGCATTGTCTGCTCCATCTTCGACTTGATATCCTCGTTCTTCTCCTGTGTCTGCTTTTCTATTTCTTCAAGAGTTGGGACCTTGAAAATCCGCTTTTCGGAACGAGTAGATTTGGCACCATGAATCCCGTCATTATCCCAGATTTCAAAATAATATTCAATTTCATCACCGGGACCAACAAACAATGTGGCCATATCCAGAAAATAGAAGTACTGCTGCTGGGCTGAGCCCTTTTCAAGCTGAATCTCCTTGCTTTTTTGCTCCCCGGCCTTATCCTCGCCGGCTTTTTTAACTGATGACTGGAACACCAGCCTGCTCAGTCCATAATCATCCTTAACGGTCCCTCTGAAATACAAGCGATTGTCGTAAACAGAATCCTGAAACTCCTCAACGGCTATTGAGGGATAAAGGTCCGGGACAACACTAATGCCATAGGATAGGGAGTCGCGGCTTCTGAAATACTGATTCGCTGTAAATACTGAATAAGTCATCCCTGACATCATTCGGGCTGAATATTCGAATGCATTTGAATTATTATTGGTAATTTCTTCGGTCTTACTGCCGAGTCGGAAAATTACCTTGCGGGTATCTCTGGTGAAAAACTTCCATTTCAGTTGTGTGCCTTCCGGAACGGTAAGATCACCGCTATTGGCAAAAGACTCCGATTTCCTGCCCAGATATGCTGGATAAATAGCCTGCAGATCAAAGGAAAGAATGATGGGCTTAGGAAGCACATTGATTTTGTACTCGGCAGAATTATACTGATCAGTTGTAACAATGAAGCTTGTATTCTGCTGCAGATTACGGAAAGTGTAATGAAACGAAACAGTGTTCTCCTTCTCCATTCGATATCTGGCACCTCCGCTTTCAATAAAAAACTGCTCCGGAATTTCGTCACCCTTTATTTTGATATCAACCGTAAAATCATCCTGCTGAATAGCCTCAAGTTTTTTATTCAGGACTTCGATACTGAATGGAGCAGGGCGCTCAAACACTGTACTGTGCTGAATAATTCGCTTGGAAGGACCGGTAATAAAAGAGGGTGAGATAAGCAAAGCCGCCAGGACAAAGACAATCGGAGGCAGGGCGTACCGGAGGTATTTCCGGTTTTCCTTCAGGTTGACCGCTTCAGTAAAAGGAACCGGCCTGAGAAGGGAAATCTTCTGGTTAATGCTGGCTTCAATCAACTCCTTACTGCTACCATAGTCCTGGGTTGTATTTCTCAACTGCAGAGTATTAAGCAGTCGATCACGAACCTCGGGGAAGTGAATTCCGATAATTTTAGCAGCCTCTTCATGACTGATCATGCTCCCCAATCGTTGAAGCTTGGAAAGGGGAAGCAGAATATAGCGGCCAACAATGATGGCAGCTGAAATCAGGAAAAGGTAGAAGAATACGGAACGGGTCAGGGTGCTGTACCACGAGAAATATTCCAGCAGAACAAGGAGAACATAGAATATTCCCAGGGAGGCAATAGTATACAATCCACCCCGTATTAAGCGGTTGGTATAATATTTCCGGATAAATTCATCAATCTTCCGGATGAGTAAGGAATAGTTGTCTTCCATTATTAAATGGTTATACCCAATTAAGGTCAGCCTATATTCACTTTTTCAGAGGGTTATCGTATCTCAGCTAACGCAAAATGAACACTTTAAGTATTTTGTGTCAGTTCAGTCACTGCTACCCCTGATAATATGTCGTCAGGCTAAGTATAACCTGCAAAATTAACAATTACAATGGATTGTTGTTTCGAAGTTTTTCCGCTCAATAGCTTAGGCCTTCCCGAGAGTCCGTTTTTGTATCTTTGCAGCTTCAAATCCCTTAGTAAATGAGAGAAGTAAGAGTCCGGTTTGCACCCAGTCCCACTGGTCCCCTTCACCTTGGTGGAGTTCGTACAGCATTGTATAATTATTTGTTTGCCCGTAAATCAGGTGGCAAATTCATTCTTCGCATTGAGGATACCGATCAGGGCCGCTTTGTTCCCGGAGCAGAGCAATATATCATTGAATCCCTTAACTGGTGCGGAATTACCTTTGATGAAGGGGTTCATCTTGGCGGACCATATACTCCATACCGCCAGAGTGAACGCAAAAGTCTGTACAGGCAATATGCCGACCAGCTGGTTGCCGACGGTTATGCATACTATGCTTTTGATACTGCTGAACAGCTTGATCAGCTCAGGAAAGAGCATGAAGCGAAGAAGCAGACCTTTCAATATGGCCCCCAGACAAGGCAGCAGTTATATAATTCACTCACCATTCCTGCTGAAAAGACTGCCGAGTTGCTTGAATCAGGCACACCTTATGTAATCAGGATCAGGATTCCCGAGAATGAAACCATTACTGTTACCGACAGGATTCGTGGACTGGTAAGTGTTGAATCAAGCCTGCTTGATGACAAGGTACTTTTCAAATCAGATGGAATGCCTACCTATCATCTTGCCAATGTGGTTGATGATTACCTGATGAAGATTTCCCATGTTATTCGCGGGGAAGAATGGTTACCATCGGCACCTCTGCATGTTCTTCTTTATCGTTACCTGGGCTGGGAATCATCGATGCCAGAATTTGCACATCTTCCTTTGCTTTTGAAACCCGACGGTAACGGAAAGCTCAGCAAGCGCGACGGGGATCGTCTTGGTTTCCCTGTTTTTCCCCTTCGCTGGACAGATCCTTTTACCTCAGAAGTTTCGTCAGGTTACAGGGAATCAGGCTATGTTCCGGAGGCCTTCATCAATATGCTTTCATTACTGGGCTGGCATGAGGAATCAGACAAGGAACTGTTCACCATGGAAGAACTTATAGATGCATTTTCCATTGACCGTTGCAGCAAATCAGGGGCTAAGTTTGACCCGGAAAAGGCAAAATGGTTCAATCATCATTACCTCTCAGCCAAGCCTGTAAATGAGCTTGTCAAATACCTTGAGGAACTTTTGAAAAAAGAGGGTATTTCATCTGCTTCAGTTAATCTTGAGCGTATTTGCGAGCTGGTACGCGACCGTGCTGTTCTTATTCCGGATCTGCTTGAACAATCCAGGTTCTTCTTCATTGCACCAAAAAGCTATGATGAAAAGGTGGTAGCCAAAGCCTGGAAAGCGGAAACCCCGGGCATACTTTCAGGGCTTGCAGAAGTTTTGCAATCAGTTGAGGTATTTGAAGTGCCTGCGATAGAGGAGGCAAGCAAGGCCTATGTTGCTGATAAGGGAATTGGCATGGGACAGCTTATGAACCCATTCAGGCTATGCCTGGTAGGAACCAGCGCCGGTCCCGGAATGTTTGATATTGCTTCTGTTCTTGGCAAGGAAGAAACCCTTCGCAGGATACAGGCAGGATTGAACAATATTGTCATTTAACCGGCATTCAGGCAGCCTCGCAAAAAGCTAAACCGCGATGCAGGTGGTTGGTGATTTTTCATACAACCCGTTTTAAACAGAATTCCCCATTCAAGAATCCTTCGGTATTTCTTTTCCGGAAGCATAATGTATTCTGATTGAGGAATTGCTTCTTGACTACCTTTGACGGCAGATTCAACCTGAGTATTTGCTTGTTTTAGAAATGCTGAAGGATTGAAATTTAATGCTCAAGTTGAAGAATGAGTCCCGTTAATAGTATATCAGCCCGCAAATCCAGCCTAGCAATAAAGCTGTACAAATGTCTTCGGGCGATTGGACTCTTCATAATCCTGATTTATTCAGTTGCAGCCTACAGTCAAAATTCAAATAACAGCGAAACTCAGGGAAATTTATCCTATCCTGAATACTTTCAGCGACTGGAGAAAATATACCAGCTGCAGATATTTTACAAGCCGGAATGGTTCAATGAAAAGCAGGTTTCATCGGCTTTGCTGGAAATGAAACTGCCTGATGCGCTGGCGAGGATTGACAAATTAGCCGGTGTTGAACATCTCTTTATTGATTCTCTTAATCTGATATTTCTTCCTCTTACTGATTCTCCGGCAAATGGAAATTCAGGAGGAGCAGATGATATCATGATAATCGGTAATTCGCTGGAATACGGAAAATACAAGCGGGCTAAACTCAATGGCCATGTATTTAACGGAACAACCGGTGAACCGCTGGCAGGAGTAAGTCTGCAGCTGGAACATAGTTCATTGTATGCGGTTACAGATATCTATGGAGAATTTAGTCTGGAAATGCCGGTTGGAGAGTATACCCTGAAATTCAACTATATCGGCTATGAAACCAGGCGGCAGAAGATCCGCTTAACTTCAAATGGCACTGCAGATTTTGATTTATTTGAAAAGACGCTGGAGCTTGGAGAGGTTGTAATTACTGATTCCAGGGTAGACAACCGGATTAACCGCTCTTCTTTGGGAAATATCCGGATGGATTCAAAAACACTAAAAGCTCTTCCCACATCTCTTGGAGAATCAGATCTGATGAAAGCAGTCACCCTGCTTCCGGGTATACAGTCGGTAGGAGAATTCGGTTCCGGGTTTATTGTCAGGGGAAGCAATGCCGACCAAAACCTAGTCCTGCTTGACGAATTGCCTGTTTTCAATACCTCTCATCTGTTCGGACTGCAATCAACAATCAATACAGATGTTATACAGTCGGTAACTCTATACAAGGCAGGAATACCTGCACAATACGGGGAAAGGACATCCTCGGTGCTAAGTATCAAAACCGGGAATGATCAGCAGGTTCCTATCAGGGTAAGGGGTGGACTCGGTCCCTTGAACAGCAGGATCAGCCTTGATGGAAGAATTTTCAGGAAGCGTGTTTATATTTTGCTGGCAGCAAGGTCATCCTATTCCAACTGGTTACTCCATCAGCTTCCCGATCTGGATTTGAAAAACAGCTCAGCCGGATTTAATGATTTCAATCTGCAAAGCCTGATTCCCATTGGCAAGAATGACAAGCTGAATCTTTCGGGATATATGAGCAATGACAACTTCTCTTTTAACCGAAACACCCGATATTTCTATGGTAATCGCATTCTATCACTGCGGTGGAACCATGTATTCAACAAGAGGCTGACCTCCTCGATGACAGGAGGCTGGAGCAATTATCTGAACCATATTTCTCAGTACGATTCACTATACAGACAGGATGGAAAAACCATCGACTTCAGGATTGACTATTACAGTTTGAAAGCTGCCCTCAATTGGTTTCCCAATGCATATCATGCCATTGAAACAGGGGTTAATTTAATTCAATACCATAACCAGGCAGGAAATCTGCAGCCCTACAATGATCTCTCTGCTGTAATTGCAAGGAAATTACCTCAGGAACAAGCCGTAGAAGCAGCAATCTATTGCAGGGATGACTGGAATCCAACAGCCAATCTTAATCTGGACTTCGGAATACGTTTGGTGAGATATCTTTCCAGTGGACCGGGAATAGTGTATAAATATGCAGAGGGCTTAGCCAGGGAAGAGGAAACAATAATTGATACCATCAGCTATCAGGATAAGGCCAAAATTACCGGGCATTTTGCAGTGGAACCAAGAATAGCAATCAGGTACAGTGTCACCGAAAACAGTTCCATAAAAGCCGGATACAGCAGGATTCACCAGTATTTAAGTCTGATTAGCAATACTGCTGTAATGTCGCCAACTGATACCTGGAAACTCAGCAATCCATATTTTGATCCCCTTTACAACGATCAGTATTCACTGGGCTTTTACCGCTCCTCTTCCGACAATTCCTATGAAAGCAGTCTGGAAGCCTGGTATAAGCAATCGCACAATGAAATGGACTATAAAAACGGGGCTGAACTCTTTATGAATCCACATCTGGAGACCGAGATGATGAAAGTATCCGGATATGGTTATGGTTTGGAGTTTTATCTGAAAAAGAACAAGGGGAAAATTACCGGATGGATAAGCTATACCTATTCCAGGTCGTTCAGGCATACGACTTCAGATATTCTGAAGGAACAAATCAATTCGAACAGGGAATATCCTTCAACATATGATATTCCGCATAATCTGGTTACATCTGTAAACTACCAGATAACCCGGAGATGGAAGGCTTCTGCAACTTTTTATTACAACACAGGCCGCCCCGTAACATTACCAGAGTTGAAATATCTTGTTGATGGAAATCAACTGACCTATTTTTCCGCACGAAACAAATACAGGATGCCCGATTATCATCGGCTTGATGTATCCGTAACACTGGACCAGAACCTAAGGGTAAAACGTCAGTGGAAGGGAAGCTGGATCCTCAGCATTATCAATGTTTACGGAAGGAAGAACGCATATTCAATCTTCTATTCGAGGGAGGACCCCCGAAACTGGGATTTCAACAATCGTTACAGTCTTTACAAGCTTTACATTATGGGAATCCCCTTCCCTACCCTAACCTATAACTTCGTATTCTGATGTCCGGCAAAGTACAAATATTTCTAATCGTCTCATGGCTTTTCCTGTTGCTGAGCAGCGGCTGTAAAGAGATGTATGAGCCGGAACTGGAAGCTGGACAGGAGCCGTTGGTGGTTGATGCACATATCACCAATCTGGAAGAGGTATGTTATGTAAAACTGACAAAAGCTGTTGCCTATAACGAAGGTTTCAGGAAAATCGGGGTTATCAGTGCAGATGTATGGCTTCAGGATAATGAAGGGAGTGAATACCATCTGGTTGAAGCAACTTCAGGTCTATATAAAACCAATCCTCAGGATTTCATTCCATCAATGGGAAAAGCTTATCAGCTGCACATACGGCTTCAGAATGGAGAAACCTATGAGTCCACACCCCAGTCGCTCCTGCCCTATCCCCATTTGGACAGTCTTTATGGCAATCTGTTGGAAAAGGAATTTATCTACAAGGATGTGTGGGGAAAAGTAGTTTCGAAGTATGAAATTGGGGCCAGCAATGTGATTGATTTCTCTTCATCTTCTGATACACTTCTTCAGTACAGGATAGCTACAACACTGCTGCTGGGCTACACATACATCGATAATAGCACAAAGCCCTATCCGACAGTGATCTATAAATGGAAGAAATTCTACCCTGATAAAACCTATAATCTGACAGGTGAAAACACCAGCATTCAGACCAATCATCTGACAAATTATGCTGCCTGTTTCTTTCCATTCAATGAGTATCTGTATGAACTTACATCAGAAGAACATTCAGAACTCTGGTTTCTCCAGGCAAGAGTATACAGTCTGGGAAAGGAGGCTCAGAATTACTACAAGCAGGTTAACAAGCAGCTATCCTCATCGGGAGCAATATTCGATCCCATATCCACACAGGTAGAAGGAAATATGTATTGTACTTCAGATCCGGAATTACAGGTACTTGGCTTTTTTGACCTCTCAGCCTGCAGTAAGATCTCAAGGTGGGTGAAGCCGCTGCTTTCTGACAATATGATACTCTATCGGCCCTGCATGGACCTCGACAGCATAGATGAATTTGGCCTGACAATTCAGGAAACCCCGGTTTTCTGGAAATACTAGGAAAGGATGAAAGAACTTAGGCATCTTCTGATTTTCGCCATTGCTCTGATGTTTTCATTAAGGCTTAGCGGAGCTGTTGCCTATCCGTCAGAATCAATCCTGATCCATACTGACAGAAAACTCTATATTTCAGGGGATGCTCTTTTTTTCAGTCTCAGGTTAATTGAAAACGGGGAAATGACAGAAGGGAATTTCAGCCAGTTCGTGTATGTGGTATTAAGGAATAAATCCAATCAGGCAGTGCAGAAAGTCTGTCTGAAGCTATCCGGCTCAAAAGCTTATGGAATATTGCATCTGCCCGATACACTGAGTTCCGGAAGCTATCAGCTGGTAGCCTTCACTCAATGGATGAGAAATTTTGGGGAAAAGAACTTTGCTCAGGTAGATCTTTGTATTGCAAATCTTTTCGATAAGGAGCTTAGTGGATTTGAAATTCCGGAGTCGATGGTTTCATTGAACGATAGCATTTCAGGGCAGCAGGAAATCAGTGGTCCGGTTAGTATTGAGGGAGTGGGAAATTCAGAATATAAATGTGGCGGAACAGTACAATTAAAGTTTATGCTCAGCGACACTCTTGCTAAATGGGGTGATTTTTCAATATCCGTAAGGGAAGCAATTCCCGGGGAAGCATTTGACAGGTCGAACGAGAAGATTACCAATTACCAGCCTTTTCCTGAAAAACTCCTTTTCCTGCCGGAAAAAAGCAATCAGATATTATCAGGAACTGTAAAGCGGAAGAAGGGATCGGAAGAAAAACAGGAGATCATTTTACTTTCAGCCAATGACAGTCTCGTAAACCTGCAGTATTCAACAACCGGAAATCCGGGTCAGTTTCAGTTCGAGCTACCAGCTTACTATGAAGGAAAGGATCTGTACCTGTATACACCGGGGAAAGACAGCTATACAATGCCGGAATTGGAACTCAGGGATAAATTTGAGCTGATGCCCGGCAGTTTTCCGAATACTGAAAAGCCTTCAGAAGCTATTATCAATCTAATCAGAACACATCAGGATTTTGCAAGAATTTCAAGATATTATAATCTATCGCAGGATTACAAATTTTCGGTTAAGGAACCGGAAGAATTGCATCAGCCGCGCATGTTTATGAGTGCAGGATCCACCATTTATACCCGGGATTACCTGCCGCTTGAAAATTTTGAAGAGATATCAAGGGAGATTCTTCCTTCAGTACAGGTAAAAAAATCAGGAAGCAGTTGGAGTCTGCAGGTTGAAGACGAGGTCCATCATGGCTTTTTGCAGGGTAATGCAGCGGTGTTTCTCAATGGGGTTTTGGTTCAGGACAACAGTGAAATAAAAGAATGGGGATCTTCAAGGATAGAGAAGATAGAAGTCCTAAAGAGACTATTGATTTATGGAAGTCTAAGGTTTGAAGGAGTTGTGGGTATAATGGGCAAGGAAGGAGAAACAATGGTTGTGCCCAATAATCCGGGAATGATAAAAACCCGGCAACCCCTTGTCCTGAATTTTGGCAGACCTGTTTTTAAAGTGAATTCTGAAAAGTCCGTAAAAACTACTCCTGACTTTCGTTCCTTGCTTTACTGGGACCCTGATTTCCGGATAAGCGGGAAAGAGTCCGGAACGATTGAATTCGCCGGATCGCTGCATCAGGGTGAATACATTGTGGAGTTGAAGGGTATGACCTCCGACGGAAGGCTGATTCATGAGTGGAAGACAATTACAATAACCAGATGAAATAACCAAGATTTTCATGCAACGACTGCTCATCATTTTGATTCTATTTGCTTCCTGCCATATTTTTGGACAGACCGTGAATACTGATTCGCTGTTTGAGCCCAAATTAAGGGGTACGCCTTACGAATTCCCGCTTGGGTATACAGGAACCCCATTTTATACTGATGAGTGGCTCAAGGGCGATATTATGACTCCTGATGGCCGTCAGATAAGCAATAAACTGCTGCGATATGATGGATATTCAGATTTGCTGGTCTGGTTCAGGGAGGAAGATTCGCTTTGGGTTCAGCTGGATCCTGATTTTATTCAGTCTTTTACACTTTACAGATCCAATGGCTCAGTGGCAAGATTTAAGAAAAGCCCTGTTGTTCTCAATACTGCCGGGAGCTTTGTTGAGTTTCTGGCAGGAGATGAATATCAGGTTTTTGTCCGGAGGAAAGTAGCTGTTAGGGGCTCGGAAAATCGAAAGATAGAAGGCAAAGTTTATGCGTTTGGAGTATGGCAGCCTCAGTACGAGTATTACCTGTTGTTACCGGACAATAGCAGCCTCCGGTTCAGGAAAATTAACAAGAGATCTGTTCTGGAACCCTTGCCTGATCAGTATTATCTGGTTTTCGACGACATAATCAGAAAAGGGCATTTGCGCCTCAGAAATGAAATTGATTTGATTCGTTTGATTACGTCAATTAATGCATCAGTAAAGTAATCCCGGCATTCAGATTTGATTCAATTACTTTGTTTTGATTTATTCTAAATTAACATAATATATATCTGTCATATCTAAATTGGTCTATATTTGCAACCTAACTAAAGACCTCCTAACAAAGGAATGTTCCATTATTAATTGCAAAAACCATGAAAAAAAACAGGAATCATTTCGTACTACTCACTGCTGCGGTATTCGCACTTCTCCTTGTTATCAACAAGCCAGTTGCTGCACAGGTAAAAGCAAAAGCTTGGCCTGTTCCTGAAGCAGAAAAAGCAAAAAAGTCAACTGTAAAGATGACTGATGCGGCTGTTATTGCCTCCGGTAAGGAACTGTGGATGAAGCATTGTAAATCATGTCATGGAGCCAAAGGATTGGGCGATGGTGCAAAAGCTGCCACACTGAAGACCTTACCTGGTGATTTCAGCACTGCAGAATTCCAGAAATCAACCGATGGTGAACTTCATTACAGAGTTAGCAAAGGAAGGGATGAAATGCCGGCATACGACAAGAAAATTCCTGATGCTGCTGATATGTGGGCTGTTGTTGCCTTCATGCGGACCCTGAAAAAGTAAGCATTACATAAAATCTGAAGAGCCGGTATTCAATTGACTACCGGCTTTTTTATTGCCATTGTCAGAAGAATTGATTTACAGGGAATTTTCGGGATAAAATTCTCCCCCTGATTTGGGAAAAAAAAAGAACCTTGCGTTGCAAGGTTCTAGTATGGTTGTCCGACCAGGTCTCGAACCTGGACTCTTCTGATCCAGAATCAGACGTGTTGCCAATTACACCATCGGACAAATTGAGGGCACAAAAATATAAAAGATTTCAAAATGTGCCCTAGTTTTTATTATTTTTCTGCTTGCCCGATTTTTGCCCAGTTATCCTTGAGTGGAACAGTGCGATTAAAAACAGGCTTCCCGCTTACAGAATCAAGGTCTGCACAGAAATATCCAAGGCGCTCAAACTGGTAACGGTCACCGGGTTTTGCTGCTCCAAGTGAGGGTTCTGCGAAGGCTGTGATGGTTTTTAAAGAATCAGGGTTGAGGAAATCCTTGAAATTTTGACCTTCTTCGAGGTCATCAGGGTTCTCTTTTACGAATAATCTGTCGTAGAGACGAACTTCCAAAGGCAGTGCATGTTTAGCAGAAACCCAATGCAGGGTACCTTTCACTTTTTTATTGCTATTGGGCATTCCTCTCTTGGTGTCGGCCTCGTATATACAGTGAATTTCTGTAATCTGTCCGTTTTCGTCCTTAACAATGGATTCGCAACGAATAACATAGCCGTATTTAAGGCGGACTTCTCCACCGGGTTTCAGGCGGAAAAACTTATTTGGAGGATCTTCCATGAAGTCTTCGCGTTCGATGTACAGTTCCCTTGAGAAAGGAATACTGCGCATTCCGGCATCCGGGTCTTCAGGATTGTTGATTGCTTCAAGGATTTCTTCTTCCCCTTCCGGGTAATTGTCCAGAATCAGTTTAACAGGATTCATGACGGCCATAGCCCGGTTTGAACGCTTATTCAGATCCTCCCGAATGCAGAATTCAAGAAGTGCAACATCTATTACCTGATCACGCTTGGCAATGCCGATGATGTCAGCGAAATTCCTGATTGCTTCAGCTGTAAAGCCCCTGCGTCTTAAGCCGCATATAGTCGGCATTCGGGGATCATCCCAACCATTAACGATTCCTTCATTGACCAGCTGCAACAATTTACGCTTGCTCATCACGGTATAGGTGAGGTTGAGCCTGGCAAATTCAATCTGTTGGGGACGATACTCACCTTCAGCAACCTGCTGCAGGTACCATTCATACAAGGGACGGTGAATTTCAAATTCCAGAGTACAGATAGAATGGGTAATGCCTTCCAGATAATCGCTTTGTCCGTGAGCATAGTCGTACATTGGATAGATGCACCATTTATCACCTGTACGATGATGATCGGTATGGATAATCCTGTACATGATAGGGTCACGCATCAGCATGTTCGGATGTGCCATATCAAGTTTAGCCCTCAGAACTTTGGTTCCGTCTGCAAATTCTCCGTTTTTCATGCGGGTAAAGAGGTCCAGATTTTCTTCAACCGAACGGCTTCTGAATGGACTTTCTTTCCCGGGTCTGGTTACGGTTCCCCTGTATTCACTGATTTGTTCGGCATTCAGATCGTCAACATAAGCATTGCCTTCGCGGATCATTTTCACAGCCCATTCGTAGAGCTGTTCAAAATAATCAGAAGCATAGAAAAGGCGGTCATCCCAGTCGAAACCGAGCCAGCGGACATCTTCCATGATACTGTCTACATACTCGGTATCTTCCTTGGTAGGATTGGTATCGTCGAACCTGAGATTGGCCTTTCCGTTGTATTTGGTGGCGGTTCCGAAATTCAGGCATATTGATTTTGCATGTCCTATATGCAGGTATCCGTTGGGTTCCGGCGGGAAGCGTGTGTGAACACGACCCCCATTTTTATTGTTACGTATGTCTTCATCTATCATCTGGTGGATGAAGTTTACTGGTGCCTTCACCTCCCCTGCCGGGGAATTGGTTGTCTCTTCTGTCATGATTCTATAACTGAATGGAAACCTTTGAATCAGGGTCTCCGGATTTTTTGCAAAAGTACAAGGTTCGGTTCAATATCGGGGAAGTGAGGGTGATTTTACTTGCGCCTGGATTATGAAATGAACTGATGCCCGTTTATGTAAATGTGTATAGAGGGGGAGAGATGGGGAGACAATGGGACGGGGAGACAATGGGACGGGGGGACAAGGAGAATTAAGAATTGTCCTGACAATTGGAAAGCAGCTGTCACACTGAGCTTGTCGAAGTGTCTTAGATCGCAGCACAATCCAAATCAGTCCGCCAGTAGATGGAGGAACTGGGTATTTCTGATTGCGGGTTGCGGGGGAGAGATGGGGAGACTATGGGACGGGGGGACAAGGAGAATTGAGAATTGTCCTGACAATTGGAAAGCAGCTGTCACACTGAGCTTGTCGAAGTGTTTTAGATCGAAGTACAATCCAGATCAGTCCGCCAGTAGATGGAGGAACTGGGTATTTCTGATTGCGGGTTGCGGGGAATGATGGGGAGACTATGGGACGGGGGGACAAGGAGAATTGAGAATTGTCCTGACAATTGGAAAGCAGCTGTCACACTGAGCTTGTCGAAGTGTCTTAGATCGAAGTACAATCCAGATCAGTCCGCCAGTAGATGGAGGAACTGGGTATTTCTGATTGCGGGTTGCGGGGGAGAGATGGGGAGACAATGGGACGGGGGGACAAGGAGAATTGAGAATTGTCCTGACAATTGGAAAGCAGCTGTCACACTGAGCTTGTCGAAGTGTTTTAGATCGCAGCACAATCCAACCCCGAACCCCGAACAATCACTACTAACAACTAATAACTCCCAAGGCACGAATTAGCAAATGAACTCAAGGCTTGCAAGGGCAGAAAACCAACTAACAACTCCCCCTTCGCACAATCAACCCTTTGCAACCCCGAACCTTAAACCCCGCACAATCACAACTAACAACTAACAAGTCCCAAGGCACGAATTAGCAAATGAACTCAAGGCTTGCAAGGGCAGAAACCCAACTAACAACTCCCCCTTCGCACAATCAACCCTTTTGCAACCCCGAACCCCGAACCCCGAACTTTTCCCAACGGCTGAAGTATGGGAAAAAAAGTAAATTTGTTCATTAAGAAATAACGCTATGGGACTTATACAGATTGAAGGAATGGAATTCTTCGCCTATCACGGGTGTTTTAAGGAAGAAAGAGTGATTGGAACAAGGTTTTTGGTGGATCTGGCTATTGAAGCAGAAACAACCGAGGCAGAAGCAGAGGATGATCTTCATAAAACCGTGAATTATCAGGCAGTTTATAAGCTTGTAAAAGCTGAAATGGCTATAAAATCCCATCTTCTGGAGCATGTCGGCAAGAGGATACTTGACGTTATTTTTGCAAATCATCCGGAAGCCCTTCATGTGAAGGTAAAAATCATGAAACTGAACCCGTCCCTTGCCGAAGGCGGAAAGGTTAAGCATGTAAGCGTGACTCTCGAAAGAAGCAAAAAATAGCAGCAGTCGGTGATTTAATGATGCCGGAGATGTGACGTAAACCAAATCCCAAACGAAAAAAAGCCATGCCAGAGAACAGAAATGAAGAAACCAAGAAATGCCCCCGCTGTGGAGCAGAATTCTTATGTTCATCATCGTCCAGATGCTGGTGCTATGAATATGATATTCCGGTTGAACAGCTTGAAACTCTTGAACGGGAATATAATTCATGCCTTTGTCCGGAATGCCTTAAACTTTATAGCCGGCCTTCATGACAATTTCTCATTGCAATTTTGTTGAAAACTTCTATATTTGCAGCCGCTAAGGTATCATGGCCGAGCGGTTAGGCAACGGTCTGCAAAACCGTGTACAGCGGTTCGAATCCGCTTGATACCTCCGGGCTTCCTCAAAAGGGAAGCCTTTTTTTATTCCTGTTTCAGCTAATCATGCATTGATTCTACCGATGGTACATGGAATTCTTTAGTTTTACGTGAAATTTCGATTAAAGCGAAAGATCATGCCAGATGTTAACTCAACCGTTCGGTTTTTACTGGGGAATGAACCTGTTGAAATCGTTCTGAACGGCCAAAGCGGGTATTTACCATCCACTACTGTTCTGAATTACCTCCGCTCCCTTCATGACCATAAGGGTGTGAAAGAGGGTTGTGCCGAAGGAGATTGCGGCGCCTGCACAGTAGTTGCAGCCATTCCCACAGACTCAAAAACGCTCAGGTACGTGGCTGTTAATTCATGCCTGGTATTTCTGCCCTGGCTGCATGGAAAGCAGCTTATAACTGTTGAAAATCTGTCCAGCGATAAGAATTTACATCCCGTCCAGCAATGGATGGTTGAGCATTATGGCAGTCAGTGCGGGTTTTGCACTCCGGGAATTGTAATGTCACTGTTTTCACTGTACAAGGGTAATCTTCCTGCTGACAGGTCAACTGCAATCAGCTCGATGAGTGGAAACCTCTGCAGATGTACCGGTTATCAGCCTATACTCGATGTTGCCGTCAAATCCCTGCAGTCGGTTGGGAAAGATCAGTTTTCGGCAAAAGAAGAAGAAGTTGCTGGATATCTGCTATCTCTCCAATCCCAATCTCTTGAACTGAAATCTTCAATTCAATTGTATCATAAACCCGGGAATCTGAATGAGGCTCTTGCTCAAAGAAAAAACCACCCTTCTGCCCTGCTTTCAACTGGAGCCACAGATCTGGCTCTCAGACAAAGCAAGAAGTTCGAGCTGCTGCCTGAAATACTGGATCTTTCCGGACTACAGGAACTGGATTTCTGCAGGGAAGAGGCAGATTGCTGGATAATCGGAGCAGGAACACCTATAAACGATATTTGGAGCAAACTGGGCAAAAGCATACCGGTGCTGGATGAGGTATTTAGCGTCTTTGCATCGCACCAGATCCGCAATCTGGCTACCATAGCAGGTAACATAGGTTCCGCATCTCCCATTGGTGACCTTATTCCGGTAATGATCAGCCTTGAAGCCGGCATTATCCTGAAAAGCAATTCGGGTGAAAGGGAGATGCCAGTGGAGGATTTTATCACAGGATACAGAACTACTGAGCTGAAACCGGATGAAATTATTCATTCATTCCGTATACCCAAAAGTGCTATTTCACATACCATAAGGTTCTTCAAGGTATCGAAACGACGCGAACTGGATATCTCAACAGTAAGCATGTCGGCCAGGCTTGAATTTAACAGCAATGGAAGTATTGATAAGGCTATCCTTGCCTTTGGTGGAATGGCTGCCAAAACATCACGGGCAAGCACTGCAGAGAAATATCTGAAAGGAAAGGAATGGAACAGTGAAACCTCTGAGGAAGCCGCCAAACTGGTAACTGAAGAATTCAATCCCATTTCAGATGCCCGTTCGGGAAAGGAAGCCCGAAAAATAATGGCAGGAAATCTGCTTCGAAAATTGTACGTTGAAACTACCTCAAATATCAGGCAAGATGCATAGCAAATCCAATATTGATGCGGATTCCCAGCATCATGAAAGCGCTGTTTCCCATGTCACCGGGAAAGCCCTTTTTATCGATGATATTGCAGAGCCTGCAGGAATGCTTTATGGACAGGTTCTATTCAGTCCTGTAGCTAAAGGAAGGCTGCTGGGCATTGATTACGATGAAGCCGCCAAGGTTCCAGGAGTACATGCAATACTGACTGCTAAGGATATTCCGGGTGAAAACCAGCTCGGTCCGGTTATACACGATGAGCCTTGCCTGGCAAATGATGAACTGAATTGTATCGGACAGGCGATTTGTCTAATTGCAGCTGAATCGCAGGAAGTTGCACGATATGCTGCCAGACTGATAAAACTTCAAATTGAAGAGGAAGAACCCATCCTCGACATACAAACTGCCATTGAGAAGGACTCATTTTTCGGTCCTGCAAGGGTTATCCAAACCGGAAACCCTGAAGAAATCCTTCCCTCCTGCCCTTTTTATATCGAAGGAGAGCTTGAAACAGGAGGACAGGAGCATTGGTATCTTGAAACCCAGGCCAGTCTTTGCATTCCCGGGGAAAACAGGGAAATGCTTGTGCACTGCTCGTCCCAGCATCCTTCCGAAACACAGGCTATTGTAGCTGAAGTATTGGGAATAGGAAGGAATATGGTTACCGCGGAGGTTAAACGCATGGGCGGAGGTTTTGGAGGCAAGGAAACACAGGCAAATCATATTGCTGCCTGGGCTGCCCTGCTTGCTGATGCCAGCAAGCGTCCGGTAAAGATCCGCCTGACCCGTGATGAGGATCAGCGATACACCGGAAAGCGCCATCCATTCCTCGGTAAGTACAAAGCCGGATTCAATGAAAAGGGAGAATTGCTGGCTGTTTCGGTTCAGCTATTCAGCAATGGAGGATGTGCAACCGACCTCAGCTGGGCTATCCTTGAAAGAGCCCTGTTTCACATCGACAATGCCTACTACATCCCAAACCTGTTTGTTTCCGGAAGGGTTTGCAAGACCAATCTCCCTTCAAATACTGCATTTCGTGGATTCGGCGGTCCGCAGGGCATGGCGGTGATTGAGCATATCATGGATTCAATTGCAAGGAAACTGAAGCTTGATCCTGCACAGGTTAGATTCAGCAACTTCTACACTACCGGGGAAAAGGCTGTTACCCATTATGGCAAAGCGGTAGAGAACAACCGGCTGCAACTGATGTTTGAGCGACTGATGCTTTCATCTTCCTATGAATTACGGAGGAAGGAAATTGAAGCTTTCAATGCTAAAAATGAAACCCGGAAACGAGGGATTGCCCTCACTCCTATCAAATTCGGAATCTCCTTTACCACCAGTTTCCTGAATCAGGCCGGTGCATTGGTGAATATCTATCAGGATGGAACAGTCACGGTGAATCATGGTGGAACTGAGATGGGACAAGGGCTTCACACCAAAATGAAGCAGGTGGCAGCAAAGGAATTGGGTATTTCAGCAGAGTTTGTAAGGGTGGAATCAACAAATACCGGAAAAATCCCGAATACCTCCGCTACTGCAGCCTCATCTGGTTCCGACCTGAATGGAATGGCGATTCAGCTTGCCGTGACAAAACTGAAAACCAGGCTTTCGGAAGTAGCTGCAACATTATTTGCGGCTGAATACAAGAAGGAAATCAAGGCTGAGGATATTGTCTTTGGAAATGACAAGGTAAGTTCATCGACCTACCCAGAAATTTCCATTCCATTTCCTCAACTGATCGCCAAAGCATACCTCATGCAGACCGGACTTAGCGCCACAGGTTACTACCGTACTCCCGGAATTCACTGGGACAAGGACAAGGGTCGTGGAAATCCCTTTTACTATTTTGCTTTCGGAATGGCTGTTTCGGAGGTGGAAGTTGATCTTCTGAACGGATTTGTAAAGTTGCTGCGTGCTGATATTCTCCATGATGTTGGTAATTCCATGAATCCTGAAATAGATCTCGGACAAATCAGGGGCGGATTTATACAGGGTGTGGGCTGGATAATCACGGAAGATCTCAGGTATGATTCAAAAGGAACCCTTCTGAATGCATCTCCTGACACCTACAAAATCCCTGTAATGGATGATATTCCGGCAGAGTTTAATGTAGAACTTCTGGAATCAATGCCAAATCCCGGGACGATTCACGGAAGCAAGGCTGTTGGAGAACCCCCTTTCATGCTTTCGCTTTCAGTTTGGATGGCAATCAGGGAAGCCGTTTCAGCAACTACTGCCGAATCAACTGAAATTTCCCTGGGCATTCCGGCCACAAATGAAAATATCCTGCTCTGTATTGAAGAGCTGAAGAAAAGAAGTTAAGAAATTGGGATTCTGGCTATTCTGCCCTTTTATAAACCAGAGCAACCACTGTTTTATCGTCGCCACCCATATTTATGGTCATTCCGTAGGGACGATCAGGATGGATGCTGATTTGGTTGGCACCGGCCTTTCCGGTTAACTGTTCCCAGATTGTAACGGCCATATGAACGCCGGTAGCACCTGTTGGGTGTCCCCAGCCTATGAGTCCGCCTGTGGTATTTACCGGAATACTGCCGTCGCGTGCGGTATTTCCTGCGGCAACGAATTCTGCACCTTTCCCGTGTTCAGCAAATCCAAGAGCTTCTATTCCCAGAATACCGGCAATTGTGAAGCAGTCGTGGAGCTCAACTGTTGCCAGTTGTTCCTTGGTAATTCCGGCAGATTTCAACGCCTGGCGGGCAGCTTCACGAATTGTTGAAACAACGGTAGGATCCTGAGGTGGCTGTGTAATATCCTCAACGGCATGGCCAATACCAACGATTTCAACGGCATCCTTCTTGCTGATTCCTGCACGTTTCAGGCCTTCTTCCGACATAACGGCGATGGAAGAAGCACCATCGCTAACCTTGGAGCAATCGAGGAAATTCAGGTGTTCAGTAAAGACTTTCGGATTGGGTTCGGCGGAAGCCAGTTTCTCCAGATCGGAAGCGGTATTGTGAAATTCCTGAGCTGTTGGACAAAGCCTTGCATTTTCTATGGCATTCCTGTACCAGCGAGCCAGTCCTTTCCGTGTATATTCCTTGCCAAATTTCTCATAATAAACCCCTGCCCTGTCGCTGAATTGTCCGGGGAAGAAATAGGCATGTCCCTTTTTGCGGTTTTGGAACCATCCGGCACCAGCCAGAATATCTGCTCCGTAAATAGCTTTAACTGTATTCTGAACTTCAACACCAAGGCACAAAACGGTATCTGCAGTTTCAGCCAGAACAGACTTTATTCCACTGATGAGGGCCAGTCCGCCGGATGCACAGGCACCTTCAACGGAGAGAGAGGGTTTGTAGCGTAATCCTTCATCAATCATAGGCAGAAAAGCACCCAGGTGAGCCTGCTTGTTGAAGCGTGCCGACATGAAATTCCCAATTACGCCTTCATCAACCTGAGAGGCGCCACCAATCTGATTCAGGGTTGCCTGCCCTGCCTCCTTGATGTAATGCTCCAATCCCGGTCGTGCTACTCTGGGATTAAACTCTTTTCTTCCGGTTCCAAGTGAGATGGTATTGTAACCGGCAGTCATATAAACTTTTCTGCGTAATGTATTCATGGTATTCAAATTAAGCTGGATTGAAACTGATCTTTCTTTTCCCGTATTTATAGCTTGTTAATCGGATATTTTCAGATAATGCTACAAATAATTGTTTATCGGGCCGTATGCATGGAAGAATCCTGTAAGGAGTACGGTATTGACATCCCCTTCCGACCTTGCAACACCGTCGCTAACCAATTTTAAGGCTATGCTGCGGGAGTTAAGGAAGTATCCCGTGGCAAGAGCAGCCCCTTTTGTTTGCATGGCTCCAAGGGTCTTAAAATAGGTTTGAAGGAAGCTGTCCTTATCGCCAAGCTTGACCAGGTTTTTCCATGGAAGAGCAGAAGCCGGAACTTCACCGGCCCATGTATCTGCCTGTGCCGAAAAATCAGCAAGGCTGATGTATGAATTTTTCTCTTTCGAGAAAACGGAAACCGGTTTACCCTTTGCATAGCTGAAGAAACCGTCCTTCTGGCTTCCATCGCTGAATTGTCCGCCTTTAACCCCACCCAGAACGAATTCGTCCAGAAGTGAAGAATGAAGGGCTTCCCCATTCATATGCGGCTGCATAACGCGTAAAATGAACTGAACCACATCCAGTCCGACATAATCGATCAGCTGGAAAATACCCATAGGCCTCATGAGGAAATCACGGGTAATCCTGTCCACCAGGTAAATTGCCTCATGCAGTGGCATCTCCTTTGCAAGTCGCTCAGCTTCCTGAATTCCGAAGAGGGCATCGCGCATGAAATGGCCATTGCCAATAAATCCGGCAACATCGTTGGATGGAACCAGGGTTTTGCGAAGATTTTTAGCGAACAAGCCTGCAAATTCCACCATTTCAGCAGGATTTTCAGCTATAGTGATTAATTCAACCAGTTTTTGAACTGCGGGAGGATTGTAGAAATGGAAGCCCAGAATGCGGCCGCCCAGTCCTGCATTGGTATTCAGCAGTCCGATGGGAACTGAAGAGGTATTGGTAAAGAACCAAGGGCCTGCGTTGCTGTTCTCGTTGATTTGTCGGAATATCTTTTCCTTCAATGCCTGATTTTCACTCACGGCTTCAAACACCAGGGCTGAATCATAGGCTGCTTCAAGGCGTGTCACCGGCCTTATGACACTGAGAACATCAGCAACATAGGCTTCAATTATCTCACCGTTTTCAATCAGGTCTTCCCTATCGGCGTATAGTTTCCTTAACTGAACTGTTTTCTTTTCAGCAGCCTTGATTACCTGGTTACGAATGTATTTCATCAATCCCTTCAGGCCTTCATCGGATGTATCGATTGCATTCAAAACGAACACCTTATCCCTGTTCTCGGGTTTCAGCATGAGATCTGCCATTTCAAGTGCAGTAAGCAGCAGGATGCCGCTGCCCATTTTACCGGCTGCTCCCAGCACGGATACTTTCTGCAAACGGGAACTGTAATCCATAGTATTTTATATCTGATTGATTGCTAATGAATGTAGTAAGCTATTATTAAAGCAATAAGGGGCAAGTTTGTTCGGGAAAATCTACCAAACTGGTTTTCTTTTTTCGAGAAATGCTGTCATTCCCTCAATTCCTTCGTCCACGAATAGAGTGCCGAAAGTCTGTGCTTCAAGCTCGCATGCCAATGGGAAAGGCATATGATAGCCATTGCGGGTAACTGATTTGACTGTTTTCACAGCCTTTGGTCCCTTTAATGCAATCATATTTGCCAGACGCATGGCTTCTTCCATGAGTTTGTCAGGTTCGGTAAGTTTCTGAACAAGACCTATTCTGAGAGCTTCTTCTGCAGTAACCATTTCGCCAGTGGTAAGCATATAAAGGGCAGTTCCCATTCCTACCAGGCGTGAAAGCCTTTGCGTAGCGGCATAGCCGGGAATGAGACCAAGATTAACTTCCGGCTGGCCAAATTTGGCCAGGTTGGAGGCAATCCTGAAATCGCAGGCCATGGCAAGTTCCATACCTCCGCCAAGAGCAAATCCATTAACGGCTGCAATTATTGGAATTGGATGGTTCACAATGGTCTGGAAGGTCTTTTGTCCCCTTCTTGAAAACTCGGAAGCTTCGGGAGGCGTTTTGCTTACCATTTCCGAGATATCGGCACCTGCAACAAATGCTTTGCCGCTGCCTGTAATGACAATGGCTCTGAGGTCGGGAGCCATGGCTTCATTGCTTAAAAGTGCATCCAGTTCATCGAAGAACCGGGTATTAAGTGCATTAAGACTTTCAGGCCTGTTTATGGTGACAACCAACACAGGCCCCTGCTGACTGGGCTGTAGAATCTGATAATCCATAGTGTAAGGTTACTTTTGGGTAAGCTTCTCAGAGTATAAAAAGCTTTTAATACTAGTTACTAAGCAAATATAAACATATTTCCATATTATACCATTGCTGATTCATTTTGCGAATCCATCTACTCCATTATGGATCGCAGCGGACCGTTATAACTCAATCTGAAGGAAAGCCCTGATTAATTTTATATTGTCAGTGAAGTCCCTTTACCTTTGGTTTACCAGCAATGAAATCTTTCAGGTACATGGGTTCAAAATAGGCTGTGTCTTCAAAGTCAGATGCAAGGAACTTTTCCCATGCGAGGGAAGCAATCGATGAAGCTGTTGCATGAAGTGGTCCCGGATACAATATGTAATCCTTATCCTTGAAAAGCTCCCTTGTTTTTTCGGCACCATTGCCAAACAAGGCTATCCTGAAATCCTTGAAATCCTGAAAGCTGTCTTCTGTGAGAATAATCGCATCAACAGGTCTGACTGTCTCCAAATTATTACCGTACAATGCTGAATAAACCTCCATCCTTCTGGCATCTATCATCGGGCAAAGGAGAACATTCTCTTCATTCAGTCCGGGATAAATTTCCTGTGCATGCATTGCCATAGCTTTAAGTGTGCTGATGGCAATAAGGGGCTTATCGAGGGCATAGCAAAAACCCTTGGCAGCAGAAACACCGATTCTCAAACCGGTATAGGAACCCGGACCCATGCTTACGGCTATGGCATCCATTGAATTGATGGACAGTCCAGTTTCATGGAGCACTTTCTGAACAAATACTGTAAGCTGAGCGGAATGCTCATTTGCACCTGCATTTTCCTTTAATGCCAGGATTCCGTTTTGGTCGGAGATTGCAACTGAGCACACTTCAGTAGCTGTTTCGATAGAAAGAATTAAGGCCATATATTTAGAATCTGTCCAAAATTATTAAAAAGAAAAAAAATCATCCGCCAGCCGGCTGACAGTAGTCAGAATTCAAATAGACTAAATCATAAGAATATACCTTATGTCTGATAAGTTTGCGAAGCTCTGTATGCCCCGGTATAACTCAATCTGTAAGATTTTTACCTAACAAATTTGTCGCGATTGAGTATCTAAAGATAGACAAAAATAAAAATCCGCAATTATACCCTGGCAGAATCATTTTGAGTTTTTATTGATTCGGTGCAAGCTGGTATAATTGCGGATTCACCCTTATATTTTCCTGGTGGAAATGAGGGAACTATTTATCGGTATACAAATCCTTTTTATCAACTTTCTTAACTTCTATTCCTTCCTTCAGTTTCTTTGAGATGGCGCTGTAAGGAGCGGAGACAACCTCTGCCTTATCCTGAAGTCCTTCAATAATCTGGATATAGGTATTATCCTGAATTCCGGTCTTCACCTTTACCATCTTAACCTTACCATTGTCATAGATAAATACATATTCCTGAAGGTCGCTGGATGGTTTTTTCTCAGTGGTTTGTTCCCCCTGGGATTCATTTCCGGCATCTTTCTTTTCCTTGGCTGCCAGCTGAGCTTCCTTAGCCTTTGTGCTGTCGACGCGGGTAGTAACAGCCTGAATAGGAATGGTAAGTGCATTGGAAACAGTTTCGGTCTGAATATCCACAGTTGCTGACATACCGGGCCTGAAAGGCGACATATTGGGTTTATCGGCAGGAATAAGATCTTTATATGAATCGGGAAGAATCCTGATTTTCACCTCAAAGTTTGTCACCTGATCAGCGCTGACACCTGTAGTATTTGCGGAGGTGCTGATTTCGGTAACAATGCCCTTGAATTTGCGGTTCTGGTAAGCATCCACTTCAACGAGAGCGGTGTCGTTCAGAGTAACCCTGACGATATCATTTTCGTTAACGCTCACATTTACCTCCATAGTCTGAAGATTTGCGATGCGCAGAATTTCAGTACCAGAGGAGAACTGTGAAGCACCGGCCACCCTTTCACCCTTTTCAATATTCAGCTTGGAGATAGTCCCGCCAACAGGTGCAAAAATGGAAGTCTTGGTAAGATTTTCCCTTGACTCCTTCACTCCTGCTTCGGCACTCTTGATATTAAATTCAGCAGCATTGACGGATTCTTCAGCTGCATCAACTTCTGCTTTTGCAACTTCGTAAGCCGACTGTGCAGCATCAAATTCCGAATCGGAGATAGCCTTTTCGGTATGCAGTTTCTTGTTTCTTGCGAAGCTGTTCCCTGCATTCACAAACTGCGATTTAACCTGTGAAAGGCGAGCCTTTGCATTTGCAAGGTTTGCCTGCTGGGTGTTGAGAGCAGCAACTGACCTG
Source organism: Bacteroidales bacterium (assembly GCA_016707705.1). GTDB lineage: Bacteria > Bacteroidota > Bacteroidia > Bacteroidales > UBA4417 > UBA4417. Next base: position 86,172 of record JADJHD010000051.1, read on the forward strand.
TCGTAGTTTGAAATATAAATTTCGGGGTTAATCTTGGCAAGCAGTTGTCCCGCAGTAACCAGGTCGCCCTCTTTGATATAGAGCTCAATGATTTCACCTGAAACATCCGGAGAAAGCTTAACCTCCACCTCGGGTGCAATTTTACCATTGGCAGAAACCGATTCTACAATGGTTCTTTTCTGAGCCTGTTCAGTGGATACTTTAATAACATCTGGTGCACCGATCCAGCCTTTTTTCTTGGCTACCGCAAAGACAATAAGCAGTACAACTGCCAGGCCAATAAGGATTCGGATCAGGTTTTTTTTCTTGAACATATTGTGGTTGGTTTTGCTTGGTTTTACCACTCAAGGGTGGCTGTTGGTTTATTTACGCTTGAGGGAAATGGGTTTTCCCATGTAGAAATCGAGAACTGTGGTTTTGAAAATGAATTCAAATTTAGCCCTGAGTAATTCGGATTCAGCTTTTTCAAGATCTTTTTTGCTGTTGTTGTAATCAACTGAATTGATCATTCCAACATTGAATTTCTGCTCCGAATAGCGATAGGATTCCTTGGCAGCAGCTACTCCCAATTTTGAAGATTCATACTTGTTGAGTGCAGCTTTTGAGTCGGCATAGGCCTGCTCAATGGTTTTCCTGAGCTGAAGCTTGCTCTGGTCGAGGTTGTACCTGGAATTTTCAAGGTTTATTCTTGCCTTGCTGATTGAAGTGCGTGTTGCCCATCCGTTGAAAATGGGAACAGTCAGGTTAAAAGAGAAGGATTTATTGATATTGTCGTTTATCTGATCGCCGAAAGGCTTGGTTTTGTAAGTAACATCTGCACCATAATTCCAGACATACTGCAATGGCTGGCCATCAGGGCCCGGGATAAATCCCACGGGTGCAGTTTGAGTAACATCAGGAACATAGGGAATATATGAATCCAGAATCTGGGCTGCACCAGAATATCCTGTTCCCAATGATCCCTGCAGGGTAACGGTTGGACTTTGTCCACCCTGGGCAATTGACAAACCATATTCAGAGCTTTTCACCCTTGATTCGGCGCTTTTAATTGAAGGCTGAGCCTGCAGGGCATAATCGAAAACCTGTTCGGGTCTGATGAGCAGCTGAGGCTGTTCTCCAAGTTCAAGATCCGGTGATTCAATGGTAAATCCTGCTGAAGTAGGCAAGTCAAGCAACTGGGTAAGTGTCAGGATTGACAGATCGTAATTGTTCCTTGCATCAACGGCGGCAGAGTTTTCAATGGCTTTCTGGGCTTCAAGATTGAAATAGTCGCCCTGGGCAAGAGCTCCGGCATCTACCAGTTTCTTGAGTCTCTGTGATTGCAGTTCTGTTGCCTGAAGCTGGTTTTCGGTAGTCTTGACCAGTTCCTTGTAATAAAGAATCTGAAGATAGGCGGTAGCGATATTAAGTGAGATATCGTCCATGAACTTATCAGTATCATAGTTCGTAGCCTGCAGTTCCGACTGGCTCATCTTGAGCTGGTTTATCTTCTGGAAACCATCGAAAAGCGTTACGGATGATGAAAGATAGAAGTTATTTGACTGTACCCTTTCTGTGGCGAAAGTATTGGTAAAGCGATCGACGGTTTTACCATAGTTGTAGCCATGGCTGGCAAATCCATTCAGGGTTGGAAGCATGGTAAGCTTGTTCTGCATTACATTGGACTTGCCAAGATCAACCTGGAGATTTTGCTGCTTTACCTGTATGTTGTTTGTAAGTGCATAGCCTATGCATTTTTCAAGCGTCCATATCTCCTGTGACCTTGCATTAACAAATACCAGGATTGCAGAAATCAAAAGAATAAGTTTTTTCATAAAAGGCTTGGATTATCAGGAGGTCGCAAAAAGCTTGAAAGTGGAAATTGATTTACCTTTACAAAGTTATGAGATACCTATATCTAACAACTATGAACCTATTCAAGTTTGCTCCATTTTTAACATTTTTTTTATCCCTGCTGATTTCCAGGGTCGTTTTCGGACAATCTGAATGCTCTACAGCGGGCATTCCGATCTACAGTGATACAATCAAGGCAATTCACTACGGGATTCATCTTGATGAAATAGATATGACGTCAAAGAGCATTAAAGGTTACACTACTGCTCTGCTGACTTCAAAAATCAATGGAATATCTTCAATAAAACTTGAACTTGATCAACTTATTGTTGATTCAGTATTTGTTGACAATCAAAGGAGTGAAAACTTTGAGAGGACAGATTTGCTGGTAATTATTCCTCTTGCTGAGCCGATAAGTGCCGGTGACACCCTTGAAGTTGGAATTTATTACCATGGACAGCCAATGACAGATCCTTCGGGCTGGGGTGGTTTTCATTTCGCCGGTGATTATGCCTTTAATCTGGGAGTAGGCTTTGAGACCATTCCGCATAACCTTGGAAAGGCCTGGTTTCCATGCATTGATGATTTTCGCGACCGGGCGTTGTACGATGTTTATATTCGCACACCAAATGATAAGACCGGGGTAAGTGGCGGAACACTTGTGGAAGTAATCCCGGCTGCAAACGACACACATATTTTTCACTGGAAAACGGATAAATCTCTGCCTACCTACCTGATTTCAGCATCTATCGGCAAATACAACCTGGTTAATGATATCTATAACGGAATCAACGGAGCTGTTCCCATTACTTTTTACTGCAGGCCAACAGATGAATCAAAGGTAGCGGCAACCTTTATTAACCTGAAGGATATCCTTCAAATCTTTGAGAACCATTTTGGTGAATATCCCTTTGAGAGAGTCGGCTACACTGCAACTTCACAGGGTGCCATGGAGCATGCTGCAAATATCTCATATCCCTATGCAGGCTGGAATGGAGCCACATCACAGGAATGGTGGTATGCCCATGAACTCTCGCATATGTGGTTTGGAGATATGGTTACCTGTGCATCAGCAGAGGATATGTGGCTGAATGAAGGCTGGGCTGTGTGGTGCGAATCATTGTATAAGGAATTCCTTTACGGACCTGCTGTTGCCAGTGAGTATACCCGCACAAAGCTCAAAGCTGTGATTCTTTCCACACATTTTACTGATGGCGGTTATTTCCCGGTTTATGGGATTCCCCAGGAACTTACCTATGGAAACACGGTGTATGAAAAGGGAGCCCAGGTTACCCATACCCTAAGGCATTATCTTGGCGACAGTCTGTTTTTTGCCGCTGTGAAGGCCTATCTGCAGGAATATGCGTACCAGCCGGCTTCCAGTTGTCAGCTGAGGGATTTTCTTTCGGATTTTACTCAGGTGAATATGGATGATTTCTTTGATGCCTGGGTATTCTCTCCCGGATTCCCGACTTTTTCGGTCAGCTATTTTGAAGCTACACCGGAGAATCAGGGATACAAGGTAGAGGTTCAGGTTGCCCAGAAGCTAAGGGGCCGGGAAACCTATGCAAATTCAAATCACCTTGAACTTGAATTCCTGGGCGCAAACTGGGAAAAGCAAACGGATACAATCATCTTCTCAGGAAAAACTGGAATTAAAACCTTCTACCTGCCCTTTAATCCGGTAGCTGTTATTCCTGATCCGGATGCTAAAATATCAGATGCGGCGCTGGAATATGAGGCGAGTCTGAAAGCAATCGGTGAAAAAGATTTCGCAGATACCTATGCCAGGGTAAATGTGACCGCAATCACTGATTCTGCCTATATCAGGATTATCCATAACTGGGTTGCTCCTGATAGCCTTAAAGTTGCTGTGGGAGGATTGAGACTTTCCGATAACCGCTACTGGAAGGTTGACGGAATCATTCCTGCGGGATTCAGGGCTAAGGGAAAATTCACCTTCAGCAGGTCCAATAATTTCGATATCAATCTGCTGACGAGTACGAAAGATTCACTGGTCATACTATATCGCAGGGATTCAAAATCGGATTGGTATGGAGTTCCATTTACGAGGCAGGGAAATGCAGCAGCCGGACAATTGATTGTAGATAGTCTGGCAGTTGGTGAATACACACTTGCCGTTTATGACAAAACATACGGCTTTGGTGAGAGCATTACCCCGGGAGGATATGATCTGAAAGTATTCCCGAATCCAACTACTTCATCCTGCACTGTTGCCATCAATAATCCCGGAAAATCAGTATTGCGTGTTTTTGACCTCAATGGAAGAAAAATAGAGGAACATTCCCTTGAAGCAGGGAACCATGTCATGAACTGGGAACAGAATTCACTTCCATCGGGAATCTATGTCTTCCGCTTGTACAGTGGCAGCGGACAGATAAAAGCATCCAGAAAAATGATCCTCAATTAAAATATTGCCATGTTATACCTGGAACCGCTCAGGGTACAGTTTGAGACCCATGCCAACCCTGTGTATGCAGCGGGGGCAAAGGCATACATGAAAAACAAATCAGAGTTCTACGGACTGGGAGCTACCCTGAGAAGGGAAATTCAGCAGGAATTCCTTAGGCAGAACGGACTTCCCAATCCAGCAATCCTTGAAGAAATTATGGAATACACCTGGGAGCAGCCCCAGCGTGAGTGGCAATACATCGGGATGGAGATCATCAACAAGTTTGCAGCCAAGGGGGGAGAAAACTTGCTGAAGATGTCGGAGTATATGATAAGCCATAAATCCTGGTGGGATACTGTTGACTTTATAGCTCCCAATATTGCAGGAAGTGTTCTTAAGAGGAAACCTGAGCTGATACCGGGCTGGACAGAAAAATGGATGGGTTCAGATAATCTCTGGTTGCAGAGGTCCTGTCTGATTTTCCAGCTGAAGTACCGCGAAAAAACGGATGCCGGACTGCTGTTTGAATTCTGTGAGCGCCTGGCTGATCACAAGGACTTTTTCATCCGCAAGGCTATAGGATGGTCGCTGAGGGAGTACTCAAAAAGAAACCCGGAAGCAGTTCTGGAATTTGTGAATTCGCATAAACTATCCGGGTTAAGCTATAGAGAGGCAACCAGAAAAATAACTATCTGATTCTGTATTTCTATCAGTTAAGCTTTCAGGCCATACCGGCCACAAATCAACCTTCAGTATTGGTAACCAGTTTGAAGCCGATTCCGTGAACATTGATAAGTTCAACGGAGGTATCTTCTTTCAGGTATTTGCGCAACTTGGCAACATACACATCCATGCTGCGGGCATTGAAATAGCTGTCGTTCTGCCAGATCCGGTTAAGGGCAAAGCTTCTGTCGACCACCTGATTAACATGTTCACTCAGTAATTTCAACAATTCAGCTTCCTTTGAGGTAAGTTTCTGTTCAACGCCGGCAATGGTAAGCAGCTGATGGTTGTAATCAAAATTGAACCTGCCGATTTCGAACACGCCTTTCTTACCTCCGCTTGAGGTTGGATGAACTGTGCGGCGAAGGATAGCTTCCATTCTGGCAATCAATTCCTCCATACTGAATGGCTTGGTGAGATAATCATCGCCTCCCGACTGGAATCCCTTTAGCTTATCCTCTTCAAGTGATTTGGCGGTAAGAAACAAAATCGGAATCTGGGCATCCACCTTGCGAATATCCTTGGCAAGACTGAATCCATCCTTCACCGGCATCATGACGTCAACGATGCAGAAATCAAAAGGTTCCTTTGAGAATGCATCACTGGCTTCCTGTCCGTTAATAAACAACTTTGTTGCATACCCTTTGGCTTCCAGGTATGTCCTGAGGATATTTCCCAGGTTCCTGTCGTCTTCGGCCAACAATACTTTGGTTTTGTCATTTTCCATATCGTGGATCTGTTTGAAATAATTATTTGAAGTAAGGATAAGTATTTTGTAACGCAGAATAGTGTATTAAATTATCCATTTCAGGATGAATAGGGGAGGATTACTGTAAAAGTACTTCCCTTGCTGATTTCGCTCTCAACCTGAATGGTTCCTCCGTGTTTCTCCACCACAAATTTGACATAGCTCAGTCCAAGTCCAAATCCCTTTACGTTATGAACATCACCTGTGGGAACCCGGTAGAGTTTTTCGAAGATTTTCTTCTGATTCACCTTGCTGATTCCGATTCCATTATCCTTAACCCGGAATACAATACCGTTTTCAGAATCAGAGGTTGAAAGATGAATCAGAGGTTTCCTTGGTGAATATTTATTGGCATTATCGAGGAGGTTATAAATCACATTGGAGATATGCATTTTATCTGCCTTAATCAGTGATACACCAGCCTTGAGGTCAGTAGTGATGGAGCCATCGCGGATTTCAACCTGGATGGCAATATTCTTGATTACATCCGAAATAAGGGAATGCAGATCCACCGTTTCAACACGAAGATTAAGCTTACCCTTTTCCAGGATGGCAGTCTGCAGAATTTTCTCCGCCATCAGTCCAAGCCTCTTATTTTCATCCTCGATGATGTGGATATAGGTATCATACATATCCTCAGAACGGGGGAAGTCCTTGTCAGTCAATGCCTGGCAAGCAAGGGAGACTGTAGAGATCGGAGTCTTGAATTCATGAGTCATGTTATTGATAAAATCATTCTTCAGTTCCGATAATTTGCGCTGCCTGATAATGGTGAACATAGAATAGGCAAAGGCGGCGATGATGATGACTACCAAAGCCAGGGAGACAAGCAGCATTCCCCAAAGGTTAAGGAAGGTATGCTGGGACTTATCTGGGAAATAGATCAGCAGAAAATCGGTGGTAGTGATGCCGTTTCCGGGCATAAGAGGAAAAGAGTAACCCGATTCAAGAAGTTCTTTGTTGAAATGTCCTGTTTTCTCAAGTACTATGCGGTTTCTGCCCGGGTTGTAAACACCAAATTCATAGGAGAGATTGATGCCTTTCATTACAAACTCCTCCTTAAGAAGAGTGTCGATTAATCCGGGAGTAATGCGTTCTTCAATATTCCTGCGTGTTTCAGAACCCAATACCTGATTCATGATTCGGTTCATCAGCATATTCTTGCGTCTCAGTCCTTCAATATCTGCCTTTTGCTTTCTGCCGATAAAATCATTGGGATTTCCCCTTGGAGATGAATTTTGAATATCCGGGACTGCATTTCTGTTGCCGGGCATATTCAGCATATTTATGTCGCCCTCATTGCCGGGTTTAACCATCCGGATACCAGTATCAACTGTAGTCCTGTCGGTAGGAGGAGACCCTGGAGGAGGCAACCTGTCGGCATCACGAAGCATAAGCTGGCCTTGAATTGAATCACCGGAATTGATTCTACGGGCAAATTCTATGGTTTCCAGTTTCGACAAGGCAATGTTCACAGCTTCATCAACACTTCTCCTGAAATTGGCCTCCCGGAGTTCAATGGAATTGCGGATCCAGTAGACCTGTATACCTATCAGTGTAGCCATGGCCAGTGATACCATGACGATGATTATGAGGAAGACCTGTTTTTTCATTGGGCACAAAATTAAATTCCCTGAGAATCAATCATTCATGGGCTTAACATTTTTTAACGTTCTTTAAATTTCGTTAACAAGCGAGGCCCGTGACCTGAATTAACTTTGTATCGGTTAGTTGAGTCAATAATCTCAATGAGTTTTGGTGGTTTAAATCTTGATCAAAGCACATACTGAAAAATAGCGAAAGCATTGAGATTAACAGGTTTTGTTGTTTGTTTGAAAAGTGCGGCCTTTTTCACCGCACTTTTTTTATTTCTAAGCCATCAAAATTCAGGACTTTCCGAGAATTTTTTGTATATTTATAAAGCAATGCCGAATTTTGTCGATAATATCTAAAATAAACCAATTCTTATGATTCACCTTGATTTAAAACATGAACATATAGCCGGATTTCTTTCGGATGATGAATTGCAGATCATGCAGGAAGAAGTGACGGTTTGTCACGATATGCTGGTCAATAAGACAGGCAAAGGAAATGATTTCCTCGGTTGGGTTGACTTACCTGAAGAAATTTCAGAAGTTCTGCTGTCGCAGATTGAAGAAGACGCAAGAAAAATCCGTGAAATAGCTGAGGTATTTGTGGTTATTGGCATTGGAGGTTCCTATCTTGGAGCCCGCGCCGTTATTGAAGCCCTGAGTCACCCATTTGCCGCAGTATCCGATTCATTCAGGAAAGGCCCTTTGGTTATCTATGCAGGCAACAGCATCAGCCAGGATTATCATGCATCCCTTTTTGAATTGCTTGAAGAGAAGAATTATGCAGTAGCTGTTATCTCCAAGTCAGGAACAACAACTGAACCTGCAATTGCTTTCCGAATGCTGAAAGCGCATTTGGAAAAGAAATACGGTAAGGACGGTGCACGTGAAAGAATTATTTCGATTACTGACCAGTCGAAGGGCGCTCTGAAGAAACTCTCCACTGATGAAGGATATCGCACTTATGTAATTCCTGATAATGTTGGCGGACGCTATTCAGTGCTTACGCCAGTGGGACTGCTTCCCATAGCTGTTGCAGGTTATGACATCCGCAAGTTTGTTGAAGGAGCCCGGGCGATGAGGAAAGTATGCGTTGCCACACCTTCCCTTTTTGAGAATCCGGCAGCATTGTATGCAGCCATTCGCAACTCATTCTACAGGATGGGAAAACAGGTAGAAATCCTGGTTAACTACGAACCCTCCCTTCAATACATTACTGAATGGTGGAAGCAGTTATACGGAGAAAGTGAAGGCAAGGAAGGTGAGGGAATTTTCCCTGCCGGAGTTGGCTTCACTGCTGACCTGCATTCAATGGGGCAATATATTCAGGAAGGACAGAGAATGATTTTCGAAACGGTGATCAAGGTTTCACAGGCTTCCAAAAGTCTGACGATCCCTTCAGACCCGGCTGACCTCGACGGAATGAACTTTATTGCAGGGAAATCCTTTAATGAAGTAAATGGAATGGCCGCATTGGGAACAGTACTTGCACACATTGACGGAGAGGTTCCCAATCTTGAACTCTGTCTGACGAAGATCAATGAAGAAAACATTGGTGAATTGCTCTATTTCTTTGAATTTGCCTGCGGTCTGAGTGGCTATATCCTGGGTGTAAATCCATTTGATCAGCCAGGAGTTGAGGCTTACAAGAAGAATATGTTCGCTCTTCTGGGCAAGCCGGGCTATGAATCACAAACCGAAGCCATTCGTGCCCGCCTTGCCGGGAATGATCAGGCATAGGTAGTGACGGGCCATTCCGGCAGCAGGATATTCTTTTGATTGTAACCCCTAAATAAAACAGCCATGGAAAACCTGCTTTATGAATACATGACAAGGCGAATCAAGGCAGAATCATCTGCTCACGGATCGCAGCGGGAAATTGGCCCGGTAATTACCATCTCACGTCAGGGCGGATGTGGAGCATCGCGCCTGGCACACGAACTTTGCCAAGTGCTGAATACTTCTCCCATAAAAAAGGAGAACCAGTCAGTATGGCAGTTCATCAACCATGAAATACTTGAGAAATCAGCCGAAAAACTCAACCTTGAACCTCAAAAACTTGACAGGGTAATTACCGACAAGGACAGAGGAATCATGGATGAGATACTGGAAGCCCTTTCTACCCATTCGCATAAAAGCGACAAGAAAATCATGAATACCGTTCAGAATGTGATAAAGCAATTTGCCGAGGACGGAAATTATGTGATCGTTGGAAGGGGAGGAGCCATGCTGAGCCAGCATATCAGGAAAGCACTTCACATCCGTTTGGAAGCTCCGTTGAACTGGAGGATTGAGCAAATTGTAAAGAAGTTGGGATACAGCCGCGAATATGCAGCCACCTATCTGAAGGCGGTGGATGAAAGAAGGGAGATGTATGTAAGCCATACTGAAGTTCATGCGGGTTCGCAGGGATATTATGATGCTGTCCTCGACCCCAGCAGGTTTTCGGAAAAGGAGCTGATTGAAAGCATTATTGCACTTGCAAAGGTGAAGAATGTTATCTGATGTGAATCCGGACAGACTTTTCATGCCTTTTGCAGAATTGCTACCTTTGAGGGAAATGAACATTGATAACCTGCATTCAACAGACATCTCAGTTCCAGCTTGAATCAGGGAGAAGAAAGCAGATATGACAATTGATCGTCCGGAAGATATTCACCTTGAGGTACAGGACCTGAGTGTAAGTTTCAGTCATGAAGGCAAGCATATTCAGGCTGTCGACAAGATTTCACTTACTCTGAAGAGAGGCTCTTCATTGGGAATTGTTGGTGAATCAGGTTCCGGGAAATCCATTACTTCCTTAGCCATAATGCGCCTGATACCAGAGCCACCGGGGAAAGTTACCTCCGGACAAATCTGGTTCAATGATGCCAATGGAACGCGCACAAACCTGCTGAAGCTTGATAATAAATCGATGCGGCAATGGAGGGGAAAGCGAATTGCCATGATATTCCAGGAGCCCATGACATCGCTTAATCCGGCTTACAGATGCGGAAAGCAGGTGATGGAAAACATCCTTGAACATGAGAATGTAAACAAGCAGGAAGCAAAACGAAGGACACTCGAATTATTCAGGGAGGTATTGCTTCCTGATCCGGAAAAAGCTTTCAGTGCCTATCCCCATCAGCTTTCGGGCGGACAAAAGCAAAGAGTCATGATAGCCATGGCCATTGCCTGCAAGCCTGAGATCCTGATTGCAGATGAGCCCACCACGGCATTGGATGTAACCGTCCAGAAAACCATACTGGAATTATTGAAAACCCTGCTGAACAAGCATGGCATGAGTCTGATCTTCATATCCCATGACCTTGGAGTTATTGCAGAGATTTCGGACCAAGTTGTGGTGATGAATAAAGGTAAAATTGTAGAAACCGGAAGTATCCAAAAGCTCTTCAAATCACCAGAACACCCCTATACCAAGGGATTGCTGTCATGCAGACCTCCACTTGACCGTCGTCCAAGAAGACTGTCGGTTGTTGCAGACTATGTTGAAGGCAAAGTAAATGCACCTGATTTTATTGAATCAGCTGAAAGAGAAAGCCGGCAGAAACTCCTATACTCCAAAACCCCATTGCTCAAGGTTGAGAATGTCAGTACTCAAATGGTGCTGAAGAGAAATCTGCTGGGTAAGGGCACAGCTCATTTCAAGGCTGTAAACGAAGTCAGTTTTGAACTGTATCCAGGAGAGACTCTCGGACTTGTAGGTGAATCAGGATGCGGGAAAACAACCCTGGGAAGGACAATTCTCAGGTTGATAGAACCCAGCATGGGTAAGATTTACTTTGAAGAGAAAGATATTCTGGCTTTGTCGGTGAAGGAGATGAGGAGAATGCGCAAGAAAATGCAGATCATCTTTCAGGATCCCTATTCTTCATTAAATCCCAGACTGATTGCCGGGAATGCCATTATGGAACCCATGAAAATCCATGGATTGCATGGCTCCGACAAGATCAGGAAATCAAAAACCATTGAGCTGCTTAAAAAGGTAGGGCTTGATGAATCGCACTTCTACCGTTATCCCCATGAATTCTCCGGGGGACAGCGACAGAGAATCTGTATAGCACGGGCATTGGCTGTTGAGCCTGATTTCATCATCTGCGATGAATCCGTTTCAGCGTTGGATGTTTCCGTGCAGGCACAAGTGCTGAACCTGCTGAATGATCTCAAGCAGGAGTATGGTTTCAGCTACATCTTTATCTCCCATGACCTTTCCGTGGTCAGGTATATGAGTGACCGCATGATGGTGATGAAACAAGGGCAGATACAGGAAATAGGGGAGGCAGACCAGATTTATTTCAATCCAGGCTCTTCCTATACACGCTTACTTATTGACTCTATCCCGAAAGGACTGAATTGAACAGTCAGAAGTCTGATGTAACCTAATTCATTTCTGATTGTTTAGTATTAAAGGTCCCACTACTATTTAAGAGGAATTCCAGCTTTATTTATTTCTGGTCCCGGGGACCAAATCTTTATTTAAAATGAAAAACAAAAAAACAAATCCAGCGGCTGACACTGCAAAGAATGCATTCGCCAATTTAGTATTTACCTTTTTTTCAGATCGGCCGGGTTTTGCCTTTAATTACAGGCAAACCGCCGCACAGCTGGGAATATCCGACAAGCGCGAAAAGGAAATGATAAGGCGAGCCCTTGAAACACTATGCGCACAGGGTTCCCTTGTTGAATCGAACCGCGGAAAATACAAACTGAATCCGGTCCTGATAGCTGCCGTAACCAAGGCAAATGTGCTTACAGGAACTGTTGACATGAAGTCGTCGGGGAAGGCATATGTCATGACACCTGACCTTACTGAAGATATTTATATAGCCCCGGGTAACACCCATCATGCGCTGAATGGAGATAAGGTGAAGGTTCACCTTTTTCCAAAACGCAAGGACCGCAGGGCAGAAGGCACCATTGTTGAGATAGTGGAAAGGGCAAGAAAGCAATTTGTAGGAATCATCTATATTTCGAAGCGCTTTGCCTTTCTCGTTCCCGACAGTTCTTCCATTCCTGTTGACATCTATATACCCATCAATTCGCTGAAAGGTGCCAAGGACGGGCAGAAGGTAGTTGCAAGAATATCCGAATGGCCCGAGCAGGCTACAAATCCGGTAGGAGAAATCATACAGGTATTGGGAGAGCCCGGCGACAACAATGTAGAAATGAATTCAATCCTAGCCGAACTGGATTTCCCGTTGAAATTCCCCAAGGCAGCAGAGGATGAGGCTAAGAAGATCAAAAATACCGTTCCTGATTCCGAGATTAAAAAGAGAAGGGATTTCAGGGATGTGTGGACTTGTACCATTGACCCCGTTGATGCCAAGGACTTTGATGATGCACTTTCACTGAAGAAATTGCCCGACGGATGCTGGGAAGTAGGAGTTCACATTGCCGATGTATCGCATTATGTAACGCCGGGATCAGCCATTGATGCCGAAGCATTCGACAGGGGGACTTCCATTTATCTGGTTGACCGGACCATACCCATGCTACCGGAACAGTTATCGAATCTGGTATGCTCCTTAAGGCCGGATGAAGAAAAGCTTTGTTTTTCAGCCGTGTTCAAAATGAATGAAAAGGCTGAAATCCTGGATGAATGGTTTGGACGAACGGTGATTCGCTCCAACAGGAGGTATGCCTATGAGGAGGTTCAGGTCATTATTGAAGGAGCAGAAGGTGATTTCAGGGACGAGTTGATGGTATTGCACAGACTCTCATCAAAACTAAGGGAAGAGAGATTCAAGAAAGGATCCATTGCCTTCAAATCGCAGGAGGTAAAGTTCAGGCTTGATGAGAAGGGAAAGCCTATTGGAGTGATGATCAAGGAGCAGAAGGAAGCCAACTGGCTGATTGAAGATTTCATGCTGTTGGCAAACAAGCAGGTGGCACGAATGGTAGGGGAGAAGAAGGGAGAGGCTGAAGCCAAAACCTTTGTTTACAGGATACATGATGAGCCAAATCCTGATAAGCTTGCCAATTTTTCAGAGTTCCTTGGGAAGCTGGGGTATAAATTCCAGACCACAAGCCGCAAATCGATAACAGCATCATTCAATCAGCTATTCCAGAATATCCTTGGAAAGGGAGAGGAGAACATGATTGAAACCATTGCCATCCGCACAATGATGCGCGCTGAATATTCCACTCAGAACATCGGGCATTACGGACTGGCATTTAACTACTATACCCATTTCACCTCGCCTATCAGGCGTTATCCTGATTTGATGGTCCATCGTCTTTTGCAGTGGTATCTTGATGGAAAGCCAAGTGCTAACAAGGAAGAATATGAACAATACTGCGTGCATTGCAGTGAGATGGAACGCAAGGCTATGGAAGCAGAGCGTGCCAGCGTTAAGTACAAACAGGCAGAATATCTGATGGACAAGATAGGGGAGGAGTTCGACGGACTTATATCAGGAGTAAGCAAGTGGGGTATTTATGTTGAACTCACAGAGAGCAAGTGTGAGGGAATGATTCCGTTGCGAAACATGAATGATGACTACTATTACCTGGATGAAGAGAATTACCGGATTATCGGACAGCGCTCAGGCAAGGTTTACAGACTGGGAGATGCCTTGAAGATCAAGGTAAAGAAGATAGACCTTCAGAAGAAACAGATGGATTTTGAGCAAGTGAGGGAGGTGGTTGCAAAAAAGAGGTGGTAAATACAGTCTTTCATCAAGATCAGAATTAAGTGGGAACAAAGTAATCCCGGTATCTGCATGCCCTGTTAGGAAAGAAAAGCAGTCGATTGCTTCAATCATGGAAGCAGAGATTTGCTATATGCAATTTTTGAAAAGCCTAATCCTTATATTTGCTTTTCATAAATCATGTTATTATGGATTATTACTATACTGACGGCGTAAATAACTTCGGTCCATTTTCACTGGACCAGTTAAAAGAAAAGAATATTACATCAGCCACCCGGATCTGGTACAGCGGTCTGGCCAACTGGACTCCCGCGGGAGAGATCCCTGAATTAGCAGATATTATTGGAGCAACTCCTCCACCTATAACACCTCAAACCCCACCTCCTGTTTACAATCAACCGACGAATGCTACTGGAAATGCCAGTTTCACGCAGTCAAAACCTCCAAAGACCTGGCTGGTAGAATCAATTCTGGTAACATTGTTTTGTTGTCTTCCTTTTGGAATAGCCGGTATTATCAATGCGGCAAAGGTAGAAACCCGTTTCTATGCAGGTGATTTCATGGGAGCTCAGCAAGCATCCAGTGAAGCAGGTAAATGGACCAAAATTGGTTTCTGGATTGGATTGGGAGTATTTATAATCTATATCCTCTACATCATAGGCATTGTAATTGTAGCTGGTACAAACGGCACCTCCATTGACAATTTCTCGCCGAATTTTTAAGCTTTCCCTGCTGGCAGCAATATTGCTGGTACTTGCCCTGGTATATTATACACTGGATCCGGCAAGCAGCAGTATATTTCCTTCATGTCCGTTTTATTACCTGACAGGCTACAAATGTCCGGGCTGCGGATCGCAAAGAGCAGTACATGCATTGCTGCATCTGGATTTCGGAAAGGCAATGAAGGCGAATCCCTTGCTGGTACCCTCAATCCCGTATATTATTCTGGGACTATTGTTTGATTATACCAATCTTAGTGATAAGTACCCAAAAACCAGGAAAATCCTGTTTGGAAAAATTGCTATAATACTGGTTATCATTATAGTAGTATCCTTTGGAATAATCAGAAATCTATAGTCCAATTTGTGAATCGCTGAATACAAACACTTTAGCGATAAAGAGTTTCTTCAGAATATAAAATGGGGTTACCTTTGCATTCTGAAATCCAATAAAGCAGTCTAAACCTTATCTATCTGTAGGTATGAGAATTTGTCCAGTCTGCCATTCAGAAGTATCCGAACAGGCTCATTTCTGCAATTCCTGTGGGGAGAGCCTTACTCCCATTCCTGTACCTCCGGCAGCTCCGGTTTTCGAAAATACAGTTAAGCCTGTAGCAGAAGAGCATTTCACACCGCTGAGTTCACGCTCCTTTGAGTTTGAGATAGAGAAAACCGTTCAGAAGAGATCACTGATTCAGAGAGTGATTCAACTTTTGACCAAACCTGCTGAAGAATGGCAGGTGATTGCAAATGAAAGGCCAGATAAGAAAGAGCTTCTGATAAAATATGTGCTGATTTTGGCAATTGTTCCGGCAGTATGTTCATTCCTGTATTATGCAGTATTTTCGGAATATACAATCATCTACGGAGTAGTAAAGGCCATTTCGCAATACCTGCTTGCCATCAGCATGGTTTATGTTTCCTCCATAATTGTAGATAAACTTTCTCCTTCATTCGAAGCAGAGCACAATCCTGAGCGTTCGTTCCAGTTGATTGCCTATGCCATGACACCGGTTTGGGTTTCTTCCATTCTGGGATTGATTCCCGGGATAAGCGTAGTTTCATCCATTCTCGGATTTGCATACATGCTCTACATCCTGTTAAAGGGAATACCGGTTTTGAAGCAACCGTTGGAAGAGAAGGTCAAGGGATTCTCAATCCTGCTAACCATTGTGATGTTCATTCTCTTTCTGCTGATAGGAGCCATAATATCGTTCATTCTGTTAAAAATACTTTTCAGGGGTATAATTTATATGAACTGAAACGTTATCTGATTCTAATCCCATCCTATCATGAAATTCTGCCCTTTTTGCGGCCATGAATTACAGAACATAGTCCGATTTTGCGAGAATTGCGGAAAGGAAATCAATCCTCCGGTTCCCGCAGTATCAGTAGTTACAGAAACTACTATACCTGCAATCGAAACTCCGGTTGTTAAGGAAACTGTGCCCATTCAACAAAGCAGTCCTGTACCAGAACCTTTTCAAAATAAGGAAAAGAAAAAATCCCGGAACAAATTGCCTCTGATTCTAGGAGTTATTCTGCTGATTGGTATTGTATGGTGGTATTTCGAGTATCCGGGAAATGAATCGACTGAAAATCTTTTTCCTGCTGATTCAACTTTAATGATTGATGAAAGCACTTCACAGGATACAGCTGCGCAGATTGAGGAAAAAGCAACAATAAACAAGGATAAACCAGCCGAAGAGGTAAAAAGGGAAGAGGAAAAACCTGCGAAGGAAGCAGTGAAATCTACAGCTAAACCTGAAAAATCCAAGGCATCCAAAGAGAAGTCAACTGCTGCAGGCAAGGGAAAAACCACCTCCACAAGCAAGGAAAAAGCAGCTCCGGAAAAGAACAAGCCGGTGGTAGTAGTCCCGGAACCAATAAGCAGCAAGGCCGTCCGGACAGTCTTCTCTTCCGGAAACAAGGAATTTCCAAAGAATAAAGGTCCAAAGAATCCTACGCGTTTTACCTTGTCAAAGCCTACCCTGATCAGTAAGATTGTTACTGACCATTACAATGAAGATGAAGGAACTGTTGCAGCCGGAACCATTACCATTCTGAATAAATCTAAAATAGCCATTGGCATTTACAAGGCGACTGGCAAGAACGGAAGCAATGGAACCACCAATGGAAAATGGGTTGCCGAGCCCAATGTGCTATTGGAACCTGGAACCTATTACATACAGGATTCCGAGCCCTCAACCTGGTCGAAAAGTTTCCTTGGAACCGGCTTTGTTGAGATTGAAGGCTATGAGAATAAATAATTGCTGATTTACCTAAAACAAGAAAAATCCCACTTCTGATAATCCGGAAGAGGGATTTTTGATTTATGGAAATCTAAGAAACTGTCTGAAATGATTTTTTTAAAAAAAAGTCAGAATCGGCCAAGAAGTCAGTAGTTGAGTACTATCTGGGGCTTAATTCTTGTTCCTGAGTTCTGTCCGCTGGCTGGCGGATGGATTCTTTGGGAAAAGCATTTTTAGACAATCTCCAAATCTTTAGAAGATCTGAAGTATTCCCAGTTTGAAGAAGATTACATCCACAATCAGTCCGAGGAGGAAAAGGAGTCCGAAGCGGCGGTTGTAAATGAAGGCATGGGACACCAGATAGAGCGGCCATCCTTCACCTTCAGGGCCTTCGGGCTTGTTTTCCGGGCGGGGGCGGGTGAAAATTTTAATGGTTGAAAAGAGCATCGGCAATGCCAGCAACACAATCAGCATTGTAATTCCAAGCTTGCCACTCAGCACCAGTGCAAAAATGAAAACATACTGCAGAATCCAAAGAGCGATGGTGCTATAACGGGCAGCCTTCTGTCCGATGATCACAGGAAGCGTATAAATGCCTTTAGCCTTATCCTGAAGAAGTTTATCAGTGTGCTTGCCAAAGAGCACTGTGGTGGGTCCCAACGCGTATACGAGGCTAACCAGCACTACCCAGTTGTCCCAATGTCCGCCTGAAACCACAAAATAGGTTCCGCCAACCATGAGGGGGCCCCAGACAAGTACCACTGAAGGTTCACCCAAACCGTAATATTTAAGCGGCCAGGTGTAGAAAAGGAGGAAGGCGAGTCCGGCAAGGAAAAGCCAGAGAGCCGCAATTCCGGTAACCATAATGAGGTAGATTCCAATGAAGGAAGCGATCATGCCTGTAACCAGAATATATCCCATGAATCCTGATTTGGTAAGGAGTCCATGTTCAAGTGGCTGAGGTCCGTATTGTGAACGGAAATAGTTGTTTTTATCAACCCCTTTTGCATGGTCAACATAATCATTCAGGAGGTTGTTGGTGGCGTGTGCCAGGACTATTCCAAGAACTGACAGAGCAAACAAATGCCAGGAGAAATTACCGTTGCGGTATGCAAGCAAACCACCGATAGCACCGGCCAGGGCGGTCATTATGAATACAGCAGCCCTTGTAGCAATGAGCCATCTGGAAAAGATATCCAGTTGGATCCATTCATCTTTTGTAATACGGGGAATGACTTTCAAAGCCTTTACCCACATGGAAGTATTTATCATTTTGTAAGGATTAGTTAAGATTGTGCCTTACAAACAATATTCGGGGGGTAATGTTTCCTTTTCGGATAAGAAATGGGGGTTCTGCGATCAAAAATGCAGATTACCTGCAGGTACCGACGTTATCAAAATATAGTCCTGAATAAGGTTTTTTATTTATCAGGGATTTGAAGAAACAGGATGTATTTGCAGCTACATACTCATTGGTAAATCTGCTTAAGGGCATATGAGCAGCATCGGGAAGTAGCACTGCAACAGCAGGTGCAGTAGTTTCAATCAAACTTCTGTAAATACTTAGTGAACCATAGCTCAGAGGAAAACCATCATATCCAAGAAATATTCCCTCATCAACAGGCACGATTAAATCCAGCATTCCATGAAAGCAGATAGCCGGAATTGCCTGATTTTTATTTATCAGGGAAGAATCCATAATTGAACCGCTGAGGTTCATGATGCCTTTAAAAGTGTATGTATCGGTTAATTCATTTCCTGAATTTTTTAATCCTCCCAACAGCGGGTACAAAGAAGGATTATGTTTCAGAAAATATGAATCATCGAGGTATGCAGAATTCAATGCGATGGCACCACCAGCACTGTAACCTCCAATAAAAATCCAGGAAGTATCGATTGAGTATTTATCTGCATTATGAACAAGATATCTCATGGCTGCGTTGGCATCCTGAATTGCCCGGTAGGAAGCTTTTTCAATTTCAAAAGGATCACTGCCATGTGCCCCATTATCCTTCCAGCCCATTCTGTAATCTGCACTTACAGCAATGAATCCGGAATCGGCAAACGCCATGCAAAGTTCATTTATTACTCCCTTTGAACCATAGAGATAACTTCCACCATGAAACAACAATATTGTGGGGAACTTTATTCCTTTTGCAGCAGCTTTAGGGTAATAGATGTCGAGGGAGAGATCAACAAGGTAACCTGAAGTATCAGTATTTGAAGCGTATTGAATATCTTCTATAAAATTGGGTTGGGAGAAAAGTGCAGTTTCATTTTCCTTGGAGCATGACAGAAGAAGTATTGAGACTGAACATAGTAATACGAGGAATCTGCTGTAATTCATAAATACCTGATATTTAAAACCTAATATCTATTCTTCAAAGGAAGGTTTTATGACGACACCGTCATAGCGCTTCTCAACATCATTTTTATAGTTAATAATCAGAGCTGGAGTTCCGTCTTCATTGAAGGATGTCCAGTCGCCTTCACGGCTTCCGTTCTGGTAGGTACCAGATTCCTTAACCTTACCATTTGGCCAGTACCAGGTTGCTTTCCCATTCATATTATCATCGATGAAATCACCTTCAAAACGAGGGGTTCCATCGGCATAGAATGATTTCCATTTTCCGTTTCTCATTCCACCGCGGAATGATCCGGTTTCCTTGTATTGTCCGAAATCATAGATCCATTCACCTTCTTCAAGTCCTTCTACAAACTGTCCTTTAACGAGCAGTTTACCGGTTTCGTCGTTTTCAAGGTAATCACCATCTTCGAGTCCGGCAATGAATGACTGTTCCCTTTGGAGGGTTCCATCTTCATAGAACCATGACCATATTCCGTCGGGTTTGCCTTTTTTGCTGTATTTCCCCTGTTGTTCAACCTTGCTATTTGGATAGTAGAATTTCCAGTCACCAACACGGTTTCCCTTATCATAGGTACCTACAGATCTGAGGGTTCCATCTTCATAATACTCTTTCCAGGGACCGACACGATCTCCTTCTTCATCTACAATTCCTTCGCCAGTCATTTTGCCTTGGTGAAAGATATATCCGGCAATAATTTTACCTTCTTCATTGTACTCACGCCTTACACCTTCGGGAGTTTGTCCATTGTAACTGGCTACAGTTTTAACCTTTCCCGAGGGGAAATAATCTGTTTTCACAGAGAGGCTTGCAAGTTCCGGAGCTTCCTTTTCTTCAACATCATTCAGAAACTTTTTAACGCTGAGAAGTTGACCGTTTTCGTCATATTCCTTGAAATATCCGTTCTTGCGATCATCCTTGAAAACCCCGTCAAGTTTGACAATTCCGTTATCGTAAAAGAATTTCCATCTTCCCTGTTTCAGTCCATTCCTGTCCTTACGGTTAATGCGTTCGCGGCTGACCATGAAGCCTTTCTTGTATTCCAGGAAGGTAATTACTGTTCCGTCGGGGGAGAATTCCTTTGAAATTCCATCTTCAAGACCATTCACGAAAGGAACAAACATTTTCAGTTTTCCATCAGCGTAATAGGTGTTTGTATTACCCTGCTTGATATCATTCACGAAGTTTTCCTCAATTCTTCCTTCAGGTTTGTAGGTAGTTCGAATGCCATTTTTTACGCCATTGCGGTATTCGATTGAAACCTGAAGGCGGGCAGAATCATCATAGAATTTCCAGAGACCGTCGAGTTCAAAATTGAGCCTGTTGCCTTCCGATTTAAGATTTCCGCTTTCGTAATAGGTTTTCCAATAGCCATCGGGTTTATTTTCCCGCATATAGCCTTCACTCGATTTTTGTCCGCCCTGATAATAAAAAACCTTGTAATCGGCATTTAGAAGAGAATCATTTGCTGATTGTGAAAAAACTGAATTTCCGGACAAAATAAGCAGAACCACAACTGCAGGAGTCAGGTACGATTTAATCAGGCGGAAAGATTTTTTCAGCAAAGAGCCCGGCATTTAAATATTCTTTGAAAGTTCCAGCATTTTAACGATTGGTTTCCTGGCTTTATCCATCAGATCGGGTGAAAGGGAAATTTCAGGAGTTTCGTTAAGCATACAAAGATACAGTTTCTCGAGGGTATTCAATTTCATGTACGGACAATCGTTGCAAGAACATGTTTCATCGGAAGGAACCACAAGAAACTCCTTTTCAGGGGAAAGTTTCTGCATCTGGTGGATAATTCCTGTTTCAGTGGCAACAATAAACTTTTTAGCCGGACTGGAGTGTGTGAAATTCAGCATGGCAGCTGTGGATCCGACAAAATCAGCCATGATCAGAACAGGAGCCTTGCATTCGGGATGAGCAACCAGGATTGCATCAGGATTTTTAAGTTTCAGGTCGATGATTCGTTCTGTTGAAATGGTTTCATGCACTTCGCAGGCACCATCCCAAAGCAGCATATTTCTTCCGGTTTTCCCATTTATGTAGGCACCCAGATTTTTATCCGGACCGAAAATGAGCAGCTGATCTTTTGGGAAAGATTCCACAATTTTCATTGCATTGCTTGAAGTGACAATCACATCTGAAAGCGCCTTTACATCAGCTGTGCAATTGATGTATGAAATAACTTTATGGTCGGGGTACTTAGCAACAAACTCCGAAAACTTGTCTTTTGGAGCGCTGTCAGCCAGTGAACATCCGGCTTCAAGATCGGGAAGCAGGACTTTTTTATCCGGAGATAGTATCTTTGCAGTCTCAGCCATAAAGTGAACTCCCGCAAATACTATAATTTCTGCGTTTGTAGCTGCTGCTTGCTGAGATAATTGGAGACTGTCCCCAACATAATCTGCAATATCTTGAATTTCAGACACTTGATAATAATGAGCCAAAATGACTGCTTTTTTTTCTGTCTTTAATTCATTTATTTTTTTGATCAGTTCTTTTTGAAGCATTTTCCGAAGGTTCGTAATGAACTATAAATAATAGATTTTTATATTAATTCTATTTATTATTAGATTTATAGCTGTTGATAGTGTTGACAAATATTATTCATTTGATTTTGAATTTTAGTTGTCGGCAGTTTCTTCACAACTTATTAACAGTCTATAAAGGTTGTGGTTTTTGATTATTAAGTCTTTATCACTTTATTAACAATTACTGTATAACTGTTGTTGGTGAAAAGTCAGGTTGTTTTTAGCTATCATTGTCTGTTCATATCCTACCAGCTAACGCATGAAAAGTACTCATAACTATGCGGTTTTGCTGCTTTTCATCGATTTCGGTTAGTAATTGAAACCGGGTCGAAAGATATTAACCATTTGACTTAACAAAATTACTCACTTATTAACAGATAGCGTTTAAAAACTCTTGTCTGTTGTAAATGAATCAAGTACTAATTGAGCCTAATTTTACATTTTAGGCTAATGTGCTTAAAATGAAAGACTATGATGGATGCAAATTTCATCAATTAAAAAATACCCTAATAAATTATTAACAATGTTTGACAAATCGGAAACTCTTGTTATAGGTAGTGATCATGCCGGATATGAATTGAAGGAATTTCTTAAGATCAGTTTAGCGGAGAAAGGGTTTTCAATACGGGATTTTGGTACCTACTCGCTTGACAGCATGGATTATCCTGATGTAGCACATCCACTTGCTTCCCTGGTGAACGCCGGACAATACAGTACAGGCATACTGATATGCGGCAGCGGAAACGGAATGAGCATCACTGCCAACAAATATCCGGAAGTCAGGGCAGCGCTATGCTGGAATACTGAACTTGCGAAGCTTGCACGGGCACATAATGATGCCAATATCCTGGTTTTGCCTGCTCGTTTTATGGAAAAGGAGCTTGCCTTGGAAGCTGTGATTGCATTTTTGAAGTCCGATTTTGAAGGCGGGCGTCATCAGAACAGGGTGAATAAGATTAATGAGTGCAGGTAACTGCAGGGAATAAAGGAACAGAATACACCGAAAGATTGGAATACGGAGTTATCGTTCAGGATTTTTGAAAAAACGAAAGTATGAGTGAAGCCTACAATAAATTCATGAAAGATTCCGCTGCCAAGGCTTTTGACCTGGAGCACCGGAAGACTATCCGATATAATATTTCCCGCTACGATGAGGCAGTAAAGAGGGGGAAACTGCAGTACCAGGATCTGGAACTTGCACGACAGAGGGCTGCCCATCTCAAGAACAAGGTAGTTATAGACCTTCCCAAATATCTGCTGGATTTTGAGTCCAATTTCCAGTCGAGAGGCGGTAAGGTAATCTGGGCAGTTGATGCATCGGAAGCCTTGAAGGAAATCCTGAAAATTGCCAAAAAGCATGGTGCCGGACATATTGTGAAGTCCAAGACCATGGTAACCGAGGAAATCGGACTTAATGACTTCCTGACCAAAAATGGAATTGAATCCCTTGAGACGGATCTTGGTGAGTATATAGTTCAGCTTGCCGGTGAACCTCCCTATCATATTGTGACTCCGGCAATGCATATGTCGAAGCACGATGTTGCTGATCTGTTCACCAAAAAGCATAATCTTCCTCCCGGCAGCAGTCCGGAAGCCATAACAGCCTTTGTCCGCGACCTGCTCAGAGAAAAATTCTACAATGCTGACATAGGGATTACCGGCGCCAATTTCCTGGTTGCTGATACCGGTTCTGTTTGTCTGACTGAGAATGAAGGCAACGGAATGATGACCATGTCGTTTCCAAAGGTTCACATTGTTGTTGCCGGGATTGAAAAACTTATTCCCCGTCTTGCCGATCTGGATCTTTTCTGGCCTTTGCTGGCATCGCATGGTACCGGACAGAACATCAGCGTTTACAATTCTATACTTTCAGGTCCCCGCCAGGATGATGAGAATGATGGTCCAGAGGAGATGTATGTAATTCTCCTGGATAACAACCGCACGGAAATACTGGCAAAAAAGAACCAGCGCAGGGCACTCACCTGCATCCGCTGCGGAGCCTGTCTGAATGCCTGTCCCGTTTACCGCAACATTGGCGGCCACAGCTATGGCACTACCTATAGCGGTCCCATTGGTGCTGTGATTACCCCATGGTTGGTGGGAATGAAAGATTTCAAGCATTTAAGCTATGCATCCTCACTTTGTGGTTCTTGTACTGAAGTTTGTCCGGTGAAGATCAACCTTCATGAATTGCTGCTATACAACCGCAGTGATTCGGTAAAGGAAGGACATACAAAGCGCATGGAACGGATTGTCTTCAAGGGATATAAAATGGCGATGCTTCACAGGAACATGATTGATATGGTAAGCGGGAAGACTAAGAATAAGTTCATGAAGAAATTTGTTGCCGGAATGTGGGGTCCACGCCGGACTGTCCCGGAGATTGCAGAGAAGAGTTTTGGACAACTCTGGCAGGAACGCCGAATGCCGAAGGAAAAAACCAAATAAGCCTGATGAAGGTATACCCAGCTTTTCAGATTCTATTCATTTTAGCAAGCTCTTTCTTTTTCCAGCAGGCTCTGGCCCAGGAAAGAGAGGTCGTCGCTATTTCCGAACCTGCAGAGGTTTATTCTTTCTATCTCTTCAGTGCCAACGAGAAAAAAATGCTGGAAGATGCATTGGGAGTAAAGACCTTTGAGCAGATAAACCTGAGGTGCCGTGAAGAAAACTGGCCACGCGGAATTGCGTCCCTGGATTCAAGAAATTCCCGCCGTTCCGAAATTACAATGTACCAGGCATACAATCTTATAACTCTTGATCAGGTTTCGATCCTTGAAATAGATGCAGATGCAAATCCGCAGATGTCGCAGGATATGCTGCTTCCACAACCTTTCTATATCATAATCGGGAATGCAGGATTGTATACTGAACCTGAGACGGAGGATATTGGCAGTGAAGAAGACAATGAATCCTTTCCTCTGGCGAATATTCTGGATCCCAGCCTTATTGTTGGAAATCCCGTGTTTGATAATGCTGAAATACAGGATATCATTGATCAGGTAGGAGAGGAGGGTTATGAGTATATTTCTGCCAATTGTGATGAGAAGGTTTTTCCGGTGGCAGTGAATAGTCCGACGAAACGTTTAGCAGCATCCGATGTGATTGGTGAGTATAAGGCTTTTCTGATGGCGGAGACTGAGGATTTCAGTATTATTGAGATTACTCCGGAGGAGAATATGCATATGCCTGATGGTTTTATTCCGGAGGGGACTTTTTATTTTGTTATTTACTCGCAGGGTATTGAGATCTTGCCCTAGTCTTGGGACTTGTTGACGGGAGGGTTTTGTGATTGAGTTGACGGGTTATTTCTGATTTCTGGTGTCAGATTGCGGGGGAGAGAGGGGGAGACAATGAGACGGGGAGCGGCGTTGTATTCTTGTCGGGCGGGGAGTTTTAAAAACCACGGAGGCACTAAGGACACGGAGAGACACGGTGATTAGTTGACGGGAGGGTTTAGTTGTTGGGTTGACGGGTTATTTCTGGTTTCAGATTGCGGATTGCGAGGGAGAGAGGGGGTGACTTTGAGACGGGGGGACAAGGTGAGGGCTTATTTGTAAATCTACCGGTTGGTTGTTTTTTTGTGCTTTGGGAAAGTTTTATAAACCACGGAGGCACTAAGGACACGGAGAGACACGGAGATTTGTTGACGGGAGGGTTTTGTTGTTGGGTTGACGGGTTATTTCTGGTTTCAGATTGCGGGTTGCGGGGGAGAGAGGGGGTGACTTTGAGACGGGGAGACAAGGGGACTTGTTGACGGGAGGGTTTAGTTGTTGGGTTGACGGGTTATTTCTGATTTCTGGTTTCGGATTGCGGGGGAGAGAGGGGGAGACAATGAGACGGGGAGACAAGGAGAGGGCTTAGTTGTAGATTATCCCGTTAATAGCTTATTTGTGCTTTGTGAGAGTTTTTAAAAACCACGGAGGCACTAAGGACACGGAGAGACACGGAGAATGAAGGTATGGAGGGACAAGCAAAAGTGAAGTTGTCACACTGAGCTTGTCGAAGTGTTTTATGTCATAGCACAATCCAAATCCGTGCAAATCTGTTTCATCAGTGTCATCCGTGTTCTAATTTATGCTACTTGCACAATCCAACCCCGAACCCCGAACAATCGCTACTAGCAACTAACAACTCATCCTCGCAGGAATCTACCCTTTTGTAACCCCGAACCCCGAACATTCCAACAGCAAAGCAATCCCTGATTAAGGGAAAGCTATAAAGGAACTAAGCTTGGATTTAAGCGTTTTTCTTGCGGTCGTGGTTGGGGGAGAAGCGCTTCTTTTTACCGAATTTTCGGTTTTTACTGCTTTTCTGTCGGGGATTGTAAGCCGGGGCTTCACCCAGTTCAGCAGGAACCTGAATTTTTTCGATGACCTTATCGATGAGTGTCTCAATAGCCTGAAAACGCTGCTGGTCCTTTTCACCAACAAGGGTTATGGCCTCGCCTTCGGATGCAGCACGGGCGGTACGGCCAACACGATGGATATAATCCTCGGCATCATGGGGAACGTCGTAGTTGATTACCAGGTCAATATCCTCGATATCGATACCTCTGGAGAGAATATCAGTTGCCACCAGTATTCCCAGATCGCGGCTTTTGAACAGGTTCAGCACCCTTTCTCGGGCTGATTGTTCAATATCAGAATGGATTTCATCCACCGAAAGTTTTAGTCGCTTAAGTTCGCGGGTAAGCTGCTTCGTTTTATCCTTGGTAGAGCAGAAAATCAGGGTGCTTCTTTGATTTCTGGCAGCCAGAATTTTCTGGACCAGGGGTGTTTTCTGCAGATCATAGACAATATAAGCCTCCTGTTTCACCCTTTCGGCTGGCTTGGAGGTGGCAATATTTATTTCAATAGGTTTTACCAGGATTTGTCGCGCGAGGTTTCGGATTGAAGAGGGCATGGTAGCCGAAAACAAAAGATTCTGTCGCTGCTCGGGAAGGAAGGATATGATTTTCATCAGATCCTCATTGAAACCCATGTCCAGCATACGGTCGGCTTCATCAAGAATGAGATATGACAATCCGGAGATTTGCACATATCCCATATTCAGATGGGCCAGCATTCTGCCGGGAGTACAAACAACAATATCAGCGCCTTCGGTGAGAGCTTTCTGTTCATTTGAGAAGGTTGCCCCGTCGGTCCCGCCATAAACGGCAATGGAGCTGACCGGACAAAAATAAGCCATGCCTTGCAGTTGCTGGTCGATTTGAGTGGCCAGTTCGCGGGTTGGGACTATCACCAGGCATTTGATGTGTTCATCATGCTTGGTTGTAATAATACGGTGTATAACGGGTAAAAGGAAAGCTGCGGTTTTACCGGTTCCGGTCTGAGCGGAGGCAATCAAATCGCGGCCTTCAAGTATAGCGGGAATAGCCTGTTCCTGCACAGGAGTGGCATTTTCATAGCCAATTGCTTCAATACCCTCCATTAATCTTGGGTCGAAGCGGAATTCATTAAAATTCAATGTTATTTAGTTTAAGTAACCCTGTCCGGAAATTCCGGCTGAAGGGGAAAAAAGAATTATTATGGCAAGGTACGGAATTTGTCCATTGGTCTCACCGGGAGGTTGCTAATTCAGAATTCAGGGCCGGCCAGAATTCAGGAGCCAGAATATAGAATTCAACCGACAGGGTGGACAAAGTAATTTTCCAACTATTGGTTCCATTATTTCTATTCTGTCCGCCAGCCGTCGGATGACTACTGACTGCTGACTTCTTTTCTACCAGTAAGTATTTTCAGCTCCCTTACAAAAGTTTCTCAATCATTGCAGCAACTGACTTCAACAATGGAGCATAGTCGGGAGCTGTGGCGTATCCGGCTTTAGCTATCTCATCGATGAATTTGTAGGGATCCGAACGAACGCTCAGTGCTGTTGCATAGCGTTTGTTTTCGAAAAAGAACTTGGTATGGTCGGTGAAGCACTCTTCAGGAGTATTGTATTTTCTGAAGTAATCCTTCACAATATATTTAAAGAATTTTTGTCCGTTTTTAACCACGGGAGTAACGCTGATAATCTCCGGAAATTTAAGGTCGGCCCTGCGGCTGAACTCAGTGGTGGTGAGGAGTTGCTCATTGCCATTGACACCATCGGTATCTTTAACGCCGAAAAACATATTTCCGGGAGCGGCTTTACCCCATCCGCTTTCAAGGGCGGCCTGAGCCAGGATTGCAACGGCACTGATGCCGGTTTTTGCTTCGGTTTCTTTTGCAAAAGGGCCGTAAGCGGCAACAAATTCGGAAGGTTTCATGGATTTTTGGTTTAGGAATGGAATAGTTGGTTGAATTCCCAAATGCTAACAGCTAAGCAATTAATCCCCGGAAATGGAAGAATAGGGATGTGGAAATAATGCCCTGCTAAAACAGGGTAGAACTGCGCTGTTAATCAATAAACAAAAAATCCTGTCAAAAGTTTGAATAAATGCTTAGCGGGAAGTTTCGAGTTCACCAAAATTCACTTCAGTCCCCCATTTCTTATTGGGTTTGGGGCCCATGGTGAACAGTAATACTCCACCATTCTTCAGATCAGAATAGAAGAAATAGGGCTTATTCCATTTTTTCCCGTTCAGTGTTACCTCTTGAATGTAGATGTTCTTTTCGGAGAGGTTATTTGCCTTCATTGTAAAGATTCCGCCATTATCCAGTTTTATGTAAGCTTCAGGAATAACGGGACTTCCAATGGCATAGTAGTTAGTGCCCGGACAAACAGGATAGAATCCCATGGCATTGAAAAGATACCATGCCGACATTTGTCCGCAGTCATCGTTTCCCGACAGTGAATTAGGCTTGTTTCCGTACTGGGTTCTTATGATTTTATGCACCAGTTCCTGAGTTTTCCAGGGTTCACCGGCGAAATCGTAGAGGAAAATAATATGATGGCTCGGCTCATTACCATGCCAGTACTCACCCAGTCGGCCCTGAATATCATCAACATTGCTGCTGGTATTGTCATTAAAGGTAAAGAGTGAATCGAGTTTTTGCAGGAAAGGCTTTTTACCTCCATGAAGTTCAATAAGTCCGCCTATATCCTGAGGAACATACCATGAATACTGCCAGCTGGTGCCTTCAGTAAAATCACCACCTTCAACATACTCATGAGTGCTGAAAGGGGTTCTCCAGTTTCCCCTGGAATCTTTTCCCCGCATCAGTCCAAGAGTTGGATCGAAGAGGTTTTTATAGGATTTTGCCCTTTTCATGAAATAATCGTAATCCTCAGTTTTTCCAAGGGACTTAGCCATTTGTGCGATACAAAAATCGTCATGGGCATATTCAAGGCTTTTTGAAACGGCTTCATTTTCCTTGTCGCAGGGCACCCATCCCAGCTTGGCATAAGTCATCACATTATCATAATCGGGATTCATTGCTGTTTTTTTCACTGCCTGATAGGCTCTTTCAGCATCAAAACCCTTGATTCCCTTGAGATAGGCATCAACAATTACAGGTACTGCATGATAACCAATCATACACCAGGTTTCATTACCGCAAAGCGACCAAACGGGCAGCAAATGATCCACGCTTTGATCGTAATGAGCAAGCATTGAATTGATCATATCGGCATTTCTCTTGGGCTGCAACAGACAAAAGAGAGGATGGGTTGCCCGGTAGGTATCCCAAAGTGAGAAAATCGCATGGTTGGTAAATCCTTCAGCCTTATGGATATTCTGATCCAGTCCGCGGTAGCGACCATCAACATCCTGGTAAAGAATTGGAGTTAGGAAGGCATGATATAGTGCAGAATAGAACGTCTCTTTTTCTTCCTGACTTCCCTTGATTTCAATTTTTCCAAGTTCACGATCCCAGGCTTTGCGGGTATTGGCGAGTATCTGCTCAAATTCCCAGCCCTTGATAGAGGCTGCAAGATTCTGCATGGCATTCTCAGTGCTTACCGATGAAACCGAAACTTTCACCAGAATTGCTTCCTGATTTGAAGTGAGGTAATTGGCAATAAACTGAAGGTTTTTTCCCGATGCTTCGGATGAACTTCTGAAGCGGTATCCATTGTAAAATACCCTTTTGCCGTCGCTCATGATACTGTAGGAATCGAAGGGTTTTGAAAAGACAGCGGTGAAGAAAACATAACGCTCTTTCGCCCAGCCGTTCACAGCATGAAATCCAATGATGGTTGAGTCGTTCACAACCCTGATATTTGACCAGATGGTGTTCCAGCGGAGGCTTTTGCTTAGGTCGACCAGGATTGAGGCGGAATCAGTTTTTGGAAAAGTAAAGCGGAACATTCCAGCCCTTTCGGCAGCAGTGCATTCTACTTTCACATTATTATCATCCAGCAGAACTGAATAATATCCGGCGGAAGCCATTTCATTTTTATGAGAATATGCTGAGCGGTAACCCGAATCAGGATTTGATTTTGGTCCCTGAACCAGCCATGGTTTGCCAATCTGAGGCATAAAGCGGATATCGCCAAGGTCGGGGATGCCGGTGCCACTGAAATGGGTAAGGCTGAAGGCTATGATGGAGCTGTCGGAATACTCATATCCTGATGCTGTTTCCCAGAGGACATCTTCGGTATCGGGTGATAACTGTATCATTCCGAAGGGAGCCACTGCACCCGGATAGGTATTTCCCTCGCCATTTGTACCAATCAAGGGTTTTACAAAGGAGGAAGGGGTGGATGCTTCCTGAGCTTTCAACACAGTAAGACAGGAAATGAAAACTGTGAAGAAAAGAGTGGCGACAGCAAATTTTGACATGGCTACGATTTAGGGAGATTTTTCCGGACAAATCTATGACAAAGCGATGTAATAGCTCTGCAATGACCGGAATAAAAAACCTGTAAGATTAAAGAGTTTGAGACGGGTTTAAAGCGGAAGGCTGACGAAGAAGGTACTTCCCTTTCCGGGTTCACTTTCTACCCATACTTTTCCACCATGAAGAGTAACAAATTCACGGCAGAGGATAAGTCCGAGCCCGGAGCCTTTTTCCTGCCGGGTACCGGGTTTTGATTTTTCGGTATTGAGTCTGAAGAGCCGCTTGATTTCATCAGGATTCATTCCGGTACCCGAATCGCGGATTGAAATGAGAACGTCATTATCCTTCTTTTCGCCGCGAACCATGATATTGCCGCCTTCGTAGGTGTATTTCAAGGCATTGCTGATGAGGTTGCGGAGGATGGTTTTCAGCATGTTTTTGTCAGCCTTGATGACAAGCGTATTAGCGATGTCAATTTCAAGTTCAATCTTCTTTTGCCTTGCCATATTTTCCAGTGGCTCCAGTTCTTCCTCCACCAGTGGAAGCAGCATTTCGTAGGCGGGATTGCAGTGAACACCACCCTGCTGTATCATCGACCATTCCAGCAAATTCTGCAGGAGGTTGTAGGTGCTGAGGGAGCTATCCTTGAGAAGTCCGGCCATTTCAATAGCCCGTTCCTTATTGTCCGTTTCGATGTACTCAATCAGGAATTGTGTGAGATTCAGCAGAGCATTGAAAGGATTTCGCAGGTCATGGGCGATAATGGAGAAGAATTTATCCTTGGTGGCATTCAATTCCTTGAGTTCACGGGCAGTATTTTTGAGTTCCTGTTCGGCTTCCTTACGTTTTTCAATATTTCGGGTAACACCCAGAATCTCTGTTACTTTTCCCTCCTGATTCTGAAGAAGGTTCACCACGGATTCAACCCATATTACAGTTTTATCCTTCGAGACCTGCTGCATTTCAACGGTGAAACTTCTGGCAGATTCATCCCCGGCTTCAAAGGCCAGAATTTTATGCCGGAGGTCCTCGTTGAAACTTAAGCGGGAATCGGTGGTGAAAAGGTAGCTGAAATCGAACTGCAGGGCTTCTGCAACGGTATATCCGTGCAATTTAAAGATGGAAGGACTCACGTAGCTGTATTTCCCGCTGTTCAGATCCACCTTCCAGATAACGTCGGAAACGTTTTGGGCCAGCATTCGGTATTTCTCCTCGCTGCTTGCAAGCTCCTTTTCCAGGGCTTGTTTTTCACGAAGTGAGGAAATCAGGTTATTGTAGGAGGTTGAAAATTCACCGAGGAAGTCGATGCGCTGACTGTAGTCGCCATCAGCAATACGATGGGTTTGCCAAACCAGATGCCGCAGGTTGGACTGAAGCTCCTTGAACGGGGAAATCAGCTGGTTGGATTTCGGGGCTTCAGCGTCGAGATTGCCCTTCGAAAGGTTCAGGATAAAAGTATCAGCTGCCTGAAATTTTTCGAGGAGGCTGTGAATGCTTTGATGCAATCGCCTGAGTTCCGGTTCATGAGCCTTATCCTCCAGGTGATCGGGAAATGACTTCTGCCTGACGCGGTAATCACCGCCCAGAAGTTCATTTACTGATTGGGTTAATTGTCGGAGGAGTTCGGCTTCGGTCATTGATGTAAAAATACTTCAATTCAACTAAAGAAAGCCCATTTTCGTATTCAGGAAAAGTAATTCCGAAATAGTGGTTAGGGCATGTAAACTTGAATTTAGCTGTTTTTCAATTAGTCAGATGGAGAAAAGCTGTTTGATTAAAAAGGATAAAAAGTATGTACTGCACAGCTTTTTTCAATGATTAAGGTTCAATCCAAAGCAAGGAATTATGCGTATTGTATTCATTTTCCTCCCATAGAGCATTGGCGGGATCCAGAATCCAGTTGCCATCCACCACGAATTTATAGGTGGTTTTGCCTGGAGACAGGTAAATTGGTAGCACCCATTTTCCATTTTGGCGGCGCATTCGGTAGCTTCCCGGCGACCAGTTGCTGAAACTTCCGGTAACAACGACCTCGCGTGCATCCGGGAATGAATCTAGTTCAAAAACATAATTGGGTTTGAAGGCCATGAAGGAATTTCCGTCATTGTTTGAAGCTGAAGAAGGGTTATCGGGATCACCCATCCATTGTCCATCCACTATAAATTTATACTCATAATTTCCCTTCGCCAGCACGTATGGAAGGCTCCAACCGCTGCTGTCGCGTCTCATAAACAGTTCATCCGGATTCCAGGCATTGAAGCTACCGGCAAGCTTAACTTCATGGGCATCCTTAAATCCATTCAGGTGAAAGACATTGGTATCTCCGATAGCCTGTACAGAATTATAATCATCGTTACCATCAATAAGCTGAATCGGATTATCAGGATCGCGGACCCATTGCTTGTCGACAATAAACTTATAGGTATGGGTTCCATCCTTGAGGTAGACTGGCAATTCCCAGCCCTCAGCAGTTTTCTTCATTTTAAGAGCTTTCTCGTTCCAGCCGTTGAAACTCCCGCTCAGAATTACTGTTCGGGCCTGCTGGTATCCTCTCAGACGGAAGACATAATTATAGCAGTAAACCACTGAATTAAAGGATCCGTAGGTATCGTCTTCCTTCAGTTTGTTATTCAGATCACGCATCCAGCTGCCATCCACAATGAATTTATATTCATACCTACCCGGTTGCAGGTTCATTTTTTGAATCCAGCCGCTGTCAGTCTTTATCATGGAAGGCTGAAGGGTGCCCCAGTTATTAAAGGAGCCGCTGAGCTGCACTTTTCTGGCTTCGGGATAATCTGCAAGGAAGAAGGTTGCAATGCTGTCGTTATAGGAAAAGGCTCTTCGGTCAGTAAACTCATTTACTCCGAAAACAATATCTTCCCTGGGTTGAAATACCGGCTTGTCGAACCAGGCATTATCCATGATCATAATGCTGTTTCCGGTTGTCTTGAGGGATGGAGGAGGAGGAGCAAACATTTTTGAAATTTCGACTTTTCCCGGCTCAAGAACTTTGATTTCCCAGGTGGTGCTATCTACGGTAATGAAAGGCAAGCCCTTGAATACTTCTGCAAACAACAGGCTGTCGAGATCAAAAATCCGGCTAATCTCCTTCTTCTCTGCTTCTGTCCATACCTTATCAAGCTCGAAGTATAGTTTCCCATCCTCAAGCCGGCATATTTTCGACAGGTCAATCTGGGCTTTTGCCTGAATGACTATTCCAAAGAGGACCAATCCAAGTATTATGAGTTTTCGTTTCATGATGCTGTGTTTTTAGCAAACCGAATCCCGACTGTTTTCTTTTCGAGGTTGATGGTTATGACTCCCTTTTCAAGAAATCCGAATCCCAGCATTCCGTCGATGTGCACCCCATACACTTCACTCAGTGCATCGAGATTCACAATAATGGTTTCCATGTTTTTAAGTTCAATATTATCCAGGGCGAAATCATTCATAATACCAAACAACACTTCATTTCCGGCTTGTCCTGCCCCTCTGAGGTCCGAGCGTCGGGTGATGCTGATGGTACTGATGATGTTTCTGGGTGCCTGGCTATTGATGGCATTGGTTTCAGCCCCTGTATCGAAGCAAAAGGAAAGTTGTTTTCCGGCAATTTTCCCTTTCATAATCAGGACGGGATGCCAGGGTTCAATTTTCTGAACATAATCCTGTTTCAATTCCTTTTCAGGTGGCTGAATACGATCACCCTTGCGGTTCAAGCGGTGAAGCTGAAGTTCATTAAGTGCAGCATCAATAACAACCTCGAAGGATTTGATCATATTAAATCCCAGCAGTCCGATAATCTTGGAACCCCTTCGGTTTTCAATATGTCCGAGATCAGTTACATCTGCCTTGATATCTTCATAATACAAATCTCCTACCTCTACTTTTTCAACCTGAGTACATCCGATTTTTCCGGTGGATCCGGTAATTCCATTGGAGGTAAAGTTGTCGGTAATGCGGTGATTTCTGAAATAGGTGCTATTAAGAACCAGTCCTGTGGCGCCGGTATCAAAAACAAGGTTACCACTAACTCCGTCGATAACCGCTTCAATAAGGAACAAGCGTCCGGCCCTTTTCAGTGGAATGGTAAGGGAGTTGAAATCTCCGAGAGGTTTCGGTTCGGCAGCGGGAAGAAATGGGAGAGGTGGCACCCAAAGGTTGATCAGTACAGGCTGGTCTTTGAAGGGTTCTGAGCTATATCCGGATTGGATTCCGGGACTTATTCCCAGAAAGAAAATGACAATAAGAAGGAATGATGGAATTCCCTTTTTCATTTTTACCAATCTTTATGCTAAGGTAAGACTTGTAGCTTTATTCTGTTCGGTGATCAGAAGGATTATAAATGGAAGAACAACAGTACTATTGAATAATCAGCTTTGAAATATATCTTGATTTTGCACTTTGAACGCTCAAGAAATAGAGTCCCGGTTTCAGTCTGGAAGTGCTTAATTCAAAACAATTTTGATCGCTGATCAGAAGCCGGCCTTCAGTATCATAAACAGATATTGAAAACGCCCCCGTTCCTTCCGGAATTACCAATTTAATTGATGATTTAGCAGGATTTGGATAGAATGAAAAGCGGGAATTTTCCGGCTCAAATTCACCCAGACTGCTCGTACAACCGGTGTACTGTGCGGTGGCATCCCAGAGATCACATTTTGCAGTCCGCAAACCAGTTTTAGTGCCATCAGGAGTGGGCTTTAATTCAAGGTAGCTGTCGGTGTCAGGATCATAAACAGGCCATGAATCCAATGCCGGAGCAGAGGGAATTCCATTATCGGCGAATGAAGACCAAAAACTGAGTGCGGTAGACTGCATGCTGTCGTCCTGTGGAGTATACCAGGGTCCGATAGCATAATTGCTGTTTTCATAGGTATTGAAAACGTAGAAAAGCTCCAGTCCGTGGTAGGCACCATAATATTGAAGAATACCCGCCTGTTTGTGGGTGAAAAAGTAGCGGAAGACAGGCTGCAGCTGGTTTTTGCTGATGCATTGTGCCGTTCTTCGGGTAGGAACAGTGAATTGGGCATCGGTAAGCATCTGAACATAGGATTCCCGGGCTTCGGCGTTGGTGGTGCCGGGAGGATACAAGGCAAGTGCCTGAGCCCTGAGGGAAGGCGGGAAATAGGTGTTAATAAGGGCTTCTACCATGACCGGCAGCACAGTAACCGGAGCGGAGACGCTCATTTCATCGGCATTGGATCCAATCATTAGCGGAACCTTGTTGAAGTTACCGCTTTGGATAACTTCCTCGGGTAATCCGGGAAAGACAGTTCCATCCGCAACTGGTCGCCAGTTCATCTGAACGAATCCACCTGAGAGTGGACTTCCCCCTTGCAAAACCAGGCTATCTGCTGGTAGAGAGCGGAGGTAGGCAATTTTTGCGGAATCACTGCCGCTTGGAATTATAGCATCAGCGAAGGCAATTCCCTTTTCCTTTTCAGTTTCATAAATTCCCAATGAAGGAACGGCCGATTCAATACATGCACGCTGGAAAAGGTTTTGGGCAAGGGGCATCAGAAGCAGATTCCCAACGTTTACACCTCCGGCACTCTCGCCAAAAATCATGACCTTGGATGGATCACCGCCAAAAGCAGCTGCATTCTGCTGAATCCATTGCAGGGCGAGAATCTGGTCAAAAATTGCATAATTTCCGGAAATACCCTGAGTATTTTCATTTTCCAGTCCGGGATGCACCAGAAATCCCAAAGCTCCAAGTCTGTACTGAATGGTAATAACAACGGCATTTCCCCTTTCTGAAAGGTTTCTGCCATTGTAGATCTGTGTACCCAGTCCCTCCTGACTTGCCGAACCCTGCTGATTACCTCCGCCATGAATGAAAACCATAACCGGTAGGCTGGAAGCGGAGGTATCGGGGGTCCAGATATTCAGGTAAAGGCAATCCTCATCGCCGATCAGGGTATAGGTTGTATCCCCCTGTTCATAGAGTTTTTGGGGACATACAGGTTTATAAGCCTGAGTAGAAAGAGGGGTAGTCCAGGCGGCTGGTTCAACAGGTTGTTTCCATCTGAGATCACCGGTTGGCGGACTGGCAAAAGGGATGCCCAGAAATTCGTAGATGCCCGAGTTGTTGTTGCCGAGAACTATTCCATATGAGGTTTGAACAGTGGGTTGCTGTCCAAATGATTGAAGAACGCCCATCATCAGGACAGCTGCAAACAAAATGCTATTTACACTTAATTTCTTCAATTGATATAAACGATTTATGGTCGAAAAGATTGGAAGGGTAATAATTCAAATAGTCTGTTGAAGTTGAATTAACCCAATTGCAAAGTTAAGGCATCAATCCTTACTGAAGATTCCGGAAATATATACTGCAAAAAGGAGGAAACTATGCTTTACTGACTGGCAAATCTATAGCCAATCCCTGATTCAGTGAGAATATAGGCCGGATTTGCAGGATCATCCTCAAGTTTTTTCCGGAGCTGTGCGATAAACACTCTCAAATACTGGGTTTGCTCCAGGTATCCATGTCCCCAGACTTCTTTCAGAATAAACTGGTGTGTCAGCACTTTACCTTCATTTTTAGCCAGAAGTGCCAGCATGGTGAATTCAGTGGACGTTAACTTTACAATCTCATCGTTTTTCTTAACCACATGTCCGGTTAAATCAATGGAAAGTGAATTGAAATTCAGGATGGGATTCTGAGCATTTTCATTTTGTGCCAGTCGCATTGCAGAGCGTATCCGCGCCAGCAGTTCCCCACTGCGAAAGGGTTTGGTCAGGTAATCCATGGCACCGTTATCAAGGGCGGTGATGATATCCTCCTCCGAGCTTCTGACAGAAAGCACAATAATGGGCAGGGTGTACCATTCCCGCAATTTCTTCAGGATTGACTGTCCGTCTTCATCAGGAAGTCCCAGATCCAAAAGAATCATGGATGGCTTATGGGTAGCTGCTGAAATCAATCCCTCCTTGCCATTTGCAGCCACAATAACCGAATAATGGTTGGCACTGAGGGTAATATCCAGCAGTCTCCTAATCTGGATTTCATCATCAATAACCAATATCAGGTTTTCTGAATTCATGCCAGTAAAGTTAATCCTTGATTTCCAAAGTGGATGTAATTGTAGGAACTTTTACTGTAATCCGGGCACCCCCATTTTTTCTGTTCTCCACTTTTACGCTTCCGTTGAGGGCTTCAACGAAACCTTTCACAATCGACAAACCCAATCCGGTGCCGCCGGGGACTGAATTATCCGCACGGTAAAATTTATCAAAAACGAAGGGAATGGAGAGATCGTTGAATCCCGGTCCGCGATCCATGACTTCCATGAACAGGAATCCTGCATCAAAATACATTTTTATCCTGATGGTTGTCTTTGGAGGAGCGTACTGCGTAGCATTCAGCACAAGATTGTGAAGGATTTGCTCCATTAATCCAAAATCCAGCTTTACCAATGGCAGGGAATCGGGAATAACCACATCGGTTTTGAAATTTTCAAGTTCCTTTTTCAGGGTTCGAAGAACCTTACCCGCAAGATCATGAACATCCTGCCAGTCGGCATGAGGCTTTATCCTGTCCGATTCAAGGCGCGACATATTCAGCAGGTTTTCAATGAGCCGGTTTAATCGTTCCGATGCCGTAAAAATTTCATCCGAAAGTTGCCGGAAAGTTGATTTGTCAAGATCAACATTTAGCATGGTATCCGAAGCCCCCATGATGGTAGCCACCGGAATTCGCAATTCATGGGAAATCGAATTAAAGAGGGTTTTGTAGAGTTTTTCGGATTCATTGAGGATGGAAGCCTTCAATGCAAGTGAATTCAGAAATTCTCTTTCTATGGCATTGGAGACTTGTGTTCTGAAGGTGTTCCAGAACAGATCCATATCAATGTTCATGGCTTGTTTGTGCAGCAGTGCCACCACTCCGGGCTTGAGTTTATTCCCGTTCAGAGCATAAAAGGTATAGGATGAGGAGGGAAGGGTATCGGTGAATTTCCCGGCTTTGCCTGAGTGATAATACACCCATGAAGCAATGCTCCTGTCGGCTTCGTTAATAACGATATCCGTTTCTGCGTAAAGCTTTTCTCCCAATTCACTGTTATTTCCGGGTAGGAAAAAGGCACTTTCAAGATTGAAGGATTTGCGGATGGCTTTAATGGAGACAGAAATTACCTCTTCTATACCGGAAGCATGTGAAAGATCCCTGGTGAGCTGATACAAGGCATTTGTTCTTTCCTCCCGCTCCCTTGTCAGTCGCTCCTGTTTTCTTACCCTGGTCGTAAGGATGCCATTCAGAAGGGCTATGATAAAGAACATGCCAAGCATCAATACGTCTTCTGCCTTACTGATATGAAGGGTGAATTCGGGTGGGATGAAGAAATAATTCCATAGAATGGCACATAGAAAAGCTGACAGCAGGATAGGGCCGATTCCGTAGAAAATTGCCAGCATTGAAATCATGAAAAGCATGGCAAAAGAAACCACCTGATATCCAAGTACAGCCTTGAAGGGATAAAAGGCAAGGGCTGTCAATATGGTGATTAATCCGGAGATAAAGTATTGCACAAATCCTGAGGAGTAGGAAAGCAAGGAGCTGTATTCCCTGGTTTTGTCATCATTCTCAACATTTGAGCCCATCACGTAAATGTCAATATTGCCGCTATGTTCAATGAGCCTGTTGATATAGCTGTTCAATCTGTGTGTTGCCAGCAGATTGGGCTTTCTGGGTTTTGAGATTACGATATGAGAAATGTTTTCCTTTCTGGCGATATTCAGAACCGTTTTTACATAGTCATTTCCGGAGGTTGTGATTAACTCGGCTCCAAGTTGCTTGGCGAGAAGGATATTTCTGGAAAGTTTTTCCTGCTGAATTTTCGACAATTTTCCTGAAGGCTCAATGTATAGGGCAACCAGTCCTGCACCCATGGTATTTGCAAGATTTTTTGCCCATCTGATCAGATTTATTGACTGACTGCTCTGATTGATTACAGCCATGAGCCTTAATCCCGATTTCCAGGGACCGGAAATCCTTTTTTGCCGCATATATTGCCGAAGCTGGCTGTCGACCCTATCGGCAACAATTCTCAGGGCCATTTCACGAAGAGCGGTAATATTGCCTTTCCTGAAGAAGTTGCGTGTTGCTTCCCTGGTCTGTTGAGGTGAATATACTTTCCCCTCATCGAACCGCTGGAGTAATTCTACTGGTGTCAGATCCACCAGTTCAATTTCTTCCGCTGATTCAAAAATTTCATCCGGAAGGGTTTCCCGGACAATTATTCCGGTGATTTGGGCAACGGTATCTGCCCGGCTTTCAAGGTGCTGGACATTCAGGGAAGTATAAACATCAATTCCATTGTCGAGAATATCCTGAACATCCTGATATCTCTTCAGGTGGCGGCTGCCGGGGGCATTGGAATGAGCAAGTTCATCAATCAGGACCAGCCTGGGTTTTCGCTGGATGATTTGTTCAATATCTACTTCAAATAATGATGAGCCTTTATATTCGAAGCTCCTTCTGGGAATCATTTCCAAATCCCCGATCAGGTCATTGGTCTCCTTTCGATTGTGCGTTTCAATATATCCGATAACAACATCCGTTCCCTTGGATTTTTCAAGCTGTGCAGCCTTAAGCATTGAATAGGTCTTGCCAACCCCTGCACACATCCCAAAGAAAATTTTCAGCTTCCCCCTATGCTCCCTCTCTTCATCCTTTCTGATGGATGCCAGTATTTCATCCGGATCGGGACGGGTTGGATCATTCATGGCTATCGAATTTATTCAGTTCTAAATTTAGCTTGAATACATTAACAGTGGTCTCTCCAAACAGGGAAAATTGCGGAGGGGAGGCTAAATTATTAACCATTGAGATTAATTCCTTCTTTTGAGTGCTGCTGAATTTTCTCATTCCGGCTACCCTATTGCATTGTAAAAGGGCTGATTTCAGTGAGATATCAGGATCCAGACCACTTGCAGAGGCAAATAGCATTTCATTAGGGACTACCGTTAAGCTATCCAGTCCATTTACCTTTAAGAAACGTGCTTTACTGGCCTGAATATCCCCAATCAGCTTCTTATTTCCCGGACCCAGATTTGATGCACCTCCCGGAACAGTATTGAAATCACAAGCAGAAGGCCGTGGGAAAAAGTAGGTTGAATCAGAGAAATTCTGTCCAATCAGTTCTGATCCGCTAAGCTTACCGTTTACATAAACCAGGCTTCCATTTGCCTTGCGGGAAAAGAAAATTTGCGCAAAAGAAGTAATCAGCGCGGGGTAGAGCAGTCCGGTGAGAATGGTCATCGCCAACAAAACCCTAAGACTTATGATGATATTTTTCATACCAGTGAAAAGAAATTAATGATTAAATCAATGGCTTTTATTCCAATAAATGGGACAATTATCCCCCCGATCCCGTACACCAGCATATTCCTTGCAAGAATGGTGTTGGCAGCAACCGGGCGATATTTGACACCTTTCATGGCAAGAGGAATCAGAAGAATTATGATAAGGGCATTGAAAATTACCGCACTCAGAATTGCTGAATTGGGAGATGCGAGTTTCATGATGTTCAGGACTGAAAGAGGTCCCTCGGAGCCTGAATAAGCATAGAGCGAAGTTGCAATTGCCGGGATGATGGCAAAGTACTTGGCAACATCATTGGCTATGCTGAAAGTTGTCAGGGCTCCCCGGGTCATCAGCAATTGCTTTCCTGTTTCAACAACCTCAATCAGTTTGGTGGGATTGCTGTCGAGGTCTACCATATTTCCCGCCTCCCTTGCTGCCTGTGTTCCGGTATTCATGGCTATTCCAACATCTGCCTGGGCCAGTGCCGGTGCATCATTGGTGCCATCTCCTATCATTCCTACAAGGTGCCCTTTCGATTGTTCATTGCGGATTCGTTCAAGCTTATCTTCCGGCTTTGCTTCTGCAAGAAAATCATCAACTCCGGCTTCGGCGGCAATAGCAGCAGCGGTGAGTGGATTATCGCCAGTAATCATCACAGTCCGGATTCCCATTTCCCTGAGCTGGGCGAATCGCTGTCTAATTCCCCCCTTCACAATGTCCTTCAGGTGAATAACGCCGAGAATCCTGTTATTTTCTGCCACAACAAGTGGGGTTGCGCCCTGCCTCGACAGCTGGGATATGGTTTCCATGATTTTTCCCGGGAAGAAGCCATCATTTCCTTCCACAAATTTTCGAATGGCTTCTGTAGCACCTTTCCTTATACAACGGGTGTTGCCATTGTTATAAATAAGGTCTACCCCACTCATTCGGCTTTGGGCAGTGAAGGGGACAAAAACTGAAGTGTATTCATGCATTTCCCGTCCGCGGAGGTTGAAAAGCTCCTTTGCCAGAATCACGATTGAGCGTCCTTCAGGGGTTTCATCAGCCAGGGAGGCTAGCTGAGATGCATCTGCAAGCTCTTCAAGACTTACTCCTTCAGCAGGAATAAATTCAGTTGCCATGCGGTTTCCAAGAGTTATAGTTCCTGTTTTATCGAGAAGCAAAACATCAACATCCCCTGCAGCCTCAATAGCCTTTCCGCTGGTTGCAATTACATTTTTCTTCAGAAGACGGTCCATTCCGCTAATACCGATAGCACTCAATAATCCGCCTATTGTAGTGGGAATCAGGCATACCAGCAAGGCAATCAAAACAGTTACCGACAAGTTGGACGAACCAATGGTACCGGCTGAATCCAGGCTATATTTGAAAAATGCAGGAAGACTGATGATTGCCAGCAGGAAAATAATGCTCAATCCGGAAAGGAGAATGATCAGGGCAATTTCGTTGGGTGTTTTTTGTCGTTTAGCACCTTCCACCAAGGCAATCATTCTGTCGAGGAATGTGTCGCCCTGTTCAGAGGTAATTTTCACAACAATCCTGTCGCTGATTACTTTCGTGCCACCGGTTACGGCACTTCTGTCGCCTCCGCTTTCCCGGATAACCGGTGCTGATTCGCCGGTAATGGCGGATTCATCAACGGTTGCAATGCCTTCTATAACTTCTCCATCGGCTGGTATGACTGTTCCGCTTTCGCAGACAACTACGTCGCCGCGTGTAAGACTTGTGGCCGGAATCTCTTCAATTTTGCCGTTGCTAAGTCTGAAAGCAGTATTCTCAGTGCGGTTTCTGCGGAGGATTCAGCCTGAGCCTTTCCCCTTCCTTCGGCGATAGCTTCCGAAAAGTTGGCAAATAAAACTGTGAACCACAGCCAAAGGCAGATCTGAAAATCGAACCAGGAAAAGTGGTTGGAGAAGGCAGAGGTTATCACTGATGAAAGAGTGATAAATCCACCGATAGCAACAATAAATATTACCGGATTTTTTATCAGAAAAGCCGGATTGAGTTTCCTGAAAGCGTCCAGGATTGCACGCAATAGAATTCTCGCCGAAAAAACAGAGGTATTATTCATGGTAGTATAATCTTTATTAAAAACTAATTCCGGAACCGATTAGCAAATGGTCAGCTATTGGTCCCAATGCCAGTGCCGGGAAAAAGGTCAGTCCGCCAACAATCAGTATCACCGCTATCAGCAATATGATAAACAGCCAGTTGTCGGTGCGGAAGGTTCCTTTTGAAGGAGGTGTTCTCTTTTTGGCGGACATGCTGCCGGCAATTGCCAGCACGGGCAGGATAATTCCAAATCGTCCGATAAGCATTGCAAAACCAAGGGAAACATTGAAAAAAGGAGTATCAGTAGTTAGACCTGCAAATGCACTTCCATTATTTCCGGCTGCAGAGCTGAATGCGTAAAGTATCTGAGTCAGTCCGTGCGGACCTTTATTGCCGATGCTGTTAAGGCCCCATGGAGTGACAGCTGCAAAGGCTGAAAAAAGCAGGATGATGATACAGGGTGCCAGAATTGCAAGGATTGACATTTTAATTTCGAAAGCCTCAATTTTCTTTCCCAGGTATTCAGGCGTTCTGCCGACCATTAATCCGGCGATAAAGACCGTGAGCAAAATGAAGATGACCATTCCATATAAACCGGCTCCAACACCACCGAAAATAACCTCTCCCAACATTATGTTAAACAGGGCTATCATCCCCGACAGTGGAGAAAGGCTGTCCATCATGGCATTCACAGAACCATTGGATGCGCAACTGGTAGAGACAGACCATAGAATACTGTTGAACAGCCCGATTCTGGTTTCTTTTCCTTCCATGCTGCCAGCAATTCCGGTAAGCGGATTAATTCCTGTTTCGGAATAGTATGAAAGTCCGAGACCAATTAAAAACAGCATCATCATGGTAATGAAAAGCGTCCATCCCTGCCGGTTTGATCCCGCGAAGCGACCATAAGTAAAGGTCAGGGAAGCCGGGATAAGCAATATTGCCAGAACCTGCAGAAAATTGCTGAAAGGAGTTGGGTTTTCAAAAGGATGAGCGCTATTTGTTCCAAAATAACCTCCACCATTGGTTCCCAGTTGTTTGATCGCAACTTGTGATGCAACCGGACCAGCCGGTATGAGTTGTTGTTTTCCATCAAGAGTTATGGCTTTTTGATAGGGAGAGAAATTCTGGATGACACCTTGACCGGATAAGATGATAGCCAGAAAAATTGAAAGCGGGATCAATACATATAATACAGAACGGTGCAGGTCAACCCAGAAATTACCAAGCTGTGAGGAAGAGCGGTTTGAGAGGCCTCTCATAACAGCGATCAATACAGCGATTCCGGTGCCTGCGCTCACAAAATTCTGAACGGTGAGTCCGGCCATTTGCACCAGGTAGCTCAGGCTGGATTCACCGCTATATGATTGCCAGTTGGTATTGGTAACGAAGCTGATAGCGGTATTCAGGGCGAGATGCCAGCTCAATCCGGGGACGTTTTGGGGGTTAAGGGGCAGGTATTGCTGGAATAGAAGCAACAGGAAAAGGACAACAAAGCCAAGTAAGTTAAATAGCAGCAAATTCAGGGCATAGGATTTCCAGTTCATCTGTTTTTCCTGATCAATGCCGGAAAGCTTGTACAGAAAGGTTTCGAAGCCATGAAATATAGGGCTAAGGGCATTTCTTTCGCCCAGAAACACTTTAGCCATATAACGGCCAAGCAAGGGAGTGAGTAATATCAATGCCGACAGGAATATTGCCAGCTGTATGAAGTCAGT
This sequence comes from Bacteroidales bacterium, assembly GCA_016707705.1. GTDB lineage: Bacteria > Bacteroidota > Bacteroidia > Bacteroidales > UBA4417 > UBA4417. Next base: position 130,789 of record JADJHD010000051.1, read on the forward strand.
CATCGTATTCAGAGTTAAGGAATATGAGTTTTCTATGATCGGGAGACAAGTCTATTTTAAAGACATGTTCAATGATTATTGCAAGGAAGTAGCCCACTGAGAACAATCCAAGCAGTTCAAGAAAGAAGGCCAGGATGGGAAGCATTTCTCAGAATTTTTCGGGTCTGAAAAGAGAATAGAAAAGGTAGCCCAGCACCAATAGGGAAATTGCTCCAACCAATAGATAGGAAGAGGAGGAAGAAGAGTCGAATCCGGCAGCAATGAGGATTGTGAGAAAAAGGGCAATCAATACAGCTTTCATTTTGTAACGATTTTATCGTTGCAAAACTATCCCCGTATTTATAAGCCTTTTATAAGGATTACACTGGTAGAAATAAGGATTTTATAAAGAAAGCATATTTGCATTTATCGAAGAGGGGGTAGAAAACCCTGACAGTGTGATCTTTCTGTTGATTAATGGCAAACAGAGAGAATCAACAATGGGCGAAGAGAGCCTTGTCGCATAGTCGAATATTGATAAACTGCAAATGGAAAAACTGTATTGATATAGTTAAATCAACTACATCAAAAAGTTTCTGAAGGAAGGGATAATGGAGGATTACATTTTAACCACGCAAGTTTTCTCATCACAGGGAAGCATGGTATTCACGCCATCAATATACTGAGAAACGGTAGTTTGATAGGGAAGTTTTGCAAAATTGAAAGCCAGTCCGGGCATAGCCTTGGTGAAAGCCGTCGTATTTGTCAGTTTAATGCGGCAGATGCGGGTTCCTGGGACTTTAGCCGGGATAAGTGTGCCTCTGCGTTCAGGTTTAGCTTCTTTTGGTAAAGGTTTCAGGGTTCTTGAAGGAATCTTGACAATACCTGCAGCCTGGGCAAATTGAATAGCGAGTGGTTTTTGTTCGTCGATTAATTGAGAGCTGCCTTCAACGATTGAGGCGGTTACTGTGCCGTTGGCATAGAATGCAGGGCTAACCAGGATGCCTGCCTGAAGGAGGGCAAGTTCAAATGGGTTTGAAGGGTCGGTGTCCAGAATGAGAAGGTCGAATTCAAAAGTCTTGTCGCCGGTAAGAGTTCCGTTTGCCAGAATAAGCTGATAGCCGGGATCAGGGGTGCTGGTTTGGGCGGTAAGCGATTGGCTGGAGAACAGGAGGCAAAGCATCATGATGGATGCAAGGCTGATAATTGAATTTTTTCTCATCGATTAAAGGATTAATGCGTTAAGCTTTCACAAATGTAAGGGTATTCAGGATGTTGGAGTGATTGAAGGGTAAAAAAAGGGCCGGTTCAGATGAGCCGGCCCTTTTAGAAGATGAATAAACTGCTAATTGAGTTTTTCAAGCAGATGCCTGGCATCCATACGATGGATATTTTCGGGGTTGGTGGAAATCTTGGTCAGCTGTTCCCGTGCTTTAACGGTTTGATTGCTTTTTAGAAAGCACAAACCCAAATACCATTCGGCATGCTCTGTGTACAGATTCTGGTCGTCGACTATGATCGTGTTGAATGCTTTTTCGGCATCCACATAGTTTTCGGTCTCTATACACGAAATCCCATAGAAGAACCATCCAGCAAAGTTGTCCTTATCGGAAGAAAGGATTTGCTTGAACAATTTGGCCGCTACCGGATAGTTTTTCTCCTGGAACTGCATTACTGCTTCCACGATATTAGCATCTCCGGACCTGGTTACATTGATAAGGTTTTCAGGGCTGTAGTACTGTTTGAATAAACGTTCATTTGAGTCGGTGCCCATTGATCGGAACAGAATTGTTGAACCGATGGCAGCGAGGATAATAATGGATGCAGCAGCATACCAAACTTTCCTGAACTGCATGCGCACAACTGGCACTTCCGCTTTCTCCTTTCGGTTCTCTCGGTAGGCCGACAGCAGCTTCATCCGTAGATCGATAATGTCATCCTGCCGGAGGGCATCATCAATCGTGCGTGAGAACTTCAGCTCCTGGGCAAGCCCGGGATTCGAAGCGGTTTCTCTTTCGAAAAGCTGCTTCTCCGACTGTACCATTTCGTTGGAAAGGTACTGTTCTACGCTGGCTGAATACTTGAAGTTGTTTTTCATAATTGTCGATTTTCTGTAAATTTCTACTGCTGTTAACTTATAATTATAATAAGAACAGCAAGAATTTGCAACTATTCGGCGGGGGCATCTCTCATGTGGTTCATAACCTTAGATTTTAATTAATACTATTTTGACTTTATTTAATATTTGTTTGTCTGTTCCACATTTCCCGACTTGTAACAGGAAAAGTGAGAATTAAGGCAATTCATTGCAGAAGATGGGTAGAGTGCGGTTGGTGCTAGCTTTTCCCCAGGCAATCAATCGCATATTATCCGGAAATCAAAAAAAGGTAATACGTGAATTCACTAATGAAAGCCAATATCTATGCCTCTGATAGGTGGTTTTGCATTAAAGTGGAAAGCTGATTTCAATTCCAAAAGCCTTGAAAATCCAAGCATAGTGTATTTGTCAGACAGCAAAAAACAGAGGTAAAAAAAATTTTCATTTTCTTTCAACAATTTTCCGGGAGCAAGAGTAAGTGTAAAATATTTTTACATTTTAAGACTATAAAAGGATTGATATGAAAAAATCAAAGATGATAAAAATGACATAATTTGTCATTGGTAATTAGGGTAAAAATAAACTTTAACCTTGTAAAATTTATTCCCCGACTTTGATGGAGGTTCGGGGTTCAAGGTTCGAGGTTCAAGGTTCGAGGTTCGGGGTTCAAGGTTCGAGGTTGGATTGTGCAAGTAGCCAAGAATAGAACACAGATGACACGGATCCGCCAGCTGGCGGACAGATTTGCACGGATTAGATACTTGTAAATCTTCACATCTCCACATCTCCACATCTCCACATCACTCCCCCGCAATCACAAACCCTCTCGTCAACAATTCACCGATTCTCTATAATATAAGGTATATATAATCTATGCTTAGCTTTGTCTTCTGAAAATCGAACTGAACAGAATAATCATTTCGAGAAATATCAATGCCAGATAAGCCAAACCTCAAAATTCATTATGGAAATCATCTATACCGGAAGTCCGGACCAGCTAATTGCTGAACTCCAATCAGATCAAATTGAAATCAATACAGTTCAGGATGCCCTGGACCTGATGGCAAACTGCCGCTACAATGGGTCAGAGAAAATCATAGTGAATTCGAAAAACCTTCATCCTACCTTTTTTGATTTGAAGTCGGGAATGGCAGGGGAGATCCTGCAGAAGTTTTCCAATTACAGATGCCAGCTGGCGATTATAGGGGATTTTGAAAATATTGAGAGCAAGAGTCTGAGAGATTTTATCAGGGAGAGTAACAGAATGGGCAGGATATTTTTTGTTGGGGATAGGGAAGAGGGGGTTGAGAGATTGAAATGAACGTTACGCGTATCATACACAATATGTACTTTTTACGCTAAGTAGGTTAAATTATTATTAGTTTTTTCTTAAGTCCTGTCGCTCAAAATAGTCATCGAAATCAGTATTGACAGGGATTTGGTTCATATTGCCCCGGGAACCTTTATTAAGTTGCAGGGATGCTGAAGGATTTGTTAGTCCTGATTTATTCATGCATTGGCAGAAATATATCAATTGAGGATGGAGGCTGTTCTGCAAATTGAAAATTCAGAATGGAACAGGCGCTGTATAATAAGGTATTAGTTTATTACATGGGAAAGTAACTATCAATAATTATAGCTGGTATATATCTGAAAAATGATTCCTTTTTATGTTGATATCAGCAAGTTAGGCTATCCGATTACTTAACGTATAATCAAATTATCATAATAAAGAGATAATAAAGTATTACTATTCCAGTAGATACGACTCTAAATTTGGTTAATTAAAAAAAAGAACAGTTATGCAAAAAAAATTACTCAGAGCAATCGCCTTGATTTGTCTCACTCTTATGGCCTTAATTCAAACAGCTTATGCCCAACAGAGCGTAACTGTTTCAGGTACAGTGTATGGGGAAGACAATGTGACTTTGCCGGGTGCTACCATTATTCTTCCAGGTACCACCCTCGGCACTTCAACCGATGTTAATGGAAAATTCTCGCTTCAGTGTCCGGCAAATGCCAAGGTTATTGAAGTATCCTTTATCGGTATGAAAACCCAGCAGCTTCCAATTTCTGCAGGTCCTTTAAAGATCTATCTGAAGTCGGATTCAAAAATGCTGGATGAATTAGTTGTTATTGGATATGGTACCGTTAAAAGAGCGGAGGTTACCTCTTCAATTTCATCAGTAAGCCAGAAAGACCTGAAGAATCTCCAGGTTACCGGTATCGACCAGGCTATGCAAGGTAAACTTGCCGGTGTTACAGTAACCAATAACAGTGGACAACCCGGTGGTGGTGTTGCATTGAGGGTTAGAGGTTTTACAACTATTAACAGCAATGACCCACTTATCGTTATCGATGGTGTTCCATTCACTACCAATACAGTATCCAGTTCAGGATATGATGGATTGGGCGGAGGCCGCGGACAAACAGGAAACAGCTTCCTCGCCAACATTAATCCAAACGACATCGAATCAATCGACGTACTTAAGGATGCATCAGCCCAGGCAATCTACGGATCACAGGCTGCCAACGGGGTAATCATGATTACCACCAAAAAGGGAAAATCAGCAGAAGGTAAGGTTACCTACGACGGAAGCTTTGGTGTTTCCCAGATTGTCAACAGAATCGACGTAATGAACCTTAGCCAGTTTGCAAAATATCAGAATGAAGTTCTTACCGAAACCGGACAGACTGTAACTCCTGAATTCACCGATCCATCAATCCTTGGTGAAGGTACTGACTGGCAGGAAGCCATTTTCAGGGATGGGGTTTCAAAAAATCACTCACTGAGTTTTTCAGGTGCCCGCGATAAGACCTCTTATTATGCATCCGCTGGATACCTTGATCAAACAGGTACCATTGAAGGTTCAGATTATAAAAGGTATTCAACCCGTTTCAACCTCGACCATCAGGTTAAGAGTTGGCTGAATTTCGGAACTACCGCCAATATCATGCGCAGCGTTCAGAATGTTGCCCTCGCCGATAATGCTCCTTCCGGATCAATATGGCTGGCTTGTATCCAAAGTCCTTTGACTCCTATCAAAAACCTTGACGGAACATGGGGCGGTGGACAAACAGTTGGCGGACAACAGTACTCCCAGGATAACCCTGTTGCAAATGCACGTAACAGAGGTAATGAGGTTGTACAGAACCAGATTTTTGGAAACATCTACGCTGACATCAAATTCCTGAAGGATTTCTCCCTGAGGAATGAAGTAAGTTATAGTCTTGGCAACAGAAATAATAAGGCTTACCAGCTAGGTGTGGATGTTGGTCCAAGGCAGCTGCAGAGCAAGCTCATCGACAGCAGGAACAACAGTTACTACTATGCAATTCGTAACTACCTTAATTATAATAAGACTATCGGCAAACATTATTTTGGTGCTACTGCCGGTCATGAAGCTCAGTACTCATATTGGGAACAGATTTCCGGAACCAAGCTGGATCTCACCAATAATATCCTTGACCTGAATGCTGGAAGCACTACCCAGACTACCTGGGAATTAAACGGCGGTAAAGGTGACTGGTCGATTGAGTCCTATTTTGCACGTGCAATGTATATGTTCGATAATCGTTACTCCGTATCAGTTAGCTACAGGGGTGATGCATCGTCCAACTTCGGTCCCAACAACAAATGGGGTTACTTCCCTGGCGTTTCCGTTGGCTGGACAGTTACCAATGAGAAATTCATGGAATCAACCAAGAACGTTCTTTCACACCTGAAAGTAAGACTTGGTTATGGTGAAGTTGGTAACCAGAATCTGCCAAGCGGCGCTCCAAATCCTCCCTATACCTCCCTTATCAGCATATGGCCGGGACCTGCTGGATTCGGATCAGTTAATGGATATGCAACTAACTACCTCTATGGTATTGCCAATCCTGATTTGAGCTGGGAAAAGGTTATTACTTCCAACATCGGTTTCGACATGAGTTTCCTGAAGGATAGGATTGAAGCCACTGTTGAACTTTACAAGAAAACTACCACCAGCATGCTTCTTTTCACTACCGGACCTACCTTCCTCGGAATCGGTTCAGGATGGAACGATCTCAAGGCTCCTATTGGCAACGTCGGACAGATGACCAACAAGGGTGTTGATTTAAGCATTACCACTCATAACATTGTTAAGAACGAGATGACATGGAACACTTCACTCATCTTCTCAAAGTATAGCAATACCCTTGATAAGCTGCTGAATGAAAGTTCCTCAATTACCGGTTCAGTTTATTATGCAGGTTACAACATTACCTATACCGCTCCAGGTCATCCTGTAGGATCTTTCTACGGACTTGTTTATGACGGAATCATCAGGACTCAGGACGAACTGGATGCATCAGTTCCACAGTTCGGATACAGCAAGGATGAAACACATACCTGGCTTGGTGACGTAAGATACAAGGATATCAATGGCAAGGATGCCAATGGTAAGCTCACCGGCGAACCTGACGGTAAAATTGATGAGGCCGACATGACCTATATCGGAAGCCCTATTCCTGATTTCACATTCGGTTTCACAAATAACTTCTCCTACAAGAGCTTTGACGTTTCCCTTTTCATTCAGGGAAGTCAGGGAGCAGAAATTTTCAACTTCCTGAAATGGCAGCTTGAGAAAATGGACAACACTACCAATAACCAGCTTACATCTGTTCTTGACCGCTACACAGAAACCAATACCGATGGCAGCTTACCACGTTTCACAACTACCAACTCAAACAATAGCTACATCTCCGACAGGTACATTGAGGATGGATCCTATATCCGTATCCAGAACCTGACCATTGGCTATCGTCTGCCTGCCAATATTATCAACCGTGTTAAAATTGCCAATCTGCGGGTTTATGCCTCTGCACAGAATCTTTACACTTTTACCAAATATACGGGCTATGATCCTGAAATCGGATCATATGACAACGGCATCCTGTTGATGAATGTGGATCAGGGCCACTATCCAAATCCACGAGTATTTACAGTTGGTGTTAGTGCTGAGTTCTAGTTCACTCCTTTGGTTAAACCGTAAATTGATAAGAAAATGAAAAGTAAATTAATATATGTCCTATTCGCACTGGTGTTCAGCGTAATGTCCTGTTCAAAGGATTTTACCGAAAGAACCTCGTTAACCAGTGTTTCCATTGATAACTCCTACAATACTGCGGATGAAGTGCGTGCTACAACCAGCACCCTTTACAGCGGTTTACCCTGGGCCGGCTTCATGAGTCGTGGCCTTGACGATATCGGTGATGTAATGTCAGGAAACTCCCACAGCTATGAAGGCAATGGTGACTACCGCGCTTTCGTTGAGTTTTCACAGTCGGCAGCTACTCCACTGGTTCAATATTGCTGGACTTCCTTCTACAAGGTAGGTGGCTGGTCAGCATCCTTCCTACAGGCTTTTGAAATGAAAAAGACCCTGGGTGGTGATCCTGCCATTCTTGATCCTGCCATTGCAGAATGTCGTTTCATGCTTGGCGTTACCTACTTCTATATCGGCCGTGCCTTTGGTGATGCTCCCATCATCAGCGATCCCGGTAAGGTTGCTCTCGAAGGTGATTACAACATCCCTAAATACTATAAGGAAGATGTACTGAAATATGCCATTGAGCAAATGACCCTTGCTGAAGCCGGTCTTCCTGAAAGCGATGTTCCTGGCCGCGTTACAAAATATTCTGCCAAGGCTTACCTCGCCAAGATGTACCTTTACAATAAGGATTATGCCAATGCTGCTCTTAAGGCTAAGGAAGTAATGGAATCAGGCAAGTATGACCTTGTTCCTTCTGCTGGCTATGCAAAAATGTTCAACAGCAGCGTGATGAATAATAATACCGAATCCATCTTCGCTATTCAGTATCAGCTGACTTCAAATCCATGGGGTGCCGGCAATCAGCTGCAGTGCGACCGCGGACCAAGCAACCTGTCCACATCCGAATCAAACATGTGGGAACTGTTCAGGCCTTCAGTTGATTTCGTGAAGAATGCCTTTGAACCGGGTGACATCCGCAGAGCTGCTACCATGATGGAAAATGGCTGGTCCATGCCAGATTGGAAACCACAGAATGCCGATGCTGCTTATAATGCATTCATGGCTGACGGTTATAAATATGATACAACCCAGAATTGTCCTGCATCAGCAAAACCAGGTAGTGCAACAGGCGCAAATATTGCCAAGTATGTTGTAGGCCCCGGCTCAGCTTATGGTGGAGAGCAGGTTCTCGGAATGAATACAGGTATCAACTTCATGATGATGCGCTACTCCGATGTTCTTTTGATTTATGCTGAGGCTGTTTTGGCTGGCGGATCTTCAACCAGTGATGCAGGTGCCCTTGATGCTTTCAACAGGGTTAGAACACGTGCAGGACTTGAAGCCAAGTCTTCAATTACCAATGATGATATCCTTCGCGAACGCAGAGTTGAATTTGCATTCGAAGGTGATTACTGGTACGATGTACAGCGTCAGGGTTTCGCAAAAGCTAAAGCAAATCATAGAAGCTCAGGATCGCGGTTCACTCACAACTCCTCTTCATGTAACTTTCACCGAAAACTACATGCATCTTCCAATTCCTGCAAGTGAAATTCTGCAAGATCCGGAACTGGCTAAGGATGCTGTTCATTATTATATCGGTAAATAATCCCCAAATCGAAAGAAAATGAAAAAAACACAAAAATATATTTCGCTACTGCCTGTATTGTTTCTTGCAATTACCATAGCTTTCAGCTCATGTAAGAAAGATACCGATGGCAGTCCAGAAGCAAATCCCGGAACTCCGGTATTTCAAACGGTAACTCCTGCAGAGGCTTCCGGTGGTTCTATGATTACTGTTGCCGGAACTGGCCTTGGTGATATCAGAAGCATTGTTTTCAGCAATAACAATGTCCCTGCCTATATCACTTCAACCCTTAACACCGATACTCATATCCTTTTCCGCGTTCCTGATACAGCCTATGGCGGAAACCAGGAAATTATCCTTACCAACAGCGAAGGAAAATCAGTTTCGGTTCCGTTTAAAGTTATCGCCCTTCCTATCGTTTCAACGGTATGGCCTACCGATTTCCAGGCAGGTTCAACAATCACCATTACCGGTAATAACCTTGACGATGTTACAGGTGTTGTGATTGACGGTACCTCAGATGCAGCAACCGTTGTTTCGAAAACCCGCAAATCACTGACAATTGAAATGCCTGCTTCAAATGTGAACAATGGCAAACTGAAAATTACAAATGCATCCGGTTCCTCCGTAACCAGCATGTCATTTGTGAATGTCGACAAGGCTGTTCAGGTATTCGCTGATGACCTGATGAATGGATTCCAGAGCTGGTCATGGGGTGGTGTTTATGAAGCTTCCGCTGATTTTGCAGTTTGCGGACCAAAATCCATGAAATCTGCATTCGACGCTGGCGGCTGGGGCGGACTCCAGATGGGAAATCCCGGTTCTGTTGATGCATCAGCCTGCAGGTATTTTACCTTCTGGGCTAAAGGCGCTGACGTTGACTATGATGTACAGGTTACCATCAACTGGGGACCATGGCAGAGCTTTACTATTCCTGCAAATACCTGGACTTACTTCAAGTATGACCTTCTAACTGCAGGATGGACAGGCTTAAACGCTGTTAACAACGTGACCTTCCAGATTAAAGGAGCAGAAAAGACCTTCTATTTTGACAATATAATGTTCATCAAGGAATAAGCTGGTGAACGAAGACCTTCTCAGGTGGTTAAACAATGATTATTTGAGAATTATACCTTGAGGTTGAGGTTGGTTTGTAGAAAAACCGGCAGGAAATATTAGGTTATTATTTCCTGGCCGGTTTTTCTTATGACCTGGTTTCAGCCTAATTAACTAAATTTCCAATTTGATTGAAGTACTCATCACAATGAAAAAAATCACTCTTCCCGGATTTATCATCCTGGTTTTTGCTGTGTTAATATCGGCATGCCAGTTCAAACCTTATGAATTAACCGATAATGGAGTTCTGGTCAGAATCCGTCATAAAAACGGATCTGAAGAAACCAGACTTAAAATCGATGTTGTTACGGATAAGATTATCCATGTTAAGGCAATTAATGGCAAATCTTTCTCTTCGAGGGAAAGCCTTATGGCTGTAAAGGACACTCTTACTCCGCCCAAGTTCAGCTGCACCAAAGAAGGAGAAGAAGTTTTGCTGAAAACATCAGCTCTTCTTGTTAAGGTGAGTCTGACAACCGGCGAAGTACGTTACTTCAATGAATCGGGGAAAGAGATACTTGCCGAAAAGAAGGGTGGTGGAAAATCCTTCGAAGAAGTGACCTTCGACAATGATAAAGGCTATTCAGTGCGTCAGGAGTTTGAATCTCCTGCCGATGAAGCAATCTACGGTCTGGGGGAGAACCAAACCAATTTCCTGAATCTGAAAGGAAAGGATGCCGATCTTTTCCAGTACAATACTGTTGCCGTGGTTCCATTTATCGTTTCTTCAAGGAACTATGGAATCCTCTGGGATAACAACGGAAGGACCAAATTTGGCGATGTCCGCGAATTTGAAGAAATCTCTTCCCTGAAGCTTTACAATAAATCCGGCAATCCCGGCAGCCTTACAGCTACCTACAAATTGAAGGCTGATACCTCAAAAACCATTATCAGCCGTGACGAAAAGGAATTGTCCTACCAGTTCCTTCACGATATGAAGAAATTCCCTGCAGGCGTTGTGCTGGGCGATGGCCTCATCAACTGGGAGGGCTCCATTGAAGCCGACACTACCGGAGAACACAAATTTTTATTTGTTTCTGCAGGTTATGCAAAACTCTGGATCGATGGCAAACTCCTCTTCGACAGGTGGAGGCAATGCTGGAATCCGGTTACCACCCGCTTTTCCTATCCAATGGAAGCCGGTAAAAAATACAACCTTAAAATTGAATGGATTCCTGACGGAAATGAATCTTTCATCACTTTAAAACACCTTTCTCCACTTAATCCTGAAGAACAGGGACGCATATCCTTCTTCTCCGAAATGGCCGACCAGATTGATTATTATTTCATGGCAGGCAGCAATATGGATGAGGTAATCCATCATTACAGAACCATTACCGGCAAAGCACCAATCATGCCCAAATGGGCCATGGGATTCTGGCAAAGCCGCGAGAGATACAAAACACAGGACGAAATCCTGGAAACAATGCGTGAATACAGGAAACGGAATATTCCCATCGATAATATCGTTGAAGACTGGTTCTACTGGAAGGAAGATAAATGGGGCGATCATGAATTCGATCCAAGCCGCTTCCCAAATCCTGAGCAGATGATAAAAACGCTGCATGATTCACTGAATGCCCATTTCATGATTTCCGTCTGGCCTAAATTCTATGTCGGAACAGAGAACTATAAAAAGATGGACGAACAGGGCTGGCTGTACAAAAAGAATATTGAGAATAACCAGAAAGACTGGGTAGGCTATGTTTCCACTTTCTACGATGCCTTTAACGAAGATGCCAGAAAAGCATACTGGGAAGACATGAACAAGAAGCTTTTCAGCAAGGGCGTTGATGCCTGGTGGATGGATGCCACGGAACCCGATGTTCTTTCCAATATGTCGCTCCGGGAACGTCAGGAACTGATGAATCCAACCGCTTTGGGTTCTGCTGCCAGAAATTTCAATGCTTTCCCGCTCGTGCATGCAGGAGGAGTGTATGAAGGACAACGTACAGCAAATCCAGACCAGAGGGTATTTATCCTTACCCGCTCAGGTTTTGCAGGTTCACAGCGTTATGCAGCCTCCACATGGAGTGGGGATATTGCAGCCAGCTGGGTTGATATGAAGGGACAGATCCCTGCCGGACTAAGCTTCAGCATTTCCGGGATTCCTTACTGGACCATGGATATCGGTGGTTTCGCCGTTGAGACGCGCTATATGGATGCCAAGGGTGAAACACTTGAAGAATGGAGAGAACAGATGTGCCGCTGGTATCAGTTTGGTGCTTTCTGTCCGCTGTTCAGGGCTCATGGACAATTCCCATTCCGTGAAATATACAATGTTGCCCCCGAAGGACATCCCGCTTACGAAGGCATTCTGGATGTTGATAAGCTGCGATACAGGCTGATGCCATACATCTATACCCTTGCAGCAGAGTCCTATTTCAATGATTACACCATGATGCGTCCATTGATCATGGATTTTCCAACTGATTCCAAAGTGACCAATATTGCCGATCAGTTTATGTTTGGTCCTTCGCTGCTCATCAATCCTGTTTGTGAGTACAAATCCCGCTCCCGTGAAGTTTATCTTCCCGAAGGATGCGGATGGTATGATCTTTACTCAGGAAAATATTTCAAAGGAGGAGCTGTCATCAACGCAGTAGCACCAATCAGCCATATTCCGGTATTTGTAAAGGAAGGGACTATTCTTCCTGTAGGTCCGGAGATTCAGTACGCATCCGAAAATCCTTCCGGAGCTGTCACCATTTGTGTTTTCCCGGGAATGAACGGACAATTCACCCTTTACGAAGACGAAGGAACCAATTATCAGTATGAAAAAGGTGCCTTCTCCAGGATTCAGTTTAGCTATGATGAAGCATCCAGGCAACTTACCATCAATAAAAGAGAAGGCAGTTTCCCGGGAATGCCAGCCAACAGGGTGTTTAACATCGTGCTTGTCGACCGCAATAAACCTTTCAGTATAGGCAAGGAGGTTCTTTCTGCAAAGACTGTGCAGTACGATGGGGCAGTCCAGAAAATCCAACTCTAAACACAGCAATCGAAATACATTTCAGAATACCCATGAAAAAGGCAACAATACTGCTACTGCTTATCTCCCTGAGTTTTCTGGCCATATCCCAGAACTTACCCCGGGATGGCTGGAAATTTAAAACCGGAGATGATCCATCCTGGTCAGATCCTTCTTTCAATGATTCGGAATGGGGGAGCATTTCTCCTCTGAAATTTTGGGAACAACAGGGTTTTCCGGCTTATGACGGGATTGCCTGGTACAGGGTTAAAATCGTTATTCCATCAAGCTATAAAAAGCTGGCTAAGAAAAATGGCGGATTTCTGCTAAACCTTGGCAAGATAGATGATTCCGATTTTACCTATTTCAATGGGGAACTTATCGGCAAAAGTGGAGAGTTTCCGCCGGCATCCGTTACTGCCTGCAATGATGAAAGGTCATATCCGATAAATCTCAAACTCATTAAATGGGATGAGCCCAATGTGCTTGCCATAAGGGTTTGGGATGGAACAGGAAATGGCGGCATTTATGCAGGACCTCCAACATTCACGATTAAGGAGTTGTTCGGACAGATCTCACTAAGCCTATCTCTAAAGCAGGAAGATCATATTATTAAGGGTTCTCCGAATATTTCCCTGCCGGTTACCATTGAAAATTCTTCCAAAATGGCATTGAAGGGACCTCTCTCCATCGCTGTTTACAATGATGTTGGCGAGGAACTGGATACCAAAACTCAGGAGGTAAGCATCAATCAGAAACAAAAGGCTGTTTTTCTGTTTCCTCAGTCCAGGATTACACCCGGCTTCTATAAAATCATGGTCAGGATGGAGTCAGGACTGTTTGCCAAACAGGAGACTTTCCGCTTCGGATATGAGCCTGAAAAAAGAATCGTTGCCCCTGATTGCCAGTCTGATTTTGTTGCCTTCTGGAACCAGGCAAAAGCGGATTTAAGCAAGGTTGACCCACAATATAAAATCACTAAAATTGATAGTCTTTGCACTTCTAAGCGGAACATCTATCTGGTAGAAATGCATTCCCTCGAAAATGCCAGGATTCACGCCTGGTACACGGTTCCAACAGCCCCGGGGAAATATCCGGTTATCATGCAGGTTCAGGGATACAGCTCAACCATTATCCCCTCTTATGTGAATTATGGTGATGATATCATCGGACTTGGCTTAAATATCCGTGGACATGGGAACAGCAAGGATGATGTAAATCCCGGCTTCCCAGGCTATCTGCTGTACAACCTCGACAACCGGGATAAATATATCTACCGCGGAGCCTATATGGATTGCGTAAGAGCCGTTGACTTCCTTTTCACCCGTCCCGAAGTTGACACCACCCGTATTGCCGTTGAAGGCGCCAGTCAGGGAGGAGCCCTTACCTTTGCAACTGCTGCCCTGAACAATACACGAATCAAGGCTTGTGCCCCCCAGGTTCCTTTCCTCTCCGATTTTCCCCATTACTTCAAGGTAGCCGGATGGCCTGCCAATGAGTTTACCAATTATGTGGAAGTGGAGAAGAAGCAAAGCTGGGAACAGGTGTACCGGACACTAAGCTATTTCGACATCAAGAATCTGGCTACCATGATTAATGCCCCCATGCTCATGGGAATCGGACTCTGTGATGAGGTTTGTCCGCCGGTGATTAATTTTGCTGCCTACAACAATGTAAAAACGGAGAAATCCTACAAGGCTTACCCCTTTGCTGGCCATGGTCTGCCGGATGAGCATTACCAAGTGAAAATGAAATGGCTGAGGGAACAGCTGAGCCTCCCGCCAGCTCAATAATACAATCATGACATCCTGAAAAACAAAATAAATATGAAATCATCCATCTCCTTACTAATCCTGATCTGCATAGCTATGATTGCTGTGAATTCCTGCAAAACCGAAGAAGAAAATATTGACCAGAGAGTCGAAAAACTGCTCTCCCAGCTTACCCTTGAGGAAAAAGTATCCTTGATTCACGGAAATACATTCTTCACAACTCCTGCCATTCCCCGACTGGGAATTCCCGCCCTTCATCTCTCCGATGGTCCATGCGGCATCAGGGAAGAAATGAATCCCCATGACTGGAATGTAGCCAATGCAACAAATGATGCTGTCAGCTATTTCCCATCACTGGTTGCTCTGGCCTCAACCTGGAATCAGGATCTGGCTGCGCAGTTCGGAAAAGTATATGCTGAAGAAGCAATTATTCGCGGCAAAAATATCATGCTGGCACCCGGACTGAATATTCATCGCACACCGCTGAACGGTCGCAACTGGGAATACATGAGTGAAGATCCCTTTCTTACCGGTAAAATGGCTGTCAGTTTTATAACCTCTGCACAGTCGGGGGGAATTGCTGTTTGTGCCAAACATTTTGCCCTGAACAATCAGGAACTTGCCCGTGATACCATCAATGTGGAAGCATCCGAACGCGCTCTGCGTGAAATTTACCTTCCTGCTTTTGAAGCAGCTGTAAAGGATGGCGGCGTCCTGAGTTTAATGGGGGCTTACAATAGGTTCAGGGGACAACATGCGAGCGAAAACAGCTACCTTCTGCAGGATATCCTAAAGAAGGAGTGGGGTTTCAGGGGACTTGTAATGTCCGACTGGGGTGCAGCACATCACACCCTGGAATCTGCTAATAACGGTCTGGATCTGGAGATGTACCCCATCAATGGCAAGAAAGGCGATTATTACCTGGGCCAGCGTCTGCTCGATTCCATCAAAGCAGGCAAGGTAGATGCCAAGGTTGTGGATGACAAGGTTCGCCGCATTCTTTATGTAATGTGCAAGCTTGACATGATCGGAAAACCGGAGACTGACACCACCGGAATGGCTGCGAAACTGGCAACACCCGAAAGGGCTGCTGCAGCTCTGGCCGTAGCCGATGAAGCTATCGTACTATTAAAGAATAACAGCAATACTCTTCCAATCGATCTCAAAAAGACAAAGACCATTGCAGTGATTGGCGACAATGCCACCCGCAAGCATGCCTATGGCGGACTCAGTACCACCATTAAAGCCAAATATGAAATCCCGCCACTCGAAGGATTGCAGAAACGATTTGGGACAGATGTCACAGTGAAATTTGCCCAGGGTTATGCTATGTCGAAAGACCTGAATGCAAAAGATCCCAAGTTGGTTGCTGAGGCTGTAAACCTTGCCAAAACCTGCGATCAGGTTATTATTATTGGCGGATTGAACCATGAACCGGGCAACGACTGCGAAGGCAGTGACAAACCCAATATGAACCTGCCTTACGGACAGGATGATCTCATTAAGGCAGTCCTGGAAGTGAAGCCGGAAGCCATTGTCGTTATCATTGCCGGAACACCTGTGGATATGAGTTCATGGATCGGAAAGGCTAATTCACTTATTTACACAAGCTACATCGGAATGGAAACCGGAACAGCCCTCGCCAGGGTATTGACCGGAGATGTAAACCCATCAGGCAAAATGACCTATACTTTGCCTGTAAAACTTGAAGATTCACCTTCAGTTGTACTAGGTGAATATCCGGGAAGCAACGGAACTGTAAACTATAAGGATGATCTGCTCGTTGGATACCGCTATTTCGATACAAAGGCTGTGAAGCCACTGTTCCCGTTTGGTTTTGGACTATCCTACACCAGCTTTGAATACTCAGATCTGAAGGTGGAAACCGGCAAGGAAAAGGAAAGCCTGAATTGTGTAGTTTCTTTCTCCATAAAGAATACCGGAAAGGTTGAAGGCAAGGAAATAGCGGAGGTTTATGTTAAGGACGCTCAATCCACACTTTCCCGCCCCGACAAGGAGCTCAAAGGCTTTACAAAAGTCAGCCTGAAGCCCGGTGAATCAAAGCGTGTTGAGGTTACCCTCGATAAAAGGGCTTTCCAGTATTATGATCCCGAAAAGAAAGACTGGGTACTCGAACCCGGTAAGTTTATGCTGAAGGTTGGCTCATCCTGCGATAAAATCCTTCTCGAAAAGGAAATAGAACTTTAAGAATTCATAAAACTGTGAGATTGTCTGAAAAAGCTACTTTCTATAGAATTCATCAACCTGGGCGGACAGGAGCCATCCTCCTCAGGCGAGCAGATATTTACTTAACTATTGGTTCCATAATTTCTATTCTGACTACTGTCCGCCAGCCGGCGGATGACTTCTGAATTCTTTTTTTCAAAAAAGTAAATTTAGCCAGTTTCTAAAATTTCCCATAATGAAAAAATACATTATCCTTCTTTTCCTGCTCCCTGTTCTCAGCGTTCTGGCTCAGACCAACAAGGATTACCTGAACCCCAGCCTCAGCATTGAGAAGAAAGTGGATCTGCTCATGAAGAAAATGAGCATAGAGGAAAAGGCGGCACAGCTTTGCTTTATTAATGTTGGCACCAGCTTGTTTGACGACAAGGGTGAAATAGATGAAAGCAAGGTATTGAAAGCCTTCAGCAATGGAATTGGAGCTGTAACCTGGTTCCAGAACCGAATGCCCATGGAACAGGCAATCAGGCTCGATAATGCCATGCAGAAAATCATGCTGGAGAAAACCAGACTTGGTATTCCCTGCATTTTTATCGGAGAAGGCCTTCACGGCTTTATGGCTGACGGATGTACCAGTTTCCCTCAGGCTATCGCTTTGGCAAGTACCTGGGATACTACCCTCGTTGAAAAGGTTTTCTCCGCCACCGGCAAGGAAATGCGGGTGAGGGGATTTCATCAGTCGCTTTCACCGGTGCTTGACCTGGCAAGGGAACCACGTTGGGGAAGAACTGAGGAAACCTACAGCGAAGATCCCTATCTGACTGCAAGAATCGGAAAGGCTGCCATCCTTGGACTTCAGGGACATTCACCGTTGATCGACGGCTCACATGTGATCGCAACTCTCAAGCATTTTGCAGGTCACGGACAGGGAGAAGGCGGTAACAATACGGCTCCGGTGGTTTGTGATGAACGCTATTTCAGGGAGAATCACCTGTATCCCTTTGAGATTGCTGTTAAGGAAGCCGGTGTGCTGAGTGTGATGCCATCCTACAATGAATGGTCGGCAATACCCAATCATTCAAATCCATGGCTGCTCAATGATGTGCTGCGGGGTGAATGGGGATTCAAGGGACATGTTATCTCCGATCAGGGCGGTATTGAGGACCTCTACCGCAAACATTTTGTAGCAAAGGACAGTGCCGAAGCAACCAAAATGGCCATTGAATCCGGTATCGATTTTGAGATCATGGATGTTACCAGCTATTTCAAATATGTTGCAAATCTTGTTCATAAAGGTGTTATTTCGGAAGCTACCCTTGATAATGCCGTCCGCCGGGTACTCATGGACAAATTCAGGCTTGGCTTGTTCGAAGGACCTTATGCTGACCTTCAGAAAGCCAAAGAGGTGACTAAATGCAAGGAACACAAGGAACTCGCACTCGAAGCAGCACATGAATCCATTATCCTGCTGAAAAATGAAAAGCAATTGCTTCCGCTGGATGCTTCCAAATTGACGAATCTGGCTGTAATTGGCCCCAATGCGGCAGATCTTCATCTTGGTGGATATACAAATGAACCCCGTATCGGAGTCTCAGTGCTTCAGGGCATGAAGGATTTTGCTGGCAACAAATTCAATGTACTGTATGCCGAAGGCTGCAAGATTACCACCACTCCCGGCTCATTCTGGGATAACAATAATACTAAGGTCAATGATGAGGCTTCCGACAAAAAACTCATTGCCGAAGCCGTGGAGGTTGCCGGCAAGAGTGATGTAATCCTGCTGGTGATTGGCGAGAATGAATCAATCTGCAGGGAAGGCTGGAGTGAGGATCATCGCGGTGACCGTGACGACCTGACACTGTTTGGAAGGCAGGAAGAACTGGCCCGTGAACTGGTAAAAACAGGAAAACCGGTGATTGTGCTGCTGATCAACGGAAGGCCCATAGTTTCCGATTTTATAATGCAGAATGTCCCGGCACTGCTCGAAGGCTGGTATATGGGACAGGAAACAGGAACTGCCGTAGCAGATATTCTGTTCGGAAAAGTAAATCCATCAGGAAAACTTACGGTTACCTACCCCAAAAACATCGGACAACTGCCTGTTTATTACAGCAGGAAACCCTCCCGCAACAGGAGTTATGTG
The DNA here is from genome assembly GCA_016707705.1 of Bacteroidales bacterium. GTDB lineage: Bacteria > Bacteroidota > Bacteroidia > Bacteroidales > UBA4417 > UBA4417. The sequence goes on from JADJHD010000051.1 coordinate 149,655, forward strand.
AATTCAGAGATGAAGCCGGCCTTTCCTTTCGGTTACGGATTGAGCTATACCAGCTTTGAATACGGAAAACCTGTTTTGGAAAAATCCATCATCAAGCAGGGAGAGAACCTGAAAGTCTCGGTAACACTTAAAAACACAGGAAAAGTAGCAGGAACCGAAATCGTCCAGCTTTACCTGCGCGACAAAATTTCATCCGTCACCAGACCTATCAAGGAGTTGAAGGATTTTGCCAGAATCAGTCTGAAACCGGGTGAATCAATGGAAGTAAGCTTCACCATTACCCCTGATAAACTTCAGTTTTATAATAAAGAAATGAAACGTGTTGTTGAACCCGGCGAATTTGAGGTGATGATTGGACCCGATTCCGAGCGCCTCGAAAAAGCCAGTTTCTTCGTTCAGTAATATTTTCGGGAATAGTTTAAAAGAATTCAGAAAATGAAAAAATGTATGCGTATTGCCAGTCTGATCCTATTAATCATCGGATTTGGCGGAATTATCCTTGCACAGCCTGCTTCCACCGGCAGGGAGAAAATCAGTTTCAACCAGGACTGGAAATTTCTGGGAAGCGATAATCCTCAAGCCTCTGAGGCAGCATTCAATGACTCACAGTGGAGAAACCTCGATCTTCCCCACGATTGGAGCATAGAAGGCAGCTTCAGTGAAAGCAATCCTGCCGGATTCAACGGTGGAGCATTGCCCGGAGGAATTGGCTGGTACCGGAAAACCTTTAAACTGCCCTCATCCTCGGTAGGCAAGATGATTTATATCGATTTCGATGGTATTTACCGTAACAGCGAAGTCTGGATCAACGGGCATTACCTCGGGAAAAGGGCCTATGGCTACAGCTCATTCCAATACGATATTACCCCCTATGTAAAACCGGGAGTTGCCAATGTGATTGCCGTGAAGGTGGATAATTCCGTTCAACCCAACTCACGCTGGTACTCGGGATCCGGTATTTACCGGAATGTATGGCTGGAACTCACAGGAAAGGTGGCCATCGATCATTGGGGAACCTACATCACCACTCCCGATGTGAGCAAAGTCAGCGCCATTGTTAATATTCAGTCCAAAATCACGAACAAAAGCGGGAAGAACCTCACAGTAAATGTTAAATCAATTATTTACGATAGCCGTAACCTCGTTGCTGCCCGCACTGAACCCCAGGCTGTCGCCCTGAAAGAAAGCCCTCAGGAGTTACTGCAGGAAGTAAGAGTGGTTAATCCCCGCCTCTGGACCATCGCCGATCCTAATCTCTACAGGGTTGTGACTTACATTGAAGAAAAGGGAAAAGTTCTGGATATGTATGAAACCACTATTGGACTGCGGTCCTTTGAGTTTGATTCAGAAAAGGGATTTATTCTGAATGGTGAGCAGGTGAAAATCAAGGGCGTATGCAATCACCACGATCTGGGTTGTCTGGGCTCTGCCATCAACTACAGGGCTCTGGAAAGGCAGCTTGAAATTCTGAAGGAAATGGGTTGCAACGGCATCCGCACCTCACATAATCCTCCCGCTCCCGAGCTCCTCGACCTCTGCGATAAAATGGGATTCATCGTGATGGATGAAGCCTTCGACATGTGGAAAATCAAGAAATGTGCGCATGACTTCAGCTTCGATTTTCAGGAATGGTATCAGCGCGACCTTGAGGATATGGTGCTTCGCGATCGCAACCACCCCTCAATTTTCATGTGGAGCATAGGGAACGAAATCATGGAGCAATGGGATTCAACAGGAATTCCAATGGCAAGGGAACTCGCGGGAATCGTGCGCAAGCTGGATCCCACGCGTCCGATAACCTCTGCCTGCAACGACCCCTCACCCAATAACTACCTCATTAAATCAGATGCTCTTGATCTGATTGGCTACAATTACCAGCACCTGAAATTCGCCAATTTCCCGGAAGCCTTCCCCGGAAAGAAATTCATAGGCTCTGAAACCACCTCTGCCCTTTCCACAAGGGGAAGCTACGATATGCCTGCCGATTCAGTGAAACGCTGGCCCATCAAATGGGATGAGAAATTTACCAGTGGCAATGCGGATATGTCCTGCTCTTCCTACGATAACTGCTCGGCTCCCTGGGGCTCCACACATGAAGAATCATGGAAGATCATCAAGAAATATGATTTCCTGTCGGGAATGTATATCTGGACCGGCTTCGACTATCTCGGAGAACCTACTCCATACGGATGGCCCGCTCATAGCTCCTACTTCGGAATCATTGACCTCTGCGGATTTCCAAAGGATTCGTATTATATGTATCAAAGCGAATGGACCCAGAAGCCCGTCCTGCACATACTTCCACACTGGAACTGGACTCCCGGAAAAGAAATCGACGTTTGGGTTTACAGCAACTGCGCTGAGGTTGAACTCTTCCTCAACGGGAAATCCCTTGGAACCAAACAGAAAGTGAACGACGACCTTCACCTCTCCTGGAAGATTCCATTTGAGGAAGGTACCCTTCTGGCTATTGGCCGCACCGCCGGCAAGGAGATTCTTCGTAAGGAGATGAAAACCGCCGGTAAACCTGCAAAGGTTATAATTACTCCCGACCGCAGCCTCATTCAGGCTGATGGCTCTGACCTTTCCTTCTGCACTGTTAAAATCGTGGATGCCAACAATGTAATGGTTCCGCTGGCTGACAATCTTGTAAAATTCAAGGTTGAGGGAAATGGAAGCATTGCCGGTGTTGATAATGGCAATGAAATCAGTCTGGAACCTTTCAAGGCCGACTCCAGGAAAGCGTTTCACGGAATGTGTCTGCTGGTCGTAAAGGCAGGGGATAAGCCGGGTGCATTGAAGATTACTGCCAGTTCAGAAGGACTGGAATCGGCAATTGTTACAGTTAATACCAAGTAGAAAATGAAGAAAGTCCTCATTCTGATTCTGTCATTTGTTGCTGTTTTGAGCATTCAGGCCCAGAAATTTGATCTTGCCAAAACGCCTCCCATGGGCTGGAACAGCTGGAATAAGTTCGCCTGCGACATCAATGAAGATTTGATCCGTCAGACAGCCGACGCCATGGTTTCCACAGGCATGAAGGCTGCCGGTTATGAGTATATCAATATCGATGATTGCTGGCATGGAACCCGCGATAGTCTTGGCTTTATCCACCCCGACCCAATCAGGTTTCCTTCAGGAATGAAGGCCCTGGCTGATTATGTGCATTCAAAGGGACTAAAACTGGGCATTTATTCCGATGCCGGCACTCAAACCTGTGGAGGTCGCCCGGGAAGTCATGGGTATGAGTATCAGGATGCCATTACCTACGCATCCTGGGGAATCGATTACCTCAAGTATGACTGGTGCAGCACAACGGGAATCAATGCCGAAAATGCCTATAAAACCATGCGCGATGCCCTCCGCTCAGCAGGAAGGCCCATTCTTTTCAGCATCTGCGAATGGGGCGACAATAATCCATGGCTCTGGGCAAAGGATATCGGACATATGTGGCGGACAACAGGCGACATAACCAATTGCTTCGACTGTGAAAAGGGTTTTGGCGGATGGTCATCTTTGGGAGTATTGCAGATTCTTGATAAGCAGAAAGACCTGCGGAAATATGCCGGTCCGGGCCACTGGAACGATCCGGATATGCTGGAAGTTGGCAATGGCATGAGCCTCAATGAGGACCGTGCCCATTTCTCACTCTGGTGCATGCTGGCCGCTCCCCTGATTTCCGGTAATGACCTGAGGAATATCTCAAAGGAAACCCTGTCAATCCTTACCAATGCTGAAGTTATTGCAATTGATCAGGATGCACTTGGAATAGAGTGCCTGAAATACCTCGATTTTGGCAATCTTGAAGTCTATGCCAAGCCACTTAGCAACAAGGAAGTCGCCATCTGTTTCCTGAACCGCGGTGAAACAGCCATCCCTGTTGATTTCAACTGGAAGGAATTCCCGGTAAGGGATGCACTCTCAGGAATGAACTTTGAATTTGGAAGCAAAGTCTATAACATCCGCGACCTCTGGCTTCACAAAAATATCGGTTCAACAGCCACATCTCTCAAGGCAACAATACCTGCCCGCGATGTGATTATGCTGAAATTATCGGAATAGTTGAAACCTTCAGTCCCATTGAATCTTCCACTCTTTAGCCCTCTTTCCCATGAAAATAATCTATAAAACAAGCCTTTTTATACTTCTGTTCTGCCTTACCTCCACTGCATGGACGCAGATTCCCTTCAACAAGGGGATAAACCTGACGGGATGGTTCCAGGTAGGCAGTCCGGGACAAATTCAGTTCACCCGCTATACAAAGCATGACCTTGAAAACATTAAAAGTCTCGGTTGTGATGTAATCCGGCTTCCGATTGCCTTGCATGAAATGAGTTCCGGAGCTCCCGATTATACGCTGTCTCCCTTGTTTCTCAATTTCATGGATTCAGTCGTGAACTGGGCGGAACAACTGCACATCTACCTGATTCTCGATGATCATAGCTTCGATCCATCAGTGAATACCTCTCCAACGGTTGAAACGGTCCTGAAAAAAGTATGGCCCCAAATGGCGTCGCATTACAAGGACAGAAGCAACTATATCCTTTATGAGGTGCTGAATGAACCCCATGGGATCTCAACCCAGAGCTGGGGAGTGATTCAGCAGAATGTGATTAATTCCATCAGGGCTATTGATACCAAACATACCATAATAGTGGGTGGTTCCGGATACAATACCTACACCGAGCTTCAAAATCTTCCGGTATATGCAGATACCAACCTGATTTACACCTTCCACTTCTACGATCCCTTTATGTTCACGCATCAGGGCACAACATGGAATACGCCATCAATGGCTTCTCTCGAAGGTGTTCCTTTTCCTTACGATGCAGCAACCATGCCTCCTTGCCCATCCGACCTGCTGGGTACCTGGGTGGAATCAGCCCTGAATAATTATCCTGTCGATGGCACCGTTGCCAAGGTAAAGCAGCTTCTCGACTATGCCGTGAACTTCAAGAATTCCAGAAATGTGAAGGTTTTCTGCGGAGAGTTTGGAGTATATATTCCCAACTGCGACAGCAGCGAACGGGTGTATTGGTATCAGGTGGTGAAGGATTATCTTGAAGAAAAGGGCATTCCATGGACTACCTGGGATTATCAGGGTACTTTCGGACTATTCAGGAAGGGAACAAACCAGATGTTTGACCATGACCTGAATATTCCCCTTCTGGAAGTCCTTGATTTTAACGTCCCGCCCCAGACACCCTGGTCGATGCAGCCGGATACTGCCGCCGTAAAGGTTTACTCCGACTTTATAGAACGCGGGATCAATAACTCCAGCTACACCGCGGGCACCATCGACTTCTACTCCGGGCTATATCCCAACAACAACAACTATTGCATCGACTGGCGCGGTTTCAGTCAGTACAATTCCCTGAGTTTTGACTTCCTTCCAGATCGTGATTTCTCCTATCTGGCAGCCAATAATTATGCGCTTGATTTCATGGTTCGCGGAAATGAATCCGACATCAGCTTTGATGCAAGATTTATGGATACAAAAACTGACAATCCCGCGGATCACCCCTGGCGAATGGGCGTAACCATAGATGCCTCCGTAGCGACCTGGGACAATCGCTGGCATCATGTTCACATTCCCCTTTCAGAATTCGACGAAAGGGGATCCTGGGATAACGGAAGCTGGTTTAATGCCAATGGAGAATTCGACTGGTCGGCCATTGATAAGTTTGAATTCTCGACGGAATATGGCGGCACCTCAGGGAATAAAATCTGGTTCGATAATATTATGATTACCAATCTTGATACAGCGGTTGTCTGGCAAAATGCCACCCTCGGAATCGAAAATCCAGCGATGGCAAGCAATCTGCAGATGAAAATTTTGCCCAACCCAGTTCAGGAAAATGCAACGATCAGCTATTCACTTTTCAGCAGGGAGATGGTCAATATTGACATTTACACCATCACAGGCACACGCTTTTGCCGGCTTTTCTCCGGAAATCAGGAAAAGGGTGCGCATTCAGTAAACTGGAATTGCTATGGAGACTCAGGAATAATGGCCGGAAAAGGAATATACATCTGCCGCATTTCAACAATGTCGGCTCAGGAAAGCTGTATGATAGTGAAGAGTTGATTCCCGGGAATCGGGTGATGCTTAGATGAAAACCCGGCTGCCCTGATCGTAGCTTTCTCTTAATTCCTTGGGCGTGCAGCCCTTTTTCTTTTTAAAGATGCGGTTGAAATTGGAGATATTGTTAAAACCGCAGTTATAGGCAATTTCAGATATAGATTCAGTAGTTTCAATCAGCTTGCGCGATGCATGCCCAAGGCGGATTTCTATAAGACTGTCGATGAATGTCATTCCGGTACGCAACTTGAAAAAGCGGCTGAAGGCAGATTCTGTCATACTGGTAATCTTAGCCACCTCCGACAACGAGATTTGCTTGTGAAAATTCAGCCTCGAATAGGTCATCACCTTCTCAATGCGCCTGCTGTTATAGGATTGCTTCTCAACATTGTTGAAAGTTAAATCGGAAAGGAGACGATAATTTCTGGAGACGGAAAGATCATGAAGGATCGACAGTAATTCCAGCACAGAATCAAAGCCCTGCTTTTTTCCGAGTTCCATAATTCTGGGAGCCAACTGCTTGGTGGTTTGGTTGGAAAACAGAATTCCCCGCGTCGATTTCTCAAGCATGATGCGGATATAACGCAACTGATTCCTGATCAGCATGGCATCATCAAGAAAGTTTTTATGGAACTGAATGGTGATTTCAGTGATCTGGTTATCCTTGAAATTCTCCCCAAACCAGGCATGCTGAAGATTGGGACCAATCAGTACCAGCTCATAATCACCGATCTCTTCAATATGATCTCCAATCACCCTCTTGGCTCCGGCCGCATTAAGCACGAAATTCAGCTCAATATCCTCATGATAGTGCAACGGAAAGTCGAAGGCCGATTTCGTCCTGGTGAAAATGGTAAAACAATCAGCCTGAGTCAATGGTGTGATTTCCCTAAGAATGTTGTCACGCATGGCTAATCAGATTATTTAATGACGAATTCAAATATAGTACAAGTTAAATTAATATTATAGAGAACTTTAGTTCATATTCCGGGCCATTATTAATTAATGCTTTTTATATTACTGAATAACAGGCACATAAAACATCATAACTTCATTAAGTATTAAATCGTTATCTTAATCATGATAAAATAGTATCATAAAATGACATTAAAGTATATTGTTAAGGCTAACATATGAACAAACTTCTGACAAGAGGAAAAATTTGTCTGGAATAAATAATCGGGATAACTACAATTCAGATAAAACCACAATCCGTAGATATGCTGAGATTTCTTACGCAAATCCCTGAAATTTGTCATTATAATATCATGATTGAAAAAAATGATATAATTAAAAAATAAGCCTTGTCTCTACCTTTGATTCAGATTTTCATACCCGTTTGAATTTACACCTACCACTTTGAACAAAGTCTTGCAAAATCCAGCCATTGGCGGCATTAATTCCTTTACCGCCAGAAAATTTCCGGCAACTATGACACACAAAGGACTCTTAATGCTCGTTTTGCTCTTTTTCTCACTATCACTCTCCTTTGCTCAGGGCCAGGATTTTGTAACCGTAAAAGGAAACTCCTTTGCAATTAACGGCAAGCCTTACTACTATATCGGAACCAATTTCTGGTATGGTACCATTCTCGCCGCTCCCAACGGAAACAGACAACGACTGATCCGCGAACTGGATTTTATGAAGGAATGCGGTATCGATAACCTCCGCATTCAGGTTGGAGCCGAAGGCCCTGCTGATGAGCCATTCCGCGTTACTCCTGTCCTGCAGATTTCTCCCGGAAAATACAATGAAGACCTTCTCGACGGACTAGATTTCCTCATGGCTGAACTTGCCAAAAGGGACATGAAAGCCATACTCTTCCTGAATAACAGCTGGGACTGGTCAGGAGGATTCGCACAATACCTGAACTGGAACGGATATGGAAAGATTCCCTATCCCATGGTAAAACCCAATACCTGGCAGGAGTTTATGAAGTTCTCCGGACAATTCCTGAACTGCGATAATTGCAAAAAACAGAATCAGGATTTTATCCGCTTTATCCTTACCCGCACCAATCGCTACAATGGCGTTAAATACATCAACGATCCCTCCATCATGACCTGGGAAATCGGCAATGAACCCCGAGCCTTCTCACAGGAAAACCTGCCCGTACTGAATGCCTGGATCAGCGAAACAGCTGCCTTCATAAAGCAACTGGATCCCAATCACCTGGTCACAACCGGAACCGAAGGGAAACATGGTTGCGAAGAATCCATTCACTACTTTGAACTGATCCACTCTGATCCCAATATCGACTACCTTACCATGCATATCTGGCCCAAGAACTGGAGCTGGCTGAATATCGCCGATATCCCCGGCACCCTTCAAAAGGGCATCGACAGTACAAATGCCTACATGAACGAGCATTTTGCGGTTGCAAGGAAACTTGGTAAACCAATTGTCCTTGAGGAATTCGGACTTCCACGCGATTTTCATGGCTATACGCTCAGCGAAAAAACCAGCTGCCGCGACAAGTATTATCTCAATGCCTTTGAACAGGTGATCGAGCATGCCGCGAAGAAGGATGTTCTCGCCGGCTGCAATTTCTGGAGCATGGGTGGTGAAGGCCGTCCTGCCCATCTGTATTGGGTGAAATCCGATGACTATGTGGGTGATCCGCCAAATGAGGAACAAGGACTCAATTCAGTATTCAATACAGATTCCACCATCGATATTATTACAAAGTTCAACAGGCAACTCCTGAAAACACTCAACCAGCAATAAGAATCTCCGGCTTCGGGAATCTATATCCTTAAGCCCTGTTAAGCAATCTCATTATGAGGACAATCTTATCATTACTTATTGCAGCACTGCTTTTGAGCGCGGGTTTATCGCGGGCTGAATCCTGCAAGGGTCCTGCCGATAAAAAGGCAACAGCCGAAACCCGCAAGCTTTTCAATAAGATAAAAGAGCTTAGAACTCAGGGTATCATGTTCGGACATCAGGATGACCTGGCTTATGGTATTGGCTGGATTTATCCCAATGGCAGCTCCGATGTGCTGAAAGTTACTGGTGATTATCCAGCAGTTTTTGGCTGGGATCTCGGACATCTGGAAACAGGCTCTGCCCATAATCTGGATTCGGTGCCTTTCAATACCATGAAGGAACTTGCCCGCCAGGTTTATTCCCGCGGAGGTATCAACCAGTTCAGCTGGCATTGCAATAATCCCCTCACCGGCGGAAGTACCTGGGATGTCTCAAATCCGGGTACCGTAAAAAGCATTCTGGAAGGCGGAGAAAAGCATCAGGTCTTTATTTCATGGCTGGATAAGGTTGCTGATTTTTTAGGTGGTCTGCGCGATGAAAATGGCCGCCAGATCCCAGTACTCTTCAGACCTTATCACGAGTTCGATGGTGGATGGTTCTGGTGGGGAAAGCCCTATTGCAGCAATGATGAATACAAGCAGCTGTATCAATTTACCTTTGATTATCTGGTTAAGGTCCGGAAGATTCACAATCTCATTTTCGTATTCTCAAATACCGACCTCTTTACCGGCACTGATCAGTACCTCGAAAGGTATCCCGGAAATGAATATGCTGATATTATTGGCTTCGATACCTATCAGGATCCCAAAACGCCTAATGAGACCTTCACCGCAGGCTTAAGAACCAAACTGGAAATCCTGGAATCAGCCGCAAAACAAACCGGAAAAATACCGGCTTTAACAGAAATCGGATACGAGCAAATCCCTTATCCCAGCTGGTGGACAGAGGTGCTCTGGGCATCCATCAAGGACTACAGCATTTCCTATGCTCTCTTGTGGCGCAATGCTGCCAATCGCCCGAATCATTATTACATGCCCTATCCGGGACAACAAAGTGAAAAGGATTTTATCGAATTATACAAGCTTCCCCGAACACTCTTCGGAAACGATTTAAAGAAAACAGGGGAAAAGTAGAAATCAAAGAAAGCAGAAGATGAATACAGTTTATCAGGAACGATTCCGCAGTGTTACTGCACGATATGAAGATCTTATTCAAAGGAAAAACAGGATTATCCAGGCTGGCAATGGAATATTCAATCGCTATGAAAACCCTGTTCTTACAGCTGAACATGCTCCGATTCTCTGGAGGTACGACCTCAATCCTGCCTCCAATCCTTTCTTCATGGAACGTTTCGGAATAAATGCCATTTTTAATTCCGGTGCTATCAAACTGAATGGCAAATATGTGCTGATTGCCCGCGTTGAAGGAAACGACAGAAAGTCATTCTTCGCAATAGCCGAAAGCAATAATGGCATCGATAATTTCAGGTTCAGGGATCTTCCGGTCCTTCTGGAGGAAACCGAAAATCCGGATGTGAATGTGTATGATATGAGGCTCACCCAGCACGAAGACGGATGGATCTACGGAATATTCTGTTCCGAGCGAAAAGACCCTGCCGCTCCTCTTGGCGATGAATCCTCAGCCCGCGCCTATGCCGGAATCGTCAGGACTCATGACCTCGAAAACTGGGAACGCCTTCCTGACCTGAAATCCGGAAGCCAGCAGCGCAACGTGGTTCTCCATCCCGAATTTGTGAATGGCAAATATGCCCTCTATACCCGCCCTCAGGATGGTTTCATTGAAGCGGGTTCCGGTGGCGCCATCGGCTGGGCTCTCATCGATGATATCACCCATGCTGAAATCCTGAAGGAAACGATTATCGACCATCGCCATTATCATACCATCAAGGAATTGAAAAACGGAGAAGGTCCGCACCCCATTAAAACCGGCAAGGGCTGGCTGCATCTTGCTCATGGCGTGAGAGGCTGTGCTGCGGGATTGAGATATGTTCTGTATATGTTCATGACTTCCCTCGAGCATCCCGAAGAAATAATTGCAGAACCAGCAGGATACCTGATGGCTCCTGAAGGCGAGGAAAGGGTGGGAGATGTGTCAAATGTCCTCTTTTCAAACGGCTGGATTGCCGATGAAGATGGTACCGTTTATATCTATTACGCCTCTTCAGATACCCGCCTTCATGTGGCTGTTTCTTCCATCGAAAGGCTTACCGATTACTGCCTGAATACCAAACCCGATGGGTATCGCTCTGCTACATCCGTCCTTGCAGTAAAGGAACTGGTTGAAAAGAACCTGCTTTACATGGAAGTAAACAAGAAAGTTGCTGAAGAGCATCAACTCAGCAGTTAACCACAATCGCAATACTTTTGTGAATCAGGATTCCTGTAAAGTGAATTTTATCCCGGCAGAATAATGTGCCAGTGATTAGCAGGATTCACAAAATCATCATGCATAGCAAAAAAGCAACTTACCTTCGATCTCAAACCGGCATTAAACGCCCGTCCCTATGATTACTGATAAACTTAAACTGCAGGAAAAAATCGGGTACGGTTTCGGCGACCTGGCATCCTCCATGTTCTGGAAGATTTTCAGCATGTACCTTCTGTTCTTCTATACGGATGTGGTCGGATTGCCTGCAGTGGCAGTGGGTACCATGTTCCTGATCACCCGAATCTGGGATACCCTCTTCGATCCTGTTGTTGGGGTTATCGGCGACAGAACCCATTCAAAATGGGGCAAATTCCGCCCTTACCTGCTTTGGTTTGCCCTGCCTTTTGGAATAATCGGCACCCTGATGTTCGTTACCCCTGATCTTTCGGTTACCGGCAAGCTGGTATATGCCTACATCACCTATTCGCTGATGATGATGGTGTATTCAATGATCAATGTACCTTACGCATCCCTTCTGGGTGTGATGTCGCCCGAACCACGCGAGAGGAATGTATTGTCATCGTTCAGGATGGTATTCGCATTCATTGGAAGCTTTATCGCCCTTATTCTCATTGATCCCCTTGTTCGCTTCTTCACCAATGGTGCAAACGGAAACGTTCAAACCGGCTGGACCTTCGGAGTCATGGTGATTGCCGTCCTCTGTGTCATCTTCTTCCTTGGCTGCTTCTGGCTTACCAGGGAAAGGGTCAAGCCTATCAACGAAAACAATGATTCCCTGAAGGAAGATATCAAGGACCTCTTTCGTAACCGCCCCTGGTGGATTCTGCTGGGAGCCGGTATTGCAGCACTGATTTTCAACTCCATCCGCGATGGCGCAGCAGTCTATTATTTCAAATACTATGTTCAGGATCAGGATACTGTGACCCTGCCATTCATCAGTACCTCCCTTACCCTGACCACGCTTTACCTGATTCTCGGACAGGCATTCAATATCGTTGGAATCGTATTCGTAACGCCACTTTCAAACCGTTATGGCAAGAAAATCACCTACCTGGGTGCAATGGTGCTGGCAACATTCCTGAGCCTTGCATTCTTTACCATTGGAAGGGAGAATATCATGCTGATGATGGTTCTGCAGGCGCTGATCAGCATGTGCGCAGGAAGTATCTTCCCCCTGCTCTGGTCAATGTATGCCGATATCACCGACTATTCGGAATGGAAAACCGGACGCAGGGCTACCGGACTGGTATTTTCCTCATCGTCCATGTCGCAGAAATTCGGTTGGACACTGGGCGGGGCTCTCACCGGCTGGCTTCTGGGCTACTACGGATTTAAGGCTAATATGGAGCAGTCGGGTAACGCTCTCACTGGAATCAGGATGATGCTTAGTGTACTTCCTGCCATCGGTACCGTATTATCGGTTATCTTCATCTCCTTCTACCCGCTGAGTGAGAAGAAAATGGCTGTAATTACCGGTGAACTTGCCGCAAAACGGACAAAGGAACCAGATTCCAAAAATTAAGAAATGAAATAGCCAAGATGATACCACCCGAAGTCTGTTTTCGGGTTCTGATCATGGCATATTCCATGCGACCATTTTAAATTGAACTACTCTCGCATGAAAGATAAGAAGTTGCTTGAACTGAAACATGAGGCCTGGCTTGAACTGAACAGCCATATCCTGCCTTTCTGGTTGAATATGGCCGATAGGGAAGGAGGTGGTTTCTTTGGCAGAATGGATGGAAACAACAATCTGCTGCCCGATTCACCAAGAGGCGGGATTCTAAATGCCAGGATTCTCTGGACTTTCTCCTCTGCCTATAATCTTGTCGAAGGACTCAAAGTACCGCGATGCAGCAGAGCATTCCGCAAAATATATTCTGGAACACTTCCTTGATAACGAATTCGGCGGCACCTTCTGGAGCCTGAATGCTGACGGCAGTCCGCTGGATACCAAGAAGCAGGTTTACTCTCAGGCATTCTTCATTTATGCCCTTGTGGAATACTACATGGCAACCGGGGAGAAGGATATACTCGAATTAGCCATCACCCTTTTTCACCTGATAGAGAAGCATAGTTTTGATGAGGTCAACAACGGATACCTCGAAGCTTTCGACCAGCGCTGGAATCTGCTTGAAGACTTGCGTCTGAGCGAGAAGGATGCCAATGAAAAGAAGACAATGAATACGCATCTGCATATCCTGGAAGCGTATACAAACCTCTACAGGGTATGGAAGAATCCCCTTCTCGAAAAGCAGCTTCACAACCTGATTAACCTTTTTCTCAATCATTTCATCAGCCCGCAAAGCAATCACCTGATCCTCTTCTTCAACGATACCTGGTCCTCGAAGTATGATATTACTTCCTATGGTCATGATATAGAATGCTCCTGGCTATTGTACGAAGCAGCCCTTGTCCTCAACAGGCCCGGCTTTGCTGAGAAAGTCGGGGAGCGTTGCCTTGAGGTTGCTAACGCTGTGCAGGAAGGATTGCAGTCCGACGGCAGCCTGATTTATGAAAGGGATAATGCCAGCGGACATACTGATTCTGACAGGCACTGGTGGCCACAGTCGGAAGCGGTGGTTGGATTTTTCAATGCCTGGGAATTGTCAAAGGATCAGGAGTACCTCAAAAAGGCAATTCACTGCTTCGATTTCATTCAAACCCGGCTTGTGGATCCGGCAAACGGGGAATGGTACTGGAGCATCAGGGCCGATGGTTCCATAAACAGGGACGACGACAAGGCCGGTTTCTGGAAATGTCCCTACCACAACTCCCGCATGTGCATCGAACTCCTTCGCAGAATCAGCGAATTAACCGGAGTTTAGGGTTGTTTATCCCCATTCCGTCATTTCTTGCTACTTTTAGCGGTCAAATTAATTATCCAGATGAAATCCTTCCTGAAAACCATCAGCTTTGCAGTCGTATTCTTTTGCCTGCTCTCCTTTACCATGGATAAACCTGTAAGAATTATCTTTTTTGGAGATTCCATCACTCAGATGGGTGTGGATCCCGGTGGTTACATCGACCGGATGAACAAGAGCCTGCAGGCATCGGGCAGGGCTGCCTCCTACGAGCTTATAGGAGCCGGTATAGGCGGGAATAAGGTGTATGACCTGTATCTGCGCCTTGAAGATGATGTGCTCGCCAAATCGCCTGATAAGGTGGTTATTTGGGTAGGCGTAAATGATGTCTGGCATAAGTCTTCAATGGGGACCGGCACCGATGCCGATAAATTTGAGAAATTCTACACAGCAATCATCAAAAAGCTTCAGGACAGGAATATCAAGGTGGTATTGGTTACCCCGGCTGCTATTGGTGAAAAATCCGACTATTCAAACCAGCAGGATGGCGACCTGAACAGGTATTCAACCATCATCCGCGATCTTGCCAAAAAGTACAATTGCCAGCTCTGTGATCTGAGGAAGATCTTCCATGAATATATCCTGCTGAACAATCCCGACAACCTCGACCGTGGCATCCTTACCACCGATGGTGTTCACCTCAATGAGAAGGGAAACACCCTGGTTGCTGAAACCTTCCTGAAAATAGTCCTTTAAGCGCTGAAGTTCCTGTTTTCTTTCTCAAGGAAGTCCTCAACGAAGCGACTTTCCGTGTGTTTTACCTTCTTCTGAGCCTGTTCAGAGGCTTTCGGCCCAAATTCAGGTGAAAGAATCACCGGAATTGAATAAATTGCAGTACCGTTTTTGGTATTTAACTAGAAGGTTCTTCTATATTGTCCTACTTTTCTGGGACTTTGTGCCTTGTGCCTTTGTGGCATCTTATTCGCCATTGATCCAAAACATCTATTCAAAACCAGATTGACAATAAGTTAATTGAATGTGTAGAATTTTAACAAGGTTTACTATTCAACTATGAAAAGAATTCTCTTTATTATTTCCATTCTGATTCTTCTCCTTCCCAATGTTTTTGCGCAGTCGAGGAAAGTCCTTTCCGCACAGATAGCCACCCTATCGGCAAAAATTGAAGCCATAAATGCTGAGATGAACCTGCTAAAGGAGCAGAACAGCAATATGAAGAAGGAAATCGCGGAATTGCAAACCCGTCTCTCTGCCTCCGAAGATGAAATCGACCGCCTGAAGCAGGCAAATGAAGCAAGAAAATCCGTGAGCAATACCTCCCAACCTGCTCCGCAAACCCCTGCCACCGACAATGAATCTCATCAATGCAAGGCCACCACAGCCGCAGGAAATCAATGCAGTCGCAATGCCGATCCCGGCTCCGATTACTGCTGGCAGCATAAAAAGAAATATGAATCCTCCGGCACCTCACCCTCCGGTTCCGAAGGCAATGCAAGCTATAACGGACATACCATCCAGACTGGTCCGAGAGGAGGCAAGTACTATATCAACAGCAAGGGGAAGAAGGTTTATATTAAGAGATAGCCACTGAGCCCCTTCGAACTTTGGCAATTGGATTCAATACCGTAACGGAATAGGTGATCCGACTAATGACAGTGAAATTTCAACAACCGGTATAACTTATTCTACTCTGAGTTGCCTTTGAAACCTGCCAGGAATGAGTATATATTGAGATGTTCAGGATTAACAAATAGCGTTCACTCAATTGTTTCGTATATTTGAAGGAATAGCCTTAGCACTTAATCACCAGGTTGTTACAACTTTATAGAAGTTTATGGAATAACACGAGTTTTCTAATACTCATACAATGAAATTCCGCGTATTAATTATTGTATTTTTTGAATTAGCGGTCTTATCCCTTCAGGCACAATGGTCCTGGCGAAACCCCCTTCCTCAGGGGAATGACCTTTATTCTGCCTGCTTTTCCAATCCATCTACCGGTTATGTTGTCGGACAAACAGGAACCATCATGAAAACATCGGATTTTGGTCAGTCCTGGTCAATTCAAACAAAGAATGAACTAAGCAGGTTCGTTTTATTCCAATCTGTTTGTTTCCCTAATGCTGATACCGGTTATGCCATGGATCATTATGGATTCATATACAAAACAACAGATGCAGGTATTAATTGGGATACAGTCTATTATGAGAATGATGAATACCTGAACAGTATGTCATTTACAAGTACACGGAATGGAACTATCGTTGGATCTGGAGGTAAGATACTCAGGACTGATAATGGAGGAGATACCTGGGAGTATCAGATTTATCCTTCTTCAAATTATTTTACCAGCATATTCTTTACTGAGCCCGATATTGGTTACATAACGGGTTCAGATGGTGTTATATTAAAAAGTATAAACAGCGGAAATTCGTGGCTTACTCTAAATGCTGATTCCGGACTTACATTCAATGATTGCTTTTTCACTTCTTCTACCAGGGGCTGTTTGGTAAGTGCCGACGGAAAAATCAGGAACACATATGATGGAGGACAAACATGGACAGAAACTAATCTGGGAGATTCTATTTACTTCTTTAAAGTGAGCATGTTTAACAGCGATACAATACTCGTTACTGGAAGAGTAATGGGTTCATCCAGCTATTACCCAATTCTTATGAGAAGCATTAACGGGGGAAACAGCTGGGAAGTAATTCCCTTTACCTATGAATACTATTCTCCTTTTGGCTTAAATTGTTCACCCTCAGGAACAGCATATTGCATCGGAGATTTTGGATTTATGGCAAAATCTGATGATTATGGAGCAACATGGACTGTCCTGTCCAATGTCCTTTGTGAGCTCAATCATTTTGGAGCATGTATTAATGATATCGATTTTCCTTCAGGCGAAACAGGATATGCAGTAGCCGGAGGATATGAAATGCCCGTCGGTACCATTATCAAAACTACAGATGGAGGTGATTCATGGTTTGAGATCGATTCCTCGTTCTACCTGAGTACATTTAATGATGTTAAGTTCCTGTCAGACAATACAGGGTTTATTGCTGGGAACAATCTCTTCAGTACTACAGATGGAGGGGAATCCTGGACTCTCAGATATTCTGTAACCGCCTCATCAAATCAAATCTATTCGATGGATTTTCCCACATCATCGCTGGGCTTCGCTGTTGGGACAGGAGGAATTTTTCTCAGAACCAGCGACAATGGAAACACATGGGAACAACAGGGAAATGTTCCCATGATCAATTACTATAGCATTTCCTTCCCCAATCAGAATACAGGTTATGCAGCAGGAAAGTTAAAGATTCTGAAAACCACAGATTCAGGAAACAATTGGACGGAAATTCCAATGTCGGTAACCTTTAGGGAAATAAATTTTGTTACCGCAGATATTGGTTATGGGGTTGGCCCCAATGGACTGATTTTGAAAACAACCGATGGAGGTAACAGCTGGACAAATCTCAGCATTTCGACCACTGAACCATTGTATGCGGTTGATTTTTATGATCAGGATACCGGATTTGTCTCGGGTGGAACCTATATTATTTCTGGTATTATTTACAAAACCACGAATGGAGGAATCAGCTGGGTAAAACAACTTGTTCCTACAAATTCTCCAATTATTGGCCTGTGCGTTAATAGTGTATATGATGCCTTTGCTTGTTCGGCAACCGGTGGCCTATTTGCAGAACCAACCAAGGGAAGCCATACAAATATTTTGGAGCCCAGAACTTCAGGCCGATTAAAGCAAACCCTTATTTATCCCAATCCGGTTACTAAATCTGCAACTATTCAATATACTATTGAAGCGTTCTCAGATGTCGATTTAAGGATTTATTCCCTGAAAGGTGAGGAGTTGCAAAAATTGGTGTGCAGCAAGCAAATCCCCGGGACTTATTACACAAATCCTGATTTGAATTCATTTCCTACCGGGACTTATATATACTGTCTGAAAATTGGCTCTTCTCTGGAAACAGGTAAAATTATAAAGAGGTAATCATTTAGAAATTGTCTAAAATTATTTAGAAGGTAAAAAAGAAGTCATCTGCCAGCGGACAGAATTCAGTAGTCAGAATAGTAATAATGAAACCATTTGTTACAAAACTATTCTGTCTTCTGTCCGCCAGCCGGCGGATGGATTCTTCGGGGAATAGCATTTTTAGACAATCCCGCAGATTATTTTATTGAAAATCCTTGATTCTTAAATGCTTGTTTATATAGTTAATTCTGTCGCCGGGAATTTCCAGCTCTTTGGCTATAAGAGTCCATTGACTCACTGCTGCAACAACCTCTTCCAGAATCAAATTTGGTTTCTTGATTCCAAAACTTTTGGCAAAGCCGAATAAATCCTCTTTAGTGAAGTGATCATATTTCCCGTTTATTGACGATTGATGAACATTGGTCCAGGTGCCGCCCCTGCTATAGGAAAAGCACAGGTCATATGCAGGTGATATCCTCCATTTCCCTTCTTTATTCATCAGGAAGCTGAAATTCTTCACATGATCGTCATGATTTCGGGCCACGACATTGAATAACATGCGTTTGTATTGCTGTTCAAGTTGATTATAAGGAAGTTGCAACCTTTTCATCACCCTGAACAGGGTTTCATAACTACTGGCTTTCGGAGTCCTGAAATCAATTCCCGCAATTGCGCCAAAGGTCTGCATATGGATTTTCTCACATTGATCTGTTCTGTCAAATCGTTTGGTCATGAAGTGAAATCTGTTATTCTCTTCATGCAAGGAGCTTTCTGAGATTTCAATTCCGGCTTTCATTGCCATTTTATAATAGGCATATTCTATTTTGCCCATTCCCTCAGTTTCACCCAGACTATGTTTATTAGCTCCATCAATTTTCAGAAGCCAATAGGAAAAGCCGGAAGGCTGCAGAATATCTCCCGCCCTGATTTCTTCAATTTTATTATTCGAATCTCTTTTAACTGCAATAAGGGCTTTTGCTCTGGCACCGCCCACAGATGTACCAATTCTTAGTATTTCGGTGAGACCTTCCTTATCAAGTGCATTAAATCTAGCATCCTCCTTACTTGCAAGAACCTGTTTGGCAATCTCATAAATATCACTTACATCCAGGGGTTTATTGTCTTTTTCCCTGTGATTGGCTGGGATAAACTCCAAAGCCCCCATTCCTCTTTTGCCAATATAAGTTAGGCGGTCAACCGGATTGATATCATTATACGCTAATTTCCTTTGCGACAGCCATTCCTTCATCATTGCGTTCCCAAAATCATCCGGCATTGAATCGGAGAGCAAATAGGGAAGGTTATGGAAGTTGATATGGCTTCTGTTCGTCTCAAAAATTCTTTCTTCAGTAGGCATTATAATGGGGGAAGGCTCTATTGTATTGATTATGTCAGTACTATACTGAAACACAGAGTGACCCAAACTCTCGTTCCATTCGGCAGTTCCCAGCAAACGGCCATACAACATAACTTCCACTATCATGCTATTCTATTTTTTTGGTAGCTCTTTTCCTGTCAGACTTTAATTTCGCCTTTTCAAACCTTAATTTTAATTCAAGATTCTCACCAAGCCTGAACACGGATTCGAGATCCCTTATCCGGTTTAATCTCATTAATATCCTTATCAGACTTTCCACTGTCGTGGATTTTCCTTGCTCTATCAGACTAATTGTTGAAACACTTAATCCAACTTCTTCACTCAGCTCTTTCTGGGTGATATTGTGCTGGACCCGTATTTTTTGGAGCCTTAACCCCATCTCCTTCAGAATCTCTTGTTCTGTCAAAAATATCCAGTTATCCATTGTGTATAACTATTGAAATATTAGTAATTATGTGTACAAAGGTAACACAAATAGTAATATTTGATAAGTTAAGACAGAATTCAAGAAGAAGTTCAGATAACTAATGAAATATTAATAGATAATAGCCTTAAATAATCATAACTATTAAAATATCATGAGTTAAATACGAGTAGAACTGGTCTTTGAATCATTACCGCCCTGGGATCAGATTCTCTCAAAGCCTACCCTTGCTGGGAAGTCTCAAACCCAAATCGAATGGCAGCTTCAAGAACATCAATGTTTATATCCTTCACGGTCTTAAACTTGATGCAATACCCGCTAACCTTCGCCTTTCCCAATGTTTTCCCATAGGTTTGAGCCAGGTAAGCCTTATCCTCAATTCCCAGGATATAGACCGAGATACCCGTAGTATTGGCGCTTAAACCTATTCTGAAAAACTCCCGGCTCTTACCATTGGCATATTTAATAACGTAAATTCCATATCCAATATTAGGGTTGCTGACAGTCTTGTTTTCACTGTTCTTACCATCCTCGAACCATAATTTGCATTCCGGTGATATCTGAAGTATAAGCCTGTGCAACTCCAGCATTTCCCCGCGTTTCGGTTCTGGCAGACTGCCAATATATTCTGTAAT
>JADJHD010000052.1 GCA_016707705.1 Bacteroidales bacterium
ATTCTGGATTTGTTGAACAGGTCAGCTTCCAATGACCCGAAGAGAAAAAAGTCCGCATAAGGTTGTTCGTGTGTTGAAAATAGCAACCTTCGGTCAAGTTAAACCTTGTTTTTCTGCTCAACAAGGGCAACTTGAATTTTGCATGGTCTTATCACCAGAATGATAATTGCCATGTGCCAGGTATCCGCCCATTTGCAGGTAAAGAGAGATTAAAACTGTAATTTATATAGCTCGGTCTTGATCCTCCTAACAACCCTTACTGAATGATTTTAACTTTAACTCCACCTGTGCTCCATCAAGGCCCCGGGCATTCTCGCTAACCTGGCATTAATCTTTAAGACGGCCTACCCTGTATACTTTTTACTTTCTATTAAAACTCGTAACTCAGTGCCAGGTTGTATATCTTCAATCCATTGAATACATCATTCCTGATCTCTCCTCATTCCTTCAAACGGGGGACAAACTAATGTAGGTCTCTCCTCGAAAGATTGGAACCACCAATATTAATAGCATTCATGGAAAAATCTGCCTCATTGCCAGTTGAGAAAGTCGAAACATTGAGAAACTGAAATTAGAAGCCAATGCAATTCGTCCGCTAATGCGCTGTGGGTTCAGTATTGATACAATCCTTGCAGGAGCATTGTTGGTTTAGCTACCGGTGTTGCAGGAGTGTACGATGTTCTCTATTTTAATAACAGGGATATGATCAGGGTCACTTTCCCGAAACCTTACATTCCGACAGAATATTTGTCACTTCCAACAGGAACACAAACACAGGAAATAGAGGATAACCACTAACAATCAATGCCGGAATAAATCATTTCTTTAATCCTGAAAAGGGTATCACCTGCTTTAATTCCCATCGGTAGTTTCTGAATTTTACAAATGTTCTGAGAAGTAGTATATGAGATAACACCCTCAACAAAGAAGAAAGTTCCTGCCTGGAAATGTTATTTCCAAGCATAAGTACAATAATTATAAGCAGTAATTTCTTCATCTACTGATTACTAGTTACTTAATGAAATTTCTGATCATTTGACTGTTCCCATTTGGATGGCAATTCAAACAAGCAGCAATTGTTGTATGAATACCCGCTTACTCCTGGTGGGCATTATTCGTTGAACCTGCGATGATACAGGGAAGTGCAGGTAAATACCGAGTAACTGGTTGAGCTGGGATGGCAATCAGAACAAGTGTTCCATTCCTAATTGTGATTTCCGGACTAGATTGAAAATTGGATTGTCACGGTCAAAGGTAGATGGTTGCCATGCAGTTTGAGAGTGACAATCTTCACAGGAGTCGGGAATTGAGCTGGCATGATTAGGGTCATTGGTCTGGCTGTAACTCATTAATAGGCAAAATCCTAACAGGTGTTGGGAGTGTTTGCATAATCCTATGGCGGAACCAGAACACCGATTGCAGTATTGGCAAGATGGGCACCTTTGTAATACATAACACTTATTATGGATAGGAAAAGGTTGCCGGAGCCCAACCCGTTATTGTGTGGCAGGTTGCACATTCATTGGAATGGCCAATGAAACACGTTGTGGATTTGTCGCCCGGTTATAATTGTTCTGCGGACATCCTCGCAGGTATTCGAGTATTACTGATCAGTTGGCGTGACACTGCACACAATTGCCGCAATGGTTGTAAGTGCCTCGGTTAAAGGATAGGCGGAATTATGGTCAAAGGTTGAAGGAACCCATGCAGTCTGTGTATGGCAATCCTGGCAGGTTGTGGCAAATTGGGAAGCCACATGGTTAGGATTGGTTGTCTGGTTATAATTGTCAATATGACAACCGTCGCAGGTATTGGGAGTAGCGTTATAATTACCATTATGACAGGTGGCGCACTGATTCGCCATATATGCGCTTGCCAGAGGAATATGAGCCTCCTTCCAGCACAATAGTAATTATTATGAATTGGGAAAACTGGCAGGCGCCCATCCTGGATTCGTAGTGGACAACCCTGTACAGTCATTGGGAATAGCCAGCGATACATGGTTGGGATTGGTAGCCTGGCTATAATTATTCTGATGGCAGCCCTCACAGGTGTTTGGGGTATTTGAGTATCCACTGGGATGGCATTGCACACAATTGGAAGCAATGGCAGCATGCGCTCCTGTTAATGGGTAGGTATTGTCATGATCGAATGTTGATGGAACCCATGCAGTCTGTGTATGGCAATCCTGGCAGGTTGTGGCAAATTGGGAAGCTACATGGTTAGGATTGGTAGTCTGGTTATAATTATCAATATGACATCCATCGCAGGTATTGGGCGTTGTATTATAGTTGCCATTGTGGCAATCAACACACTGGGATGCAATGGCAATATGAGCACCTTGAAGTGCATAATAATTGTTATGAACTGCAAAAGTAGCAGGCGCCCAGCCCGGAGCAGTTGTATGACAACCTGCAAAGTCACTTGAGAGACCAAGTGAGGTGACTTGGGCCTACTGACTAGTTATTATAGTTACTGACATGACAACCCTGCACAATCGCTGGGTGTCCCCGCATATCTATCCGTATTTGACAACTGGCACAATGAGTACCTGCACAACCGCCTGTTAAAGGAATAGAGAAGTGAGTTGTAGGTTGCTTCGCCGGCTGGAGTTTCCATCAGGATGGCAGGCCACAGGCAAGCTTCTGGTAGTGTAAACATATCCCCGACACCCTGATGCCCATTATTAGTGGAATTCTGTTGATGACACGAAGATGTGCAGGTTACCAACGTATAATTACCTGGATTGGTATGACAATCAGAACACTGATCCGATTCTCCTGTCCTGAATAAACAGGAAAATACTGACCATCATGGTTAAAATAGCCGAGTCCATGATTGAGAGGCGACAATCGGCACAGGTGTTGGGAATTCTGAGCAGTAGCGTGGCCGGATCATTCGTCTGGTTGTATTCATCACTGCGACATCCTGAGCAGGTGTTTGGGAGTATTGGTATAATTTCCCTGGTGACAGGATGCACAATCATTGCCAATTCCAGCATGTGCACCTTCCAGCACATTAATAATTGCTGTGGGTAGGGAAAGCTGCCGGAGTCCATCCCGGACCTGTGGTATGACAGGCTGCGCAATGGCTGATATTCCTGATTCCTGTATGGTTCGGGTTTGTGGTCTGATTATAATTATTGGTATGACAGCTGGCACATACGGTAGAGGTATTGGCATATCCGTTCGCATGGCAACTGTTGCAATCATTAACGGCATGACCACCGGTTAATGGAAATGCGGATGTATTGTGATTGAAACTTCCCTGAGAATTCCCTGCAGGGTGGCATTCCAAACAGGCAATACTATTGTAGGCATATCCTCCAACCCCCTGGTGCTCATCATCTGTATCCGATTGGTTATGCTCATGACAATCTATGCAACTGAAAATTTTATAGTTTCCAGGATTGGTGTGACATTCAGAACAATCGTTCCATTCTCCCTGGTGGCTCCCTGAATAAATAGGGAAATACTGCCCATCATGATTGAAAGTAGCAGGTGACCATGCATTTACATTATGACAGTCTTCACAGGTTGTTGGGAACTGGGCAGCAGCATGCGAAGGATCATTGGCCTCATTGTAATCGGTCGCATGGCAACCAAAACAGGTATTTGGTGTATTGGTATAATTGCCCTTATGACAGGAAAAACAATCATTCGCAATTGCCTGATGAGCTCCCAATAACGGATAAACTGTATTATGATTGGGATAGGATGCTGGTTTCCAATCAGGAAGAGTCGTATGGCAGGTTCCACAATCATTTCCAATTCCGGATGCAATATGATTTGGATTGGTAGTTTGGGTATAGGCATTCGTATGACAACTGGAGCAAGTGGTTGGAGTTCCGGCATACTGGGAGGTATGACAACTTGAACAGTTAGTGGTCGTATGGGCTCCCGTTAATGGAAAGCTGGTAGAATTATGGTCAAAGCGCCATCTCCCGAACCATTGGGATGACAGCCAAAACAAGCGATACTATTATAGGTGTAACCGCTAACTCCTTCATGTTCATCATCAGTATCCCCCTGGTTATGCTCATGGCAATCGGTGCAGGTAAATTGAGCATAATTGGAAGGATTTGTATGACAGTCGGAACAATTATCCCATTCTCCTTTATGAGTTCCAGAATAAATGGGAAATGACTGGGAATCATGATCTTTATATTCTGCCGGACTCCATCCCGGATTAAGATTGTGACATTGCTTGCAATCGGTTGAAAACTGTAATGTAATGTGGTTCGGGCTTGCTGCAGTATTATAATCCTGCTGATGACAGGAAACACAAGCTGCATCAATGCTGGAGTATGATCCTGAAGTATGACAGGTTTTACAGTCACTGATTTCATGGCCGCCCGTAAGTGGGAAGAAATTGTGATTGATACCGGCTCCAGACCATTCGAAAGAGTTTATATTATGACATTCTTCGCAATTTGTTGAATAACCGGCTTGGGTGTGATTAGGGTTCGTAGTAGACAGGTAGTTATCTTTATGACAATCAAAACATTCTACTCCCAGGGGATCAAAACGTAACGCAGAAGCTGTTCCTAAGCCATTCGCAGCCGGGGAAAGATTAATATGACAATCGGAACAATTCGCCTGGGTATGAGGCCCGATTAAAGGAAACGGCTCATTTGATGCAATTGGGTAGTATTTGTAACCACCCAGGAATTAGGCGTATTACATCGGGAACAATCAGTCCCAACAGTTTGCTCATGAATATCAATATGACATTCATTACAATCAGTGGGAGTCTTTACAAATTCAAGGGAGGTATGGCAATCCTTGCAGGAAACAGATTGGTGCTGCCCAACCAGTGGGAATTTAGTAACACTATGATCAAAGGCTAACTTGGCAAGGTCAATCTTCCAGCCATCCGTAGTATGGCAATCCTTGCAACTGATGGCAAAACCAGTCCCATGGGGAGATTTCTGGGCAAAAACACTCCCGGAAATGATCAGTATGAACAGGATTATTGATGACAGTCTTCGCATTTGATTTTCTTAGTTTTATACAGGATAAAAGTTGCTTCACCAATAGTGACAGGTTGGTGGCATTTTTCACAAGGGAGGCCTGAATGCTTGCCATCCAATGGAAATTGAGATTTGTTGTGATCAAAAGAAACGGTTGGTTTGAAAGCTATTGAATTATGACATTTTTTACAATCTGTTTTTCCATTCTCGTCAAACTGCTGATTATGAGTGTCGGTATGACAGTCACTACAATTCATGGATAAATCTTTAAAAGCCTGGTTGGCATGGCCTTTCACTTCCTTGTTAAAATGGCAATCCCTGCAGGTTTTGGTTTCATGAGCACCTTCAAGAATAAACTGTGTGGTTTTATGATCAAATTCAACCTGGTTCCAACGATTATTGGTGTGACAGTTTTCACAATTTTCTTCAGGATAGTATTTCTCTGATATCTTGCCTGTATGAATGTTCTCATGACAGTCTTTACAATTCTTCCCGATCTCTTTAAATTTCCATTTAGTCTCTTTCTTATGGCACGAAATACAAGGTGTTGCCAAATGTGCACCTTTCAACGAAAATCCTGATGAATTATGTTTCTCAATGGTAAAGGAAGATCCTTTGAATCCTTGCACCGAATGGCATTCAGAACAATCAGGAGAAACACCATTCTTAACAAATTGCTTTTCATGATAATCCACATGACAATCCGTGCAGTGTTTATGCAGCAATGGTGTGGTAAGTTTTATCTTGTGGCACGACTTACAACTCACTGCCTGGTGCTTGCCTTCTAAATTGAAATCTGTTTTACTGTGATCAAAATTCTTTACACCACCAACGGCTGCAAAAGACTCTGTATTATGGCATTCAGAGCATTTCTGCCCAAATTTATTATCATGTGCATCCTTATGGCAATTCGTACAATTTGCATACTTAACCCCTTTGAATTCCTGGTATTTTACGCCACTTCTCATGGAAGTTTTATGGCATTCAGCGCAGGGAACATCCTGGTGCTTGCCCGTGAGTTTAAAGCCTGACTTCTGATGACTAAATTTAGTGGCAGGCTTAAACTTTTCATTGTCATGACAATCAGTGCAATTGCTGGAAAGAGATTTCTGATGATAATCAGTATGACACGACAAGCAATCAGTGCCCATCCCGAGAAATGTGTATTTTTTGGCTTTTATCTTCGCATCCTTAATATATTGAGGTTTATGACAATCCTCGCACTTCTTTTTGCTATGAGCCCCAATGAGTTTGTATCCGGTAAGGGCATGATTGAACTTGGTTTTATCGAAACGGATGATTTGAAAATTAACTCCGTGATGGTCACTATGGCAGGATGCACATTGTTTCCCTTTCACCTCAGCAGATGAGTGATATCCCTTATTACTGCTTATTCTGCTCTTCAGTTCAGTATGGCAGGCCAGGCACTTATCATTCGAAACTTTTTCACCCAGAATATGACACTTGGTACAGTTTGACATTCCCTCCAGATGTGAATGCACCTTGGCAAGGTCTCCCGGAGATATCTGTGATTTAACCTCAACCAAAAAGCAAAGTTGAAACAGGAATAATCCTGTCAGAAATACTTTAAAGAGGTTAGTAGGATAAATCATTTCTTCAATTAATTGGACAGTTTCTGTTAAGTGTGTTTCAAAATGGCTTCACCAAACTTTTTGGTAATCATAATTCCAGCCTTTTGTAAAAACTGGATAGGTAATTCACCCCCGGCAAAAATATATACGAATTGATTGACAACATGTATCTCCTTGTCCTCCTTCAAATCCTTTAGCAACACAGATTCCTTTAGTATTTCAACCGGTGAGGTATTAAAGAGTACCCTTACTTTGCCAGAAGATGAAGCAATACCAATTCTTTCGCTATTCATGGGTTTCAAACGGCTAAAAGTATCACCCCTGTAAGATAAGGTTACATTATTATGGTCACAAAGAAGTAAAGCTGATTCAATAGCAGAATCACCGCCTCCCACTACCATAATATCTTTACCACTGATATCTTCGGGCTCTAATAATCTGTAGGCTACCTTTTCCAGCATTTCACCCGGAACCCCCAGCTTTCGTGGAGTACCTCTCCGGCCAATGGCGATTAAAACCGTTTTGGTTGAAAGTTTTTCGCCTGCCAGGGTTTCAACCAGAAAATGGTTATTCTCCTTATGAATGGCTTCCACTTTAGTATTTTCCCTGATAGTCAGCTGATTTTTCCCTAATGCGTTTTGCCATAAATCCAGGAGTTCGGTTTTACTGGTTTCAAAGAGTTTGACCTTTCCAAAAAGAGGTAAGTCCATGGCTGAGGTCATTACAATTTTTTGCCTGGGGAAGGTATAAACTGTCCCTCCAAGTGTATCCTGTTCAAGGGTCAGAAATCTTAAGTTATGCTTTTTAGCGGTCAGGGAAGCTGAAATACCCGCCGGGCCTGCCCCGATTATTATCAAATCATAGGTAGCATCATGACTTCCCCTGAGCGTTCTGACCAGGTTGTCCACCGCCTGTTTGCCTTGTTCTACAGCATTCTTGATGAGTCCCATCCCTCCCAATTCACCGGCGATATAGATTCCATTGACATTGGTTTCAAAATTCTGATTGACATGGGGTAGATCAACACCCCGGGTTTCTGTTCCAATGCATAACATGATCGCCTGTGTAGGACAGGCATGAAAGCATGCACCATGACCAATACATCTCGATGCATTAATAGTTGTGGCTTTCCCGTCTTTTATGCCAATAATGTCTTTTTCAGGACATGCAGCAACACAGGCTCCGGTTTTGATACAGCTATTTGCATCTATTACCGGGTGCAGAGAGATAGGCTCAAATAATCCATCCTGTTTGGCCTTGATGATCTTCTCTTCTACTTTTTTAGAATCCCTTTTCTGTTTGCGGAGATAAATGAAAACAACGATCAGGCAGAATAATACTGCAACTGAATAAATTGCGACTTGTTCAATGAGAATTTCCATAACTCAGAATATCCATCTGTAACCAAAAACAATAGTGACTCCCACATGAATCACCATGATCACCAGCATTACCAAGGCAAAAGGTAAATGTGCCACATGCCAGTATTTAAATAGGTTCTGCATGGTAACCAGGCGCTCTATGCGTCGGTTCAGGGAAATTTCATTGTTTACCAACCTGATAACTTGTGTACGTTCTGCTTTGGGTATCTTATTGCTTCTCAGCACATTTTTTACACTACGTAGCGCTTTCTTATCCTGTATGTAACGTTTCAATGTACGTGAAAACACATTGCCCTGAAAACGACTGATTTTTGAGCGGGTAGAGGCGACAATCATTTCAAAACTGCCTTCATCCAGTTGTACCGATTGATTTAAGGCTGCTCCAATATCCCCTTTCATGTCCCTTATTTCATTGAGACTCAATTCCCGGCCTTCAATACTCCTGGGAATTTGAATGTAGATGAATCTTCCGATGATTCCACTGAGAAAAACAGCTACCATACTCCAGAAACTGATGGCAACAATACCACCGAATTTGAAGGAGGTATGGAATAAAACCAGGATTGGACCTAATGTACACAGAAAGATGTGGAATTCAAGCCAATGCTTCAGAACACCTAACCTTGAAAATATTCTGTACCTTTTCCGGGCCATATAAAGAATGACTCCGAAAATCATAAATAAAGAACCAATAATCCCGATTCCATGACCAAGAATGCCACTGGGTTTGAGCATGGAATGTTCCGGATGGAATGCTCTCTCTTCCAGGCTGGTTATATAGTAAGCATATCCCTTCATGAAAAGGGCAACCAGGGCAACGATCACAATTAATGAAAGAGTTACCAGGTAGATTCTGTGAGCAATTTTAGTCATCCAATTTAATTAATTGTGTATCAAATAGTTGTAGAGTTTCCATTTGATTGAGAAAATCAAATTTAATATTAATAACCAAGAAACTATTGCATTTATTTTAATTTAGAATTATTCTAAATTATATTTAGCTTCAAATTATATTCAAAACTTCATCTTGGAATTATGCAATATTAATCTGGAAAATATACTCTCTGTATCAGAACAGAAAATACTGAATAATAGCTAGCTATGTATGTTTCTTAAGTAATCCAACTCATATCAAATTAATCTTTATCAAAATTAATAATATATAAACTTCTACATATATATAATAGTTGATATTACTTGATTATTTTTTTTCATTTCTTATACTTAATCCAAAGATTATCATCCTGTTCATGAGAATGTGAGTTTTTATTAATTTTGTCGAATGATGAATGGCTTAAAAAACATCTGCGCATTACTTGCTTTAGTGATCTCACTATTAGTGAGTCTCGACGATAGTTTAGCGCTTATGATTCATTCTCAGGAAAATGTATCAGCTTTACAATCAGATTGTTCTCGACTTTCGCATAGTCATAATCAGGTTCCTGATCATTTTGTTCAAAAATCGACACATCAGGAATCGCCTAGGCTTGACGGCATGGTAAATTCATGTTCATTGGGAAATGATCCGATGAATAATTCCTGCTTTATTGCCTCTATATGGCAACCTCCCAAAAGTAACTGCTAGCTCCGGGGATCAGAAGTTCATGATTTTGAAGCTGATGTTCTAATTCATTAGAGCATCGCTCCATCTGGCACATGATAACCCTGGAAAACTTCGAAGAAGAAGTTCATTCTAATGGGTTCACACAAATTCTCTGAACCTCATTCGGGATATACTTCCTGAATTCAAGTATCATATAGCAGTTAACATGATTGAACAATGATCAAAGAAAAAATGAGAGTGGCTGGCATCTCTGTATTTGCAGACATATTCCTGACAGGTTTTAAACTTGTCGTCGGATTAATGACAGGAAGTCTTGGAATCCTTTCGGAAGCCCTTCATTCAGGGCTGGATATGGTAGCAGCTGTCATTACCTATTTTTCTGTCAGGATCTCTGATAAGCCCGCGGACAGGAAGCATCCCTATGGTCATGGAAAAATCGAAAACTTTTCAGCATTAGTAGAAACATTGCTTCTGATAATTACCTGCTTCTGGATTATTTATGAAGCGATTGAACGACTTGCAACCGGAAATACACATATTGAGGTTACCTATTGGAGTTATATTGTGGTGGTAACTTCTATCATTATAGATATCTCCAGATCACGAGCGCTTTATAAGGTGGCCAAAAAGTATAACAGTCAGGCTCTGGAGGCAGATGCACTTCATTTCTCAACAGATATCTGGAGCTCTGTAGTCGTATTAATCGGATTGATTTGCGCCAACTTTGGAATATTCGCAGCAGATTCCATTGCAGCACTTGGTGTGGCTATCATAGTTCTCAGTGTATCCTATAAGCTGGGAGAAAAAGCGGTAAATGCTTTACTTGACAGCAGCCCTGATGCCTTAAGTGAAGAAATCACCTCTCTCATTCAATCCATTCCTGAAGTTAAATCATTTCATGACCTGAAAGTGCGCATATCAGGAGCTGATACGTTCATTAACCTGACGATCCACCTGGAAACAGGTTTAAGTATCTCTGAAGCACATGAAATTTCACACATGGTAGAACAAAAAATCTGTTCAAGAATCACCCGCTGTGAAGTCCAGATTCACTATGAACCTAACCACTAATTACTCAACAATTACGAACTAAAAAAATCAAAACTTATGAAAACCTATATCTGGAGCCTTCCAACAAGGCTTTTTCACTGGCTGATTGTTATTGGACTCATCACCGCCTATATATTAGGTGAAGAAGAAGGCTTACTGAACCTCCATACATCATTTGGTTATTTCGTTGGGATCCTTATCCTTTTCAGACTCGCCTGGGGAATTATCGGACCAAAATACTCCAGATTCAGTGATTTTAAAATTGGATTTAATAACCTGAAGAAGTTTGCCACGCAAATGAATCAATCCAAATCGGAGCATCCAGGCCATAACCCCGCTGCAGCCTTGATCATGCTGGGGATTATCCTGACGACAACATTACTTGTAATATCAGGTATCCTGCTTCTGTCTTCAAAAGGAGAAGGTTTCTTTGCTTTCCTGAAACCTGGTATGAGCACTGACTTCCTTGAAGAGACACATGAAATCATGGTAAATATATTAATTACCCTCGTCATAATCCATCTCATTGGAAACATCGTGGATTTCATATTTAACAGGAAAATGGGAACATTAAAATCCATTTTTACAGGCTATAAAAACACCGATAAGGAAGGGATACGGACAAATACCTTCCAGGTTGTAATTGCAGCTTTATTCATCCTTTCCGCCATGGCTGTTATTCCATATACGCTATCCAATCAGAAAATCAGTGCTAATTCTGAGAATTCAGAAGGGATTGAAAGTAATGGACAGGAATCAGAAGAATCAGAAGAATCAGAAGGTGATGATGATTAAACCGGACGTAGATTATTAACTGCTTCTTCCGGAAATCTAAACTTTGAGCCTGTTTCAAAGGGTATACATTGTTCTTCTCATACAACAATGAAGGTAATAATCGGCAGGATGAGTTTCATACACTGGTCCTAATCTGTAATCATTTTTTTTACCCTTTGAAACAAGCTCTTACTCATAAACATTAAAACGTATAATGCTGATATACTGACTATTAAAGTACATATATTAATATCTACATATTTCTAAGTATCTTTGCATTTGGGTTCCTAATTACTAATTAAATACGCAAATCATGAGATTATCTACATTAATTTCTCTAGTCTTCTTGCTTATCAGCTCGTGCAACCAGGGGCAGGATTCAAAAAAAAATGCCCTTCCGTCGGATATCCATGAAGTAACCGTTAAGGAAGTTCTTCAAACCAGTAGTTACAGTTATTTAAAGGTAATTGAGAGTGGTTCTGAATTTTGGATTGCGCTTCCAAAGCAAGATATTTCAGTGGGTAAAACCTATTATTACAAGAATGGCTTCAAATTGACAGAATTCGAGAGCAAGGAACTGAACAGGAAATTTGAGGTTATTTATTTTGTAGAATCTATCAGCAGTTCACCGGACCTGCTTGCGAAGGACACTCTGCAGATTCCTTCCAACTCATACCATCATGTGAAAGATACTTCCATTATCAAAGAGTACAGCGCAAAGGTGAAGGTTGAAAAAGAAGAAATAGCACCGGAGGTTAACACAACCGGCCTCACAATTGCGGAGATCTTTGCCTCTAAAAATAAATATGAAGGCAAGAATGTCCGTATCAAAGGAAAAGTCACAAAGTACAATCCAAAGATCATGGGCTCCAACTGGATTCATTTACAGGATGGAACTGAATTTAATGGCAAGTTTGATCTCACTGCTACCACTGCTCTTGAATTCCAGGTAGGAACTACCGTCTTCCTTGAAGGAACCATTCGTCTCAATAAAGATTTCGGTTACGGGTATTCATATGAAGTCCTGCTTGAGAATGCCAGCATTGTTGGAGAATAAGTAAAATCTCCGCAATACCTTAACATTTCCATTTTCAAACCACAACTATATCATGAAGAAAATAGCTTTT
Source organism: Bacteroidales bacterium (assembly GCA_016707705.1). Taxonomy (GTDB): domain Bacteria; phylum Bacteroidota; class Bacteroidia; order Bacteroidales; family UBA4417; genus UBA4417. The sequence continues at coordinate 12,462 of JADJHD010000052.1, forward strand.
TATTTCCTTTTATTGAATCTGTCTATCAGCATTGCTGCCTGCAATCAGTCAAACCAGGAATCCGGCAATGAAAAGGAAATCTCTATGCCTGTTACAAAAAACCAACCCGTTCTTAACGGAGATCCTGCTATCTATGAGTTCTCCCTGAAAACTGATTCTTTAAATACTGAATTAAGGCTTCAATTAGCAGCCCTCTATTATTCTGCAAAGATGTTTGATAAAGCCTTATACCATAACCAGATTGTTAACAAAATCAATCCCAGCAATATGGCTGCAATTTTTAACCTTGGGAATATTCATTACGACCTTGGCGAGAATGAAAAGGCCATTGACTATTATGAAAAATTCCTGGCGTTTGACAAAACCAATTGCAATGTAAGATGTGACCTGGCAACCTGTTATATGCGAATGAAAAACAACCAAAAGGCTATAGCACTGCTCCGGGAGAATGTCAGGATTGATGAAAAGCATCCGCAAACTCATTATAATCTTTCAGTAATACTAAACCTGGAAGGAATGACTTCGGAATCACAAAAGGAGTTAGATCTATTTAATATGCTCACTGGCAATAAGTAACAGTTTAACAAGACGTTTCAACCTGACTTATCCTCTAAAATCCTCAAATGAAATTCATACTTAGTAAGCTATTCGATTCAAGGACTACAATCATCCTACTCATCCTACTGATTATTTCTCTCGCAACAGCAACCTTTATCGAAAATTCTTTTGATACTGCCACAGCTATGCACTGGGTTTACCGGGCTAAATGGTTTGAATTAATCTTCTTGCTGTTAATTATCAATTTACTTGGTCATATCAATCAATACAAATTATTGAGCAGGAAAAAATGGTCGGGGTTCACTTTCCATATGGCTTTTGTTGTCATTATTATTGGTGCAGGGGTTACTCGATATTTCGGTTTCGAAGGAAGTATGCATATTCGAGAAGGACAATCAACCAATATAATGCAAAGCAGAGAACCTGTTTTGTTTATTTCAATTCCAGGTAATACTAAGGAAACAGAGATCCCTTACGAGTTTAAAACATTACAGCATAAACCATTGCATATTAAATCCAGTCCAGGGGATTCCACCAAATATGTTCTTACTGTCATAGATCAGATTGACCATGCAATTCAGGAAATTCATCCTACGGTTTCTGGTGGCAAAGAAATCATTTCCCTGCAGCTTAGTAACAGCGATGGACAGAAGGAGTTAATGATCGAATCCGGAAACTTTCAGTCTATAGGTCCATACTCAATTGGTTTTAACTGTAAATCGCCAACGACTTTTGCCATTACATCAGCAAATAATCGGGCAAGTTTCATTTCTTCGGAAGAGGTTCTCATGGCGAATACCTCAATGCACACTGAGGATACAATTGAGGCAAAAGAAACTGCTATTGCTCAGTTGGATAAATTATACGGCTTCAAAGGGAATGTCCTTCAAATTGATTCCATTTACAGCAACGCCCGGCTTAAATGGGTGAGTTCAGGTGAGCAAAGCACTGGTTCAGATATTGTGTTGCTTCAATTAAAAATCAATGACATCGAACATGAAATAGCTGTGAGTGGTGGAGAAGGACAACTTATAAGCACTCAGACTTTTTTTGTGGATACCCATGAATTGCAGATCGGGATAGGTCAAAAAGCCATAAAGCTCCCCTTCTCCCTCTACCTAAAGAAATTCGAGCTTGAACATTATCCAGGCTCCAGGAGTCCGTCATCATATGCAAGTGAGGTGCTGCTGATTGATGATAGAAAACAATTAAAAGAAGAACATCGGATTTTTATGAATAATGTGCTGGATTATAATCAGTATCGATTTTTCCAGACATCCTACGACCAGGATGAAAAAGGCACTTTGTTAACTGTAAGCCATGATTTCTATGGAACACTGATTACATACGCCGGTTATGCTTTATTGATCCTGGGATTTGTACTTACACTGTTTAACCGGAATTCAAGATTTTATTTTCTGGCAAAGAGAATACTGGAATTGCAGATTGAGCGAAAAAGCGTAAAGGGGTTGATTATTTTGCTATTGGTTGGACTTAATCAATTTGGATTTGGAAACAACCCTCAGCCTGGTCCTGTAGAAAAAAATCATGCCCAACAATTTGGTGAATTAATGACTCAGACCTTTGATGGTCGATTTGAACCCATTAATACATTAGCCTATGATGTAATGCATAAAATAGCACGAAAGGATGCATTCCATGTAGATGCAAAAGGTGATTTGAATGCAATGCAGGTTTTTATGGATATTATACTTTTCCCTGACTTCTGGAAAGATCAGAAAATTATCTATGTCAGAGAAAAATCAGTATGGAAAGTATTGGGCATTGATAATAAATACGCCAGTTATGAAGATTTTTTTGATCAGGGGAATTATAAATTACAGGCTTTTATAGATGAAGCTTTCAGGAAAAAGCAATCAGAACAGAATACCTTCGACAAGGAAATCATCAAGGTAGATGAAAGAGTGAATATTTATTCCATGCTGACGAGGGGAAGCCTTCTGAACATCTTTCCGGATGCGGCAGATAACACTAAAAAATGGATCAACCCCACAGATAAAGCTTCATTGATTACACCGGGTCCATCGGTTTCATTTATCAATGAAGATCTTCACCTGGACATGTTTAATTACAGAAGTCTTTCTATTGCCTATTTTTCCTCGGTACTTTCCTCTTTGCAGACTGGTGATTATTCGATTCCTGGTAAACTATTGAATTATATCAAGGCAATCCAGGTTCAAACGGCCAGTCCTGAAATCGTTATTTCCACTTCAAAAATTAAGGCTGAGGTACTTTATAATGAATTGCAGGTATTCATCTTTCTCAGGAATTTTTATGGAGGCATCAGTATAATCCTGCTTTTGCTTTCTTTTATTGAAAGCATCAAATCCAGAAAAAGCCCGCTGATCACATGGCCATTAAATATCCTTACAGTTTTGCTGGCCCTGGGTTTCATTTACCACACCTTTGGAATGGCTATGAGATGGTACCTTTCAGGACACGCACCCTGGAGCAATGGCTATGAATCCCTGATATTAGTGGCCTGGGGTTCTTTACTGGCAGGTTTTGCCTTCATGCGTTATTCGAAGATAACCCTTGCCGCCACGAGTCTGCTGGCTTTCTTTGTCCTTATGACTGCAAGCCACAGCAGTTATGATCCACAACTGACCAACCTTCAGCCTGTGCTTAAATCATACTGGCTTATTATTCATGTTGCAACGCTTACCATTAGTTATGGGTTCCTTGGACTCGGGTTTATCCTAGGCATCATCAATTTGTTTATACTCCTATTCAGGAATGTAAGGAATAAGTCCCGCCTCGACAGCATCATACATGAATTGACAAGTATCAATGAGATGAATTTAACCATTGGAATCGTTCTTGCTACGGTTGGCACCTTCCTCGGCGGTATCTGGGCAAATGAATCCTGGGGGCGCTATTGGGGTTGGGATGCCAAAGAAACATGGGCACTCATCATCGTCCTAGTATATACACTCATACTGCATTTAAGGTTTATACCAAAACTTAGCGGTGTTTTTGTTTTTAACACAGCCGCTGTTCTTGGATTTGGCAGTGTGCTGATGACATTCATCGGGGTGAATTACTATTTCACAAAAGGTTTACATAGCTATGGTGCAGGAGATACACCTGTATTTCCGGTCTGGGCCTGGCTAATGATCCTCTGCCTGCTGCTGCTCATGGTTTTTGCCTACATAAAAAGCGTCGCAATAAACAAGGAAGATCCAAACAGGAGAACCCTTTGATATCCAACGGGCATTTGAGGTCAAACTTAAGTCAGGTAAAGAAATATTCGTATTGCATAGTATTGTTAATCAGAATAATATAATGCACATACTTTAATACTTTACAACATAGCATGAAATTTGCTTTAAGAACTGATTCCAGAAATAGAACGGTATGATTTCCATTAGTCTCAAGGTTGTATGTTAAAAACTGACTCGAACATGGTGAGGTATAGTATCATTCTCATATTTATGGGAATTTTAGTCACATCTCCTGTAATGGCACAGTACCAGGACAGTGTCAATCGAGTAATCCAAAATAAAATGCCTCAGATTGTATGGGTAAAAACATGGCCGGGAGGGAATAAAAGTCGACAGCATTCAAGTCTGAAGGAGAGAATTAATTCAGTAGTATTTGGAATCAAAAACGCTGTATTATCAACACCTGTAGCAGTATTAGCCAATTCTCCTGATGATTTTCTTGTACTTGACCAGGGAAATGAAGCAATGTTCCATGTTGAAGAGGAAATGGGGCAAATCCCCCAACCGTTTCTTAAAAAGGATCATGATTTGACATCCCTGGTTGGATTTTGCCAGGGCCCGGGTCAAACCATACTTATCACAAATTCGAAGACCGGTAAAATATTGATCTATAATAAGAAAGAAAGCCGGCTACACATCCTGAATGATACCCTTTCTCTTGACCAGCCCACTGGTATTGCCTATTCCGCGGAACTCAGGGAGATATGGATACTTGAAACCAAATCACATTGTATCAGTATTCTCGATGAAGAGGGAAAATTGAAAAGAAAGATAGGCGAACGAGGAACAGGCAAGGGGCAGTTCAATTATCCAACTCATATCTGGATTGACAAAAGCCAGAAAGTATATGTATCTGATGCTATGAATTTTAGGATCCAGGTATTAAATTCTGCCGGTGAGGTTATTTCCAGCTTTGGAGAAACAGGTGATGCCACAGGATACCTCGCAAGGCCGAAAGGTGTTGCTACAGATTCTTATGGAAATATTTACATTGTAGATGCATTGTTTCACGCAGTCCAGGTATTTGACCTTCATGGAACATTCTTATACTCATTTGGCATACAAGGCCATCAGGATAATGAATTTTGGTTACCCTCAGGGATTTACATTGACGATAATAATTTCATCTACATTGCAGATACCTACAATTCAAGGGTACAGGTTTTTCAACTCACCAATACTACTCTCAAATGAAAACACTCGTTGCTCTCTTCATGCTGATTTTCATTTTTAATGCAGCAAAATTGACTCCGCAATCCATTGTCAATACCAGGCATAATTTATCAGTAAGCGGTCCGGGTACAGTAAAGGCTGTGTCGGAAACGGAAATTTGCCTGTTCTGTCACACACCCCATAATAGCAGGCCAGTATCCCCTCTTTGGAACAGGAATGACCCAGGTTCTAACTATACACTATATAACAGCACAACCTTACAAGCTCTGCCCGGGCAACCAGATGGCTCTTCGATTTTATGTTTATCCTGTCATGATGGAACGGTAGCTTTGGGAAGTGTATTGAGTCGCCCGGGTACAATCACTATGGCAACAGGGAACTTCATGCCTGCCGGGGTAAGCAACCTCTCGACCAACCTCCGGAACGATCATCCTGTATCTTTCATTTACAATGCAGCCTTAGCAGCAGCCGATGGTCAGCTAAAAGACCCTTCTAATATTACTCCGCCGGTAGCGTTGAAAAACGGGAAAGTTCAATGTACTTCCTGTCATGATCCTCATAAAAATATTTATTCTGATTTTCTCATAGCCACATCTCAAAACTCCAATCTTTGCAATGGCTGCCACCAAAGAACCTATTGGACAACCAGTAGCCATAATACTTCAACAAAAACCTGGAATAATGTAGCCCCGGATCCATGGCCATATTCTCCCTGGACGACTGTTGCTCAGAATGCCTGCGAAAGTTGCCATAACCCTCATAATTCAGGAGGTATCCAGATGTTAATGAAATACCAGGTTGAGGAGAGTAATTGCAACGATTGTCACAATGGGAATGTGGCCGGAAAGAATGTGTGGGCACAATTCGCAAAAACTTACAGGCATAATGTTTCAAATTACCTTAATATCCATGATGCCAATGAATCGGCACAAGTGAACACTATGCATGTTGAATGTGTCGATTGTCATAACCCTCATGCTTCTAAAAACCAGACTGCAACTGCTCCCAATGTTAATGGATTCCTGTTTGGAGTCAAAGGGGTTAATCAATCAGGCACAGCTGTAAATCCGGCAATATATTCTTATGAAATTTGTTACCGTTGCCATGCTGGTAGTCCGGGAGCGCCAACTTCACCAACCCCGAGAATAATAGTACAGAATAATGTTCGCCTTGAATTTGCTTCAGGAAATCCATCCTATCATTCTGTTGCAGCTGCTGGCGTAAACACTAATGTCCCCAGCCTGATAGCTCCATGGACTACTACCAGCAGAATGTACTGCACTGATTGCCATGCGAGTGATGGAGTTGGATCACCTGCTGGTCCGCATGGATCAATTTACCCGCATATCCTGAAACGTCAGTACTCCACAGCAGACAATACAACAGAATCAGCCGCTGCTTATGCATTATGTTATGGATGCCATAACAGAACCTCGATTCTGGGCAATAATTCATTTAAAGAACACAATAAACATATTGTGGGTGAAAAAACGCCCTGTAATGCATGCCACGACCCCATGGAATCAGCAGTTCACAGGGAACTAGCACTAATAACAGTAATCTGATCAATTTCTGGACTACAATTATAAGCAACAGTTCAAGTGGAATTCGTCGTTTTGACGACCAGGGGCTATACAAAGGCAGATGTTATCTTACCTGCCATGGAGAAAATCATAACCCGTTAAGCTATTGAGATAAATGAAATCATTCAGTTTTAGGGTAAAGATTATCGGGACCATATTACTGGTGGTTTCCTTATGCTCATTATTTTCATTTACTCTGTTCAATATTTTTCTCAGGCAAAGACTCTCTTCTCACACAGAAGAGATTTATAACCAGATGAACCTACTCAGGGATCACTATTATTTCACTATAAGTCAGCATGATGGCAGGATTATTAAATTAATGCTTAAAAGCATCGAAAATGATAAGGATGTACTGAAGACGTATATGGTGAACTCCAAAGCCCGAATTACTTATCCCGAAAACTATACCAATCTTTCTGCTGATACATTGATGCTTAATACATTGTACAAACAGATGGATGATATTTCTGTTAAATCGTATCACAAGGAGACAATTCCATTTTACAGAGTCTTTATCCGTTTGCAGAACTCTTCTTCCTGTCACTCCTGTCATAATCCTGCTCAAAGGAACCTGGGAATGATTATTATGGATATCTCTGACGATAAAACAGATGGCGTAATCGCTTTAACCAAGGAATTCAGCTTGTATTATACTTTCAGTATACTGATTACCATCTTCTTACTTGTTGCTTATCTTCATTACAAATACATCCGGAAGTCGCTGAAACAATTCAGGTCAACGATCAACCATATCAACCAGGGAAATCTTGATGCAAGGCTTGAAATCCCGGAAGCCAGGGAACTTGGGAGTTTGGGTAAAAATTTTAACAATATGCTTGACACATTGGAGTCTACTCAAAAAGAGTTAGAGATTTATCATCAGAAAGAACTTCAGAACTCCCAAAAATTGGCAACAATTGGGGAGATGTCAGCCCGTATCGCCCACGAAATCCGAAATCCTGTTACTGGTATTGCCAGGGCTATGGAAGTAATTATTGCCCAAACCGATGACCATTCCAACAAACCGATTTTGGAAGAAATTCAACGGCAGGCCAACCGCGTTAACCAGGCAATAACGAACCTTCTTCGGTATTCAAGAACAAAAGAAATCACCCTTGAAGAAGGAAATATTAATGAAACCATAACATCCCTTGTATTCTTCCTTCAAAACCAGGCACATGAAAAGCCCATTAGTTTTGAAATGAATTTGATGCCCAATTTACCTTTGGTGAGTTATGACCATGAGCAGATTGAAAACGTATTGCTAAATATCAGCTTCAATGCAATGCAGGCGATAGATGACTCTGGAAAGATCATTTACACTTCGGCAGTTGCTCCTGAACAGACGGGTATAATTGTCTCAGTTCAGGATAATGGAAGCGGGATTCCTAAAGAAATTGAACAGGAAGTTTTCAAACCGTTTTATACAACAAGAACTAAAGGAACTGGACTGGGGTTAGCGATTTCAAAGGACATCCTTGAAAAACATGATGGCAGACTATGGTTCGAAAACAATGAAGGAAATGGTTGTACTTTTAGTATTTATATTCCTTTTAAAAAAGAACCTTACCTAAGTAGTAATAATCCACTATCATGAAAGAGCTTAAAATCCTGGTTATTGATGACGAAAAGCTGATTCGGTGGTCGTTGGAGAAACACCTTTCATCTAAAAACTATACTGTTTATACAGCTGAAACTGGTGAGGAAGGGATCAAAATATTCGAAACCATGCATCCGGAAGTTGTGCTAGTCGACAACCAGCTTCCAAAAATGCAGGGACTCGATGTTATACTCAAACTCAAATCGTTGGATGAAGATGTTGTAATTGTTTTTATGACAGCATATGGCTCAATTGAAACTGCTGTCAATGCTATGAAAGCAGGTGCAACCGAATATATCAATAAGCCATTTGCATTTGAAGAAATTGAAGTCATTCTCGATAACATAAAAACCAAACTAAAGATCATCAAAGAAATCCAGGTTCTTAGGAGGCAGCAGAAGGATATTGTCACCTTTGACCACATTATTGGTGAAACAGCCATTTTCAAACAAATTATTCAACTCTCAAAAAAGATTGCAAGGACCAAAACCACTACTATTCTATTGCTTGGTGAGAGCGGGACAGGGAAGGATATGTTCGCTCATGCCATCCATAATGATAGTACAAGAAATGAAAAACCATTTATTACTATTAATTGCTCTTCCCTTCCTGAATCCTTACTTGAAAGTGAGCTTTTTGGCCACGAAAAAGGTGCGTTCACAGATGCCAAACAACTGAAAAAAGGACTTTTTGAAATAGCAGATGGCGGGACTGTTTTCCTTGATGAAATCGGCGAAATCAATCTGGCAACTCAGATAAAGCTATTAGGTGTTCTGGAGAACAGAGAAGTGAGGAGAATAGGTGGAACTATGAACATTCCGGTTGATATCAGGATCATCGCAGCCACTAACAGGGATTTAAAGAAAGCTGTGGATGACAAATTATTCAGAGAGGACCTGTATTACAGGCTTAAAGTTTTCCAGATATACCTGCCTTCATTGAGAGAAAGAAAAGATGATATTCCACTGATTGCTGATCATTTTATCAAATATTATAACCAGCAATTTCAAAAGAAAGTCAATAAAATTAACACTGATATCAGGAACCTGCTTATCAATTATGACTGGCCAGGCAATATACGTGAATTAAGGAATGTGATAGAGCGTGCCGTCATTCTGGAATCACTCAACACCATCCAGGTTGATAGTTTACCGGGAGAAATAGCAGGTAATAATAATGAGTATAAAATACATAATTCTCAACCTGCATCAGGACGTCCAACGGATAAGAAAAGTAATGGTATTGATGGGTTAAACATTCCCGACACTGGAGTTTCCCTGTATGATATCGAAAAACAAATCATTAAAAAAGTATTGGACGATAGCCATAACAACCAAACCCTGGCTTCTAAAATGCTCGGAATTTCCAGGGATACTCTGAGGTATAAAATTAAAAAACACAAACTTTAATAGAATTTTTGAATCCATCTTTCTATTTTGATTCCTGAATACGTTTGGTTCTACTTTTTCATTTTTCATTTTTCATCTTTCATTTTTCATCTTTCATTTTGCATTTTGCATTTTTCATTTTACATTTTTCATTATGCATTTTGTGTTTAATATTTTATTGCCCGGGTAAACATAATATTAGAAAGTCACTCATGAAGTGGGTGATTTCACCCAATTAACCTGGGGCATTTCACCCAATGCTTTCCAGAATTTTTTGTGAAAAAAGCCATCAATGACAGCAATCACGCATTTGAGAGCCTTTAAGAATCCAGCTACAATTCTGAAAGAATAGCAAGGCTAAATCATTTATATGTATTTATCTATATATTAACCTATTACACTTTATGGCATATTATTTGAAAACAAGTAATTAACTTATATAAGTACTTCCAAAAACATGATCAGATGAAGAAACTTACAACATTACTCACAATCTCACTCCTTTTGGCCATTGTCCAATTAGGTTTCGCTCAAATTACTGGTTCCTCACATGATTTCTCAGGACAAAGCTGGAACACCACAACTGAGATTTGCATTGTCTGTCACACCCCTCACAATGCTGATGTTTCTGTGCTCAATGCGCCTTTGTGGAATCACAGTATCTCTAGTGTTGCTACTTACACTATGTACTCGTCTGCTACATTGAACTCAACAGCCGGTCAACCCGATGGAAGTTCCAAGCTTTGCCTTAGTTGCCATGATGGCACTGTGGCTCTTGAGAACTTCGGTGGAGTAACTACCGGAACGAATTATCTGACTGGTGGAACACTCATGGGAACGGATCTGGGCAATGACCATCCGATCTCAATTACTTACGACGCAGCTTTGGCTGCAGCTGATGGTGGTTTATTCAATCCAAACACCACTCAATCAGGATTAGGTGGAACGATAAGTGCAACTATGCTGATCGGAGACAAAATGCAATGCTCCTCCTGCCACGATGTACATAATAGTGCCGGCATCAACGGTCTGTTATTAAAATCGAATTCAGCCAGTGCATTATGCCTGACTTGCCACAACAAGTAAATTACAGGACATTCGTTCCTAAACGAGTATGGTAGAAAAGGGGCGAAATTGGATTCGCCCTTTTTTACTTTCATCCGAAGTTCGGGTACAAGACATTTTCTGTTCACTGAAATATTATACAATGCTTAACAAACCACTGTTAATACTGACAATACTGCTATCTCTACTTGTATTTTCTTGTTCCAGAAAAGTACTTACAAGTCCTGGTGCTACTGCAACTATCATATTTCCTCCCCCTCCTGACACCGCCAGGATTCAATATTTGACAAAAATCAGCAGTTCCAGGGATGTTACCGGGAACAGGAGTTCCTTTGCGAAATTCATCCTCGGGGAAGCTGAAGATATTCCTATTAACAAACCCTACGGAGTATCCATTCATGGAGGGAAAATATACATCTGCGATACATTTATTCACGGTTTGGTGATTATCGACATGAATTCCAATACTTTCAGTCAATTTATACCGGAAGGAAAAGGACAACTGAAGCTGCCTGTGAATTGCTGTGTCGACTCAGTTGGTAATTTATATATTGCAGATTCCGAACGTAAACAGGTTGTTATTTTTGACCAGCAGGGTAATTATTTAAATAGCATAGGTGATCCGGAAACCTTTAAACCCGTTGATGTTTTTGTAAAACATAACAAGATATGGGTTACAAACCTTGCAGCCCACCAGGTATTTGTTTACCAAACTGATGAAAGTCACGAACTCCTTGCCATGTGGCCCGAAGTTGATAAATCAGTCCCGGGTTGTTTGTTCTCACCTACAAATATTTTTGTAGATGACGAAAAAGTATATGTCACTGATTTTGGAGACTTTAAAGTCAAGACTTATTCACTGGATGGAGATTATATTGAATCCATTGGCTCATATGGCCAGGCACTTGGGCAGTTTATCAGGCCAAAAGGAATAGCAGTAGATAAAGAATCCAATCTTTTTGTTGTGGATGCCGGGTTTGAAAACACCCAGATTTTTAATAAAGAAGGCAAACTACTGATGTTCTTTGGTGGAAACTATAAAGGCCCGGGTGATATGTGGCTTCCTGCTAAAGTGACCATCGATTATGATAACCTGGATTATTTCCAAAAATTCATCGATCCAGAGTATCGCCTGAAATATGTGGTAATGGTCACCAACCAGTTTGGCCCTGATAAACTCAATATTTATGGTGCTGTAGAACCCGACTCAAAAAAGTCTGGAACCACAAATTCCTCCCTGAAAAGAAAAGTTACGAAAAATGGCCCTCTTTTTTAGAAAGCCTTGAACTCCTACACTCTGTCAAATGCTAACAGGAAATCGAAAAGGAATAATGAATATTGCCCTGAAAGGCAGTATATTTCTTTTTGTGTTGATGGCTGTTTTTTTTATCGTTTCATGCTCTTCATCCCAACGATACAAGATGCTCACCTTTTTCTTTGATGGTGTGCCTGATCCAAAATCATCCACAGATCTTTTATCATCTGATTCACTGTTAAAGGACACCTTACTCCTCGCAAACAATTCTACTTTATTACAGGCAAGTATCCAGAAAATGCATGCCCCTTATCAGGATAAACAATGCAATGCTTGCCACGATCAAACCATGATGGGAAAACTGAACCAGGTTCAACCAGGCTTGTGTTATGAGTGTCATGAAGATTTCAGTAAGAAATTCGAAAAAGTACATGGACCTGTAGGAGGTGGTTTTTGTACATCCTGCCATAGTCCTCATATGTCAATGAACGAGCACTTGCTTTCCAGAACAGGCCAGACTGTCTGCCTCCACTGCCATGAAAGCAGTTCTTTGTTGGATACAGATTCTCATAAGGATATTAAGGAAACCCTTTGCACTGAATGCCATGACCCTCATGGTGGCACCACTCAATTTTTCTTAAAACAATGACAGTTAGGAAAATATATAGGGTATGCATGGTCCCATTTCTGATGGTGATGGCGAGCTCCGTATTTTCTCAAAATGGCTCCAACTCCTTTTATTTCTGTCGATTGAATCATATCAGTGGTGAAGTGAAGATGACTGGCCTCTACCGGGAACAGGAAAGGACAGGGTTTGAATTCAATGAGTCCCAAAAAAGCTCTTATCTGTCTGGTGGAATACTACTTAGAACGAACAGTTCAATTTTGCATCCAAACTTCCTGGATTTTGACTTGGATGCAGGTTATATGCCAGAGAAACAAAATGACAAATATCTTATCATTCCCGATCAGGCAGAAGTCCGGACTCTAAAGAAAATTAATGCCACTGCGACTTTCTTCAAACAGAAAAAGATCAACCTCGCTTTTTTTGGAAATTATGACGAAAATTATTCAACCAGGGAGAATCTCACCAATATCCAGTCGACTAATATACATTTTGGAAGTTCACTAGGGTATAATAACAAAGTCCTTCCATTCCAAATTGACTTGCATTCCAGGAAATGGGTTGAAGAAGAAATTCAAACAAAACGTACCTATAAGCTAGATCAGAAAATTGCCACAATCCGGTTAAGTAAGTCCTTAGGACGTCGCGACAGGAACGAGTTCTCTTTTAACCATGATGAAAATGTCAGTATCAACCAGAATGCCCTTCGCATATCCAATACAATGGATATGTTTGATTTTACCCATCATTTGCAACTGGACTCAAAACAGAAATACAATCTTTCAACATATATCTCCAATTTAAATCAATCCGGTAATCTCAAAATCAAGCGTTTTATGGCCAGTGAAACCGTTACACTGGAGTTACCCTTAAACTTGTCGTCGCATAATACTTATAGCTATTATAATATTAACCAGCCTTTCAGCAGCCAGCAACAGAATAGCTTGAATTCCAGTTTACAACACAAGTTGTATAAGAGTCTTGTTTCCAGGATTAATTTTAATCTGAACCATATTAAACATACTGTCTTTAAAGAGTTAAATACTAAATCTGGTTTTGAACTTAATTATTCCAAGAAAATTCCAACAGGCCAGTTATTGGTTTCCTATCGATATGATCGCTATCATTTCCGATATGAGTCAGATCCTGTAATCCTCAATATATCCAATGAACAATATTCACTGACTGATGGTAAAATCACCCTGCTCAGACTTTCCGGAATCAATGCTGCCACTGTTTTGGTGAAGGATATCACAGGTACTCTCATTTTCCTGGAAGGGGTGGATTATATCATTATTCAACAAAATAATTACATAGAAATCCGTCGAATCCCGGGTGGAGCAATCTCTAATGGCAGTACAGTTTTGATTGACTATTCAGCCCAACAGGCAGGCAATTATAGCTACGATGCAAACATGCACTCATTCAATACAGACGTATATATTTTAAATAACAAGCTTGCTTTCTATTATCGTTTTGGCACACAGGATTATTTTAACCTTATACATACCGGGCAAGTAACACTAAACTACTTTACTCAGCACATCAGTGGCATCAGGGTCGACTTTGACTTTGTAAATGCCGGGGTTGAATATGAAGTATATAAAAGTTCTATTCTGCCTACAATTTATCAAGGTACTATGTAAACTTTCAAAAAGGACTGGGTTCAAAATTGATGTTTACGTTAAACGGGAATCTCATGAATTATGTAATGTTGAATGAAGATATTTCAAGGCACCAGAAATATATGGATGTTACCGCTAAATGTATGTACAATGTTTTCCGACAAACACATCTGAACCTGGACCTGATGTACAGGAAACAAACCGGGCAACGGATAGACCTGGATTTATTGACAGCAAAGGCAGAAATCAATTCTGTAATAAACAAATTGATGCTCACTTTTGGAGCAGAAATCTACAAAAGGAATTATGTAGGTGAGAGCATTAACTTTAAAGGTACCTATGTAAAAATCATCAGAAAGTTTTAATCATGCGAAACTCGTTTCTTCTTTCGATTGTATTCCCTTTGTTTTCCATGTTCCTTTTCATGGGACTTGGATCATATGATTCCAACAACAATCTTAAGACTTCAAAAACAGAAGAAAAGAAATGTGTGGATTGTCATAGTGATTTGCTTGAAAGCACCAATGTGCATTCTCCTGCAAACGAATCATGCAGTAATTGTCATGACGTTGAACTCTTGGATCATACAGAAAATGGAGCGAGGGGATTAAAACTGACACAGGAAATTCCTGTATTATGCTTTAAATGTCATGAAACAGTCAGGACAGAGAGAGATTCATTAAAATTTGTTCATCAGGCAATGCAGGCAGAAAATAGTTGTATAAACTGTCATTCCCCTCATTCTTCTGAAGAGAAGCATCTTTTGCAAAACAATCAGAAAAAAATGTGCCTTAGTTGTCATGATAAAGACAAAAATAGTGAAGGTGAAAAAGTATTGAACATCAAAAAGTTACTCCTAAATTCAAAAGTGATTCATCCCCCTTTGGAGAATGGTGGCTGCTCTGTATGTCATAAACCCCATGGATCTGAAAATAACTATCTGCTAATCAGTAATTTCCCAAAAGGATTTTATGCACCTGCTACATGGGACTCTTTTGAGTTTTGTTGGGAATGTCACGACAGCGACTTACTGGAAGCACCAACTACTGAAACCGCAACCAACTTCAGAAATGGTGAAAAGAATCTCCATTTTGTTCATATGAATGGAAAGAAAGGAAGAAACTGCACGGTCTGCCATAATGTTCACGCTTCCTCGAATGAACATTTAATTGAGGATAAGGTTATGTTTGGCGGCTGGGAAATGCCTATTCGATTCAAAACCACTGAAAACGGCGGAACTTGTTTCCCTGGCTGTCATAATGAAGAAAAATATCAGCGCTAGTTTTAACTACTTGTGAATACTCCGGATATAGCACTTACAAACACAATCCTCTCTACTCCTGTATTTCCTGAGAGCAAAGTAATAAGTGGCAAAAGTATGTTCCATTCTTCAGTTTACCTGTACAGAATTTTTTCTATTATTTTCTTCATTTCAGTCTCTTACTTACTTTATTCTCAAACAAATCAATCAAATATCAGGGATTATTCCCAGTCAATCGTCCAGGGCGATAAATCCCTCAATGAAGGGGACTATCTTAAAGCCATTCAGTATTATGAAAAAGCATGGGATAGCAATCCAAGACTTAGATATCCCGAAAGGAAGATCGAACAGATAATGATCCTGCTTTCAGAAGCAGAACAAAAAAAAATCTGGTATGAAAAAGCCATCCAATATGGCGATGCA
Organism: Bacteroidales bacterium; assembly: GCA_016707705.1. Taxonomy (GTDB): domain Bacteria; phylum Bacteroidota; class Bacteroidia; order Bacteroidales; family UBA4417; genus UBA4417. Next base: position 28,266 of record JADJHD010000052.1, read on the forward strand.
GGCTATGAGAAAAAGAATTACTCCCTGGCCAATTCATTCTATTATATGGCACTGCGACTCGATCCGGAAGCTGAATACCCCAGGCACCAGATCACTGAGATAGCAACGCTCTTTGTGGACCCGGAGAATGATCTTCGTTTCCGTATTATTCTGATCCATGCCACTAAATCTATCGACAAGAAAAAATACCAAAGAGCACTTGGTTTTTATAAGCAGGCTTTGGTAATGAAGCCTGATGCAGGCTGGATTGAACAAAAGATGAAAGAGATTTTAGTTTTATCTGAAAAAAACCTTAAAAGTCTGGATGTCTATTCAAGGTACTTACTTGATGCAGATAACTACCTGGAGAAACAAAACTGGAAAGAAGCCAGAGCGAACTATGAAAAAGCCAGCCAACTGAAACAAGGTGAAATCTATCCAAAATCAAGGATCATCTTTATTGGATCATTTGACAGCTTTAATATTAATCAGCAATCTACTTTCAATCGTTAGTGGAGGATGCATATGCATTGAGAACTTCGGTGATTATGAAAATGCCGCCATACGATTACCCAAAGCCCTGAACCTGAAAAAGGTGATCCAAAGCCGGAACCTGCTGAATAAAATGAATCGGCTCAGCAAGGATGAAGATAAATTGCCGGAATACTATGAAAAAACCATTAATAATGCCGATTTCCTTAGTCTCTCAGGAGATTGGGAAGCAGCCTTAATAGGCTTTCAAAGATGCAAAGACCGCCATCCGGATGATCAATATGTGAACTCAGAACGTAGAAATCTCATGGATGCCAACCAGCAGACAAGAAAGTAGAAATCATGCTGCAGCTTATTAAAATGGGGATCAATCTTTGGCAGATTCAAATTACAAAAGCAATCTGAGTACCGATACGCCACAAAAATATTCCACTGAAAATACTTATCTATCAGATTGCATTGGTCAATCAGCTTATTGCAACTTCACAAAGCGTAACACCCCTAAAGTTTTAATGCAATGCCTTGGTGCCCCAAAAATCGAAGAAATTTCTTGAAGATGCTGGCATTCAAGAGACAACTACCATTGTTCATCAGGAAAATCTATTGCCGGATGCAGCATCCAAATCAAACCCTTCACACGCTACTTCCTCTTCTAGGAACTAAAACTAAAATAAATACTTCCTATCTCTCGGATAAAAAGAAGAACTAAATACAAAAGTTTCAAAGAGCAATTCGTTCACAAAAAAAGCAGTTCCACCAATCCGGACCAACTTAAATATGAAGAAGCTTGTGTTTGCTGAACAGGCATTCAGTAATAAGGATTTCACTAAAGCCACTACTGCTTATAAGGCAGCATTGAGATACAAACCCAATGAAGCCTATCCAGAAAGGCTAAGCCTAATTAATGAACAGTTAAAATCAACTGAAGCAATCACAGCCCAAAAATGCAGATTACAAGAGCATTCTTACTGTGGCAGATCTTGCCTTTAAAACTGAAGATTATCCGAAAGCGATTGAAGCATATACCAAAGCATCGCTTTCACCCGCTGAAATCTATCCCAAACAAAGGATTAATGAGGCGAATAAAATCATAGGCCAGCAGAACGCCAGGAACAGAAATTTGAATCAGCTGTTCAATCATCTGAGGCGGCAATGCTGGATAACAATTATAATGAAGCATTAATACACCTTAAGACTGCTTTAAAGGAAATCCAGAATCTTCAGTTGTGAAAGAGAAATTGACGAACTGAAAACGCATTATTGAGAATAACAACAACAACAAGCTGAATACTCAGGATTAATCATACAGGCAGAAAAGTCTGCTGCAACCAGGAACCTACTGATGCCTTATTAAAATTTGAATCAGCCGCACATTGAAACCTAATGAGGCTTTACCGATAAGCAGAATTCAGGAAATTACCATTATAATTGCGCAGGACAAGCAGAAAAAGAAGAACAATTCATTTCCTATCAAAAAACAGCAGAAGATTTTTCAAACAAAAACAACCTGCAAGCAGCCCTTGAGTATTATAAACTTGCACTTTCGTTGAAACCAGAAGAAATTGAAGTTAAAAGGAAGTATGAGGAGCTGAAAATTGAGTCAGATAAAAAAATGAAAGCCATAAATAATGCGTTTAAACTTAGTATTGAACAAGCAGATATCGCTTTCAAAATGCTGAGTATGAAAAGGCAATGGAATATTACACTGATGCGCTTAAGTAAGTCCGGAAGCGACACCCGGGAAAAATGATTGCCAGGATCCGAAAATTCATGTTTGATAATTCAATCGTTGATATTAGTGTTACTCCATTTATTCTCGAGTGCTGATTCTGAAAAACGCTTCAATTCAAGCCCATTCTGCCAAATATGAGAAAACAAAATTATCTCCTTGTCAGAGTCCGTTCAAATGATAAGTCTTTACCAAAATTATTTCTGAGTTATGGCAGTGAAGGCAAAAATGGAGGAATCGTCCTAAAAGAGATTCAATCCGGAATTATAAAGGATTATGTAATCCACATAGTATTCAGGATCAGTGGTCGAGAGAAGATACAATTGGCTAAGCCTGTATGCGAAAATGGAGATATTAAAGTAAAAACTCTGTCAAGATAAAGGAAATTAAAATTCCTTTTTTAGCCTACGGATCATCTGAAACAATCTAATCTTGATTCTTAGTGAATTTTAGATTATTTTATTTTGACTCCTTCAAATATGCATTGGATTAAGTAAATTGCCATTATTATCCCCACTTCTTTGTACTTGCAGCAAAGAGATCATCATTTCGAACCTACAGAATGAAAATATTATGAATACAGTCAACGAGATTAAACCTATTTTAAACAACCTGTTCCTCCCTATTGAGGAATTAGTGGTAAGGAAAAGTACAATTTGAAATTCAGAAACAAAGATATCTAAGGCTTTTGATTCCTTTACCCAACAGTACCAGAAAGAAAATGTCCATTTTTCAGTTCACCCGGCCGTACCGAAATTGGTGGAAATCACACGGATCATAACATGGCAGAGTGCTTGCCGGGGCAGTTGATCTCGAAATATTATAGCTATAGCAGCAGCTAATGGAACTTCAGTAATTCACATTACCTCTTTAGGTTACCCTGATATTGTTTTGATAACACTGATCTGGAACCAAGGCTTCCGAACAATTTACTTCTGTTTCTGGTAAGGGGATATGTGCACGTATGAAAGAATTGGGCTTATCGTTGGTGGATTTGATGCAAGTATTGACGGAGCTGTCCCAAAGGTCCAGGATTGAGTTCTTCTGCTTCTTTAAGTACTGGCAGGTGCAATTAATTAATCACCTTTTCAATGATGGAAAACTTGATCCCATTCAGAATGCCCTGATTGGACAATATGCTGAGAATAAATATTTTGGAAAACCTTGCGGTTTAATGGATCAAACTGCCTGTTCTGTTCAGGACTTATTACTATTGATTTCAAGGACCCCAAATCACCCGATGTTAAAAATCGATTTTGACTTTCAATCTACAGGTTACTATCTTGTTATCACCGACACAGGTGGAAATCATGCTGACCGAATGGAGGAATATGCATCCTTCCTACAGAAATGAAATCTGTTGCCTGCTCTGGGAGCTACGGTGCTTAGGGAAGTGAGCCTTGAAAGCATTATCCATGCCATTCCGGAACTAAGAAACATTACCGGTGACAGGGCTATATTAAGGGCTTTGCATTTCCACGGCGATAACCAACGCGTGGCAGATCAGGTTGTAGCCCTTGAAAAGAATGATTTTGGTGCCTTCCTGGAGATGGTGATTGCTTCTGGTTTTAGTTCATTCATGCATAATCAGAATATTTACCCGGTCCAGAATGTAAAGAACAGGGGGTGTCTCTTGCCTTGGCACTGAGTGAAATCATCCTCAAAGGAAAGGTGCCTGGAGAGTTCATGGGAGGTTTTGCTGGCACCATTCAGGCTTCTGTACCTTCTGAACCCTGGAAACATATACCAAAATGATGACGCAAGTGTTTTGGTGAAAATGCGTGTCATAAGCTACATCCGGAAACAAGGGCCATCAGGCTAAATTTTCCCAGAGGGATCATAATATTCCCAGGGCCAAAACTTCCCGCATAACTTAAACAGCACCCTGGTGCATACATCAGCACTCCTTCAGGTGCGCCCGTTGCACCAAAGGGAGCAAAACCGGCCTTCATCTGAACAGATATACCAAAGTGCCGGAAATCATAAGCCGGACCCGCAAGCATTCCAAAGTCTGCTACCTGAGGTTGTTCCAATTGTCCGCCTTATGCCGCCAAAGCCAAAGTAACCGCCAAGTTGGGATGCAAAGTGGGGAGTATGAGGATATTGAACCACTCACTCCAAAGCCACCAAAGGGTCCTTCGATACGACTTTTAACTTCTCCCCATCCACTGAGACAATGACACCACCGTATTCACAATAAGCCCCAAACGAAATGCATCACTCAAAATGCCGGGCATAAAAAAATACGACCAAATCCACTAGGTTCCTGGTCAGGCCAAATGTCAAAAGGTGAATCAAAATACATCCTTGTTCCATGGAAGGAGTGTAGAAGACTCCAAAACCACAATATTTTTAGCATCCTTATTCTGGAAGTTGAAAGAACACCGGATGATAAGGATACAGATAATCCAAAATGAGCTCTTTTCTTAACATATTTTAAAATACAATATGTAAATATAATTAAGGAATCTCAAAAATACTCATCAGTAAGGATGAAAATTTGGATGTTATGCCTGGAAATAATTTTATTGGATTGTAAACTATAGGAATATGAAGATATTTATGAGCCCGCAGGGAAACTCTCCATTGGGGATTTTTTTCATAATATATTCAACGATTCCGGGAGTAACCTCTTTAAATCGGCTCATTCGGGTTGTAAAAAGAGCATGCATTCGCTATTCACCTTGGCAGCATTTTCTTCAGCCCAGGCATAATCCGAATCATCAAAAATGATCACTTTCCAATTGTTTTGCCAACGGGAAAATCGCATCCAGGGAGGACTTTTTCTTTTGGTGACAGGCAAAATCCAGTCGAACCGGCCACCGGAAAGGATGAGATCCCGAAGTTTCAAGGTGGACCGACTGTCCAGCATTTTTAAGCCTTCACATAATGGTCCCAAAGGGATACATTAACGGTTCCCACCAGTCAGTACAATTAAAATGCCGAAGGTTTGCTTACGCTGGCTCTTTCAATTATTCCCCGCAATATCAGTAAGTGGGTGAAGATCAGGATTCCATGATTCCTTTACATCACACCAATAACAACCCACATCTGCAGCCTCCTACTCTCTCGAAGTAAAGCAGCTTTCCCACTGTGCGCCCCCTCACCCTGTAAAGTATAAAATCTTCCATCAGGGGAAGTCTTTTGCCGTTTTAGTCAAGTCTGACATGATTTAGTGTAATGTTGAATGGTGAATGTTGAATGCGGATGTTGATGTCGGATGTCATGTCGATGTTGGATGTTGATTGGATGTCGGATTGTGGATTGTGG
>JADJHD010000053.1 GCA_016707705.1 Bacteroidales bacterium
TTTCTTATATACTGCATCCTCTATTAATGCCCATTTTATTCACTGATGCTCCTATTCAACCTGCCGGTACTGATCAGCATTGGAATTTGATGCACAGCTTTGGTTGTTGGCGATGGTATTTACCTTACGATCATTTTGCCAGTGGCATGTGATTCTGCTGATGTATTATCTGAAGCTTGGGTAATCCGGAACTTGAGAAATCGTCAGAGCGTACCTTACCACTGACATTACCCCCGCCTCCTATCTTGGGCTCAATTACGTGCTTCGGTGGAAGCGTCCCCGATTATCTGCTGCTGTATATACTTTTGGCGGAGCGTTGCTTACCCCTTGCTACCGGACCGCTGATAATACTGGTTTATAAGGTAAGTCTGCACACGCTGGGATGGGGCGCATTTTTCTTGCTTCATCGATTGGGTTATCCATCAGATGAGTCTGGATATTCTTTTGGTTATAGCTTTAATATACTGATAGCTGGATTTGCCGGGCATTCCTGATTAGTGCGAAAACTGAGGTAATCTGGTAGCTGGCGGTGAGTCCAACCCATTTGTAGCCAACTGTGAGGAAGGGTCCATAATGAATATTCTGGATATTGGGCAATGAAGATTCCTTGAAGAACGGTACGACCGAAAAGCTTGTTGAGGTATAATGGAAATTTTTATACTTTCGTATGAAACAAATGATGTTCCAGCCAACTTTAAATCCAAGAGTAGCATGGAATTTATTGGCAGACTTGTACTGAAATCCGAAAGATGAGTTCGGAACAGGTAATGGACAGTTTGCTTTTCTTCATTGAAACTGCATGTCCATTAGCTGTTGAAGTGTAAGTCACTGAAATAGGATGAATTGTCAGAAGCCAGTTTCAGCTAGTATTTTGTTGCAGAAGTTATGTGCACCCAGTCCGGTTCCGGCGAAGAAGAAGATATGGGGATTCCTGCCCATCCATGTAGCTTAGGGTAACAACACATCCGCCCTGGTTGATGGTGCGGTTATTGACAGAATCCGGCACTTTCGCCAGAAATCGGTAAAAACGGTAGTGTTCCTAGATCAAATCTTTTATGGATGGATTCGGCTGAGGGCTTTTGGGAAACGCAACGAATGTTGCCTACAAACACATGCTCAGGATGAAAACTCTTTTCATGGGATAGGATTTGTTGGGCAAAGATAAAGAGAAAATAGTTCAGCAGGCTTCTCCCACCCCCTCATTGATTAGACTTTTAGAAACGGTGAATCACGATCATCTTTTTTTTTTTTTTTTTTTTTTTTTTTTTTTTTTTTTTTTTTTTTTTCCCCCGCTAAAGGGTTGGTGTAATTGGGGCTGCCCGTGTTAGATAGTTTTGCGTTCGGGGTTCGGGGCTCTGGCGTCTGGAGTTCGAAAGTGCAAGCAGAAATGAATAGAACACAGATCTCGCCAGCTGGCGGATGGCGGACGGATGGACTGACCTCGCCGGCTGGCGGACTGATTCCAACTTTAAGTTCCCGCAACTTTCAGTTTGACTTGTCCCAGCCAAAGCCGTCCGGATTATCCCTTGCCCTTCTCATTCCTCCTCACTTTCAACCTCCGTGGCCCTCCGTGTCAAGGACTTAGTGGCCTCTGTAGTTTGGGAAATAATTGCTACCAGCACAGTTTATAACCCGAAAACCAATATTACCTCCTTATCTTCCTCAATCCCTACAAAATTGAACCCCTGTTTGCAATATTCAATCTAAAAACCCTATTTTTGCACCTCGGTCATTGAGTTTTACAATAAGTCTGACTTTTAGGCCGCGGCGGGGTTGCTAGGGAGCACTGACTCCACACCAGGTGGTCTCCTGGTTCAAGCCCAGGTGGCCCACAAGATGAAAAAGCTGCTTCCGAAAGGGATGGCTTTCTTTAGGGCGGAAATTATCTGTTGCGCCATCAGTGTTGGAGTGTTTGATCGTTGGTTAGAGCATCCCGACCAGTTTACGGTCCGGTTCCTTTCGGCTTCTCCTTGCGGGCCTACAAGCACTGACAAGTGGTTTCCAGAATGTTGACTTTTGAAACTTTTATTTTTGCATACAACGGTATGTACAAAACGCTCTAAAAGTCCCTTGTGGAAACTCTCCATTTTCGGGTAGGGATTATATTATCCGAATTATCTTTATACTACAGTAATCTAGGTAAAAGCAAAACTCAGAAATTTCGTTGCCATGAATTATCCTGATATATAAAGAAGTTATCCGTCACACATAACCTCCATTGCTGATCCAGTCTTCCCATCTGATGCTATTATAATCATCGTTTAAAGCTAAATGTGCTTCTTCATAATAAAATGCTTTAACCATTTATTTCGGTCTAGTTTTAAACTGTACTATTTTTGGAGGAGCCAACAACCTCTTAATGGAATACTGTACATTTATGACGGATACGGAGTATCTGCTGTAATAAAATACAAGTAAGAGTGAGTAAAGTAGTTCAAGGTTATCGGCATTTATAATTCTTCTTTATTTGGCAGGGCAGCCCAAATATTTGTTTTCTCAAATCGATGATACTTGTACTTGTTATCATAATATGAGCAATTTAGCTAAAGAATTTCCTATAGATTCGACTGCTGACACTGTAGTGAGAATATACGAAGTTGCTAGATATCCGAATTATTATATTACATTGATTGAATTATTAAATTGTAAAAATGAGTGGAAATCATTTTATAAACATTTATACATTACAACAGTAGATCGCTCATCTCAAACTCGGGCTATTTATCCAAAATTTGGTTATGATTCTCTATTTTCTGAATTGTACAAGAACAATTTCTACGATTTAAAAACAAAAAAAGGTGATTATACATATATAGTTTTATATGAGGTAGATGGATTTCCTGTTCCTTTAATTCGGCCTGAGAATGGGGCCGAATATATTGTCTCAATCAGGATTAAATCAAAAATAATCAACACTTATTATTTCTATTCGCCTGAATATTTTTATAAGACAATGCAGTCAGTAGGTATGAAAGATGAGCGCTTGATGGGGTTTCACTAACATATTAACAATCATAAGGAATCAGTTTAATGTATTAAATTAGATTGTTGGATGATCGGATTGAGAAAACATAAGGCAAGAGATCGGTCCAGGAGATCTGGATAGACCATTTGTACATTTGAATTGTTGATAAAATAAAGCAATTATTTACCAATAAATTCTTGCATTCCCAATCATTATCACAATAAATTGCACCTATAAATTTGGGCCTTGCAATAGTTAATAACACAATCTATGTAGGTGCCCCTCATTTTGGGGAACAACCGCAGCTTCCCTACTATGCAGGAGTAATTTGGCCTTATGGATGTAACTGGGCATTAATGATGCATTGCTTAACTCTGGATTGGATATTAAGGAAAACTAGAGAATCCCTCTTAATCCTTGGTAGGTAACACATATTATAAATCTCTTATCCAATACACATAAAATAATGATGTATGTTAGAGTTATTTTACTGGTTGTGTTACCATCTTGAGAAAGTGCCTTCTAATCGTGCGCCTATACTAAATTCACTTATTTTTTAATTTCTCTTTTCAGACCTTAAAATTTATTTACTCTGCTTGTTCTAATTAGATATTTTTTCAACTTGAATTTAGATTATGAGTTTCTTGTTTTTTTTAGTTTTTGCGCTGTCACAATTCTTACTATTATTAATTATTTCTTTTTATTTAGGCAAAGCAAAAGACTACCTTTTATTGAAAAATACAAAAACACAACAGAAAAAAGAAAGGTGTTAGATAGAATTTTATTCTGGATCTATATTCTACTCTCATTCCCACTATTTTACTACTTAATATACTTGTTTCAATAACTAGTCAATCCTTTATAATCGACATTTTACAATGATCTGAATTAAATATTTGCCAATATCATATTCGAGGCCAGTAAAAACCACTATAAAAAATGAAGATAAGAAATTCTTTCACTCTGGATTCAACCATTTCTTCATGTTGTAAGCAGATACTTTCGGGATGCTTAATACCCAATTGTCAGAGGCGTCTTCAATTAAAACCAATGTGTGAAAATTCACCTCTGAATACTCCATTCCCAGCCAGCCATAGTACTTTCTACCACTCACATTTAGCCTGATCCCAACATACTTATCCCTAGCCCATGCCCAAAGTCCATGTGAGGTGAAGCCATTCCAATCTCCTGATAATGAAGACAGATCAAATGCAGCTTTTGACCAAAAAATATTCTCATTAACTATAACTCCATAGTTCAATGTATCAATACAAGTACTGTCAGAAACCGGAGCAGCTAGTTCGCTGCCATTTAATGGGGTTATTTTGCTTGAAAAGTAACTCGAGCCTGGAGTGGCAAAATAAAGGATCTCAATTTCAATATCATCCTGATGGTCATGGTTTATATCCAGAACCCTAACCGCGGACTCATATTTTGAATAGTACTGGGTATCAGGAATTGGAAGTTTGTATAAAGTACACCTACTCCGATGCTGTCACCAGCCACTATTGATACAGGATAGTAGCTCACGGTCTTCTTTTTGGAAAGAAAAAGAAAGAGAAATGCTATAAATATATATTTCATGGTTATTTGAAATTAATAAATCTGTTTTTAATATGACACTTGAGAGTATGTTTTTCCCCTACTAGAAGCTTAAGTTTTTCTTCGCAATAATTAATTAATACTTCATCAGCACTAGCTCGATAATCCTATCCGGAATTAAAAATATCTTGTTTGACTTACATTCTTCCGTAACATGGTGTGGTGGTCAAGAAATTCACTATCGAATTCTTTACCTAACTGGCGGTATAGATGCTGCTACTCTTTCCAGCCACTATGTATAATCCAGTGGCTTATCTCCCGGGGAATCCAAAATCAATGCCCTTTCATTTGTCGTCGATACCCTCTCCGACCCTTTCATCCTTCCTTGCCTGACAAACAATTTCCTCCTGCTGACAGATTTTGAAGTGATAAGCTCCTGTATATGAATAAAATATCCTTTTAGCGCAATAGATTCTTTCAAAAGTGAAAAAAGAGTGTTAATTCCACCTGTCGCAAAGGTGTTCAAGGAAAGGGTTAAGTTAATCCTTAAATGGCCTTTTCTTTAAAGTACCACCTATTGCATCCTTAACACTATTCATTACCAGAAATGCATTGGGGTCCAGGCGATTGATTTCAGTCTTTAACTTGTTCAATTCCAGTCTGGTTACAACGGTATAGAGAATATCAATATTCTTCGATTCATCCGAAGGCTTTATCCCCCTTTTCCCGTTGTATATGGTGATCCCTCTTCCCAATTTTTGAATAATCATCTGCCTGATTTCTTCATTATACGCCGAAATAATGGTAACCCCAGTGTATTCTTCAACTCCCCTCAACAACAAAATCAAGGGTTTTTGAAGCTGAAAAATAGGTTATCATCGAAAACAACGCTATCTCTACCGATAGCAGATAAGCTGCTGCTGAGAATATCAGGACGTTAATGGCAATAATGATATCTCCGATTGTTGTACCAAATTTCCGACTCAGGTATATCGCCAGAACTTCAGTCCCGTCAATCACTGCTCCGCCCCTTATTGTCAGCCCAATGCCGGCTCCAAGGAATCCTCCCCCGAAAACCGCTACCAAAAGATTATCCTTGGTAACATCCGGGAAGTTGACAAGTGCCAGACAAAGCGCCAGTCCGGATATAGCCAGGATGGTTTTTATGGCAAAACGCCTTCCAATGATTTTATATCCCAGTATTATGAATGGGATGTTGATTATTATAATCCAGATTGATACCTGCGTGCCTGTTGTGGCTGAAAGTAACAACGAAATTCCCGTTGCTCCTCCATCAATGAACTTATTGGTTAACAGAAATCCCTTAAAACCAAAGGCAGCAGAAAAAATACCTGCAATAATCAGCAAAGCATCCCGGGTATGACGGAAAGCCTCTGATCTGAGTTCCTGTATCCCTTCGCCAACTAAAAGGGTGAAGGAGGTTTAGAAACTGCCAGGTCCATGGTTTTTATTCCTCATGGTGGTCCTGATAACAATTTGGGTCCAGAGTGGATTCATAGTTTGAATTTTAGAGTAATGAAACGGATTCTTCCTGAATATCGGAAATATAATAGACTCTGCAGTTACTAACCGTAGAGCATATTAAGTTAAACAAAATTCAGAGGGAAATAGTATTGAAAAGTCAATTCTTCAGCTTGTCAAACTTGTATAAATTGAATTATGACTGATTGATCCGAAGTCGAACTATTGGCACAAAGAGGTAATATGCCAGAATATCTTTAGCAAAGAATTAGTAACGGTAAAAAAGAAATAAGAAGAATCTGTTGTATTTGCTTTCCCGGAAATGCCTGGTATTTATCTTTCTATCAACAGCTTATGACTATAGTTAAAATTGGTACCAGACACGGTTATTATATAAAGCCCGGGCTTCAATCCCGGATTCAGATCAAGCTTGGAGACTCCTGACTTGAAATCATCCATGCTGAAGACCACTCTTCCGGAAGGATCACTAATACTGAGAGATGAAATTCCCACGGGTATATTTTCGATGCTGATCCTTTCCCTTGCTGGATTAAGGATATATCTTCAATGCAGGATGGACAGTTAAATCGTTGGTTCCATAAACCTCCTCATTTATCGTCAGTTCTTTTTCTCCTGACTCAACAAGGATAAAGCTTGATTTGAAAGCGGTGGCAGCTCTATTCTTATTTCATCATTGATCAGACTGGATTTGGCGGGAATATCCATGTAATTCAAGGGACCGCCGGCCACGAGGGAAGTACCGGTGCCATTCACAGAAACTTTACGGGAGAAACTGACATTGTTTTCTCCGGTGAGGGTGTAGACATAATAACGGTCACCGAAATGGAAATCCTGAATATTCAGGCGGGCTACGGCTGCCTTGCTTCCACGGTTTACTGCTATGACAGCAACTTGTCCGGAGGAAAAAGCAGTTGGATACACCACTACATTGGTATCACCTCTTTGGGTGGAATTAAGCAATACATCCCCTGTAAACCTTTTCATGTAATACAAATGGTAAAAGGCCGGACGGGGTGCATATTTGGCTACTCCGGGCTCATCGCCATTTGAAAACATACCATGGTCGTTGCCATTGTCCCAGCCATTCGCCAAATCCCAGCGCATGGCAGCTCCAAACCCTTTCTTGATTACCTCTCCAGTGACGAGCACAGCATGCATCCCATTGGCATGCGAGACAGCCTGCTGCGAACCAACTGCAAAGATGTTGTATTCAGTCAATGCAAGAGGCAGGTGCGGTTTCCCGACCTTATCCACTTCGCTGTAAACGTATGATTTGATATTTCCTGCAACCCTGTAGGGAGTTCAGGATTGCCTGTACATTGGAATTCTGGTTCTGGGGTAAATAACTGCACAAACATGTAGAAATCGGCAGCATCAGCAGCTACCTCCGCCACTTTCCGGTTCCAGTCGGGCATGGATGAGCTGTAGGCATCAAGCATTACCAGTCCGATTCTAATATCAAGTCCCAGACTTGCTGCTGCTGTTTTCATGCTGTCAATGAAAACCAGGCAATGCTGCGCATAAAGAGTTGGAGTAATGTACTCGGGTTGTCCGTCCTGATTGAGGGCGGGGTCAATCCTGTAGCCGGCTTCCCAGCTTCCGAACACTTCATTTCCAATTTCCCAGAATTTGGTTCGCCCATTATCGTAGCGCACCCAATCGGCTGCCATGTGCGCAGCTGTAGCAACAGGTGTCGGACCTGTGCCATAGCGTGCATACCCATAATTTACGGTAAGCATTCCGATTGCTGCAGTCTGGTTGAGAATGCTATAAAATGAATCCTGCGCCATGGTCCAGTTTTCCCAGGGATTTGGTCTGATACCGTACCAGGGCTCAAAGGCAGATGTTTGTCCGGCAAGCTGGGCAGGAATATCTGTTGGTGGATTGCTGGCAGCACGGTTCCAGAAATATACATCAAAACACTCCCAGCAGGTCCGCGAAGGACGGTCATCTTCCGGTTAATCATGTGTTGCATAAGGACTTGATTGTCCGACATGCACCCCGACCAAAGATTGGCATTATCCCCGAAAACATATTGGGGGACCCTTGTAATTGTATCGTTAAACAGGACTTTCAGGGATACGTTAACCGGATCAGTGGTTTGCACTACATCCGAATAGGTCGGACTGGCAATGGTCAGGGGCTGCCATTGGTTCAGGAAGAAGCCCTGGTCCTGTGCGAAACTAACTGAGGCAAAGCAGATTATAAATATCAACAGGGAAAGGAGCTTGGTCTTCATGATGTATAAGATTGCAGAATACAAAATAACTCATTCTTTTGGTTGTAATCCCTGAATTAGCGTATCGTTTAAAGTACTGACATTCAATGTCAAGAAAAAGCAAAACCGCTATAAAGCGTGCTGTAGGGAAGTACTTTTTTACGCTTTGAACAGATCGCTGGCATGGATATTTGGATTTTGAGTGTCAATTGGCCAGATAAAAAATCCAAAATCCGGGAAATTTCACTGAGCAGAAACAGTCGTTTTTTGGAAAATTTGCCAAAATCCGGTCTAAAAACGAGAGGGTCATATAAAAATATCTACTTTTTTACATATTTTTTCTAACTAACTTTTAATCTGATACTTATGATTGATTTTTTAACATCTGTAAATATTATAGATAAGTAATTTTGAAAAAAGCCATCGATTTTTTGTAAGTCTTTTCAACAAAGAAATGCAAATAAGATTCATTAAAAATAATCCTGCTTTTTTCGGACTTGGGTGGCTGCTTAAAAATGACCCTGTCAGACTGACCTTCGTATTACCTTTTTTCGATTTCTGAATAAAGTTCGAATTTTTCTTAAGCCGGGGATAGACACCCTTCCTTAAACCCAAAACACGCATGCCTTCCTTTTTGAACCTCCTCAACACACTGATTCAGTGTGTAAAGGATCTGCATCGCCTGCCATCAGCATATAGCCCTATTAGGTAGCTGAAACCCGAATACGCTTTCACTTTGAGGTTGCCCAACACTGACTATCCATTCCACAAGAATCATAGCTCGAAATAACTATAACCTACTAAAACCCCAAGAAGATGAAAAAGCCTCTACTCCTCACCTTTGCCCTGTTAGTGGTTCTCATGAACAACTTTGCCCAGCCAACCAGACGAGCACAGAAACAAATGAAGCATGGGGATTACTCATCTGCTGTCAAAATTCTGGAAAAGGATGTAAATAAGCCTGAATACCGGGATGCTATAATTCCTTTGCTCGCCGAATGTTATCGTCTGCAGGATGACCCTGCATCTGCCAAAAAATGGTACAGTCTAGCTATTACTCTTCCAAATGCAATTCCTGAATGGACCTACTACTATGCTCTTGCACTTCGCACTACAGGTGAATGCAGCAAAGCCAGAGAAATGTTCATCAAATATTCGGAAATACGTCCGGAAGATCCACAGGGACCATTGAATATTGCTTCCTGCGATTTCGCCCTGAATCCTGAAAACGCAATACATCCTGCATATGAAGTGAAATCTGTAAAGAATATCAATTCTGACCAGAGTGACTTCGGACCGGTATTCTACAACGGGGAGCTAGTGTTTGCCTCCGACAGGAACATAACACTCTATGATAATAATTGCAGCTGGAAAGGACGTGGCTATTTTGATATTATGAATGCCAGGCCTAATGACCCCAGGGAATTCAACGACCAAATGAAATCTGCAAAATTGCTGAATGGTAAATTCAACAAGTCATACCATGATGGTCCTGTGTTTTTTGCAGGGAGCACAGAGGCGTTTTTCACCAGAACCTATCGCAACAAGGGAAATAATGACGGACAACACAATCATCAGGAAATCTATTATTCCAACATGAGCGATGGCAAATGGGGTCCCCTCCAACCTTTCTTCCTGAATAATTCAGGGTATTCTGTAGGGTATCCTACTCTCTCAGCTGACGGAACAACTATAGTGTTTGTTTCCGATATGCCGGGCGGACAGGGAGGAACAGACCTTTACTTCTGCCGTCTTGAAAACGGAAAATGGAGTCAACCAATTAATTTGGGAGCTCAAATCAACACTCCCGGAAATGAAGTTTTCCCTTCATTGCAGGCTGACGGATCGCTGATGTTCTCCTCTGATGGACTCCCCGGGTATGGAAGTCTGGATATCTTCTGCTCCAAAGCAAGCCAGGAAAGCTGGACAAAACCGACAAACCCCGGTGCACCGCTAAACAGCAGCTATGATGATTTCGCCATGAGCTACGCTCCGGGCAACAGCAATGGATTTTTCACATCCAACAGACCGGGGAGGTCCAGGAAGTTATGACATTTATGCTTTCAAGGAGCTGGATCTGAACGATCAGATGGCTACAAATAAAGAAGATGCCGTAAATCGCTAATCTTCAAAAAAGACAATCCAAATCCCTTTTTCTCTCAACTGCACACCAAACCAAAATCCTTCAATAAAAACAAGAGGTTGTTCCGGTTGGGACAACCTCTTTATTCCAAAAAAACATTTGATAAGCTAATATTTCGGTAATTGTAACAAAGAAAAGTCCTTTAATACTTTATCAACACCTCATTACCCTTTAGCCTGCGGATAGTAAGGCAGCCTCCACCGGAAAGAGATTCCCATGAATATCCTTCTCCATTCGCAGATTCTGATAATATTCTGCCACCAAGTATTACCTTCCCAGGCTTCTTGTTGAGGCGGATTTGCTCCACACCTTTTGAATCGTAGGTTTTATAGTACATTCGGCTGAACGGACCAGTCTCACCATCCGGAATCTCCTTCTTAAATCTGCTGTCATAATCAGCTTCCTGGACAACCGATGTACTCGAAAGTATATGATCTTCGGCAGGTGCAAGTTCGGGAAAAGCAGCCATCGCTCTCAGATAATGCCTCGCATAATCACCATAGCCATCGGTTAACCAGATTTCGATGGTGGGAAAGCGGTTCTTGCCGTCATCATCAACCATGTAGGTAGCCCAGATCAATTGCCGGAGCGCCAGATCATAGTTCTTCATGTCGCCACTCAACTTGCAATAAAGCAATTCATCTGCACCCTGACGGGCAGTATGGCTGTTGCCCGGAACAGGAAAGCTGGACTGCTCATTTACAGCCAGCACTCCATATTTTTTCCATTCGTTATTTCCCAGATCATGATAAACCCAATCCATGATGCCTCGCACATCCTTCTGCCAGTTGGGGAAATAGGAAGGATGTTCCATGATGAATCGGGCAAAGGTCATGGCATTAATCTGCGTATCACTCCAGCCGGAAACATCCTCAAAGAATGGCCCCCAGCGATTATTCACAAGTGGAAATGCTTTCATCCAGACTAGGATTTTATTGAAGGCATCTCCATAAGCCTTAGTATTGCCCGCATTCAGTTCCTGAAGAGAAAGAAACAGTGAGAGTGTGGGGGCCCAGTTACTGGTGTAGCAACTTTGTCCGGTGGAAGTAGTATCGGAAATACTTGCTGTAAAAGTCCCGACCTTTCCTGTGACCGCATGCACCTTGAAGGGCATGGGTGAATGAAGGGAATCACCGTTTTTTGTGTGATTGGCAAGGGTGTTGGCAATTTTTATGGCTGCATCCAGATAAACCCTTTGATCAGTCAGTTTGTAAAGGTTTACCAATTCATAACCGAAGGAGCCGGCCTTATCAGGTTGGGTGTACCCCTTCCCTATCACCATGTCCCCATCGTAAATACCAGAGTATATCAGACAATTGTAGGGATATGGAATATCAGGCCAAAAGGCATTTTCAGGACTCAGGCTATGCGAAAGATAGTAATCAGCCATAAACCGCATATTGGTTTTCACAGCCTCGTTTCCTGAATAGGCATAAAGCATCCTCCAAGCCGAAAGGGCCATTTGAATCTGATCTCCCCCAATACCACGGCGATCGTTGAAGTTCTCTTCCCAAACCTGATGATTCATATAATAAGGAAGTCCGTTGGGGTCAGTCCGCATTTTATCCCAGAAATTCCAGACCAGATTGATGCAATGATCGAAGGAAACTGCATTGTCAGGATTATACCAGGGAACAATCATTCCCTTTGCATCTGTTTGAATATCATGATAAATGAGGTTCTCCTGTGCAAAACCATTCAAGCTGGCAATTAAGGAAAGGGACAGAATGAAGAATATCTTCCGGGCATTTGAATTCCACATATGTTAGAAATATCAATTTGTGCAAAGATAGGAATGAGGGGAGGAAGTATTATAGTGATGGTTTATATGTTTGCTAAAGAAAAGTATCATATGGCTCCACAATTACTTATCCTCGGTAACATAAATTTTCACTCAAAAAGTCAGAGTTATTGAGTTTATTTAACTTTAGTGGCCTTAAAGTTAAATTAAGCATGTTGCAATTTAACTTTCCTTAAATATTGAGTCTACGCTTCAATATAACAATAAGCAATTTTTTCGGCTATAGGTTTGGGGAAAAACAATAACTATCGTTGAAGGAAATTTAGATCTTGCAAAATCTAACCAAAGTAATTGAAGTGGGATACTTTTAAAATCAAACATTTCACATTTTTTCGTGTTTGAAGGGGATTAATTCTTATCAATGCAGGAAGAAACAAAATTGAACACAAGGCAAATCGTTAAAAAGCCTTTACTTGTTAACAGGGTTGGGAAGAAAGAACTCAGGGAAAGGCTGAACAATGAACCCTTTAAGAGGAAGACCTTTTCCTTTTACAGATATGTTAGCATTGAAGATCCGCAGTCATTCCGCGATAAGCTTTATGAAGAATGGTCAGAACTTGGCTGCTTTGGAAGAATTTACATTGCAAGGGAAGGCATCAATGCACAGATGAGTATTCCCGAACATAATGCTGATGCTTTTCTCGCAAAACTTGACACAACTCCCGGCTTATCTGATATGCCTATTAAATGGGCTCTTGTGGATGACGGTAAATCATTTTACAAGCTTACAATCAAGGTTCGGCCAAAAATCGTTGCCGACGGATTGGAAGCAGGAAGCTATGACCTTTCCAGGGTTGGAAAGCATCTTACTGCTCTGGAATTTCATAATCAGATGGATGATCCCGGAACTTTGGTTATCGATATGCGCAATCATTATGAAAGTGAGATCGGCAAGTTTGAAAATGCGGTTTGTCCGGATGCAGATACATTCAAGGATGCCATTCAAATGGTAATCAGGGATCATGAAGCAGATAAGGACAAAAAAGTCCTGCTTTACTGCACCGGAGGCATCAGGTGTGAGAAGGCAAGTTCATTCCTGATTCATCATGGTTTCAGTGATGTTTCGCAGTTGTATGGTGGGATTATCGAATACGGACAACAGATTAAGCATCTGGGACTGCCATCGAAGTTTATCGGAAAAAACTTTGTTTTTGATGAAAGGCTGGGTGAAACCGTTGATGGACAGGTAATTTCTCATTGCCATCAATGCGGAGCTGCAGCGGATACGCATACCAACTGCGCCAACAATGACTGCCATCTGCTCTTTATTCAATGTCCCGAATGTGCCTCAAAATATAGTGGCTGTTGCTCTCCGGAATGCAGGGATATCCTGGAATTACCTGTTGAGCAACGTATGGAATTAAGGACTGCCAATCATTTCAGGTATTCGCAAAGCAAGATTTACAATAGCCGTCAGGCTCCCAGTTTGCTGCATTACCGCAAACAACAGGAAACAATGCTTCAGGGAAATGGATAATTTCTGGCAAAGTCTGCCCAAGCCCCTGTTGGTTCTGGCTCCCATGGAAGATGTCACTGATACTGTCTTCAGGGAGGTAGTGCTTTCGGCATCTGCTCCGGGGGCTTTAAATGTTATGTTTACTGAGTTTACCTCCACCGATGGATTATGTCATGAAAAGGGTCGGGAAAAAGTGAGCCAGCGATTGAAGGTGAACAAAAGTGAGCTGGACAGACTAAAAGCCGGAAATATCAAACTGGTTGCGCAGATTTGGGGGGATAATCCGGAAAATTTCAGAAAAAGTGCTCAATTGATTACTGAAATGCAGCTTTTCGACGGCATTGACATCAATATGGGTTGTCCGGTGAACAAGGTAGTAAAGCATAAAAGCTGCTCAGCACTAATCAATTATCCTGATCTGGCTAAGGAGATTATTTATGCCACTGCCGAATCCACTGATTTACCTGTTTCGGTCAAGACCAGGATCGGATTCAACCAAATTATTACAGAGGAATGGATTGGTCATGTGCTGGAAACCAAACCAAAGGCGATAACCATTCATGCTCGTACCCGAAAGATGATGTCTGAAGGACCGGCATTATGGGATGAGATCGGAAAAGCGGTTGAATTGCGGAATCAACTTAATCCCGGGACTGTCATCATTGGCAACGGAGATGTTTCCAGCTATGGGGATGCGTTGGAGAAGGCTGAAAAATATGGAGTTGATGGCGCAATGGTTGGGACGGGTATCTTCAGGAATCCATGGCTTTTCAACCAGATTGCTCCGGAAATAACCATAGCAGACCGGATTGAACTGATGCGTTTTCACATCAGTCTGTATCGCGATACCTGGGGTGGAAGCAAGGACTACAATGTACTGAAACGCTTCTTTAAAATCTATCTCAATGGCTTTGCCGGGGCGGCGCATTGGCGGGATCAGTTTATGCGGGCACTCAATTTTGATGAATCTTTGGAGTTGCTATGCAATATGCAAAATGAATTCCGAATGAAGGAATATATAACTGCTGATAGATATTAATTTCAGCTTCAAATCTTATTAATAAGTCTCGTTTTTACCAGTTCATAAGCTTTCTGCTGGTCATATTCAATTCCTGGTCGAAGAACAGATTGAATATCAGAATTGAATTCTTTTTCCAACATTTTTTCATCCAAATTTGAGCTGAATATTTTTGATGTGGGAGAATGGCTGGCTGAGAAGCTCATGTATTCTCTGTAGCACTTTAGAATGTCTTCAATATTTGTAGGATGATTTGTTAATGCCCAATACAAGTCAAACAGATCCCTTCCTTTTCTCCTCTGATACAGAGCTCGGAGTTTTGTCCCGAGAAGTTCTTCCAAAGAGTAGCTAATTATTTCACAATTTCCGGAAAACCAGGAGTTTTCCATTTCAAATGGAAGCTCTTTCAATCCAAAAACATTAAAATGTTCACGGGTATTGATTTCTATTTTTAATCTCATGTTGATTACCGGCTGGATTTCTGTCTCGAAGCGGTAAAGAATTGTATTGTTGTGGATATGCTGCTTAACCGTTCGCTTTGTTCCAAGAAAAGAAAGCTTTTCACGAATCCGTTTTAGCACCGGACTTATAGGTCCATTTTCAATCTGAACAAGGTCGATATCCTCAGAATATCTTGACTGTGGTTTGAGGTAAAGTTTATGAAGGGCTGTTCCACCACGAAATGCCAAAGATTTTCTAATCAACTCATCAGAAAATAGCTCAATCAGGGATCGTTCGATTATGAGATCCTGCTCCAGTTGAGAGTTTTCGGGCCAGGAGAAAACTGCTTCCATTCTTCAATGAATCTTCTTGGTATCATTGCTCAAAAACAATTTCAGCATTTACAATTATTTTCCACTTCGGATTAGTTACTCCTTCAATCTTTTTGCCAGGAATGAGAGGAATTTGAAATGTTAATCTTTCAGCCAAGACTTTTGATAATGAATTGCTTAACTTATCGTTGTGACAGATCATGTCCAGAATATAACCCAAGCGCTGAATTGCTGCCGTCTGAGAGTAACGACTGGCTACCGAAGCCAGTTTTCCAGGCTTGATTACCTCAATTAATTCACTTAGAATAGTTATGACTCTGCTTAACCCTATTGAATTAATATAGTAGAAGAAGTCAAGTGCAGTAAGTTCAGGAGAAGAAACATTGATATATCCGGCATCTGTTTTTATTTTCTGTATGTCCTGTTCCTCCCATTCAATCTTTGTGTAAAAATGTACCTTGAGCTTATCGTTATTAATAGCACGAAGAGCTGGCCTATTGGTTATAACAGAAGATTCCATTGGTTGTTGATGTGCCGCTCCATGTAATGAGGCAGCTGAAGCAAGGCCTATATAGTACCGGTGATTCAAGGACTTCATCATATCATCTATAAATAAGGATAGAGGAATCATTCCCCGGATTGCATATTCAGGAGGTATGATTGCATAGTATTCCTTGCGAACCTGCTCTATTTTCTTCTTCTTTTTCAGCCTGAAGAGATTTTGATTTAGGGCTTTGTCCGATTGATCATCAAATTTTTTCTTCAGTTCATCCCAGGAAAATGCATAACGACCTTTAGCCCTTAATGAATTCAGGTAATTCTCCAGATAATTATAAGTCCCTTTACCTTCCATGATATTGTTATTGTTTGCTATTTTACTACATATTTTGTAGTATATTGCAAATATAATATATATTTCATCAAATTGATATTGTAATATTTAAATTTGAATATCAACAACATACGAATAAGGTATCTTAATCTGGAATTTCTAATGCGATTTCAGATGAGATTATTCGAAATTATCCCAAAAAGTCATAATAACCTGCACTCTTCATGCCAATAATAGAAATTCTTTGATTTAAATATTCAATACCCTTCCAATTTTCCATAGAGTCAGGCTGGCAAAGACAAAATTTAATAATTGTATTTTTCATCCACTTCATATCTTGCTCTATACCAATGTACTATGTTTGATTCAATCTTTTTTTTTGCCTTTTTGTAGCAAAGCCTCAAAATGATTGTACATTTGGAATTGACAATAGTATGTCTGAACATTCGTACAAAGTAACATTAATCAGAATCCGTCATGAAAAGAACATTTACACTTAATCCTTTTAAGGGAAGCAAGAAATCAACGATTTTGGCAGTTGCCATTCTATCGTTTCTAACAGCAGTCATTTTTATTGGCTGCTACCAGTTCAGGGTAATCCACCAGCCAACCGACGGCTATACAAACAGTTACTTTGATGTTCCCATTGTCTGCGAACGCGATAACGACCCGGGTCTGGGTGATGATGAGTGGGCAAATACCCTGCAGAATATTGGTCTCTTTGGAGTAATGGTTCCTGATGGCTGGACAGTAAAGGACAGCATAGCTTATACTATCATCTCAAAAGATCCTTCACTCAACAATACCGGTTTCCTGGTATTTAGCATGGCTCATACCAAAACCTTGAGGGATTCTATTCCTCCAACAGCAGGCTACCATTGGTGGGGAGCCATCACTGACCGCGTTGCTGAACTTACCCAGCTTGACAGCTTCTATTTCACTCCGCGCATTAAGACCGACGGCAAGGTTGGCACATTCTTCCTGAGGTATGCTGTTGGCGACAAAGACTATTGGGACAGAAATCCTGCTGATCGCTTCAATTATGGTGGTGGCCTTTCAGATCCCATCAGCATTAACATCACCAGCAACGTTGGAGTATCAGAACTGCTGAGCAAAGCAAATGTTTCATTGTTCCCAAATCCTACTGAAGGCAATCTTCATGTAAATCTGAACGGATACAAATCAAGTTATCCAGATGAACATCTACAATGCAGCTGGTAAGCTTGTGAAATCTGATGAGATCCTGAAAGCGTCCAACGAATACGATCTTTCGAACCTTCCTAAGGGCGTTTATGTAGTAGAACTCAGGAATGGAAATAACAAATCCAGTTCAAGGATAGTCCTTAAATAATCTTCCGGCTTTTACGGTTGCTGACATCTGTTCATTTTTGCAGATGTCCGCAACCTTACTTATCCCATGTCCATGAAAAAAACCATCCTGCTGCTTCCGGCATTGCTGCTTGTATTGTGCAACCAGCTTTATTCTCAGGTGCATTCAGATTCAGCCTTTAATAGTCAGCTGCGAAAGTTTAATGGCGGCTGGATTGCCGGCGACGCCACATTCTCAATTGCCCTCCCTGATCACAGGACGCTATGGCTGTTTGGTGACAGCTTTATCGGGACAGTAAATCCGGATAGTTCAATTGTCGGGGGATCGCACTTCATCAGGAATTGTGCAGTAATTCAGGATGGAGATTCTATGAGGTCTCTGCATGGCGGCACTTTTGCCAATCCAACAGATTTCCTTACCTCACCGCAACCGGATTCAGTATGGTACTGGCCGGAACATGGATTGGTTGAAAACGACACCCTGAAGATTTTCTTCTCTGAATTCATCATTACTACAGGCACTCCAGGTTTCAACTTCAAATACACTGCAGCCTACCTTGCCAACTTTACCTATCCGGGAATAGAATACATCAGCAAGACAAAACTGCCCTATTACGAACACAATAAGGTGTGTTACGGAAATAGCATCATGACTGAAAATGGATATAACTATATCTATGGCAGAAAAGAAACAGATACTGTTTATCATATTCCATACCCTCATGTGGCCCGTGTACCGGTAGGAAATCTGCTTGCCCCCTGGGAGTTTTTCAATGGCAGCAGCTGGTCCGACGACCCAACCGTTTCCTTTAAAATCGGGAATGTAGCAGTATCACAGCAGTATGGGTTTTTCAAGCAAGATGGTAAATATGTGCTTATCTCACAGGACATTTGGCTTTCTCCCAAGATATTCTCCTTCACATGCGTCACACCATCCGGCCCCCTGAATAACAAAACACTATTGTATTCAACACCAATCCTCTATCCGACCACCTTTACCTACAATGCATTCCCCCACACACAGTTCACCGAAAACAACGAACTGCTGATATCCTATAATACCAATGGGGATTTCTGGTCGATATTCAATAATGTTGAAATCTACAGGCCCATGTTCATCAGGGTTCCATTACACATGATTGATACATCCTTTGCCACAGGCCTAAATGAACAGCCGGAAATCAGGAAGGGACCTTTAAAAATTTTTCAAAATACGCCCAATCCCGTTGAGGATTTCACACAGGTTAAACTTCAGCTCGAAAAGATGCAATATGTGAGTCTGGAGTTAAAGGATATGAGCGGAAGAAATATTCAGTCATTTGTGAATGAAGTACTTGAACCCGGAATACATACTATCGCTCTTGATCTTCAAAATCTCAAAAGCGGACTTCTATTGTTACGGATCGGGCAGCCAATACCTGAAACTTATTAAAAACTGATATCAGGATTAATTTCTTGTTCTATCGCCTACGAAATTAAGAGTATATGATTTTTTCAATCGACCATAAAAGTGCTGTTCCCCTGCATGCCCAGGTAGAAACTCTCCTTCGGGATTTGCTGGAATCGGAAGAGTATAAAAAGGGAAAGTTTCTTCCCAATGAAGTAAGTCTTGCAAAACAGCTCGGCATCTCACGAAACACCGTCAGACAGGCTACCAATAAGCTTGTGTATGAAGGACTTCTCGTAAGGAAAAAAGGAGTTGGCACCCGTGCAGCTGACCAGAGTGTGGACACCCGAATCAATAACTGGCTGAGCTTCTCACAGGAAATGCAGTCGAAAGGAATTCAAATTAAAAACTACGAAATAAGCACCGAATGGGTGGATGCAAATGAAGAAACTGCAGAGTTCTTCAGAATCCCAGCCGGCAAGAAAATTCTGAAGCTCAACAGGCTCAGGGGAAGGGAAGAGTATCCTTTCGTCTACTTCATCTCCTATTTCCACCCAATGGTTGGACTTACCGGGAGTGAGGACTTCAGTAAACCTTTGTATGAAATTCTGGAAAAAGAACACTCGACAGTAGCCAAACTATCCAAGGAAGAAATCTCTGCTAAAGTCGCCGATAAGTTCCTTGCCGGAAAGCTGAATATCCACGTTGGAGAGGCCGTCCTGAAAAGAAAACGTTTTGTGTTTGACCCGGGAGGAAGACCAATTGAATACAATATTGGATATTACAGGGCAGACAGTTTTGTATATAAAATTGAAAGCGAAAGAGACATATAACTCTTCAGGCTCGAGCTGACTTCTTTATGCTATGAGTAGCAATCAGGTTCAGCCAGATACTTGAGTGAGAGTTTTGCAAAAATTCAAAGAAAACGGATTATCGCAACAAAAACACTTCAAAACAAGCGAATGAAAGCTATCATCTTAGTTGTTATGTTCCTGCTGTCAGGGGGTTATGTTATGGCACAAAAAACCATAACAGGTACCGTAACCGATGCAGCTGACGGAAAGACAATCCCGGCTGTAACCGTTGTGGTTAAAGGCACAACCAGGGGAACGACTACCGATATCAATGGTGCATTTAGCATCAGGGTAAATGAAAATGAACGCGTTCTGGTATTCTCATTTATGGGAATGAAAACGCAGGAGATTTCAATTGACGGAAAGTCGGTTGTTAATGTAGTCATGGAATCGGAAAGGGTAAGCCTTGATGAGGTAGTTGTTGTTGGTTATGGCTCCATGAAGAAAAGTGACCTGACAGGATCTGTGGCATCCATCAAAACTGATGAACTCCGGAAAATCCCGGTTAACTCCTTTGACCAGGGAATTCAGGGTAAGGTATCCGGAGTGCAGGTAACCCAATTATCCTCGCAGCCGGGTGGGGCTCTCTCACTAAGAATCCGCGGTGGAAACTCCATTATGGCCGGCAATGAACCCTGTATGTTATTGATGGAGTAATGACTGAAAGCCAGATAGATATGTCATGGATTGGGTCACCCAGTCAGAATGGTTTGAGTTCATTGAATCCCAATGATATTGAATCCATTGAGATCCTGAAGGATGCATCGGCAACTTCAATTTATGGTGCCAGGGGTGCAAATGGAGTTGTTCTGATTACAACCAAGAAAGGGAAAACCGGGAAGGACCATATTTCATTCGAAACCTATTTTGGCACTCAGCGTAAGGCAGGCTCCATAGAAGTCATGAAAGCCAGTGATTTTGCGAGACTTTACGACGAAGCCGGTTACAATGCCGATCCTGAATTTTATGTTCCTCTGTATCCCAATCCGGATAGCCTTGGCAATGGCACCGACTGGCAGAAGGAGATTTATCGTGAAGCACCCATCAGAAATTTCCAGCTAAGCTTTTCAGGCAGCAATGACCGCACCACCTATGCACTTACAGCGGGATATTATAAACAAGACGGGATTATCATCGGGTCCGATTTCGACCGTTACTCTTTCCGACTTAATCTGGAACGGAAAATGAGTGAAAAACTAACCGGTGGGGCAAATTTGAGTTTCACCCAATCACGTTCGAATACTGTTCCTACAGATACTCCCGGAGGATTTTTCCCCGGCGTGGTAAATACTGCCTTAACTTTTAGTCCGGTACTGCCGGTAAAGGATAAAACCGGAGAATACACCCTCACCGATCCGAATGCTGATGCCTGGCTTGATAACCCTGTTGCTGTGACACGCGATGTTGTAGCCACCGACAAGGTGAATCGGTTCCTGGGCAACACCTTCCTCGAATATCAAATAATAAAGGACCTGAAGTTTAAAACCAGTTTCGGCTTCGACCTGTACCATTCGGTGCAGGACATGTACACTCCAAAGTATGTTTATTCAGGATCATTTAATGGCGGACAGGCAAGATTTGCCAGTACGGATCTGGAAAATTACACTAGTGAGAACATCCTCAGCTATAACACTACTCTGAATAAGATTCATAAAATCAATGCAATAGCCGGTTTCACATTTCAGCAGAACAGCACCCGGACTTTCATCGACATTGCTACAAAATTCCCTAATGATATTCTGGAATACTATGGAATTCAGAATGCCACCAACATGCCCACCATTTATGCTTCTTTTAATGAATCGGCGGTGGCATCCTACCTTTCAAGAGTGAATTATATCATGAAGGACAAATACCTGTTTACTGTTACAGGCAGGATTGATGGCTCTTCAAAATTTGGAGCCAATAACCGATATGCTGCTTTCCCCTCGGCAGCCTTTGCATGGAGGGCATCAGAAGAAGAATTCCTTAAGAAAATAAAGGCAATCTCAAACCTCAAGCTTAGGGTAAGCTATGGCGTTAGCGGCAATGACCGGATTATGAATTACGCTTTTATCCGCACCATCGCCTCTTCCATTTATTATTTCAACAATTCGGTTCCGGGCTCCGGTTTCTCACCTGATAACCCCGGAAATGATAATCTGAAATGGGAAACAACCCGACAGTTCGACCTTGGGATGGATATCAGCTTCCTGAAGGACAGAATCAGCTTTACAGCCGATTACTACCATAAAAAGACCTTCGATTTGCTTTATTATGCAAATCTTCCATGGATAACAGGCTATAATTCATATTTGAAAAATATCGGAGAACTGCAGAATAAAGGACTTGAGTTTGCCCTTAATACGGTAAATACTGTTGAGAAATTCAAATGGAATACTGCAGGAAATATTTCATTCAACAGGAATAAAATTCTCAACCTGAATGGAAATGACCTGTTCGTAAACAACGACACCTATAAACTGAAGATTGGCAACTGGGCGGTGATCAGGGAAGGTGAAGAAATGGGCAGTTTCTTTGGCTTGACTTCTGACGGAATCTGGCAGAAGGATGAAGCAGAGGAGGCCGCCATCTATGGCAGGGAGCCCGGAGATTTCAAGTATGTAGATAAAAATAATGATGGCAAAATCAATACTGAGGATTGCAGCATTATTGGTCATGCACTGCCGGATTTCACCTGGGGGTTGACCAACAATTTCTCCTACGGACCATTGTCACTGGACATTTTTATACAAGGAAGCCAGGGCAACCAGCTTCTGAACAGCAATCGCTTTGAGCTGGAATCAGGCAACGGTCTTTCCAATGCATCGGTTGACCTGCTGAACCGCTGGACAGAAGAAAATCCCAGCAATGTATATCCTAGAGCGAACCGCAATGCAGATTACCTCCGCATGTCGGACCGCTATCTTGAAGATGGTTCCTACGTTAGGGTTAAAACCATCACATTATCCTATGACCTTCCGGTACGAGTGATGGATTTTCTGAAAATCAATAAGGTCAAGGTTTACGCTACAGGGCAGAACCTGTTTACCATCACCAAATATACCGGCTTCGACCCGGAAGTAGGTTCCTTTGGAATGGATAATACCCGCACCGGATACGACTTTGGCTCCTATCCATCTGTAAAGACACTGATTGTAGGCGCAAGCATCAATTTTTAATTTCTGAAGACTTTCAAAGCAAAAATATATCCCAATGAAAAAAGCAGTCATATTATCCATAGCCCTTGGCATTACCCTGCTGATGTCGTGCAGCAAGGAACTGGAGTTGGCTCTCCATCAAATATATTACGATAACTTCTATCAAACCGAAGCTGATGCACTAAGCGCTGTTAATGCAGTTTATGATGTACTTGGCTCGGTTAATCAGTATTCAAGCTATCTGTGGCTGCTACAGGATGTTGCATCCGATGATTGCAATGCCCGTGTTACACTCAATGACCCAAACCTCCACCAGTTCAATAACTATACCCTGCAAACCGATAACAGCTATCTGGCCAAAATATGGCAGACTACCTATCTGGGAATCAGTCGTGCAAATGTTGTGCTGGAGAAAGTACCCGGCATCACCATGGATTCGGCTTTGCAGGTAAGAATTCTGGGAGAGGCACGCTTTCTGAGAGGACTTTATTATTTTAACCTGGTCAGACTTTTTGGGGATGTTCCGCTTATCACCAAACCGGTAAGTTCCAATCTGGGTGATGATGAAATACTATTGAAGCGAGCATCCAAGGATGAAGTATACAATCAGATTATTGAGGATTTAGCTATGGCAGCTGAGCAGCTTCCTCTAAAACATCCTAGTTCAGCCGATAAGGGAAGGGCAACCAAAGGTTCAGCAAATGGAATGCTGGCAAAGGTCTATCTTACCCGTGGCGAATGGGAAAAGGCCTACACTGTCGCCCAGACGGTTATTGAGTCAAACGCCTACAGCCTTCATGCCGATTATACAACCAATTTCAAGGAAGCCAGTAAAAACGGCAAGGAATCGGTGTTTGAGGTGCAGTTCTATAAAAATTCCAACACTGAAAATTCACAGATGGTGATTTCCGGACTACCTTCCTTGCCCGGGATATTCTCGGCAGGAGTGGAAATCATGCTCCCAACCGATGACTTGTATAATAGCTTTGAAGAAGGTGATCACCGCAAGGAAGCAACCTTCTTCACCGAATACTGGCAGAGCACTTTTGCCCCTCATATCTGGAAATACTGGGATCAGGATGCCTATAAGCCAAACCAAACCACAGCATCCGGTGCCGATTTTATGGTGATGCGATATTCAGAAGTACTACTGATTTATGCTGAAGCCCTGAATGAAGCCATGGGTGGCCCAACCACAGAGGCATACGATGCAATCAATAAAGTAAGGGCTCGCGCCAGAAACGGAATCGCAGATGTATTGCCGGACCTTGCAGGACTTGATCAGGCAGGTTTCAGGGAGGCAGTCCTGAATGAAAGAAGACATGAACTTGTAAGTGAAGGACAACGCTGGTATGACCTTGTCAGAACAGGCAATCTGGTTGCCTTTGTTAAAAGGGTAAAGGGTGAAAACTCAAATCCCGCTGAATTCAACACTGTATTTCCAATTCCGCAGAGAGAGGGATTTGAACCCCAATCTCACACAAAATCAAGGATATTAATCTTAAGCTGAATTACTTTGACATCAACATACAGAACGCAACCGGAAATCAGGATGGCAGGGATGGAAAATTCCTGCCATACCGGATGGCCGGCAATCTTTAAAGAAATTAATGCCTGCCTTGCAAAGAAGAGCGGGGCGCGCAAAATAGTAGTGGTGGAATGCTACCAGGGCACAAATGATTCGGAGATCATTTCCAATCTGGTGAATGGCATTTATCCGGACCTGGTTGTACTTTCCTCTCAATCAATGAAGTCCCCAGAGGAAATCCAAAAACTCACTTCCCCTGATGTTACTGACGACAGGATTTTCGGTTTCATCACCCGCCTGACCATGGCTGATTTCATGGATCCGAAGAAAATTGAAAAGGCCAGATATCAGTCTACATTCCTTGAAAGTGGATTAGTATTAGTTTATGGAACTGGAGCCAGTCTGATAGTTCCCGAACCAGATGTGCTCATTTATGCTGATATGGCCCGCTGGGAAATTCAGCTCAGGATGAGGCGCAAGGAAACCCATAATCTGGGACTCGAAAATGAAGAAGAGAATATTGAAACACAATATAAGAGAGGTTATTTCGTCGACTGGCGCGTTTGCGACAAGCTGAAGAAACAGCTAATGCATCGCTGGGATTATGTTCTGGATACCAACACCGCTGAAATGCCCAATATGATCAGTGGTCATACTTTCGACGCAGCCATGACAGCACTCACAAAGCAGCCATTCAGTGTGGTCCCCTATTTTGATGCAGGTCCATGGGGAGGACAATGGATGAAGGAGAAACTTGGACTGGATCCCGCTTTGAGTAATTATGCCTGGTGCTTTAACTGCGTTCCTGAAGAGAATAGCATCTACCTCCGCTTCGGGGAATCCCGCTTCGAAATGCCTTCCATCAATCTGGTATTTACCCGTCCAAGGCAGCTTTTGGGTGACCCTGTTCATGGCCGCTTCGGGGATGAATTCCCGATCCGCTTCGACTTTCTCGACACCATGCAGGGCGGGAATTTAAGTCTGCAGGTCCATCCGCTCACCGAATACATTCAGGAACATTTTGGCATTCACTATACCCAGGATGAAAGCTATTATTTGATGGACACCGGTGAAGCTGCAGAGGTCTTTTTAGGACTGAAGGAGAAGATTGACGGCAAGGAGATGATCGCTGCGCTGAAGCATTCTGAAAGTACCGGAGAGCATTTCGATGACCGAAAATTCGTGAAAAGCTGGCCTGCGAAAAAGCATGACCATTTTCTGATTCCAGGTGGCACCGTTCACTGCTCGGGCAAGGACAGCATGGTGCTGGAGATCAGTTCAACTCCCTATATCTTCACCTTCAAGCTCTGGGACTGGGGACGAATGGGCATGGATGGCAAACCTCGTCCAATCAATATCGACCGGGGTGCTGCCAATATTCAATGGGACAGAACAGAATCCTGGGTTGGCAATAATCTGGTGAATCAGGTGGAAACCATTGCTCAGGGTAATGGTTGGAGGGAAGAAAGAACCGGCCTTCATGAACGTGAATTCATCGAAACCCGCCGTCATTGGTTTACCGAAAAGGTCCAGCATCACACCGGTAAAAGTGTAAATGTGATTGCCCTGGTTGAAGGTGATGAGGTGGTAGTTGAAAGCCCCACCAATGCATTCGAGCCTTTCGTGGTCCGTTATGCAGAGGTTTTCATCGTGCCTGCTTCGGTTGGTGAATACACTATCAAACCCTCAGGAAGTTCTGTTGGGAAGGAGTGTGGAACGGTGAAAGCATTTGTAAGAATTTGAGAATGGGGGTTGTCCGCCGGCTGGCTGAATGGATGAGGATGTGATAATGTTCAATAACTAAATCCGTTTGAATAGCCAAATCAGTTTCATCTGTTTAATCAGTCCTCCAGGTGGCATCTAATTTATACTTCCAGTAGCACAATTTTATATCCACCAAAGCACACAGTAACACTAAGAAATCTGAATTTTTGAAAGACGAAAATCAGGAATAAGCAACTAAAAAAGAAACAGTACAACCATGACAGAAGCATCAAAAATTGCGATTGGAGCTGACATAGGCGGGAGTCACATCTGCTGCGCGGCGATTGACCTTTCAACCCATAAAATCATTCACGGAACTTACCGCGAAGAGAAAATCAACAATAAGGCAAGTGCTGAGGAAATCCTTGGTGGCTGGAGCAAAGCGCTATCAGGAAGCCTGTCGGGATTCGATAAGTCACTGCTTGCTGGAATCGGCTTCGCCATGCCCGGTCCTTTCGACTATGCAAATGGAATCGCCCTGTTTAAGAGAGTGGAGAAATTTGACAATCTCTATGGAGTAAATGTTAGCGAGGAACTCAGGAAACTGATGAATCTGGATGCATCCATTCCCTTCAGGTATATCAATGATGCCACCGCTTTCGCCATTGCAGAGGCCTGGGTCGGGAAAGCAGGAAATTATGATAAAATGATTGCCCTTACATTGGGAACAGGCTTTGGTTCGGCATTTGTTGATCATGGCATTCCTGTTACCGAGGGTGAAACAGTCGCAGAGATGGGTTGCGTATGGCATATTCCCTTCAAGGATGGGATTGCCGACGATTATTTCTCCACCCGCTGGTTTATCAAGAATTTTGAGGTAAAGACCGGCAAAACTGTGCATGGAGTGAAGGATATCGCAGATATGATCAACACAGAACCTGCAGCTCTTGAACTATTTGAAGAGTATGGCAGCAATATGGGTCATTTCCTGGCTCCCTGGATCAGGAAATTCGATGCCAATGTGATCGTAATGGGTGGAAATATTACCGGTGCTTTTGGAATTTTCGGGAAATACCTGCAGAAAGCACTCGAGGATAATGACCTCCATGTGCAACTCCTGCTTTCTGATCTCAAGGAAGATGCTGCTATCATGGGGGGAGCCCGCCTGCTGGTTGAAGACTTCTGGGTGAATGTAAAGGACTTATTGCCAAACATGTAAAACCTTAACAATCTGTTTATATGACTAAAAAAATTAACCTGGCTTTTGTATTGCCCGTCCTCATGTCGTTCTTCGTCATGAGTTTCTGCGACCTCGTCGGAATCGGTGTTGACCGCATCAAACTGGAATTCGGACTGAGCAATACCATGGCACAGCTGATTCCATCGGCAGTATTCATCTGGTTCTTCTTCCTTTCAGTTCCTGTTGGAGTTCTCCAGGATCGCTTCGGAAAGCGTAACATCCTCAATCTGGGAATGATTATCACTGCACTCGGACTCCTGGCTCCTTATTTCTTCTTTTCAAAAACCTCCATTTTCTTTGGATTCGCCCTTCTCGGAATAGGAAATACCATTGTTCAGGTATCGGCAAATCCACTGCTTGTTGATGTTGTTCCATCGGATAAGAAATCCAGTTTCCTCAGTTTTTCGCAGTTTGTAAAAGCAGTCGGATCCATGATTGCTCCCTTCGTGGCGGCATATTTTGCGAATCAGTATGGCGACTGGAAGCTAATGTTTCTGGCATTCGGACTGGTTTCAGTCCTGGCGGTTGTCTGGCTGAGTTTCTCCAAAATTGAAGAAACCAAAAACACCGAAAAACGCGCCACCATTGGCTCATCACTAAGCCTTCTTGGAACAAGCTACATAACCATGATGGTTCTTGGAATCTTCCTGGTTGTAGGAATTGATGTTGGAATCAACGCTGTTTCCGGACAGTTTCTGCTAAAGAAATTCGAAGGTGTAATCACCCAGGAATTTGCCGAAAAAGGCCGTTCAGTTTATTTCTTCGGAAAGATGCTGGGAACCTTTGCCGGAGCAATCATGCTCACCAAACTTTCATCAAGGAAATTCCTGTTCTGGACTTCCCTCCTTGGTCTGGTATCAGTGCTTGCCTTGATGGTTGTCCCCAGCCAGATGATGGCAATGGGAGTCATTTTTGTAATTGGACTTGGTGTTGCGAATATCTTCCCTCTCATTTTCTCCCTTACAGTTGAGAAATACCCTCTCAGGGCTAATGAAATTTCTGGTCTGATGATAATGGCGGTCTCGGGTGGGGCTGCAGTTCCGCCAATCATCGGCCTGCTTACTGACAACGTAGGTCTTACAGCCGGAATGTTTGTGCTGGTTGCCTGCGCTGCCTACCTCTTCTTCCTTGCCGTGGCAAGAAGCAAGAAGGCATAATTAAATCATCACCTAATTCTCCATTAAATGAAAAGGATTCCGATTATCCATATAGCATTCCTTGGCTTTTCCTTCCTGCTGAACCTGCTTCCGCTTGCAGTCAGCAGTCAAAAGGTAGTTAGTATGGCAACCGATAAGGAAGAGTGCAGGATTGATGAGAAATTCACCCGTATGTTCGCCCGCGATTGCTGCGGTGTGACCGGTGCCGATGGTGAATATTCGGTGCTGTTGCCCGATGGGAGGACTGTCTGGATATTCGGGGATTCTTTTCTTGGAATCGTCAAGCCGGATGGCTCGCGTGAAAAGCGGAAACCCTGGTTTGTCAGGAATTCCATGGCGGTTCAGGAAGCTGACACGCTCAGAAGCCTTTATAATGTGATTGACGGATGGGAATCCTCCTTGGTCATTCCGCCGGGAGCACCCAAGGGGAAGCAGTTCTCCGAAGATTCAATCTGGTACTGGCCGGGAGATGCCTTTATTGAAAACGGCAAGCTGAAAGCTTTCATGACTGCCTTTTATCAGGCAAAACCCGGTGACTGGGGCTTTCAGTGGGTGAGTGCAAACATAGCAACCTTCTCGCTTCCGGATCTTAAATTCGAAAAAATTGACCACTTCGATTATCCGAATGATGCGGAAGTCCATTGGGGACATGCAGTCTGCGATGATGATGAGGATTATACCTACATCTATGGTGCCGGTAACAAGAAGGTTTATGTTGCGAGGGCTCCAAGAACGGATATCACGGCTCCCTGGGAATTTTTCAACGGCAGCGGTTGGGTTAAGGATTCACGTGAAGCAAGGCCCAGTCTCGATATCCCCGGATCAGAACAGTTTAGTGTTTTCAAGTACAATGGGAAATACGTACTTCTGGTTCAGGAAGGTGGATTCATGACCACCAATATCTGCACCTACATCTCCGATAAACCTTATACCGGATGGAGAAACAGGAAAGTGATCTGTCATACCCGATTGCCGGAGGGTGTTACCTCCACAAAAAACCTCTTCGCATACAATACTCTCGCACATCCTCAATTCATCGAAAACGGCGAACTCCTGATTTCAAGTTGCATCAACAGTTTTGTGGTGGAAGAGGTCTTTCAGGATGCAAGAAAATACAGGCCTGTCATGCAGAGAGTACCCATTCAGCGAATCTTTGAAGAATAATTCTGACAAAAACCAACATGAAAAAACTCTTTCTTTTCCTTCTTCTTATTTCAATCTTCAGCAGTCTTCAAGCAGCTAAACACCAAAAGGTTTTTCGCACGGCAAAACTTGAAAAAGCCGATACCTGCTGGATTTTCACCCCGGCAAACTATGATGCCAATCCGGGAAAACAATATCCTGTTGTATTTCTTCTTCACGGCTGGAGCGGGAACTATCAACAATGGGATGATATCATGGGCTGCCAATCCTATGCCGATAAATACGATTTCATTTTGGTTTGTCCTGATGGATTGTACGATTCATGGTATGTGAATAGTCCGGTTCTATCCAACAGTCAGTTCGAGGATTTCTTTATGAAAGAGCTGGAGCCTTACGTAAGCAAGGAATTCAGGACAGATAAAAAGAATTTCTTCATAACCGGATTAAGCATGGGAGGACATGGAGCCCTTTACCTCTTTTCAAGATATCCTGATTTCTTCTGTTCTGCAGGAAGCCTCAGCGGAGCGGTAGATCTTAATAACTGCTCGACCTCTTACGGAATCAAGGAGCATTTTGGATTGAAAGAAGATGCCTCCGACAAAGCCATACTCGATAAATATTCGGTTGAATACAGCCTCGAAAGCATTCAGAAATCAGGCAAGGAGTTCATTTTCAGCTGCGGCACCTCTGATTTCTTCTATGATATCAATAATCAGCTGCGCAAATCCTGCGATAAATTGGGCATCAAAGCCACTTATATCAGCAGTCCTGGAGGACATGACTACACCTACTGGAAAGCCAATATCAACGCGCAGTTGCTATTCTTTTCCGAAAGGCTTTCGAAGTAAAGCTTAACACGAGAGTATCGCTTTAACCCGGGGTTCAATTCCCCTCAATTCTTCATGACATGAGAAAGATCATCACCATATCCCTTCTGTTTCTCCTGACCATTGCCGCGAATGCACAGCAAAAAATCAGGGAAGTTCTGATTATGCAGCACAGCCATCTGGATGTCGGTTTTACGCATCTCCAGCCGGTTGCAATGAATCTGCAGGTAGACTATATCAATCAGGCATTGGATATGCTTGACCGAACCGCTGATTTCCCGGAGGATTCAAGGCCAAAATGGACCTGTGAGGTAACAGAACCCGTGATGAAGTGGCTGGAATATGCTGATGATCAAAACCTGATGCGTTTCAGGAGATACCTTGAAACAGGAAGGGTCTGTATCTCTGCGCTGGAGTACAATACAACACCATTGGCCAGTTCAGAAGGGCTGGCAAGGCAACTATATGAGGCTTCATATATTGCAAATAGGTTTGGAGTGAAGATTAATACAGCCAATCTTCATGATGCCACAGGATTGC
Organism: Bacteroidales bacterium; assembly: GCA_016707705.1. Lineage (GTDB taxonomy): Bacteria > Bacteroidota > Bacteroidia > Bacteroidales > UBA4417 > UBA4417. The sequence goes on from JADJHD010000053.1 coordinate 31,101, forward strand.
CCTGGTCGATTGTGGATTTATTCAAGGATGCAGGTGTGGAAATGCTTACCATGGCTATCAATCTGCACCTTTCGGGAACTCCTAAGCCGCGTCCTGCGGTTTATCGCTGGCAAAGTCCGGGTGGCAGGGAACTGCTGGTCATGAATGGTGAGCATTATTCCATGTTCGATCAGTGGACCAACAACAATACCATGAATCTGGATACCATTCAGGATGGACTGAACAAGTATCTTTCCTATGTTGCCACCCTGAACTATCCCTACGATTGGGTCTACCTGAGTGCCACCTGTGCGCCTTATGCCTATGACAATTCCCCTCCCAACTTCGATCTTCCGGGACTGGTCAGGAAATGGAATGAATCAGGACGGCAGCCAAGGTTGAGATTTGTAACGCCACAGGATATTCTGGCAAAGGTGAAAGAGATACCATATGCATCAATCCCTGTAATGAAGGGCGACTGGACAGATTTCTGGAATTTTGGCTGCGCCAGTTCTGCAGCAGAAACCAAATTATCGCTGAATACCGCTTCCAATATGGCCGCCATTGATTTGCTGGCTGCCTTTGGTGAATCCAATAAGCAATTGGTAGATGCCAGAAAGAAAATCTGGGACGATATAAACTTCTATGATGAGCATACCTGGGGAGCCTATAATCCGCTTGAGATACACCATCCATTCCCAACAGCACAATGGAATATGAAAGCCTTCCCGACTTATGAGGGAATGGCATTATCGAAGTTTGCTCTTACCCGCTACCTTCAGCAACTGGCAGGAAACTACAAAACCTGGGACCATCAGGATGGAATTATGCTGTTTAATCCAACAGGAGCAACAATTAAAAGTTATCCGAGGATTCCCGGCGACTGGACCTGGGCAGGAAAACGCATTGAAACCTGGCTAATGGGAGGTGAAAGCTTTGAAAGGGCGCCTGCTGATGGCAAGTTCTATGGTCCTTACGAGGTTAAACCTTACAGCTGGATGAAGATTCCGTTCAGTCAGATGAAAGAAGCCGTGGCAGCTGTCCCGATAAAAAGCGGGGATAATTTCATTGAGACAAAATTCTATATACTTGAATTTGATCCAAAAAGCGGGAAGATAACCTCAGTTTACGATAAAACTGCTAAGAAGGAAATTCTTGATCAGAGCAGTCCTTATGGATTCTTCAGCTTTGTGCATGAAAAACCGGATCCTGCCTTTGAGCCATTGCGCAAGGCTTTCCATGTGCGCAGCGTCGAAAATGAAAGGATCGGAATGACCGGATGGCAGCCCAACTGGAAAGCCGTTTATAGCGGAATTTCTGAGGCAAACTGCAAGGTAGAAACTACTGCACTCACAGCAACATTGGTAATCCGTTCATCGGGTGAAGGCGTAAGTGAACTCGTTCAGAAGATTACCCTGCATGCCGATTCCCCCATCATTGACCTGAATGCAGAGTTTGTGAAGTCGGAAAATGTGATGCCCGAATCAATCTATTTCACCTTCCCGCTTAACATTGAGAAAGGCTGGAAAGGTTATTTCGATACAGGCGACATTCCTGTTGAGCTGGATGCAGAGCAGCTTGCCGGTTCATCACATGGATGGGAAACAGTCTCCTCCTTTGCTGGAATTTATGGCAAGGAAGCCGGAGCCACTTTATTTTGTCCGGATGCACCCATGGTCATGTTTGGCGATTTCAACTTTGGCAGGAAAAGAGAGACTATTGAAAGAAATGCCAATCCCCTTCTGCTTGGATGGGCAACCAACAACTACTGGGAAACCAATTTCAGGGGAGCGCAACCCGGACTTATCCGTGTCCGCTATGCTTTTATGCCGGGAAAATACGATGCTTCAGCAATTTCTCTGACCGGACAGGAAGTCCTGAATCCACTGGTTGTTCATCCCGTTTCTGATTGTGTGAAGCAGGAAAGCGGACAATTGGTAAAGATCTCCGGCAAGGATATGCGAATACTTTATGTTAAGGAAGCCGAAGACCTTCAGGGAAAGATAATCCGGGTGGTTAACCTTGGCAGTTCCCCCGCTGAAGCCGAACTAGCGCTCCCCGGAACCACTTTCACCTCCGCATGGCTGTGTGGCACTACCGAAGCACCCAAAGAGGTCCTTGAGGTCAGGAATTCGATTATAAAGGTTAAGCTGCAACCCAGACAAATTACGAGTTTGAGGGTGAAGTAGCCTTATCTCAATCTTCCTGAGAAAACTCAATTGCAATTCCCCTGAGCCGCTGCATATCTCATGCATCGCAAAGTCGATTAGTATTATTTAGAGTGAAATAAGCTCTCTGTGGTCCTCTGTGCATCCTCTGTGTAGCTCTGTGTAACCAAATTACAACTATGCTATTAACTTTAACGAACTGTTCTGTATATACCTCTGTGGTCCTCTGTGCCTCCTCTGTGTAGCTCAGTGTAACCTTTTTTTTTATTTCACAGAGACCCACAGAGAAATCACAGAGTTTCACAGAGAAATTGTTAACTCAGGTAATCGTTATTCATACAATCTCTAATTTTGAATAAGTGTAATATAGCACCACCGAAAGATTAGCAAGGCAGGCTTGAAACCAGCAAATCGAAACCGCAGAAAACAATATTTCGCCTATCTTCCAAGTTTGTAAAGAAATTGAATCAAAACCCTGTCACAATTGACCATTCCGGCGATTAACAGATATAATTGTGAGTCAAATAAGCAGTCATGAATTCCATGCTAACAACAACCTCTTTCCCGGGGCAAGTCACTGGCTTCATGATCCAGTCACGCCTTCGACGCGACAGGATTGTTCGACTTACAAATTTTATATCATTTCATTCATAAATTTTGAGTCTCACAAATGACCCAGACCGTCCAGATCAAATGCCTCAATACAGCTTCAGTTAAGCCAGTACCTAGAGGAACCTCCCTTCAGCAGATTATTGAAGAATTCGGGGTTGAGATGAAAAACCAAATCCTTGGAGCTTTGGTGAATAATGTATTGGAAGAATTGAGCTATGAAGTCTTCCATCCCAAGACCATTCTTTTCATTGACATCACCCATCCCGAAGGAAAAAGGCTATACTTCAGAAGCCTCTCCTTTCTGCTTTATAAGGCCATCAACGAGCTTTTTCCGGGTTCGCACCTGCGTGTAGAACATTCCGTTTCAAGAGGTGTGTATTGTGAGGTGGATCACCCCAGTGCACCTTTTAACAAGCAGGATTCTGACAAGATCAAGCACAGGATGCGCAAAATTGTGGAAGATGATCTCCCGTTTATACTGGTTGAGGAAGAAACCGAAGAGGTTATCCGGAAATTTGATGCACAGGGATTGTCGGACAAGAAAAGCCTGCTGGTGCAGCATGGACAAACCTATGCAAGCTACTATAAGCTCAACGGACATATAGATTTCTTCTATGGTCCGCTGGTGCCATCAACCGGCTACCTGAAGGTATTTGACCTGAATCCATACTACGAGGGCCTGCTGATGCAATTGCCCAAAAAGGACAATGTATCTGAAGTTGAGGGAATGATAGTGCAGGATAAGCTTTTCGAAATTTTCCATGAATTCACCACCTGGAACCGAATTCTTGAAGTGCCGAATGTTGGCGACCTGAATCATTCCTGCTCCAACGGGAAATCAGAAACTCTGATAAAAGTCTCTGAAGCACTGCACGAGAAGAAAATCGGGCAGATTGCCGATATGATCAACTCAAGGAATCACAAGATAAAGATCGTTTTGATCAGCGGTCCCTCCTCCAGCGGCAAAACCACCTTTGGAAAGCGACTGGCTGTGCAACTGATGGTGAACGGATTGAAGCCGTTAAATCTTTCGCTCGACAATTACTTTGTTGACAGGGAAAAGACCCCAAAGGATGAAAACGGAGAATACGATTTCGAAGCCCTGGATGCACTGGATCTGGATTTGTTCAATCAAAACCTTTTGGATCTGCTGGATGGCAAGATGGTTGAAATTCCCAGGTTTTCCTTTGAGAAGGGCACCCGTTCCTATGAAGGGACAGAAATGAAAATGAATTCTGACAATATTCTCATTATCGAAGGTATACATGGCCTGAATCCAAGGCTGACTGAATCCATTCCACCGGATATTAAGTTTAAGGTATATGTTTCGGCGCTTACCTCCCTGAACATGGATGACCACAACAGGGTCAGTACTACCGATAACCGATTGATCCGCAGAATTGTAAGGGATTATCGTTACCGCAATTATTCAGCCCGTGAAACCATTTCACGCTGGCCTTCAGTAAGCAGAGGGGAGGAAATCCATATTTTCCCCTATCAGGAAGAAGCTGATATCATGTTCAACTCAGCCCTAAACTATGAACTGGCAGTGCTAAAAACCCTTGCAGAACCCATCCTTCGTGAGGTGCAGCCTAATCTTCCCGAATATGCAGAGGCCCGCCGACTGCTGAATTTTTTCAGCTACTTCAAGCCCATGAAAGCCCGTGAAATTCCCCCTACCTCAATTTTGAGAGAATTTTTAGGGGGGAGTAGCTTTAATTATTAGGATCGGAATTGTAACTCTATCTATTTATCATTGCATTTCCCGACAATGATAAACTGAACCGCCAGACAGCTGTTGGATTGGAGAATAATGCTCAGCCTAAGCCTCCAGCACCTTTTTCAACTCCACCAAACTAGTGATCATATCCTTACCAAGCATTTTCTTCAGGATTGGGCTCATCAGGCTCATGGGGAATTTACTCGGACTGTAGAAGCCCCAGGTTACGCGGGTTTGGTTAGTATCAATGGATTCGGTGATGAAGGCTGATTTTGCAACATTTTTCATCGGACGGAAAAAGCGGAGTTCGTATTCGATGCGCTTGCCATCCTCAATCAACTTTATTTCCTGCTCGCCAGCGCCAACATTCTTGTTTGTTGCACTATCCCATTTATAGATAAAGCCAACAGTTCCGTCGGTACCTTTTAATTCCTTCTTCCTGTCGGGATCGGTGCGGTTCCAGACACTGAAATTGTCCTGATTCGTTGTGATTTTCAGGTAGGCAAATACCTGTGCAAGTGGTTTGTTGATGTTGATGGAATGTTCGATAACCATCTGCTTGCCCATGGCGAAGTTCAGAATGATAATCAAAACGACAAGGGCGGCAATAATAATCAGGGCTGTACTCATGACGGTTCTTCTTAGGGAATTGATTAGAATTCAAAGATATGACTCTGTTTTAAACGCTCGTCCTTTAGATTTGTTCGTTTGTTTTAAATTTCCAATTCTTTCGAAAGTTCGGGGTTCGAGGTTTGACGTTCTTAGTGCCGTATATATTATAAATAGTGCGCTTTGCAAATATTAGAACACGGATCCGCCAGCTGGCGGACAGATATAACTGATTTGCACAGATAAGGGGAAGATTGGTTAATTTCGGGGCGAAAACTACAGAACATGGCAAAGCCTTCAGATATAAAAAACATCATCTTCGATTTGGGAGGAGTACTTCTCAATATTGACCCTTCGATTACCGGAAAAGAACTCAAGGAAATGGGCGTCCAGAATTTGCCTCAGGTACTGGAAAAACTTGCTTCCTCAAGGATTTATGAACGCCTGGATACAGGAGCTCTAAGCGATCCGGGATTCAGGGATGAGGTGCGAAAAGCCTGTGATATGAACTTGAGTGATGAACAGGTGGATGAAGCCTGGAATGCGCTGCTGCTGGATTTTCCTGCTCCAAGGGTACAAATGCTGAAGGAACTGAATGAGAATTACAGGATATTCCTTCTTTCAAATACTAACTCCATTCACTTTATCTCCTATACCAAAACATTCAGGGAGGTTCATGGATTTGAAATGAAATCCCTCTTCGAGCAGCTCTTCCTTTCCTTTGAGATGGGAGTTCATAAGCCGGATGCTGAAATTTACAATATGGCCCTGCAGAAAGGCGGACTTAAGGCTTCTGAAACACTATTCATCGATGATTCACTTGCCAATGCCGAGGCAGCTGTTGCCTGCAGACTAGCAGCCCTTCACCTGAAAGCAGGAATGGAAATTACCGATCAGGTTAAAAACGGAAAACTCCGCGATGATGCGGAGTTCCTGGTAATCTTGAAATGAACATTCTTTAACGCACTCAGGATAGTTCTCCTTCTTCGTCCTTCATCATCCTGTATATCGTGGTCTTGCCTATCTGCAGCTTATCTGCAACCAGCCTGACCTTATTATCGTATTTCCTCAGGTAATGCTTGATGATCATCTTGATGTAATCGTCGAGGGAAGCTTCACCGGTCTGGAAATCGATCATAGAGCTTGAATTCGACAATTTGATGTCTTCAGCATGAATGGTATTTGTATTGGTCATTACTGCCGAGAGTTCCATAATAGCCTTCAACTCACGGACGTTGCCGGGGAAGGGATACTTGCGAAGCTTTTCAAGGGCTTCAGCAGAAATGGTCAGCTTTGGCAGTGAATTTTTCTGGCAGAATTCATCCACGAAATACCGGGCCAGCAGGAAGAGGTCATTACCCCTTTCGCGCAATGGCGGAAGTTCGATTGGCAATCCAAGAAGACGATAGTAAAGGTCTTCCCTGAAATTCCCCTTCTTCACTTCATCCAGAAGGTTCTTATGTGTGGCAACGATAACCCTGACATCCAGCTTTATTGCTTTGCTTGATCCAACACGGTTAAGTTCTTCTTCCTGCAAAACGCGGAGAAGCTTGGCCTGCATATTCAGGTCCATATCCCCGATTTCATCCAGGAAAATGGTCCCATGATTTGCTTCCTCAAAACGTCCGATACGCTGAGCATGAGCTCCTGTGAAGGAACCCTTTTCATGTCCAAACATTTCACTCTCAATAAGTTCTCGAGGAATGGCAGTAACATTCACTGCGACAAAAGGCTTGTTATGCCTTCTGGAATTATAATGTATGGCTTTTGCCACCAATTCCTTACCAGTACCTGTTTCACCAACGATGGAAACGGAGATATTGGTCTTGGTAGCTTTTTCAATCAGGTTAAATACATTGTGAATGGGCTGACTATCGCCCTTGATAAGGTTATTGAACTGGTACTTTTTACCGATTTCCTCTTCCAGTCGGGAGATACGCTGCTTAAGGTTAAAATTCCCCTTGATGTTACGCATCACAGACCAGAGGCGGTCCTTTGTATCTGCATCCTTGAGCACATAATCGTATATGCCCTTCTTGAGCAGTTCAACAGCAGTCGAAATATCCTGCTGTCCGGATACAATTACTACAGGTAATTCTGCATCAAATTCCCTGATTCTCTTCAAAACTTCAAACCCACTCATATCGGGCAGGTTAAAATCAAGGGAAACAACGGATGGATTTTTATACAGATTTGCCAGCAGTTCCTTTCCAGTAGTGAAGATGGTCACTTCATAATCGGGATTCTGCGACAGATGGTACGACAGAATCTTTGCGTACATCTGATCATCCTCGACTATAAATATTTTAAAGGAGTCCACGGTAGATAAATTTATCAGTTTATTTCCCAAAACTGAAAAGGTAATAAAATTATGAATAAAAATAGGTAAAATGCTCAAAAATGGATTTCCATTTCCATTTTGGACCATTTTGCACAAAATTCATCATAATGGGGGATTTGTGTCCAGATTTGCAAGTATATCTTCAATTTCGGTAAAAGTGCCGGCTGTCAGTAATTTCATTTTGATTTGCTTGAAATTGGGAACTGCTCTGAAATAACCGGAATAATGCTTTCTGAATTCCATAATGGCACGTCTTTCCTGTTTCTGCTCCAAGGTAAGCCGCAGATGTTTCAGGCAGGTATCCCTGCGTTCTTCAAGACTGATCTGCTGAGGAAGTATACCTTTATTAATAAAATCCTTGGTTTCCCTGAATATCCAGGGGTTGCCAATAGCCCCTCTTCCAATCATTACAGCATCCACCCCATAATCCTCATGCATTTTTATGGCGATTTCAGGCCCTGTAACATCACCATTGCCTATAATAGGGATCACCATCCTCTGATTGTTCTTCACCTCCCCTATAAGCGTCCAATCAGCCTTGCCGGTGTACATCTGAGATCGGGTCCTGCCATGGATGGTCAATGCACTTATTCCAACATCCTGAAGCCTTTCAGCTATATCCACAATATTCTTGCTGTTTTCATCCCAGCCAAGACGGGTTTTTACGGTTACAGGTAGTTTAACGGCTTTAACAACTTCTTCGGTAATCCTGACCATAAGGGGCACATCCTTCAGCAAAGCTGCTCCGGCGCCCTTCATGGCAATCTTCCGTACCGGACAGCCAAAATTAATGTCGATGAGTTCCGGCCCCGACTGTTCTGCAAGCTGAGCAGCTTTTTTCATTGCTTCCGGGTCATTTCCGAAGATTTGAATCCCCAAAGGACGCTCTTCTTCGGCAAAAAGCATTTTATTCATGCTTTTCTCTACCTCGCGTGACAGAGCCTCGGAGGAGATGAACTCAGTATAAACCAGGTCTGCCCCAAATGACTTGCAAATTCTGCGAAAGGCAGAATCGGTTATATCCTCCAGTGGAGCGAGCAATACAGGAAAATTCCCAAGGTCTGTTTTTCCGATAATCATTATTACAACTTAATCAAACCATTGCCGGGTGATTCTGCAATTCCCTTTCCGCTGCAGCGGATATGCGCTCCAATGTATAATTCAATCTGCCAGAACAATATTTCCCAAATCATTGAGATTGAATATACAACCCGACGTATGCCAAATTGTTTGCAAAAGTAATCTTAAGCGCAACATGATTCCACTCAGGGATAAATGGTTGTTGATTCTTTTTGCGAATCTTTGCGAACGATTGCAAGCTCAAACAGGAAGGATCTTGCTCAGTCGGTTCACAGCGATTGGGTATAAATACTATTTTTGCAGAACAGCCAGCATTATATGATCAAAGGACTTTTCATCAATCTTTCTCCATCTTACAGAATGGCCCTGCTTTTGGGATTGGTCCTGAGCATGCTGCTCTTTTCTTCCCTGCTGGGATTTCTGGTTCTGGTTCCTTTTATGGGCAGCGGTATACTGAACAGCATTGCCAACCCTGATCTTCAGGATCCCTCTATCGTCAATTGCCTGAAAGCATTGCAGATTATAAACATGGGACTGGGCTTGCTATTGCCGGCCTTACTCTTTGTTTACCTTACCAATCGGAAACCATCAGAATATCTTTGTTTTTCGCCTTCGAGGACCTGGATGCCTGTTTGGATATCAATTATTTTCATTCTTGCAGCCCAGCCGTTGGTTGGATTTGCAAATGAATTGAACAGCTGGATGCAGTTGCCTGCCTTTCTGAGCGGGGTGGAAGAATGGATGAAAAATACAGAGTCGCAGGCTGCAAAGCTTACCAATGCATTTCTTAGTGATCAGTCTGCAGGGGGATTACTGCTGAATATTTTCATGATTGCATTGCTGCCGGCTATAACTGAGGAAGTACTATTCAGAGGAGTGCTTGCCCGCCTTTTGGGCGAATGGACTCGTTCCAGACATTGGGCTGTAGTGATATCTGCCTTTATATTTGCAGCTATCCATCTTCAGTTTTACGGATTTCTGCCTCGTTTTCTGCTTGGAGTGGCGTTTGGGTATCTCTATTTCTGGACAAGGAATCTATGGGTACCAATAATGGCGCATCTGATAAATAATCTGGGTTCTGTTCTTGCAGAATACTTTTACCGCAAAGGCATTACATCAGTGAATGCTGCTGAATTCGGATTCAGTGGCAATTATTACTGGGTGGTTTTTAGTCTGGTTATTACAGTATTCCTGATGATTTATTATTACCGGATCCGACTTGCAGATGAGAACGGAATCTAGAACATTGGAAGCAATCTGACTTTTTCTGAGCAGATCAAATCGAGAACATATCTTATCCCGAAGATGCTCCATGAGCTTTATTTGCTATCACTCTGCACCTTTCCATTTCAAGAATATTGGCAGAACATAACAGTAGTATTTCACTGCGGAATATCCTTCCTTCAATTACAGGCAAAAAAAACGCCCTGCAAAACAGGGCGTTTAAATGATATAGTTGAGAATCAACTTTCTTTTTTGACAGCTTTACGTGTTGAGTAGTTGATTTTAAAGGCACCTACCTTACGCAACTCTTGTTTCACATCAGAAACTACTCCCATTTTGGTTTCCATGTCAACCTTAAGAGCGGTAGTGATGAAATTCTTATCGGACTCATCTCTTGAAGCTCTTTCAGCCTGTACAAATGCCTGAATATCGGCAACTGAAGCGAAGGCATTGTTTAACTGGATACGGGATTCATTACCGAGGGCGGCCTTTCGGGGCTGTCCAATGTAAATGTAGCTAACCAGTGACTTCTTTTCCAGTTTCTGGATTTCGGTAGCAGTTGGAGGTGTTAGTTTCACCTGAAGGGTAACTTCACGAATGGTTGTAATAACCATGAAGAAGAACAGGAACATGAAAATAATGTCGGACATTGAGCCGGTATTGATACCAGGAACGGTACGACTACCTTTTTTCTTAAAACGTGCCATATTATTTTCCTCCTATATTTTCGGGTTCAGCTTCTGAAATAGCTACCGGGACAGCTTTGGAAATTGCGTCGATGAAATCAGCGTTAGTAAGGTCGGCAAATTTCACACCGTACCTCTGACGTGAGAGTTCATCGCGCAGTTCATTAACAGCCGAAGTGAGTTCATTCTGAACCTGTATGTACATATTATAAGATGTACCACGGTCGTTCTTAAGGGAAATAATGCCTTTGGATATTTTAACAGTTCCGAGGTTTTCAATGGTCTTTTCTTCCATTTCGGGCAGATCCTGACGATTTGCCGGGTTTGAAAGGAATTCCTTTGCAACTTCCTTGAGCTGAACAATATCTATAGGCCTTCCCTGCACCAATAACAAGTCGCTCTTATTGACAAGCACCTTAAGGATATTTCTTTCCTTAACATCAGGTGGTTTGACAGTGGGATCGGGCGGGGGCGGAAGTTTCCTTGTGATACCAAGGTCCGTGTTGATTGATGATGTCAACAGGAAGAAGGTAAGCAGCAGGAAGGAAATATCCGCCATTGATGCGGTATTTAATTCTGCATTTCTTTGTGGCATACAGCTAAGATTTTAGCGATTTATTTGAACCATTTTACGACTACCGTATAAAGGGTAATCACAACGAGTCCGGCAAAAATGATGTATGTGCTGACAAGACCAGCTCCGATGAGTTTTGACTGTCCGGGACCGGTATTCATCTTAGTGTAGAATTGACCCTGATCAGCTGGGGAAACCAGATAGGAGATCAGAAGAATAACGGCCAATCCTGCAACACCAACAAGACTTGCTTTTGCATTCTTAATATTCCCTTTAACCAAACTAAGTATGGGGAATAACAAGAGGGCGGCTATAGCAATAAAGAATGCCAGATAAGCTACATAGAGCCCTATATCGATGAAGTTCATACTCGATTAGTTTTTAGCGTTCTTGTTCTTAACGAGGATATCCATGAAGCTGATTGAAGCATCTTCCATGGAGTTAACGATTGATTCTACTTTTGAAACCAGGTAGTTGTAAATAACCTGAAGAATAATAGCTACGATAAGACCAAATACGGTGGTAATAAGAGCAACCTTCATACCTCCTGCTACAACGGTTGGGGAGATGTCACCGGCGGTTTCGATAGCATCGAAAGCCTGAACCATACCTACTACTGTTCCCAAGAACCCGAGCATAGGTGCAAGGGCGATGAAAAGGGTAATCCATGAAAGGTTGGTTTCGAGACGGGCCATCATAACGCCACCATAGGAAACAATTGATTTTTCAACCATATCAAGACCTTCACTGTAACGGTCGAGACCCTGGAAGAAAATTGAAGCAACCGGACCGCGGGTGTTTTTGCAAACTTCCTTAGCTGCGGTAACTCCATTGTTCTGAAGTTCACTTTCTACTTTGTTGAGCAGTTTGGTTGTATTGGTTGAAGCCATGTTGAGGTAGATAATACGCTCAATGCAAAGGCCTAATCCAATAATAAGACAGAGAAGGATTGGAGCCATCCAGCCGGCGCCCCCCTCAATGAATTTCTGCTTAAGCATCTGGTGAAAAGATTTTGACTCCTGGGCAGGTGCAGTTTCTGGCTGAACAGCAGGAGCAGCAGCAGTGTCAGCTGTTGCATTTACAGTATCAGCAGGAGCTGCGGTGGTTGCGGGCTGAGCTTGGGTCTGATCCTGTGCCAATACTACACTCGACAAACCAAGGGTTAGCATGACTGCTAATGACAGGAAAGCGATTACTTTTTTCATGGTAAGACTTATTGATTTTTCGTTTTGGTGGATTAACGTTATATTAATTTGATAAAATTAAGCGGAGAGAATGGGATTCGAACCCATGATACGCTTTTGGCGTATACACACTTTCCAGGCGTGCGCCTTCGACCACTCGGCCATCTCTCCAAGGAATCCGCGTACAGTCCACGAATCGGGGCGCTAAGTTACAAAAAATAATTACAAACTCAGCCGGGCTCTAATATTTCTGGGCAAATAAACTGCTTTGCTTCATACTCTCAACGTCACAGCCACTGATATATTTCACTTTGGGCTGCTTATATTGACGAATTCTAAATATCAAACGACGGATCTTATCTGCAAACAGAATCACAAGGGTTAAAGCGGGATTGAATCAATCATGTAAACAAATGGCACACTTTTGATCAGAAAGAGTGCAAGCCCGAGGTCATAGCCCCATTCCAACAAAATTCTAATATTGGAATTGCAGCTTGAATGCAACCTCATACCTTCAGGAAGACAAATCTGTCTGAATTTCAGAAATCAGGCAGCTAAATGGGACTTAAAGTGTCAATTCTCCTCTTAATGGCGTTTGCAGCTTTTGTTTCAACTCCTCTCCCTCCAGTCCTGATCCCAATAAAAACATCATCTTGGCAGTTGCCGACTCTGTAGTAATATCATATCCTCCAACCACTCCGATTTGTCCGAGAGCAACACTGGTTTCATATTTACCCATATCAACTGAACCGCCCTTGCATTGCGTAACGTTATAAATGATGATTCCCTTTTCAATGGCTCTCTCAAGCGCTTCAATAAACCATTTATCAGTAGGTGCATTTCCGGCACCATAGGTTTCAAGAATGACACCCCTTAGACCCGGAATATTCAGGGTACTGCATACAACAGGCTCGGTTATGCCAGGGAAAAGTTTCAGAATGGCAATATTGGTATCCAGATCGGTATGAACTTTCAGGTTCTTAAAATTTGGCTTCAGGATTTCGACTTTATTATACCTGATGTAGACACCAACTTCAGCCAGAGCTGGATAATTCCCGGAAAGAAAGGCATTGAAATTCTCAGCACTGAACTTATTGGTACGGTTACCCCTCAGGAGCTTATTTTCGAAATAGATTGCCACTTCTGGAACCATAGGGGTGTTGTCTTCATAGGCTGCCGCAATTTCAACAGCATTTATGAAATTATCCCTGCCATCAGTTCGCACAACGCCCATAGGTAGCTGTGAACCAGTGAAAATCACCGGTTTATTTAGGTTTTCAAGCATGAAACTGAGCATGGAAGCAGAATAGGCCATGGTGTCGGTGCCGTGAAGGACAACAAAACCATCATATGCTCCATAATTCTCTTCAATTACCCTTGCGAGTTTTACCCAGAATGAAGGTGAAACATTTGAGGAATCAATTAACGGATCAAAAGAGATGCCTTTAATCCGATAGTCGAAGTTCTCAAGCACGGGCATCATCTTATAGATATTCTCAAATGAAAAAGGATGAAGGGCTCCGGTGGTTTTATCCTTCACCATTCCTATGGTACCTCCTGTGTATATTACTAATATTGATCTCGGCATTTTTTTGAGGGTTTAGGGTTTTGGGAGGATTTAGTATGACAAGGGGACTTGGGGACTTGGGGACATGGGGACTTGGGGACAAGGGGACAAGGGGATGGGGGGATGAGGGGACGAGGGAGTTGAGATTACGAGGTATTGCGGGATGTGGATTGCGGGTTGCGGGTTGATTGGGGGGGGTGAGTAATTGAGTGATTTGAGTTGGTCGAATTTAAGATAAAAGACAATCCGCCGGCTGGCGGAACAAAGACAAAAGATTACAATTCAGAACTCTGCTTCCTTGAACCACGAACTTCGAACCTTGAACTTCGAACTTTTGAAAGAACGTAAATCTCGAATTGCGTAACTCATAACCTTGAACCCCGAACCTTGAACTTCAAACCTTGAACGTTTGAAAGAACGATAATCTCGAACTGCGTAACTCCTAACCTTGAACCCCGAACCTTGAACTTCGAACTTTTGAAAGAACGTAAATCTCGAACTGTGTAACTCCTAACCTTTAACCCCGAACAAACCCTCTAACAACTAAAAACTAAACTACTAACAACTCCTCCTTGCAGCATTCTCCTCAGTATTAACTCCGAACAACTAATACTCACAACTAATAACTCCCCTGGGCTAGATTCCGAAGAGGCTGCGGGCGTTACGGGTAGTGATGGCTGCTACTTCAGTAAGGGGAGTAGCGGTGATTTCAGCGATTTTCGAGGCAATAATGGGGATGTATGAGGGCTCGTTTCTTTGTCCGCGGTAAGGGACTGGAGCAAGATAAGGAGCATCCGTTTCAAGGATCAGATGTTCCAATCCTACTTCCTTTATAACATCCTGAAGTCCGGAATTCTTGAACGTGACCACCCCTCCTATTCCAAGCATAAAGCCGGCATCAATCACCTGTCTGGCTTGCACCAGATTGCCTGAGAAACAATGAAATACACCTTTCAATTCAGGAGAAATTTCATTTTTCAGCACATTCCATACTTCTTCAAAAGAGTTCCGCATATGGATAGCCACAGGTAACTTAAAGTCTTTGGCAAGCTGAAGCTGTTTGGCAAAAACCTGCTCCTGCTCTGCCTGAAATGTTTTATCCCAGTAAAGGTCGATCCCGATTTCTCCAACAGCAATATATCTTCCGGTTTTCAGCTGCTCAATTACTTTATTGAGTTCATCCTCTATTGAATCTCTTGTTACTGAGGTTGGATGGACGCCAGCCATTGGCAGACAGATACCGGGAAAAGCATCACAAAGTCCGAGCATTGGACCCCATGAATGCAAATCAATATTGGGAAGAAGAAGTTTGGTGACATTTGAATCCAAAGAGCGGCGAATAACCGCTTCAAGGTCATTATCAAACTCTTCGAGGTATAAATGGGTGTGGGTGTCGATAAACATGCTGCAAAAGTAAAGATTAAGGAGGAGTTGATTAATACATTACTTCATATTACATATTCACCGGGAAGCTATTAAATAGTGTATGGACAGGATGTGGACACTTTAGTTTGGATAAAAAAGAGTCATTAACCTATAAAACCCGATTCCCATTTAAGCATTTCCGGAGGTAAAATCCTCCTGATAATGCCCGCAACGAGATCAGGGATATTATTGAACACATGACTCCTGGATAAGTTATCCGATTGATTATCTGCATGTTTCTGTCGATACATTGACGAATTCCTGTAACCTATGCATAAGCAGGAAATGATAGATTGAAGTTATCCGCCTTATTCAGGACAATCCTGAATCAAGCGGTGGTTTGTATTTTTTAGCAACCTCATAAATACTCATTATGAAGTATTTTTCCTTTTGTAAGACATTGCTGGTAGTTGGACTTGTGAACATGAGTTTAACCCTTATCAGCCAAAATGAAGCAAATCCGGAGCAGAATCATGGCAGGAAAGCAGTTCCGGAGCCAGCCATTCAACCTTTCGTGTTACCAGGTAGTAACACAGATGCCCCGGCCGGCTCAATTTCTGTTGCAGAAAATACGACCTACAACAATTATACTGCTCAGGAATTGGTTCAAAACCTATTGGTTACTGGCTGTTTGACCGCCAGCAATGTGAGGTTCGGTTACTATAAAAAGAACAATAATGTCTGGACATGGACCAACCATACCTGGTCGGCAACACCAGGCGACAGACAGATGGCTTATTTTAATAAGGCTACATCGACTTTTCCATTAGATGAGGGGATAGTTCTTACAACCGGTAAAGCATCATCGGCTATGGGGCCCAACAGTTCCGGAAATAAATCCGACAAAATGGTGAGCGCGGCATCTGATCCTGACCTGGCTTCAATCACAGGCAAGACCATGTTTGATGCATCCATACTTGAATTTGATTTTGTACCTGCGGGAAACACTATTGAATTTACTTACATATTTACCTCAGAGGAGTACATAGAATATTGTGAAACAGAGTTCAATGATGCCTTTGGTTTTTTTCTAAGCGGACCCGGAATAAGCGGCAGTTATACAAATAATGCTGTTAACCTTGCAACGATCCTGAATAATATACCTGTTACCATTAATGATATCCATCCGGCAGGAACCAATGTAAATAATGTAAACTTTTCTGCCGAAAACGCTACCTATTATCTGGACAATCCATCTGGTTCAGTAACCATGCAGTTTGATGGAAGCACAATTGTACTGACTGCAACCTACACTGTAATGCCATGTTCGACCTATAAAATCAAGATGAGTGTTGCAGATGCATCTGATCAGGTATGGGATGCCGGAGTATTTTTGGGAGCAAGAAGTTTTAATTCAGAAAACATCAACCTTACAAATTTTGGAAATCTGATTGAAGATCAAAATCATGTATTTGAAGGCTGCAATAATTTTTTCAGGGTGGCACGAACGAATCCTGATCTCTCACAGCCTCTCACAGTAAACCTAATTCTTTCAGGAACAACCACCAATGGCACAGATATTCAGACAACCGGAGGACAACCATTCCCTTCAACCGTTGTTATACCTGCCAGTGCCTCATACATCGACATACCATACATAGCACCTGCAGATGCGGTTTCCGACAATGATGAAACCTTGATCGTCCAGGTTATGACCAGTTGTCCGTGTGCGGCTACTCAGATTTATGTAACCCGAACTATCAATATCTACGAGCATGCGGTTATTTCTTCCGTTTCGGCCATAAATGCCCAATGTAATGGTCAGAATAATGGTGCGATTACCGTGAATGCCACAGGAGGATCCGGTAATTATCTGTATTCGATAAACAATGGGACCAGCTGGCAAAGCGTGAACAACTTCACAGGTTTGAGCGCCGGAAATTATACAGTGCTTTTAAAGGATCCGGGTAGTTGCCTTGCCAATTCATCCTATGCTGCCACTATTGGAAATCCCACTCCTATTGTTGCAAATGCTGGTCCGGATGCCACAATTTGTTCAGGAGAGGAGACTCAATTAAACGGAAGCGGAGGAGTACAATACAGCTGGAGTCCGGCTACAGGCCTCAACTATACAAATATTGCCAACCCCATTGCCTCACCTTCAGCAACCACAACATATACCTTAACAGTAACCAACGCTGCCGGACAGTGTACTTCAACTGACAATATTGTGGTCACTGTGAATCCGGGACCAGTTGCACCGACATCAATCAGTGTGAATCGTTCCATTTTGTGCGCTGATGATAGCGGAAATATAACCCTGACTGCTACGGGAGGATCCGGAACAACACTAAGATGGTTTACCGGCAGTTGTGGCGGAACCTCAATCGGTACAGGGAATAATCTTGTAATTCCATCACCAACAGCTACAACAACCTATTATGCCTGGTGGGAAAACAGCTGTAACCATTCTTCCTGTGCCCAGTTAACCGTAACTGTTCCTTTGGCAATCAGTATTTCAGCCTCGGCAGGAACAATTTCCTGCAATGGTGGAACCACCACCCTCACAGCAACAGCAAGTGGCGGAACGGGAAGCCTTCAATACAGTTTGAACGGGGGAACCTACCAGTCGGGCAATACTTTTACCGTAAATTCAGCAGGCTCTCCATATGTTGTAACTGTAAAGGATGCAAATAACTGTCTGGCAACTTCCAATTCGGTAAGTGTCACACAGCCTGCTGCCATATCTTTCGGAAGCTCACAGGTAACCAATGTAAGTTGTTTGGGCGGGTCAAATGGCACAATCACAGTAAGTGCGAGCGGAGGAACCGGGAGTATTGTTTATTCCATTTCGCCCAATATCGGTAGTCAGAGTCCAGCCGGAAAATTCATTAATCTAACTGCGCAAGCTTACACAATAACTGCCACAGATGCAAACGGATGCACTGCTAACACCTCAGTCACTGTAGGAACACAGGCAGATTTAACTGCTCCGCAGATAACAGTCTGTGCACCTGCTCAATCGGCTTTTGCCAATGCATCATGCCAGGCTGCCGTTCCGAACTTCACCGCCAATGTTACGGCTACCGATAATTGCACAGCTTCAAATGCTTTGGTAATTACTCAATCTCCTGCTGAGGGGACACCTGTCTCGACAGGTGTGACTACAGTGACTATTACTGTGACTGATGCAGCGGGTAATTCAGCAACATGTAACACTTCATTTACCGTTACCGATAATACGAATCCTATTATTGTAACCTGCGCTCCGGCTCAATCCGCCAATGCGAATGCATCATGCCAGGCTGCAGTTCCGAATTTCACTGCAAATGTGACTGCAACTGATAACTGCACTGCTTCAAACGCATTGGTAATAACACAGTCTCCAACCGTTGGAACTCTTGTTTCAACAGGAGTAACTTCAGTGACTATTACTGTAACTGATGGAGCTGGAAATTCTGCAACATGCAACACTTCTTTCACTGTTACTGATAATACAAATCCGGTAATTGTGACCTGTGCTCCGGCTCAATCCGCCAATGCGAATGCATCATGCCAGACTGCAGTTCCGAATTTCACAGCAAATGTGACCGCTACCGATAATTGTACTGCTTCAAATGCTTTGGTGATAACACAATCGCCAGCAGCCGGAACGCTCGTTTCAACAGGAGTAACTACAGTGACAATTACTGTTACTGATGCTGCCGGTAACTCTGCAACCTGTAACACCTCATTTACCGTCACCGATAATACTAACCCGGTAATTGTGACCTGCGCTCCTTCACAATCCGCCTTTGCGAATGCTTCATGCCAGGCTGTCGTTCCAGACTTTACTGCTAATGTGACTGCTACCGATAATTGCACTGCCTCAAATGCTTTGGTAATCACACAATCTCCAACAGCTGGAACTCTGGTTTCAACAGGAGTAACTTCAGTGACGATTACAGTAACTGATGGAGCTGGTAACTCAGCAACCTGCAATACCTCATTCACTGTTACCGATAATACAAATCCGACAATAGTAACCTGCGCTCCGGCTCAGTCAGCTTTTGCGAATGCATCCTGTCAAGCAGCTGTTCCAGACTTTACTGCAAATGTGACAGCTACGGATAATTGCACTTCTGCTGCCAATCTTACCATAACTCAGTCACCTGCAGCGGGAACACCTGTCACGACAGGTGTAACTACAGTGACTATCACAGTTACTGATGGAGCTGGTAATTCTGCAACTTGCAATACTTCATTTACCGTTACCGATAATACTAATCCGGTAATTGTAACCTGTGCTCCGGCTCAATCTGCTTTTGCCAATGCTTCTTGTCAGGCTGCCATTCCAGACTTTAGTGCAAATGTGACCGCTTCTGATAACTGCACAGCTTCGAATGCTTTGGTAATTACTCAATCTCCTGTTGAGGGGACACCTGTCTCGACAGGTGTGACTACAGTGACCATAACTGTAACCGATGCTGCCGGTAACTCTACAACATGCAACACCTCTTTCACTGTTACCGATAATACTAATCCGGTAATTGTGACCTGTGCTCCGGCTCAGTCCGCTTTTGCGAATGCTTCTTGCCAGGCTGCGGTTCCTAACTTCACTGTTAATGTTACTGCAACAGATAACTGCACAGCTTCAAACGCATTGGTAATAACACAGTCTCCAACCGTTGGAACTCTTGTTTCAACAGGAGTAACTGCTGTGACGATCACAGTAACTGATGGAGCTGGTAATTCAACAACATGTAACACCTCATTCAATGTTACCGATAACACTGATCCGGTAATTGTAACCTGCCTCCGGCTCAGTCCGCTTTTGCGAATGCTTCTTGCCAGGCTGCTATTCCGGACTTTACAGCTAATGTAACGGCTACGGATAATTGCACTTCAGCTGCTAATCTCACAATCACTCAGTCACCAGCAGCCGGAACGCTCGTTTCAACTGGTGTGACTGCTGTGACTATTACAGTGACTGATGCTTCAGGTAACTCTGCAACCTGCAATACCTCATTCACTGTCACCGATAATACTAATCCGGTAATTGTAACCTGTGCTCCTGCTCAGTCGGCTTTTGCAAATGCATCCTGTCAGGCTTCAGTTCCAGACTTTACAGCTAATGTGACTGCAACTGATAATTGCACTGCAGCCGCTAATCTCACAATCACTCAGTCCCCAACCGCAGGAACCCTGGTTTCGACCGGAGTAACTTCTGTGACTATTACAGTGACGGATGGTGCAGGTAATTCTGCAACCTGCAATACCTCATTTACTGTTACTGATAATACAAATCCGACTATTGTAACCTGTGCTCCTGCTCAGTCGGCTTTTGCAAATGCTTCATGTCAGGCTGCCGTTCCAGACTTTACTGCAAATGTGACTGCTACTGATAATTGTACTACATCTGCAAATCTCACCATAACTCAGTCACCAACCGCAGGAACTCTGGTTTCGACTGGTGTAACTGCTGTGACTATTACCGTAACTGATGCAGCTGGTAACTCTGCAACATGCAACACCTCTTTCACTATTACCGATAACACTAATCCGGTGATTGTGACCTGCGCTCCGGCTCAGTCCGCTTTTGCGAATGCTTCTTGCCAGGCTGCAGTTCCGAATTTCACAGCAAATGTGACCGCTACCGATAATTGTACTGTTTCAAATGCTTTGGTAATCACTACAATCTCAACAGCCGGAACGCTCGTTTCAACAGGTGTAACTTCTGTGACTATAACCGTAACTGATGGAGCTGGAAATTCTACAACATGCAACACTTCTTTCACTGTTACTGATAATACAAATCCGGTAATTGTGACCTGTGCTCCGGCTCAGTCAGCTTTTGCGAATGCATCTTGTCAAGCAGCTGTTCCAGACTTTACTGCAAATGTGACGGCAACTGATAATTGTACTTCCGTTGCAAATCTTTCCATAACTCAATCTCCTGCCGAAGGGACACCTGTCTCGACAGGTGTGACTACAGTGACCATCACGGTAACTGATGCTGCTGGAAATTCTGCAACATGCAATACCTCATTTACTGTTACCGATAATACTGATCCGGTAATTGTAACCTGTGCTCCGGCACAATCCGCCTTTGCGAATGCTTCTTGCCAGGCATCAGTTCCGAATTTCACAGCTAATGTGACTGCAACAGATAACTGTACTTCAGCTGCTAATCTCACAATCACTCAGTCACCAGCAGCCAGACGCCTGGTTTCGACCGAGCACTTCAGTGACGATTACAGTAACTGATGGAGCTGGTAACTCTGCAACATGCAACACCTCTTTCACTGTTACCGATAACACTAATCCGGTAATTGTCACCTGCGCTCCGGCTCAGTCCGCTTTTGCGACTACCGATAATTGTACTGTTTCAAATGCTTTGGTAATCACTCAGTCACCAACTGCTGGAACTCTGGTTTCAATAGGTGTTACCGCTGTGACTATAACTGTTACTGATGCTGCAGGCAACTCTGCAACATGTAACACTTCATTTACTGTTACCGACAATACTAACCCGGTAATTGTGACCTGTGCTCCGGCTCAGTCCGCTTTTGCGAATGCATCCTGTCAGGCTTCAGTTCCTAACTTCACAGCAAAATGTGACCGCTACCGATAATTTCACTGCTTCAAATGCTTTGGTAATCGCTACACAAATCTCAACTGCCGGAACCCGGTGTCAACAGGAGTAACTACAGTGACTATCACAGTTACTGATGGAGCTGGTAATTCTGCAACGCAATACTATTTACCGTTACCGATAATACTAATCCGGTAATTTGCAACCTGTGCTCCGGATAATCTGCTTTTGCCAATGCTTCTTGTCAGGACGCCATTCCAGACTTTAGTGCAAATGTGACCGCTTCCTGATAACTGCACGGCTTCGAATGCTTTGGTAATTACCTCAATCCTTGTTGAGGGGACACCTGTCTCGACAGGTGCTGACTACAGTATTGAACTAACTGTAACCATGCTGACGCGTAATCCTACAACATGCAACACCTCTTTCACTGTTACCGATAACACTGATCCGGTAATTGTGACCTGCGCTCCGGCTCAATCCGCCTTTGCGAATGCATCCTGTCAGGCTTCAGTGCCAGACTTTACAGCTAATGTGACTGCAACTGATAATTGCACTGCAGCCGCTAATCTCACAATCACTCAGTCTCCAACTGCCGGAACTCTGGTTTCGACCGGTGTAACTGCTGTGACTATTACAGTGACAGATGCTGCCGGAAACTCTGCAACATGCAACACCTCTTTCACTGTTACCGATAATACGAATCCGACAATAGTAACTTGCGCTCCGGCTCAGTCTGCTTTTGCGAATGCTACATGCCAAGCTTCCGTTCCAGACTTTACTGCTAATGTGACGGCTACCGATAATTGCACTGCCTCAAATGCTTTGGTAATCACACAATCTCCAACAGCTGGAACTCTGGTTTCAACAGGGAGTAACTTCAGTGACGATTACAGTAGCTGATGGAGCTGGTAATTCAACAACATTAACACCTCATTTACAGTTACCGATAACACGAATCCTGTTATTGTGACCTGTGCTCCGGCTCAGTCTGCTTTTGCGAATGCATCCTGTCAGGCTTCCGTTCCAGACTTCACAGCTAATGTGACAGCTAATGATAATTGTACTTCATCTGCTAATCTCACCATTACTCAGTCACCAACCGCTTGGAACTCTGGTTTCAACAGGTGTTAACGCTTGCGACTAATACCGTAACTGATTAAGCTGGTAACTCTGCACATGCAATACCTCATTCACTGTTACCGATAATACGAATCCGACAATAGTAACTGCGCTCCGCTCAATCCCGCCTTTGCGAATGCATCCTGTCAGGCTTCAGTGCCGAACTTTTACGGATAATTTGACTGCTACCGATAATTGCACTGCCTCAAATGGCTTTGGTAATCACACAATCTCCAACAGCTGGAACTCTGGTTTCAACAGGAGTAACTTCGGTGACGATTAGCAGTAGCTGATGGAGCTGGTAACTCGCAACATGGAACACCGTTCACTGTTACCGATATACTGATCCGGTAATGGTGACCCGCTCCGGCTCAGTTAGCTTTTGCGAATGCTTCTTGCCAGGCATCAGTTCCAGACTTTAGCCAATGTAACGGCTAGGATAAGTTGAACTTCAGCTGCTAATCTCACAATCACTCAGTCACCAGCAGCCGGGACGCCCGTCACGACCGGAGTAACTTCAGTGACGATTACAGTAACTGATGGAGCTGGTAATTCTGCAACACGTAATTCACTTACTGTTACCGATAATACTAATCCGGTAATTGTAACCTGTGCTCCTGCTCAATCTGCTTTTGCAAATGCTTCTTGCCAGGCTGCAGTTCCGAATTTCACAGCAAATGTGACCGCTACCGATAATTGTACTGTTTCAAATGCTTTATAATCACACAATCCCAACAGTTGGAACTCTGGTTTCTGGCAACAGGAGCACTTCAGTGACTATTACCGTCACTGATGCTGCAGGTAACTCTGCAACCTGCAACACCTCATTTACCGTTACTGATAACACTAATCCGGTAATTGTCACCTGCGCTCCGGCTCAGTCGCTTTTGCGATCGCTTCTTGCCAGGCTGCAGTTCCGAATTTCACAGCAAATGACCAAGCCGATAATTGTACTGTTTCAAATGCATTGGTAATCACTCAGTCAACAACTGCCGGAACCCCCTGGTTTCAATAGGTATTACCGCTGTGACTATAACGCTACTGATGCCGTACGCAACTCTGCAACATGTAACACTTCATTTACCGTTACCGACAATACTAACCCGTAATTGTGACCTGTGCTCCGGCTCAGTCAGCGTTTTGCTAATGCATCATGCCGGGCTGCAGTTTCTAACTTCACAGCAAATGTGACCGCTACCGATAATTGCACTGCTTCAAATGCTTTGGTAATCACACAATCTCCAACTGCCGGAACCCGGTTTCAACAGGTGTAACTCGCAGTGACATTACTGTAACCGACGCTGCTGGAAAGCTCAGCAACTTGCAATACTTCATTTACTGTTACCGATATCACGAATCCTGTTATTGCAACCTGCGCTCAGCTCAATCCGCATACAAGAATGCATCCTGTCGAGGCTTCGGTGCCAGACTTTACGGCTAATGTTGACTGCTACCGATAATTGCACTGCCTCAAATGCTTTGGTAATCACACAATCTCAACAGCTGGAAGCTCTGGTTTC
>JADJHD010000054.1 GCA_016707705.1 Bacteroidales bacterium
CCAAAGATAATTGATCAGATATCAGATGATATGGTAATGTATCTCATCAATGCTGTTTATTTCAAGGGACAATGGAAATACAGCTTTGATGCGAAGAATACTGCCAATCATTGCTTTACTCTTGAGGATGGAAGCATCAGCGAAACACCTTTCATGATTCAGAGATGTGATTTGAATTACTTCAAGGGGGCTGATTTCAGTGCTGTGGAACTACCCTATAATCAAGGAAACTACAATATGGTGGTAATGCTGCCCGATGCCGGTAAAACTGTAAATGATCTTGTTTCAGAACTTAGCCTGGAAAACTGGAATAGCTGGTATTCGCGATTTGCAAAGGCAGATGTGCAGATTCAACTTCCAAAGTTCAAGTTTGAATATGAGGAGGAGGGGATGATTCCAATAATGACCGATCTGGGCATGGGTGTAGCTTTTAATCCAAACGAGGCCGATTTCTCAAGGATTAACTCAAATGCAGATCTGTACATTTCTGAGGTCAATTTGTATTTTTCATCAATGAAAAATCCACCGGTTCGATACTGTTTATCGGAACAATTACAGAACCTGCAACAGAGTAATAGTTGAGTAATTAGAATAAAAAACGACAGAGCATACAACCAAGCATTAGCAATTGCACCCATTAGGACAGATTGAGATGAAGAGTGGAATGAATCCGGGAAAAATATACGTAATCAGAAAGCATGGCGTTATCTTTGCAGAACGTATGAATTTGGCAATTAACCGGTTCATTGCAATCCAATTAAACAATCGGTCAGGAAGAATTACCGGTGAACCGGGAGAACATGTAAGAACGATACCCATTGAGAGAAGTAGTGAGGCTATAAACCAAGCAAGCCGAAATTGAACGGGACCTTGTTGAAAGGTATCCGCAAGACCGTATTGCCCAGCGCGAACTCTACTATAAATACTAGGATGCGATGTTCTCCACTGCTTTCACCGTATCATGAATAAACTTGATGATGCGCATGATGTCCTGCAGGAAGCATTTATACAGGTTTTCAGATGTCAAGCAGTACAGGTTTGAAAGTTCTTGGGGATCACGGATTAAACAATAGTGATAAGTGACTTCTCTGCGACAACTCTACAAAACAGGAATACTATGATCTTGTAGATATGGAGGAGGCAAGGTCAGAGGAGGCAATCCTAATCCCGGACACATTGAGCAGTGAATATCTTGAAAAAGTAATTCTCTCGCTGCCCGATGGTTACAGAACCGTCTTTCTGCTTACTGAAGTTGAAGGATATACGCATGAGGAAACTGCCAACACCCTTGGAATAAGCATCGGAACTTCCAAATCGCAGTTGCACCACGCAAAAAATATGTTGAAACGCAAACTGGCTTCACTGCTGGACTAATTAATGAAAGAAAACAAGGATTCATTTAATCTGAAACTCTCCGACCGCCTACCGGTTCACAAACCGGAAAGCGCTGCCTGGGAGAATATTGCTTCAGCCCTTACCGGACTTGAAGCACAGGATGCCTATGAATCCAGGCTTGCAAATCTTCCAAGCCATAGTCCGGATGAAAAGACCTGGTCTGCCATTCTTCTTCAGATGCGGATGAGGGCTTTAAGCAGGGTGGCCACATACACAACCCTTGCAGCTGCTGCATCTTTATTGCTGCTCTTTGGCATACTCAGGCTGACAGATCAAAGTACCCCTTCAAACCAGCAAACAGCTCAGGTTAAGAACAGTCAGGGCAAGCAAAATAGCTCTGAAATTGCCAGTACAAATTCAAGTATACAATCTCCCGCAGCCATTCAGTCAGCAGTCAGGAATGATGCCGGTATTGCTCCTCCAAATGAGAAGGGTTCCAAACTCCGGTTAATAATGACAACTCTTCTGCGAATGAGACTGCAAATCAGATAACGTTCAGGTTTTGGCTCAGCTCAGCCAAGGTTCCTAAAATATGAATCCTGGCTTCCCCTAAAAATCTGCCCTGCACCGCAAAGCTCAGATGCGCAAAGCTGGCAGTCATAGTACCGGAAATGCAGTTGCAGTCAATAAGTCTGTATCAGTTCCCATTTCCGATAAACACTATTATTCGCCGGATCCTTACAACCCCAACGAAAATAAAGGCAGCAACTTCTCCTTGGCCGCCAATTACCTTCCTGAAACCCTTGATAACGGAAATGGAAACTTCAATGTTCCATGAATTTCGACCGATGACCAGTCTGGTAATGAGAAACCAGAGTTCAGTCCACAATCGGATGGTCTATAACCGAAGCAGGGTTTATGATGTGAGTTATACCCAATTTATCGCCATTACAGTTCCCAAAACCGGGGAACCAATTCAGATTCGACCTACTATGGCTTCAGATCGTGCTTAGGAACTTGAAGGTACTGAGCGGCATCAATATCTGACCTAAGACTTTCAGGTGTTGGACGCAAACTATTCAGTGTCGGCAATATATTCTGGTTCAACACAGGAGCGGGTTTAGCCTTCAGGCTTGATAATACCAGTCTGAAAGAGGCTACAATAAAGACCATCACCGGGAATACCAATTCACAGATTAACGGAATTGACCTGCAGATCCCTGATTACAATGGGGTTAATATTAACCTGATGGCCGGACTGGATATCAATTACCGCATCCTCGACCGCTTGAGTCTTTCCTTTGCACCTATCTCAAGGTTCTATCTCAAGCCGGTACTTGAAAAGAATGGCAGTTCCACCGATTCCTTCTCCTTAGGATTCCGTTCAGGAATGAAGTTTGATTTTTAATCAACTATTGCTTGATTTCCCTCTTTTGAATCATTAAATTTGTCTTTTAGTTCTTCTGGCAGTTGTATAAGCGTCAGGATTACTTCATTTAGATCCATGCGGTTTTCCTTTAGCCGGAGTTCGTGGTCTAAGGCAACAAAAAGAATATTTCCCGATATTATCCATAAATCGCCGTTATGAAAAAAATTCGCGCAGTTGACCTTTTCAGATCTTGCTACACAGGTAGTTGATCAGGCTGCTCTTTGGCCAAAGCATTTGGGAGTGAAATCCTGATAGTACACATTTCACCTCCGCCTGCCACCTTTACCGGCAATGAAATGAGTCCTCCTGTAATTGCAGGCAGCATATCGAAGAGGTGGAAAGGGTGGATGGTGACCAAATCAATGGTAGGATTTCTGGAAGGGAAAGGATAGCTGCCAGTTACGAATACCTGCAAGGACCAATCATTGAAACATTGGTAGGAAAATCGGTTGAATGGAAAGCTGATTTGGTTGTAATGGGAGCTCACAGCCATGGATTTGTCTACAGAGCATTCATCGGAAGTATAAGCAGTGGTGTTCTGAAGCTTAGCAAGTGCCTAGACTTGATTTTACCTGAGAAATAGGTTAGCGTCCCCTCCTTAGAAAACACCTCTCAAGCAGCCGGTCAGCAAGCATCTCCTCTCCTATCCTGCTAAGGTTTTTCCTGATCATCTGCCTGTTTTCAGGCTTGTACCAGAAAAAGAACTGCCTTTGTTCCAGTTTCTCATCCTTTGAGTGCGCAGTATATACAGCTTCTCCCGAGAAAGGGATGAATCCCCGAATAGTAAATAACACTTGCCAGCGTCATTGGAGTTGGGGTAAAGTCCTGTACCTGCTCCAACTGGAATCCGAGTTCCTTTGTCTCAACGGCAAGATTAGCCATATCCTTCATTTTGCTGCCGGGATGGCTTGAAATAAAGTAGGGGATCAATTGCTGCTTGAGTCCAATTTTCCTGTTCACTTCATCAAACTGCTGTCTGAACTGATGAAACAGCTTGAAAGAGGGCTTTCTCATGATTTTCAGCACCTCATCAGAGGTATGCTCGGGTGCCACTTTCAATCGACCCGAAACATGGTGGCCGATTAGCTGCCTGGTGTACTCCTCCAAACCAAGTTTTCGGGGATCCACATCCTTTCTGCTGACAAGCATATCGTACCTTACACCACTGCCAATGGTAATCTTTTTAATTCCCTTGACAGCTGCGGCTTTCTTGTAGACTGAAGTTATTGGGTTATGATCGGTATTAAGGTTTTTGCAGATGGAAGGGAAAAGGCAGGAGGGTCTGAGGCATTTGGCACAAATCGACAGATCATGGCCCTGCATGCGGTACATATTTGCTGAAGGACCACCCAGATCGGTAACATGTCCCTTGAAATCCGGCATCCTGGTGATTGCTTCAACTTCCTTCAGGATAGAAGCTTCTGACCTGCTGGCAATGAACTTCCCCTGATGCACTGAAAGCGTGCAGAAGGCGCATCCACCGAAACAGCCCCTATGCATGGTGACTGAGTGATGTATCATTTCATAGGCGGGAATCTCACCTCTTTTCCTGTATTTGGGATGAGGCAGTCTTGTATAGGGCAAATCGTAAACAGCATCCAGGGCTTTTTCGCCAATCAGGGGCTGGGGAGGATTCACAATAATATCAAAGCCTGCGGCAGACTGAACCAGTGTTTTGGCTGTGGTGCGGTTCGATTCCTGTTCAATAGGTTTAAAGGACCTGGCAAATGCCGATTTGTCCTTAAGGCATTCCTCATGTGAAGGCAGTTGGATAAATTCTTTACCGGCAAGGATTTCGGCTGATTCCGGAGGATTAGCAGCAAAGGCTGTCTGCGGAATATCCCTGAGGGTTTTCACATCCTCTCCAGCTGATAGCCGGCTCAGGATGGATTGAATTGTAACCTCCCCCATTCCGTAAACCAGTAAATCAGCTTTGCTGTCGATAAGAATGGATGGCTTGAGTGCATCACTCCAGTAATCGTAATGAGTTAGCCTGCGCATCGAAACCTCAATACCGCCAATAATTACAGGCACATCGGGGTAGATCTGCTTCAGGATATTTGAATAGACAACAGTTGCATAATCGGGTCGAAATCCGGCAGAGCCACCGGGGGTATAGGCATCATCGCTTCGGAGCCTTTTATTGGCAGTATAATGGTTCACCATGGAATCCATATTGCCAGCTGAAACGGCAAAACATAATCTGGGTTTACCGAACTTGCGGAAGTCGCGGAGGTCATCCTTCCAATTGGGCTGTGGTACAATGGCTACCCTGAATCCTGCGGCTTCAACCACCCTGGCAATCACGGCATTCGCGAATGCTGGATGGTCAACATAGGCATCACCACTGATCAGGACCACATCCACCTCCTCCCAACCGCGCTTCAGAGCTTCGTCGCGGGTGATTGGCAGCCAGGATTGAATGGGAAGAGAGTCCAACGTGATGACATTTTTAATATTATGCTGCAAAGATAACTCATTCAGGACAATGCAGTCTTATGGGTAAAAAAGCTACAATTCGTAGGGCTATCAGTGTGGATTCAAACATAATTTGAATGCTTAAGTTCAGCAAGCAGTCCTGAAAACCAGAAAATACTCTCTATATTTGGGTTTATTCTGTTCCCGGCACGTCAAGTTTTACTCTCTGCCAATTTGGAATTCCTAATCTGATTGAGATGGATTTAAAAGATCATTACGATTTTGTTATTATCGGTTCAGGATTTGGAGGTTCGGTTTCTGCCCTGAGGCTGGCTGAAAAAGGATATTCCGTGCTGGTTATTGAAAAGGGGAAGCACTTCAGAGATACTGATTATCCTGAGACCAACTGGAATTTGCGCAAATGGCTGTGGATCCCGGCGCTTAAGTGTTTTGGCATTCAAAAGCTCACCTTTTTGAGACACGCCAGCATTTTAAGCGGAGTTGGTGTTGGAGGCGGATCGCTGGTGTATGCGAATACCCTGCCCAAGCCAAAGGCAGCATTTTTCAATCGTGGTTCATGGGCTGGACTGGCAGATTGGGAGACAGAACTTGAGCCTCATTATAAAACAGCCTGGCAAATGCTTGGTGCAACTGTAAATCCCAAACTTGCGGAAAGTGATCTGGCCTTACAGAAACTAGCGGAGAAGATTAATAAAAGTTCAGATTTTTCCCCTACAACGGTTGCTGTTTATTTCGGACAGGCAGATGTTACGGTAAGCGATCCCTATTTTGGGGGCCGTGGACCCGACAGGAAAGGATGCATTCACTGTGGAGCTTGCATGACCGGATGCCGGAACAATGCAAAAAACACCCTCGACAAAAACTACCTGCACCTGGCCGGTCAGCTTGGTGTTACTATACTTGCCGAGAATAAGGTCACGTCAGTTAAAGCGAAATCAGAATCCGGAAAGGAGCGTTATTCGATCAACTTCAGCAGATCAACTTCATATTTCAGTAAAGAAAGATCTGTTACATCGGAGATTGTGATCGTTGCGGGCAGAGTTTTAGGCACAATTCCCCTAATGCTGAAGCTTCGTAAATCAACGCTGCCCGGATTAAGTCCCAGGCTTGGTGAAATGATCAGGACAAATAATGAGGCCCTGATCATCAATACCACCACCGACAGGGAATTGGATCTATACAAGGGAGTAGCTATTGGCTCAATCCTGGAAACCGATGAAAACAGTCATGTTGAACCGGTGAGATACGGGAAGGGAGCAGGTTTCTGGCGAATCACCATGATGCCTATGGTTAGTGAAAGAAATCCCATAAAAAGGATTCTCAGGCTTTTGATTACTCCATTTAAAGAGCCCATCACCTGGTTGAAGATATTTTTCGTCCGTGATTTCGGAAAAAGCAGTGCGGTCCTTTTGTTTATGCAGCATCTCGACAGCACTTTAAAAATACAAAATGGTTTATTCGGAATAAGATCGAAAATCGAGAAGGGGAAAGCCCCTACCCCTTTCATTCCCGAAGCCCATGAGCTAGCTCTGAAATATTCAGAAATCATAAAGGGCAAGCCCCAGATCATGGTGAATGAGGTGTTGGCGGGAATTCCTTCGACTGCCCACATACTTGGAGGAGCATGCATGGGGAGTTCGCCTGAAGAGGGCGTTATAAATGAAAAAAATGAAGTTTTCGGGTATCCCGGAATGTATGTATTCGACGGATCAATGATATCAGCCAATCCGGGCGTCAATCCATCACTAACCATCACTGCCATTACTGAAAGAGGAATGAGTTACATCCCAAAAAAGAACTGAAATGGATATCCCTTCACTTGTACAACAACATCAAATATTCTTTAAAACACATATAACCAGGGATGTAAATTATAGAAAAGCAGCCCTGATAAGACTAAGGAAAGAGTTAATCCGAC
The DNA here is from genome assembly GCA_016707705.1 of Bacteroidales bacterium. Taxonomy (GTDB): domain Bacteria; phylum Bacteroidota; class Bacteroidia; order Bacteroidales; family UBA4417; genus UBA4417. Next base: position 7,122 of record JADJHD010000054.1, read on the forward strand.
GTGAAAAGGAGATTATTCATGCCATATACCTTGACATACGGAAGCCTGAATTCGAATCTATTCTTACCGAGACAGGCTATGTAAACAGGGAACTGAATCTTGCCATCAGGAGGGTCAAATCCTGGGCAAGGCCGGAGAAAGTCCTTCCTGTACTGGTCAATTTCCCTTCCTTATGCAGAATCTTCAAGGAGCCCTATGGGACCGTTCTCATTATCTCACCCTGGAATTTTCCTCATCAGCTGATTTTTTCCCCGCTGATTGGAGCAATTGCTGCCGGTAACACAGCAATCATTAAACCTTCGGAATTTACACCACATACCAGCAAGATAGCATCGGAGATTATTGCTTCAGTATTTGAGCCGGGATATGTTACTGTTATTGAAGGAGATGCTGCTGTTTCCACAGAATTGCTGGAGCAGAAACTGGATTATATTTTCTTCACAGGAAGTCCGGCAGTGGGCAGAATAATTGCCAGAGCAGCTGCCGAGAACCTGATTCCGGTTACACTTGAGCTTGGTGGGAAATCGCCATGCATTGTAGATCAGACGGCCAATATAAAGCTTTCAGCAAAGAGAATCGTTTGGGGGAAATTCATCAATTGCGGACAATCATGCATTGCCCCTGATTATATACTGATCCATGAATCGGTGAAGCAGGAATTTGTTGAAGAATGCAGTCGTGAAATTAAGATTGCTTTTGGCAAAAACCCAAAAGAATCAGCAGATTACAGCAGGATTATCAATAAAAGGAATTATGACCGGCTGCTGGGGATGATGCAGGGTAAGAAGGTGCTTTCGGGAGGAGATACAGATGCTGGAGAATTGTATATTGAACCAACCCTGCTGGAAGATAATGATACGTCATCGGCGCTGATGAATGAGGAAATTTTCGGGCCTTTGCTACCACTGATCAGTTATACGAAGGAGGAAGAAATCAGCAATTTCCTTGATTCCAAAGAAAAGCCGCTCGCCTTGTATATGTTTTCCAACAACATAAAGTTCGTCAAGAAAATCATAAAAAACCATTCATTCGGTGGCGGATGCATCAATGATACGATGGTTCATTTTGCAAATCACCGCTTACCCTTTGGAGGAGTGGGCCATAGCGGAACCGGCGATTACCATGGGAAGCATTCATTTGATGCATTTTCGACCCGCAAAGGAGTAACAAGACGCTTTGCCAAGCCAGATATATCAGTACGTTACGCACCTTATACCAATAAAATCAGTCTGCTGAGATTCTTCCTCCGCTGGTTCAGTTAATTCGACAATAACACTACCTCTTATCTCAGAACAAAAGGCACAACGGTGGCTATGATGCCCGTGAAAAGTACTACCAGGATAAAGAGGTTGTAGCGGACATTATAGTTTTCGAGGAGTGACTTATCGTAGTATTTGTCGACGTTCTGATCCTTGTACATGGTGATGAGTCCGTTGATCAGCTTGGTGCGGGTTTGCCTGCCCTTGAACAGTCCGAAGATCACCACGATATTAACAACAACTATCAGAGCCACAAAAATGAACATGACAATCAGTTGAGCATTGTCGGTTCTGGATTTTTCTACCATTCCCGCATTTATGGCAAGAGTGAGAAGGTTCAGAAATATGGAGGTCAGAATAAAAGATGATATCTGTCTTTGTGTTCTGATTTAATTCAGAGGTAAATTGTTTATGGATATGTTCCAGCATGTTGCAAGTATTTGTATGAATTAAATTTATCTCTTCAATGATCCAGTTTGTCAGTATTATCCAGTTGCTTTATGCTCAACAGACAATGCTATTCCTGATCTGATTCATCAACTGAATTTTCCTTAGGGTACATTCGGTGGTGTAAAATAAAAAGAATTCCCGTCAGCAGGAAAGGCATGGTTACAACCAGCGACCAGGGATTTCCGGCGAAGGCCTTGAAAAAGATGCTGGCAGCTATGCTGGCAATGATCAGAATTATGCCCCCGGCTAGTTCCATAAACCATGCAATAAGCACACAGAGCAAAACTAGAAATGCCGGTATATTACTCATTATCAAACATGTAAGTGTTTGCTGCCATTTGATGTATTCTCCAATACAATCCAGTGAGAACATCATCATAAACAACACTGCACAAATCCCAAAAATTCTGGGCAGCCAAAAAAGGATTCTCTCTTTCATTTCAATTGATTTTAAGATTTACCAGTTCAGGGAGTTTACCAGCAATAGCCGAAACGGGTATCAAGTCCCAATGGAGCAACTTTCCATTTTCCCTTCAATTTCATAGCACCAATCCACAACTGCTCTTCAACCCCCATTTTCTTTTCGTTAAACCTGAATTGAACCCCCGGATTCAAGGAAGCGATCGGAAAAAATACTCGCTTATTCTCCTTTTCAGGCACCTTTGGAGAAATTAGCACCGTGTACTGAGCAGCAAGTGAGGGTCGCCAGTTTCCATCAAAAAAGTAATATCTGTAGGCTGCGCTCACACCTCCCGGAAAAACAAGGCTATTTTCGTAGGCAGCCTGCACATTGAGCTCAAGTGCATTGTGATCATCAATCCAATAGCGGTAGTATGGCCCAAAGATAAAGTGGCCGCTTAAAATGAAGGATACACCAATCTCAGATTTCTGGGCTTTTACCTGCTCACCTTGCATTACTAATGCAATTGTCAGCATCAGAGCCAAAAAGAACATTGCAACATTAAGTTTCATAGCTCTTCGATTTTTTTTATTTTTGAGGATAGCAGCCGGATTGCTGCGGTGTGGTAAAATTATGAAGGAAGCTCATCCCGGTAAGGGAAATACTCTTGTAAAATCCCTGCAAAACGTTTTACAATCATTCGACAACACAATTTAACAAATCTAAGTCATCTTTGCAAGAGGCAGATAAAATATACCTGGAATTCCTGAAGAAGGAGATTGTTTCCACCATGCGTGAGACGTACCCCGGTATTAAGCCGGATCTCTCGGAATGGAAGGGACAGGAGATTACCGACTTCCAGGAAGACTTGCGGATAAAGGTAAAGGCGCATGTGAGTGAGAAATGGTTTTACACTCATTTGAAGGCTCAGAATAAGAGCTTGCCAAGGATTGATATCCTTAACCTATTGTGCAGGTACACCGGACATCAGAACTGGGAAGATTTCAAGTTCAGCAAGGGAGCTGAGCCAGCAGCTGCGGGACTTGAAAAGAAGGCTAACCGGATGTTTCTGATAATTCCCGCTCTGGTTATTATTGTAATGGCAGTCTTCTATAGCTTGTTCATGCTTTTCAATACGAGGGAATATCATTTCAGCTTTTATGATGCACAATCACTGCAACCCATCAAAGGAATGAATATCAAAGTAACCGTTTTTAAAGAGAATGAATCACCCATTGAATACCTCTGCGATAATGAGGGCAATGTAAATCTGGAAACCAATAGCAGTCAGGTAAAAATGCTTGTTGAATCGCCATTTTATAAGACAGATACAATCACCAGATTCCTGAGGAAATTCACCAACAACGAAAAGATCGGACTTCAGATTAACGACAATGCCCTGATGCTTAATTACTTTACCCAGATGAAGGTAGAGGATTGGAACAAGCGAAGGAATATGCTCGACAGTCTGTTCGCGGATGATGCCATTATCTACAGGATTTATGGAAAGCAGCAATCAACCGGAATGGAATTGATGAATAAGGAAGAATTTATCGACTTTATGTCGGTGCCTTCTTCAAGCTTAAAGGGAATGGAAATCCTTGATATCAGGAATTCAGGAATAAAATTAAAATATTGCGTTACCGAATTAATGAACAGTTGCAATGAGACGTTTCTTTGCCATATCATTGCTGATTACCTTGTACATTGTGTGCAGTTCAAAAGCTGCTCCAGGGAGGAAGCTATTGCCAGTGACGAAGCAGCGAAAATTAAGACGGCTGTGGATAGCATCAGAAATGAGGCTGATATGGAATCCCTATCGGAACAGGCTTTATTTTCCTACGCCAAAACAGCCAGGCAAAAATTTCAGGATTTTGCTGATTATCTGTCAATTGTGAATGATACATCCACAAATATTGAATTCCGCGAGAAGGCTGCCAGGATTGCCAGTTCACTTTTCATATCGGATAAAATAACCATTTCAAACCCATTTAGCTCTTCGAGAAAGCAGCTAGCTCTTGACGAATTGCTTTCCGCAGGAATGTCGAACAGTTATCCGAAACAAAGCTTCAGGATTGAATCCACAGCAGAAGAGCAAGCTTTCAGGAGAGTAAATGACAGTCTGTATTCCGGCAGGCTCTCCTTCATCATTTCTTCATTTGCTGCTGATAACCGAAAGCCCGGAAACATTAGTGGTTCGATCGAAATCCTTGTTGCCAGAGTCAGTAAGGACTTTGGAGATAAACGAATCAGAACCTGGAAGGTTTTTTTGGGAGAGATGGAGTAGAAATTGAGATTATTGGGTATATGTGCTAATTAGCATTGAATTTGCGAAACATAACTCAGTCCGATTGAGTCATACTTGGATGCTTTTACCTGCCAGGGAGGAAAAATTTTGAAGAAAGATTCAGAGGCAGAATAACTCTGGAAAAAGGTTAAAAAAGTGACTAACTTTGTGGTAAGAATTGGAATATTATGAGCACAATTGAAATAAAACAGAGTTTTCACAATCTTATTGATTCTATTGATAATGAGAAGATTCTTCTCTTCTTTTATGATATTATAAAAAGGAAATCATCCTCAAAGGATGGTCAAATCTGGAATAAACTTACTCCTGCCCAAAAAGATGAATTATTGCTTTCACTCGCTGAATCGGAGAGTCCAGAATACCTTACTTCCAACGATGATATGAAAAACAAACATAAAAAATGGCTCTAACTATTTTCTGGACGAAAAGAGCATCCAGGAAATAGAGATTCCGAGAATTTAATTCAGTTAATGAGCATCAAACCGATGGCATTCTGTCAGATGGTCATTAACCATTCCCGCGGCTTGCATAAAGGCATAGCAAATGGTAGTCCCGACGAATTTGAAACCTCGCTTTTTCAGATCCTTGCTCATTGCATCCGATTCGGGAGAGGAAACCGGAATTTGTGAGAGGGAGGTAATGTTATTCTGAATAGTCTTGCCACCCGTGAACTGCCAGATATATCTATCGAAGGAGCCAAACTCCTCCACCACTTTGAGGTAGCCTTTTGCATTCTCAACTGTCCCCCTGATTTTCAGTTGATTCCTGATAATACCGGCATCCTGCATCAAAAGCTGAATTTTGCCTTCTGAATAATTGGCAATAACCTCGGGTTCAAAATCATCAAAAGCCTTCCTGAAATTCTCCCTCTTGTGGAGGATTGTCCTCCAGCTCAAACCAGCCTGAAAGGCATCCAGCACCATGAATTCAAAGAGTTTCCTGTCGTCGTGCAATGGAACGCCCCATTCTTCATCGTGGTATTTGATCATCAACGGGTCATTTGAAGGCCAGCTGCAGCTTTTCTTTTCTGTTGGTAAGTTCATGCAAGGTCAGATTTGATTCTCAAAAGTATAAAAATCCAAGCCTCCATTCAGGCATTGAGTTTTCTTACAACCACATCTTTCACAAACTAACGACAATACGCCTGAACTCTATACCTAAAGGACTGCAAATAAAAATCGTTAAATAATAGTTAATAATGTAAACTATTTTCGCTTATGCTATACCTTTGTCGACTCAAACAATGGACACATTACTTGAAAATATTGATAATCAACCGTTGGGGTTTTTCCTGACCCGGACCGGCAAAAGTTATTTGTCTGAATTGAACCAGCAGCTCTCGAATCTGGACATAGAGAGAAACTATTACTCTTTGATTATCATTGAAAGGGGACAGGGGCAGCTCACTCAGAATGAACTGGCTGCCGCACTCGGCACTGATAAGGTTAGTGTGGTAAGAATCGTTGATTATCTGGTATCGAAAGGATATATCCGACGCTTAAGGAGTAAAGAAGACAAGAGGAAATTTTGTCTGGTCGGCACTCCCAAAGCCTTGCTGGCGCTGCCGCATATCAGGAAAGCCATTGCAGGCGCAAATGAAAAAGCATTAAGTAGCCTTTCAGCAGATGAAAAGAAAGAATTCATCAGGATGCTGGGCATCATAAAATCCAATCTAAATTCATCCAAGACCTTCTGACTATGAAAGTTTACCTCTCAATTAGTCTAATTGCCATTGCCGCCTTATTCCTTTCATGCAAGGATTCAGGCAAAGACAAGAATCCCAAGGAAAAACCTCCTGCAATCGTGGATGTGCTGATAGCTGGTCCTGAAAAGATTGCTTTCAGCCTTGATGTAAATGGCACTGTTCTTTCGGATGAAATGATCGAAATCCATACAGAAGTGAGTGGCAGAATCACCATGCTGAATATGCCCGATGGTGCGTATGTTGCAGAAGGAACTGTCCTTGCAAAGCTTAACAACGATGAAATTGTTGCTGAACTTGAACAGCTGAACAGTCAGCTTGAACTTGCCCGCAAGACTGAAAAGCGCCTTCGCGACCTGCTGAAGGTGAATGGGGTAAATCAGGCAGAATATGATGCCGCTTTAAACCAGGTTCAGGTGATTGAAGCCAATGTCAAGATCACTACTGCGAAACTGGATAAAACCATATTGAAAGCTCCTTTTTCCGGCAAGCTCGGATTGAGGCAGGTCAGCAATGGTGCCTATGTTACCCCACAGACCGTTTTGGGCAGTCTGCAGACCGACAAGGTAAAGATCGATTTTACAGTTCCTGAAACACAAGCTTCCCTCGTTAAGATAGGGAATCTCGTAAAAGTTCAGAATAATGGTTCCTCCCAGTCGCATGAGGCAAGGATAGTAGCTCTGGAACCACAGATCAATACTGCCAGCCGCAATGTGAAAGTCAGAGCTCTGCTGAATTCCGGAAGCCTTTATCCCGGATCATTTGTGAAAGTTAGCATTGAGCAGGTTCATAATGGTATCAGCGTTCCTACAAATGCCATCATTCCAGATGCACAGTCGAGCCAGGTAGTACTTGTTAAAGAAGGAAAAGCTGTCTTTACAAATGTAGAAACCGGTTACAGGACAGCCAGCAAGGTTGAACTGCTGAATGGAATTGCCGAAGGCGACAGTGTGATTGTAAGCGGAATGCTCTTCGTGAGACCAAATGCAGTTGTTAAGGTCAGGCGTAGTATGAAACCTGAAGAGGTGAAGCCATAATATTCAGGCATCATCTCATCTAAGGCAAATGAAATTATAATCTACCAAGGAACTCAACCGTGAATATTTCTGAATTATCCTTACGACGACCGGTGCTGGCAATAGTTATGAGCCTGTTTCTCATACTATTCGGCATTATTGGTTTTAATTTCCTGGGGGTTCGCGACTATCCAGCCATTGACCCGCCAATTATTTCGGTGAATACTTCCTATGCAGGAGCCAATTCCGACATTATAGAAAGCCAGATTACCGAGCCACTGGAGAAGTCAATTAACGGAATCCCGGGTATCAGGACCATTACCTCCTCTAGCAGTGTTGGAAACAGCAACATTTCGGTAGAGTTCAATGTAGGATCCGATCTGGAGGCTGCTGCCAATGATGTCCGCGATAAGGTAAGCCAGGCTGTCCGCAACCTGCCACAGGATATTGATGCACCCCCTGTAGTTACCAAGGCAGATGCCAACAACGACTTTATCATCCTGATGGCTATTCAAAGCCAGAGCAAGGATTGATGGAACTCAGCGATTATGCTGAGAAGGTATTGCAGAATAAATTCCAGACGATTCCTGAGGTAAGTTCTGTGAATATTGTCGGACAAAAAAGACCCTCAATGCGCATCTGGGTTGATCCCGACAAACTGAATGCATACAATCTGGCCTTTAATGATATCAGCACCGTACTGAATAAGGAAAATGTAGAAGTTCCATCCGGCAAGGTGTACGGAAACAAAACTGAGCTGACCATCAGGGCATTGGGGCGCCTCAGCACAGAGGAAGATTTTCGCAGCCTGATTCTTAAAGAAAATGATAATGGAATTGTCCGCCTTGGTGATGTAGCCAAGGTAGAACTTGGACCGGAACAGCTGGAACAAAGCTGGAAACTGAATGGGGTAAGCGGGGTCGGGCTGGCCATTATCCCGCAGCCTGGAGCCAATTATGTGGATATTTCGGATGAATTCAACAAGAGACTTGAAGAGATCAAAAAGTCGCAGAAAACGATATTCAGTTCACCACGCTAATCGACAACACCAGGAATGTTAGGCGCTCACTTAAAGAAGTTGAACAAACCCTGTTGATTTCCTTTATTTTGGTTATTGCGGTTATTTTTCTCTTTTTCAGGAACTGGCTGATTGCCATTCGTCCTTTGATTGACATACCCATCTCGCTGATTGCTACATTCTTTGTGATGTATCTGGCGGGATTCTCTATCAATATCCTTTCACTTTTGGGGATCATTTTGGCCACCGGACTGGTTGTGGATGATGGAATAGTTGTGACGGAAAACATTTTCCGAAAGTTTGAGGGAGGCATGCCTATTCGAAGAGCCGCCCTTGAAGGCAGCAAGGAGATATTCTTTGCGGTTATTTCGACCTCTGTTACACTTGCGATTGTCTTCCTGCCGGTATTATTCCTTCAGGGATTTGTTGGAAGCCTATTCCGTGAGTTCGCAGTAGTTGTGGCGACGGCGGTGTTGATTTCTGCATTTGTCTCACTTACCATAACCCCTGTTCTCAATGTTTACCTGAACAAACCCAATGCAAGGCACAGGAAATTCTACCTTGCCACTGAGCCTTTTTTCAAGGGGATGGAGACGGGATACCGCAACAGTCTGGAGCGTTTTCTGAGCAAGCGCAAAATTGCTTACTTCATTATTGCTGCCTGTGTATTGATAATCTTTTATCTGGGCAGAACACTCCAAAGTGAGATTGCACCCATTGAGGACAAAAAGCAATCTTCGTTTCGAGATTAGCGAACCTGATGGTGCAAGCTATGCATTCATGAGCAAGAATGGAGGTGAATTTGCCAATTACCTTAGTGACTCCATTCCTGAGCGCAGTTTCTCATTGATGGCAATTCACGGTTTCGGGGGGCAGGGGTCAAAATGCAGCCACAGGTCGTATCGGTTTAGTTCCACCTGATGAAAGGGATAAGACACAATCGGAAATTGCGAGGGAATTATCAAAAAAAGCTGCGAAATTCAATAATCTCCGAATCTTTCCGGTTGAAGAACAAACCATTTCCGTGGGTTTGGGTTCCAGAGGATCTCTTCCGGTGCAATTTGTTATTCAGAATCTCGATTTCAATAAACTCAGGACGACTATCCCGAAATTCCTGGAGGCAGCGCGAAATGACAAAACCTTTCAGAATGTGGATGTTAACCTGAAGTTCAATAAGCCTGAGGTAGATATTTTGATTGACAGAATCAGGGCAAGGGAGCTTGGACTTACGGTATCTGATATTGCCAGTGTGGTTCAGAGTGCATTCAGTGGCAGAAGGCTGGCATTTATTTTATTATGAATGGAAGGCAACTACCAGGTTATCAGTCAGGTAGGCTTCCGACAGGCAAACACCAACAGATATAACCAAGCTATTTGTAAGGAATAATCTTGGCAATGCCATTGCCCTATCAGAGGTTGTGACCCTATCAACCAATGCAAATCCGCCTTCCCTCTTCCATTACAACCGCTATAAATCAGCCACCATTTCGGCCTCGCTGGCTGAAGGCAAAACAGTGGGTGATGGGGTAAAGGCAATGCAGGCTATTTCCGACAAACTTCTGGATGATTCCTTCCAGACATCCCTGAGCGGTCCCTCACGCGACTATGCCGAAAGCTCTTCCAATATCAGCTTTGCCTTTGCACTGGCGTTACTGCTGATCTTCCTGATTCTGGCTGCACAGTTTGAAAGCTTTCGCGACCCGTTTATCATTATGATTACAGTACCGCTTGCAATGGCAGGAGCCATTCTTAGTCTCTTTATTTTCGGACAAACCCTAAATATTTTCTCTCAAATCGGGATGATTACCCTTATCGGACTAGTCACGAAGAATGGAATTCTGATTGTTGAATTTGCCAATCAGAAAAGGGCGCAGGGACTCACAAAGTTCCAGGCGGTACTTGAGGCTTCTGCGCAGCGATTAAGGCCAATTCTGATGACCAGTCTGGCGACTTCCCTGGGAGCCTTACCAATTGCCTTAAGTCTGGGAGAAGCTGCATCCAGCCGGGTATCACTGGGGATTGTAATTGTTGGGGGACTATTGTTCTCACTTATTCTGACCTTGTTTGTCATTCCGGTTATGTACACCATTATTGCAGGGAAGCATAAGAGCAAGGAAGAAATTGATAACCAGTTTAACTAACTGAGCATGAAAAAGATCCTAATAGTATTGCTGATAATGGTTCCTGCGTTTTCAATAGGGCAAACACTGCTTACACTAAAGGCAGCCATTGATACAACCCTGCGAAATTCATTCGACATCAGGATTGCAGCCAATAATGTGAACATCAGCAAAATCAACAATAATGCAGGCGTTGCAGGTGCTCTGCCAACAGGTGCCAGTATTGCCGATAATCAGTCGCTTACCAATGTTAACCAGGAACTGAACAGTGGAACTGAAATCAAGAAAAGCAACGCTGCAGCAAATTCTCTCATACTTCAAGTGTAACAGCAGGAATGCTGCTGTTTAATGGTTTCAAGGTGATGGCAACTTTCGAGAAAGGTTTGACCTGCTTCAAAGCAGAGCGAAGTTGCTGAACAGGAATTAAAAACAGCATTGCCGCAGTGATGACAGCTTATTTCAGTCGGCATAAACAGCAATATCTCCAAAATTATCCAGCAACC
>JADJHD010000055.1 GCA_016707705.1 Bacteroidales bacterium
CCAAAGATCATTGATCAGATATCAGATGATATGGTAATGCGCATCTCACTAATGCTGTTTACTTCTGCGACAATGGAAAATACAGCTTCGATGCGAAGAATACTGCCAATCATAGCTTTACTCTTGAGGATGGAAGCATCAGCGAAACACCTTTCATGATTCAGAGATGTGATTTGAATTACTTCAAGGGTGCTGATTTCAGTGCTGTGGAACTACCCTATAATCAAGGAAACTACAATATGGTGGTAATGCTGCCCGATGCCGGTAAAACTGTAAATGATCTTGTTTCAGAGCTTAGCCTGGAAAACTGGAATAGCTGGTATTCGCGATTTGCAAAGGCAGATGTGCAGATTCAACTTCCAAAGTTCAAGTTTGAATATGAGGAGGAGGGGATGATTCCAATAATGACCGATCTGGGCATGGGTGTAGCTTTTAATCCCAACGGAGCCGATTTTTCAAGGATTAACTCAAATGCAGATCTGTACATTTCTGAGGTCAGGCATAAAACCTTTATAGAAACCAATGAAGCCGGAAGTGAAGCAGCTGCTGTTACCTCAATTGGAATTGCAGTTACAACTGTAGGAGTGGACCCGGAACCCATAAATTTCGTAGCAAATCGTCCATTTGTATTTTTCATCAATGAAAAATCCACCGGTTCGATACTGTTTATCGGAACAATTACAGAACCTGCAACAGAGTAATAGTTGAGTAATTAGAATAAAAAACGACAGAGCATACAACCAAGCATTAACAATTGCACCCATTAGCACAGATTGAGATGAAGAGTGGAATGAATCCCTTAAAAATATATGCAATCAGAAAGCAGCGTTATCTTTGCAAACTATGAATTTGGCAATTAACCGGTTCATTGCAATCCAATTAAACAATCGGTCAGGAAGAATTACCGGTGAACCGGGAGAACATGTAAGAACGATACCCATTGAGAGAAGTAGTGAGGCTCATAACTGGCAGCAAGCCGGAAATTGAACGGGACCTTGTTGAAAGGTGCATCCGCAATGACCGTATTGCCCAGCGTGACCTCTACTATAAATACTGCGATGCGATGTTCTCCACTGGCTTACCGTATCATGAATAACCGTGATGATGCGCATGATGTCCTGCAGGAAGCATTTATACAGGTTTTCAGGGATATCAAGCAGTACAGGTTTGAAAGTTCTTTGGGATCATGGATTAAAACAATAGTGATAAGGACTTCCCTGCGGCAACTCTACAAAAACAGAAGGCTTGAATTTGCAGATATGGAAGAGGCAAGGTCAGAGGAGGCAATCCTAATCCCGGACACATTGAGCAGTGAATATCTTGAAAAAGTAATTCTCTCGCTGCCCGATGGTTACAGAACCGTCTTTCTGCTTAATAGTTAGAAGGGATATACGCATGAGGAAACTGCCAACACCCTTGGAATAAGCATCGGGACTTCCAAATCGCAGCTGCATCACGCAAAAAATATGTTGAAACGCAAACTGGCTTCACTGCTGGACTAATTAATGAAAGAAAACAAGGATTCATTTAACCTGAAACTCTCCGACCGCCTACCGGTTCACAAACCGGAAAGCGCTGCCTGGGAGAATATTGCTTCAGCCCTTACCGGACTTGAAGCACAGGATGCCCATAGTCCAGGCTTGTTAATCTTTAGCCATAGTCCGGATGAAAGACCTGGTCTTGCCATTCTTCTTCAGATGCGGATGAGGGCTTTAAGCAGGGTGGCCACATACACAACCCTTGCAGCTGCTGCATCTTTATTGCTGCTCTTTGGAATACTCAGGCTGACAGATCAAAGTACCCCTTCAAACCAGCAAACAGCTCAGGTTAAGAACAGTCAGGGCAAGCAAAATAGCTCTGAAATTGCCAGTACAAATTCAAGTATACAATCTCCCGCAGCCATTCAGTCAGCAGTCAGGAATGATGCCGGTATTGCTCCCTCCAAAATGAGAAGGGTTCAAACTCCGGTTAATAATGACAACTCTTCTGCGAATGAGATCAGCAATCAGGATAACGTTCAGGTTTTGGCTCAGCTCAGCCAGCATTCTGAAAATATGAATCCCGCTTCCCCTAAAAATCTGCCCGGCACCGCAAAGCTCAGGATGCGCGTAAAAGCTGGCAGTTATAGTACCGGAAATGCAGTTGCAGTCAACAAGTCTGTATCAGTTCCTATTTCCGACAAACACTATTATTCGCCGGATCCTTACAACCCCAACGAAAATAAAGGCAGCAACTTCTCATTGGCCGCCAATTACCTTCCTGAAACCCTTGATAACGGAAATGGAACTTCAATGTTCCATAATTTCGGACTGATGGCCAGTCTGGGTAATGAGAAAACCAGAGTTCAGTCCACAATCGGGATGGCCTATAACTCGGAGCATAGGGTTTATGATGTGAGTTATACCCAATTTATCGCCATTACAGTTCCCAAACCGGGAACCAATTCAGATTCGACCGCACTTATGGCCTCAGATCGTGCTCAGGAACTTGAAGGTACTGAGCGGCATCAATATCTGACCTATGACCTAGGTGTTGGACGCAAACTATTCAGTGTCGGCAATATGACCACCTGGTTCAACACAGGAGCGGGTTTAGCCTTCAGGCTTGATAATACCAGTCTGAAAGAGGCTACAATAAAGACCATCACCGGGAATACCAATTCACAGATTAACGGAATTGACCTGCAGATCCCTGATTACAATGGGGTTAATATTAACCTTATGGCCGGACTGGATATCAATTACCGCATCCTCGACTGACGAGTCTTTCCTTTGCACCTACCCAAGGTTCTGTCTCGTCGGTACTTGAAAAGAATGGCAGTTCCACCGATTCCTCTACCCTTAGGATTCCGTTCAGGGTGAAGTTTGATTTTTAATCAACTATTGCTTGATTTCCCTCTTTTGAATCATTAAATTTGTCTTTTAGTTCTTCTGGCAGTTGTATAAGCGTCAGGATTACTTCATTTAGATCCATGCGGTTTTCCTTTAGCCGGAGTTCGTGGTCTAAGGCAACAAAAAAGAATATTTCCCGATATTATCCATAATTCATACGTTATGAAAAAAATTCTGGCCGCAGTTGACTTTTCAGATCTTGCTACACAGGTAGTTGATCAGGCTGCTCTTTTGGCCAAAGCATTTGGGAGTGAAATCCTGATAGTACACATTTCACCTCCGCCTGCCACCTTTATCGGCAATGAAATGAGTCCTCCTGTAATTGCAGAACAGCATATTGAAGAGGTGGAAAGGGTGCATGGTGACCTTAAATCAATGGTAGGATTTCTGGAAGGGAAAGGGATAGCTGCCAGTTACGAATACCTGCAAGGACCAATCATTGAAACATTGGTAGGAAAATCGGTTGAATGGAATGCTGATTTGGTTGTAATGGGAGCTCACAGCCATGGATTTGTCTACAGAGCATTCATCGGAAGTATAAGCAGTGGTGTTCTGAAGCTTAGCAAGTGCCCGGTCTTGATTTTACCTGAGAAATAGGTTAGCGTCCCTTCCTTGAAACACCTCCAAGCAGCCGGTCAGCAAGCTTCTCCTCTCCTATCCTGCTAAGGTTTTTCCTGATCATCTGCCTGTTTTCAGGCTTGTACCAGAAAAAGAACTGCCTTTGTTCCAGTTTCTCATCCTTTGAGCGCGCAGTATATACAGCTTCCCGAAAGGATGAATCCCAGAATAGTAACAACCTTGCCAGCGTCATTGGAGTTGGGGGTGAAAGTCCTGTACCTGCTCCAACTGGAATCCGAGTCCTTTGTCTCAACGGCAAGATTAGCCATATCCTCTATTTGCTGCCGGGATGGCTTAAAATAAAGTAGGGATCAATTGGCTGTTGAGTCCAATTTTCCTGTTCACTTCATCAAACTGCTGTCTGAACTGATGAAACAGCTTGAAAGAGGGCTTTCTCATGATTTTCAGCACCTCATCAGAGGTATGCTCGGGTGCCACTTTCAATCGACCCGAAACATGGTGGCCGATTAGCTGCCTGGTGTACTCCTCCAAACCAAGTTTTCCGGGGATCCACATCCTTTCTGCTGACAAGCATATCGTACCTTACACCACTGCCAATGGTAATCTTTTTAATTCCCTTGACAGCTGCGGCTTTCTTGTAGACTGAAGTTATTGCTGCGATCGGTATTAAGTTTTTGCAGATGGAAGGGAAAAGAGGCAGGAGGGTCTGAGGCATTTGGCACAAAATCGACAGATCATGGCCCTGCATGCTGTATATATTGCTGAAGGACCACCTAGATCGGTAACATGTCCGAAATCCGGTATCCTGGTGATTGCTTCAACTTCCTTCAGGATAGAAGCTTCTGACCTGCTGGCAATGAACTTCCCCTGAACTGAAAGCGTGCAGAAGGCGCATCCACCGAAACAGCCCCCTATGCATGGTGACTGAGTGATGTATCATTTCATTAGGCGGAAATCTCACCTCTTCCTGTATTTGGGATGAGGTAGTCTTGTATAGGCAAATCGTAAACAGCATCCAGGGCTTTTTCGCCAATCAGGGGCTGGGGAGGATCCACAATAATATCAAAGCCTGCGGCAGACTTGAACCAGTGTTTGGCGTGGTGCGGTTCGATTCCTGTTCAATAGGTTTAGAGGACTGGCAAATGCCGATTTGTCCTTAGGCATTCCTCGCGGAAGGCAGTTGGATAAATTCTTTACCGGCAAGTGATTTCGGCTGATTCCGGAGGATTAGCAGCAAAGGCTGTCTGCGGAATATCCTGAGGGTTTTCACATCCTCACCAGCTGATAGCCGGCTCAGGATGGATTGAATCTGTAACCTCCCCATTCCGTAAACTGGAAAATCAGCTTTGCTGTCGATAAGAATGGATGGCTTGGAGTGCATCACTCCAGTAATCGTAATGAGTCAACCTGCGCATCGAAACCTCAATACCGCCAATAATTACAGGCACATCGGGGTAGATCTGCTTCAGGATATTTGAATAGACAACAGTTGCATAATCAGGCCGAAATCCGGCAGAGCCACCGGGGGTATAGGCATCATCGCTTCGGAGCCTTTTATTGGCAGTATAATGGTTCACCATGGAATCCATATTGCCAGCTGAAACGGCAAAACATAATCTGGGTTTACCGAACTTGCGGAAGTCGCGGAGGTCATCCTTCCAATTGGGCTGTGGTACAATGGCTACCCTGAATCCTGCGGCTTCAACCACCCTGGCAATAACGGCATTCGCGAATGCTGGATGGTCAACATAGGCATCACCACTGATCAGGACCACATCCACCTCCTCCCAGCCGCGCTTCAGAGCTTCGTCGCGGGTGATTGGCAGCCAGGATTGAATGGGAAGAGAGTCCAACGTGATGACAATTTGATTATTCGGTTGCAAAGATAACTCATTCAGGACAATGCAGTCTTATGGGTAAAAAAGCTACAATTCGTAGGGCTATCAGTGTGGATTCAAACATAATTTGAATGCTTAAGTTCAGCAAGCAGTCCTGAAAACCAGAAAATACTCTCTATATTTGGGTTTATTCTGTTCCCGGCACGTCAAGTTTTACTCTCTGCCAATTTGGAATTCCTAATCTGATTGAGATGGATTTAAAAGATCATTACGATTTTGTTATTATCGGTTCAGGATTTGGAGGTTCGGTTTCTGCCCTGAGGCTGGCTGAAAAAGGATATTCCGTGCTGGTTATTGAAAAGGGGAAGCACTTCAGAGATACTGATTATCCTGAGACCAACTGGAATTTGCGCAAATGGCTGTGGATCCCGGCGCTTAAGTGTTTTGGCATTCAAAAGCTCACCTTTTTGAGACACGCCAGCATTTTAAGCGGAGTTGGTGTTGGAGGCGGATCGCTGGTGTATGCGAATACCCTGCCCAAGCCAAAGGCAGCATTTTTCAATCGTGGTTCATGGGCTGGACTGGCAGATTGGGAGACAGAACTTGAGCCTCATTATAAAACAGCCTGGCAAATGCTTGGTGCAACTGTAAATCCCAAACTTGCGAAAGTGATCTGGCCTTACTGAAACTTGCGAGAAGATTAATAAAAGTTCAGATTTTTCCCCTACAACGGTTGCTGTTTATTTCGGACAGGCAGATGTTACGGTAAGCGATCCCTATTTTGGGGGCCGTGGACCCGACAGGAAAGGATGCATTCACTGTGGAGCTTGCATGACCGGATGCCGGAACAATGCAAAAAACACCCTCGACAAAAACTACCTGCACCTGGCCGGTCAGCTTGGTGTTACTATACTTGCCGAGAATAAGGTCACGTCAGTTAAAGCGAAATCAGAATCCGGAAAGGAGCGTTATTCGATCAACTTCAGCAGATCAACTTCATATTTCAGTAAAGAAAGATCTGTTACATCGGAGAATGTGATCTTTGCGGGTGGGGTTTTAGGCACAATTCCCCTAATGCTGAAGCTTCGTAAATCAACGCTGCCCGGATTAAGTCCCAGGCTTGGTGAAATGATCAGGACAAATAATGAAGCCCTGATCATCAATACAACCACCGACAGGGATTTGGATCTTTACAAGGAGAAGCGATTGGCTCAAACCGAAACCGACGAGAACAGTCATGTTGAACCGGTGAGATACGGGAAGGGAGCAGGTTTCTCGGCGAATCACCATGATGCCTATGGTTAGTGAGAAATCCCATAAAAGGATTCTCAGGCTTTGATTACTCCATTTAAAGAGCCCATCACCTGGTTGAAGATTTTTCGTCCGTGATTTCGGGAAAAAGCAGTGCGGTCCTTTTGTTTATGCAGCATCTCGACAGCACTTTAAAAATACAAAAATGGTTTATTCGGAATAAGATCGAAAATCGAGAAGGGGAAAGCCCTACCCTTTCATTCCCGAAGCCCATGAGCTAGCTCTGAAATATTCAGAAATGCAAAAGGGCAAGCCCCAGATCATGGTGAATGAGGTGTTGGCGGGGAATTCCTTCGGACTGCCCACATACTTGGAGGGAGCATGCATGGGGAGTTCGCCTGAAGAAGGGAGTTATTAATAACAGAACGAGGTTTTCCGGCTATCCCGGAATGTATGTATTCGACGGATCAATGATATCAGCCCAATCGAGTAAAATCCATCACTAACCATCACTGCCATTACTGAAAGAGAGGAATGAGTTACATCCCAAAAAAGAACTGAAATGGATATCCCTTCACTTGTACAACAACATCAAATATTCTTTAAAACACATATAACCAGGGATGTAAATTATAGAAAAGCAGCCCTGATAAGACTAAGGAAAGAGTTAATCCGCCGTGAAAAGGAGATTATTCATGCCATATACCTTGACATACGGAAGCCTGAATTCGAGTCTATTCTTACCGAGACAGGCTAGCAAACAGGGAACTGAATCTTGCAATCAGGAGGGTCAAATCGGGCAAGGCCGGAGAAAGTCCTTCCTGTACTGGTCAATTTCCCTTCCTTATGCAGAATCTTCAGGAGCCCTATGGGACCGTTCTCATTATCTCACCCTGGAATTTTCCTCATCAGCTAATTTTTCCCCCGCCGATTGGAGCAATTGCTGCCGGTAACACAGCAATCATAAAACCTTCGGAATTTACACCACATACCAGCAAGATAGCATCGGAGATTATTGCTTCAGTATTTGAGCCGGGATATGTTACAGTTATTGAAGGAGATGCTGCTGTTTCCACAGAATTGCTGAAGCAGAAACTGGATTATATTTTCTTCACAGGAAGTCCGGCAGTGGGCAGAATAATTGCCAGGGCAGCTGCCGAGAACCTGATTCCGGTTACACTTGAGCTTGGTGGGAAATCGCCATGCATTGTAGATCAGACGGCCAATATAAAGCTTTCAGCAAAGAGAATCGTTTGGGGGAAATTCATCAATTGCGGACAATCCGCTATAGCACCCGATTATATTCTGATCCATGAATCGGTGAAGCAGGAATTTGTTGAAGAATGCAGTCGTGAAATTAAGATTGCTTTTGGCAAAAACCCAAAAGAATCAGCAGATTACAGCAGGATTATCAATAAAAGGAATTATGACCGGCTGCTGTGGATGATGCAGGGGAAGAAGGTGCTTTCGGGAGGAGATACAGATGCTGGAGAATTGTATATTGAACCAACCCTGCTGGAAGATAATGATACGTCATCGGCGCTGATGAATGAGGAAATTTTCGGGCCTTTGCTACCACTGATCAGTTATACGAAGGAAGAAGAATAAGCAATTTTTGATTCCAAAGAAAAGCCGCTCGCCTTGTATATGTTTTCCAACAACATAAAGTTCGTCAAGAAAATCATAAAAAACCATTCATTCGGTGGCGGATGCATCAATGATACGATGGTCCATTTTGCAAATCACCGCTTACCCTTTGGAGGAGTTGGCCATAGTGGGACAGGTGATTATCATGGGAAGCATTCCTTTGATGCATTTTCGACCCGCAAGGGAGTAACACGACGCTTTGCCAAGCCGGATATATCAGTACGTTACGCACCTTATACCAATAAAATCAGTCTGCTGAGATTCTTCCTCCGCTGGTTCAGTTAATTCGACAATAACACTACCTCTTATCTAAGAACAAAAGGCACAACGGTGGCTATGATGCCCGTGAAAAGTACTACCAGGATAAAGAGGTTGTAGCGGACATTATAGTTTTCGAGGAGTGACTTATCGTAGTATTTGTCGACGTTCTGATCCTTGTACATGGTGATGAGTCCGTTGATCAGCTTGGTGCGGGTTTGCCTGCCCTTGAACAGTCCGGAAGATCACCAATGATATTAACAACAACTATCAGAGCCACAAAAATGAACATGACAATCAGTTGAGCATTGTCGGTTCTGGATTTTTCTACCATTCCCGCATTTATGGCAAGAGTGAGAAGGTTCAGAAATATGGAGGTCAGAATAAAGATGATATCTGTCTTTGTGTTCTGATTTAATTCAGAGGTAATGTGTTTATGGATATGTTCCAGCATGTTGCAAGTATTTGTATGAATTAAATTTTTCTCTTCAATGATCCAGTTTGTCAATATTATCCAGTTGCAGTATGCTTAACAGGCAATGCTATTCCTGATCTGATTCATCAACTGAATTTTCCTTAGGGTACATTCGGTGGTGTAAAATAAAAAGAATTCCCGTCAGCAGGAAAGGCATGGTTACAACCAGCGACCAGGGATTTCCGGCGAAGGCCTTGAAAAAGATGCTGGCAGCTATGCTGGCAATGATCAGAATTATGCCCCTGCCTGGTCCATATACCATGCAATAAGCACAGAGCAAAACTAGAAATGCCGGGATATTATTCATAACCAGACATGTAAGAGTTTGCTGCCATTTGGTGTATTCTCCAATACAATCCAGTGAGAACATCATCATAAACAACACTGCACAAATCCCAAAAATTCTGGGCAGCCAAAAAAGGATTCTCTCTTTCATTTCAATTGATTTTAAGATTTACCAGTTCAGGGAGTTTACCAGCAATAGCCGAAACGGGTATCAAGTCCCAATGGAGCAACTTTCCATTTTCCCTTCAATTTCATAGCACCAATCCACAGCTGCTCTTCAACCCCATTTTCTTTTCGTTAAACCTGAATTGAACCCCGGATTCAAAGAGCGATTGGAAAAAATACTCGCTTATTCTCCTTTTCAGGCACCTTTGGAGAAATTAGCACCGTGTACTGAGCAGCAAGTGAGGGTCGCCAGTTTCCATCAAAAAAGTAGTATCGGTAAGCAGCGCTCACTCCTCCCGGAAACACAAGGCTATTTTCGTAAGCAGCCTGCACATTGAGCCAAGTGCATTGTGATCATCAATCAATAGCGGTAGTACGGCCCAAAGATAAAGTGGCCGCTTAAAATGAAGGATAACCAATCTCAGATTTCTGCTTTACCGCTCACCTTGCATTACTAATGCAAATTGTCAGCATCAGAGCCAAAAAGAACATTGCAACATTAAGTTTCATAGCTCTTCGATTTTTTTATTTTTGAGGATAGCAGCCAGATTGCTGCGGTGTGGTAAAATTATGAAGGAAGCTCATCCCGGTAAGGGAAATACTCTTGTAAAATCCCTGCAAAACGTTTTACAATCATTCGACAACACAATTTAACAAATCTAAGTCATCTTTGCAAGAGGCAGATAAAATATACCTGGAATTCCTGAAGAAGGAGATTGTTTCCACCATGCGTGAGACGTACCCCGGTATTAAGCCGGATCTCTCGGAATGGAAGGGACAGGAGATTACCGACTTCCAGGAAGACTTGCGGATAAAGGTAAAGGCGCATGTGAGTGAGAAATGGTTTTACACTCATTTGAAGGCTCAGAATAAGAGCTTGCCAAGGATTGATATATTAAACCTTTTGTGCAGGTACAGCGGACATCAGAATTGGGAAGATTTCAAGTTCAGCAAGGGAGCTGAGCCTGCTGTGGGACTTGAAAAGAAGGCAAACCGGATGTTTCTGATAATTCCCGCTCTGGTTATTATTGTAATGGCAGTCTTCTATAGTTTGTTCATGCTTTTCAATACGAGGGAATATCATTTCAGCTTTTATGATGCACAATCACTGCAACCCATCAAAGGAACGAATATCAAGGTGACTGTGCTCAAAGAGAATGAATCACCCATTGTATACCTCTGCGATGCAGATGGCAATGTAAATCTGGAAACCAATAGCAGTCAGGTAAAAATGCTTGTTGAATCACCTTTTTATAAAACAGATACTATCACCAGATTCCTGAGGAAATTCACCAACAACGAAAAGATCGGACTTCAGATTAACGACAATGCCCTGATGCTTAATTACTTTACCCAGACGAAGGTAGAGGATTGGAACAAGCGAAGGAATATGCTCGACAGTCTGTTCGCGGATGACGCCATTATCTACAGGATTTATGGAAAGCAGCAATCAACCGGAATGGAATTGATGAATAAGGAAGAATTTATCGACTTTATGTCGGTGCCTTCTTCAAGCTTAAAGGGAATGGAAATCCTTGATATCAGGAATTCAGGGAATAAAATTAAAATATTGCGTTACCGAATTAATGAACAGTTGCAATGAGACGTTTCTTTGCCATATCATTGCTGATTACCTTGTACATTGTGTGCAGTTCAAAAAGCTGCTCCAGGGAGGAAGCTATTGCCAGTGACGAGGCAGCGAAAATTGAGACGGCTGTGGATAGCATCAGAAATGAGGCTGATATGGAATCCCTATCGGAACAGGCTTTATTTTCCTACGCCAAAACAGCCAGGCAAAATTTCAGGATTTTGCTGATTATTCAATATGTGAATGATACATCCACAAATATTGAATTCGAGAAGGCGGCCAGGATTGCCAGTTCACTTTTCATATCGGATAAAATAACCATTTCAAACCCATTTAGCTCTTCGAGAAAGCAGCTAGCTCTTGACGAATTAAGCTTCCGCAGGAATCGTCGAACAGTTTTCCGAAACAAAGCTTCAGATTGAATCTACAGCAGAAGAGCAAGCTTTCAGGAGAGTAAATGACAGTCTGTATTCCGGCAGGCTCTCCTTCATCATTTCTTCATTTGCTGCTGATAACCTAAAAAGCCCGGAAACATTAGTGGTTCGATCGAAATCCTTGTTGCCAGGGTCAGTAAGGACTTTGGAGATAAACGAATCAGAACCTGGAAGGTTTATCTTGGAGTGATGGAGTAGAAAGCTGAGATTCTTGGTTATATGTGCTAATTAGCATTGAATTTACGAAACATAACTTCTGTCCGATTGAGTCATACATGGATGCTTTTATCTGCCAGGAGGAAAATTTTTGAAGAAAGATTCAGAGGCAGAATAATCTGGAAAAAGTTAAAAAAGTGACTAACTTTGTGGTAAGAATTGGAATATTATGAGCACAATTGAAATAAAAAAGAGTTTTCACAATCTTATTGATTCTATTGATAATGAGAATATTCTTCTCTTCTTTTATGATATTATGAAAAGGAAATCATCCTCAAAGGATGGTCAAATCTGGAATAAACTTACTCCTGCCCAAAAAGATGAATTATTGCTTTCACTCGCTGAATCGGAGAGTCCTGAATACCTGATTACCAACGATGAAATGAAAAACAAACATAAAAATGGCTCTAACTATTTTCTGACGAAAAGAGCATCCAGATGAAATTGAGATTCCGTGAGAATTCAGGCGGCCGGGGGGGGGGGGGGGGGGGGGGGGGGGGGGGATTCGGGGCTTAATTCAGTTAAAGAGCATTAAACCGATGGCATTCTGTCAGATGATCATTAACCATTCCCAGGCCTGATAAAGGCACATAGCAAATGGTAGTCCCGACGAATTTGAAACCTCGCTTTTTCAGATCCTTGCTCATTGCATCCGATTCGGGAGAGGAAACCGGAATTGGAGAGGGAGGTAATGTTATTCTGAATAGTCTTGCCACCCGTGAACTGCCAGATATATCTATCGAAGGAGCCAAACTCCTCCACCACTTTGAGGTAGCCTTTTGCATTCTCAACTGTCCCCCTGATTTTCAGTTGATTCCTGATAATACCGGCATCCTGCATCAAAAGCTGAATTTTGCCTTCTGAATAATTGGCAATAACCTCGGGTTCAAAATCATCAAAAGCCTTCCTGAAATTCTCCCTCTTGTGGAGGATTGTCCTCCAGCTCAAACCAGCCTGAAAGGCATCCAGCACCATGAATTCGAAGAGTTTCCTGTCGTCATGCAATGGGAACGCCCCATTCTTCATCGTGGTATTTGATCATCAACGGGTCATTTGAAGGCCAGCTGCAGCTTTTCTTTTCTGTTGGTGAGTTCATGCAAGGTCAGATTTGATTCTCAAAAGTATAAAAATCCATGCCTCCATTCAGGCATTGAGTTTTCTTACAACCACATCTTTCACAAACTAACGACAATACGCCTGAACTCTATATCTAAAGGACTGCAAATAAAAATCGTTAAATAATAGTTAATAATGTAAACTATTTTCGCTTATGCTATACCTTTGTCGACTCGAAACAATGGACACATTACTTGAAAATATTGATAATCAACCGTTGGGGGTTTTTCCTGACCCGGACCGGCAAAAGTTATTTGTCTGAATTGAACCAGCAGCTCTCGAATCTGGACATAGAGAGAAACTATTACTCTTTGATTATCATTGAAAGGGACAGGGGCAGCTCACTCAGAATGAACTGGCTGCCGCACTCGGCACTGATAAGGTTAGTGTGGAAGAATCGTTGATTATCTGGTATCGAAAGGATATATCCAACGCTTAAGGAGTAAAGAAGACAAGAGGAAATTTTGTCTGGTCGGCACTCCCAAAGCCTCGCTGGGCTGCATATCAGGGAAAGCCATTGCAGGCGCAAATGAAAGCATTAAGTAGCCTTTCAGCAGATGAAAAGAAAGAATTCATCAGATGCTGGGCATCATAAAATCCAATCTAAATTCATCCAAGACCTTCTGACTATGAAAGTTTACCTCTCAATTAGTCTAATTGCCATTGCCGCCTTTATTCCTTTCATGCAAGGATTCAGGCAAAGACAAGAATCCCAAGGAAAACCTCCTGCAATCGTGGATTGCTGATAGCCGGTCCTGAAAAGATTGCTTTCAGCCTTGATGTAAATGGCACTGTTCTTTCGGATGCAGGAACTGTCCTTGCAAAGCTTAACAACGATGAAATTGTTGCTGAACTTGAACAGCTGAACAGTCAGCTTGAACTTGCCCGCAAGACTGAAAAGCGCCTTCGCGACCTGCTGAAGGTGAATGGGGTAAATCAGGCAGAATATGATGCCGCTTTAAACCAGGTTCAGGTGATTGAAGCCAATGTCAAGATCACTACTGCGAAACTGGATAAAACCATTTTGAAAGCTCCTTTTTCCGGCAAGCCTCGGATTGAGGCAGGTCAGTAATGGTGCCTATGTTACCCTCACAGACCGTTTTGGGCAGTCTGCAGACCGACAAGGTAAAGATCGATTTTACAGTTCCTGAAACACAAGCTTCCCTCGTTAAGATAGGGAATCTCGTAAAAGTTCAGAATAATGGTTCCTCCCAGTCGCATGAGGCAAGGATAGTAGCTCTGGAACCACAGATCAATACTGCCAGCCGCAATGTGAAAGTCAGAGCTCTGCTGAATTCCGGAAGCCTTTATCCCGGATCATTTGTGAAAGTTAGCATTGAGCAGGTTCATACTGGTATCAGCGTTCCTACAAATGCCATCATTCCAGATGCACAGTCGAGCCAGGTAGTACTTGTTAAAGAAGGAAAAGCTGTCTTTACAAATGTAGAAACCGGTTACAGGACAGCCAGCAAGGTTGAACTGCTGAATGGAATTGCCGAGGGCGACAGCGTTATTGTAAGCGGAATGCTCTTTGTGAGACCAAATGCAGTTGTTAAGGTCAGACGCAGCATGAAACCCGAAGAGGTGAAGCCATAATATTCTTGCATCATCTCATCTAAGGCAAATGAAATTATAATCTACCAAGGAACTCAACCGTGAATATTTCTGAATTATCCTTACGACGACCGGTGCTGGCAATAGTTATGAGCCTGTTTCTCATACTATTCGGCATTTAACCTGCCACAGGATATTGATGCACCCCCTGTAGTTACCAAGGCAGATGCCAACAACGACTTTATCATCCTGATGGCTATTCAAAGCCAGAGCAAGGGATTGATGGAACTCAGCGATTATGCTGAGAATGTATTGCAGAATAAATTCCAGACGATTCCTGAGGTAAGTTCTGTGAATATTGTCGGACAAAAAAGACCCTCAATGCGCATCTGGGTTGATCCCGACAAACTGAATGCATACAATCTGGCCTTTAATGATATCAGCACCGTACTGAATAAGGAAAATGTAGAAGTTCCATCCGGCAAGGTGTACGGAAACAAAACCGAGCTGACCATCAGGGCATTGGGGCGCCTCAGCACAGAGGAAGATTTTCGCAGTTTGATCCTGAAAGAAGATGAAAATGGAATTGTCCGCCTTGGTGATGTAGCCAAGGTAGAACTTGGACCGGAACAGCTGGAACAAAGCTGGAAACTGAATGGGGTAAGCGGGGTCGGGCTGGCCATTATCCCGCAGCCTGGAGCCAATTATGTGGATATTTCGGATGAATTCAACAAGAGACTTGAAGAGATCAAAAAGTCGCAGAAAAACGATATTCAGTTCACCACGCTAA
This sequence comes from Bacteroidales bacterium, assembly GCA_016707705.1. Classification (GTDB taxonomy): domain Bacteria; phylum Bacteroidota; class Bacteroidia; order Bacteroidales; family UBA4417; genus UBA4417. The sequence continues at coordinate 15,088 of JADJHD010000055.1, forward strand.
TCGACAACACCAGGAATGTTAGGCGCTCACTTAAAGAAGTTGAACAAACCCTGTTGATTTCCTTTATTCTGGTTATTGCGGTCATTTTTCTCTTTTTCAGGAACTGGCTGATTGCCATTCGTCCTTTGATTGACATACCCATCTCGCTGATTGCTACATTCTTTGTGATGTATCTGGCGGGATTCTCTATCAATATCCTTTCACTTTTGGGGATCATTTTGGCCACCGGACTGGTTGTGGATGATGGAATAGTTGTGACGGAAAACATTTTCCGAAAGTTTGAGGGAGGCATGCCTATTCGAAGAGCCGCCCTTGAAGGCAGCAAGGAGATATTCTTTGCGGTTATTTCGACCTCTGTTACACTTGCGATTGTTTTCCTCCCGGTATTATTCCTTCAGGGATTTGTTGGAAGCCTATTCCGTGAGTTCGCAGTAGTTGTGGCGACGGCGGTGTTGATTTCTGCATTTGTCTCACTTACCATAACCCCTGTTCTCAATGTTTACCTGAACAAACCCAAGGCAAGGCACAGGAAATTCTACCTTGCTACTGAGCCTTTTTTCAAGGGGATGGAGACGGGATACCGCAACAGTCTGGAGCGTTTTCTGAGCAAGCGCAAAATTGCTTACTTCATTATTGCTGCCTGTGTACTGATAATCTTTTATCTAGGCAGAACACTCCAAAGTGAGATTGCACCCATTGAGGACAAAAGCAATCTTCGTTTCCAGATTAGCGGACCTGAAGGTGCAAGCTATGCATTCATGAGCAAGAATGGAGGTGAATTTGCCAATTACCTTATTGATTCCATTCCTGAGCGCAGTTTCTCATTCATGGCAATTCCCGGTTTCGGGGGTCAGGGGTCAAATGCAGCCACAGGTCGTATCGGTTTAGTTCCACCTGATGAAAGGGATAAGACACAATCGGAAATTGCGAGGGAATTATCAAAAAAAGCTGCGAAATTCAATAATCTCCGAATCTTTCCGGTTGAAGAACAAACCATCTCCGTGGGTTTGGGTTCCAGAGGATCTCTTCCGGTGCAATTTGTTATTCAGAATCTCGATTTCAACAAACTCAGGACGACTATCCCGAAATTCCCGAGGCAGCACGAAATGACAAAACCTTTCAGAATGTGGATGTTAACCTGAAGTTCAATAAGCCAGAGGTAGATATTTTGATTGACAGAATCAGGGCAAGGGAGCTTGGACTTACGGTATCTGATATTGCCAGTGTGGTTCAGAGTGCATTCAGTGGCAGAAGGCTGGCTTATTTTATTATGAACGGAAGGCAATACCAGGTTATCAGTCAGGTAGGGCTTCCCGACAGGCAAACACCAACAGATATAACCAAGCTATTTGTAAGGAATAATCTTGGCAATGCCATTGCACTATCGGAGGTTGTAACACTATCCACCAATGCAAATCCGCCTTCCCTCTTCCATTACAACCGCTATAAATCAGCCACCATTTCGGCCTCGCTGGCTGAAGGCAAAACAGTGGGTGATGGGGTAAAGGCAATGCAGGCTATTTCCGACAAACTTCTGGATGATTCCTTCCAGACATCCCTGAGCGGTCCCTCACGCGACTATGCCGAAAGCTCTTCCAATATCAGCTTTGCCTTTTGCGCTGGCGTTACTGATGATCTTCCTGATTCGGCGCACAGTTTGAAAGCTTTCGCGACCCGTTTATCATTATGATTACAGTACCGCTTGCAATGGCAGGAGCCATTCTTAGTCTCTTTATTTTCGGACAAACCCTAAATATTTTCTCTCAAATCGGGATGATTACCCTTATCGGACTCGTCACGAAGAATGGAATTCTGATTGTTGAATTTGCCAATCAGAAAAGGGCGCAGGGACTCACGAAGTTCCAGGCGGTACTTGAGGCTTCTGCGCAGCGATTAAGGCCAATTCTGATGACCAGTCTGGCGACTTCCCTGGGAGCCTTACCAATTGCCTTAAGTCTGGGAGAAGCTGCATCCAGCCGGGTATCACTGGGGATTGTAATTGTTGGGGGACTATTGTTCTCTCTTATTCTGACATTGTTCGTTATTCCGGTTATGTACACCATAATTGCCGGAAAACATAAGAGCAAGGAAGAAATTGATAACCAGTTTAACTAACTGAGCATGAAAAAGATCCTCATCAATATTGTTGATAATGGTTCCTACGTTTTCAATAGGGCAAACACTGCTTACACTCAAGGCAGCCATTGATACAACCCTGCGAAATTCATTCGACATCAGGATTGCCGCCAATAATGTGAACATCAGCAAAATCAACAATAATGCAGGCGTTGCAGGTGCTCTGCCAACAGTAAGTGCCAGTATTGCCGATAATCAGTCGCTTACCAATGTTAACCAGGAACTGAACAGTGGAACTGAAATCAAGAAAAGCAATGCTGCTGCCAATTCTCTCACTTCAAGTGTAACAGCAGGAATGCTGTTGTTTAATGGCTTCAAGGTGATGGCAACTCGAGAAAGGCTTGACCTGCTTCAAAAGCAGAGCGAAGTGTTGCTGAACAGTGAAATTCAAAACAGCATTGCCGCAGTGATGACAGCTTATTTCGATATCGTGAGACAACAGCAATACCTTAAAATTATCCGGGCAACCCTTGATGTTTCGAAGAATAAGCTGGATATCATCAAGCGCAAAAAAGATGTAGGAATGGCAAATGACGCCGATTACCTGCAGGCAATGATTGATGTGAATACAGCAGAGCAGACTGAAAGGAATCAATTGCTGGTGATTGATCAGGCTAAGACCGGACTGCAGCAGATAATGAGTCAGAACCGCTATTATTCCTTTGATGTAACTGATAGCATATCACTTGATAAAAGCCTTCAAATCAATAATATCCTTGCCTACCTGAAGCAGAATCCCCAATACCACTATTCAGAACATCAGATCCGCATCAATGAGCAAATAGTCAAGGAAGTAGCTGCTCAGCGATATCCTTCACTCAGATTCAATACCGGGGTCAATTTTAATCGAAGTCAGAGTGCGGCGGGATTTACCCTGCTGAACCAAACTTACGGACCCTATGCAGGATTGAGTTTGCAGGTACCGATATACAACGGCAATGCATACAAAGTTCAGAAGGAAACGGCTGTGTACAATTTACAGAACTCGAAGCTGCAACAGGAGAATTTGCTTAACGACCTGAATGCTTCAGCTGTAAGGGTATTTCAGTCATACAGCACCAATCTTGAGCAGGTGGAATCACAGCAAAAGTCACTCGAAATGGCTCAGCAACTCATAAATGTGGTAATGCAGAGATTCAGTCTGAATCAGGCCACCATACTGGATGTAAAAGCTGCACAGGCCAGTTATGAAAGTGCAGGATATCAGTTGGTGAATTTGTCGTTTGCCGCCAAAATTTCTGAGATAGAACTGAAAAGGCTTACCTATCAACTGGGAAATTAGTCCTGAATATTAATCATAATTTCACATTCCATGAAAACATTCAATGGAATGGGGATGTTCTAATAGTATTGAATCAGAGGCATCAAATAATGAGGTGACGAGAAGAAAAAAAACGTTGAAAACAGGTAATAAGGTTTGATGCAAGTTGCCTAATCACAATGGTAAGGAAGCAAGAGAAAAGGTTTAGATGATATACACAAATACCGAAACCCCAGAAAACCACTTGAAAGCTATCTTATCCCTTATATTCAATCACGCTTTTTATCACGAACTCACATTAAAACTCACCTAACCTCAATAATTTATAATCGTAAAGCAATGAAATACAACAAACTGGGAAATACAGGAATATTACTCTCCGAATTATGCCTCGGAGCAATGACATTTGGTGGCAGGGGATACTGGAAGGCAATTGGAGAAGTGCCTCAGGATGGAGTGAATCAGTTGGTAAAGACAGCCCTGGACAATGGAATCAACTTTATTGATACGGCTAATGCGTATTCCGAAGGACTTTCAGAGATTATGCTTGGAAAATCGCTGAACGAACTTGGGGTCAACCGACAGGAGGTATTTATTGCCACTAAAGTCAGGATCAGAATGGGTAATGGTGCCAACCAGATTGACTTACCCGTCTGCATATAGCTGATTCAGTGAATGACAGTCTTACCAGGCTCGGATTATCGCATGTTGATATGCTTTACATCCACGGAGTAGATCCAATTACTCCTTTGGAGGAAACCATGCGTGGACTGGAAGATGTTGTGAGAGCGGGTAAAGTTCGTTACCTCGGAATCAGCAATCACCCTGCATGGATGGTCACCAAGGCTAATGGTATCGCTGATAAAATGGGCTGGACCAAATTTGTGGCAAGTCAGAATTATTATTCCTTGTCAAGTCGTGACATTGAAAGGGAGATTATCCCAATGGCCCTGAGTGAAGGCATTTCCATTATGCCATGGAGTCCGCTGGCAGGAGGATTTCTATCAGGCAAGTTTACCCGTGATCAGGAAAAGGCTGGTGATAGTCGCAGAGATTCCTTTGATTTCCCTCCGGTGAATAAGGAAAAGGCCTACGATATCATTGATGTTTTGATTGAAATTGGCGGACAGCATGGAGTTACGGCTGCAAGAGTCGCACTTGCCTATCTTCTGAAGAAAGCAGCTGTTACCAGTGTGATTATTGGTGCTAAGAAAAAGGAGCAGCTTCTTGATAATATTGCTGCCACAGAACTTGTTCTATCTGATGGAGATATGAGTCGTTTGGATGCAGTTAGCGCCTTGCAGCCTGAGTATCCGGGATGGATGCTTGAAAGGCAGGCTCAGGGCAGGATGCCGGCGTAAGTATCTTGAAATAGGCTAATACTAAGAAAAGAGAAGTCAGTAGTCAGTAGTCAGTAGTCAGAATTGAAAAATGGAATCATAAAATGGGTAATTATTCGTCCAAGTGAGGCGGATGGCTCTGGGATTCTGTCCGCCGGCTGGCGGATGTATTCTGTCCGCCGGCTGGCGGATGTATTCTGACTTCTGTCCGCCGGCTGGCGGATGGCTTCTGTCTGCAGGCTGGCGGATGGATTCAGTCTGTCAGCCTGCGAATGGCTTCTCTGAGAAAAGCATTTTGAAACAATCTCTTAGCCTTCCATTACTTTCCTGATTGCCTCAATTGTTGGAGGAATGATCCCCCTTTCGGTGATGATTCCTTTGATGAATGAGGCTGGAGTTACGTCAAATGCGGGGTTTAGGGCAGATGATCCGGGCGAACTCACGCGAATCTTATGGATTTTACCTTCTGAATCAGGGCCTTCCTGGTAGTGGACTTCATCTTCGGAGCGCTGCTCAATGGGAATAAGGCTTCCGTTTGCTGTTGCCATATCGAAGGTTGACAATGGCGCTGCCACATAGAAAGGAACGCCGAATTCCTTTGCCACGATTGCCTTCTCGAAAGTTCCGATCTTGTTTGCCGTGTCACCATTGGCTGCAATGCGGTCGGCACCGACAATGATGAAGTCTATCATGCCTTTCGACATAAGGTAGGCTCCTGCATTATCAGGGACTATGGTATGGGATACTCCTTCGTTGTAAAGTTCCCATGCGGTGAGGCGGGCGCCCTGGCTACGCGGACGGGTTTCATCAGCGTACACGTGGAATTTCTTTCCTTCACGATGGGCAATGTAAATGGGTGCCAGAGCTGAGCCATAGTCCACGAAGCCCAGCCAGCCGGCATTGCAATGGGTCATTATTCTGGAGCCATCATGAATCAAGGCATTGCCGAACTCCCCTATCTTCATGGCATCGGCGATATTATCATCTGCAAGTTGCTGTGCTTTGTTGATGGCGGACTGTATTGATTCTTTTCCCGATTCGTAAACAATTTCAGTTGCATGGAAGAGGTTTCGGGCGGTGGGGCGTGTGGCTTCGATTTCTTTACGGGCTGCATCAATAAATACCCAATCCTCAACCCGCATTCCGAAATCCGAAACCTGCATTCCCTGCTTCTTCCCTGCTTCCAAAAATGCCTGTGCCATCGCAAATCCCGCCGCTGCGCCTATTGCTCCCGCTCCCCTGGTGATCATGGTGATGATAGCCAGGCAGGTTTCTTTATAGTTCCTCGATTCGAATATTTTGAATTCAAAAGGAAGGGCGTTTTGATCTAACATCATAACTGTGCTTCCTTCTAACCAGATGGTTTTGTAATGTTTGCCGTTGACGTTCATAATTGTTGCTTATTGAAAGGAATAGAACACAGATGACACAGGAAGAACAGATTAGCACAGATATTTAATTCTAAACTTACCCTATCATTTTCCTATCGTTAGTAAATATCTTTCTTCTAAATTCAGGTTTCTTTCCAAAATTTAAAAGTAGACCTATTTCCTTTTCAGTTGCTTTAAGGTAATTAATTAATTGCAGCTCATGCTCTTCAACAATCCCTTCTGCTGCTTTCAACTCTAAAATGATGGTATCATTTACCAGCAAATCAGCAAAATACTCACCGACCAATAAATTATCATAATAAACTTTTATTTGCTTCTGCTTTTCAACTGTTAAGCCTTTCCTGCCTAACTCGATAAACAAAGCATTTAGGTAGACTTTTTCAAGAAACCCAGAGCCCAATTTGTTATAAACTGAATAGAAACACTTGATTATCGTATTCGATAATTCTTGATGCAAAAAGGATGTCATAACTAATAAATTAAATATTAATAAATAAAGGCGATATAGAATCAAATGATATACCAAATTAAAGAATAATTCTGTCTATATAGTTCTTTTTGTGCTAATCAGTCCGTCGTCCGCCAGCTGGCGGAGGATCCGTGTCATCAGTGTTCGATTTCTCGAAGAACCACCAATTCGACAACTAAAACACCAAAAACTAACAACTAAACTACTAACAACTCTCATCCCTGATTGAGGGCGAGCCAGGCGAGGAGGGCCATGCCGACCTCGAGGCTGCTTTCATCGGCATCGAAAGTGGCAGTGTGCAGATTACGGATCTCGGTCCAGGAAGGATTTTTAACACCCAGACGATAGAAACATGCGGGAATGATATGGGAATAGTAGGCGAAATCCTCAGCAGTCATGCGCTGCTCAAGCGCCACCACCTTATCGGCACCAAGAAACTCTTTTGCCAGCTCCTTTGCCCTGTTTGTGGTTTCGGCATCATTCACCAGAAAAGGATAACCCCTGTCGATGAACACCTTGCAGGTAGCACCCATGCTCTCAGCCATGCCCTGAGCGATGGAGGTAATTTTTTCATGCGCTTTGGCTCTCCAGGCCTCGTTGAAAGTCCTGAAAGTACCGTCAATCTTCACTTCATCCGGGATCACATTCGTCCTGCCTTCGGCAATGAACCTTCCAAAAGAAAGAACCGTCGGGATACCCGGAGGCGCTGAACGACTTACAATCTGCTGAAGAGCAACCACGATATGGCTGGCAACGAGCACAGTATCCACATTCAGTTCAGGAGTTGCAGCATGTCCG
>JADJHD010000056.1 GCA_016707705.1 Bacteroidales bacterium
CCAGAGTAAAGGTTCCCGTCTCCGTTGGCCGCCTTTTTCGCCGCTACCAATGCTTTTGCTTGCGTATCGTTTTCAACAAGAAAAGAGGAGAAATTCCAATTGGCCGTCCTGCCTCCGCCCATTTCGAGCGTGATCCTGTTATTCAGTTGTTCGATACGTAGTAACCGCATCTTTTCTTCACGCGCTTTTTCTTCTTTTTGAATTTCCGCTTCACGTTTTTCCAAACATTTTTCGCACAATTTTCCCGGGTGAGACCATTTGTTTGTCCAGTCAAACGGAATTCCGGTCAGAGGGTTTTCGATCCGATCGACCCACCTCCAACGCATCGAAACACCGCATTCGCAATGGAGCGGCTTAGGTTCAGGCAGAAATATTTGCGTATTTCCCGGGGACAGGCTGGGCACCAATTCTGTTTCCATTCGATCCTCCTTTGTTGTAGTTTTTACCATCCCAAGAACGAATGGCGGCCATCCAGTCTTTCATAGGATTCCTACCATTTTGTCCGTTTGATTCGTAATAGGCGTGGAATTTATCGGGGTCAACGACGTAACAGCTCGACCTGATGAATTCACGCACTTCATCAACCGTGGGGACAGAGAAGCGGGGCCGAGTAGGCCCCATGTGTTTGTCTTTTTGTTTTGGTACGGTTTGGTCTGGTACGGTTAGGTTAGGTATGGTACGTGTCGGAAGGGTGTCGGTAGAATTCCTCCTGGGTGTCGGTTGGGTGTCGGTTTCGTCTTTGTCACCGTAATCCTTGCCATGCAAAGCCCAAATTGAAACGAGAGTTTCCCGTTTTTTAGAGAACTTTGACCGCAAGAAACGACCGGCATAATCAAGCCAATCATGGACATAAACACTTTCACCGTTCCTTTCGATGAACCCGAACTCTTCCAACCTCTGGATAGCATCCCGAACGACATCGAGCTTCATGTTGAGCGTCTCGGACATGACCTCCGGCGAGGTGAGCGCTGTAACGTCCCCCGATGGGGAGACCTCCAGGACCGACCACCAGAAACGATGTAAGAACCCAACGGCCTCATTTCGAGACCACCGCATTGCAGTTTGAAACCGGATCAGTTTAGAATGACGATCCAAATTTGTATGTGACTCAATCCAAGCCATTTTGTTTCCCTGGTGTCATTAAATTTTTCTACCTCTGGCCAAAATCGAATCCGCCATTTTTAGCCAGTATGTATGTCCCCGAAAAACGACCTGCTGTTTTAGTGAAAGTGTCTTTCGGTATTTCTCAAGCCCAACCGCCAAACCAGTCAACGCTTCAACCGCGTCCCGCAAAAGCTCCTCCCGGCATTCGCAAGAGTGGTGCATTTGGCACCTCATTTAATCGGCATCCCAGAAAATCCAAATCAGAGCAGGAACCCATATGAGAGCGACGATTATGAGCCAGCAGGATGCGAATATTTCCCTCATTTCTTTTCGATGCAAAACGCCATCGCCCCGGTGTCTTTTGATTGAGAGAAACCGTTAAAGTCTTTAGCGGCCTTGATGCACGATTCTTGCGTAGTGAACCCCTCCACCAGTTTAAGGAAAGGTCCGTTACCACCGTAAAGAAGAATTACAAGGACGAACGATGTCATGGTATGTTTGCAAACTCCTTTTTCTGGATCGCTTCCAGAATTACTGGAACGTGTTCAAATCGACGAACCTGTGCGGGAGTGAACCGGAACACTCGCCACCCGAGGGAAGCGGCCGCGTTATATTTCTCCATGTCCTTAACGAACCCGGCCCCGCGTGTGCCGGCCACGAACCCAAGCCCCGCCCTCTACCTCCATCGCCACTTTGTTTTCTGGCCAGGCGTAGTCGAACCTCCAACGCCTTTCGGGGTGGAACATGTATTCTTGAACTCCGCCAACTATCATCGTCACTCAGGCTCCTGCGCCGTCCCGGCTTCATCGTCAAGAACCTTCGACGTTTCGACCTTTACAGGTTCGGCCAACTGTTCAACCACAACTGCGTCATCGAACGCGACTTCGGGAATTCCATCTTTACCGCCGTCGTTAATCACCGTTCCTTGGTCTGCCGTTATCGCTCGTTGCATGTCTACGGACATTGGCCCCCATTTGGAAATGAGCATCTTTACAACCGTCTTCAAAGCCATGGCGTCGAAGTTTGTTTTCCAAACCGATCCAGGATAAGCGAACGACTTTGAGTAACGCTTCCCGTGTTTCTCGACGTCCTCTGTCTTCATAAACAGGGCCTTTCGAATCCGTTGATCAAGCGGAAATAAGCGAAATAACCGACAACCTTGTCGCTCTTCCTCCCGTCAACGTCGTATTCCATTTCCCTGTAAGCTTGTTGTGTGTTTTAGTTCCCTTCGTAAACTACGTCGGCGTTGATCGTTTGGTATTGGCGCGACCGCTGGGCCAACTGAACGAAACCCTTCCAGCCCATCTGGAAGTTAGCTTTCGTCGTTCCGTCCTTCCCGTTCTTGTAAGGGACGATGGGCAAACCCCAAGGCCGGATTGATCGGGAGGTCAAGCGTTGCCGCCATCGCCGCCGCCGATACAACTGTCATCGGGTCGGCTTCTTTCAACTGCTTGTTGTTGTTGGTGCAGGCGATTATTGAGGACATAAACCCAGCCGCCCTGTTCCCCAACATTTCACCGAACCGCTTTTTACATCCACCCGTTCAAGTAACCCAGACAACGAAACTCCACGTTTCACGTCATCCGCTTTTGCCAACGCTTGCCCAACTTCACTCGTGCTTGCCATTTTAGGCCTCCATTACTTCTGTTTTTTGGATAAGGAACCGCCGTGCGACGGTTTCTTTCCTGAACTGCTCGTATAAATCCGTGTTGTCTTTTTTGAATGCGTCCGCGTCAAACCTCCGCGTCTTCATGTTCGCCCATCGTATTTTCCACCCACGGGCCAGACCCGTTTCGGCATCGCCCAACTTTTTGGCGCAAAATGTTTTCCTGTTCTTCAATTTGGCCTTCTAAGGCCGCGGCGTCTTTTTTCATGCCTTCCAGCGTGTCCAAAATGGCCGCCGATTCAATGTCCAGATCAATCGTTTTTCCGTCCTCGGCCTGGGGGTAGAGCGTTGATAATGTGTCTTTGTCGGTTGATTTGGCTTGTGGTGGGACCTTCTTTAATACAAACTCGTTCCAGAAATATACTTCCCTGCGGATCAAATCGCTTATTATCTTTTCGTCGCGCTCTACCGTCTTGACCTTAAAATCCTGGTTTCCGATCAATACGGCAACGTAACATTTAGCCGCGCCCGTCACGGCCAAATAATGAAGGGCTTGGATCACATACTCACGCGGGACCTCTTCGCCGTCCCACTCTTTGGCCTTCCATGCGGAGGTCGTTTTGCACTCAACAATCGCATCTTCTTTCAAAACCTTCCTGTCAATGTTCGCCCGGATAAAATCGTATCCCGGATGCGTAAGCGTTCGATTAACCCGGTTGACTACTTTCCCTGTCTGCTCTTCAAACAGTTCGGCTACCGCTTCTTCAAGCCGTGTCCCAAGTTTTACTTGGAGCTTATCCGAAATATCTTCCGGCGTTATTGCCCCTGTTTTCTCGGCCCAAACGGCAAGAGGAGAACGCCATCGCGATAACCCAACACAGGCCGCCGCGTCACTTCCGCCGATGTATTTGGTTCTGTCGCCGTGTTTATCTTCCATCATCGTCCCCTAAATTGTTGGCTGGGGCGGATAGGGTCATACCGCCCCGGGGTTGCACGAGCCCCGCGTACGCCGGGGAATTGACCCTCCCATGGGAGCCAAAGCCATCAACATTCAACGCCAACCACGTTCCAACCGCCGAAGAAACCGCCATCATCAAGCCGCCATAACCAGAACGAAAAAAACACAACCGCAAAATTCACGTTTTCCCCTCTTTCAGCCCGGCAAGAAACGCAAACGGCCCTCAAATCGCACCGCCTGGATCTGGCATTTATAACAATGCGGCCCGATGTCCCGCGTCACTGTTCCGGTGTGGGCAATCTTACCAACCCGCCCAAGCAGACGCGGTTCCCTCGCGCAATTTCCCAACAGTCGGGCGCGTTGCCCACTTTGCCGACGCCTCAACCGCATCTTCCCCCGGCATCTGCGCCCCACATGCACACGAAACGAACCATTGGTCGTCGGAGTTTTCAAAACATGGCCGCTTCAAACAGAACGGACACGGCTTTAGATTCCGTTCGATTATTGAAATGTCGGCATCCGAGATAGTTTCCTCCGGGCTTGCCGTTTTCCATTCGTCGTGTCCTGGTATTGTCTCCATGGTGCCTCCCTGGTTTCTGATTTGTGTTAACGTGTAATACAGTCGATTATTCATGTCGATCATCGATTCGATATTTCGCACGTTCCTGCTCATACCGCCCCCCTTTCAACACGGATTCGACAGTGATTTTTTGAATTTGATACGCGCCGCCCGGCCATCCATCGGTCGATCTCGGCCCGGCGGAACCTGACGCATTTGTTCGTAAGGCGAAATTGGGGGAGGTCGTAGAGGGCAACCATGTTGTATACCGTGCCCTCAGATACGTTCATATATTGAGCCACCTGCCGAATGTCCATGACCTCCGGCGCCGGGGCCGACCGTTTCAGTGTTTCAAGGATTTCGGTCAAAATCTGGTCGGTTGTCATTTTTTAATCTCCCGCATCCCAGGAAGTGACTTCTTAGGCTCGGCGCATGGGATAAAATCTTTCCAGTCAAGATTCCATCCGTGTTCATCAATAAGAAAAGCCGCCTCAGCAGGGAGAGGCCTTTCCCGCCATGTAAATTGCGCCGGGGGCGCATTTTCTCCCATCCCTTGCTTTATGTCGCGGTATACCGACATTACGGTGCAAGAGTGTTGACGAACAAACATTTGATGGCGCAGTTTTCGCGCCAGGGTTCCAAAATAAACCACACGTTCCCCGTTGACAAACTTGGCCGACGTGTTTGGTTTCATCGCTTCCTCAATCCCGGAAGAGCCAGCTGGCGTTCCGGGAACGCCTTCTTTTGTGCGCCGAATATGTCCTCGCCACGGAGGTACCGCCACGGCACGGAGATGGTAAGACGCTGGCACAATAGGGAAAGCTCCCACCCCTGGGGAACCCTCGCCCCCTCAAGAAATTCGTAAAAGCGTCGGCGTGGAATTTGTTCATCGCACGCAAGAAAAATTTGACGGACAGAAAGGCCCCTTGACTCCAACTGGTTCCGAAGGAACGTGAAGATTCACCGACAGCAAGACATGGTTGCGGACTTTCCAAATAAAAAAATTTGAGCCAGAATCAAAGAACAGCCCCGCCCCCCGGTGTGAACCGGAAAGGCGGGGCTGGGGGAGATACGCATGAGCGTGTGTTGTCTTGTCGTAAAAGTTTTGGGAGATTGGCGAAACCTTGCCAGGTCGGAGTCCCATCCCCCAAATGGAAAAACCCACGGCGTTAATTTCGGCTGTGGGCTTCATGGGCAAGGTCTCGCTTCATATTTAACTCCGTTTTGTTGTAAAATTTGGGCTGTCTTCGCGGACAGGCCCATTTGCGGGAGGCGTCCGCTTTTTTGTTGCGCCTCTAAATCGTTCGGTGCTTTGTTCGGCTACAGGGATAGTATGCCATGATTAATCATGATTGTCAAGGGGGAATCTGTGACCAATCATAAAAATTTACAATTCGTTTACAAGGGGTAATTTACCGTCGGGGAAAAGACGTAAGACCTAATTGGTTTGTGGTTTGAGCCAGAAACGGCGGAGAAATTTCGTGCGCTTGCAAGTCCGAACACCGGGATTTAAGTCAGCAAATGGAGCTTATCCTAGCCGAATGGTTTGCGGCGCGGGAACCCCCGACGGAGCTAAGGCCGGGCGAATACCCAAAGAAAGAGCACGCCACCGACGATACGGTTATCTGGCCGTCAAAGAAACATCTTATGCCAGAACACCCCCCAGCGCAAAAACAACACGCGCCACGGAGTCGCGGAGTTCACTGATCCGGAATGGCTTATATAGGAATTCGTCAAACAACTTTGCCACGTGCCCTTTGTCGATGAAGCGGAAGCCGGATATACCGATGACTGGGATATGTGGGTATTTTTGACGTATCATCCTTTGATCGGGCAAGCACCTTCTTTCTAATTATATGTTCGATTCGTTTTTTTTCAATGGCTATTTTGTTGTTTTTCCGTCGACAGTTCAAAGATCACAAACGAAACAAACGTAAATTCGGAGGTTCTATGATGATATGCACGAATTGCGGGTTCACGGGTACCCCTGAAAAAATCACGAAAGGGAGCATGTCAACGGAGCTTTTCCTTTGGATTTTATTCTTGATCCCTGGGTTGCTCTATTCTTTCTGGCGGTTGGCGTCGCGGTTTGACGGCTGTCCAAAATGCAAATCTGCGAACATGATACCAGCAGATTCGCCCGTCGGTAAAAAACTAAGGGAAAAAGCCGCCTAAAAAAATGAACCTCCGCATCGAGTTCACGAACAATAGGTCACCGACGTTCCAGCGGGTTCTTGAAATTTGCCGGGGATTAAACGGTTATACCGAAAAGGTGATGCCGTGGGGGACAGTTTACGCCGTGACATTCAACGACGACGAAATATGGAGCGCGGAGGCCGTCCGCGACATGGTTCACAAATGGAACGGAACGGCCTACTACATCAACGGAAAACTTGTATCCCGCCTGATCGGGTTCCGGTTCATTTGGGACGAGGCTCGCAAAGAATGGGAGCGGGTCATGGGCGCACAGAAAGGATACGCATTTGATCCTCTCAAGGGGCCGGATGGGGGAGGCGTAAACGAAAGGCTTTCCTTTGCCAAAAACATAATCGCGGCCCAGCAGGTCAACGAAAAAGCCCTCGGGATGGATCCCCGGCCCCATTGAGATACCGTTTTTTGCGTCACATAGATGATTTTATCATGTGGATTCTCGGGAATTTATTGAGCGGGGTTGACTATGCCATCCGTTTGGTTGGAAAGCCGCCGCGCTCGCGGGGGTAGGACTTGGATTGTTCGGTGGGAGTCCGTGTCAAAGGGCGTCCGGTCGCGGGGGGCCAAGGCCTGCGGGCCAAATAAGGCCATCGCGGAACGGTTCAAATCCAGGAAAACGGACGAGCTAAACGCCGACCACCTCGGGGTTGACCGCCCGGTTGTGGATGTTGGATGGGACGAGTTCGCGGAAGCATACCTTGAGCACTGCCGGAAACACAAGGCCCCCCGGACGGTCAACAATTTTGACAAGCGGGCTATGACCCTGGCCGTCGCCTGGTTCCGGGGTCGCCCCCCCGCGGGGTTGACGCCACAGGACATGGCCGGGTTTGAATCCGATCTTTTAAAGCGGTTCAACCCAACCACGGCGCACATGTGGCTACGATCCCCTCCGGACGGCCCTGCGGTGGGGCCAGGCGAACGGGTTTCGTCCGCGCCGTCCCGGCGTTCCATCTTCCGATGGTTGAGAAGGCCGGACGGGTTCTTACGGATCAAGAGGTATCGGCCATATATGAGGCCCTGCCGGCCAACGCCCGGGGGCCGTTCGTGTTCGCCCTCCACACGGGCGTCCGGCGCGGGGAACTGCTCGCCTTGCGCTGGGAAAGGGTAAGGAAGGCCACGGAGGGCTATTGGGAAGCCGAAATCGGTGGCATCGGCGGCCCAAAAACAAAGACGGGGCGGTCAAGGGTAGTCCCGCTCCACCCGGCCGCCGTTGATGCCCCTTGGCAAGCCGGGGGCGGGGCCTGCTTTGATGCGGACGAACACCTATCCGTAACTGTTTTCGCAAGCCGCCAAGGCGGCGGGGCTGGGGCGGGTTCGGTTCCACGACCTGCGCCACACATGGGCCACGCGCTACATGCAGGCCACGGAGATTTATTCGGGTTGATGCAGTTGGGTGGGTGGTCAAGTTTGGGAGCGTGAAGGTTTACCAGCACCTCACATTCGCGCGGAAAATGTCTGCGTTTTCTGTCAACTACCCCACAATCTCCCCACTTCACAAAGAGGCATCATCGACGGAAAGCAAGGCCTAAATCTCACGCTTGAGGATGCGTG
The DNA here is from genome assembly GCA_016707705.1 of Bacteroidales bacterium. Taxonomy (GTDB): domain Bacteria; phylum Bacteroidota; class Bacteroidia; order Bacteroidales; family UBA4417; genus UBA4417. The sequence continues at coordinate 7,990 of JADJHD010000056.1, forward strand.
GCCGAGAGGCGTGGGGGTTCAAGTCCCCCTCGCGCAACGCTGAACACAAAATCGACGGAAGAGTTAACATCGACTGTAAATGGAAAAAGTTAAATCACACCCGGCCGCCAAATATCCGCTCCCCCACCATACCCCACCAAACACCAAGAAACCCCAAGTTTTCTACAAAGTCCCCCACAATTCCCCCACTAAAAAAATCGTTTACATTAAATTTACATTGACCCACTTGACAATATCCCCATTTTGGGGATATAATAAGATTGTAAGAAGAAACACAAAGCGCACAAGGGAGAATTAAAATGAAAAGAAAATTTCAGTCAGGCGACAAAGTTCTTTGCAATGGGAATCCAGATGGGATGGTTTTACGATACCCATACGAAGATTCAAAAATGGTCGAGGC
>JADJHD010000057.1 GCA_016707705.1 Bacteroidales bacterium
TAGCAGCAATTAAATCAGGTGATTTATTCACCCTGATCCTGTGCTGTTTGATATATTTCCTGATTGCCGCCTGTCTGGAATCCGGAAACAGCGCGACAAAGCTGCGGTTCCGGGTATAGGGTTTCATTTCTTGTCTATCAATAGAGGTGGTATGGTAATTTACTGGTTTGGAGAATCTCAGGTTTAGAGCATCCACTTTGGTTTCCTGTTCAAGCCTCTTTTTGGTGAAATACAGCAGACAAAGGGAATCCTGCCCGATGCGGTGATATATTTTCTTCAAACTGTCAGGAGCCTGCATTAGGACAAATTCCTTTGTCCCCAGCGAAAATCCTTCCAGCCAGGCATCGGAGAGCTCCAGCAGACTATTCCCTCCCGCAAGATTGGCGTAGCTGAGAATAAGCTTCTGATTATAAATATCGTAGTTCAGCAGCAGTCCGGTGTACAAGCTCCCCTGATTTTAACGCTTTGCCTTCAATGGTGCTTGTCGCGCTAAGATGCGGTTCCCGCTTACATTGGCGGGCATAAAAGTGTAGACTTTCCCATTATGAAAGGTTCGGGTCCCGGACCATTACACATCCTATACTGCAGCCGCCTTCAAAGAGGGTAGGCTACTGAAGCACAGAAGTTTTATTCTAACATTGGTTTGATGCTTCTACAAACTTACGAAACAAGGTGTGTACAAGATAAAAGATAAAGGGAAAAAGACAAAAGAATGTGAAGATGTGGGGATGCGTAGCGAAGCGGAGTCCGCCGGCTGGCGGATGGGGATGCGTAGCGAAGCGGAGTCCGCCGGCTGGCGGATGGAGATGTGGGAATTTATCAATTAATTTATCAGTGTAAATCAGTGATGTTTTCGTGTCATCCGTGTTCTATTTCTTGCTACTTGCACCAACTCCCCACCCAACTCCACCAACAACTTCCTCTCGTATCTTTATCAAAAGCACCGAAAAGATGAGAACAATCACCAAAGCCCTCTTAATCATTGCATTTCTTCTGGCTTGCAGCCGGAAGGAAAGGCACAGCTGATTGTCGACAGCAAGCATGTGGTGAGAGTGATGAGCTTTAACATACTGCACGGAGCAACAACCAAGGGAAACTTCGATCTGGACTACCTCTCCCGAATGATTCTGAAGTACAAACCCGACCTGGTAGCCTTGCAGGAAGTGGATTACCGCACCAACCGGGTAAAAAAGATGGACCTTGCCAAAGAACTGGGAAAAAGGACAGGAATGGCAAGCATATTCGGGAAAGCCATGGATTATGATGATGGTGAATACGGAGAAGCTATTTTATCCAAATATGGAATCGTTAAAACCAGAAACATCCCCCTGCCCTACTCAGGCGAAAACGAACCCCGCACTCTGCTGGAAGTCATGGTAATTCTGCCCTCCGATGACACCATACTGTTCTCCGGCACCCACCTCGATCATCTTGAGGAAGGCATCGACCGTCTGGCACAGGCAAGAATGATCAATGAGGTGTATGCAGATCCTCTATATCCTGTCATACTGGCAGGCGACTTCAACTGCGGTCCCGGAGCAATTCCATTTCAGCTTCTTGAAGACAAGTGGTTTGTAGCCAGTGGAGCAGGAATCACGCTTCCCACCTACCCTTCCGAGCATCCTGAATCTGCCATCGACCATGTGATGTGCAGACCCAGGGCCGCATTCAGGGTGATAAGCCGCGAAGTAGCCTGCGATCTTGTGGCATCCGATCACTGCGCGGTTATTGTGAGTCTGGAATTGATTAAAAACTGATTGAAACTATAGATTATGGATAGCAGTATTTTCATGGATAAATCCCTTCAGCCCGATGAGGCTGCCCTTCATATTGCTTTGGGTGAGAGTTTTGAACTCTGGAAAGAGATCAAGGAGTACGCCTTTTCAAAATATCCAAAGGCAACTGAGGAATGGAACTACCCCGGAATCAAGTATGGCTGGAGCTTCAGGATCAAGGATAAAAAAAGGGCAATCCTTTACCTGCTGCCCAGGGAGAAATATTTCAAGGTAGCCTTCGTATTCGGACAGAAGGCTGTGGATCAGATTATGGAATCGGATATTGCTCAGGAAATAAGGACAGAATTGAGCAATGCAAGGGTATATGCCGAAGGAAGAGGCATCAGGATAGATATCATTGACAAAGTACAGCTCAAGGATATTTTCTTCCTGATTGATGTAAAAATCAGCCATTAGCGGGTCAGAAATCATCGCAAAATAATGCCCGCACCACCGAATGCTGCTCCTGGCATCAATAGTTCCTGCAAGATTTCCTAACTTTATCCCGCCTGCAGGTATAGCAGGATATTCAGGGCTTGCTATTGCATCCCTTTCAGGCAAATTTATATGAAGAAACAGCTCCCCTTTCTGGCTTTGATGGCTTTCGCCCTCTGTTTTATCCTGTTTTTCTACGGGAAGCCGCTATTGAATCCGGATGCCTATCTCTTCAGCAATCAGGGAGATGCCCTGAAAAATTATTACACTTATGCCTGGCATATCCGTCACGATAACTCATATCTGCAGTTCGAGGGCATGAATTATCCCTACAGGGAGCATTTCCTCTACACCGATTGCCATCCGGCTTTAGCCAATTTGCTCAAGCTTTTGGGGAGTAATGGTGGATTCATTCCGAATCACAGCATCGGCATCCTTAATTTCCTGATGATTTTCGGAATCTTCCTCACTTTCCCAGTGATTTTCCTGCTTCTCAGGCAGTTCGGACAAGGGAAATGGACTGCTGTCCTGTTCTCCATTGGCATCACCCTGCTGGCTCCCCAAATCTTCAGGCTTGAGGGACATCTGTCACTCTCCTACAGTCTTGCCATACCTCTTTCATGGCTGCTGCTTCTCAAATTCCTTGAGCATCCCCGAAGCCGTTTGTTTCCGATTCTGCTGCTGTTGAACAACCTGCTCTGGATGTTTATTCATGCTTACCTGGGAATTATAGCCGCACTCTTCCTTATTTCACTGCTTGTTGTCCGACTCTTCACAAAAAACAGGGCAAAGGAAATTCTGAAACAGCAGATTCTACCTTTTCTGGCAGTCCTGCTACCGGTGGCATTTTTCTATGGCTTCACCCTGCTGACGGACACGCATTCAGGCCGCACCGATAATCCTTCCGGTTTCTTCCTGTACAATGCCGAATTTGATGATGTATTCGTTCCACATCACCCTCCCCTTGCTCCCTGGCTCAATAAAATCAGTGAAAACGGCATTCGGCTGCAATGGGAAGCCTGGAGCTATGTGGGTTTGACAGGCACGATCTTCACCCTTACCTTGCTGGTATTGCTTATCATGAAACTCATCCGCAGGAAGAAAACCTTCCTTCTGCAAACTGTTTTCGATAATCCCATCCTAAATTATTCCCTGATCGCTGCCTTTATTTCCCTGCTGTTTGCCATGGCATTTCCCTTCAAGCAGCTGCCGATCCTTGCCGATTTGATCCCATTGATAAAGCAATTCCGAGCCACAGGAAGGTTTACATGGCCCTTTTACTTTGCCCTTACCCTCTTTGTTGCCGTTTCGCTGGAGAAACTTTGGAAGTCTGCTGAACCGGCTAAACGGCTACCCTGGTTGATATTGCTGATATTCGCAGGAATCCTGAATATTGTAGAAGGAATTCCCTATCATTCCGGAATCTCAGGCAACCTGAGCAAGTCAGGAAATCTCTTCAGGACTGATTATCTCCCCGGCTCCAGCAAGGCCGCTCTTTCATTTGCCGATTCATCAAAATATCAGGCCATCATCAGCATTCCCTTTTTCTATCAGGGATCGGAGAGTTTTTCAAGACCCATTCAGCAGGAATCTGCAAGAGCGGGAATCAGCCTTTCCTACCATAGCGGCATCCCCATGGTTTGTGGAAACCTCACCCGGACAGCAGTGCAGGAAAGCAGGAATATCGTTCAACTGATCAGTCCTGCCTATTATGAGAAGGCCATTCAGAAGGATATCCATTCATCAAAACCCTTCCTTATTGTAAGAACCCCGGGCATTACCACCGAGAACGAACTGGATCTGATCTCGAAAGCAAGTCTTTTATACACAGCCCTCGGAATCAGCCTCTATTCCATCACACCGGAAGTTTTATTCCGAAATGATGCCGGCAAATACCTCTCACAATACCAGAAGCTACTGCCTGGACTTAAAAAGAAGGATTCCTTTATGGTTACGAATGATTCAGCTTTCCTCTATTACAATGATTATGAGAAGCTTTCATGGCTGCATCAGTTCAGGAATAATGGAGGCTACAGTTCACCAAAGAAAGGAAAGAATGTAATGGCTGAATTTCCTGCCGGCACCTTTGAAACCGGAAAGGAATACAAAATTTCTGCCTGGATGTTCAATGGAATGAAGGATGCCCTGAATCTCTGGTTCCGCTTTATCATTGAAGAGTACAATCCTGCCAACGACAGCTGGGAATCCACGGTATTCTACCCCGAACAGGCTGAAGTAATCAATGGCGACTGGTCATTGGTGGAAGGTACATTCACTGTAAAGAGCAGGAATTCTCAGATTTTTATCGTCGCCAAGGGCAAGGACGATGCCAAAGGTCCATTCTATGCCGATTGTCTGCTGATTACCGAAAGCGGAAACGACGTCTACCGACTGGAAATGAATAAAGGCAGGTTGTTTATGAATAATCAGGATATCGATCTGACAATACCCCTGCGTTAATGGACATTTTTATGAAGTTGTCTGATTCTCCGGATAATCCTGGCCCGGCGCCCCCCCCCCCGGCCGCGCGGGGGGGGGGGGGGCCGGCGGCCCCCGCCCGGCCCCCCCCCCCCCCGGGGGCGGCCCGGGGCCGGGGGCCCCCGGGGGCCCCGCCCCCGCCCCCGGGGGGCCCGCGGGGGGGGGGCCGGCCCCCGCCGGGCTCCTACCTAAGAGAACCGAATTCCCCTGTCGGGGGGGAGCTTACAACAATCTTTTGATTACTGTCGATTTAAATTCAAATTCACGGATACTCTGACGGCTCAGCAGGTATTTCCCATTATCCAGAAACTGTTCAACAAAGGGTAAATCCGGCGCATAGTGAAAACTGCCGCCTGGCTTCAGCGAAGCAAGTATTTCCATGTATTTCCTTGCATAATCGATAAAACTGCCATCCTGCCTCAAATGGTGATGATGAAAATGATTTGAGAATCCCAGATTACTGCAGATGGTGCCCCAGCTATCCTTCTCGTACCTGAAATCAAGCCAGTCAGACTTTTGCAGCATGGTATCCTCTTCGGCAAAGCGATCAATCCCAAATGCTTCAATTCCCTGCGAACGAAGATATAAAACAAGTCCTGCCTTTACTCCGCAGCCAATATCCAACACCGGTTCCATTATCTGATCGAGGTCCAGTTGAAGGATTTCCATCTGTAACTCAGGACTGTATTCCGAACAGGCTACGGAATCTATGCTTTCTCCCTTGCTTTCATAAATATCAACAGCAAAGGAGTTGGTGTTCTGCAACCAGATGATCAGGTTTTCATAATGTTTGCGGGCAATGGATTCAACAGGCAACTTCTTCATCTTTACCGTTGAAAATAATTCGGAGTACAAAGCCCTTAACTGCTTATGTGCCTGCTGATCGAAGGAGAAATACTGATTGATGGCACAAAATTCCCTGATAGCCCTATCCGTTAAATAATTGATCAGCAATTCTTCCGACTCCTTATCAATAAGATCAATTCCTTCAATAGCATCAAGGGTTTCAGGAATAAATCCCAGGGAATTCAGCACCCCGTCATAAAAAAGATTCTTCCCTTTATTATGCCTGAATTGCTTATCAATACTCTCAAGGTTTACTTTCATTTCTTCGTATCTCTTATGAGTATAAACTCCTGAAAATGAATTTAGTTCCCAACTTCCGCATGAGTTAATGTTTCGAAGAATATATTCCAGTCACTTGTGCTCTCCACCCGAACCTTCTCCCAAATGAGTTTATTGGTATAGGGCAAGCTTATACCCTTCCGCAAGTGATAATGATTATAGCCGATTTCCCAGGTATTGAAAACCTCAGAGGTAGAGGTATTGTCCTTACAGATTCCCTGCATGTTGCCGGTATTAATCTGCAAGGCCATAAGTTCCATTGCATCAGTGAACCTCTTGGTATTCGGAGTATACAAATCCACACCCTGATGCCAGGCTGCTTCCGCTGCATGCAATGCTGATGCCAGTGCATACTGTGAATGATGATTGTTATCGCGGCAGGTTTCCTGTGTTAATCCATCCACCCATTTTGCCGGATAACTCCAGAATTCATCAATATTGCCCACATCACCTTCAATGGAAGGAATTATACTATCAGATTCCAGATAGAAATAAGATAGAATCCGTTTATTGAATCTTTCTACTGCCAATTTGAACTCAGCTTCATCCTCATTGAACACTGAAATATTGATCATGGCATCGATCTGCGTCAGGTCAACGTTTCCATTCCAGCTACTTGCCGTGTTCAACTGGGGATAAAAAGCTCTTCTGAACATCGACTGAAACCTTCCTATATCAGCAGGTGCCCACCCGGGATAGGTTCTCATAATTTCTGCTGCGGGTCCGAAAAGGGCCCCAAGCCAGCCTGCCAGAAGTTTATCCTGATCGTTTCCTCCGTTGAATCCTTGCAGTCCTGACCAATCATTCAGTATCGCAACTGCCTGATGCGCGTAGGTTTCATCATCCATCAGATACCAGCATAATGCATTGGCATAAACTTTCCGGGCTTCATCCCTCGAATACTCCGCTTCATCAGTGTTGGAATTAACGTAAGTCAAAGCTTTTGATCCGGTTGTTGCAAGCAGTTTAAGCTTAGTGAACTCGGCAGTCCAGGGCTGATCACCTGCCTTTAACCTGAGTTTCACAAAATCCAGTTCAGCCTTGCTGTTTAAAGCAGCAGGATGCTGAAAAACCATTTGTGCCGCAGCAGCAACGGAAATGAAAATCAATAACAGTGCGGAAATGTATTTATTCAAGGGAGGGCAAATATTAATTAAAATGGGAAAGTGTACGAATAGGATTGAATAGGTAATCCTGCGGGATATGTCTTTAAAATATTAACTGATCATCGCCCAGTCTGCCTTTTTCTTGTTCAGGAAGTAGAATTGTCGGGCTATTCTCTGATTCTTCTCCAGCTGCAATCCCGGATCTTCGTCGAGTATGCGTTGTGCATGGGTTCGGGTGATGCGCAAAACGGCTTCATCCTTGATCAGATTGGCGATTTTCATATCCAGCACCCCACTCTGCTGCGTCCCTTCCAGATCACCGGGACCACGCAGACGTAAATCAACATCTGAAATCTCAAACCCATCCGTGGACTTCACCATGGTTTCAATTCGGGTCTTGGCATCGGAGGTAAGCTTGAATCCGCTCATCAGAATGCAATGCGATTGGTCTGCACCCCTTCCAACCCTGCCGCGAAGCTGATGCAGCTGTGAAAGTCCGAAGCGCTCAGAGTTCTCAATAATCATTACAGAAGCATTGGGCACATCCACACCTACCTCAATAACGGTGGTTGCAACCATTATCTGGGTTTCTCCCTTTGCAAAGCGCTGCATCTCCCTCTCCTTCTCATCGGGCTTCATGCGACCGTGCACCATGCTCAGACTGTATTTCGGCGCGGGAAATATCTGCTGAAGCAATTCATATCCTTCCTGCAGGTTTTTCAGGTCAAGAGTTTCCGATTCCTCAATAAGCGGATAAACCACATACACCTGCCTGCCCAGGTCAATCTGCTGCTTCATGAAATTATAGACCTTCTCGTGGCCGTTCTCATAAAAGTGGTAGGTCTTTATAGGTTTCCTTCCCGGAGGCAGCTCATCAATCACTGAGTAGTCCAGATCGCCATAAACGGTCATGGCAAGAGTACGGGGAATGGGTGTGGCAGTCATCACCAGCACATGGGGTGGTGTTTCAGCCTTATTCCACAATTTTGAACGCTGCTCCACCCCGAAACGATGCTGCTCATCGATTACTACTAGTCCAAGCCTGTTGAATTGCACTGCATCTTCAATCAGGGCGTGGGTTCCAATCAGAATATGCAGCTCCCCGGACTTTAGCAAAGTATGCATGCTCTTTCTTTGGGCGGCTTTTGTACTGCCGGTTAGCAGGTCTACCTTCACATCCATATCCCCAAGAAAGCGGGAAATGGTCTTGAAATGCTGCTGCGCCAGAATCTCCGTGGGAGCCATGATACAGGCCTGATACCCATTATCAAGGGCTATCAGCATGCACATCAGAGCTACCAATGTCTTTCCGCTTCCCACATCTCCCTGCAACAAGCGGTTCATCTGCCTGCCTGAGCCCAAATCCACACGAATCTCCTTGATTACCTTCTTCTGTGCATTCGTTAACTCAAAAGGGAGGTATTTTGCATAGAATTCATTGAAGATATTCCCGATAGTCGGAAATACAATTCCTCTCACCTTTCCAGAACGGGTGATTTTGTAGCGCAGCAAACGAAGCTGTATAAAGAAAAGCTCTTCAAACTTAAGTCTTGCCTCAGCCTTACCCAGCATTTCGAGGTTGGTAGGATAGTGAATATTCTGAAAAGCAGCTTCCCTTGAAATAAGGTGGTATTCATTCAGCAAATCGGCAGGCAGTGTTTCCGGAATCACTCCAAGCAATTGCGATATCAGGGTTTTGGCGATTTTTGACAGGGCTCGGCTGTTGATTCCTTTCTGCTTGATCTTTTCCGTAGTATTGTAAAGGGGATGCAAGGGATCGGCTGGTGAGGAGTAATATTCCGATGCCAGTTCCAGATCCGGATGGGGGATATTGTACCTTCCGCCAAAGAGGGCCGGCTTTCCAAAAGCAACAAGTTCAGTTCCTAACGGATACTTGTCCTTTATCCAGTTGATTCCCTGGAACCAAAGCAGATCAAGCGTTCCTGAGCTGTCGCGGATGGTCATGATATATCTTGTACCACCGCCTTTCCCAACAAGCTGGGTATTTACAATCACCCCTTTAACCTGGATATAGGCTGAATCATTCACAATTTCGTTGATCCTGAGGATTCTGCTGCGGTCGAGGTAACGAAACGGATAATAGGTTAACAGGTCGTAATAGGATACTATGCCCAACTCCTTGCGCAGCAGTTCTGCCCTCTTGGGGCCAACGCCCTTCAGGTATTCAATGGGGGTATCAAGAAGATCGACAGTGGTCATGGTCCTATACAGCTCTTATGCAAAGGTAAAAAAACAAAAGGCAGCATCCCATCAAGGAATGCTGCCTTTCATCTGGCTCAGCCGGAAATTAGTATTCCCAGAGCTGCTGTTCGAAGTTGAACAGTTCGGCCTTTATTCTTTCTGCCTCAAGCATAGCATCAATACCAAGGGCATATTCGGCTATGTTGCGGTCGTAGGTGTTATCTTCCTTATAGATATAGCTGCTGAACATTCGTTTCCAGAAGAGGTCGTCATAGGTCAGCTTGGCTGCACCATTGAACCTGTTGAATACTTCCGATTTAGCCAGTACAGGACGGGCTTCCGGGAAATATATCCAGAACAATGGCTTGTAACCCTTGAAATCACCCTTGGAGTCGAACTGGTCAACAATAGGGCAGATTCCGATAATCCTGACTTCCAGCATAGAGCGCTGTTTATCGAAGAACCAGTCTTCCTTCACCCTGAACTTCTTGACATCCGAAGGCCTGAATTTCTTCACGATTACGGTATCATAGAAATCGTAGGGAGGATAATCGCGCTGCAACTGGGTAGTATCGGCTTTCTCAACCTTAGCCATGATTTCCTTGTAAGCCAAGGGAATAATGAACTCATCGGTACCTGAGGAAGGATCGTAAGCAGTTATGCTGCCTTCCTTGAGGGCGTCCATGAGTACGGTCATGAAGCTTTTCCAGTTGTTATGCGGAGTTTCGGGGAAGTACATGGGCTGATTCATCTTCTCGCGAAGGTCAATCACGCGCCAAATCCTCTTTTCCCAAACGTAGTCGGAACTCCTGACCCATGGGTAGGCAATGGGCTTTTTCTCGAGCCTGTCAGCCTTATCAACCACTCCATCGCGTGGAGGGGTGTTCAGCATTTGCTGGGCAAAGGTACCTGCCGACAACAGCGTAAACAGTACCATGAATAAAAGCAGTTTCTTCATTTTAGCTAAGGCTAAAGGATTATTGTATGGTAAGCACAATGGAATTCAGTTTGCGGTTCTTTCCGTCAGGTCCCTTTGCATAGATATCTTCCAGGGAAACCTTTGATCCGCGCTTGCATTCCTTGATAAAAGTTCTCATTTCATCCGTCAGCTTATTACCAACGCCCTTGTAGTCGATTACGTCACCCTTGCGGTTTCCTGAGAAAGTAAAGGAGGTAATGATGAAATTGAGGTCAAATTCAAAATCAGGAGGCATACGTGGGATGAGAGCTGAAGCAGCAAGTACTTCACGTCCAACAACTCCACCATCGGTATTGGCAATATAAGCAGTTGGACTTGGAACGTTCTTCACCCTGAACTCAAATGCGCCCATAGGTTTAACGCGATCACCAACCTTTGCGGTTACGGTAACGGTAGCTTTTCCTGCCTGTGATACTCTGGAAACCCATCCGTTAGCTGTACGGACAATCGTTCCCTGAGTAATGGCAGCAGAAATCTGAGCATCCGAAACACCACCTGCAGAAATGGATACCGGGTTATCAACACCAACATAAAGAACATTCATCTTGGTAGGTGATACGGTAAGACTCGGAGGAGCAACGATGTAATCGAAGGACACTGGGTAAGGCTTGATCTCACCTGATGGTGACTTGAACATAACATTACCTGTAACGGTCTTGGGCCCCGGAGCGGTAGCAGGCAGCTGAACCTTTACCTTACCGGCTTCGCTGGTATAACCGCGGCCACCGATATTGGCTGTGAAGTTCTGCTTGGTATCCATAGCTGTTACGAACACTTCTGCTTCATAGCTTTCGCCCATGAACACATACTGGCTCTTTGGAACAACGGTGGCACCTACCTGGTCAATCTTGAAGTCGGTTGCAGAAATCTGTCCCATGAAGTGATTCACAAGGTCCTGCTCTGCATTCTGAACTTCAGCAATGAATTTATTGAGAATGGTAACATCAGCTGCCAGAATGGTGCGGTAGAAGTTATGCATTTCCCAGTTCTGCTTCTTTCCATCAGCATTGTAGAATGGTCCGTCAGTATCGAGTCCAAGCTTTATGCTTCCCCTGTTACCCGGATCAACCAGGTTGAGAAGGTCTTGCTTGTACTTAATGATTCTGTCCTTTAGGATTTTTGACTTTCCCTTGGAACCATCTTCCGACTGTCCAATGAAATAGGCAGTAGTTTGGTCATATTTATCTTTACCCTTCAGTTCGCGAAGTGATTTCGACTTGGCTTCAGCAACGGGGATTCTCTCCGAGAAGGCGATCATATCGTACTTCATATCGTTGATGTAGGTCTTCATCTCTTCGGAAAGCTTCTTTACTTCCTTTGCCTTGTTAAAAAATGGTCCAACCTTATCAGGACTTTGTGCGTACTGTTTCTCGAACATCTTGTAGAGGTCCTCGTTCTTGGTAGCAAATACCTGATTGGTGGTTTCCATGCTGTCATTTACAACCAAGAAAGCATTCAGGATCTCAACTGATACATTCAGCGCCAACAATGCTGTTAGCACTAAATACATCATTGCAATCATTTTTTGTCTTGGCGTCTCTTTATATCCAGCCATATTCCAATTGTTTCGGTGTTAGTGTAAGTTATTCTGCTGTGATACAAAAAGATTATTTATTGACATTTACATTCATAGCGGTAAGCATGTTGCCATAAACCTGGTTAAGGGCGGTAACGCGCTTGGTGAGCTGATCAATTTCTTCCTTGTACTTGGTCATGTTGCCTGAAGAATCGTTCATGCTGGTGAGGAAGGTATTAACGGTAGCACGGAGCTTATTGGAAGCTTCGATCTGCTCGTTTGAAGTCTGCAGCTGCATTTCATAGATAGCATTGAGAGCTGACAGATTCTTCGAAATCTTCTGGAGCTGCTCATTGTATGCCTTGCTGTCGAGAGCGCTGAAATTAAGTGACTCAGCTGATTTGCCAAGAAGTTCGGCTGATTTGTTGTAATGCTCAGCAAGCTTGTTGGCTGATGCGGTTGCATTTGCCATGCTGCTTGAGAACTGCTCGGTAGCTGACATCTCATTCTTGATGGCTGCAGATACTTCATTGTAAACTGTTGCAAGTGTTCCTGCGGAAACTGCAGCAGATTTAACGCTGGTTGAAAGTTCACCAACGGTGCTGGCATCCTGATTAAGGACTTCAGCAGTCTTTTTGTAGGATGTTGAAAGTTCACCGGCTGACTTGCTGGCATCCTTAACATTCTTAACGAAATCGTCAGTAGCAGCGGCAGTATTGGTAACTTCCGTCATCTTGCCAACGTTTTCTGACATTTTACGCATGCCGTCGCCGAGGCTTTCAATCAGTTCCGGACCAATCTTGGCTTTGGTAAGCATATCATCAAGTTCCTGAGTAACTGATTTTCCATGCATTCCCTTCTTGGGTGCTGCACCGGGAGTACCGGCTCCGCCATGATACATACCAGCGAGTTCAGGATAGACTAAACTCCAGTCTGGTTCAACATGGGGTGGTTCAAAAGCCGAGAAGAAGAAGATAAGAGCTTCAGTTGAAAGACCAATGATCAACATGATGTCGGCACCGGTATAATGGTTAATCTTGAACAGAGCACCCATGATAACGAGGGCAGCACCCCATCCATAGACCTTGGACATAAAGTTCTTATATGCTCTTCCTGATACGAAACTTGCTAAACCCATGATTTACTTATTTTTCTGTTAGTTGGTTGGTTGATTGTTTGTGATTTATTCAAGGAGGCGGTAAAAATGCCGGTATTAATTGTAAATTCTTGAAGCGCGTGATGGATTGTCATCCTTCTGACGTCCCATGAAGTCCTGTACACAACGGAAACCGATGTAGCACTTGGATGAATCCTGGTATTCGTAGGCACGTGTTGATACCTGGCTAAGTGGAAGGTGTCCTTCCGCGAACCTCCGCGGATAAGTTTTTTCCTCTTAAGTGCTGGAGGATCTTCCTTGGCATCGTATAAATAGGTGGGGTTATCGCGTCCAAGTAACATGCTGATTCGTCCCCATGCATCGGCACACCATTCAGTAACGTTTCCTGACATATCAACAAAGTCCAAAGTCATTTACAGGATAATG